>JBBQDM010000001.1:0-470734 GCA_038319675.1 Vicinamibacterales bacterium
CACGCCGGTGCCCCGGATCCTTGCCGGCCCGCAGGCCTTGAACCGTGTCTCCGCTGGCGGCACCCTCGTCGGTCTCGATCTTCCGGCGGCCGGGAAAAACATCGAACTCAAACCGTACACCGTTGCGCGCGTCGCCACTGACCACGTCCGGCTGCCGGTGATCGATAACAAGTTCGGTAGCGAAATCGGTGGCGACATCAAGTACGCACTCACGCCGAACCTGACAGCGGATGTCACGATCAATACGGACTTCGCGCAAGTCGAGATCGACGAACAGCAGGTGAATCTCACGCGGTTCAGTCTCTTCTTTCCCGAGAAGCGCGAGTTCTTTCTCGAAGGACAGGATTACTTCAGTTTCGGCAACTCCGGTGGCGGTGGCGGAGGGGGCGGAGGGGGTGGAGGCGGCGGAGGGTTCGGGGCAAACGCACCGGTGATGTTCTACAGCCGTCGGATTGGGATTGCTGAGGGGCAACAGGTCCCGATTGTGCTCGGCAGCCGCCTGCAGGGACGCGGCGCGGGGTTTCAAGTCGGAGCCCTGCATGTCCGTACGGGCACCTCTGACGTCGTGGAGACGCATCCTACGGATTATTCGGTCCTGCGCGTCAGTCGTGATCTGCTGAGCCGCAGTCGCATCGGCGCCATCGCCACACGGCGCGGTGTGCCCGTATTGGGCGACAGCGCCACCAGCTACGCCTACGGGGCAGACCTCGCGCTGAACCTCACAACGGAGTTCAGCGCCAGCGCGTACTGGGCCCGAACCGACGAGCGCGACGCGACGGGGCGTGACGGGTCCAGCTACCAGGCCCGCGCCGGGTACAGCTCGGATCGCTACGGACTGGAGGGCGACTACCTGTACGTGGGCAACGACTTCGATCCGGCCGTCGGATTTCTTCGCCGGGGTGCGTTCCGACGGACAAACGCCGAGGGCCGGTTCAGCCCGCGCCCAGCCGGTGTTCCTGGCGTACGCAAGGTGTTTTTTGAGGGCGAGTTCGACCAGTACTCCACCACCGGGGGCAGCCTCGAGTCGCGCGCGATCACCGGGACATTTCGACTCGAGTTCACCAACACCGAGCGGCTGTCGATCGAGGTGAAGGAGGCCACCGAACACCTGACCGAGACGACGAACCTTGGGGCCGATATCCCGGCGGGCCAGTACCGCTTCCGGCAGACGCAGGTGAACTACGAGCTCTCCCCGACACGGCGCCTCTCCGGGTTCCTCTCGGTCGCACACGGCGGATTTTTTGGAGGCACGATCACCGAGGCGTCGTGGCGCGGGCGAATCGCGTTCTCTTCGCGACTCTATGCCGAGCCGTCCCTGTCGTTTAATCGTGTGCGCACGCCGTACGGCGACGAGGACTCGCACGTCCTCGGGTCCCGCATGACGTTCACGCTGTCGCCACGGATGTTCGTCTCGTCACTGGTCCAGTACCGCACGTCGAGTCAGTCACTGACGACCAATGCCCGGTTCCGGTGGGAGTATCAACCCGGCTCTGAAATATTCGTGGTCTATTCGGATGGTCGGTCCGGCGACACCTCGACGCGGATCCCGCGGACACTGGAGACCCGGGCGCTGGTCGTGAAGGTCACCCGCCTGCTCCGCTGGTAAGGCGTCCGATCGTGCGGTGAGGGGCGGGACGACCTAATCCTGAGTCGACGGGGTGACCACGAGGTCACGGAAGGTCTGCCCCTTGACGATGACCTCCCGAATGCGCGCGCCATTGACGCTCATACCCTTGAGCGCCGAGTCCGTCACACCAAACTGGGAGGTGTCGCCCACGGTCTCGCCGGTCAGCACGTTGCCACGCGCCTCCAGCGTAAAGGCCTGTCCGGTCATCCGTTCAGGCGCATCAAACGTGACGCCGATCGTCGGCTGCGTGATGCGCAATGCCTGCTCGGCTTCCGCATCGAGCACGTACACCGTCAGCGACCCGACCTCCGCATCGAGCACCAGTTCGAGGTACGCAAAATGGTCGCCCAGTTCCACAAGCACACCGCCATGTGGTGCCTGGTGCGCGTGCCCCATGCTTGTGGTGTCTGCCTCGACACTCGGCGCAACTCCAGCAGGCCCGGCCTCAACACCAGACGTAGCCGGCACGGCGTCAGGTGTCGGCGTCTCGCCTCCACACGCGATCCCGCCAAGGCCGAGCAACACCACCGCACAAATTCTGAACGTCATGGCCAACCTCAGGCACTTTGGAATCACGACAGCGGCGTCAGGTTCGACGCCACGTCGGTGCGGTACGCCTTGAACGCCGGCACCAGGCCAGCGAGCGCACCGAGCAGAATCATGCCCACCGGCGTCATCCACAGGGCCGGATCAAACTTGAACGCATCAAGCACCACGCCGGTCTGCGCGCGCACAATCACAAACGCCGCCGACAGAATGCCGCCGTACACAAGGAAGCCGACGAGCGCCCCAAGGGCGGTGATGGTCGTGGACTCCAGCACGATCGCCGAAAACACCGTGCCTCTCCGAGCGCCAAGTGCACGCAGGATGGCAAACTCGCGGCGCCGCTCGTTCATCGTGTTGTAAATGCTCGCCAGAATCGACCCGGCGGCCACCACCACGATCAAATACGCGACCATGCTGAGAATCCGGCTGACCCATCCGATGCGGTCAAACAGCTCCGCCATGACCCGGCCAATCGGCCACGCCAGCGTGGCGACCTTGCCCTGCATGTTGATGGTCTGATTGAGCAGGAAGCCGGCCTGCGGATTCCGCAGCTTCAGCATCACCGCACTGACTTCGCGATGTTCCTCCGGCACCGGCGCATCGTCTGTCGCGCGGTAGGGCTCCCCGGACCCGCGCAACACGTGGCCGGACATCCTGTAGATGCCCTCGATGGGAATCCACAACACGCGGTCGGACGGACCATTGGTCGGCTCCATCACCGCAACAACCGTGTACTGGTCGTTGTGCCGCTGCCGTTCACTGAACTGCAAGCCGTGATACGGCAGGAACGTGGACCCCACCTCCAGGCCCAGCCGGTCGGCCACGTAGTGGCCAACGATGGCTTCCTTCTTGGTCTCGTCGAATACCCGGCCACCTGACTTGAGCTCAAAGCCCTGCCCTTCGCGGTAGGTGAAGTCGGTGAACATCTGTGTCGTCGTGCCGACAATGCGGTAGCCCTGATAGTTGTCGCCGACCGCGTACGGAATGGCGAGGGTCACACGCGAGTCGTCGGCGATCTCCCGGTACATCGACCACGGAATGTTGCCCGGTGACGTTTCGAGGTGAAATACCGTGTTGAGCACGAGCTGCAACTGGCTGCCGCGTGCACCAAGCACAGCGTCAAAGCCGACACGACCGCCAGTGAAGGCGTCGTACGTCTGTGCATTAATCGCAAACACCGACATCGTCAGCCCTGCGGCCAGGCCGACGGAGACGACGGTGATGAGCGAGGAGAGGAAGTGCTGCCGCAGACTGCGGCGCACGATGGACATCAGACTCATGCCGTCACTCCTGCGGCCGGCGCCGCGTGGGCGGCCGCGGCACGGTTGAGGTCGCCGAGATCCTCGCTGCGATCAAAAAGGCCAAGAATCGCCGGGTCGTGACTCACCAACAACAGGGCCGCGCCGTTCTCACGGCACACCTCACGAATCAAGGCCAGGGCTTCGCCGGCATGACGCTGGTCGAGATTGCCGGTGGGTTCATCCGCCAGCACCAGCTTGGGCTTGTTGGCCAGTGCACGCGCCACGGCCACGCGCTGCTGCTGGCCGATCGACAGCTGCGAAGGGCGATAGTTGATCCGGTGCGAGAGTCCCACACGTTCCAGCAGGCCACGCGCACGCGCGGCGTCCACACCGGATCCGAACAACATGCCCAGCATCACGTTTTCGTGTGCCGTGTAGCCCTGCAGCAGATTGAAGTTCTGAAACACGTACCCGATGGTCTTTGCACGCACGCGGTCACGACCACTCTCGGAGAGTGTGGTCATGTTGTTGCCGTCGAGCGTGATCGTGCCGGTATCGGCCTGCAGGATTCCGGCGATGAGATTGAGGAATGTTGTTTTGCCGGAGCCACTGGCGCCGCGCACGGCCACCTGCTCGCCGGCGGCGAGTGTGAAGCGCGGCACATCGACGATCAGTGTGCGCTCACCGTCCGGTGAGGAGAAACTCTTCTGCAGGTCGGTGATGTCGAGCAACATGCCGGGTTACTGCACGCTGTCCGCGACGATCGAGTAGAGACCAACGAGACGGTCCTTCTCAACTTCTTCGGCAATGCTGAAGGTGCCCCGCACCAGAATTTCGTAGCCGGCGCCGTAGGTCCGCGCCTTCTGTCCCGGCTTCATCGTCACGTAGATCCACTCGTTTATGCGGGGCACGCCGCCAAAGCCGCACGCGTCCACACTGGCGTTGAGAATGAACGACGAGGTGCCGGAGCTGTCGTAGTCGAGCGGCAGGATGTTGCCGTAGATCTCGACCTTCTTGCCCTGCAACGCGAGAATGTTGGCGGGGATGGTGCCCTTGGTCAACTTGGGCGACGGATCAAAGGGGTCGTTCGGGTTGTAGTCGAACCCGGCCAGGAACCAGAAGTCCAGAAACATGTAGCCGGACTTGCTGACGGTCGGCTTCGCGCCTGCCTGCGGCGCGGCCTGCACAAACAAGCCACCGGACAGCAACAGGGCCACAACGACCGCGGGTACGACGAGCGTTCTCAGACGACACATGGGAACGAATCTCCCTCAGGAAATAATGAGCTGGAACCGAACAGCGCGATCTTACCAGAAAGGGGTATCTGCGCTGTCACGCCGACCTGCCGGTCACCTACGAGCGCCAATCGTGCATGTGCTCGAGATGGTGGCACGCCACCCGGGTCAACGCGCCAGCGCCTTGAGCGCGCCGAGCACGTCGGCGATATCGGCCTCGGTGTGCGCGGCGTTGATCTGAAACCGAATCGTCTCATCGCCCTTGGGCACCACGGGAAAGGTGAGTCCGACCGCCAGGATGCCGCGCTCGAAGAGGCCCTGCACCATCGCGCGGACCTTGTCGGTGCTGCGCACGAGGAGGGGGACCACCGGATGTGGGCCCGGAATCGACTCCAGGCCCAGCGCGTCGAGTCCGGCGCGGAACTGTAGCGTCCGTGCGGCGAGGTGCGCCAGTCGCGCGCGGCCCTCGTCGCTGTCCGCGATATTGATCGCCGCCACGGCCGCCGCGGCATCGGCGGCGCCGAGCGGATTGGTGTAGATGTAGGTGTCGGCCTTCTGGCGGACCGCTTCAATCAGCGTGGGACTTCCCGCGACAAACCCTCCGTTGACGCCGAACGCCTTGCCGAACGTACCGATGAAGATGTCGACGCGTGCGCCCCCGTGTTCCTCGGTGCCGCGCCCAGTCACGCCGTACGCGCCGATGCCATGCGAATCATCCATCATGGTGATGACGCCGTCGCGGAAGCGGTGGTCATGCGCCTGGGTGACGCGCAGCAGATCCTGAAGCGGCGCCGCGTCGCCGCGCATGCTGAAGATCCCGTCGAAGATCACGATCACGCGTCCCACACCCTCGGGTACGGCCTCGAGGCAGCGGGCCAGATCGGCCGGGTCGTTGTGCGCGAACACTGCCCGCCGGTCGGACGGGATATTGGCGATGCGCATCGCGCGGATGATGCAGTTATGGTTGAGCGCGTCCCCGATCCAGTACGTGTCCGGACCAGACAGCGTGATCGCCGTGCCGAGCACCGTCGTGTAGGCCGAGTTGAACGCCTTCGCGGCAGGCCGCCCGGTGAAGGCCGCAATGCGGGCTTCCAGCGCCGTATGGTGACTGGCGGTGCCGTCGATAAACCGGACGGCGCCAGGCCCCGCGCCAAAGATGCGCGCGGCGTCATCGGCCGCATGGAGCAACGCCGGATGATGTGAGAGCGACAGATAACTGTTCGAGTTCATCCGGAGGAACGCCCCCGGACGTCCCTCAAGTGTGTACCGCGGTCCCTGGCTGCCGTTGGCCGGGATATATCCACTAATGACGCGCTCGGGTGCCTTCGCGCGCCCCTGTTGCGCGAGGTCGGCGAGGTCGGCGGTGAGGGAAGTATCGAGTCGGTCAAGTGCCATCGTGCTGTCTAGACTACTACCGGTTGGACATCACTCCGGAGAATCCGATCGGTTCGTGCCACGGGGAATCCTCTCGATTGCACGTGTGGCGAGCAGGCCGATGAAGAGCGCAATCGCGATTGAGAGCCCGATGCCCACTCCCCATACCCAGGTCGGGAGTGCCTGCTCGAGATTCTCTCTCGTCAGGTCCTGTACGCCCGCGCCGATGATGACTGCGAGGCTGGAGCGCGGCAGCATGCCGATCAGCGTGCCCACGATGAACGAGCTTTGCGGCACCTTCACCGAGGCCATGAGGAGGTTCATGAGCGCAAAGGGTGAGCTGGGCGGCAGCCTCAGCAGCGCGACCATGCCGGTGGTGCGAACCCAGCCCCGACGCTGGTCGAGCAGCGCGTCGCGGACCACTCGCCACTTGGGCTTCTCATCGATCAGCTTCTGAACACGGTCGCCCGCGGCGCGGCCAGCGATCGTGTATCCGATGAAGGCGCCGCCAGCAAACCCAAAGAGCGCCGCCGGAACTCCGAGCGCGATACCGAAGGCAAAGCCGCCGAGAGCGCTCTGTGCATACGTAGGCAGCAGTGCCAGCCCCGCAAGGATCGCAAAAGCGACGACGTAGATCACGACGCCGATCCCCGCATGCGATTGCAGCCAGGGTCCTGTCGTGCCCATTGTCATGAAGAGGACGATCGATCCGAGCGGCGGCAGCACCAGCGCGCCCATCGCGAGCGGCCCTGCCAAGCCGAATCTCCGTGCAACGGACCACGGTGACGCCGCCACAGTCCATGGCCGCGGTGCGACAGCACCCGGCACCGTCGGCGGAGTTGCCGACGGTGTTGACTCCGGGGTGACCTTCTCATCAACGGACGACGTGCTCATGCGCGGACTTCCACTCCTGATGCGGCCACAGTACCCCGACGCAGTGTAGTCCTGGGCTGGCCAGCAGCGCCACGCCGTCCCTGATCCCGAGCGGAAGCATTCTTTGTGGTTCGGGCATCACCCCTGACGTGTAACATCAAGTCAGGTAGGTTGAGGTGAGCGATTGCACTGAACCTGTGACGGACCGAGGGTGGGGTGGGCGGCGGTGAGCGCGGCGTTTGCCGCCTTGGGGCGCGCCTTCCTCTGCATCGATGGCGACTTTGACGAGGCTTCGAAGCGCCCGATGCGATCCCGCACGGCCGGGTACACGTACCAGAAGGAGACACTGGAGACGTACCTCTCCACGCTCGCCTTCAGTGGTTGAGCGGGCGGAATCACCGGGGGCCAGTTTGGCTCCCTTGCCGACCAGAGTCGCTACACCACCACGACGAACACCGCGTTCGCGGCGCTGCAAATCTTTCCGTCATCGCGGGGTCGAGCTCTTCGCCAACGTGCTCTACACACGCGGCACCGCCGCGATCGACCAGCTGAACTACGACCCGACGCTCTTGTCGCGTCCGATCGCTGGACTCGACTTCGTGCTCATGTCGGAGAGCTTCAGCGACTTCTCTGACCTGCGTCAGCGATATGCCACCGGCCTGGCGGGCGCCAACGTGAAAGTGACACCTAATCTGGTGTTTAACGGAACGATTGAATACCGCGACTATCAGGACGAACAGCCGTATCTGTTCGACACCACCGGCAAGCGGTGGACAGGCGTCGCTGGCATCACATGGGTGTGGTAACCACGCGCACGGTCGGTGATCCGGCAGCCAGCTGCCCGATCACCGACGCGTGCGCAAAGCCGTCGTCACGGAACGTCTGCAACACCGCATCCACCACGTCCGGAGCGCAGGCCACAAGCAAACCACCGCTGGTCTGGGGATCGGTCAACAGCGCGCGGTCCAGGTCGGACACACCTTCCAGCACGACATCTTTGCCGTAGCCCGCCCAGTTGCGCCTGGACGCGCCGGTCACACAGCCCCGCTCAGCAAGGGACTCGACACCAGGCAGCAGTGGCACATCCGACATCCACACGTCGGCACCCAGCTGTGAGCCGCGACAGATCTCGAGCAGGTGGCCCAGCAATCCGAACCCGGTCACGTCCGTGAGGGCATGCACCCCTGGAATGGCGGACAGCCGAGGCCCGGGAGTATTCAGCCGGGTCGTCGACGCGATCATCTCGCCATACCCCTCGGCGTCGAGCATGTCCTTCTTCAGCGCCGCTGAATAGATGCCGACACCCAGAGGCTTGCCGAGCACGAGCACATCGCCGGCGCGCGCGTCACTGTTCTTCTTGATCCTGTCCGGGTGCACAAGGCCCAGCGCCACCAGTCCGTAGATGGGTTCGACGGAGTCGATCGTATGGCCGCCCGCGATCGGAATACCGGCGGCGGTGCAGACGGACTCGCCCCCTTCAATGATGCGGCGGATGACGTCCACCGGCAGTGTGGCGATGGGCATCGCCACCAGCGCCAGCGCCAGGATAGGCGTACCGCCCATGGCGTAGACGTCGGACATCGCATTGGTGGCGGCGATGCGGCCGAAGTCGTACGGATCGTCCACGATCGGCATGAAAAAGTCCGTCGTCGCGATCAGCGCCTGTTCGTCGTTGAGCCGGTACACGGCCGCGTCGTCGGACGTCTCCATGCCGACCAGAAGCGCATCGGGCACGATACCACCCGCGTGCTTGAGGATTTCCGAGAGCACGCCGGGAGCAATTTTGCAGCCGCAGCCACCACCATGAGAGAAGGATGTGAGCCTGATCACGTCTTGATTATCCACACAAACACCAAGGCGGCGATAACGGCGATCCACCACTAGCAGCGGGACGGTGAACGCTGCCACGATACGAGTACCGGCACCGAAGCGGAAACGACGCATCCCGCAGTGCAGGTCGCGCTGCGGGAACGCTTAATCCGACGCTGAAGCAGCTCACTGTGCCGACAGTCACTCCCGCGTATACCACCACGCCCAGAGGATCAGCAGCCCCTGAAGGGGCAGCCGCAGGTAGAGCAGTGAGGGCGCCACGTCCGGAAACACCTCCGGGTGCATCGCCATGTACACGTTGGCAGGGAAGATGGCGACCAGCAGCGCGACCAGTCCCCAGGCCGCCACTCTCGACCACCGCGGCACCAGCAACATTGCCCCGAGCCCGACCTCAGCAATCCCGCTCACATACACAAGCGCCAGAGGCCACGGCAGATACGGCGGCATGATCCGCACGTAGAAGTCTGGATTCACGAAGTGATTGAGTCCGGCCAGCATAAACGCCAGGCCGAAGATGAAGCGGATCGTCATGGCAATCAGAGAGCGCGTCTGCACCAGTCCTCTTTTTCGTGAAGTCATCCGCCGTTACGCCTCATTCGCCGTCCCCGGCAGGGCGCCTGCCTGAGCGGAGCGGACGGAACTCGAAAAGCTCCGGCCGGTGATAGTGGCCTGTGACGTCCAGTGTCATGCTCTCTTCGCTGATGCGCCTGAGATCAAGATCGGCCATGAGAATGGTCGCTTCGTCGTAGATGGGGCCCGCGACGTATTGGCCGTCCGGGCCGATAATCGCACTTCCGCCTCTGAGCAGCCACTGGTCAGGCTCGAGCACTCGTCCCGGGTGAGGCTGCAGCTCGGATGGAAGGGAGGACGCTCGCATCAAGGCACCGGAGGCAAGCACGAAGCAACGTCCCTCGAACGCGTACTGACGGCTGGCGACCTGGTGGAGATCGTGGACGGTCGGCCAGACGGCAACATGGATGTCCTCACCGGATTCATGCAGCGCCTGCCTGGCCAGCGGCATCCAGTGCTCCCAGCAGACGAGCGCACTCACCCGTCCGGCGGGCGTGTCCACGGCGCGGAGTCCCTCAACGTCCCCTTGACCCCAGATGAGGCGCTCGGTGTAGGTCGGCATCAGTTTGCGGTGATGGTTGAGCAGCCGTCCATCCGGAGCGATGGTCACAAGCGAGTTGTACAGGGTGCCGCGGCCGGCCCCCTGATCGACCCGCTCGCTTAGTCCGACGACCAGCGTCGCGGCTGCCAATCGGGCGGTCTCCCGCAAATGGTCCAGGTGCGGACCAGGTATCGCGAGGCTGTTCTGCACGATACGCGCGAAGACTGATTTTACCGGCGGGTGGTCCCACAGCCCAGCGTCACGGCAGACATCGAGCCAGGCCGGATAACCTGGTATCCACGTTTCGGGAAAGACTATGAGCTCGGCGCCAGCCGCCGATGCCTCCAGGGCCTTTCCACGGGTGAGTGCAAGCCCGGCCTCGAGGTTCTCCGCGACCTCAGCCTGGATAACGGCGACCTTGACGGTTCGGTCGCGCACGCTCAGCCTGTCACCAAACGCTGTCGGTCATTGCGAGAGCCGTCGTTTAGGCGAGTGTCACTCATCACAGTTTCCGTTCAACCGGACTGGCCGGGCGCTACGTCTTCTTTTTCGCCGCCGCTTTTTTCTTCGGAGCAGCCTTTTTCGCCGCGGCCTTCTTCTTCGGCTTTTTCTTGCTCGGTGCGGCTTCGCGCCGTTCCTCAAGCAGCCGCGCGGCCTGCGCGAGCGTGAACTCTTCGATGACCGTGCCCTTGGGCAGCGACGCGTTGGTCGTGCCGTCTGAGCAGTACGGGCCGTAGCGCCCATCCTTGATCACGACCTGCGCACCGGAGACGGGGTCGGGCCCCAGTTCCTTGAGCGGTGCCTGCGTCGCGCCTCCGCCGCCACGACGATACGTCTTGGGCTGCGCATAGATGGCGCGTGCTTCGTCGAGTGTGATCTCGAAGAGCTGCTCCTCGGTTTTCAGATTGCGGTAGTCCGGCTTCGGCGCTCCGGGAATCTGCTTCGCCATATAAGGACCAAAGCGACCGAGCGCCGCGGTGATCGTATTGCCGTCCACGTCCTCACCAAGCGTCCGCGGCAGCGACAACAACTTGAGCGCCTGCTCGAGCGACACGGCCTTCGGACTCATCGACTTGAGCAGCGATGCACGCTTCGGCTTGGGGCCTTCCTTGCCGGGATCGATCCCCAGCTGCACGTAGGGGCCAAATCGCCCCGTGCGCAGGAACACCGGTTCTCCGTCGGCGTCATGTCCGAGCGGCTCCTCGGCCTGGCTCGCAGTGGCGATCAGCTCGGCCGCCTTCTCCATCGTGATTTCGTCGGGCGCCAAGCCCTCCGGCACACTCGCACGCGACTCGCCAAACTCGATGTAGGGGCCGTACCGGCCCACGCGCAGATTCAGCGCGACGCCGTCCTTGATCCCGAGCGGAATCGTGCCGATGGTTTTGGGATCGATCGACGTCGCGCGCTCGTTCACAATGGCGTGCAGCCCTGGTTTGGAGCCGCGATAAAACCGTTCGAGGAACGTGTTGCGCTTCAGCTCGCCGCGCGCAATGGCGTCGAGTTCGTCCTCCATCTCGGCGGTAAATGAATAGTCCACCAGCGCAGGTTCAAGCGCCGTCATCAGATGCACCACGGCAAACGCGAGCGGCGACGGCACCAAGGCTGCGCCGCGTTTGGAGACGTACTCGCGGTCGATGATGGTGCCGATGATGCTGGCGTACGTGGAGGGTCGGCCGATGCCGAGCTCCTCGAGCTTCTGCACCAGCCCGGCTTCCGTGAAGCGCGCGGGCGGCTTGGTGCTGTGCCCCATGGGCGCCGCCTCGGCGACACGCGCGGTATCGCCGGTCACCAGGGCCGGCAACACCTCTTCCTGATCGTCGGCGCGATCGCTGCCGACCTCGGGTTCGTCGCGCCCTTCGACGTAGGCGCGCAGGAAGCCGTCAAACAACACCGTGCGTCCACGCGCCACCAGCTCGGCCTTGCCGCCGGTCGACAGCGTGGCATCAAACGTGGCCGCCACACTCTTCATGCGCGCGTCCACCATCTGCGACGCGACGGTGCGCTTCCAGATCAGGTCATAGACCCGCGCCTCGTCGCCCCCCATCTCGCGTTCAACGACCTCGGGGTTCTGAAACGTTTCGCCGGCCGGGCGGATGGCTTCGTGCGCTTCCTGCGCGTTACGCGACTTGCCCACCCACACACGCGGCGACTTGGGCAGATACTCGGCGCCGTAGCGGCCGGTCACAAGCGCCCGCGCCGCCTGCATGGCCTGACCAGAGAGTGACACGCTGTCAGTACGCATGTAGGTGATGAAGCCGTTTTCGTACAGCCGCTGCGCCGCCTGCATCGCGCGCTTGGCGGTCATCCCCAGTTTGCGACCGGCTTCCTGCTGCAGCGTCGAGGTGGTGAACGGCGCCTTCGGTGACGACCCGAATTCCTTCTCTTCAACCGCCCGCACCTGGGCTGGCTGTCCGTTCAGGCCATTGGCCAGCGCCGACGCACGCACTTGATCGAGCACCACCACCTTGCGGCCGGCGGTCAGCGCACCATCCGAGCCAAAGTCACGGCCCTGCGCGAGCACCTGTCCATCAAGCGACACCACCTGCGCCCGGAAGCGCGTGGCCTTGTGCTCGAGCTTGACGTTGGCGTCCCACCACGCGGCCGGGGTGAACGCCATGCGTTCCTTCTCGCGCTCCACGATCAGACGCGTCGCGACACTCTGCACACGCCCCGCCGACAACCGCGGGGCAATCTTGCGCCACAACACGGGGCTGACTTCGTAGCCATACAGACGGTCCAGAATGCGCCGAGCCTCCTGCGCATCGACGAGTCGTGTATCCACGTCGCGGCAATTGTCTACAGCCTCCTGGATCGCGGCCTTCGTGATTTCGTGAAAGACCATGCGCTTGACCGGCACCTTGGGCTGCAGCAGCTCCAACAGATGCCACGAGATGGCTTCACCTTCGCGGTCTTCGTCCGTCGCCAGGTACAGGGCGCTGGCATCCTTGAGCTTGGCTTTCAGCTCCCGGATTTTCGCCTTTTTTTCGGGAGGCACCACATACAGCGGTGCATACCCGTCGTCGACATTGACGCCCAGGCGGGCCCAGGCCTCACCTTTGACCGCTGCGGGGATTTCGGCCGCACTGCCGGGCAGGTCGCGCACGTGCCCGATGGAGGCCTCAACGACCCAATCTTTACCGAGGAATTTGGAGATGGTCTTCGCCTTGGCGGGCGATTCGACAATCACGAGTGGCTTGGCCATTACCAATCACCGTGGCCCAAGCAGGCCAGCTTCGTCAAGCGGAGGGCCCCGCCGTCACGCGCGTCAATCATGCCCCGTGACGGTAACACGACCGCGGCTGTACGCCATGAGGATGTCGTCAGCCGCCTGTGCCACCAGCTCGTCGCCCTGCAACGTGAGGTCGCCTCGTGTGTGGCCGAATCCCCAGGCCGCCACACAGATCGTGGCGCCGGCACGGCGCGCCACCTCTACGTCCACCATGGAATCCCCCACCATCAGAGTCTCGCCCGGCGTGGCATCGGCCCACGCCATCAGGTCCTGCAACCCGGCCGGGTCAGGCTTGCGCTCCCACGGCCCATCACCACCAATGACCCGTCCGAACCGCGGTGTCCAGCCAAAATGGTCGAGCAGTCGCTGGGTCGGCACGAGCGGTTTGTTGGTCAGTACAGCGAGCCGCGTGGAACACGAGAGGGTGTCGAGCACGGCATCGATCCCGGGATAGGGGCGGGTGGTGTCGAGCAGCCGACGGGCGTAGTGCTGGTGAAACGCGGCCAGCGCCGCGTCCAGATCCACGTCACAGCGTGCGGCGACCAGGGCACGGTGCACCAGGGTTCGGGCACCCTCACCCACCATTCGCACGATCGCAGGCGCGGGGAGCGGATCGGCCCCCAGACCGATTAAGACGTCGTTGGTGCTTGCCGCCAGGTCCTCTCGAGAGTCCACCAACGTGCCATCCAAATCGAACACCACGAGCGTAAACATGCCGGAGCATCTTATCGGCCCGAGTGCGGTACTCAGGCCCTTTTTTTGCTTACGATACCCCTATGCCTGCCCTGCGCCTTCTTTTTGTCGCGGTCGTGCTCGCTGGAGTGGCCATGTCCACCTCCGGCGCTGCGCAGCAGGCCACGTTCCGCGCGGGCACGCGGACCGTCCCGATCTACGCCACCGTGACCGACGCCAACGGCCGCCTGGTGCCCGATCTGGCGCGTGGCGACTTTGAGATCTACGACAACGGCCGCCTGCAGGAGTTGACGCTCTTCGAAAACACCGCGCAGCCCATTTCTGTGGTCGTCATGCTCGACACATCAGGCAGCATGACCATGCATCTTGACCTGCTCAAGCAGGCTGCCACCCAGTTTGTGATCCGCTTGCTGCCGAGCGACGAGGCACGCGTCGGCAGCTTCAACGACCGCAACAAGATTCTGATCAGCCCGGCCGCCTTCACGAGTGATCGTGATGAATTGATGCGGGCCCTGCGCGAGGATCTGCAGTTTGGTAATCCCACCGCACTTTGGGATGCCACCGACCGCAGCATGGATGCCCTGGCCGATGTGGCGGGACGCCGTGTGGTGCTGGTGTTCACCGATGGCGGCGACAACGACAGTGCCAGGAACCAGAAACACGTGCTGACCCGGGCCCAGGCTGAGGAAGTGATGATTTACGCCATCGGCCTGCGCGCCCAGGTGCGCGGCCAGGGCGTCACGCGACCCGACCCCGGCCTTCGCCGCGTGGCGGATGATACCGGGGGCGGTTACTTCGAATTGCAGCGTACCGACGAACTCAACGCCACCTTCACCCGGGTGGTTCAGGAACTGCACAGCCAATATCTGCTGGGCTTCACGCCCCAGGCGCTCGACGGCAAAGTCCACACCCTTGAGGTGCGCCTCACCCGGCCCGGTCTCACGACCCGCGCCAGAAAGAGTTACGTGGCCAAATGACCAGACTGACTTCCACCGCCTTGCTGCTCACGGCCGCCGTCACGACCGTTGTGTCGGCGCAACAACAACAAGCGACGTTTCGTGCGGCGACGCGCACGGTGCCGGTGTACGCCACGGTGACCGACCGCGATGGCCGGCTGGTGCCCGATCTGGCCCGCGGAGACTTTGAAATCTTCGACAACGGCAAGAAGCAGGAACTGACGGTCTTCGATAACGAAATCGTCCCGTTCTCTGCCGTCCTTGCGCTCGACTCCAGCGCGAGCATGACGCTCAACATCGAGTTTGTGCAGGAGGCCGCCGAGCAGTTCGTCCTCCGGATGCTACCGGAGGACAACGCCGCCGTCGGGTTCTTTAATTCCAAGGTGCGCTACAGCCCCGGCCTGTCAGCGGATCGCGACCAGCTGGTGGATTACATCCGCAACGAAAGGACCGTGGGTAATTCCACCATCCTGTGGGACGCCTTCGCGCTGGCATTGGACCATCTCTCCGACGCCACCGGACGCCGCGTCGTCGTGGCACTCACTGACGGGGCCGACTACGGCTCCGAACACAGCGGCGGCGACGTGCTCGACCGCGCGCAGCGCGAGGATGTGATGGTGTATGCGATCGGCATGGAATCACGCTTTCACAATGGCGCTCAATGGACGGTCTCACGCCCGGGCGGCTCTTTCCGCAAGATGGCGACGGAGACCGGCGGCGCCTACTTCGAACTCAAGAAGACCGCCGACCTCAACAGCACGTTCTCACGCGTTGTGCAGGAACTGCACAGTCAGTATCTGCTCGGTTTTGCGCCGGCGACGCTCGATGGCAAGGAGCACAAGCTCGAGGTCAAGGTCACCAAACCGGGCATGACCGTCCGGGCGCGTCGCACGTACATTGCCAAGTGATCCCTCTTCCCCACTATCGTCAGTACCCCGCGGCTGAAATGCAGGAGCGTGCATCGGCGTTTGCTGATGATCTGCATCGGCGCCGTACCGTACGCGACTTCTCGTCGCAGCCGATTCCGGAGGGGGTGTTGGACGCCTGTATCCGCGCGGCCGGGTCCGCCCCAAGCGGGGCGAACCTTCAGCCGTGGCATTTTGTGGTGGTGACCGATCCGGCGATCAAGGCCCGCATCCGGGAGGCCGCCGAGGCCGAGGAACGCGAGTTCTACGCCACACGCGCCACCCCCGAGTGGCTCGCCGCGCTCGCGCCGCTGGGGACGGATCCCAATAAGCCGTTCCTCGACACCGCGCCTGCCCTCATCGCCATCTTCGGTGAAGCCTACGGCGAGCGCGACGATGGGTCGCGGGTGAAGCATTATTACGTCACCGAATCGGTCGGCATCGCCACCGGACTACTCATCGCGGCCCTGCATCACGCGGGCCTCGCCTCACTCACGCACACACCGAGCCCGATGGGATTTCTCAACGAGATCCTCGGTCGACCCGCACGTGAGCGGCCCTTCCTGCTGCTGGTTGTCGGCTACCCGGCCGCGGATGCTCAGGTACCGGACATCACCCGCAAACCGCTGGACGCGATCCGTTCGCACACCTGACCGCCAGAGCCTTCACCATGGGGGCCATGGAGAGCCATGGAGAAAACACCTGTCGTGTGACACAGGGAGGCACGGAGTGCATCGGCTGTCAGTGAGCGGGTTGGGTGCCTCCGAAGGAGGCAGATGCGGGTGGAGGGTGGTCGTGAACGAAAAAGGTTTCGGGTAGGTTTTTCGTAAGCAACAGGAGCCGAAAAACCTACCCGAAACCTTTTTCGTTCACGACCACCCTCCACCCGCACAGGCCCGGCTTTGCCGGGCCCCCAACCCTCACGCGTCGGTGTCTTCTCCATGGCCCCCATGCCCTCCATGGTGAAACGCTCTACTGCAGGGCTATTGGCCGGCCTGACACGGGGTTGCGGCGCTATTCGAGATGACTGCGCAACATCCAGGCGTTTTTCTGGTGGACATCGAGGCGGCGTGTGGCCAGGTCGGCGCTGGCCTGATCGCCGGCCTTCTCTGCGGCCTTGATCACCGCACGAGCGGCGTCGCCGACGACTTCCTGGTCGGCCACCAGCGTCTCAAGCATGGCGGTCGCGGTGGCTCGTCCCTTCGGGTCCTTGACCTTTGACAGTTTCTGGAACTCCGCGTAACTGCCGGGCGCAAACGCCCCGCAGGAGCGGATGCGTTCGGCGATCTCATCGATCGCCAACGACAGCTCGGTGTACTGCGTCATGAACATCGTGTGCAGAGTCGTGAACATCGGCCCGGTCACGTTCCAGTGATAGTTGTGGGTCTTGAGGTAGACGGTGTAGCTGTCGGCCAGCAGCCGCGACAATGCCTCTACAACCGCGTCGTTCGATTTTGCGCGCATGGGAATCCTCCTGCGCAAGCATAGCGCGGTCTACAATTGAGGGCATGTCCGTGCCGCCACCCGAGTCCGATCCCGCCCCCCGCCTCGATTTCATCCGGGAGATCGTGACGACCGACCAGGCCGCCGGCCGGCATGAGGGCCGCGTGGCCACCCGCTTCCCTCCCGAACCCAATGGCTACCTGCATCTGGGGCACGCCAAGTCGATCTGCCTGAACTTTGGTGTCGCCGCCGAGTTCAGCGGCACGTGCAATCTACGATTTGACGACACCAACCCCGTGACCGAAGACGTCGAATACGTCCGCTCCATCCAGGAGGACGTCGCGTGGCTCGGCTTTTCGTGGGACGACCGACTGTTCTACGCCTCGGACTATTTCCAGCGGCTGTACGACTGCGCCGTGCAACTGATTCAGGACGGCAAGGCGTACGTGGACAGTCTGACGGCCGACGAGATTCGGGAGCACCGCGGCACGCTGAAAGAACCGGGCCGCGAGAGTCCGTATCGTTCGCGGCCGGTTGACGAGAACCTCGACCTGTTCACGCGCATGCGCGGCGGCGAGTTCCCTGACGGGGCGCACGTCCTGCGCGCGAAGATCGACATGGCGTCGCCGAATATCACCATGCGTGACCCGGTGTTGTACCGCGTCCGTCGCGCCCATCACCATCGCACGGGCGACGACTGGTGCCTCTATCCGATGTACGACTACGCGCATCCCTTGTCGGATGCGTTCGAACGGATTACGCATTCGCTCTGCACACTCGAGTTCGAAGAGCACCGCCCGCTCTACGACTGGCTGATCACCCACGTGCGCGAGCTGCCATCACAGCCGCAACAAATCGAGTTCGCACGACTCAACCTCAGCTACACCGTGATGAGCAAGCGCAAGTTGCTGCACCTGGTGAACGAGGGACACGTTCACGGGTGGGACGACCCCCGCATGCCCACGCTCTCGGGCGTCAGACGCCGAGGGTTTACGCCCGAGGCGATCCGCCGGTTCTGCGAGGAGATCGGCGTCGCTAAACGCGAGAACCTGATCGACGTCGGCCTGTTGGAATTCTGCGTGCGTGAAGACCTCAACACCCGTGCGCCACGCGCCATGGCCGTGCTCAAGCCGCTCAAGCTCATCATCGACAACTACCCTGAAGGGCAGAGTGAGGAGTTCACAGTCGCCAACCATCCGGATCGACCGGAGCTGGGCACGCGCACCGTCCCGTTCAGTCGCGAGATCTACATCGAGCAGGACGACTTCATGAAGGAGCCTCCGAAGAAGTTCTTCCGCCTCGCACCCGGCCGCGAAGTGCGTCTGCGCAACGCGTATTTCGTGACCTGCCAGGAGGTCATCAAAGACGCCAACGGCTCCATCACCGCGCTGCGGTGCACGTACGACCCGGCTACCAAAGGCGGCGATGCGCCTGATGGGCGCAAGGTGAAAGGCACGTTGCACTGGGTGTCGGCTGCACACGCGATTGACGCGGAAGTGCGGCTGTACGAGCGGCTGTTCACGGACGAGACGCCGGGCGCCGGCGAGTCGGACTTTCTCACCCAGATCAACCCCGGCGCGCTTGCGGTGCTCACGGGATGCAAACTCGAACCGTCACTGGCCGAGGTCACATCCGGCGCCAGGTATCAGTTCGAACGCACGGGCTACTTTTGTGTGGACCCGGACACGGAGATTGGAAAGCCAGTCTTCAATCGCACCGTAACGCTCAAGGACAGCTACCGGTAACACGCGTCGCTCGAGTTCGCCTACAAAAAGCCCTGCTCCTTCGCGCCAGTTCCACGCGCGTATCCATGGCATCGAACGATGCCACGCGCCCACAACTCCCTTCTACAGAACCACTTCACAGCCAGGCGCTCACGGAGTGGCCATTGATACCCGACTCGACGCCGTGCGTAACCAAGCGCAGGGAGGGAGCAGGTCGAGTGCATCCACCCAACGAGCAACGAGACGGGCGGGATGAGTGCCGGCACCCGACCCGCTCACAGACATCTCGGCGCACGCGGGTGACGCCGAACGGGGCCGCCCCGTCTGGCGCGCAGCGGAGCGAGCACCAGATGGGGCTGTTCGGCGGCAGGACCCGCCTACGCCGAGCGCCAACGCTGGCTGGATGATCAGAATCTGGTGCCCGATGCCGATGCTCCAGTCGTCTTGATATCCAGCACCGCTGGTGTCGTGAACGACACTGTTACTGGAAGCGACTGCGGCAACAACCCCTCAAGGATGCTGGCCTCGCGCAGGTCCTGCGGCACCAGGTCAGTCGTCACCGCGATGCGATAGTCCCCCGGGGGCAATCCGCGAAACGTATACCGCCCCTGCCCATCCGGACGGGTACTGACGATGCGTCGTGACTGCGGGAGCCAGTACGCGCGGTCCTCCGGCATGGCAATCACAAAGTAGTCGGCGGTCGGTTCGCCGGTGTCAGAGACGAGTCGTCCAGACAGTTCGGTGACGATGTCGGTGAATGTGATCGTCACCGCCCCGGCACCCGGACCCAGCTCCTGCGGGCGGTCGGTGACGTCCTCATCGCCCAGCGTCACCGACGCCACGCGCCAGACCGGGCCGGTCGTCGCGTTGCCGGCCGGCACGGATCCAGTGATCAGATAGCGGCCGGGAACAATCCCTGTCGCCGTGAACTGGCCATCAGCAGTGACCCTGACCGACGGCCGTGCCCACACCGGCCCTTGCCGCTGAAACGACGGCACCACTCGGGTCAGGTCGCTGGGCAGCGGACTCTTCCCTTCAAAAACCAAGGTGCCGCTCATCACGAGTGACGGCTGCAGTGTCAGAGTGACGGATGCCGTTTCACCAGGCGCCAGGTGGACATCCTGGCTGGCCCACAATGCCGGCGAGTCAGCGGTGGCCGGCACTTCCGCAAACACGGTGTACGGCCCTGGACTGAGTCCACCGGAGGCCACTTGACCAGTCAGCAGACCCGGACTCACAGTCGACGAGTTGAGGGCGGACACGGGGCTTTGCCGGCTGATCAGCAGACGAGTTGGAACGGGTGTGCCATCCGGATACACGATTGCGCCTTCGATGCGCGCCTTCTGGATGAACTGCATGGAGATGTCCACCCCGCCCACTTCCTGGCCCGCGGCGAGCCTCACCGACTGTGCCGCAAACGGATCCAGAGCGCTGGTGTTGAAAATCTGTGCGTAGTTGAACCGCGCAGCACTTGGAGGCGCAGGTTCTGTCGGGCGAGGCTGCTGTGGCGCAAACGCCGCCTGATAGTCGGCCAGGCCGGGCATGCGGGCGTCCGGACCCACACCGTGGAAATACCACGTCGTACCGACCACGTATTCCCCAGGCGGCAGACCGAACACGCGGTACTGTCCCCGGTCGTCGGAGATATAGGTCTGAGATGCGGGCGTTGAAAAATCGAGTGTGCTCTGGCCGCCGAGCGAGGTTCGCACCAGCCACGCCATCAGGGGAACGTCCGGCATCGGATTACCGTGCTCGTCGCGTACGGTTCCGGTGATCACCGCGCCCCGAGGCAGCCGGAACGAGGTGTCCACCGACTCCCCCTCCGCCACGAACACACCGGCGCCCGTTCGGAATGGCTGACGCGCACCGAACGACATGGCGGGATATCCGGCCTTGGTCGCCGTCACGGTGAACCGCCCCATCGGCAAGTGATCGACAACAAACCGTCCATCAGCATCGGTGATGGCGGTGCGTGTCAGACGCATGTCACCGGCGATGGTGACCGTCGCTCTCCGCACCGGCACATCGTCGCCTTCCGTGATGCGACCGGAGATCCGTGCGGTGCCCGTCGGCGGCAGCAAGGCTGCGGACGAATCACGGGCTGGCGCCTGTGCCGACACCCACGGCGTCGTGATGCCGGCGGCTACCAGGATCGCGAACGTGGTCAGGATTGCGAGTCTGTTGCGCGTCATCGGCTGCTCCTCACGCGAAGGGTGAGTGAAGTCGGGGTTTCGGCAATGGTGACGCGTTCGGCCAGGGCAGACAAGGCCTGCAGCCGCGTTGGGTTGTTCCAGTCGTCCGCTTCGGCCACCGGCACGGCGATGACGAAATACTCTCCGACAGGTGGCGCGCTCACGGAGAACTGACCATCAGCATCAACGGCAATCAGCTGCAGCCTGCGTGGCGACCGGCCGTGATCGATTCGTGCGCGTGTCTCCACCGGAAACAGAATCACCGCCGACCCATCAGGTGCGGTGTCGCGATCGGCCTGCACGACACCGGCGAGGCGCCGTTCGCGATCGACGAAGGTCACTACGATGCCCGACAGGTCTTCGTTAATCTCCAAAGCAGTGTCAGTGACGTCGCGGCCGTGCAGCGTCGCCCCCTTGAAGAACCACCCGGGTGGCGGAATCGCTTTCACCACGTACTTGCCGGGCCAGATGACGCTGGCCACAAACTCACCCGACTCGTTGGGCCTGGCCCCCGCGAGGTTCATGTCAGCGCGACCACCCCCGGCCGGTTCCACGATGACACGCACGCGCGCGCGGTCCGCCGCGCTGGGTGGGCCGCTTGCCCCCGCAAACTCGATTCGTCCGCGCAGCTGGGGGGCCTGGGTCAGCGAGAGGCTGATGCCCTCAATCGGCGTGGCGCCCACACTCACCGGCTGATTCGCAAAGTACACAGGCTCCTCCGGAGCCGCCGGTGCTCGTGGACCACCCAGGACCATCGACATACGAGGAATGGCGCCAGTGCCTCCGCTCACGGAATAGCGATCGCCCTCGATTGGCCACGGCAACCGAACAACCCGCGCAAAAAATTCTCCCGGCGGCACACCGGTGAAGACGAACCTGCCCTGCGCGTCAGTGACCGCTACCGCCGTACTGACCAATGGTCGATCGTCGGTATCAACAGGAACCAGGTGCACCGCATTCCACGCCGCCGGCCCTTCGGGGCCGACGAGCGTGCCTGACACCGTCACCAGCGACAGCCGTATCATCTGAATATTGGCCGCTTCTTCGATCTCACCCGATGCCACTGACAGGATCTCGGCTCCGCTCATGGTGAGACTGGCTGGGTGGAATGTGGTCGCAAACCCGTCGAGGTCGTTGAGCGCACGGGTGAGTGTCCCCCCACCGGCGACACGCGACGCGCGATCGAAGGTCATTGAACGCACTGTTCCGCTCGCCATCGTCTGCAAGAACGCACGGGGAGTTTCACCAGCCACGCGAATGGCCCCCGCGAACGTGTCTGGTTCAGAGACTGCCGACGCGAGTACCGCCACGACATAGTCGCCCGGCTCAAGCGACGCAAATCGGTAGACACCACGATCGTCGGTCTGCGCACGTGGCGCTTCTCTGGGTGCCTGGAAATCGGGCGGGACGCGACGACCCGCAATCCACTCGAGTCGGACGGCCTGTATTTCTGCACCGACCACCGGCGCACCATCATCACTGGTTACCGTCCCGCCAATCACGGCTGGGCGCCATAACACCACCCGAAGATCCGTGCGTGTGGCGCCTGCGTCGAGTGTCACTTCACCAGCAGTGCCCGAGGGCCGTTGCCGTCCGTATGCACCGGCCAACCACCCGGGCTTGCTGACTTCTATCGTGAAGCGTCCGGGGGGAACGTTGGTGAACACAAACCGTCCCTCGGCATCAGCGCGCACGGGCACCACTTGACTGGCCGCCCCTGGGCTACCGCCCGATAGTCGGACTGTGACGACGGCCTCGGCGACAGTGGCGCCGGTGCCGTCCACCACTCGCCCGGCGAGAATGCCGGTTCGGGCCGCAGGTGTGCTGACCTGCAGCATCAAAACCGCCGCAATCCACGGCGTCCAATGCCATCTCATGTCGGGGATATTACAGTGACTCTGCCCGTCGGAACACAGGATTCACGCGCCCGATTCTGTGCCGGGCGCAGAGCTCCAGAAAGCCGCTCACAGCAACCTGGCACCACCCCTGCAAGAGCAGCGGGGACGCTACTAGACCAGCGGCACGCGCGCTGCAGCCTCCTCTGACGTGACGACAGGGTAGACCTCAAACTCGACCAGATCGGACCACGCGCTGATCCATGCATCGATCAGCGCACGATCGGCGCATTCCATGATCTGATAGCAGTGCTTCAAGTCATCGGTCACCCAGCTGCTCACGTAGGTCAGTCCAGGCGGAGCCAGGCGACCCCGTTCGCGAAAGCGCGCGTAGACGGGACCTGGGTCCCCGTTACGAAAGTGCTCGACTACGACATACAGCATCGATGTGTCTCGAGTGCTAGCTTATCTGGCTAACGGCTCGGCATCAGCCGCAGGGACGCTCATCATCGCACGCGCTGCTGTCGGGTGGATGCGGCTCGAAACAACACGCGGTGCGACGTACCACCGCGACCCGTGCGCCAGACACCTCGGCGCTCGCGGGTGACGCCGAACGGGGCCGCCCCGTCTGGCGCGCAGCGCAGCGAGCACCAGATGGGGCTGTTCGGCGGCAGGACCCGCCTACGCCGAGCACCTACGCCGAGCGCCTACGCCTCCACGGTGGAACCTTTGCACTCCGAGCAGTGCTTACCGTGTAGGAACCTACCACCCCCCTCGGAACGCCCGAAATTGCTGCCTGAAAACGCCGTTTACCGTTGGAACGGACCTTGAAGGGATCAGGCTGTAGATGGCGATTCAAGACCGATTAGTTGTTGTGAAACAGCGTGTGGCAGCCACGCACCAGCGCCTGGGACGCTGGGCATGGCCCACGTGGGCGGCGTCAGCTGCATTGACGGTCATTGCCATCACCTTCTTTTTTGTCGTGCCAGGCCCAGGCGGCATCCGATCAGCGGCGGACATGCCCGTCTCGACCCTGGTCTACGACATGCGCGACCAACAGGTGTTCAACATCTTCAGAGAACACCGCACTCCTGTGGCATTGGCCGACATGTCGCCGCACGTCATCCGGGCCGTACTCGCCGTAGAAGACGAACGGTTCTACTCCCATGGCGGCATTGACGTCCGTCGGATTGTCGGCGCGGCGATCGCGAATGTGCGACAGGGCGAGTTGGCGCAGGGGGGTTCCACCATCACCCAGCAACTGGCACGCAAGGCGTTTTTGTCGGACCGCAAGTCCTTCGTGCGCAAGGCGCGCGAGGCGGTGCTGGCTGTCCGTCTTGAGTGGGCGTACTCAAAAGACGCGATTCTGGAAATGTACTTGAACCGTATCTATTTCGGTCGGGGTTTCTACGGCATCGAAGCCGCCGCGCAGGGGTACTTCGGCAAGGCCGCGTCAGACCTGGCACTCGATGAGGCGGCGCTGTTGGTGGGCCTCATCCCGGCACCATCCGCCTATGCCCCGCCGACCCATCTCGCGCGAGCACTCGCAAGGCGCACCGTCGTCCTCGGTCGAATGCAATCAGTCGGTGCGATCACCGCTGACGAAGCGGCAAGTGCCGATGCCGCGAAGGTCGTCCTGCGTCGTGAACTCGGGCAGCCACGATTCGGTGCGTACTTCCGCAACCGTGTAGCGCAGGAACTTGTCGACAGGTTTGGCGAGGACATGGTCTGGAGTGGCGGCCTTCGTGTGTACACCACCGTGGACCCGGAGCTTCAGCGCGCAGCCGAACGTACGTTGATCGCGGGACTGACGGCTGTGGAGGCACGACGCGGATTCACCGGCGTGACCCGTGCCGACTACGTGGAGGCTCCACAGGGTCGGCCGGCGTACTTGCAGGGAGCGTTTATCGCCATCGATCCCCGCAATGGGCAGGTGCGGGCACTTGTGGGCGGGCGCGACTTCGACGACAGCATGTTCGACCGCGCCGTGGACGCCCAGCGGCAAGCGGGTTCGGCATACAAACCCTTCGTCTTTGCGGCCGCACTCGAAGCTGGTGCCAGTCCGGCCACCCTCCTCAGCGACTTGAACGCCACCACCGACACTCCCAGCGGAGCCTGGAGACCAAAGGTCGCCACTACCGGCGGTGCCTCGGCAATGACGATGCGCCGGGCAATGCGCGTGTCGGACAATCGCGCCGCCGTTCGTGTGCTCCACACCGTCGGCATTCCGGAGGCGGTTCGATACGCGACCCAGCTGGGCCTTGCTGCCCCTCCAGCGGTGCCCTCGCTCGTGCTCGGCTCCGGCGAGGTGAACCTGTTGACGCTCACCAACGCCTACAGCGCGTTCGCCAACGGCGGCACGGTCCACACACCGTCGTTCATCCGACGGGTTGAGGATCGCGACGGCAACCTGCTGTGGGAACACGAACACGCGTCGCACCAGGCCGTGTCGGCGTCCACGGCCTTTCTCATGGCCGACATGCTCGCCGATGTGATCAACCGGGGCACCGGACATCGGGTTCGCACGGAGGGCTTCACATTACCCGCGGGCGGCAAGACCGGCACGACCAACGACTACAAGGACGCGTGGTTCATCGGCTTCACGCCGTCACTTGTCGCGGGAGTCTGGGCCGGCTTTGACGAGCCGCGCACGATCGTTCCAGGCGGCTACGCCACCGGCGTGGTCGTGCCCATCTGGGCACGCTTCATGAAGGAAGCGACCAAGGGCCATAAAAAAGAATGGGTCGTACGTCCGTCCAATATCGTGACAGCGCAGATCTGTCTTCGCTCAGGGTTGCGTCCGACTGGTGGATGCCAGTTGGCGAGTGCAAACGCGGATGGCGAACTGATCGAGAACATCGGCGAGGACTACTTCCGGGCCGGCACCGAACCGGAGGACTACTGTCCCCTGCACGGCGGCCGCGGATTCCTCGACCGGTTCGGCATCCGCAAGGCCGCGTGCGCCCTGTTCGGGTGTTAGAAGACGACCGCTCCTTCGCCCTTGATCTGAATCTTCGTCGTGGTGTTGCCGTCAACGGTGGTGGTGTCAACGGCGATCACGCCTTCAACCTTTGCGTTCATGCCCTTGACGGACATCGGAAACACGATGACGCCGTCTTCGACCTTGAAGCGGATGGTTTCGGATTCCTTGTCTGACCCGAGCGCGAGCCAGCAACCCATATCTGCGCAGACGTCCACAATCGGCCCTTGAACCTGCACACGTTTACCGTTGAACTTCTCGGGGTTCGCGTAGATGTCCGAGACCTTCGTCACCTCGGTCAACGTGAGCGCGGAGCCGAACTTCTTTTCCTGCGTCTGCTGCGCGGCCACGGTCACGGCCGCCATCACACCCACCATTATCACCACTGCCATTGCTGCCTTACGCATCACTCACCCTCCAGTACTGTCTGCGACGTGTCGTGAATCAACTCATCAGCGACGAAATACTCGCGGCTTCACGTCCGCAAGTGATCCGCCTGCCAGTCCTTGATCATCTGTTTGATGACTTTCTTGTCATGGATGTGATCGCGAAGGACGGCCACCGCCAGATCCGGCAGTTCCGCGTCGCTCGCAAACCGCATGGCCACCAACTGCGCCGGCGTGAAGTCCGTAATGCGCGGGATCAGCCCGGGCGGCAGCAGCTCACGGAGTCGCAAGCGCATCTCCAGGCGAATCACCCGGTCCTGCACGCGCAAGGCAAAGAGACGGGCCAGAAAAAACATGAGCACCAGCGCGGTGGCCGTCAGCGCGGCCACGATGCTGTCAGCGGACCGCACCTCGAACATGCGGTACCACGCCCACACCAAATTGACAGCAAAAAGGGGGAACGCGACGAAATGGTAGACAGGGACGAACTTCGCGTGGTTCTTATAGTTCTGTACGGGTTCTGACATCTCAAGTCCCAGGGGCTGGAGTAATCCTGTCGATGATACCCCTGAACGGTCCCGTTCGCACCTTCGGTGCGTGGCGTGGGAAAGGGGTGACAACCGGGCGGCTCACGGGTCTGGTAGCCTGTCGCGATGCGACACCTCGTCCTGTCTGCCCTCGCCCTGGCAACCCTGGCCTGCACCCAGCCCGCCACGCACGATGTGGTCATCCGCCACGGCATGCTGTACGACGGCAGCGGAGCGGACCCTGTGCGCGGAGATATCGCCATCAACGGCGACATGATTGTGGCCGTCGGGGACATTGGTGACGCCACGGGGCGCACCGAAATCGACGCCACGGGCCTGGCGGTGTCGCCGGGTTTCATCAACATGCTCAGTTGGGCCGGCACACGACTGCTGGCCGATGGACGGTCGCAGAGCGACATCCGTCAGGGGGTGACACTCGAGGTGTTTGGTGAAGGGGACTCCGGAGGGCCGCTGACCGACACAATGAAGACCGAGATCCTCGAACAGCAGGGCGACATCACGTACGCCATCGAGTGGACGACGCTGGCCGAGTATCTGGATCATCTGGTCAGCAGGGGCGTTTCGACGAACGTGGCGTCGTTTGTTGGGGCCACAACCGTGCGAGAGCATGTACTCGGCAGCGTGAATCGTGCCCCGACGGCCGACGAACTCGCCACCATGCGCGACCTGGTGGATCAGGCCATGCGGGAGGGCGCGCTTGGCGTCGGCTCCTCGCTGATTTACGCCCCTGGGTTCTACGCGCAGACGTCCGAGCTCATCGAGCTGGCGCGTGTGGCGGCCGGCCACGGCGGCATGTACATCTCGCACATGCGCAGTGAGGGCAATCGTCTTGTGGAGGCGGTGGATGAACTCATCACAATCTCGCGTGAATCGGGTGCACGCGCCGAGATCTACCACCTCAAAGCGGCGGGCCGTGAGAACTGGGACAAGCTCGAGACGGTGATTCAGCGGGTCGAGGCTGCGCGCGCCGAAGGATTGGAAATAACAGCCGACATGTACTCCTATACGGCCGGGTCCACCGGTCTTGATGCGGCGATGCCGCCGTGGGTGCAGGAGGGCGGATATCAGGCGTGGGTTGATCGGTTGCGGGATCCCCACACACGGAGCCGGGTGCTGCGCGAGATGACGACACCCACGAACGACTGGGAGAATCTGTATCTGGCAGCAGGCGCGGAAGGCACGCTGCTGGTCGGATTCCGCAACGACGCACTCAAACCGTTGACCGGCAGAACATTGGCCGACGTCGCCAAAGAACGGGGTCAGTCGCCGGAAGAGACGGCGATTGATCTGGTGATCGACGACGGCAGCCGCGTGCAGGTCGTGTACTTCCTGATGTCGGAAGACAACGTCCGCAGGCAGATGACGCTGCCCTGGATGACGTTCGGCTCCGACGCCGGCTCAATGGCACCCGAGGGCGTGTTCCTGCGATCGAGCACCCATCCGCGCGCGTATGGCAACTTCGCGCGCGTCATCGGACGATACGCCCGCGAGGGCGTGCTCACACTTCAGGAGGCCATCCGCAAACTCACCTCTCAGTCGGCGCAGGTGCTGCGCATCGAAAAACGCGGCAGCCTGGCTCCGGGATTTTTCGCGGACATCGCGGTGTTTGACCCGGCGACGGTCGAAGACCATGCCACCTACGAGCGTCCTCACCAGTACTCCACCGGGATGGTGCACGTCCTGGTCAACGGCGTCCCGGTGCTCCGGGATGGCGAACACACCGGAGCGACGCCAGGGCGTGTGGTGCACGGTCCGGGAAGACGGTGACCGGGCCGCCTGCTTTCAGTACAATCCCCCCACATGCAAGGCACCCTCGTCCATCAGTACCGGATCCTTCAGCAACTCGGCAGCGGCGGCATGGGGATCGTCTACGAAGCCGAAGACACCAAACTGGGTCGCCATGTGGCCCTGAAATTTCTGCCGGAATCCCTGAATCTCTCGCCCGAGGTTTCCGAACGTTTCGAGCGGGAGGCCCAACTCGCCGGCGCCCTGAATCACCCGAACATCTGCACCGTCCACGACAGCGGCATCTTTGAGGGCCGCCGGTTCTTTGTGATGGAGCTGCTCGAGGGCGACTCGCTGAAGTCCCTGATCACCGGCGTGCCGATGCCGGTGGAGCAGATTCTCGACGTCGGCTGCCAGATCGCCGATGCTCTTGACGCCGCCCATGCCAAGGGCATCGTGCATCGCGACCTGAAGCCGGCCAACATCTTTATCACCAGGCGCGGGCAGGCCAAGCTGCTCGACTTCGGAGTGGCGTCTGCCGGCAAGGCCCACGCGGCGGCTGACGAGACGCGCATCGCCTCCGAGTCGCTCACCATGCCGGGCACCGCCATTGGCTCCGTCAACTACATGTCGCCGGAACAGGCGCGCGGAGAAATCCTCGATCAGCGCACCGACCTCTTCTCGCTCGGCCTCGTGCTGTACGAGATGGCGGCCGGTCGGCAGGCCTTTGGCGGCCAGACCACGGCGGTGGTGTTCGACGCGATTCTTAATCGTGACCCTGCGCCGGTGCAGCAGGTCAATCCGGCGGTGCCGGTGGAACTGGTGCACATCATCACGCGCGCGCTCGAGAAAGACCGCACGATGCGGTATCAGACCGCCGCCGATCTGCTGTCGGAACTCAGCCGCCTTCGTCGTGACACCACCGGACGCACGGTCGCGGCCGCCGCCACCCAGACCCGTACGACGGCGGCCGCCAGGCCCGCTGGATTCCGCACGCTCCAGCCGATGGCCCTCGCGCTCAGCGTCCTCGGCGTCATCGGCCTGGCGTGGGTCGGCTACGCGCTCTGGACCCGGACTGCCACTCCCGCCTTCATCGAACGCGACCTCATCGTGATCGCCGACTTCGACAACCGCACCGGGGACCCGGTGTTCGACGACGCGCTGCGCCAGGCGGTGTCGGTACAGCTGCAGCAATCGCCGTTCGTGACGCTGCTGCCTGATCAGACCATTCAACGGACCCTGCGATTGATGTCGCGGTCGCCGGAGGAATCACTCGACAGCGCCACCGCGCGCGAGCTCTGCCAGCGAGCGGGCGCCAAGGCCTCGGTGGAGGGCTCGATTGCCCCTCTCGGCTCCGCCTATGTCATCACGCTGGGCGTCTACAACTGCGAAACCGGCGGTTCACTCGCGCAGCAGCAGGTGCAGGCGGCGACGAAGGAGGACGTGCTGGCGCAAATGGGGGGCGCAGTCACGCAATTGCGGGAAGGCCTGGGTGAATCCCTCGCGTCGATTCAGCAGTATGACGTGCCCATCGCGGATGCCACCACGGGTTCACTCGATGCGCTCAAGGCCTTCGGGCAGGCCCACCGCACCCGTCAGACGCGTGGAGATGAGGCGGCGATTCCGCTGTACGAACAAGCCGTTGCCCTCGACCCCCAGTTCGCCGTGGCGTACGCCAAGCTCAGTGTGGTGTCGTCGAACATCGGCAGGACCGCGGATGCGCGCAAGTACGCAGAGCAGGCGTACGCGCTACGGGATCGCGTCAGTGAGTACGAGCGGCTCTACATCGAGTGGAATCACGCCTCTCGGGTCACCGAGGATCGCGACGTTGCGCGGCGCACCCTTGAGCGCATGGTCGACGCGTATCCCGGCGACTTCAGCGCCAAGAACAACCTCGGCGTGTTGTTTCTCCAGAATGCCGAATTCGACAAGGCGCTTGCGCAGTACGAGGCGGCGATAGCCATCGCTCCGAACGAGCCCGTCCCGGTCAGGAACAAGGCGTACGCCCTGCTCTTCCTGGGACGACTTGATGAGGGCTTTGCGGCGACGGACGTCGCCCTCGCAACCCAACCGGACACCAACCTCGTGGTCACACGCTGGACCGTGGCGCAGATGGCGGGCCACGAGAACACCGCGGCCTTTGAAGCCGTCGCGCGGGAGCTGGCCAATGCCCAGCAGGTGCAGTTCGTGGACATGAACCTCGCCATCTGGGAGGGTCGTCTGGCCGACTACCGGCGCGTGGTGGAACAGATCCGGGCGACGGGCCGTGCCACACAGAACACCGAACTGTCGGAAGGCATGGGCATGGCGGAAATTGTCACCATGGCCGTGGTGCAGCGCGGTGAGTGGATGCAACGGCTGAAGGACCTGCGCGGTGCGGAGTTGCCGCCCGCAGGTCTCGCGCAGGTGGCGGCCGGGCTCGCCATCGTCGGAGACACCGCGAGCGTGCGTCCGTGGTTGCCGCAACTGGAGAAGGCGGATCCCAACGAACCAGGCATGGTTCAGCCTGCGCTCGTGGCCCGGGCACTGGTCGCGTCAGCCGACGGACGTGCCAACGAGGGCGTGGTGCTGCTCGAGACGCATCTGGCGCGCAATCCACGCGCCCTCGACCTGCATTATTACCTCGGGCTTGTCCATGAACGGTCCGGCGCACCCGACGCCGCCATCGCCCATTACCGTAAAGCAATCGACAGCAGATTCATGCTGGGACCGAACCCGGCCGTGATGGCGGCCCGTCTCGCGTTGGGGCAACTGCTTACGCAGCAGGGGGACGCCGCCGGAGCGGCGGAACAGTTCGACGCCCTCGAGCGTCAGTGGGCACGCGCGGATGCAGACTTCGCCATGCTGGCAGCCGTCAAAGCTGCGCGGTAAAACGATCGGCTATAACGCCCGGGCGAATCCCAACAGCGCGTCGTCTTTGGTCGCCTTGCCGGTGAAGTGGCGCACGGCCGCCTGCGCAGCCACCCACGCCCACGCCTCCCCATGCCAGCCGAGTGCCATGGCGAAGAAGTGGAAAGGGTAGTTCCGGTGTGGACCAATCCACGGCAGGCCATCGGCGGTCGTCACCACGGGCAGGTCCCAGCCGTAGGCCGGCGGCAGTCCCGAGATGTCGGGGTAGCGCAGCGACAGTTCGTACATCAACTGGTTGGCCCGCTGGATGACCGCCTTCTTCCGGAGGGGCGCCGCCACGTCGGGACCGGTGAGGCCGCCAAACATCGCACGTCCGTCGGCCAGCCATCGCAGCCATCGTGGTGACTCGGTGAACTCCGTGTAGAGCGCTTTGCGTGGCCCCACCATCCGGCGCATGGCCGCGGGCAGGGGCTCTGTCACGACCATGTAGCCCTGCGTGGTGCGCACGTGCCGCTCCAACTGATGAAACACCTTGCCAGGCTGACCGGTCGCAACCACGACGCCGGTCGCGGTGATGGTGGCGCGGGCAAGTACGATCGTGACGTCCTTGCGCGTGAATGTGGTCTTGATCACGCGGGCGTGCTCCACAAGCGTCACACCCTTCTTGACGGCTGCGGCCGCAAACCCGTGCGTGGCCTTCACGGGATTCAGCACGGCCGCAGATTTCAGGCGCATCGCGGCCTGCGTCTCCGTCGCCAGCAGCGTCTGGGCAGCCGGAGCGGCCAACCAGGTGCCGTCAAGCTTCCCGGCCTTGCGCGCCGCCAGATCTTTCTTCAATTGCGCGGCATCGTTGGTGAACGGTGCACTGATGAGAAAGTCGGACGAGGACAGATCGCAACTGATGCGAAGTCTCGACAGCGTCGCGGTGAGGTCCTTCGCGCCTCGCTGTAATTCCGCGAAGGCCACCTTCGCCGGGCGCACCCCGGCAGACTGTGTCGCGAGACTGAACGCGAGATCCGGGGTGGGCATTATCGCGCCCATCGCACGGCTTGTCGCGCCAGATGCGACAGTCTCAGCCTCAAGCAGCATCACCTGCAGCCCGGCGTTCGCCAGCGCATACGCGGTGGCGCACCCGGTCAGGCCGCCGCCAATGACCACCACGTCTGCCGTGTGATGTCCCTTGAGCGGTGTGGCCGATGTGCGTGACTTGCGTGCGACCGGCTTCGTCGTCCGTGTCCAGTAGGACTGTGCGTATTCCGGCATGATTTGAACAGGATAGCCCATCAGTGCCGTCACGCCGCTCCCGTGAATACCGGTGAGTATCAGTGATAACGTTCGCCGGAATGTCGACGGCACCTGCGGCACGGCAACTCGGGCTCAGCATGGCGGTGGCCCTGGTCATGGGCAACATGATCGGGTCTGGCGTGTTCCTGCTCCCGGCGTCGCTGGCGGCGTTCGGAGGGCTGAGCATCGCCGGGTGGGTGCTGTCGGCAGCAGGCGCGACCTGCCTGGCGCTCGTGTTTGCGCATCTGGCTCGCGTGGCACCGGCAGCGGGTGGCCCGTATGCCTATACACGCATGGCCTTCGGCGACGTACCCGCGTTTCTCGTGGCCTGGGGCTACTGGATCTCCGTGTGGTCCACACTGGCCGCACTGGCTGTGGCAGGCGTGGGATACCTCGATCCCTTTTTTCCCACCATCGTGCGGACGCCGGCACTGGCGGCTCTGCTGGCCATCACCATGGTCTGGCTGCTGATCGGCGTCAACATCAGCAGCGTGCGACGGGCCGGCCATGTGCAGGTGATCACCACCGTGATCAAAGTGTTCCCCCTCGCACTTGTCGGGATCGGCGGGCTCTTTTTCGTGAGTCCAGAGGCGTTTATTGTCACCGCCAGTGGACCGCGTGAGGTCGTCGGCGGCATCACGCAAGTGGCGACGTTGACGCTCTGGGCGTTTCTGGGCCTGGAGTGCGCGACGATTCCCGCCGGCAGCATCGAGAATCCTGCGAAGACGATTCCTCGTGCCACAGTCGTCGGCACCGTACTCGCTGCCGGTGTCTATCTCATCAGCACTGTGGGCGTCATGGCACTTGTGCCTGCGGACGCACTGGCGAATTCCACGGCGCCGTTCGCTGACGCCGCGCGTGTGTTGTTCGGCAACGGGGCGGCACAACTGGTGGCGATCGGCGCGGCGGTGTCCTGCTTTGGAGCGCTGAACGGGTGGACTCTTGTGGTGGGCCAACTGCCCCTCGCCGTGGCCCGAGACGGGCTGTTTCCACGAGCCTTCACCCGTGTGTCAAGCAACGGTACACCGGCGACAGGCATGGTGATTGGCGGCGTGCTCGCCACGGCACTCATTGCCGCGAACTACACGCGAGGCCTCGTCGACCTGTTCACCTTCATCATTCTGCTGGCCACACTGGCCACGCTCATTCCGTACACATTCTGCGCGCTGGCAACGTTCCGACTCGGTGGCGCGCAGATCACGAGAAGTCTCCGCATCATCGCCGGCCTTGCGTTTGTCTACTCCCTCTGGGCGATTGGCGGGGCCGGGGCAGAGACGGTCTTCTGGGGGTTCCTGCTGCTGATGGCCGGACTCCCCGTCTATGTCTGGATCACCCATGACCGATAGCGGCCCCTGGACGCGCATTCTCGTCCGCCACCCGCGCGAGGCCTTCGGCAGTGCCGATCAGATCGCGAGGCAATGGCGCGACCTCAACTTCACGGCGCCACCCGACTACGCGAAGGCGTGCACGCAGTTTGATGCGTTTGTCGAACTGCTCAAGTGCTCCGGTGCACGAGTGCACGAGTGCACGAGCGCACCAGCGCACCACAATGCCCTGTCGCTGGACTCGATCTACGTCCGCGACGCCTCCGTAATGTCACCACGAGGCGCGATCCTCTGCCGGATGGGCAAACCACAGCGACAGGCCGAGCCCGCAGCGCTGGCCGACACCTACGCGGCGCTCGGGATTCCAGTGGTCGGACAGATTGAGGCACCGGGCACCCTGGAGGGTGGCGACGTCACCTGGCTCGGGCCCCGCCTGGTGGCTGTCGGACGAGGGTATCGCACCAATGACGCCGGCATCGAGCAACTGCGCGGACTGCTTGACGGTTCCATTGACGAGCTGATCGTGGTGCCGCTGCCGCACTATCGCGGTGCCAGCGACGTGTTCCACCTGATGTCGATCATCAGCCCCGTCGACCGGGACCTTGCGGTCGTGTATTCACCGTTGATGCCGGTGCCTTTCCGCGAGCGGCTCCTGGATCTGGGCTATGCACTGGTGGAGGTGCCCGACGCGGAGTTCGAGTCCATGGGCGCCAACGTGTTTGCCGCCGCGCCGCGTCAGTGTGTGATGGTGGACGGCAACCCCATCACGCGCGCCGCACTCGAGCGTGCCGGCGCGACCGTTTGGGTTTACGATGGCTCGGACATCTCGCTCAAAGGTGGCGGCGGGCCGACATGCCTGACGCGACCCACCTAGGTGTGGAGATGGGGAGATGAGGAGATGGGGGAATGATGGACTTGGTTGATGGTATGCGCGCGTTGGTGTTCCTGCACTTCATGGGTCTTGCAATGGGATTCGCGACTGGCTTCGGCAACCTGGTAATGGCGGGTCTGATCGCGAAGGCATCGCCGGACGAGCGCCGGGTACTGGGCCGCTTTCCCCCCGCGATTGCGCGTGTTGGCGACGTTGGCCTGGTGCTGCTGTGGCTCACGGGCCTGACGCTCGTGTTCATGAAATGGGGCGGCTTTGGCGCGATGCCTGGCCTCTTTCACGCCAAGCTCACCGCCGTTGTCCTCATGACGCTGCTGATCGGCTTCATCCATTCGCAGGCGAAAGGTGTGGCTGCGGGCGACGCGGGGGCCATGGCACGGACTCAGGCCGCCGGAAAATCGGTGTTCGCGATCGCGGTGGTGGTCGTGATCCTTGCCGTCTGGACGTTTAACTAGAACGGCCTATTTCTTTGGCACCAGCTTGAGCACACGTCCCTGTCCGGCACTCGTGGGATTGGTCACAACGTAGATCGCCCCCTCCGGCCCCTGGCGCACGTCGCGGATGCGTTCGGGGGCCGGCTGCAGGTCGCGCAGCAGGCGCTCCTCACCCACAACCCGCTCGCCCTTGATGTCGAGTCGCACAAGATTGGTCGTGACCAGCCCACCGATGAACAAGCTGCCCTTCCACGCGGGAAACAGATCGCCGGTGTAGAACACCATGCCACTCGGCGCGATCACGGGATCCCAGTAGTAGATGGGCTGCTCAAAACCCGGTGCGGCCGTCAGCCCTTCCTTGATCGGCCCGCCACGGTACTCGATGCCGTACGCCGCGTCCGGCCAGCCGTAGTTCAGTCCTTTGCGCGAGATGTTGAGTTCGTCTCCGCCCCGCGCCCCGTGTTCCACTTCCCAGAGTTCACCAGTCTCAGGATTGATCGCGGCAGACTGCACATTGCGGTGGCCGCTGGACCAGATCTCAGGCCGGACGCCGTCGCGACCGACAAACGGGTTGTCCTTTGGAATCGACCCATCGGTATTGATGCGCACGATCTTGCCCAGCAGGTTATCCATCTGCTGCGCAATGTCGCGATTCGCCGTCGACTGCCGATCGCCCTGTGTAATGAACAAGGTGCCGTCACGGCCGAAGACCAGTCGCGAGCCGTAGTGACCGCTGGCCACCACTGACGGCACCTGCCGGTAGATCACCTGTACGTTCTCGACACGAGGCGCCGAGCCATCGACAAACCGGCCGCGAGCCACCGCCGTGTTGTTACGTTTCTCCGGCTGCGGCTCGGCATAACTCCAATAGATCAACTGGTTGGTCGCAAACGCCGGATCAAGCGCCACGTCGAGCAGACCGCCCTGTCCGCGTGGGTCCACCGGAGGCAACCCTTCAACTGGAGGAGACAACGTGCCGTCGCCCGCGACCACCCGCAGCTGCCCGGCCTTTTCCGTCACCAGCATCTTGCCCGAGGGCAAAAACGCGAGACCCCAGGGTGCCGCCAGCCCATCGACCACCGTCACCACATCAAACGCCACGTTGGTCAGCCGCTCCGGTGCGCGTGTCTGACCGGCAAACGCCGGCTTCTGATCCGGCGCATTCGGCGGACGTGGATCCACGCCCTGCTGCTGGGCCATGACAACGACGGAAACCGCGGCGATGGACACCGCCGCCAGAAACGAGGAGCGAAACGAGGACGTCATGGTCTCGATCCTAACCCAATCGCCAGCAATTCCTTGTCCGTGCGCCAGTACCAGATGCCGTCCACCAGGGCCGGCGATGCCAGCACCCGGGCGCCCATCTCGTTCACATGGTGCAGTTTGAACGCGGGCCCCGACTCCACCACAAACGTCTGGCCATCGTCATTGGTGAAAAACAGCGTGTTGCCCACCGCGACCGGCGACGATGAGAAGCCTTCGCGAGTCGCGACGCCCAAGCGCTCCTGGTAAGCCAGTTCGCCGGTCTTCGCATGGAAGACCGTCAGGATGCTCTGCATGTCGTTGAGCTGGTACAGCAGGTCGCCGTGAATCAGGCTTGAGGGTACAAACGGGGAACCCCTCGGTGTGGACCATGCCACGTGTGATTCGGTGACGTCGCCCGAACCACCGGGCCGAATGGCAAACGTGGGACCGGCTCGACCCGAGGAGGCAAACACGAACCCATGCCCGACCACGGGTGTGGGAATCACTTCCCTCGTCATGCCGCTGACGGTCCACAGCTCATCACCCGTCTCAGGCGAATACGCGTAGACCTTGCTCATGCTCGACACGATGAGTTCATCGCGGGTGCCCGTCGTAATCACGATCGGCGTCCCCCATCCCACCGTCGCCTCGCGATCCTTCCACCAGATCGTCTTGCCCGTTTTTGCGTCAAACGCGGCGACAAAGGAACTGAGCGACGCGGTGCCACGGTGGTCCTGATAGAGAAAGATACGGTCTTTGTAGAGTACGGGGGAGCCCGCGCTGCCGTGATAGTTGTTCAGCTCGCCAAAGTTGCGATGCCACACCATCCGCCCTTCAAAGTCGAACGCGGCAAGCCCGTGTGTGCCGAACGACGCGTACACCAGCGTGCCATCGGTCACTGCAGTAGCCGACGCGTGGGAGTTCTTCGCGTAGATGTGTTCGACGCCGCTGGACGGCACTGCGGTGTCCCACAGCAGTTTGCCGCTGCGGCGGTCGTACGCCAGCATCGACAACTTCGTACCGCCGTCGCGGGCGGTGGTCATGAAGAGGTGGTCGTCCCACACAATCGGCGAGGAATGGCCGAGCCCAGGTGTGGTCGTTCTCCACAACACGTTCTGTGTGTTGGACCAGCGTGAAACATAGTTGGTGCCTTTGGCCAGTCCCTGGCCTGAAGGACCGCGCCACTGGGACCAGTAGTCTTGAGCTTCGGCCGAGACGGGCACCCGACGCACCTCGTCCGGATTGCCGGGGCTTGTGGCGACGACGACACCTGCGGCGGCGATCAAGAGCACCGCTCCTGCGATCATCACTGTGCGCATGGGGTAATTTTACCCCGAATCGAAAAGCCTACAGCTCCCGCAACGCGGCAGGAATCGGCAGCCGGGCCGCACGAATTGCCGGAAACAACCCTCCGACCAAACCCAGCAGCAGGGCGTAAAACAACCCCATCCCAAGCAGGGCTGGCGTCACGCGGAATGCAAACGCCACCTGGCTGAACGTCTGGAAGTTAATCGTCGAAGTCTGATACCCGTTAAAGCCAAAGTACGCAACCGCCGCCCCGATCGCGCCACCAATCGCGCCGAGCGCGAGTGACTCGGCCAGCACGGACACCACAACGGAGCCACTGTTGAACCCCAGCGCTCTCAGCGTCGCGATTTCGCGCGCCCGAGTCGACACGGCCGTATACATCGTGAGGATGGCACCAAACACTGCGCCGATTCCCATCAGCAGAGCGATGCCGAAACCCACTCCCTGAATAAGCCCACTCAACATGACCGACTGCTGGGCGTAGTACTCGTTCTCGCGGCGCACCTGCACGTTGAGCTGCGGGTTGGTGATCAGCCAGTCTCGGAATGTGTCGAAGGCGTCCGACGAATCCAGCCGCGCCAACACCAACTGATAGGAGTTGCCCCGGCGGTAGATACCCTGCAACACGCGAGCGTCGACCCAGATCTCGGTCTCTGCCACCCCACCATTGGCTTCAAAGACGCCGACCACCGTCCAGGTCGCCTGGCCCGACTTGATCTCGCTGCCAACAGTGAGACCCGCAAACTGACCGCTCGCTCCGCGCCCCACCACCACCTCGTTGGTGCCGAATTCCAGCATGCGTCCGTCAATGATCTGCACCTCATCGCGCACGGCAAAGGCGGCGGGCTCCACGCCACGCATCGGCACATTCGCGGCGGTCCCTGTCGAAATCTTCGGCAGGTCGATGATGACGTACAACTCTGCCGACGCAAGAGGTGTCTGACCGTCGCGACGAAGCCCCGGTGCCTGTTTGATGATGTCGGCTTCCTCGCCGCCGATGCCGCTTGTCATCTCGCTGTCGGCACCAGTCCGCATCACGAGCGCGCGCGAGGGCGAGCCGCTGCCCTGCATCGCGGCTGTGAAGCCGGCCGCGATCGACAGCACCGAGACAAACACGATGACCACGCCGGCGATACCGACAATGGCCACGCCGGACGAGCTCAGGCGTTGAGGAATGGTCTTCAGGTTCAGAAAGGTGACGGCAAGCGTCTGCGAGATCCACTGCATTTGAACTTCTCCGTCTCAGTTGCGCCGCAGACCGTCGGTGATCTTGAGCTGCATCGCCTGGAACGCCGGCACCGCTCCGGCGAGCAGCCCCATCAGTACGATCAGGCCCACACCAATGGCCACATCTCTCGACGGCAACACGAACAACGGCAACATGCCGCCTGTGGGGTCGCCGCCCTGGACAAACAACCATGCCGCCAGCAGGCCGAGCCCGCCGCCCAGCACGGTGATGAACACGGCCTCGCCGAGCACCAGCATCAGGATGGTGCCGCTCGAGAACCCGAGCGTTTTCAGTACCGCGACTTCACTGGTGCGTTCGCGTACCGACTGCGCCATCGTGTTGGCCGCGACGATCATGAAGGAGAACAAGACGGCGACCAGAATCGAAATCATGATCGCGCCGATATTACCCACCTGGTTCGCGAACCCCTCCACAAACCCCTTCTCGGTCGTCGTCTTGGTTTCGGCGGCCGAATTCTCGAACATGGCATCAAACTGCGCTGCCATCTCCTGCGAGCGGGAGGCGTCGGCAATCTTGACGACGTACCACCCGACGGCACCCTCACCCCCGGCACGGTTCTCGTCGAGGTAGTCGTAGCGGAAGAAGAACTGTGTCTTGTCCACCCCGGGATCCGCGTCGTAGATGCCGACGATGTTGAACTCCCAGGTGAGGCCGCCGCCCTTCGGCTGCCAGATGGTGGCCTGGATCGGGATGCGGTCACCAACCGACCACCCGAAGCGGCGGGCCAGATCGCTGCCGACAATCGCGCCCTGCCGATCACCCAGCCACGCCGTCATCTGCTCCGGCGGAAGGCGGTACTCCGGATAGATGGACATGAACGGCTCGGGGTCCACCACGATCTGTGCAAAAAAATTGGACGGGTCCTGATACACGCCGCCGAACCAGGTGTTGTGAGTGGCGACTTCCACGCCGGGCGTCGACTGCAGCTGGGACTGATACGAAATCGGCAGTGGCATGATCAGGCTGACCTTGTGGATGAGCACCAGGCGGTCGAGGCCCGCGACGTCAACACCAAACGCAAACGCAGCCCGGATCGTCATCAGCATGCCGAACAGCAGAAACGCGACAAACAGGCATCCGATGGTGAAGATCGTGCGGATCTTCTTGCGCCAGAGGTTCTTCCAGAGCAGGGGGACGTACTTCATACGACCGCTCCGGCACCCATCAACAGGCCTTTCTCAAGGTGGATCGTGCGCTGCGCGCGTTCAGCCGCCCGCGGGTCGTGCGTGACCATCACGATCGTCTTGCCGTGATCGCGATTGAGCGTGTACAGCAGATCAAGAATCTCGTCGCCCGACTTGCGGTCGAGATCGCCGGTCGGCTCGTCGGCGAGCAGCAGCGTGGGGTCTGTGACAATCGCGCGCGCAATCCCCACACGTTGCTCCTGACCACCGGACAGCTGGCGGGGATAGTGATCCGCGCGGTCGGCCAGCCCGACCACTTTTAACGCAATGCGCACACGCTCCCGACGCTCGGCCTTCGACAACTTCGTGAGCAGCAACGGCAGCTCCACGTTCTTCGCCGCCGTCAACACCGGAAGGAGATTGTAGAGCTGGAAGACAAAGCCGATGTGTTGCGAGCGCCACTGCGACAAGCGGCTGCCTGACAGACCAGCGATATTGGCGCCCTTGATCTCAATCGAGCCTGACGACGGCGCGTCGAGCCCACCCATCAGATTGAGCAGTGTTGTTTTGCCAGAGCCAGAGGGCCCCATCAACGCGAGGAAGTCGCCCTCGGGAATCTCGAGATTGACACCCTGGAGCACGTCGATGCGCTCGCTGCCGCGGGTGAAGTACTTGTGCACGTTCCTGATGTTGACCAGTGTGTTCATGTGTATCCCTATTTGACTGTCACGAGCATGCCTGCGGTGAGCGTCGGCGGAGGTGCCACCACCACGCGTTCGCCGGCACGCAGGCCAGCGACAATTTCGATGCGGTCACCGTCGGTGCCACCCACCTGCACGGCGCGACGGTCCACAGTCTCGGCCGTCAGGACGAACACGATGGGCTGGTCGCCGTCCTGGCGCACAGCGCTCCTGGGTACCAGTGCCGTGGGTTGTGTGGTTGGCGCCGTCTGTTCGTCGGCCTCGCGCAGGAAGGTCACCTTCACCCCCATGTCGGGGAGAATTCGCGGGTCAGCCTCCGTGAAACCAATACGTACGAGCACGGTCGCCTTCTGCCGGTCGGCCGTGGGCACGGTTGTGATCACACGGGCGGGAATCCGAAAGTCAGGGTAGGCATCGAGCACAGCCGTGACGGCCTGGCCGGTCTGCACGCGACCAATGTAACTCTCGTTCACGTCCACTTCGATCTCAAGCGATCGCATGTCGACAATGGTGCAGATGCCGGTGCGTGTGAAGCCGCCACCCGCGGATACGGGCGACACCATTTCTCCTGCCTGGGCATCGCGCGAAATCGCCACGCCACTAAAGGGCGCGCGGATGATCATGTCGTCGAGGTTCGTCTGCTGGAGGGCCACCTGACGTTCAGCGACGGCGACCTGCTCGCCGGCAGACGCAATGCGCGCGATCAGCGAGTCCACTTCCGCCTGCGCCCGGTCCACGTCCGCCCGGGTGCCGATGCCGTCTTTCACCAATTGGACAAAACGGGTCAGGGTCACCCGCGCTTCGGCGAGACGCACTTCACTTTCGCGCATGTTGCCGCGCGGGGCCGCCAGTTGCGCCTGCGACAACGCCAGCACCGCTCGAGCCGTCGAGTCGTCCAAACGCGCAAGGACCTGCCCTTCGCGCACGGCCATGCCTTCCTCAACGTTGACCTCGATGAGCTTGCCGGTCACTTTGGAGGAGACGGTCGCCCGGCGACGGGCCGTGACGTAACCGGAGGCGTTCAATACCGTGGCCTGGGCCCCGGCCGCCCGTTCGGTGACGGTGACGACCTCGACCTCAATCGGCCGCTCCCTCGTAAACCACGCCCACCCGGCATACCCGGCGGCGGCCAGCACCACCAGCAGCACGACCCATTTCACCCAGCTGCGACCGCTCCCGGCATCCATCGGAGCCCGATCAATGCGCAGCGCGGCCAGCTCGTCCTTCAAATCACTCACGGATACACATCCCCCGACAATGGCTCCACACGGGCCTCAGTAGTGAGGCGCCACTCTAACGCAAAGAAACAGCGAAGATCAACGCTGAGTCTGCACGATAGTGACGGAGGTCGCGCCCAGTTGGTGCCTGAAAATCGGTGAGTGGTGGATTGTGGCCGGTTACCGACCGGGCACGCCGAGCCAGCCGCGGGTCAGATAGTCGCCCATCGTGATGCCGAACAGGATGATCAGCCACACAAAGCCAGAGGCGGCGACCACCTTCGTGAGCGTGTTGTTGTACTTCACACCCATGAAAAACAGAATGACGAGCATCGCCTTCGCGCCGGCGACGGCCAGAGCAATAGGGGTGTTCCAGGGGCCGAGATCGACGCGTGCGATCGCCACAGTGACGATCGTCAGGATGAACAAGCCGCCGAACACGGAATAGTAGAGGCCCTTGGGGCTGACGTGGGACATGGTGTCTCTTGCGCCTTTAATGATGCTTCCCGATGAGGTACAGCAACGGGAAGAGGAAGATCCACACGAGGTCAACAAAGTGCCAGTAGAGGCCCGTGACTTCGACCGGAGCAAAGTACTCGGCGTTGAATTTGTTCTGCCACGCCATGCGCAGAATGACGAGCAACAGCACGATGCCCACCACCATGTGCAGGGCGTGGACGCCCGTCAACATGAAGTAGAGCGAGAAAAACAGCTGCTGGGCGGGCTCGCGCGCCGGATCGAAGTTCGCGCCTGGCACGAGATGATGTTCGAACTTGGCCGCGTACTCAAAGTACTTCACGATCAGGAAGATGCTGCCGAAGATGATCGTGAGAATGAGGTTGGCGATCTGCGCCATCCGAGCCCCGACCTGCGCCGCACGCACTGCCAGCGCCATCGTCAGCGAACTGACGATCAGGACCAGGGTGTTGATACCGCCGAGGACCTCATCGAGTTCGTTGCTGCCGGCGAGCCAGGCATCCGGGTACATGCTGCGATAGAGCAGGTACGCCATGAACATGCCGCCGAAGAACATGACTTCGGTGACCAGGAACACCCACATCCCGAGGATCGAGGCCTCGAGCTGCTGCGCCATGTTGTGGAAATGGTGCTGCAGCTTGGGATGAGGGGACTGATGCGCGTCCCCGTGGACGTTGGGAGCCGACACGTTAGACCTCCCCCTGCTTGCGGCCGCGCGCGGCGTAGTTGTAGGCGTCCTCGGTCACCACCGGATCGTGGTCGAAGTTGAGCGTGATGGGCGGCGACTGGATCTGCCACTCAAGCCCCGTGGCGCCCCACGGGTTGGCCGGCGCGTCACGCTCCTTGAAGAGCGACGCCACCAGGTAAATGACGATCAGCGCGTAGCCGACACCAAGCACACCGGCCCCGGCCGTCGACAATACGTTGAGGATCTGGAATTCCTCCGGATACGCGTGATACCGGCGCGGCATGCCGAGATACCCGAGCACGAACTGCGGGAAGAACGTCAGGTTAAATCCAATGAACACCAGCAACGCGGAGATCTTGCCGAGGGTCTCCGGATACATCCGGCCCGTCATCTTCGGCCAGTAGAAGTGGATACCGCCGAGGAAGGCCATGATGGCGCCGCCCACCATGATGTAGTGGAAGTGCGCCACGACGAAGTAGGTGTCGTGCAGGTGGACGTCCAGGCCCATCGAGCCGAGGAACAGGCCCGTCAGACCACCGATAAGGAACAGGCCCATGAAGCCGATGACCCAGTAGGTCGGCGACTCCCAGGTGACCGAACCCTTGTACATCGTGGCGGTCCAGTTGAACGTCTTCACGGCGGACGGCACGGCGACGATCATCGTGATGATCGAGAACACGAGACCGGCATAAATCGACTGGCTGCTCACGAACATGTGGTGGCCCCAGACGAGGAAGCCGATGATCGCAATCGCCAGGCTCGAGTACGCCACGAAGCTGTAGCCGAAGATCTGCTTGCGCGAGACCGCCGCGACCAGTTCGGAGACCACGCCCATGCCCGGCAGGATCATGATGTAGACGGCCGGGTGTGAGTAGAACCAGAACAGATGCTGGAACAGCACCGGGTCGCCGCCGACGCGTGGGTCGAAGATCGCGAAGCCCAGTGCGCGCTCGGCGAACACCAGCAGAATCGTGATGGCCACCACCGGGGTGCCGAGGATCATGACCAGGCTGGTCGCGTAGTGTGCCCAGATGAAGAGCGGCAACCGGAACCACGTCATGCCCGGTGCGCGCATCCGGTGGATGGTGACGATGAAGTTGAAGCCGGTCAGGATCGACGAGAAACCAGTGATGAACACACCCAGGGCCGCCAACACCACGTTGGTGTTCGACGCAATGGAGCTGTAGGGCGTATAGAACGTCCACCCGGTGTCGACACCGCCCATGAACACTGCGGCCAACGTGAACACGGCGCCGATGATGTAGATGTACCAGCTGAGCAGGTTGATGCGCGGGAACGCGAGGTCCTTGGCGCCGATCTGGATCGGAATCAAAAAGTTGCCGAGCGTCGCTGGAATCGACGGAAGCAGAAAGAAGAAGATCATCACGACGCCGTGCAGCGTGAAGAGCTTGTTGTACAGATCCGCCGTCAGGAAGTCGCCCTGCGGAGTGAGCAGCTCGGTGCGGATAGCCGCCGCGAACAACCCGCCGATCGAGAAAAACACGGTCACGGAGATCAGGTACAGGATCCCGATCCGTTTGTGGTCCTTGGTCAGCAACCACGACGCGATCCCGTGCGGGGCGTCCAGATAACTTGGTGAATTCACAGTGCCCTGATTCATATCGGTCCTTGCGCCTTACTGTCCGCCCGAAGTGTCGGTCGCTGCGGCCGGCGGCACCGGCTTCAGCGTCTTGAGATAGGCAATGAGCTGCATCAGGTTCTCTTCGCTCACCGTGCCCTGGAATGTCGGCATGATCGGCTGGAAGCCGCGCACGATCTTCGCCTGCGGGTTCACGATCGATTCACGCAGATAGTTTTCGTCGGCCACCACCGTGCGGCCATCCATCAGCTCCACGGTGGATCCGAACAGACCGTTCAGCACCGGTCCGCGGCCGGACGTGTCTTCCTTGTGGCAGGTGATGCAGGCGAGATCGGTGAACAGGCGCGCGCCGTTCTCGACCGGCGTCCCGGACGTGCGGCCACCGGCCAGCCAGGCCTCATAGTCCTGCTCTTCCATCACAATGACGTGGCCGATCATGCCGGAGTGCTGCGTGCCGCAGTACTCGGCGCAGAAGATCTGGTAGGTGCCGGTCTTGGTGGCCCGGAACCACATGGTGGTCAGTTTGCCTGGGACGGCGTCCATCTTCACGCGGAACGCCGGAATGTAGTAGTCGTGCAGCACGTCCTCGGACCCGAGGGTGATCTTCACGTTGCGGTTCACCGGCACGTGCAGCTCGTTGATTTCGCGCATGCCGTCCGGATGCTGCACCTTCCACATCCACTGCTTGCCGACGACGAAGACCTCCATCGAGTCGGCCGGTGGACGGGCGATGCGGAAGTAGACGTCGGCACCCCACACGAACATCACCATGGCGAGCACGAACGGAATCACCGTCCACAGCAGTTCCAGGGCAATCGACCCGTGAATGTCGGCCCCCACCTCATCGGGATGCCGCCGCCGGTACTTGACCGCGAAGAACACGACCAGCGCGGACACCAACACGGCAAAAAACGAGCAGACCGCGAGGATGAAGAAATACAACAGGTCGACTTCGAACGCGATGGACGAAGCGGCCTCAGGGAACAGTGGGAAACTGGACATCTACCGAGTACCCGTTGCAGTCGATGCGACCGCTCTGCGCTGCCGGCGATCGCGCCGCAGGTGAACAAAAAGAAACGCGCCGAGGCCCACCATGGTCAACACGGCTCCAATGCGAACGAACGTCATGATCGCCAGGCTGTACTTGCCGGTGGCGGGGTCGTAGTGGAAGCAGTAGAGCAACGCCTGGTCCACGAAGGTGCCGACCCGGCCTTCGCCGGCCGACGTCACCGCAAACCGGAAGTCGAGCGGGGCAAACTCCACGCCGTAGAGATACTTCGACACCTTGCCTTCGGCGGTCAACACCGTCACGGCCGCCGGGTGGGCGTACTGGTCGATCGCCTCGTCATAGACGTACCGGAAGCCCACCGCATCAGCCAGACGATCAATCGAGGTCTGGCGACCGGTCAGGAAATGAATACCCGCCTCGGCCGTTGGGCGCTGATAGTGCTTCACGTACCCGGCCTTTTTCGCCAGCGCCATCGCGGGCGTCTCGCCGGGATCAAAACTGACGACCACCAGTTCAAACTCGCGCCCGGCGTCGATCTTGACGGGTTCCATCGAGGAGAACAGCCCGTTGAGCACCTGGGTGCAGAGCATCGGGCACTCGTAGTACACCAATGCCACGACCACCGGCCGCTCACCGAAGTACTGTGCCAACGTGACCTCTCGCCCCCGTTCATCGGTGAACGGAATGTCGAGCGGAATGGTCTCATCGAGTTTTTGATCGATGCGCACGTCCTTGAGGATCGGCAGCGGCGCCATGGCCGGCGTCCCGGGCGGCCCGGATCCAGGCAACGCGCGTTGTGCCGACAACGACACCACGCCCACACCGACCCAGAGGGCCGCGGCACACGCGAGAAGTCGTCGAACGGTCAGTGTCATTGTGCTCCAGCCCGCACGGGCAATCCCTGGGCCATCACGAGATCCTTCGCCACATCAATCGGGACGCGGACGGTACCCGCGTTCTGATCCACCCAGCCGTACGTGGTCAACAGTTCGTGCTCCCGTGCACGGAACGCACGGAGATTCGTCGGTTCATCCACCAGCATCGGCGACGTCGGCGCCGCGCCGGACACGATGCGTCCATCCACAATCGTCGGCGTCGTCGCGGGTGCCGCCAATGCGTTGCGCGGCGGATCGCCTGCGATCGCCCTGGACTCCATGAACACGTAGAAGCCCCAGACGATGGCGTAACAGACAAGGGTGATCGCCGCGAGCCAGACCATGGCCCAGCCGAGGCCCTTGTACGAAATGCCGTCACCTTCGACGCGCGCCGGTCCGGCGGGCCCGTGATGATCTTCGTGATGATTAGTGTCCGCCATTGGCCACCGCATCCTTGAAATACGGGTCGTGTGCAGGCACAAGTGCCCGACTCCCGAGGGTTCGATAAAAGAGGAACAACCACGGCGCCGCAAACGCCAGCACCATGGTGAAGTCGAGCCAGTGCACCGTGTACCCCACACGGAACACGGGACCGACCGTCCACGACAAGTCCACCACGCGCATCACCATGATAAGCAGCGCGACGCGCGAGAGCATGCGTCCGTGGCGCTTCAGGTCGCGCGACAACAGCAGCATGAAGGGAAACACGAAGTGTCCGACCAGCACCACGACGGCCCACGGCGCCCACGGCCCCTGCAGACGCGCGATATACCAGGGAATTTCTTCCGGCAGGTTGGCCGACCAGATGATCAGCAACTGCGACACGTTGAAGTACGCCCACAACATGACGAACGCCAGCATGAACTTGCCGTAGTCGTGGAAGCGCTCGGCATCAGCCACCTGCGAGATCGGCCGCGAGTTCGAGAGTCCCTGCAATACCAGAATGGTGAACGCCAGCGTCGTCAGCCCCTGGCCACCCAGCGTCAACACTCCAAAGATGGTCGAGAAGAAGTGCGGGTCGAGCGACATGAGCCAGTCCACGCTCATGAAGGTGACCATCAGAATGTGCAGCACCAACCCGGGCCCGGACAACAGACGGAAGCGACGGTCCATCGGGCCTGGCGGCAGCGGGGCGGCCTCGTCCTGCGCCTTCGACCAGCGGCTGAGGGTGAACGCGAGGCCCATCCAGACCGCGAAATAGATCAGCACCCGGATGTAGAAGAACTCGGGGTTGAGGTACGCCATCTTCGCGACGATGAGGGGATCATCAACCGCGTAGGGCCGCGCCCACTTGAAGAGTGTCTGCAGGTTCATCCCGATCGGAATGAACAGCACCAGCATCAACGGCAGCGTGCGCGTGGCCGCCTCAAACACCCGGCGGGCCACCAGGCCCCACGCCCCGCCGCTCAGGTACTGAATCATCAGCAACGTCAGCGAACCCAGCGAGATGCCGATCCAGAACAGGTAGGCGATGAGATACGACTGGAGGAACTGCGACCAGTCCGCCATGAAGTATCCAACCGCCGACGCAACGATGCCGACGGCACCAAACATGACGCCACGGCTCGAGAGCCGGTTGAGATCGGCGACCGGCCGCTCCTTCAGCATCGCGGCGGCGTTGAACTCCCCACTCATCGATTCGTCTCCCCGCCACCAGGTGCCATGGGCACGGTGGCTGCGCCCTGGCGCAGCTGCTGCATCACATCAGCCGGCACATCGGCCTCCGTCGCCTGGCGACTGGCTTGCAGCGCACGCACGTACGCCACAATCCGCCAGCGGTCGTCCACCGGAATCTGCGAACGATAGTCCGGCATGACGCCGAAGCCGTTCGTCACGACATCATAAAAATACCCGACGGGCGCAAACCGCAGACGGTCGATGTGCATCGACTGTGCCTGTCGGTAGCCGCGCTGCACGATCATGCCGTTGCCCTCGCCCGTCGTCCCATGGCACGGGGCGCAGAACACGTTGAACCGTTCTTCGCCGCGGTCAAGGTCCGCGCGGGAAATCGCGAACGGAAACGCGTTAACCGGCAGGCCAATCGCGTCCTTGCCGGTGTGCAGGTAGGTGTCGGCGTTCAGATGACCGCGCGCCACCGTGCCGGCAATGAGCGGACGGGCGGTGCTGCCGTCGCGAAAAAAGTCAGACGCTTCGAGCGGGTCGTACCGCGGCGCATCATGCATGTCCTGTCGGCAGCCGGCGGCCGTCAGCGCGATCAACGCCAGACCCGCCAGCGCGCGACCGGCGCGAGTGATCTTAGTGTTCAAGGGTCACCACTTCCCGGGCATTGAGTCCCGCAAGAAACGCCCGCGTCCCGGCTTCCTCGAAGCGTGGGTCCGTCGACTCGATCGCCAGGAAAAACGCGTCCTGACTCGCCATCGAGAAGCGCGGGGAATTAAACACGGGGTGATACGGCTGCGGCAGCCCGTTCAGCGCGATCATCGTCAGACCGCACGCGAACGCCGCGAAGAGAATCGTCACCTCGAACGTCACCGGAATAAACGACACCCACGAGTGGAAGGGTCGTCCGCCGATGTTGAGCGGATATTCGATGGCCGAGGCCCAGTACTGCAGACCATAGCCCACACTGCCGCCGATGATGCCGGCCGCCAGCACCACTGGTGCAATCTTGCGTTCGTGCATGCCGAGCGCTTCGGCCAGGCCATGAATCGGCATCGGCGAGTACGCGTCGGTTTTGGTGTAGCCGGCCGCGTGCACTTTGTGTGCCGCGTCGAGCAACGCCTGCGCCGAGGCAAACTCGGCCATCAGGCCGTAGGGTCCCACGGGGTCGGACACATGATGGGCCATCAGTGCTTCCCTCCTTCGTGAGGCGGTTGCACCGGTGTGGCTTCAGGCAACAACGTGCGCATTTCGAAAATCGAGATCATGGGCAGCACCCGGACGAACAGGAAGAACAGCGTCATGAACAGGCCGATCGTGCCGACGAACGTCATGAAGTCCCACATCGTCGGACTGTAGATGGCCCACGAGCCCGGCAGGAAGTCGGAACTCAGACTGGTGACGATGATGACGAAGCGCTCGAGCCACATGCCGACGTTCACAAACATCGCGACAGTGAAGAGGACCGCGATGTTGCGCCGGAACTTCTTGACCCACAACAGCTGCGGGACCACGAAGTTGCACAACAGCAGCGCCCAGTACGCCCACGTGTAATAGCCGTCGAAGATGCGCAGGCGCAGCATTTCGCGTTCGTAGAGACTGCTGCTGTACCAGCCGAAGAACAGCTCGCAGAAGTAGCCGTAGACCACGATGAGTCCGGTCACCAGCGTGACCTTGGCCATGTTCTCGAGATGCCGCATCGTGATGAAGTCGTGCAGCTTGTAGATCGCGCGCAGCGGAATGGCCAGCGTGAGCACCATCGCGAAGCCGGCGTAGACGGCACCGGCCACGAAGTACGGCGGGAAAATCGTCGCGTGCCAGCCCGGCAGGACCGAGACCGCGAAGTCAAAACTCACGACCGTGTGGACCGAGAGCACCAGCGGTGTGGAGAGACCCGCCAGGATCAGATAGGCCGTTTCGTAGCGGTACCAGTGCCGCGCAGACCCGCGCCAGCCCATCGCCAGCACGCCGTAAATCTTCTTGGAGATCGGATTGACCGCCTTGTCACGGAAGGTGGCGAGGTCGGGAATGAGGCCGATGTACCAGAACAGGGCCGACACCGACGCGTAGGTGGAGACGGCGAACACGTCCCAGATCAGCGGGCTGCGGAAGTTCGGCCACAGACCCATCGTGTTCGGGTACGGCAGCAGCCAGTACGCCGCCAGCCACGGACGACCGGTGTGAAAGATCGGGTAGATCATCGCGCAGGCGACGGCAAAGAGCGTCATCGCCTCGGCGAAACGGTTAATGGACGTGCGCCAGTCCTGTTTGAAGAGCAGCAGAATGGCGGAGATCAGCGTGCCCGCGTGGCCGATGCCGATCCACCAGACAAAGTTGATGATCGGGAACGCCCAGGCGACCTGGTTGTTGTTGCCCCAGATACCGACGCCCTTGTAGAGCAGGTAGCCGAGCGACATCTTCAAGAGCATCAACAGCGAGAACCCGACCGCCATGAAGATGAACCAGGCCGTCGGCGTGTTGCGCGTGAGCACCAGCGCGGACAACTTGTCCGTGATGGACCGATAGCTGTGCCCCGGTGCGATGACCGGGACGGCACCCAGCGGGTCTTGTTTCGGGTTGGGACTGACTTCCACCGACTCTCTCCGTTCGCCCGGCCTCAGTGGCCGGAAGTCTCTGTTCCCGACGGATCCGGCAACGCCGGATTCTGGTTCCGCACCACCGCAAGATACGTCGTGCGCGGGCGGGTCCCGATATCCTCAAGCAGCCCGTAGTTGCGCTGCTGGGCCGCCAACTGCGACACCTTGCTGTCGGGCATGTTCAGGTCGCCAAACACGATGGCGTCCGCCGGGCACGCCTGCTGGCAGGCGGTGACCACGTCGCCATCCGCGATCGGCCGATCGGCCGTCTTGGCATCGACGCGCGCCTGATTGATGCGCTGCACGCAGTAGGTGCACTTCTCCATGACGCCGCGGCTGCGGATCGTCACGTCGGGATTGCGCTGCGCCTTGAGTTCCGGCGTTGTGAAATCCGCGTAGAGCATGAAGTTGAAGCGACGCACTTTGTACGGGCAGTTGTTCGAGCAGTACCGCGTACCGACGCACCGGTTGTAGACCATGTCGTTCAGGCCTTCGGCACTGTGCACGGTCGCTGCGACGGGGCACACCACTTCACAGGGCGCGTTTTCGCACTGCTGACACGGGAGCGGCTGGTTGTAGGTGCCCGTCGGATCGGCCGGATCACCCTCAAAATAGGTGTCCACGCGCAGCCAGTGCATCTCACGATTGCGGCTGACCTGATCCTTGCCGACGACCGGCGTATTGTTCTCAGCCTGGCAGGCGGCAATACACACGCCGCACCCGTTGCAGGCGTTGAGATCAATCGCCATGCCCCACTTGTTGCCGTTGTATTCGAATGGCGGATACAGCGACAGCGAGTCGGGCACTTCGAGGTGCGCCATGTGTTTGACGATGCCGGGATCCGCTTCGTAATCGGCCGCACCCACCACGCGCACCGGGTGGCGCCCTTCCATCACGAAGTGTGTCTGCGTCGAGGAGAGCGGATACGTGTCGCCCGTGCGCACCATCTCGGCGCCGCCGCCAAACCACGGGGTCTGCGACGTGCGAATCGTCAGGGGGTTGTGGCCGATGTTCGAACCCACGCGTCCGGCCTTGAGTCGTCCGTAGCCGAAGTGCACGACCACCACGTTGTCGGCGGTGCCCGGCAGCACCCACACGGGCATCTTCGCGGTGCGCCCGTTGTAGGTGATCTCGATCACGTCTTCGTTTTTGAGCGAATATTCCTGCGCCGTCGTGTAGCTCACGTAGGCGACGTTGTCCCACGTCACCTTCGACAACGGCTTGGGCAGTTCCTGCAGCCAGCCGTTGTTGGCATGACGCCCGTCGAGCACATGCGGATCAGGGCGGAACACGATCTCGAGTCCGGCCGCGGCCGCGACGGGTGCCGACATCACATCATTGGCGGCCACATCCATCGGCGCCGCACCGTCGCGCAGGTTGGACGTGCTAGGGATGAACCCCTCGTGCAGCGTCGAACGCCAGAAGGTGTCGGCAGTCGCGAACGACTGGCCGGTGGCGTCGGCGAAGCTGCCCACGCCGTACGCACGCGACCAGTAATCCTGCACCAGCTCGGACGGCGAACGTCCCGGGGCACCATTCATCGTCGACAACAACTCGATCGCCTGGCGACCGTCGTACAGCGGCGCGATCAGCGGCTGCTGCACACACACGGTGCCATCAAATGATCTGAGGTCACCCCACGACTCAAGGAAGTGCGCTTCCGGCACGTGCCAGTCGCACAGTTCGGCGGTCTCGTCGTAGTACAGACCCAGATGGATGCGCGTCGAGACCTTGGCGAGTGCGCCGGTAAAGTCGATGTCAGCAGGCGTCGTGAACACGGGATTCGCGCCCATGATCACAAGCACGTCCACTGTTCCGGCGTTCATGGCCGCCACAAGCTCGGTCAGCGACGCGACACCGTCGGCCGGGGTCACCGTCACCGGCGCGGTGTAGGTCACGGTCGCGCCCACATTGCCGAGCACTTCGTTCATCGCGCGCGCCAGCGCGTGCACGGCCGCCGGCTGGTGCGGACCCGCCACGACCACCGACCGTCCACGGTTGGCGAGCAAATCGGCCGCCATCACCGGCAGCGTCTTCTGCCACTTCTCACTGATCGACGCGGTCGTCGTCTCCGCAGCAACACCCACAGCCGCTGCAAGCGCCGCAGCCGCCGCGTGCACATCGGCGGCCTTCATGGCTACACGGTGATCCGCCTTGTTGCTGGTGATCGTCGGCACCGGCTCGACGACGTAGAGCCGATTCTGACGATCGCTGGGCGTGCCGATCTTGCGCCGTGACGCGAAGTCCTTCGTATAGCGGAGCGCCGACGGACCAAAACCCATGAAGTCGGCGTCGAGCGACACGACGATGTCGGCGTTCTTGAAGTGATACAGCGGCGTCGCCGAGGGCGCGCCCCCCTGCACAGTGCCGTACACCGCATCCCACTGATGCCAGCGCGCTTCGGGCAGCGCGGCCTGCAACATCTCCATCTGCTCGACGAGCGACGGCGACGTCATGGGTTCGGTCAGAATGCGTAGCCCGGCGCCCGAGAGCGCACGCTGGGTGTTGAGTGCGCCCTGCAGCGCCGTGACAAACGCGGTCCACGTGCGCGTATCACCGCGGTAGCGAATCGTGCGCGAGCGATCCGGGTCATACAACGACAACACGGCGGCCTGTCCAAACAGGTCCGTCGCACCAAGGCTGGCCGGATGTTCGGGATTGCCCTCGAGCTTCGTCGGGCGTCCCATGTGATTCTCAGCCAGCAGCGGCATGCCGACGCCGCCTTCCGACATCGCCGTCGCATAAAACAACGGACGGCCAGGGATGATCTCTTCAGGCTGCCGCACATACGGCACGATCGCTTCTTTGGGCTGGCGTGTACACGCACTGACGCCGGCCAGGGCCAGCGACGCGCCCATTAACTTCAGGAACTGACGTCGGCCAGCCGGGTCGTTGAACTCGGAGGCCTGCGAGGGAAACTCGCGGGCCACGTAGCTCTGAAATTCCGGCGTGTTGGCCAGTTCGTCGAGGCTGCGCCAATAGGCACGGCCGTCCGGCGTCGTCGGACTCGCGAGGCGGGAGCGGATATCAGCGAAGGTCATGGGCAGTACTCACCAACAAGCCGGATCAGCGGTGACACACCGAGCAACTGGTCAGATGCTGGGCGCCCGCGACGTTGTATTCCTGTTTCAACCGTAGGCCCAGTTCCAGCTGGTTCGCCGGCGCCTGATACTTCATGTTGAAGACTTCACTACGCGGACGGAGGAATTTCTCCGGCTCGCGGTGGCATTCCAGACACCACTCCATCAGCAGCGACTCGGCTTGATACGTCAGCGGCATCTCGTCAACCGGACCGTGGCAGGTTTCGCAGCCGACGCCTTGTTTAACGTGGATTTGGTGATTGAAATAGACGAAGTCGGGAAGGTCATTCACCCGAATCCACGTCATTGGAGTGTTATCGCGGAAGCTGGCCCGCACCGGTTCAAGTATCGGCGCGTTCGCCCAGATCTGCGTATGGCAATTCATGCAGGTCTTGGTGGGCGGAATACCGGCGAACGCCGCGTTCTCAACTGACGTATGGCAATACCGACAGTCCAACCCCATGCCGCCGACGTGATGGGCATGACTGAACTGAACAGGCTGCTCGATGAACTCGTCCTGCCCTGTGGCCCAGGACGATCGCATGAGGGTGAAGACCACCCATCCAAGGAACAGGACGAGGGTCAAGACACCGAACAGGCTTGACCGTACGGCAGCGTTGGCGCTTTTCGGAAAAATCTGACTCATAGCGGGCTAAAAAACGCCCCTAGACTACCTTGATCACGCAGCATTTGCACACGCGCGGTAGACAATCGGATTCCGGCGCCATTTTGGGCCAGAATACCGAGGCACCACGTTGCTGTCGCGCTCAATCACATGTCCCGGGTGGGCGGCGTACCCGAAGCAGTGCGCCTATGATGTGAAAGGTTTCACAAGCCTGTCAATCCCAACCGAAAAGGTCCGAGTTTCATCCGGAGTATTCATGCCCACCCCAGCCGCCATCGCCGTCAACGGCGTCTCCAAACGATTCGGCGAGCACCAGGCCGTCGACAACGTCTCCATTTCTGTGCCCCAAGGGTCGATTTACGGGTTTATCGGCCCGAACGGCTCAGGCAAGACCACCACGATCCGCATGATCATGAACATTCTGGTGCCCGACGCCGGCAGCATTCATGTGCTCGGCAAGGCCAGCGCGGCCGATGTGCGCGACGACGTGGGCTACCTGCCGGAGGAGCGGGGCCTCTATAAGAAGATGACGGTAGGCCGTGTCCTGCGCTATTACGGGCAGCTCAAGGGCAAGTCCGCGCACGAGGTAGATGCCGCGATCAAGGAGTGGTTGGGGCTGCTGCAGTTAAGCGACTGGATGGATAAACGTGTCGAGCAGCTCTCGAAGGGCATGGCGCAGAAGGTGCAGTTCATCGCGTCTGTCGTGTCGCAACCCAAGCTGCTGATTCTCGACGAACCGTTCTCGGGCCTCGACCCAGTCAACGCGGAAGCCCTCAAGGACGCCGTGCTCGAAATGCGTCGACGGGGCACCACGATCGTGTTCTCAACCCACGACATGAACGCGGCCGAACGGATGTGTGAACGCATCTTCATGATCTTCAAGGGAAAAAAGGTGCTCGACGGAACTCTCGACGAAATTCAGACGGAATACGGCCACGACACGGCCCGTGTGCGCGTGACCGGCGGTGCCGCGCTGCTGCGCGGACTGCCCTCGATCGCCGCCATCAATGACCACGGCAATTACCAGGACGTGCGGCTCAACGGCGATGCGCAGGCCTTCCTGCATGCGCTGACGCAGAAGACCGACGTGCAACAATTCGAGATCCGGCGCCCATCTCTGCACGACATCTTCGTGCGTATCGCGAAGCCCACCCCTGACGACCTTCGCGACGAGCAGGGAGGTGTGTTGTGAACCGCGTCCTGATCATCGCCCAATCCGAATTCCTGACGCTGGTCAAAACCAAGGCCTTCATCATCGGCATCGTGCTCATGCCGGTGTTGATGGCGGCCTTTTTCTTTTTCATGAGTTACGCCGAACGTCAGATGGACGTGGAGCAGCGCCGGTTCGCGGTGATCGATCACACCGGCGTGTTGTTTGACGCCGTGCGCACCGCGGCCGACGCGCGAAATGCCGAGAACGTCACGGATGGACGCCGCACGGGCCCGGAGTTTCTCCCGACCCAGGTGTCGCTCGACGGCCGTCCGATCGACGACGTGAAGGTGGACCTGTCGTCCGAGGTCCGTAACAAGACCCTGTTCGCGTTCGTCGAGATTCCTGCCGCCACCGTCACAGACACCACCGGCGATCTGCCGCCGATCCTGTACTACGCGGAGAACAGCTCGTACCAGCCGCTGCCCACCTGGCTGCGGACCGTGCTGAACGATGAGATCACGAGACTCCGGTTTGACGATGCCGGCATTGATCAGGCGCTGATCGCGCGTTTGAACACCCGCGCCGCGCTGACGACATTCGGACTGGTTGATCGCGCCACGGACGGCACGGTCAAAGAGGCGCAGGAAGTGGATGCGCTCGCGCGCGTGGCGATGCCGACGTTCTTTCTGATTCTGATGTTCATGTCGGTGATGACCGCAGGCACCCACCTGCTCAACGCAATCATCGAGGAAAAGATGAGCAAGATCAGCGAAGTGCTGCTCGGCTCGGTGACACCCTTCCAGTTGATGGCGGGCAAACTGCTCGGTGTGGTGGGGGTCTCGCTTCTCCTGACGAGTGTGTATCTGCTCGGCGGCCTGTATCTGGTCTTCAGCAGCGGGCGCTGGGATCTGCTCGACCCCGGTCTGATCGCCTGGTTCATCGTCTTCATGGTGTGTGCGTCGCTGCTCTTTGGCTCAATCTTCCTCGCGTTAGGGTCCGCCTGTTCGGATTTGAAGGACGCGCAGAGCATGATGCAGCCGGCCATGATCCTGATCATGCTGGCGTACCTCGGCTCCTTCATCGTGATTCAGAACCCCGAGTCGAACATCGCGATCGGCATGTCGTTTTTTCCGACGATGACGCCATTTGCAATGTTGTTGCGCATGGCCATGCCGCCCGGACCGCCGCTGTGGCAGGTGTTGCTGTCGGTCTCGATGCTGGTCGCCACCACCTGGTTCTGCGTGTGGGCCGGGGGCCGCATCTTCCGCGTCGGTATTCTCATGCAGGGCAAGGCGCCCACTTTGCCGGAACTGGTGAAGTGGATACGGAAATAGATGTGGAGATTATGAGATGAGGAAATGGGGAAATGATCCGGTGAAGCGAACAGCTGGAGTCGTGATCTCTTTGTTGCTGCTGACGGGGTACTTGGCTGGTGCAGCCGGCCTCACACCACCCGCAGCCTCTGTCCAAACTGCTTCTGCTTCAGTGATCACCTATCGGGTCACGTTCCCCGAACCTGAGCACCATTGGATGCAGGTGGAGATGACGGTGTCGGGCCTTGGCACGCGGCCGCTGCAGGCGCGGATGAGCCGGTCGTCACCGGGGCGGTACGCCGTGCATGAGTTTGCGAAGAACATCTTCTCGGTGGAGGCGTTTAGTGGGGCCGGTGCGCCGCTCACGCCAACGCGGGCGGAGTCGTATCAATGGGATGTCACAGGGCACGACGGCACGGTACGACTGGTCTACAAGATCTTTGGCGACCGCGGTGACGGCACGTACTTCGCCGTCGACAACACCCACGCGCGTCTGAACATTCCTGCGTCGTTTTTGTGGGCAATTGGTCTTGAGACCCGCCCGATCCGCATCACGTTTGTGCCGCCTGCGGACTCGAACTGGAAGGTCGGCACACAACTGTTCCCCACCGACGATCCGTTCACCTTCACCGCGCCGAACCTGCAGTACTTCATGGACAGTCCAACCGAGCTGTCGAACTTCGGCCTGCGCACGTTCACGGTGACCAACCCCGACGGCAAGGCGTACGCAATCCGCGTGGCTGCCCATCACGATGGCACGGACGCCGACCTCGATGCGCTCACGACCGACGTCGAAAAGATCGTGCATGAGCAAGGCGCGATCTTCGGCGAACACCCGGCGTTCGACACCGGGACCTACACTTTCCTGCTCGACTACACGCCGCACAGTGACGGTGATGGCATGGAGCACCGGAACTCAACGTTCACCAGCCGCCGCATGACGATCACCGATCCGAACCAGCGCCGACAGGCCCTCGGCACCATCTCGCACGAGTACTTCCACATCTGGAACGTGGAGCGTATTCGGCCCGCCGACCTCGAGCCGTTCGATTTCACGGACGCCAACAGCTCATGCTGTCTGTGGTTTGCGGAAGGATTCACGCAGTATTACGGCATCCTGACGCTCATCCGCGCCGGGTTCACGCCGCAATCCGAAGGTGGGATCGGGTTTGGTGGCGCCATCAACGCCGTCGTCAATGGGTCGGGGCGTCACGTGCGCTCGGCCGTCGACATGAGCCGCCACGCGCCGTTCACGGATGCCGCAGCGGCGATCGACAAGACAGACTTTGGACGGTCGTTCGTCTCGTACTACACCTATGGCGCGGCGGTCGCACTCGCACTCGATCTGTCCTTGCGGGAGAAGTCGGACGGCGCGATCACACTCGACGACTACATGCGCCTGCTGTGGACGACCTACGGCACACCGGCCTCCGCCACACCAGGCGCGGTCGCGAAGCCCTACACAATGGGTGACTTGCGCGACCGGTTGGCTGACCTGACGAAGGACCGTGCGTTCGCCGACGAGTTCTTCGTGAAGTACATCGAAGGCCGAGAGGTGGTCAACTACGAACGCCTCATGCTGCAGGCAGGCTTCGTCGTCCGCCCGCGCTCACCGGAGCTGGGCTGGATCGGCAATGTGCAGGTCTCCCCCGTCGAGGGTGGTCTGATGGTGAACCCGCCACAAGGCAACACGATCAACCCGATCGCGTTTGGTACGCCGGCGTACGAGGCCGGCCTTGAGTACGGCCACATCATCACCATGATTGATGGCCAGCCGGCCACCATTGACACCTTCGGTGCCATGAGCCGCAAACGGCCGGGCGAAATGGCGACCATGACTGTGCGCCGACGCGGCGGTCAGACGGTCACCACGACGATCACCCTGCAACCCAATCCAACGCTGGCCGTCATAGACGTCGAGGCCGCCGGTGCGACGATGACAGAGATGCAGAGAGCGTTCCGGTCGGCGTGGCTGGGGAGCAGGGTGCGGTAGACGCAGTTCGGCGAGTTACGGGGTCTTGCGTTCGTCGCGAATGTCTTCTTCGATCTCTTCGCGACGCTCGTCTTCGTCTTCACGCGTCTCACCCAGATGGGTGGTTTCTCCATCGCGCTCGATGCCGATCACGTCGCCAGGCTGCGCACGATCGTGGTCCGGAACTCGATCCAGGTCAGGGGATAGTGGAGTGCCGTTGTTTTCGTTTCTCATGCGTCGACGATACGGCACACCGTTGCGCGACGACTGTACCGGATCAGACAGCGCGCAAGAGCGAACGGCTGCGTCTGATCGCGTAGAATAGCGGCTCCGAGGAGTCTTTTGATGAAGCGAGTGATTCAGACAGCCGTATTGTCCGCGATGACGATCGTGTCGGTGTGGGGCCACGTACCCGACCCGCGTCCCGGTGTGGACTGGCCCGCGTTTCGTGGCATCAACGGCGCGGGAGTCGCCGAAGGTGCGGCGCCGACCACGTGGAACGTCCCCAAAGGTGAGGGCGTGGCGTGGACGACGTCGCTTGATGGGTTGGGACATTCAAGCCCGGTGATCTGGGGCAACCAACTGTGCGTCACGACCGCCAAGAGCGACAAGGGCGACGCGAGCATGAAACTCGGGCTGTATGGCGACATCCGCTCAGTGGATGACAGCACCGAACACACGTGGCGCCTGGTGTGCGTGGACAAACGGACGGGCGCGGGGATGTTCGACAAGGTCATCCACAAGGGTGTGCCCATCATCAAACGCCACACCAAGGCGACACACGCGAACTCCACGTTGGCCACCGACGGTACCCACCTGGTGGCGATGCTTGGATCCGAAGGACTATTCGCGTTCGACATGCAGGGCGAACTCAAGTGGCGCAAGGACTTCGGCGTCCTTGACTCCGGCTACTTCCTCGCGCCACAAGCGCAGTGGGGATTTGCCACGTCACCGGTCATCCATGACGGAAAAGTGATTCTGCAGGCCGACGTGCAGAAGAATTCCTTCCTTGCGGCGTTTGATCTCGGAACTGGCAAGGAACTCTGGCGCACCGCGCGCGCTGATGTGCCGACGTGGACGACGCCGGCGATTCACACGGTGGACGGACAGACGCAGATTATCGTGAACGGCTGGCGACACATGGGCGCGTACGACTTCGAGACCGGTGCGGAAATCTGGAAGCTCAAGAGTGTGGGTGGCGACATTCCAGTGCCCGTGCCGGTGATCGGCGACGGGTTGATCTACATGACGTCAGCACACGGCCCGGGCGCGCCGGTGTTTGCGATCAAGGAGACCGCGAAGGGCGACATCTCTCTGGACGCGGGCGAAACCACCAACGAGCACATTTCGTGGGCCCACCTGCGCGAAGGCGCCTACATGATCTCACCCGTGTTGTATCAGGGCCTGCTGTATGTGTCGAAGAACAACGGCGTGTTCAGTGTGTTCGACGCCGAGTCGGGTGAGCGCGTCTACCAGCAACGCCTCGGCGACGGCACCACGGGCTTCACCTCGTCACTGGTGGCCGCTGACGGCAAGATCTACTTCAGCAGCGAAGACGGCGACGTGTTTGTCGTGAAGGCTGGCCGCACGTACGAGTTGCTCGCGACGAATCCCCTCGGCGCGTATTCGATGGCGACGCCGGCCATCTCTGAGGGACGGATGTACTTCAGGACGGGCACTGGCCTGGTCGCGATCAGGTAAATCGTCCGGCCGTAACGGTCACCGAACATGAACGTCCATCTGGTAGACGGCACGTACGAACTGTTCCGGCACTACTACGGTGCGCCTCGCGCGTTATCAAAGGACGGCCTGGAAGTCGGCGCCGTTCGCGGCGTCCTCAGTTCGATGCTCATGCTGATTGGTGACGGGGCTACACATGTCGCCGTGGCCACCGACCACGTGATCGAATCGTTTCGCAACGCGCTGTGGAACGGCTACAAGACCGGCGAAGGTATCGAGCCGGATCTGCTTGCGCAGTTTCATCCACTCGAAGACGCGCTCGAGGCCATGGGCATCACGGTCATGCGCATGATCGAATTCGAGGCTGACGATGCCCTGGCGGCAGGCGCGGCACGAGCCGCCGCGGACCCGCGCGTCGGTCGCGTATTCATCTGCACGCCGGACAAGGACCTGGCGCAATCGGTGGTCGAGTCGCGCGTGGTGCAGTTTGACCGCCGCGCCAGAGTGATCCGTGATGCAGACGGGGTACGGGCGAAATTCGGAGTCCCACCTGCGTCGATCCCGGACTACCTCGCACTGACGGGAGACTCCGCCGACGGCTATCCGGGCCTGCCGGGCTGGGGTGCGAAGTCAGCCGCCGCGCTGCTGGCGCAGTACGGCACGATCGAGCACATTCCTGACGATAGTCGTCGGTGGACCGTGAAGGTTCGCGGCGCCACGCATCTCGCGGCCACGCTCGCGGAATACCGCCCGCAGGCGAATCTCTTCAAGACCATCGCCACACTTCGCCTCGACGCCCCGGTTTTTGCGTCAGTGGATGACATCCGCTGGCGAGGACCCGGGCCCAGCTTCGCGGCGGTATGCGAACGACTCGGCGCACCCAGCCTGGCCCTCCGCGCGGCGGCGCTGAGCAAACACGCCGGAGTCGGTCGGTAGCGATCAGAACGTGAAGCCGCCGCCGAAGTTGACGCGGGTCTTTTCGCCACGAGCGTGCGCCACCGAAAAACTCAGCTTGAACCCCGTGGCCGTGAACCACAGGCTGCCCCCGACGCCGGTGTGCCGTGCCTGATCACCAAACGCCACGCCGTGCGCATAGGCAACACCGGTATCGGCAAATGCGCTCACCCCCAGCTTGCCGACACTCATGGGTGAGGTCAGCGGCACAAACAACTCTGCAGACCCGGACACGACGATGTTGTTCGCGAAGCGCCCCGCAGGGAACCCTCGCAAATTTGTCCACCCTCCCAGCAGCGGCTGCAGGTATCGGGGTTGTGCACCGTTGGCACCTTCCCGCGTCACTCTGACCGCAAGGACCGTTTCGCGCACGAGCCCAACATAGGCGCGACCATCCAGGCGTGTGCGGTGGAGGGTGTGCCCGGCGTCAAACGCCAGCCGCTCCCAGGATGCGGACAGCCACACGGCATTGCGGGGATACCCCGGATCGAGTCGCGTATCGATCGCGATATCGGCACCGACGGCTCGGAACGTGTCTTCGACGGCATCAAACGTGACGCGCTCCCAACCGGTGTGTGCGCCGAGACGGACGGAGCCGATCGCACGTTCCGCCCGCATCCACACCTGCTCGCGGTCATCGTCGAGCTCAAACGCCGGATTGCGCTTCCGCTGTATGGCGGCGCCGACTTCGAGCCTGGTAATCGGCCCACCGGTAAAGTTCTTTTCACCGATCAGAGCGGCTCGTTTGGTTCCGCCCCACGACAGCGGCAGCGACAGGCGGCTCCGCTCCCCCGCCACATTGGCCAGCGACGTCGTCAGTCCGTACGTCACACCGTAGCCGTCCTCGCCGTTCAGAATGGGCATGTACATGAGGTTGCGAAATCCGCGACGCCGGACGACCCGAGTGACCTCTTCCCCGTCGGGTGCGCGTTCAAACTCCACACGCACCGCACCTTCATTCACGATGAGCACCAGCGCGATCTGCGACGGGTCCATGATGGAGGCGAACCGCTTCAGCACCTCGACGTGATCGAACTTCCGACTCGCGCGCAACCGCGCCTCCACGTCCCGTAGTGTGGTGGTGGTAAAGGGCGACCCGACCGCGACACCGGCGATCGTGATCACCTCGTCAGTATTGGTCAGATGGTTGCCGTGCACACGGATATCAGCGATCACCTCGGCTGTCTGTGCGCCGGCACCTGCCAGCACCCACGGCAGGAGCAGCAGCGCCATAACCAGCGTCGTGTGACGGAACAGGCGCATCTACTTGATCCTCGACACTGTGGTCGCCAGTTTGTAGTTCTCATAGGTGATGCGATACCGCGCGTCCATCTCACCGACGGCCAGCATCATCGAGAAATACATGTCGATGCCCTTGGGCAACCACACATCAGGAAACGGCATGTGCATCTCCATCGACGCTTTGGCATCGGTCAGGCGCATCAGCCACGCACCGGGGAGGAAGTCGAGGTTCACATTCGTGAAGTCGTACTTGACGATCTGGTGTGCGGAGGGCTCAATCCACAACGTGACCATCGACACCTTGTTGAGCATCTGTTCGAGGGTGGCCTCGTAGTTGTCGTCCTTCAGCTTGATGTCCATGTCGCGACGATGCTGGCGCGAGTTCTGTTCCTTCGAGAACAACCTCTCCGGGTAGTACTCCACCTTCAGCAACTCGCGACCGTCCACGGTCTCGCGACCCACGAACGCGTACTTCCCCTTTTCAAACTTGAACTTGAGGAAGTAGGCGGACGAAATGAACTGCGGTTCACGCGACTGTCGAATCAGTCCCTGCGCATCGGTCGGCGCGTCACCCTCAACCGCCGCGGCCCGTTCGGGCGGCCGTGGTGTGCTGCCTTCCACGACAACCGGGCCCACTTGTCTCCGGCGACGTTCTCGCCCCTCTTCCCGACGCAGGAAGTCCGCTTCGTACCGGCGACGATCCTCTTCGCCGATCGTGACGCCGTTGGCCTTGACGGGACTGCGGACGAAGAAGCCGTCACGCAGATACCAGGTGTATTCGCGTCGTTCGCCCCAGATCGGCAGTTTGCCGGGGCCCCGCAATTCCACCTGCTCACGCTCATCAAGCACGTACTGTTGAAATTTTTTCCAGTTGTCGTCGCGCTTGACGATGACCTTCTCCATGAAAGCATCGAGGTCATTCTGCGCCGCACTCACCGGCACCAGCGAGCACAGGCCCATCACCACAGTCGCCCACACGGCGTATTTCGGAACGTTCATGGTAGTCACCAACACTATCAGACGGTCGGTTCCGGTCCTGAGTTGCGCCATAATCGAAGTTCCGCATGCATCTGCCGCTTCTGACCAACATCGCCATCGCCCTGGGACTGGCACTTGCCGCGGGGTTGTTGGCGCGCCGACTCGGCATCCCCACGATCGTCGGCTATATGGTGGCGGGGCTCGCGATCAGCCCAAATTCGCCGTTATGGGTCGGCGACATCGATGCCATTCATCAGTTCGCCGAGTTCGGCGTGGTGCTGCTGATGTTTGGCGTGGGCCTGCACTTTTCGTTCAAGGATTTGTGGCGCGTCAGGCACGCGGCCGTGCCGGGCTCCCTGATTCACATGGCGCTTGGTGGTGGCGCCGGGTACCTGCTCGCTCGCGCCTGGGGATGGACGCCGGCCGCCGCCATTGTGCTTGGCGTCACCTTATCGGTCGCAAGCACCGTGGTGCTGCTCAAGAACCTGATGGACCGCGCTGAACTGGAAACCCCAGCGGGACGTACGGCCGTGGGGTGGCTGGTGGTGGAGGACATTGCCACAATCATCATCCTCGTGTTGCTGCCCATTCTGGCTACCGACGGCGGTGATGCGGGATGGACGGGCGCAGGGTTCGCGCTACTCAAGGCGACCGTGTTCGTCGTCGCGATGCTGGTGGTCGGCAACCGGTTGGTGCCCTTCATCCTGATTCACGTGGCGCACACACGCTCGCGCGAATTGTTCGTACTGGCGGCGATCACGATCGCGTTGGGCACGGCCCTCGCATCTGCGGAATTTTTCGGCGTGTCGTTGGCCCTCGGCGCGTTTGTGGCCGGCGTGGTGGTCAGTGAATCGCCGCTGAGCCACCAAGTGGCGGCAGAGTTGCTGCCCTTCAGAGAAGCCTTCGCGGTACTTTTTTTCGTATCGGTCGGCATGCTGGTCGACCCGGTGGAGATCGTGGCCTATTGGCCGCAAATCCTCGCCCTCTCTACGCTCGTCATCGTGGGCAAATACGTGTTCGGCGCGCTTGTCAGCTTTGCGCTGCCCTACCCCGCCCGCACCGGCCTGGTCGTCGCCGCCGGGTTGAGTCAAATCGGCGAGTTCTCATTCGTGGTCGGTCAGAGCGGTATCGCCTTGGGGTTGCTTGACACCACGCAGTATTCCCTGATTCTGGCGACGGCCATCGTCTCCATTTCGGTGAACCCACTCATGTTCAAGACGATTGAGCCCGTGGAGCGCTGGTTGCGCGGGTTCCCGCGCCTCTGGACCAGGGTCAATGAAGACGGCGTGGCCCCGCCTCCGGTCCCAACCGGCCTGCGCGATCACGTGGTGATTGTGGGATGCGGGCGCGTGGGCCGACATGTGGCGTCGGTGCTTGGACAGATGGATGTGCCCCGCCTCGTCGTGGAGTCTGACCCGGAACGTCTTGAAAAACTGCGGGACCTCGGCGTACCAGTGCTGTACGGTGATGCCGCCAACTCAGAGATTCTGCAACACGCCGCGCTGAAAGATGCCCGTGCCGTGGTGATTACGGTGCCGGAGGATACCGTGACGCAGATGGTGGTCGAAGCCGTGCATCGCTACGCGCCGCACATCCACATCGTGGCACGCGCATCGTCATGGGCCGCCGGACACCACCTGCGATCACGCGGCGTGCACGACGTCGTCAGGCCCGAACTGGAAGGCGGCGTCGAAATGGTGCGACAGACGTTGCTTGAACTGCAGGCGACCGACGCCGACATTCAGCACTACACCGACCAGGTGCGCCGCTCCGACACATCACAGCAATAACGCCTCGATGCGATGGGCGTGAACGATGGAGTCACACGGCGACCAGAGGAACACCGTGAACCTGCCATCCTGAGAGGCAACCAGCGCGAGGGCGTCCGGTTGATCCTGCACGAACTGTGCAGCCGACAGATGTCGCGTGCCGCCCAGCTGTGACGGCGTGATGACGGCCGGCACATGACCCAGGATCGGTTCGGTCACCAGCACTTGCTCCACTTGGGGGTGTGACGGGCGACGGGTGATTTTGGCACCGAAGGCGAGCAGGTTGTAACCACGACTGATGATGGTGGCACCGTCCACGGCGGTCAATCCGGCGGTGGCGTCCACCGCGCGACGCAGGTCGTCCTGCCACTCGGGTGTGCGTCGTTCAGTGGGCTCGCGGTGCATCAGGTCCGCCAGTTCCGGAAAATCAGGCTCAACGTCGTACAGAATCGGGCGGACGATGGATTCCCGCCACGGTGAGGCCTCCGACACCACGAGCAACGCGCCGCCCCGTTTATGTGCGCGCATCGATGCAGCCAGGTGCACCAGAAGATTCACGGACTCTTCGGCGTCAGGTGGGGTCACCTGTCCGAGCAATGACTTCAGCATGCCCGGACAATCCGGCGTCGAGGACGTGCCTTCGTCCACGATCTTCACCTGATCCCCCTCAATGACGGCGATGTTCACGAACTTGCCGAAGGGTTCACTCCGGTGTTTGATCACCAACAGCCCGGACCCGATCACTTCAAGCACGAAACAAAACGCGGGGATACTCCGAGTGGTCCCCCAGACTGACAGTTGGCCCGCGTCGCGCCACACGCCAAGGTGGATGCCGGGGCGCTCAACCGCAGGTGCCAGCTTGGCCAGCGCGGCCGGGCGCAACGGCAGACGGTGGGCAAATGTCAGGGCTCGACCGGCAGCCGACGGCGGGAGCAATGCCAGAGAAATGGTGGGCGTGACCCCTTCTTCGCGACGCAAACTGGCCCAGAACGCGGCATCGATGATGGCTTCGATGTCGACGGCTGCGGGCTCAGGCCCCAGGTCAAGCCGGCCCTGAAGCCGGGCCGCGGCCAGCAGCCGCGAAAAATGCTCCTGAACGATGGCCGCCACTGTTCGGGCGGCTGGATAGGCGGGCGCGCTCACGGCTACAAGATTACTCGCTGCGAACCGGGCAAATTTGTGGTCGTATAGAAGGTAGCCATGAAAAAGTTTTCCCTTCTCCTGATCCTGTCCCTCCTCGTCCTGCCCTCCTGGAGCACGTTTGCAGCCCCACAGACGGCCGACGAGATTATCGAAAAACACCTGACGGCCCTGGGCGGGCGTGAGGCGCTTGGCAAGATCACGACGCGCAAGAGCACGGGCACTGTCACACTCGGCACCGAGATGGGCGACTTGTCGGGCCCGGTCGAGACCTATGCCAAGGCGCCGAATCTGTCGCGCGCCGTCATCCAGCTCGATCTGACCCCGATGGGCATGAGCGAAACCATGACCATCGACCAGCGGTTCGACGGCACCAACGGTTCCGTGATGAATTCGCTGCAGGACACCACGCCGATGGAAGGGGACCAGCTCAACAGCATGCGCAACAACGTGTTTCCCTCGTCGCTGCTCAGTTACAAGGAGCTGGGCACCACCATTACGGTGCTGCCACAGGAAACCGTGGCCGGCAAGCCGCTGATCGTGCTGCAGGTGGCGCCCAAGGTGGGACAGCCCACCAAGGTGTACCTGGACCCGACGACTTATCTGTCGGTGCGGTCGGTCACCCAGGTGACGATGCCGGACCTCGGTCAGTTCGAACAGACCAGCGAGGCGTCTGACTATCGCGCGATCGATGGGGTGCAGGTGCCTTTCACCGTCGTCAACACCTCGCCGATGCAGACGGTGACGATCAAGCTGAAGACGGTCGAACACAACGTCGCGATGGACGCGACGATGTTCAGCGTGAAGTAAACCCCTGACCTGACGGGCGTCAGGCCCGGCCGGCGAACTCGCGCGTCTCGGTGTGTACCTTCACCTTTTCACCTTCCTTGATGAAGAGGGGGACGCGCAGTTCCATACCGGTCTCGAGCACGGCCACTTTGGTGACGCTCCCGCTGCTGGTATCACCACGCACGGCGCCCTCGACCGACGCCACGGCAAGTTCCACATGCGCCGGGAACATCACGGCAATCGGATTGCCGTTGTACTTCTGCACCTGCACTTCGAGGTTGTCCACCAGCAGGAACCGGTCGTCGCCCAGCATGTCTTCCGACAGCGTCAACGTTTCGAAGTTGGCCTGGTCCATGAAGTGAGAGCCATCGGCATCGGTATAGAGGAAGGTGGCCGGCACTTTCACAAGATCCGGCTCGGCGAATTTTTCACCCGCCTTGAAGGTGCGATCAAACACGGCGCGCGTCAGCAAGTTGCGCATTTTGACTCGCACCAGCGTCTGGCCGCCACGGGCGGTCGGCTTTGAGACCTCGACCTCCAGACAGTTGTAGGGTGCGTTTTCGTACTCAAAGTACATCTTCCGTTTGATCTCAATCGCTTCAATCAGGGCAGCCATCCGACTATTCTAATCGCGCATGTCTTCGAGGCTGAAGGTCGTTGTGGTCGGGGCGGGCGCCTTCGGGGGATGGACGGCCCTGTACCTCCAACACGTCGGGGCCGAGGTCACCCTGGTCGACGCCCGGAGTCCGGGGCATGCCCACGCCTCGTCGGGCGGTGACACCCGCATCATTCGCGCGACCTACGGCGCACGGCGCATCTATACGCGGCTGGCCGCCAGGGCGCTGCATTTGTGGCGCGAGCACGATGCCGCCTGGGGTCATGACTGCCTGCGCATCACCGGGGCCCTCTGGATGAGCGGCGACGACACCCGGTTCGGCCTGGACTCTGCGGCCGCCCTCCGGGCAGAGGACATCGCGGTGGAGGTGGTCCCTGTCGCTGAGGCGGCACGCCGGTGGCCGCAGATGAATTTTGCCGGGATCACGTCGGTGCTGCTGGAACCCGATGCCGGGGTGCTGTACGCCAGGCGCGCCTGTGTGGCGGTCGTTGATCGTTTTGTCGCGGAAGGTGGCACCCTCCGGATTGGCACCGTGTTACCGCCAGACGACCCGCACATCGTCAGACTGACCGATGGCACGGTGATCGAGGCCGACACGGTCGTGTACGCCTGTGGTCCCTGGCTGGGCCACCTGTTTCCGGAGTTGCTCGGCGCCCTGGTGACCCCCACACGGCAGGTGGTGCACTACTTCGGCACGCCGCCGGGCGATTCGTCGTTTGGCCCGCCCCATCAGCCCGTGTGGCTCGAACTCGGACCGTCGGTCATGTACGGGTTTCCGGCCGAGGCCGACCGGGGGTTCAAGATTGCGGACGACACATCGGGGCCACCGATGGATCCGACCACGGACCCGCGGACGATCGACCCTGTCCACGTTGAGCGTGTGCGCGCGTACCTCGCCCGCCGCTTCCCCAAATTGGCCAACGCGCTCTGGTTGTCGGGCGAGGTGTGTCAATACGAGGCGACGCCCGACTCGCACTTCATCATCGACACCCACCCGGACGACCATCGTGTGTGGCTGGTCGGAGGCGGCTCCGGCCACGGTTTCAAGATGGGACCCGCCATCGGCGAGATCATGGCGGACGCAGTCTTGGGCATCGTGGCGCCCGATCCGACGTTCAGCCTGCACCGGTTCGCACGAGGGTCGGCCAGTCAGAAATGGTGAACAGCCGGGCTACCGGATGACGTAGGGGATCTCGCGATACGGAGGCAAGTCGGCGATCCGGATAATGTCGTCCAGGCCGGCACGGTCGTGGAACTCCTTGCCGTCGCGGTCGATGACCACCGTGTGGGGATACTGCGGAGCCAGTCGCCTGAACTCCGCATCGATCAGCCGGAAACGCGCCACCATCTGTTCCGCCTCTTCATGCGGCCGGTTGCGCAGCCGGATATGTTTTTCAATGGTGTCGGTGCTCGATGTCAGCACGATGGTGCGGTCGGGATTCCAGCCGTCTCCGATGGCCATCACTTCCCTGAGGGCGGCATGGTACTCGCCGGGATATTCGGCGATGTGCGCCTCGAGCGTCAGGCGTGAGCCCTCAAAAAAAATGACGCGGTCGGCATGGTCGTGGCCGGCGGCGTCGCGGTAATTGGCGTCGTAGATGTCGGCAAAGTAGGCGGTGACGCCGATTGGGTTGCGGCCGGCCTCGATGTCGGCCAGCACGCGCGGGTCCCAGACACCTTTTTCGCCTTCCCCGTACGACCCATGGCGATAGAGGTCGGCCAACTGCCGCACCAGGGTGCTTTTACCGACGCCGGGGCCGCCTACGATCGCCACTCGCATGGAGTGGCGATCGTATATCAGCCGGCGTCAGGTCGTTACTTGATGATGGCGGTGGGCTTCTTGTTCTCGTACAGCAGCGTGATCTCGTTCGCCGTGCAGAGGTTCAGCTTCATCCACTCGATCTCGTCGTCGTTTTCGTCAACGATCTTGAGGTCCCAGTTGCATTCGGTTTCCGAACTCGAAAACGTAATGTCAACCTTGGCGCCGTTTTCAAGGATGTCCCTGCCCATGACGTCATCGCCCCACTCGTCCTGGCTGGTCGGCCCGAGGTACACCTCGATGATGTCGAGGCCGGTCTTGTTGACAAGGGTGAAGTCGAGATTGCGACGCTGCTGAGCGGCGCCCAGCGTGATGGATGCGAGTGCGATGAGCGCGAGGCACGAGGCCACGATCGCCGGTTTGATGTAGTGCTTCATGTATGACAACTCCAATGAAAGAAAAGATAAACAACGAGAGTGCGCCTTTCCCTGACGCACGTCAAGGCCGTACTGGCAGGGGAGTACGTACCGGCCGGATATCGGGCAGCCACAACGCGATCACGCCAAGCAGCGGCAACCACGCGCACCATCGGAAGACCGTGACTATGCCGGCGACGTCCGCCGCCCAACCGAGGACCGCCGCGCCAATGCCCGCAACACCAAACGCAAACCCGAAGAACAACCCGGACACCAGGCCCACACGCGTCGGCACAAGTTCCTGCGCGTAGACAAGAATCGCGGAGAAGGCCGACGACAACGTGAGCCCTATGATCACACTCACCACCGTCGTCCAGAACAACGGCAGGTAGGGCAGCGCGACGGCAAACGGCACAATCCCGACGATCGACCCGAAAATGACCGGACGCCGACCGATGCGATCGCCAACCGGGCCGCCGATGAACGTGCCGGCCGCCACGGCGCCGAGGAACGCAAACAGATGAAACTGGGCCTGTTGCGGCGCGATGCCGAACCGCTCGATCAGGAAGAACATGTAATAACTGACAAAGCTCGAGATGTAGACGTACTTCGAAAACACCAGTCCCAGCAGGATCAGCAGCAGCCCGCGGACACGCGCGCGGGGCAACACGCCGTGACTCGACCGCGGTTGTTGTGCACGCTGACGGGCCACACCATCCGTCCAGTACCACCGCCCGATCCGCCACAGGATTACGATCCCCACCAGGGCCACGATCGTGAACCAGCCCACCGCGCCCTGTCCGCGCGGCAGGATGACGAGCGCGGCCATCAACGGACCGATGGACGTGCCGAGATTGCCACCAGTCTGGAACAACGACTGCGCAAAGCCATACCGGCCACCAGACGCGAGGCGGGCGATCCGTGACGACTCAGGATGAAAGATCGAGGATCCGATGCCGACCAGCGCGGCAGCCACCAGCAACCCGGCGTACCCGGTCGCAGTGGAGAGCAGCGCAAGGCCTATCAACGTAAACCCCATGCCGACCGGCAACGAGTACGGATGCGGCCGCTTGTCGGTATACATACCCACCAGCGGTTGCAGGAGTGACGACGTCACCTGATTGGTCAGGGTGATCATCCCGATCTGCCAGAAGTCGAGCGAGAACGAATCCTTCAGCATCGGATACAGCGCGGGCAACAACGCCTGCAGCAGATCGTTGATGCCATGGCACGCTGTCAGCGCCCACAACACCGGCACGGCAGTGCGCGGTTGGGTGTGCACTAGCTCCGTGGCAGTGTGCGACCCAGGGCAACGACGATGTCGAATTCGGACTTGGTGACGGGCTGCACAGAGAGGCGGCTGCCCTTCTGCACCACCTTCATCTGCTCAAGACCCTTGCTGGACTTGAGCGTCTCCAGAGGTACCGTGCCGTGGAAGTTCTTCACGAATGCAATATCAACCATGTACCAGAGGGGCTTCTCCTTGGTGCTCGCCTCGTCGTAGTACTTGTGGCCCTTTTTCCAGGAGAACTGGTCGGGATATCCGGCCCGTGAAATCCGCGCAAGTCCGGTCACGCCTGAGGGGTCCGCATTGGATGCGTAGAACAACACGCCATCACCTTCCTGCATGTCATCACGCATGAAGTTGCGCGCCTGGTAGTTGCGCACGCCCTCCCAGCTTGTCTCGCCGTCCCGCTCGAGGTCGTCGATGGTGTAGGCGTCCGGTTCACACTTCATCAGCCAATAACGCTTCGCCATAGGTCGATCAGGATAGCAGTGTGTCGTAGGCTACGTACATGCCTCTTGCCGCCACGCGCCTGGGCGCGGACTCCGCCTCCCGGTCCTTGATTCTGCTGCACGGTATCTATGGCCGGGGCCGCAACTGGCAGGCCATTGCCAAAGCCGTGGTGGCAGCCAGACCCGACTATGCCTGCTGGCTGCTTGACCTGCCCCATCATGGCGATGCGGGACCGGGCGGGCACGGCGAGACAATCAGGGGCTTCGCGTCGGACCTGGACGGGTGGCTGACCCAGGAGCAGATCGTTCCGGACGTCGTGCTCGGTCATTCGTTCGGGGGCAAAGTGGCGCTGGCGCTGGCCGAACGCCGCCCCGATGCCACCCTGCAGATCTGGGTGATCGACTCAACGCCCGAGCCCAAGCCAACCGGCGGAAGTGCGTGGGACATGTTGACGCTCATCCGGTCGCTGCCGGCCACATTCGACTCCCGCGAGGAAGGCGCGGCCGCGATTGCCGCGGGCGGGTACAGCCAGGGGGTTGCCGTGTGGATGAGCACCAACCTGGTCCGCGAGAGCGACACATTCGTGTGGCGTCTCGACTTCGACGTAATGGAACGCCTGCTCCATGATTTTTTCACCACCGACCTGTGGCCCGTGATCACCACCCGCGCACCGGGCCACGACCTGCACTTCCTCAAAGCGTCGACCTCAAGCGCGATGTCCGACGACGCCGCTGCGCGGATCGAAGCTCTGGACGACCCGCACGTCTCCCTTCATCGACGCGACGGTACTCACTGGATTCACTCGGAGGCCCCTGAGCTCGTCATCGACCTGCTGCTCGCCCACCTGCCGTAACGGGAAGTCGCACTAGAATAAGGCCGTGATTCGTCGTCTACTGCTGCTGTCCGGTGTCGTCCTAACAGGAGCGATAGCGCTGCTTTTTTTCACCGGGCAGGGACGGCATCATCTAGACCCGCCGCCCCGCGTCGTCGCCACAACCGCACCAGAAGCGACCTCTGTGTATCCGTACACCGAGGCCACGGCTTCCCACTCAAGCGCCTACGTGCGTCCCGTGGTGGAATCGTTCCTGACCGATGTGCCAACGGGCGCCCGTGTGCTGGATATGGGCAGTGGGACCGGAGAGCTGCTCGCGTCGTTCGGCGAACGCGGATGGGAGCGCGTCGGCCTGGATATTTCGTCAACGGGTGTCGAACTGGCACGCGCCGCACATCCCGACATTACCTTCGTGCTCGCTGATGCCACCGACGACCTCAGTGCCCTGCTGGAACTCGGCACGTTTGATGTGGTGGTCAGCACCGAAACGCTCGAACACGTCGCGCTCCCGAGGCGTTTCTTGCAGAACGCGTTTGCCGCGCTCAAGCCGGGAGGCCGCCTGGTCATCAGCACGCCCTACAACGGATATCTCAAACATCTGGCGATCGCCGTGCTCGGCCGCAGTGATGCGTACTTCGATCCCTTCTGGGATTGGGGCCACATCAAGTTCTACTCGGTGAAGACGATGTCCTCGCTGTTGTGGGACGCCGGATTTGTCGATCTGGCGTACGAAGGCGCGGGACGGATGCCGTACTTCTGGAAGAGCATGGTGTTCGTCGCCTACAAGCCCGCCTGAAGAACCTACCGGTACTTCCTGCCCGGTTGACGGCCTTCTCGCGGCCACAAACACACGAAATAAGCGTATAAAATGTTGCAAATAAACGACTTATTTGCATACATTGATTCTGGTCACGATCTTGCAAATGTCGGGTGTGGAGGTAACACATCATGACGATCGCAACCAAAGCAGGCATTACCGCAGGAGTCCTCGGCGCATTCTGGCTGGGGGTGATGGCCGCGCCATCGGTTCGACACGATTCCCCGGTCGACCAGGTCGAGGTGGTGCAGCCGGCCGAAAAGACGCCAACACGGAAGGCTGAGCCACGGTCGGCGGCCCCGAGCGCCAGCGAAACCCGCGCCACCACCATGGCGGCGTCAGCCGAGTCGGTACAGAAACATGCGAGGTCGTTGCTCACGGAGGGCACGGATGCCTCGAAGGCGGCAGACGGATTCGCCAACGCGGAACAGTTCGTGGCCGTGGCCTACGCCGCGAAGAACACGCAGGTGCCATTCGTGCTGCTGAAGCACCGTGTGCTCAATGAGAATCAGTCGCTCGCCGAGGCGATTCGAACGTCCAAGCCCGAGCTTGACGCCACGCTCGAGGCTGACCGCGCCCGCCTTGAAGCTCGCGCCACCCTCGCACGAATGACCGACTAACGGTTCGACCAATGGTTTCGGAGCAGACGGACTTTAGTCCGTCTGTTGTCCGCCGGGCTGACGCCCGTCGGCTCCGTGGGCTTACCGACACACATTGGCGGGTGGGTGGTGGTGTTGATCGTGGGTGTCCGCATCGATCAGCCCTCGACCCAGCACGACCTCGCGCAGCGTGCGGCCGGTCTCAAGCGCTTCCTTGGCGATCGAGGCCGCCGTGTCGTACCCCACCACCGGATTCAGCGCGGTCACGAGCATCAGCGACTGCTCCACCAACTGACGGCACCGCACCACATCCGCTTCGAGCCCCTCAACACATCGCGTCGTGAACGTCCGCACGCCGGACGCCAGGCACCCGATGGATTCGTGCAGCGTGTGCGCCAACAGCGGAATCGTGGTGTTGAGCTCGAGGTGGCCGTCGCGCGCGCACAACACCGCCGTCTGCGTCAGACCCTGCACATACAGACACACCTGGACGAGCATTTCGCTCATCACCGGATTCACCTTGCCCGGCATGATTGACGACCCGGGCTGTGTCGCCGGCAGCCGGATTTCGCCAAGACCCGCGCGGGGTCCGGAACCGAGGAGCCGAATATCATTGGCGATCTTGGTGAGGCTCGCCGACACAGTGGCGAGAATGCCGGCCACCTCCGCACAGTCGTCGCGGCCGCCCTGGGCTTCGAAGTGATTGCCGGCCTCTCGAAACGGAAGGCCGGTCTCTCGACTCAACCGCTCACACACGTGCGCGGCGAAGTCCGGATGCCCGTTGATGCCGGTCCCCACAGCGGTGCCGCCAATCGCCAACTCTCCAAGCACCGCGATCCCTCGGCGCACACGTTCCATGGATTTTCTGACCTGGGCGGCATATCCGGAGAACTCCTGGCCCAACGTCAGCGGCGTAGCGTCCATCAAATGAGTGCGCCCGATCTTCACCACCGCATCCCACTGCGTGACCTTGCGTTCAAGCGCTGACGCCAACTCGTCCAGTGCAGGTATCAGCTCGCGATGCAGACGGACAGCGACGCTCACATGCAGCGCGGTCGGCATCACATCGTTTGACGACTGTCCCATATTCACATCGTCATTCGGATGCACGGGACGTTTCGATCCCAACGGCTCACCGGTCAACTGACTGGCGCGATTGGCTATCACTTCATTGGCGTTGGTGTGTGTTGAGGTGGCAGAGCCCGTTTGAAACACGTCGAGTGGAAAGTGCTCAGTGAGGCGTCCTTCGGCGATCTCACGCGCGGCCTGCTGGATGAGCCGGCTCTTCTCCGGCGACAGCAGCCCCAGCGACTCGTTGGTCGCAGCTGCCGCCAACTTGATTAACCCGAGTGCCTCGATCAGGGCGGCCGGCATGTGATGCCCACTGATCGGAAAATTGACGACGGCCCGTTGCGTACTCGCCCCGTACAACGCATCGTCAGGCACGGCGAGTTCCCCAAAGGAGTCGCGTTCGGTTCGCATGTGCCCAGTCTACGTCAGTGTGGTTCCGCGAGAAGCAGACGGTTTTTCGGTGTGATGGTCTCTGGAATTGTCTGCGTGCGCACGTGGTAGCCGTTCGCTTCAAGCCTGACGGCGCGCATGGTGTCGATCGCCAGCGCCACGTCCATCCACCCGGCAAGCGGACCTGGATCACACGTCTGCGCATCGTGACAACACGGCAGCACTGCCACGCGTGCCCTCACGGCGGAGGCCGCCGCCAACACACGGTCGGTCAAGGCACCACAGCCATGACACGACACCACAACATCCGTGCTGTCGAGGGCGACGGAGTTGATGTCTCCGCTGTGGAACTCCACCCGTCCCTCAAGACGAGGCCATGCGCTGACGAGTGCGGCCTGCAACGCACGTGCCGAGAACGGCACGACCTGATCCACCACCAGGGCTGACTGGGACGTGTCATCGAGCAACAACATCACATGCGCCAACAACCCGTGGCCGCCGCCGAGATCAACCACACGACCACCGCGAAACACACGGCGGCTTCGACGCGCGACCTCCCACGCCTCGAACAATTCCTTGCGTGGCAGGCACGATGCCTGACACACCGCTCGACCCACCCGATCAAACAACGTGTCTGTGGGGAATCGACCGAGGTCATGCGGAGTCAATCGGTTCTTTGACGACGGGGAGAATGTGTCAGTCGCCATCAGGTGAGGTCGTTACGCGGCAGCGTACCACGCGCGCGCTACGTCGACCGATACGGCAGGTACTCGGGCGTCCAGATGCTCGCGTCCACCCGCCGCACAATCTCATCGTTGGAGAGGGAGGGCGCGGTGCCGGTGGCGACAAGTGTTTGAGCCACCGCGATCCCCACACGCCGTGAGACGCTCCGCAACGCCGACAGTGGTGGGTAGATCGCGTCGTCCGATGACGACGACTCCAGGGTGAACGTGAAGAGGGCGTCTGCGGCGGCCTCAAAGACCTCGTCGGGTAACCATCGAGCGTTGACGGCTGTGGCACCAAGGCCGACGCCTGGGAAAATGAACACGTTGTTGCCTTGCCCGATGCGATGACACACGCCGCCGTACTCGACAGGTGCAAAAGGACTTCCGGTGCCGACAATGCCTGCACCCTGTGTCCACTCCATGACTTCGGCCGGCGTGACCTCGACCTTGCTCGTAGGATTTGACAACGCCAGAACGATCGGTCGGGACGTGCCCGCGACCATGTCGCGAATCACGGACTCCGAGAACGCGCCTGGCTGACCAGACACGCCCACCAGCACATGCGGCGCAAACTGCCGCACAACGTCTCCGAGACCAATGGCACCGTCAGCCGAACGCGGCCACTGTGCCACCAGGTTGGGATCGCCGGCAATCATCCGCTTGGCGCCCTCAAGGCCCGGACGATCCTTTAGGATCAGACCCTTGGAATCCAGACACAAGACTCGTCGGCTCAACTCCCGCTCCGAGAGACCGGCGCGGCGCATGGCATCGCGCAGTGCGAGGGCACAGCCAGCCCCTGATGCGCCCGCCCCGAGAAAGACGGCGCGGGTATCGGTGAGCGGTCGGCCTGTGCGGCGCAACGCCGTCCGAATGCCGGCCACCACCACGGCGCCCGTGCCTTGGATATCGTCGTTGAACGACAGCACCGTGCGGCGGTAGCGGTCGAGCACCGTGAAGGCGTTGCGACTGGAGAAGTCCTCCCACTGGACCAACGCCCGTGGGAACACCGTGGCGAGGGCGTCCACCAGCTCGTCCAACAGCGCGAAATACGGTTCCCCGCGCAGACGCCTGTGCCTGGCGCCAAGGTAGATGGGATCGGCCAGCAGCGCTGGGTTGTCGGTGCCGACATCCAGGTCCAGCGGCAGGCACTGGCCCGGATGAATCCCGGCACCGACGGCATACAGTGCGAGTTTCCCGATCGCGATCGGCATGCCTCCCACGCCCTGATCCCCGATGCCGAGAATCGCCTCGTTGTCGGTGATCACAATCACCCGAGGATCGGCCACCGTCGAGTGCTTGAGGATCTCGACGAGACGACCTCGATCGGCCCCCGACACATACAGTCCGCGGGCACGCCGATACATGTGGCTGTACTGTTCGCAGGCCTTGCCGACGGTTGGCGTGTAGATAATCGGCACCATCTCATCGAGATGGGACAGCACCAGTTGCGCGAACAGGTGCTCGTTCCGATCCTGCAGACCGGCCAAAAACAGATACCGCCGCACATCATCGCCGGCCTTGAGATAGTTCCCGTAGGCGCGGTCGAGTTGTTCCTGCGGCGACTGCACCGAGGGCGGAAGCAGCCCCAGCAGACCGAGTTGCTCCCGCTCCTGCCTGGTGAAACACGTGCCCTTGTTCAAGACCGGGTCGTCCTTGAGCGCCACACTGCGGGTCGATACGGGCAGATACCGCTCGCCTGTTGCCGGATCCACCTGCGCACCGAATCGGGTCATACCGACAACTACGCAAGGTTGGTACCGCAGAACCAGAGGCTCAAATTCACGGGGCTTTGGAGACCGGTTGCACAGAGTGAGGAATAGTCAGCACCTGCCGGACGAATCCCCCGGGCGGCCCCGTACAATCGTGCGGAGACATGACCGTCAAGAGCCGGCCCGTGGAGGGTGAAAAGCGACCGCTCAAAACGCTGGAGCGTGTGTTGTCGAAGGCCGGCCTGGGCTCGCGCGTCGAGGCACGCCGATGGATTCACGCACGTCGTGCCACGGTCAACGGCACGGTCATTGAAAACCCCGACCACTGGATCGACGTCGAGCGTGACGAAGTGTTGTTCGACGATCAGCCCCTCGTCGCGCGGGACAAGGTCTATGCGCTGCTCTACAAGCCAAAAGGCTATTTGACGACGTACAAGGACCCGGAAGGCAGACCGACGGTGTACGACCTTGTCGCGGACGCGGGCACGTTCCTCTCCACGGTCGGACGCCTTGACGCCGACACGTCAGGGCTGCTGCTCATGACCAACGACACGGCACTGGCCGAACGGGTGACCAACCCGACGTCGCACGTGCCAAAGACCTATCTCGTCAAGGCGTCCACACGACTCAGCGACGAGCAACTCGACCGCCTGCGCGGGGGGATTGTGCTCGACGACGGCCCGACGCGCCCGGCAGTGGTTGTCCGGCTCCGCGACTCCGACAAGTACACACATTTCGAGATCACGCTCACCGAGGGACGCAATCGACAGGTACGCCGGATGGTCGAAGCGCTCGATTCACACGTGCTGAAGCTGGTGCGCGTGAAGATCGGCACCATCGCGATCGGGACACTGCAGATCGGCAAGTGGCGGGCACTGACGCCTGACGAAATTGCGGGGCTGTAGGCACACCGGCCTACGGGTGTGGCAGGATCATCGGCGTGCGGCCCCCATCACTCACATCCGGACTCAAGGTGACCCTCGGCTTGGTGGCCGTGCTGGTGGGAGCTGGTTGCGCGACATCCGAAGAGTCTGTCCGGGTGGCTGCGGCGTCAGACCTCCAGTTTGCACTGACCGAGATCGCCGACCAGTTTGCCGCGGACACCGGCGGCCACGTGGACCTGATCTTCGGGTCGTCCGGCAACATGACGCGGCAGATCCGCGACGGTGCCCCGTTCTCCATCTTTTTTTCGGCCGACGAGTCGTTCGTGCAGCAACTGGTGAGCGAAGGGCACACCAAAGGGGATGGCGCACTCTACGGCATCGGGCGCATTGTGCTGTTTGCGCCTCCGGGGTCACCCATGGCGCCTGACGAGGGGTTGGACGGTCTGGCCCGCCTCATTCAGGCCGGCGGCGTGTCTCGTTTTGCGATTGCGAACCCGGAACACGCCCCGTATGGCCGTGCGGCCGAGCAGGCGCTGCGCGCACATGGCATCTGGGACGACATCCGGCCAGCGCTCGTCCTTGGCGAAAACGTTTCGCAGGCCGCGCAGTTTGCCACGAGCGGCAACACCGCTGGCGGCATCATTGCCTACTCACTCGCGCTCGCGCCCGTCATGCACGACCTGGGCACTTACGAGTTGATCCCAGCCGAACACCACGCACCGCTGCGGCAGCGCATGGTGCTGCTGAATAAGTCCGGCCCCGTTGCAGAACGCTTCTATCAGTACGTGCAGAGTTCCGTCTCACGCACGACACTCACCCGCTACGGATTCGTGCTGCCGGACTGATCGATGGATACCGTCGCACTCCGCGTCTCGCTGACCCTCGCACTCGCCACGGTCGTGGTGCTGCTTCCCCTCGGCATCTGGGTGGGACACGTGCTGGCTGTGCGCTCGTTTCGCGGCAAAGCACTTGTGGAAGCACTTGTCGCGGTGCCACTCATCCTGCCGCCGACTGTCCTTGGCTTTTACCTGTTGACCGTGTTCGGAGCGCGCTCGCCGCTCGGTCAGTTCTTTGAAGGCATCTTCGGTCAACCGCTCGCGTTCTCCTTCGCGGGACTACTTGTAGCGTCGGTCATCGTGAACATTCCGTTTGTGGTGCAACCGATTCAGCGCGCGTTCCAGGCGGTGCCGAATCAACTGCGCGACGCAGCGGCGTGTTGTGGTCTCACCCCCTGGCAACGGTTTCGGCGCATTGACCTTCCACTCGCGTGGCCCGGCGTGGTCACCGCCGCCATTCTTGTATTCGCCCACACCCTCGGCGAATTCGGTGTTGTCCTCATGGTCGGCGGATCGATTCCTGGTGAAACCCGCACACTCAGCATCGCGATCTACGATCGTGTCCAGGCGTTTGACTACGGCGCGGCCGGCGTGATGTCTGCGGTGTTGCTCACGATAGCCGTCGTGGTGTTGGGACTCACCGCCTGGTTGGGACGCCCACTGGAGCAACGCCGTGGCTGATCAGGGTCTCGAGGTGGTGCTGCGTGCGGCAACGCCCATTCCACTCGACGTGTCGCTCACGTGTGCGCGCGGGCAGGTGCTCGCGATTTTCGGTCCGTCGGGCAGCGGCAAATCCACAATCCTTCGCAGTATCGCCGGGGTGTACACACCGACAGAGGCACACGTCATCGTTGGTGGTGAGACCTGGAGCGACACCTCAACTGGCATCAACGTGCCGGTGCATCAACGTGCTGTCGGATTTGTGTTTCAGGACTATGCGTTGTTTCCGCACCTCACGGCTGTCGGCAATGTTGTGACGGCGCTCGGCCATCTGCCTGCGGCCTCGCGCCGCACACGCGCCAATGAGTTGCTGGACCTCGTGCATCTCACACAACATCGTGACAGGCGTCCGGGTGACTTGTCTGGTGGCGAGCGCCAGCGCGTCGCCGTCGCCCGCGCGTTGGCCCGCGACCCTGCAGTGTTGCTGCTCGACGAACCGTTCTCCGCCGTTGATCGCTCAGTCCGCCATCGTCTTCAGGATGAGATCAATCAGATCCGCCTGGCGTTGAACATTCCGGTTGTCCTCGTGACCCACGATGCCGAGGATGTGCTGCGGCTTGCGACCCACGTCGCGCTGCTGGACGCCGGCCGTGTGACGGTGAACGACACGGTGACCGCCGTCATGGGAAAAGGTTCATCGGTTCCTGGTTCATGGTTCAGCGGTGCCGTTCTGGGTTCCGGGGACGCCCGCCCCTGAACCCGCGCGCTTGGAACTCAGCACCCAAGAACGCGGAACAGCACCGCGGAACCATGAACCAGGAACCATGAACCGTCAGAATTGGACGACGGCCGTGAGGCTCGCGTGTCGTCCCGGTGCGGGTACCCAGCGGGGATCGGGGCTGGCGTAGTACGACTCGTTCAGAAGGTTCCGCCCAATCGCACGCAACTCAAGGCGAGGAGTCAGACGCCAGCTCGCCCCCGCATCAAGCAGTGTGTAGCCGGGCGCGTTGACTTCGCTGGGACCGTTGCGGCGATCAGGCTGGTACGTCGCAACACGCACATGCGCTGAGCCTCGAGCGAGGAGGCGCTTGCGCAGAGTGACCATTGCCGTGTCGGGGGCGATGTCGTCGAGCCAGGCGTCGGTGTTGCGCGCGGTTGGCGTGGCGTCGAGGGCTCTGCCCCGCGAAGTCTGACCGGAGACCTCGAGTGTGAAACCTGCCCCCAGGTCAGCCTGCGCCTCAAGTTCCACACCACGAATTTCTGCTTCGCCTCGGTTGCGGAAGAAGAAGAAATCCGGCTCGGTGGCGTACCGTTCGATCAAGCCGGTGATGCGGTAGTGATACCCGTACACCGCCACGCGCACACGGCCAGCTGTGTAGCGAACACCCGCATCAAACTGGAGGCTGGTTTCTGGTTCAAGATCGGGATTGCCGGTGATGAATCCACGGCCGGTGGGGCCGCGGTAAAAGCCGTCGGAAATCGTCGGCGCACGAAAACCTCTCGACATCTGGGCCGTGAACCAGAGGCCGTCGAAGGGCCCGACCACGAGTGAGCCAAATCCTGCAAGCGCCCGATGCGACACCGACGTGTCACCGAAGTAGCCCCCGACGTTACTGGTCTGCACGACGTCAACGCGGACACCGCCGGAGGCCAGCAGGCGTGATGCGACCGGGGCTTCAGCCTGCGCGAAGAGCCCCGTGTCAACGCGACGCGCGGAGTCGGTGGAGAGAGTGTCGGATATCGACGTCTGCGCTCCGGTTGAATTGAACTCAACCAGAACGTCGTGCGCCTCAAGGCCGAAGCGGCCGTTGACGTCGGCACCAAATTCGAACCGGGCGAGCGGAGTGGCTTTTTTTGCTGTCGCGCGGAGTGAAAAATCGTTCGCAGAGATGTCGGCGCGGTCAATACGTTGGGTCACCGTGGGGGTCGGCAGCCGTTCCTGCTCCGTCCGTTGTTCGAACGTGCCGACAAATCCCTGCACGGTGAATTGGTCCAGCGCGCCAAGACGCCCTGTTTCCCACGCCGCCGTCACCCGGTGGGAGTTTTCGTACGGATAGTAGAACCGCGTCGTGGCGGAATTGCTGCGGGGCCGCTCGACGTCACGACCAAAGTCACTCTGCAGACTCAGCGACAACAGTCCCGCGGCCACCCGATGATCCACGCGCGCAAGGAAGCCGCGATCGGACCAGCCTGAGTTCAGCACGGTGCCTTTGGGTCCGTTGTAGTCCTCCGACGAGCGGGCGTGTGCCTGCAGCAGGAACGCGCCCTGCCCGTAGCCCCTCGAGAGCTCCACACCACCACGACGATCGGGTACACCAGCGCCGAACGATGCTGTGGCGCGACCTGCCCATGGACTGTTGAGTGCCGGCCGGCGCGTACGGATGGAAATGACGCCGCCAAACGCGTCGGACCCGTAGGCGACCGACCCTGGACCACGCGCGATGTCGATGTGGTCCACGGAAAACGGGTCCAGGAGCGTGGCGCTGGGGCCCACGCGGCGTTCCGACGTCACGCGCGCACCGTCGATCAGAATCAGGGTGCGGCCGCGAGCCAGTCCGCGCACAGCGGGTACGGCGGCTTGCCCTTCCGACACCTGGGTGACGCCCGGCACATTTTCGAGTGCCTGGTTGAGGTTGGCGGGACTACGCAGCGCAATCTCACGCGCCGACAGCATCGTCATTCCCGCACCTGCCGTGGCGGTGATGCTGGGCGCCACGCCGGCAGTGACCGTCACATCTTCAGTGAGCACTGACGCAATTTCGACCGTCAGCAACCCGGACACGTCGATGGTGGTGATCAGCGTCGGCTTGCTGACCTGGCCGCCGGGCAGAATCACGAGGACTTCGAACGGTGCCGGCGGATTCGGGTTCCAGGTAAACCTGCCGTCGGTATCGGTCTTGACGGACCCGGTGAGGCCCACAATCATGACGTCCGCACCGGCAATCGGCTGGCCCGTGCCTTTGGTCACCACGCGGCCTTCGAACGCAAGCGCCAGCGAGGGCACCAGCAGGCACGCAAGGAGAAACGCGAGATGGCGACCACGCATCCTTGTGAGTGTAGACCGCCGTCGCAGGCTACGACCACCGGCCGTTCCGTGACTGGTCGTCAACCCCCTATTTTGGTTCAGATTCGAGCCACGACTTGATCCGCGACTCCCACGTGCGCTGCGCGGGGATGTCGGTGCCGAACATCGTCTGCCTGTCGTAGCTGCGCTGCAGGTCCCCATCGCGGCGATTCGTGTCGGCGACCAGTGCTTTGAATGCGTCATTCCCTGACGCACACGGCAGGTCGAGCGATGCGAGTTCGGCGCGAAGTCGTCGCCCGCTCACTTCCGCGAGGTCAAAGTGACCTTGTTCGTGCGCCAGTATTCGTGCAACACGCTGGGGAGGCTTGATCCAGGACTGGCCTGGGAGAAACCGGACCGCCACCCAAAATGCCGGACCGTCCACCTCGCAACTGGTGCGGGCCTGGATTTCATAGACGGTCAATGCAGCGCCGTTGGATGTCGCATCAGGCGCCGCATGAAAATCCTCCAACGTGAGCCGACGATCTGCTGACCATTCCCAGGGCTGCGGCGGTGATTGGTCTGATGCAGGTGCTGATTTCCCGAACAGGCATAACGGCGCCATAGCGATGGCAATCGCCGCAAGAAGCCCGCGCAGGCGTAGTGTGGTCATCGGGAGCCTCCCCCAGTATAGGGGCTAGTCCATTCGCAGCGCGATCGTCGGTTCGACGCTCAGTGCCCGCCGCGTCGGCACAATGCACGCGAGCAGGCACACGCCCAGCATCACGAGGCCATAGGCACCGAGCATCGCCAGTTGTCCGGCTGACAGATCCCCGGTCAAACCCGGCATTTCCGTCTCGACACTGCCCGCGAGCCCGAGCAGCGCGATACCGGCCACCACACCGGCGCCCACCTGTATCAGCGGACGTCTGAAAATTGCGCTGATGACACGTCGACGGTCGGCCCCAAGTGCCACGCGGATCCCGATCTCACGCGTGCGCCGTGCCACAACAAACGACAGCACCGCATAAATGCCCGACAGCGAGAGCACGAGCGCGACCGCCGTCATCACCAGTGTGACTCGCATGAAGAGCCGCAAGACCCAAATGGTGCTCTCCGACACCGCGTCCACCGGCTGCACGTCCGACAACAGCAGCGCGGGGTCGATGGCTGTCGCAATCTCGCTGAGCTCGGGCGCAAACGTCGCGGGATCCGCGCGCAGGTGCACCATCATGTGCACCTGATTGAGCCGCTCAGGACGTTCGGGAAGGTAGAGCCCTGCAGCTCTCCATGGCAGGTGCGGGCCACCCATCCCCAGCTCCTTGACGACGCCAACGATCTCGATCCAGGGCTCCACGGGTCTACTGGGATCTTTCCACACGAATCGCACATGCTGTCCGATGGGGTTGCGTCCCTGCAGCACCTCGTCCACAAATCCTTGGTCGACGATCGCGACATTCGTGCCTGGAGCGAGGTCGGCCGCAGTGAAGGCTCGTCCCGCAAGCACACGCGTGTCGAGCGCGTCGAAATACGACGGATCAATCCTGGCGACCGTTGCGCGTAGTTCGTCCCCCGCGGTGATCTGGTCGTCCGCCAGCTCGACCCGGTATCGAGACCGGGGACCGAGCGGCAGCCCGTCCGCAAACGTCACGCCCGCCACGCCAGGTTCAGCGGCGACGCGCCGCCGAAGCTCCTCGAGCCGTGCCGCGAAGACAGCGCGGTGTGCCTCTCGCGCGGCGTCGGCGATCTCTGCATTCTCCGGCGTGCCTGCCTGGGCGTCCAGCGCGACTTGCGCGGCGAGATAGTTCTCCGTCGGAAATCCAGGGTCGAACGTCTCGACATGCCGCAACAGCCAGTGTTGCTGGTAGACGATGGCCGGAAACGCCATGGTGAACGCGACCTGCACGACGATCACGACGGTCCAGATACCGCCAAACTGCAGCCCCCCCGCGCCGGCCGTACTCTGCTTCAGGCGCGCACCCATGCCACGCGTGACCTTCAGTGCCGGCATCACTCCCGCAATTGCGGAACCCAGTACCGCCAGGCCCAGCGCAAACAGCACCGTTGTCGACGAGAGGCTCAGGTCAAACCAAAAGGGGAGGGTCCCGAAATTGGCTTCGAGGAAGGGTCCGGCCCAGGTATTCAGCGCGAGATGCGCGGTCCCGAGCCCAACGACCGCGGCAACGCCGCCCAGGACCAGCGCCTCGGCAAACAACTGCCCGACAATCCGACGACGGCTGGCGCCCAGCGCCGTGCGGACGATGAATTCGCTCTCACGTGTCGCCGCGCGCGCAAACAGCAGCAGCGCGATATTGCTGCAGACCAGGACCATCAGCATCACGGCAAAAAAATAGATCGACGCGAAGATGCCCACCCCATCGTCCGGGACGCTAACGTTCATCGTCGCGTATGGCCCGACCTGCGGCTGCAACTGGGCGTGGGTGGCAGGATGTTCGCTCGCCACTCGCTGGCCGACCACGGTCAGCTCCGCCTGCGCCGTCTCGACGGTCGCGCCGGGCGCAAGCAGACCGAATACGGAGATCGATGGCCCGGACCTCGGGGCATGTCGTTCGTTCACGATGCGCAGTGGCGTCCAGACCTCATGCGAGATCGGGAACAGGAACCCTTCGCGCATCACGCCGACGACAGTCACATGCTCCGTGCCCAGCTGCACGCTCCGACCGAGCACTGCGGGGTCACTCCCGAACCGCGTCTGCCAGACGTCGTGCCCAATCACCACAACCGACGGTGCATCGGGACGTTCATCGGCGTCCGTCAACACGCGCCCCATCAGCGGCGTGCCGTCCGCGACGATGAAGGCGGACGGAGAGATCTCGGCAACCTGGACGGGACGCGCGTCGCCCTCGATCACCATCAGATTGCGCGTCACGTCACGCCACGCACCCATCTCCGTCACCGATCGCAGCGAGCTGCGCCAGACGTTGAAGTCGTGCAACGCGGTTGGCACGTCATCGATCGCCTCGATGTCCCAGTTGCGGAGTTGCACCACGCGATCGGCCTGCGGCAGCGGCAACGTCGGGTAGACAAACACCGACATCACCTGGACGACGACCGTCCCGACACAGATCGCAAATGCCATCGCGAGGCCGCCCACGATGGTCAGCCCGGGATATTTCACGAGCATCCGGCCGCCGAGTTTCATATCGAACACCAGGGCCCCGACGACGGGCAGGCCACGGCGTTCGCGATGGGCCTGCCTGGTGCCCGCGACGCCGCCGAGCTTGGCCAGCGCCTGACGGCGCGCTTCGTTCGGGGTCATGCCGGCCCGGATGTTGTCGTCGGTGTGCAGATCGATGTGGCTTTGCAGCTCATCGGCGAAGTCATCCTCGCCGGTGCCTGGCCGAACGAAGCTGCTGATTCTCGACCACCACGTGCGAAGTGTTTTCATGACAGCCTTGCCTTCCTCAGGTATTGCACTTGCCTAGTCCAGCCGGAGCGCGACGTTTGGCTCGACACTGAGTGCCCGCCGCGTCGGCACGATGCACGCCAGCAGGCACACGCCCAGCATCACGAGGCCATAGGCGGCGAGCAGCGCCAGTTGGCCGGCTGAGAGGTCACCGGTCAAGCCCGGCAGTTCGGTTTCGACGCTGCCCACAAACCCGAGAATCAGGTTGCCGGCCATTACGCCCAGCCCGACTTGTATCAGTGGGCGTCTGAAGATCGCGCTGATGACGCTGCGACGGTCGGCGCCGAGCGCTACACGAATGCCAATTTCACGCGTGCGCCGCGCAACGATGAACGAGAGCACAGCGTAAATCCCCGACAGCGAGAGCACGAGCGCAACAGCCGTCATGACCACCGTGACTCGAAGCCAGAGCGCCAACACCCAGGTGATGGCGTCGGTCACCTGGTCCACCCGCTGCACTTCCGACAAACGCAGCATGGGGTCGATCGCTGTCGCGACCTCGCGCAACTCCGGCACGAACGTCAACGGGTCGGCGCGCAGGTGCACCAACATGTGCACCTGACTGAGCCGCTCGGGACTTGCAGGCAGGTAGAGGCCCGCGGCACGCCCTACCCGGGTGGGGGCGCCCATCCCAAGTTCCCTCACGACACCAACGATCTCCATCCATGGATCTGGCACGCTGGCCGGATCGGTTCCGTCGACGCTGAATCTCACCTGCTGCCCGATGGCGTTTCGTCCCTGCAGCACCTGGTCGACGAAGCCCTGATCGACGATCGCCACCTGCGTGCCGGACGTGAGATCGGCGGGAACAAACGCGCGGCCAGCAAGAACGGACGTCTCGAGCGTGTCGAAATACGAAGGATCGATCCCGGCGACCGTGGCTTCGCGCATCGCCGTGTCCAACCCCGTGCGGTTCGCGTCATCCGGCAGTTCGATGTCGTACTGCGGACGCGCGGTGCGGGGCAGGCGGTCCACGAACGTCACACCGGCCACACCGGGTTTTGCGGCGACGCGCCGACGAAGTTCCTCGAGCCGTCCCGCGAATGTGGCGCGATGTGCGTCACGCATCGCGTCGGTGGTCTCTCCCGTCGTCGACGGGGTGTCCAATTGGATTCGCGCTGCGAGGTACTCCTCTGTCGGAAATCCCGCATCAAACGTCTCCGCGTGTCGCAATAGCCATTGTTCCTGGTACACGAGGCCGGGAAACGCCACGGTGACCGCGACCTGCACGACGATGACGACGGTCCAGATGCCGCCAAACTGCAGCCCCCCAGCGCCGGCCGTGCTCTGCTTCAGGCGCGCACCCATGCCGCGGGTCACCTTCAGCGCCGGTATCACCCCGGCGATCCCGGAACCCAGCACGGTCAGCCCGAGCGCGAACAGCAAGGTGGCGGGAGTCAGGCTCACGTCATACCAGAAGGGGAGACGGCCCAGGTTCGCTTCGAGGAAGGCCAGGCCCCAGTTCTGCAACACGACGTGGGCCGCAAGCAACCCAGTCATCGCCGCCACACCGCCCAGGACCAAGGCCTCCGCGAACATCTGCGCGACGATGCGGCTGCGGCTGGCACCCAGTGCCGTGCGCACGGTGAACTCGCTCTCGCGCGTCGCCGCCCGGGCGAAGAGCAGCAGCGCGATGTTGCTGCAAATCAGGACGAGAAGCGTGACGGCAAAAAAGTAGATCGACGCAACGATACCGAGGTTGTCTTGTGACGGGCCTCCACCCACGCCCGCATACGGCGTGACTTGGGGCTGCAGCTGCGCGTGGGTCCCGGGCTGCTCGCTCGCCATACGTTGCCCCACCGTCGTCAACTCGGTCTGCGCCGTGTCGAGGGTCGAGCCGGGCGCAAGCAGGCCGAACACGGAGATCGAAGGCCCGAACCTCGGCGCATGTACGTCATTGACGATGCGCAGAGGCGTCCACACATCGTGCGCGATCGGGAAGGCGAACCCTTCACGCATCACGCCGACGACGGTGACGTGTTCCGTACCGAGCTGCATGGTCCTGCCCAGGACGGCCGGATCACTCCCGAAGCGCGTCTGCCACACGTCGTGCCCGATCACTGCGACCGACGGTGCATCATGGCGCTCGTCGGCCTCCGTGAGTACGCGTCCCATGAGTGGCGTGCCGTCTGCGACGCGGAAGGCGGCAGGAGTGATCTCGGCGACCTGCACAGGACGGGCGTCACCCTCGGTCACCATCAGGTTGCGTTGCACGTCACGCCACGCCCCCAGTTCCGTGACCGACCGCAGCGTGCTGCGCCATACGGCGAAGTCGTGCAGTGCTCGCGGCTCTGCACTCATCTCTGCGGCGTCCCAGTTCTGGATCTGCACGAGGCGGTCGCCCTGGGAAAGCGGCAGGGACGGGAACATGAAGATCGACATCACCTGGAAGATGACGGTGCCGACGCAGATCGCGAACGCCATCGCGACGCCGCCAACGATAGTCAGCCCGGGATATTTCACGAGCATCCGACCGCCGAGTTTCATGTCGAACAGCAGGGCGTCGAGCGCGGGCAGGCCGCGGCGTTCGCGATGGGCTTGCCTGGTGCCGGCCACACTGCCGAGTTGGGCGAGCGCCTGGCGGCGTGCTTCATCCGGGGTCATGCCGGCGCGGATGTTGTCGTCGGTGTGCAGATCGATGTGGCTTTGCAGCTCGTCGGCGAAGTCACCCTCGCCGGTGCCTGGCCGAACGAAGCTGCTGATTCTCGACCACCACGTGCGAAGTGTTTTCATCGCGGCGCTACCTTCCTTAGTCTTCGCTCGGCGCTAAAAAGCGCGTCATGATTGCCGCCGTCTCCGCCCACTGCTGGGTATCGCGCTCGATCTGTCGGCGGCCCGCTTTGGTGAGTGTGTAGAACTTGGCTTTGCGGTTGTTATCGGAGACACCCCACGCGGATGTGATGAGTCCTTCCTGCTCCAGCTTGAGCAGCGCTGGGTAGAGCGTGCCGTAGTTGATCGACAGTTTCCCTTCGCTCGTCTGCTCGATGCGACGGGCGATGCCGTAGCCGTGCTGGTCACCCATGGTCAGCAGCGTGCGCAGCACCATCAACGACAACGTGCCTTGCCACACCGCGTTCTTTTCGAGTTGCGTCATACATACGGCCTTCCAGAGCTGGCGATAGGTTCGTCCTATGGGATTGCAATATGAACAGACGAGGCTCGGCCGCAAAGGTTCCCGCCTGCTGCACCACTTCGGTTGTGTGACACCATTTCCAGTGATGTTGCGCGCAGCTTCGCACCTGGTTGTGGCGTCGGACGACGTGCCGCGGATCACGGCGGTTTTCGCTCGCGCCTTCGGCGTGTCGCCGAGCTTTGCGAACGACATGTTCGCGGAGTTTGTGCTGCCCTCCGCCTTCCGCATCGCGTTCTTCAAGCCCGTCGGTGCGTCAGCGACCACCTTCAGCGCGACCGCCGAACGCACCGCGATCGCCATCGGGCTCACGGTGGATGACGTGGATGCGGTCTACGCCACAGTGGCCACGTTGGAATCGTGTCAGGTCAGCGGATCGCCGAAAGATCACCCCTGGGGCGAGCGCAGCTTCTTGCTCACCGACCCGGACGGCAACCGGTGGGAGGTGACGCAGTCGCCCTCCCCAGCCGGCATGCTTGTTGACCACTGAGTAAAAACGCAATAAATGGGGGAATTGGCTGGGAGGCAGGGATTCGAGCCGAGAGCGGCGAGAGCCGCGAAGGCCTGAATCGGCCTCACAGTCGCGACTGAAACCTAAGGTTGAAGGAGTGGCTGGGAGGCAGGGATTCGAACCCCGATAAGCAGAGTCAGAGTCTGCTGTCCTACCGTTGAACGACCTCCCAGCACGGGTCAGGGTCGACCGCAGGAACCTTGTAAGTTAGCAGTACCCGCGCCGCGTGGGCAAGCGGGAACGGGGCGGGACGCCGGACCGGTGGTAAAAAATGAGCCGATTTTCGTTGCGTTCGCGCATATCAGAGTAGGAAGCAGGAGCTCCACGCATGCCCCCCACCGCCCGCGCCCTCATCGTCGTGCTCGTCCTGATGTGGCCCGTCGCAGGAGTGGCCCAGACGCGCGCGACCCCCGCCACCTTCGGCAACCTCGAACGCACCCTCAAACCTGGCCACACGGTCGTTGTCGAAAACGTCGGCGGCGAACAGGTCAAAGGCGAGGTGATTACGGTCTCAGGCACCGAGCTGACGGTCGAATTCTCCAGAAGCTTCGAACCAGTCAGCCGGCTCACCTACACAGCGGCCAACACCCGTTTGGTCGTCCACCGCGACAGCCTGCTGAATGGCACACTCATCGGCCTTGGAGCCGGTGCCGCCTCTGCGGTGGGATTTGTGCGCTGGCAGTGCGGCCCACCAGGATTCGACAAGGAGTGTTCGGCGATCGCCACGCTCGTGGGCGTGGCGTTTGTGCCGGCCGGCGCGGGCCTCGGTGCGCTCGTCGACTTCCTGGTGCGCAAGACGGTGTACCGCCAGGCAGGAGACATGACGATGGAGGTCGCGCCGATGGTATCGAACGGACGCCGGGGCGTGAACGTGAGGCTGCGGTTCTAGTAGGTCACGAATTCGGCGACACGTTCGCCGATCATCACACACGCAGCGTGTGTCTGACTGTTGACGACCGTGGGCATGATCGACGCGTCAGCGACACGCAAACCGTCGATGCCGCGCACGCGCAGCTGCGAATCCACGACAGCACCATCGTCTCGTCCCATTCGGCACGTGCCTCCGGGGTGATAAATGGTCCCTGCCGTGCGACGGATAAACGCACGGATCTGCGCCGGCGTTGCCTCGCTCTCAAGCGGACTCTCTGCGGCGCCTCGGAGCCGTTCGTACCCCTTCGTGTGCGCGATGGCGCGCGCGAGTCGCACACCCTCAACAGCCACGTCCATGTCGCGCGCATCCGAGAAATAGCCGGCCTGAATCACTGGCGCGGCCAGCGGATCGTTCGACCGCAGCCGCAGTGCTCCCCTGCTGTGCGGGCGACTCACGACAACCGAGAAGGCAATCGCAGGATCAGGCGCACTGAGTCCTCGGCCTACGTAAAACTGCAGGTCGGGCGCGCCCTTGTTGAATCCGGAGTACGCGAGCAAGCCAGCGGACACCGACGACCCCGGCAACGTAGTGAGCCCCGACCACCGCATGCCGATGCGCGGATGGTCGTGCAGATTGGCCCCAACGCCAGGCAGATCGCGCACGACCGCAATGCCATGCTCGCGCAGATGCGCCGCGGGACCGACACCCGACAACATCAGAATCTTCGGTGATTCGATCGCACCAGCCGACAGGATTACCTCGCGAGTGGCCCGCGCAGTTTCCACGGTGGATTGGCGGACGTACTCCACACCTGTCACACGGGTGCCGGTGAACAGCAACCGCTTCACCTGGCTCCACGGACGCACGGTCAGATTAGGCCGGTCGAGTACGGGCTTGAGAAACCCCTCTGCGGCTGAATGCCGCCGACCGTCTTTCAAATTCTTCTGGTAGAAGCCCGCACCGTTTTCCTGCTGCGCTCCGTTGAAGTCCCACTGGGGATCAGCGGCGAACCCAAGGTCGCGTGCACCCGCCAGAAACGCGTCGTGGCCGGCATGTGGATCGGTCGTGTCGGCTACCGCCATCGGACCATCCGCTCCATGGAAGTCCGACGCGCCGCGCACGTTGTTTTCCGACTTCCGGAAGTACGGCAGCACCTCGCGGAAACTCCACGACGGTCCTGCCACGTCCGCCCACCCGTCGAAGTCGAGCCGGTGCCCGCGTACATACGCAGCGGCGCTGATCGCGCTCGATCCGCCGTAGGTTTTCCCCCTCGGCCACGCAATCGACCGCCCATCAAGAACGGGCTCCGGCTCGGTGGCGTACTGCCAATCCACCGCGGAACCTGTGAGTGACGTCCACTGGCCAATGACGGGGATGAGCGGATTCGAGTCGGGACCGCCCGCCTCGAGCAACAACACACGGTTCTGCGGATTGGCGGTCAGACGATTCACGACCACACACCCGCTCGAACCTGCGCCGATGACGATGAAGTCGAACTCATCGTCGGCACGAAGGATGCGTGGGGCAAGTGCGGTCAGGGCGCCAAGGGCGAGCGTGTGCTTGATGAATGTACGCCGTGTTTTCTGCGACATGGATTCCCTGATATCAGACTTTGGGTGCTACTGGCGAAGCTCGATGACGAGACGTGCTCCACCACAGTGCGGCCGCCGACACCAGCAGGACGAGCGCTGATCTCCCAAACCGGTTGGGTCCAGCCGTGATGTGCACGAGGATCAAGGTCAGAATCGAGACCACACCAGCGATCAACACGGCTCGACTATGGACGGTCGCAGATTCGCCGATGGCCGAAATCGCCAAGCCGACAAGGCCGGTCGTCGAGACGAACAACGCGAACCATGCCGCCCACGCCGGCATCGGGGCCGCCGCAGCCGTGGCAATCCAGATCGCGGTCCAGATCACTGCCGCACCACCCACCCACTGACTGCGCGTCAGTGGTGCTCGGCCTTCCGCCACACCACCCGGCCAACACGCGACAACCAGCAACGCCACCAGCAGTGCCAAGGCTGGCCCCATCGACACGGGATCGGTCAGCCACACACTGGACGATGATCGCGACAACGCAGAGGCCGCCAACAAGGCGAAGCCACCGATCATGAAAGCGAGTGCTGGAGTCGTTCGCGCGAACTCCGGACGTCGGGAGGGATCGCGATGTGCCCATGCGTCGAGTGCCGCACCGATCGCGAGCAGGAACACGATAGGCGCGGCCGAGGGTGTGCGCCACAGTTCCATCGACGTCAGCGTGACCCAACCGCCAAGCGCCACGCTCACGGTACCGGCGGCCACCCAGTGACTGCGGCGTTCAAGCGCGATGGCGAGCACGGGAAAGATCAGCAGGAAGCCCCACGACGCCGGCGGTTCGCCGGCGCCGGTCATCGCCCAGAACAGCAGCACACCGGCGCCAAGCGCCGTGGTTGCCGGTGAGGCGACAACAAACGCGGTGACCGCAATCACTGCAGCCCACGTAAACAACGGCCATGTCGGCGTGTCGCCCACAAACCAGGCTTCCGTAACCGCAGCGATGAACGCACCAGAAATGAGCGCGCCGGCAAAGGCGAGCAACTCTGCTCGACCGGATGCCCCCGCGCGATGTGCAACGGCCGCCGCGACGTAGGCGCCGAGAGTGAGCACAGCCGTGCCACCCACTTTGGCCGCCTGCGGCAGACCGTCCCAGTTCCACGCCACCAGCAGGATCAGTCCGAAGCCGCCAAGCAGCCACGCCAGCCATGCGAGCGTGGCACCGCCAAAGAGCGGTGACGCCTCTTCGTCTGGATACCGCGACAGAATCCTCTGACGCTGCTCTTCTGAAATCAGACCGTCGCGAGTCCACCGTTCGGATTCTTGCTGCAACCAGTCGCGGGCCATACGGCCTCCGTTATGTTTTCCCTGTTATCTGACGACGAGGCGGGGGGTTCCCCACAGGCCGGGACCGGCGGTATTAAAGATCAAGCTGACGCGGCGACCCGCGAAGATCGAAAGGTCAGCGCCCACAGGCGTCCATTGATGGTGATCAGCCGACGACACCGGCGTCACCACGTGGGTGATCACCTCTTCGTACCGATCGTCAAACGAGATACCGATGCGAAACAAGACACCCTCGCCCGCCGTGGTGGCCAGGTCAGCCGGTAAGGCCACATTGGCCTCAACCCATGCGCCTTCGGGAATGGTGAGGTCCCACGCCATGCGGCTCGCACCCGACGCGGCAATCGCGGGCATGGCCGTGCGTCCAACCCTGGCCTCGGCGACGGAGAACGTTTCTGGGGACGGTCGCACCAGGCTCGCCTCAGCCACCTGCGTGGCGAAATCCATCACCACGCCTTCGGTGGCCTGCGTGCTGTATCGCCAGGTCACAAGTACGAGGCATCCCAGTAGAAGTCCCGCGCCGTACGATCGCCACCACAACATAGGCGCCGATTATAGTCGTCTGCTACGATTCCTTGCCGATGTCACGCCCGTCCTCTCAGGCTCCCCCCTGGTTGCTTCCCCTGTTGCTCGTCTTCCTGTTGTTTTCAGGCGCGTGCGCACTCATTTATCAAGTGCTCTGGCTGCGCCTGCTCGCGCTGACGTTTGGTGTGACGGTGCATGCGGCGGCCACTGTGCTGGCCAGTTTCATGGGCGGCATCGCACTGGGCAGCCTGCTGGCCGGACGCTGGGCAGACCGGCACCCGCGTCCGTTGTTTTTGTTCGGACTCGTGGAAGTCGGCATCGGTGTGTGCGCGCTCCTCTCGCCGTTCGCGCTTGACGCCCTCCAGTCGGCCTTTATTGGCGCCGCCCCCCACCTGCCAGATTCAATCGTCGTGGGCACCACCATCCGTGTGGTGTTGGCATTCCTGGTGCTGCTGATCCCCACCGCGCTGATGGGCGCGACGATGCCGATTGTGGTGAAGTCGTCGTTGACGCAGTTGGAGGGCCTGGGCACGCGGGTGAGTCTGCTCTACACGGCCAACACGACCGGCGCGATCTTCGGCACTGTGGCGGCCGGCTTCTACCTGATTCCTCAGATTGGCCTCTCCCAGGCGTTCCTGCTGGCGGCCGCGCTCAATACAGGTGTGGGTGTGGTGGCCATGCTCGCGTCACGAGCCATTGCGCCTGTGGCACACCCTGACTCGACGACAGCAGCGGCAGTGGCCACACCCACCACGCCACGTATCAGCACGAGCGCGAAGATGGCCCTCGCGGTGGCGGGCATCTCGGGTTTTTCTTCGCTCGCACTCGAAGTGGTGTGGTTCCGCATGCTCGCCATCTTTCAGGGCCCCACAAGCTACACGTTCACGGTGGTGCTCGCGACCGTACTGGCAGGCATCGCGCTGGGTAGTGCCCTCGCGGCACCGCTGCTGCGGTGGCGGAAACTGGACTGGGTGCAGGGACTGGCGATCATTCAACTGATTGGCGCGGCCATCATTCTCTACTCGTACCACGGCATCCAGATGCCGGATGCGGCACCGGAGTGGCTGCGGTCGATCTTTGTGGCACTCGGCGTGGAGTTTGCGCTGCCAGCCGCCGCGATGAGCCTGACCGTGGTGTTGCCTGCGTCGATCTTCTTCGGCGTCTCGTTTCCGATTGCGTTACGCCTGTGGGCCGGTGGTGAGGGTGAGGCCGTGGACACCGGTCGACGCGTCGGTGTCTTCTACGCGGTGAATGTGGGTGGCGGCATCCTCGGGTCGCTGGCCGCGGGGTTTGTGTTGCTGCCGCTGCTCGGCAGCCGCGACAGTCTACTTTGGCTCGCGTCCTTGTACGTGCTCGCGGGCATCGGCCTGCAACTTACGTGTGCGGCGCGTCGACCGTTTTTCTCAGGCCTGATGACGGCCGGCGTGCTCGCGGTCCTGCTGCAGACGGGCGGTGTGCCCGACCCACTCGAGATCATTCAGCGGCGTATCTACACGGGACGACCGGTCATTTGGCAGAACGAAGGCACCCAGACCACCGTGGCAGTAGTCGGAGGTCTGAACAACCGCGTGTTGTATCTGGATGGCCGCCATCAGGCCAACGATTCACCCGGCATGACGTTTGTGCATCGGCGGATCGGTCTGCTGCCCGTCATCCTTCACGAGCGCCCGCAACGTGCGCTTGTCGTCGGCCTTGGCGGCGGTGCCAGCCCAGGCGGCATGAGCCAGTTCCCGGGGCTGAAGGTGGACGTCATCGAACTGTCGGAAGGCGTGATCGCCGCCTCCGAGTACTTCGGCCACATCAACTTCAACATCCTCACCAACCCGAATGTGCGCATGCGGGTAGACGACGGTCGCAACTTCCTGCAACGAGTCCGTGAACCGTACGACGTGATTACGGCCGACGCCATCATTCCCCGCCATGCCGGCGCCAACAGCTTGAACTCGGTGGAGTACTTCCGCCTCGTCCGCAACGCCCTGGCACCTACTGGGATTGCGTTGCACTGGAACGGGGGCGCCAACGATGCGGAGTACACACTCATCCTCCGCGCCTTCGCGACCGCATTCCCCAACACCAAGGTCTGGGGTGACGGGTCATTAATGGTGGGTTCAATCGAGCCGCTGACGATTTCACGCCGCCGCATCGAGGGTCTGCTGGCAGATCCTGCGACGCGTGAAGTGCTGAGACTCATGAACATTGAAGCGTTCGATCACCTGGACCGCATGTTCCGCGCAGGGCCTGAGGATGTGCGTGTGTTCCTGGGTGAGGGCGAACCGCTCTCCGACAATCGTCCACTGCTTGAATACTACGCGTCGCTCCCGAACTCGCCAGTGAACCTGCAACGAATGACACAGGACAAGTCGGCCGTCTTTCGACCCTGATATCGACCTGCTTACCAGGCAGCAGTGATTTTCACCATGGAGTGCATGGAGCGCCATGGGGAAATACTTGTCACTGACTCGTGAGGGTTGGGGCCAGGCGAACGCCTGGCCGTGCGGGAGGAGGGCGGCGGGGAACGAATCCACCGGGCGCATTCATGAGGTGCATTCGTTCCCCGCCGCCCTCCTCCCGCATCTGCCGCCTTTGGCGGCACCAACCCGTGTCACAGACAGCGGCTCAAAGCCCGCACCTCTCTCCGCCTCCCTGTGAACAAAGTCCGTGGTTTCTCCATGGCCCTCCATGACCTACATGGTGAAAGGCTCTGCGCCTCAACGCGTGGTGCGCCTACGAAGCCGCCCGTTCAAGGGTGACTTCCAGGCCACCTTCGACCGGGCGTTCAAAGGCCAGTTTCAAGTGGAACCGGTGGCACACCTCGTGGACGATGGCGAGGCCGAGGCCGATGTCGCCGCGCAGGTCGGCACCACGGCCCTCATCGCCGCGGAAACGACGGACGGCGTTGAGCTTGCGGACCTCGGCATCCGTGAGGTTGGGGCCGGTGTCAGTCACACGCAGGGCGAATGCTCGTCCGGAGCCTTTGCGCACCTCGAGAGCGATCCGTCCGCCGGCGGGTTCACGCTCGAGCGCGTGCGCCAGCAGGTTGCGCAAGGCTTGTGCAAGGAACAAGGGCTCACCGTCGAGCAACACCCCCGGATCCAGATGCACAAGGTCGACCGAGATTCCGCGTGCCGACGCCTGATGTGCGAACTCGCGCGCGACGGTAGTGACCACGCCACCCACGTCGATGGGGGCTGGCATACGTGGTGCCTGATCGCGCAGTTGCGCGCCGACCACGACGTTGCTCAACCGCAGTGCTTCTGATGCCACGCGTGGGAGGTCGGCGCCCGACAACGCCGACTGCAGCAGGGCCTCCGTATCAGACGTCATGTAGGTGATGAAACGTCTGGAGTCCACATCCCGATCCCGGAAGTCCGTGTGCAACCGATTGATGTCGAGTGCGGCTTCGTTGAACGCAAAGCCGAGTTGGCTCAGTTCATCCCGCCCAGTGACCGCCGCAGGTTCGCGATAGTCCGTGCGCGCCGACGCACGCATCTGCGCGCCGATTCGGCGGACGCGCCGGTCCAGCGGCCACGCCACCAGCATGGTCACCACAAACGCTCCGAAGGTGAAGGCGACATAGAGGCGTGCGCGTTGCCAGCCCTGCCCGGGCGTCGGGTGCATACGGAAGAGCAACGCCGCACACGGACCGTCCCATCGCGTGGCGATGACCGTCTGCACACCGGTACCGGCGGCGGTCACGAAGGGTTCTGTGTACGACTGGGCTCCGCCCCGCAATTGCGCCCGCATGCGCTCCGGCATCCGCGGCGCGGCCGTGCTTTGCCCGATGTATTCGATGTCGTACGCAAAAAATTCCACTGGTCTGGCGTCGGTATCGGGCCGCGGGGCGAGCACGTCGGCGTCCGGATCGGCGAGCAGCGTAGCGCTAGGCGCGTTTTCGCGGGGACCGGCCAGGAACCACTTCGGGTTGGCCTCGCACCGTGCGCGAATCAGGTCTGTCTGCGAGGAGGCCGCCATCCCCTCGATGGCCACCACACGGTCGCGGGCGCGCACGCGCTCCACACCCCAGAGCGCAACAGCCGCGGCTGCCAGTGACAGCAGCAGCGCAATCAGAAGAAGGCGTCTCAGTAGCATCTAGGGACCGAATACGCCCCAAATGGGACTCGTGTTGACGGCCTGACCGGCCGCTATTCGAGGGTGCGCCACAGATACCAGGACGCGATGCTGCGGTACGGCTGCCACACTTTTGCCGCACGTTCCATGGTCCGGATTGAGGGGCGCTGCTTCATCCCCAGCACGATTTGCATGCCCTTGACGATCCCAAGGTCGCCTGTCGGCAGGACATCGGGTCGATGGAGGCTGAACATCAGGAACATCTGCGCCGTCCATCGGCCGAATCCTTTGACCGCGACTATGGCCTCTATGACCTCGTCGTCGGTGAGCTTCTTTAAGCGATGCAGGTCGAGTCGACCATCCCCCACATGTTCGGCGAGGTCACGCAGATAGGCGGCCTTTTGCCCGCTGAGACCGGCGACGCGAAGGTCAGGCACGGGCACGGCCAGCAGGGCCTCGGGAGTCAGTGCGGGCATCAGGGCAAAGACCCGACCCCGGATGGTGTCTGCGGCTTTGGTGGAGAGCTGCTGCGAGATGACGGCACTGACGAGAGCTTCGAAGGGATCGCGACGACCAAAGTCTGGCCGCAGCCGACCCGTTTTCTTGATTACGACAGCGATGCGGGGATCACATCGCATCAGATACCGACGACCGATTTCGAACTGTGCGGCTGGACCAGTATTTCGCGTCGTTGCACGGGGTTGCACACGAGTCCGACGCTGGGGCGGGGGTGGGGTTGCAGCCATGGAGTATCAGAACCGATAGGAGCTTACTGAAGATGACGTTCTCCTGTCTCGACGGACCTCAGCTTGGCACAAACCTGGCCTACACCCGGTTCTTCTTCGTGCGGCCGACCCAACTCGACGACGCCATCCGGCAACGACTGCGGACGGTGGGCGATCAGCTCGCACGTGGTTTCTTTAACGTGTTCGACCTCGAAGGCGGCGGTGCGGATTCCCCACCGCACGAAATGATTCAGCTGCTGTCGATCAACGGCTTCGGTGTGGACAAGTCCGCCTCGGCGCATCTGGCCGTCGCCACACACGTGGCCCAAGTGACGTCCAAATACAGCCCCAGTTTGGATGATTCGGAAAAGGAGCTGCGACGCCGTGTTGCCGATCTCGCGGAGGTCACGACACTCTCCGGTGCGGTGCGAGTGCCGAAATACACGAGCGTCGACATGTACGCCTGGGCGTACGCGCAGGCTAAAGGCCGCACGTCAGGGCGCACGATGCAGAACGCAATCATTTTGCCGATTCGGAAAACCGCGGAGTGGTGGGCGATGGATCCGATGACGAGGCACCAGTACTTCTATCCGCACCACGATCGTCACACCGGTCAGTGCGTGGCCGGACACGCCGAGCTGGGCCGCGCAGCGGCGCCGAAGATCTTCCGGCGCCTGTTCTACAACCCGAACGGTGAAGGCCTTGAGGGCGAGTGGGATTTCATCACTTATTTCGAGTGCGCCGACGACGACCTAGCGCTGTTTGACGAGACGCTCGAGGCCATGCGCGACACGTCGCGCAATCCGGAATGGCAGTTCGTCGAAGAAGGCCCTATCTGGCGCGGGCGGCGCTCGCTGCGCTGGTGACGAGTCGCGCAACGACGCGCTCCTGGCCGACCAGCTCCAACACTTCGAACAGCCCCGGACTCACCGCCTGCCCGGTGACAGCCACGCGCGTGCCGTGAATCAACACGCCGGGCTTGATGCCACGAGCCGTGGCGAGGGTACGCAACGCGGTTTCGGTCTGGGCAGGTTCAAGTGACGGCAGCTCCTTCACCACGTCTGCCCACGCTCGCAGATGCTCGCGCACGTCGTCACCGGCGAGATGTTTGGAAACCGCGGCTTCGTCGTACGTAAATTCATCACTCAGGAACGGACGCAGCGGCTCCACCAACTCCATGAGTTTGCGCACGCGCGGCTTGAGCAGGTCGAGCACGCGACTGACCCATGCAAACTCTGCGTTGAGCAACGTGTCTCGCCACAATCCGGCCAGGCGCAACTCCGTCTGCACACGATGCAGCACGTCGTCATTCTCCAGACGATTGATGTGTTGCTGGTTAAACCAGTCGAGTTTCTCTGAGTTGAACACGGCATTGCCGCCGCTGATGCCATCGAGGGTGAAGCGCGCAACCAGTTCGTCGCGTGTGAATACTTCCTGATTGCCGCCCGGCGACCAGCCGAGCAACGCGAGGAAGTTAATCATGGCTTCGGGCAGGTAGCCTTGTGTTTCGTACTCACCCACCGCCGTGGCTCCATGACGTTTGCTCAAACGCTTCTTGTCTGGACCGAGGATCAGCGGCACGTGCGCGAATTGCGGCACCGCAGCGCCGAGCGCTTCATAGAGCAGTACTTGTTTGGGTGTGTTCGAGATGTGGTCGTCACCCCGAACCACGTCGGTGATCTGCATCTGTACGTCATCCACCACCACCGATAAGTGGTAGGTGGGGATGCCGTCGGAGCGCACGATGACGAAGTCGTCGAGGTGGGTGCGGGTAAACTCGATGCGGCCGCGCACACGATCGGTAAACGTGGTCGTGCCTGGTGGCACGAGGAATCGGATCGCGCGAGGCTCACCAGCGTCCTCTCGGCGCGCGATTTCGTCGGCGGGCAAGGCGTGACAGGTGCGGTCGTACATCCACGCGGAGCCGGCGGCCTCGGCCGCGGCGCGTTTCGCCTTCAGGTCGTCCGGCTGGCAGTAGCAGTAGTAGGCGTGGCCCGCTTTGACGAGTTGGTCCGCAGCCGCGCGATATTGCTCGAGGCGCTCAGTCTGGAAGTAGGGCCCATGCGGACCACCGACACCCGGCCCCTCGTCCCAGGTCAGCCCCAGCCATGTGAGGCTTGTGAGGATGCCTGTGACCATGTCGTCGCTGGAGCGCTCGATGTCGGTGTCCTCAATGCGCAGCACAAACGTGCCACCGTGCCGACGGGCGTAGAGCCAGTTGAACAAGGCCGTGCGGGCGCCGCCGACGTGCAGGTAGCCGGTCGGGGACGGGGCGAAGCGAACACGCGGAGGCGTGGGGAGCAGGCCGCGCTCGCGGCCGAAAGCCTCCAGTTTCGCGCGCAACATGTCGCGTACGTCCCTGAAGCGCTGGGGCGCTTCGTCCGGGGGCGCCCCGGCCGGATCGGGCAGCGGCCAGTGCAGGCGCTCCACGCGGCCCGAATACACGGGGCACACTTCCTCGGCGCACAGGGTGATCACAAGGTCGATGGAGTCAGCCGGGATGTCGTCCACCAGCTTGGATGCGTGACTCGTCGCGTCGATCCCGAGCTCCGCGAGCGCGGCGATCGCATTCGGATTTACCCTGGTGGGCGCACTCCCGGCACTTTGGACCGTGACACGGTCGCCAAACAGGTGGCGCGCCAGCCCCTCCGCCATTTGACTTCGGGCCGAGTTGGCGACGCACAGGAACAACAAACGCATGAGGGATTATCTCCCGCATTCCCTGGGGTAGGCGTAGTACGCTACTCTTGTTCGTTCGCCGTCCGTGGTGAGGTGGCTGAGTGGCCGAAAGCGGCGGTTTGCTAAACCGTTGTACGGGCTTAAACCTGTACCCAGGGTTCGAATCCCTGCCTCACCGCCAACTCCGCTGCGCTTCGTTGGCGCTTCGGCAGGGCTTCAGGCCCTTCACGGCTCTCGCCGTTCCGGGCTCGAATCCGGCACCTCACCTTACTGACCCTCCGCCAAGGCTTCAGGCCCTTCACGGCTCTCGAAGTTCCGGGCTCGAATCCGGACCCTCACCTTACTGTCCACCGCCCTCAGGCCGCGGTCCACTGTCCCTGTTCCACAGGCTGACTGTGCCGCGCAGGCGATTGATCTGGCGCACCACGATGAAAATTGAGAACGCGATGATGAAGAACTCCACGATGGAGTTGATGAACGACCCGTATGCCAGCACGGGAGCGGCGTCGAGGCGGGCGGCTTCCAGCGTGGCGTAGTCCCTGCCGTTGAGCGTGATAAACCGGTCCACAAACCTCACGCCGCCGGTCGCTAGCCCCACGAGCGGCATGATGATGTCGGCCACGAGCGAGTTGACGATCTTGCCGAATGCCGCGCCCACAACCACGCCGACGGCCAAGTCGATGGCGTTGCCCTTGTTGATGAATTCCTTGAACTCCCCAAACATCAGCACTCTCCCGTGAACTTCTGACCGCGGACTGCGGACTGCAATCCTACCTGTCCGGAGGCGGATACACTAGTGGGGAATGTCCGCGGCCGTCTGGGCTGTTATCGTCGTCCTGATCCTGATCAACGCGCTCTACGTGGCGGCAGAGTTTGCGGCCGTCGGCGTGCGTCGAAGCCGCATACGCCAGCTGGCTGACGAGGGCCATTGGCTGGCGAAGGCCCTGGTGCCGGTCGTGGACGACACAACCGCACTCGACCGGTACGTCGGGATCTCCCAAATTGGCATCACGATGTCGAGTCTGATTCTCGGCGCATTCGCCCAGGCCACGGTCGCGGTGGCGCTCGCGCCAATGCTCGTCTCCTGGTTCGGTCTGGACGGCGAGGCCGCAGAATCCGCCGCCGCCATCACCGTGCTGCTCACACTGACCACGGCCCAGGTGGTGCTCGGGGAATTGATGCCCAAATCCCTCGCGTTGCAGTTCCCGACCCAGGTGGCCATGGCCACGGTGCTGCCGATGCGATGGTCCCTGGTGGTGTTCCGACCGCTTCTGGCGCTGGTCAACGGCTCGGCCACCACGGTGCTCCGGTGGGCGGGCATGGGTGCCACGGGCCATCGACACATCCACTCGCCTGACGAAATCGAGATGCTGCTGGTCGAAAGTCGCGACGGCGGCCTTCTGGAGCCGGACGAAGAGCACCGGTTGCACCGCGCGCTGCGCCTCGGTGTGCGGTCAGCCAGCGACCTGATGGTGCCGCTCGACAAGTTGACGATGCTCAAGGATGAGACGCCGTGGTCGGAGGTTGTGCGCGTGGTGGCGGCAAGTCCCTTCAGTCGATTGCCGATCTATCGCGGCACCCCGGACCAGATCATCGGCACGCTCCGCGTGAAGGATCTGCTGCGTCACTTTGTACTCGAAGGGGAGCCGCCGCAGTTGAGCCAACTGGCGCGTCCCCTCGCGCGCATCCCGCACACCCTCGCGGCCGACAAGGTGATTGGCCTGCTGCGCGAGCGACGGGTGCACCAGGCCGTCGTAACCGATGACGGAGACATCGTCGTCGGACTCATCACCATTCAGGACGTCCTCGCGGAGTTCCTCGGCGGGGGCCGTACATGACGGTCATCCTTGTCGTAGCGCTCCTGCTGCTGGCCAACGCCCTGTTCGTGGCTGCCGAGTTTGCCATTGTCGCTGTGCCTCGCACGTCCATCGAGCGGCGCGCAAACATGGGCGAAGCGCTGTCCAAGCGGCTTCTGGAGTTGCTCGTCTCGGCGCAATCGCGCGATCGTTTTATCGCCACCGCACAACTCGGCATTACTGTGGCCAGCCTCGGCCTTGGTATGTATGGCGAACATACGATGGCCGTCTGGCTTGAGCCGCGACTGTCGTTCCTGGGTGATGCCAGCTGGATCTCGGCCCATGCCGCGGCCAGTGTCATCGCCATCGCGACGCTCACATACCTGCACATTTTTCTCGGCGAGATGATTCCAAAGGCTCTGGCGCTCAGCCACTCTGAAGGCACCGCGCGCGCAGTGTTCTGGCCGATGCGGGTGTTACTGCTGATCTTTTATCCGTTTGTGGTGAGCCTCGACGCACTCGGCGCATTTCTGCTTCGCCTTGTTGGCATCAGACGTCAAGCGCACACGCGGGAAGAGTCGTACTCCCCCGAGGAACTGCAAATGATCGTCGAGGAGAGCCGCGCAGGTGGTGCGCTGGGCAAGGAAGCCGGCAAGTTTGTGCGCGAGCTCTTTGAGTTCGGTGAACTCACCGCCGGCGAGATCATGGTGCCGCGTGTGCGCGTGGTGGGCATTCCTGTTGGTGCCTCACCTGCCGACGTGCGACAGCTGCTGCTGAGCAGCCGCCACACTCGTTATCCGGTCTTCGACGGTGACCTCGATCACATCGTGGGCATGCTTCACGTGAAGGACCTGCTTCGACGCCTGATCCTCAACGAACACATTGGCCCGTCGGATGTCAGAACGATTCCGGTGGTGCCGGAAACCGCGTCACTGGATTCGGTACTGACGACCATGCAGCACACGCACGCCCACATGGCCGTGGTGATCGACGAACACGGCGGCACCGCCGGCGTGCTGAGTCTTGAGGATCTCGCAGAAGAAGTCGTAGGCGAGATCGACGAAGGTGTGCCCCAGGTGCCAAACATCGTACGAACCTCAGAGACGACGGCGACAGTGGTCGGCACACTTCGGCTTGATGAACTGGGGCAAGCCTTCGAAGTGGAACTCGAACACGACGAGGTAGACAGTGTGAGCGGCCTGGTGATGGCGCTTGTGGACAGACCTCCGGTTGTGGGAGACGTGGTCGAGTACGCACGATTCCGCTTCACGGTGACAGCCACAACAGGCCACGGTGCCAGGGAAGTGCAGGTCGAGTTCCTTCGTTGAGCCGGGCTGAGCGGCTGCTGGCCCCCGGCCTTGCCGCGCACCGAGCGCTTCAACTGGGCTGCGCCGTTTGTGGCCACTCACGAAGGCCGTCGCCAGATCATCGTCAATGGCCTGACCGTACGGTCGTACGACTTCGAGACCGGCGAGTTGTTGTGGGAGGCCGCGGGCCTCGGTGAAAATTCTGTGCCGCAGGTGGTGCAGCACAACGACCTGGTGTTTGCGATGAGCGGGCATACCGTCAAGCTGCTGATGGCCATCCGCCTGGGCGAGCGTGGCGTGCTCAGCAACACACGCGGTATTGCCTGGTCCACCCCGCGCGGCGTGTCGTACACGCCATCACCCGTGTTGCATGACGGCAGTCTGTATTTTGTGAGTGACGCGGGGCTGATCAGCAATCTCGACGCGACCACCGGCACGCCGCACTATCAGCAGCAGCGGCTACCCCAGCCGTACAACTTCAAGGCGTCCCCCGTGGGCGCGAACGGCAAGTTGTACCTGGCGACTGAAGAGGGCGATGTGGTTGTGGTGAAGATGGGCGACACGTTCGCGGTGTTGGCCACGAACACCCTCACGGACCACTCGTTCATCGCCTCGCCCGTGATTCTCGATGGTGCGATTTACCTGCGGAGCCGAACGCATCTGTTTCGGATCGACGGCCCGTAGGCCTACGGCCTGGGTTCAGGGCACCCTGCGCCATGAACCGGGGGTTGCGATATCGTGAGGGGCGCCTTCGCGGAGCGCGCGCGGGGCGCGCGTTTAGCGAAGGCTGGCGGAGGGAGAGGGATTCGAACCCCCGGTACGGTTCCCCGTACAGCGGTTTTCAAGACCGCCGCCTTCAACCACTCGGCCATCCCTCCGCGCGGTTTCCCAGTGTACAACCGATGGGATGCCGTACGCTGCTGACATGAACTTTGTGTAGGCTTGATGCCATGCTCAAGCGGATTCTGTTCTTTGTCGGCGTCAGCGCTGCAGTCCTTGGCCTGACCGCGGCCGTCCTCTACCAGTTCTTCGGCCTCCGGGTGGTGGTGTTGGGCGGAGGTCGTCCAAGCCTGGCGTTTGTCACACCGGCAGACAGGCAGGCGCAACAGGTGGAACAACATCGCGCGGCACAAGCGGCCGAACCGCCCGTTCCTCTCGCGCCTGTGGAAGCCGCTCCAACGCCCGATACCGTGGGCGCTGCGTCGAGCGCCAGCGACGCCACGGCAACCGCGACGCCGGCCGCGCCGACCTCAGCCCCAGATTGGGGTTTCTTCCGCGGCCCGCGCTGGGACGGCCACTACGTCGCCCGCGCCATCAACACCGAGTGGCCGAACCGCGAACTGAAACCCGTCTGGAAGCAACCAGTGGGCGGAGGCTACGCGTCGTTTGTGACCGCGCGCATCGCCGGGCGTGATCTCGCGTTCACCATCGAACAACGCGGACGTCAGGAAGTGGTCGCGGCCTACGATGTCGCCACCGGGCGCGAGATGTGGATCAATGCCTGGAACGCCGAGTTCAAGGAGTTCATGGGCGGCGACGGTCCACGCGCGACGCCGACCTACTTCGACGGCCGTATCTACGCGCAGGGCGCCGAAGGCGAACTGCGCAGCCTTGACGCCACAACTGGTACTACCGTGTGGCGCACGAATATCCTCACCGACGCCGGGGCCTCCAACATTCAGTGGGGCATCTCCACCTCTCCCCTCATTGTCGACGACGCGTTGATCACACTGCCTGGTGGCCGCAACGGCCAGTCGGTCGTCGCGTACAACCACCGCACGGGCGAACGGCTCTGGTCGGCGCTCGACGACACCGCCTCGTACTCATCACCCATGCTCGTTGAGATCGATGGTGTGCGTCAGATCCTGATGGTCTCTGCCAGTCGCCTCATGGGACTTGCGCCGGCCAACGGTGCCCTGCTCTGGGAGTTTCCATGGGCCACGATGTATGACGTGAATGCCGGGCAACCGATCGTGTTCGAGCAGAACCGGGTGTTCATGTCATCCGGGTACGATCACGGCGCAGTGGTGGTCGAGGTCACCATGAACGGCAACCGTGGCACGGCGCGCGAAGTCTGGAAGAACAACCGGATGAAGAACCAGTTCACCAGTTCGGTGTTGCACGACGGGTACTTCTACGGGCTCGACGAAGCCATCATGGCGTGCGTCCGCGCATCAGACGGCCAGCTGATGTGGAAAGGCGGCCGCTACGGCTACGGTCAGATTGCGTTAGCGAGCGGCCACATCGTGGTGCTCACCGAAGACGGCGACATGGCACTTGTGCGCGCCACGCCGGAGAAACACGACGAACTCACCCGCTTCCCCGTGCTCGACGGCAAGACGTGGAATCACCCGGCCTTCTCAGACGGCCGCCTTCTGGTCAGGAACATCAACCAGATGGCGATGTTCGACCTGCGGAAGTAGGCGTGATCACCTCGAGGCCGCGCATGTAGGGGCGCAGCGCGGTGGGGACGACGACGGAGCCGTCCTCCTGCTGGTAGTTTTCGAGAATGGCGATGAGCGTGCGACCGATGGCCAAGCCGGAGCCATTCAGCGTGTGCGCCAACTGCGCCTTGCCGGTGCCCTCGGGACGGAAGCGGATTTGCGCACGCCGCGCCTGGAAACTCTCGGTGTTGGAACACGACGAAATCTCGCGGTACGTCTTCTGACTCGGCAGCCATACCTCGATGTCGTAGGTCTTGGCTGCCGCGAAACCCATGTCGCCCGTGCACAACAACATGCGCCGGTACGGCAATTCGAGGCGTTCGAGTATCGTCTCGGCATTGCGTGTCAGCGACTCGAGTTCCTCGTGTGACTGCTCGGGTGTGGTGAACTTGACGAGTTCCACCTTGTCGAACTGATGTTGCCGAATCAGACCCCGCACATCGGCGCCATACGAGCCGGCTTCGCTGCGGAAACACGGCGTGTAGGCCGTGTACTTGAGCGGCAACAGGCGTCCGTCGAGAATCTCTTCGCGATGGAGGTTTGTGACCGGTACTTCAGCGGTGGGAATCAGAAAGAGATCCCAGTCACCGCTGATCTTGAACAGGTCCTGCTCGAACTTCGGTAGATTGCCCGTGCCGGTGAGTGCGGTGCGATTGACGAGGAACGGCGGCTCCACTTCCGTGTAGCCATGTTCGGTGGCATGCAGCTCGAGCATGAAGTTGATGAGCGCGCGCGACAGCTGCGCGCCGGCGCCCATCAGCACCGCGAACCGCGCGCCGGACATGCGTGTGGCACGTTCGAAGTCGAGAATCCCAAGCGCAGCGCCGAGGTCCCAGTGGGGCTTCGGTGTAAACGCGAAGTCCTTGGGCGTGCCCCACTTCCGTACTTCGACGTTGTCGTCAGCAGAGGCCCCGACCGGCACGCTTTCGTGCGGCAGGTTCGGCAGTGTTAGCAGCAACGCGTCGCGCTGTGCGTCGATCTCCGCGAGTTCGGCTTCGAGTGTCTTGATCTTTGCGCCGCGGACCTTGTTCTCCGCAAACACCGCGCTGGGATCCTCGCCGGCCTTCTTGGCGCGTGCGACGGCCTCGCCAGAAGCGTTCTGATCGCGTTTGAGCCCCTCTACTTCCGGCAGTAGACGTCGGCGACCCGCCTCAAGCGTGGCCAGTGCCGCGAGATCCGCCGTGGGATCCAGGCCGCGGCTGCGCAGGCGCGCCTCAACCAAAGCAGGGTTGTCACGCACAAAGACCGGGTCCAACATGCGTCAATGTTACCTTGGGGACGCCGCTGTAGACCTTCTACTCCTTCGAAGGCGTCGTCGACGTTTTTGTCTCGGTCTTCGACTCCGTTTTTGATTCCGTCTTGGTGTCGGACTTGGTCTCGGACTTGGTCTCGGCCGCGCCCTTCTTCTCGGCCGCCTCACCCTTGGCGGTGGTGGCCGTCCCGGTCGAGGACGACCCGGACTTGGCGTAGTCGTTCACATACCAGCCCGCGCCCTTGAACTGGATCGCCGGCGAAGAAATGAGCTTCGTCAGATGCCCACCACACGTCGGGCACGGATCCTCAAGAGGCGGATCGGAAAACTTGCGGATCCGCTCAATCCGCCCTTCACACGCGTCACACTGATACTCATACAGAGGCATGAACGTCTCCTCAGACAACCACCCATTATAGATACACTGGAACGTAAGACGCCCCCATGCCAGGCACCCTCTTCATCGTCGCCACGCCAATCGGCAACCTGGAGGACTTCACGTTCCGGGGGGTGCGGACCCTTCGCGAGGTGGACCTGATCGCGGCGGAAGACACCCGACGCACCGCCAAACTGCTCGCGCACTACGACATCAAGAAGCCGGTGATCAGCCTTCGGGAACACAACGAGGCCCGGGAATCAGGCCCATTGGTCGGCAGACTTGTCGCCGGCGAGAGCATCGCCCTGGTCTCGGATGCCGGTACGCCCACGATTGCCGACCCGGGCGTTGGACTCGTCGCAGCGGCGCGAGCGGCTGGAATCAGGATTGTGCCCATTCCTGGTGCAAGTGCCGTGGTCACCGCTCTGTCTGCTGCGGGCCTGCCAGCCGACCAGTTCCTGTTCCTTGGCTTTCCTCCGGCTTCCGGATCGGCGCGTGAACGTTGGTTCGAAGAACTGGCAGCGAGCCGGAGAACCACCGTCTTCTACGAAGCTCCGCACCGAATTGAACGGGCCGTAGATGATCTAGTTGAGTATTTGGCCGAACGCACGATTGTTTTGTGTCGGGAATTAACCAAGATTAACGAAGAATTGGTTGAATGGTCAAAAGTATTATCAATTAAACCACTGGGTGAGTTCGTGGTGGTGGTTGGTCCAGCAGCCGAAGGAGTATCCGATGACCCTCCAGAAGCCGAAGTAGCCATGTTATTTGGTCAAATAACAGATTCAACTGGCCTGCCGGAAGCAGCAGTGCTGCTCATGGTAGCCGGACACTTCACGATCAGCCCAGTGCGCGCCAGGAAGCTCCTGAAGAAGGGTCGCATCCTGTTGAAGCGAGCGGACGATAATCTCTGAGCCTTTTATGAGCACTCCCCACGATCTCCACGTAGTCATCCTCGCCGCCGGTAAGGGCACGCGCATGAAGTCGGCGCTGCCCAAGGTGTTGCATCCGCTGGCCGGACGGCCGCTGATCGAACACGTTCTGCGGACGGTCGATCAACTCAACGTGGCCTCTACCGTGCTGGTCGTTGGCCACGGCGGCGACGAAGTGAGGTCGGCTCTTGAGGGACGACCGGACCTCCAGTTTGTGGTCCAGTCCCCCCAGTTGGGCACCGGACACGCGTTGCTGCAAGCCGAACCTCTCCTCAAGGGCAAAAAAGGCACAGTGCTGCTGCTGTATGCGGACGTGCCGCTGCTTGAGCCGGGCACGTTGTCGCGATTGATTGAGACGCATCGGTCCTCCAGGGCCGCGATGACGGTGTTGACCGCGGAACTTGATGACCCATACGGCTACGGCCGAATCGTGCGAGATGCGACCGGTGCCATCACCAGGATCGTGGAGCAACGCGACGCCTCGGCCGCGCACCAGGCGATTCACGAGATCAACAGTGGCATCTATACCCTATCGCTCACGTCGTTGTTCGATCACCTGCAGGGCCTGGCCACCGACAACGCGCAGAGCGAGTATTACCTGACGGATCTGGTCTCGATGTATCGACACAAGGAGTTGCGCGTCGAGACGTTGTGCCTCGACAGCGCGGACGAACTACGGGGCGTGAACAGCCGCGTCGATCTGGCGGAGCTCTCCGTGGTCATGCGCCAACGCAAGAACCGCTCCCTCATGGTGGCGGGTGTCACTCTTGAGGATCCGGGCACCACCTACGTGGACATGGATGTCACGATTGGGCCCGACTCAGTGCTTGGTCCGGGTGTGCGCTTGCAGGGCACCACGACCATCGGCGACCGCTGCCACATTCACGCCGGCGCACGTCTCACAAACGCCGTGGTCGACGATGACGTAGTGGTGCTCGATTACAGCATCATTGTGGATTCGCAGATCGGTGCTGGGGCCTCAGTGGGGCCGATGGCGCACATTCGGCCAGACTCGGTAGTTGGGCCGAAGGCCCGTGTCGGCAATTTTGTGGAACTGAAGAAGACCACGCTCGGCCACGGCTCCAAAGCCAATCACCTGGCCTACATCGGAGACGCGACCGTGGGCGACGGCGTCAACCTCGGCGCCGGCACAATTACTTGCAATTACGACGGCGAAAAGAAGCACAAGACCACGATTGAGGATGGGGTGTTCATCGGGAGCGATTCACAGTTGATTGCGCCGGTGACGATCGGCCGCGACGCCTATGTCGGCGCAGGCTCCACCATCACACACAACGTGCCCGCAGGTGCGCTCGCCATCGGTCGAGGCAAGCAGGTCAATAAGGACGGCTGGGCCACAAAACGTGCGGCAGCCAAAGCGGCGGCGAAAGGACAGAAATAGCATGTGCGGCATTGTCGGATACGTTGGGGACCAGCCGCTGCTGCCGGTTCTGATTGAAGGTTTGCGCAAGCTCGAATACCGCGGCTACGACTCGGCGGGCGTGGCGGTGGTACGGGATGGACAGCTCGACATTCGCCGCAGCGCCGGCAAACTCTCGAACCTTGAAACTGTCATCGCGACAAAGCCGATCACCGGCGAGTACGGAATCGGGCACACACGCTGGGCCACACACGGCAGACCGACTGAAGAAAACGCGCATCCCCATCAGGACTGCAAAGGCCGCATTGTTGTGGTCCACAACGGCATCATCGAGAACTACCTCGAGCTCAAACGTGCGCTGATCGCCGAGGGCCACAGATTCGTCACCGAAACCGACACCGAAGTGGTGGCGCACCTGGTGGAGAAGGAATGGCGCGACGATGGGCTTGCGGCGGCAGTGCGTCGGGCTCTCACGCAGCTCCGGGGTTTGTTCGCGCTGGTGCTGATCTCCGCAGACGACCCGGACACGATCGTGGCCGCACGTAATGGTCCGCCGGTGGTTGTCGGGATTGGGCAGGGAGAATATTTCGTCGCCTCAGACGTTCCCGCGATCCTGGCGCACACGCGGCGTGTCGTGTTTCTCGACGACCGACAAATGGTCGTCGTCACCAGAAGTGGCGCCGCGTTTACAGACTTTGAAGGTGTGGCGGTGGTGCGGGAACCCCAGACGATCAACTGGGACCCGGTCATGGCCGAAAAGGCCGGTTACAAACACTTCATGCTCAAGGAGATCCACGAACAGCCGTGGGCGGTGCGCGAGACGACCCTCGGCCGCGCCTCGGTGGAGTCGGGCAAGGTGTTCCTCGACGAGATGCACCTGAGCGCAGACGCGCTCCGCGAGGTCGACCGGATAGTCATCCTGGCGTGCGGCACCTCGTGGCACTCAGCACTCGTCGGCAAGTTCCTGATTGAAGAACTCGCCAGAGTGCCTGTCGAGGTGGACTACGGCTCCGAATATCGCTACCGGGATCCCATCGTCAACGACAAGACGCTGGCGATCGTCATCACGCAGTCGGGAGAGACCGCAGATACGCTGGCAGCCCTGCGCGAAGCGAAGCAGAAGGGTGCGCGCAGCATTGCCATCTGCAACGTCGTGGGCAGCATGGCCACACGAGAGTCCGATGGCACGGTGTATACGCATGCGGGCCCGGAAATCGGTGTCGCCTCAACAAAAGCGTTTACCACGCAACTGGTTGCGCTGCAGTTGCTGGCGATCCACATCGCCCAGGTGCGTGGCGTGATGGCCGAGACGCGCGCCGTCCAACTGCTCAAGGGGTTGGAACAACTGCCGCTGCAGATCGAAGAGGCGCTCAAGAGCAATCCCGCTATCGAGGACCTGGCCAAAAAGCTGTACCAGAAGCGCGACTTTCTGTACCTTGGCCGCGGCATCAACTACCCCATCGCGCTCGAGGGCGCGCTGAAGCTGAAGGAAATCTCCTATATCCACGCGGAAGGGTATCCGGCCGGGGAGATGAAACACGGGCCGATCGCGCTCATCGATGAGGATCTGCCACTCGTGGCACTCGCACCGGATGACCACGTCTTCGAGAAGATGATTGGCAATATTCAGGAGGCCAAAGCTCGGGGCGGGCAGGTGATTGTGGTCACGAGCCAGTCACACGCACAGGCGTTCGACGAAATCCTTGAGCGGGATCGCGACGTGGTGCTGACAGTGCCCGATGCGGATCCCCTTCTGATGCCTGTGTTGCTGACGATTCCGCTGCAGTTGCTCGCGTACCACATCTCTGTCCGCCTTGGGTGTGACGTCGATCAACCGCGCAACCTCGCAAAGTCCGTCACGGTGGAATAACAGCCGCCGAGGAAAAAGGTACCAGAAACCACTCGACGCGACGTTGAGGTGCCGCGATCCTGTCGTGCGGCTGATATCCTGACAAGCTGCGGATGGATTTACTAGCTTCACTGAACCCGGCACAACGTGATGCCGCCGGGCACACCGATGGCCCACTGCTGATTCTGGCCGGGGCCGGCTCGGGGAAAACCCGCGTCCTCACCGTGCGCATGGCGCATCTGGTGATGAGTGGGCAGGCCAGACCTGACCAGGTCCTGGGTGTCACGTTTACCAACAAAGCGGCCGAAGAGATGCGCCACCGGGTGGAATCCCTGGTCGGTGACGACTGCCGGCACATGTGGCTGTCGACGTTTCACTCCCTCTGTGCGCGCATTCTGCGACGAGAGGCACCCCACATCGGCCTGACGCGCGATTTTGTCATCTACGACTCCTCCGACCAGTTGGCCGTCGTCAAACAGGCGCTGAAGGCGGCGGATGTGGACGAGAAGATGTTGACGCCACGTGCGGCGCTCTCCCGCATCAGCCAGGCCAAGAATCGACTCGAGTCCCCCTCGGACATGAAGTCGAGCGGCTGGAATTTTCGCGACGCACAGATTGCCAAGGTCTATGAACATTACCTTCGCGTCCTGAACGAGGCCGGCGCGCTCGATTTTGACGATCTGCTGCTCAAGACCGTGGAGTTGGTCGAAACCAAGGAAGACGTGCGCGAGATGTATGCGCGCAAGTTCAAATACATCCTGATCGACGAATACCAGGACACCAATCGACCGCAATATATCCTGATTCGAAGACTGGCAGACCACCATCGCAATCTCTGCGTGGTGGGCGACCCCGACCAGTCGATCTACAAGTGGCGGGGCGCCGACCTCAAGAACATCCTCGATTTCGAGCAGGATTTTCCTGAAGCCAAAGTCGTGAAGCTCGAGCAGAACTACCGGTCGACGCAGGTGATTCTCGATGCGGCATCGGCCGTCATCAGTCGTAACCGTAACCGGAAGGACAAGAAGCTCTGGACTGACAGGCTGGGCGGCGAACCCATCGTGTATGTGCGTGCTGGCGATGAGATCGAGGAAGCCGACTACATCACCCGGGCGATTCGGGAGTCGCGGGCGGTCGATTCCAAACACACGGTGGCGATCCTGTATCGCACCAACTCGCAATCACGCGCCATTGAAGATGCGCTGATGCGGGAGGGGATCGCCTACCGGATCATCGGCGGTGTTCGGTTCTACGAACGCAAGGAGATCAAGGACACCCTCGCCTACCTGCGTCTGGTCATGAATCCGCATGACGATGTGAGTTTCAGGCGCGTGATAAACGTGCCAGCTCGCGGTATTGGAAAGACGGTGATGGAGGCGCTCGACGCCGTCAACCTCGACGCGGACGACCACGCCATGACGCCGTTGTTTGCGGTTGGACTGCAGCCGATCGTGTCATCGCGATCGCTGTGGGCACGACTGGTGGCCGGCCTGGAGAAGCGCGAAGTTCCCACAAGGGCGGTTAACGCTCTTAGGAGCTTCCGCGATCTGATTGCGGGCCTCACCACAGAGTGTGCGACGGCCAGTGTGTCGATCGCGCTTGGCCTGGTGCTCGATCGGAGCGGCTATCTCAAGGCGCTTCGTGAGGAACGCAGTGAAGACGCCGAGGCCCGCATCGAGAACCTGATGGAACTGGTGTCGGCCGCCCGTGAGTATGAAACGCGCGAGTCTGAGCCCTCGCTCGGTGGGTTTGTCGACCGACTCTCGCTGCTCTCTGAAGCGGATGAGGCACAAGGGAAAAAGGACGCCAACGTCTGGATGATGACGATGCATGCTGCCAAGGGATTGGAGTTCCCGGTCGTCATCGTGGCTGGTCTTGAAGAGGGCCTGTTTCCGCACTCGCGGTCGACAGAGGATGAGGACGAGCTCGAGGAAGAGCGGCGACTCTGTTATGTGGGCCTCACGCGGGCGCAGGAACGACTGATTCTGACGAGCGCCTCTCGGCGACGGGTCTTCGGCGAGTATCAGAGCACCGAGCCTTCGCGGTTTCTTGACGAGATTCCGCCTGAGCTGATTCGGCGGATCGAGCCGGTGGTGGCACCGTCGTGGAATTCAACCCGGTATGAGTCGCGTAACCCGTACTCGCGTAAATACGGTCAGGCAAAAGCCAAAGAGACGTCGGCAACCCCGTTCGCCTCCTACGAGAACGAAGACCAGTCTTCAAGCAGCGGCTTGAAGGTTGGCCTTCGCGTGCGTCACGCACAGTTTGGGGTCGGCACGATTGTCGCCGTGGACGGCGACGGCGACGAGATGCGCATCACCGTGAAGTTCAACACGGTGGGCACCAAGAAGCTGCTCGCGCGTTACGCCAACCTGCAGCCGGCGTAGCCGTACTGTCTATTCCGCGACTTCGGGATCCGAAGGCTCGGATGGCTCCGACGGCTCTTCCGGGTCCTCGGTGACCTCGCCAACTTCCACCGGCTCTTCGAGCGTCGCAATGGACACCACACGGTCATCGTCAGCCAGGTCGATCAGGCGCACACCCTGGGTGTCGCGACCGATTGGACGCAGGCCGGAAGCCGGCATGCGGATGATCTGGCCCTGCTCGGTCACGATGAGCAGTTCGTGTTTATCGCTGACACAAGCGATCCCTACCACCGGGCCGTTGCGGTCGGAGGTCTGGATGTTCTTGAGGCCGATGCCGCCGCGCGTCTGCTGTCGGTACTCCGACACGTCCGTACGTTTGCCGTGGCCGTTTTCGCAAACAGTCAACAATGTTGCATCCGACGTGACCACTTCCATTGCAACAACAACGTCGCCGTCACGCAGGTTGATGCCGCGCACACCATAGGCCGTCCGGCCCATGGGTCGGGCGTCTTCCTCACTGAAGCGAATGGCCATGCCGTTTCTGGTGCCGATCACCAGATCCTTGGCGCCGTCGGTTTCGGCCACGGCAATCAACCGATCGTTGTCGTCGATTTGAATCGCAATGATGCCGGCTGACCGTGGATTGGAGTAGGCCTTGAGGTCGGTCTTCTTGATGGTGCCGCGTTCGGTGCCCATCACAATGAAGCGCTTGTTCTCTTCATCCGGGAAGTCCTGCACACGCAGCAGGGTGGCAATCTTTTCGCCCTCCGCCATCTGCACCAGGTTGGCAATCGACTTACCCTTGCTGGAGCGTGCGACCTCGGGAATGTCGTACACACGCAGCCAGTAACACTTGCCCTTGTCCGAGAAAATCAGGATGTAGGCGTGTGTGTTCGCGACAAAGAGGTGTTCAACAATATCTTCGTCGCGGGTCTGCATGCCGATCAGGCCCTTGCCGCCCCGACCTTGCTTCCGGTACTCATCGAGCGGTGTCCGCTTGATGTAGCCGGTGCGCGTGGCAGTGATCACGACATCTTCGTCCGCGATCAGATCTTCCACCCGGAAGTCGCCGCTGTCTTCGATGATCTCCGTACGCCTGTCGTCGCCGTATTTCTCGCGAATCGCCTTCAGTTCCTCGACGACGATGCCGAGTACGAGGTCATCACTTGAGAGGATCTCGCGGAGGCGGGTAATCAACGCAACCAGTTCTGCCAGTTCGTCGAGAATTTTCTTCCGCTCCAGGCCGGTCAGACGCTGTAGCTGCATGTCGAGAATCGCCTGCGACTGCAGTTCCGACAACCCGAAGTTGGTCATCAGTCCGATGCGGGCTTCGGCTGGATTTGGAGAGCTGCGAATCAGCGTGATCACCGCATCGAGATGGTCCAGCGCGATCTTCAGACCTTCAAGGATGTGTGCACGAGCTTCGGCCTTGCGCAGCTCAAACTCGATCCGACGCCGAATGACTTCGCGACGGAACGTCACGAACTCTTCGATGATCTGCAGAAGGTTGAACACCTTTGGCCGGTTGTGCGAGATGGCCAGTAGCGTGATGCCGAAGCCGGTCTGCAGTCGTGTGTGCTTGTAGAGGTTGTTCAGCACCACGTCCGGCAGCTCATTGCGCTTGAGCTCGATGACGATGCGCATGCCGTCGCGATCGGACTCATCTCGCAGGTCGGAGATGCCTTCAAGTTTCTTGTCGCGCACCAGTTGCGCGATGTCGGAAATCAGTGTGGCCTTGTTGACCTGGTAGGGAATCTCAGTGATGACGATCGAAACGCGGTCGCCTTTTTTATTTTCCTCGAACGCGGCTTTCGCGCGCACGACGACACCGCCGCGGCCTTCGCGATACGCACGCCAGATGCCCGCACGACCGACGATGGTGCCGCCGGACGGAAAGTCGGGCCCCGGGATGCACTGCATCAGCGCCTTGAAGCGGTCCTCGACCGGAGCCTCACGCAACTCAATCACCTGGAGGACACCGTCGATCACTTCCCGCATGTTGTGCGGCGGGATGTTGGTGGCCATGCCAACAGCGATACCGGTGGAGCCGTTGACCAGCAGATTCGGGTACGGTGCCGGGAAGGTGGTTGGTTCTTCGGTGGTTTCGTCGAAGTTTGGACGATGATCGACCGTGTCCTTATCGAGGTCCGCCATCATCGCTTCGGCAAGCGACTCGAGTCGGGCTTCCGTGTACCGGTAGGCGGCGGGCGGGTCGCCATCGATCGAGCCGAAGTTGCCCTGGCCGTCGACCAGGGTGTACCGCATGCTGAAGTCCTGCGCGAGGCGCACCAGTGTGTCGTACGCGGAGGCGTCACCATGCGGGTGGTAGTTGCCGATGACTTCACCGACGATCTTGGCGCACTTGCGGTACGGACGATTCGACGCAAGCCCCATCTGCCGCATCGCATACAACACGCGTCGGTTGGCCGGCTTGAGACCGTCCCGCACGTCGGGCAACGCGCGCCCGATGATTACGCTCATGGCGTAATCCATGTACGAGCGCTTCATCTCGTCTTCGATATTGACGGGGAAGCGCAGCGAGGGATTCTGTTCCATGGAGTCTGACACTTAGTGGCCCGTTTCGTAATGACGCTGAGGTGTTCGGGCGTCGAGGCGCCCGTCCCGCAAGGCGCGACGACCGAGAATACCCAGTGTATTTGAGGAAGGAGCAACGCCGCGGGACGGGATGCATCGGCGGCCGAACGTCAGCGTCATTATGAAACGGGCCACTCAGATATCCAGGTTCTTCACGTCGAGTGCGTGGTCTTCAATGAACTTCCGGCGCGGTTCCACCTGGTCACCCATCAGTGTGGTGAACATCAGGTCGGCTTCGGTATGATCTTCAGCGCGCACCTGCAGCAGTGTGCGTTTGGTGGGATCCATGGTGGTCTCCCACAACGTGTCTGGATTCATTTCGCCCAGACCCTTGTATCGGTTAATCGCGAGGCCTTTGCGTCCGGCCGTGACGAAGTAGTCAACCAGCTCATCAATGGAGGCGATGACGCGATCAGCGTCCTTGTCTTTTGTCGACTTGGACGAAGGGACCGGAGCGGTCGAGTCGGTCGCGGTCAGCGACTCGCTGGCCGGCGTCTCGGCGTCAGGCGTGTCCTCTGGCTCATTGTCCTCAGCAGACGCGGATGCTGGCGTCGTGCGAATGGTCACGGGTCCGGTCATCAAATCGCGGACATCCACATAGGCGGCCACAAGCGTTCTGAATTCGCCCGTGGTCACAAAGTCGAGGTCGAGGCGGTGGTGACGGTCGTAGCCGAATGACCGATCCGTCAACACCACGGCAAGCGCCTGGTGCTCTGGATCGTCCACAACAGCCGACGACACCTGAGGTTGCTGCAGATGCGCGGCAAGCCCTTCAACGAGGGTGCGGTCGGTCCAGAACGCCTTGTCCTTCGCGCCGCCCTCGAGCAGCGCAATGACCGCGCGACGTGACGGGCCGCGGCGTTCGACGACGTGCAACACCTTGCGGAAGGCAATCAGTTTCTCGAGACGACGTTCAAGCGCTTCGCCTCGAATCTCGGTGCCGTTGGACAACACGAGTGTGCGTGGGGCGGTCGCGCGATGAATCAGAAATTGTTCGAGCGAGCGTTCGTCCTTGATGAACGATTCCTGCCGACCACGTTTCGCACGAAAGAGCGGCGGTTGGGCGATATAGATGTAGCCGCGATCCACCAGGTCCTTCATCTGCCGGTAGAAGAACGTGAGCAACAACGTGCGGATGTGCGATCCGTCGACGTCGGCGTCCGTCATGATGATGATGCGGTGGTAGCGCACCTTGGCTGCATCGAAGTCATCAGGTCCGATACCACAGCCCAGCGCAGCAATAAGCGTCCGGATTTCCTCGTGGCCGAGCATCTTGTCGAAGCGGGCTTTTTCGACATTGAGGATCTTGCCTTTCACCGGCAGGATCGCCTGGAAGCGACGGTCGCGTCCCTGTTTGGCCGACCCGCCTGCGGACTCGCCTTCGACGATGTAGATTTCTGCCTGTGCGGGGTCGCGCTCCTGGCAGTCGGCGAGTTTCCCTGGGAGCGCTGAGTTGTCGAGCGCACCCTTGCGACGCACCAGGTCACGCGCCTTACGTGCGGCCTCGCGTGCGAGCGCCGCGTCAATCGCTTTGGCGATCACCTTCTTGGCGACCGCCGGGTTTTCTTCAAGGAACGCGCCGAGGCGATCGTTGATGATCCCCTCAACAATACCCTTCACCTCGGTGTTGCCAAGTTTGGTCTTGGTCTGTCCCTCAAACTGCGGCTGTGGAATCTTGACCGACACCACCGCCGTCATGCCTTCACGAATGTCGTCGCCGCTCACACTGTCGTTGAGCTTCTCGCCGAGTTTGTGGTTTGAGGCGTAGGAATTGATCGTGCGCGTCAACGCTGCACGGAAGCCGGACATGTGTGTGCCGCCTTCGGTGGTGTTGATGTTGTTCGCAAAACTGAACGTCGTCTCGGCGTAGCTGTCGTTCCACTGCAGCGCGATCTCAACCACGATCCCTTCGCGCTCGCCGCTCATGTAGATCGGCTTTTCGTTGACGACCGCGCGATTCTTGTTCAGGTATTCGACGAACTCGCGAATGCCGCCTTCGTACAGGAACACATGGTTCTTGGCGTCGCGTTCGTCGTCAATGGTGATGGTGACGCCCGCGTTCAGAAAGGCAAGTTCCCGCAGACGCTGGGACAGCGTTTCAAAAGTGAAATCGGTGGTCTCAAAAATCTTCGGGTCGGGCTTGAACGTGACTTTGGTGCCGCGTTTTTCCGTGGTGCCTGTGATGTAGAGGGCGCCTTTGGCATCGCCGCGTTCAAACCGCAACTGATGCACATGACCGTCGCGCCAGATTTCAAGTTCCAGCCACTCGGAGAGGGCGTTGACGACGGAGACGCCGACGCCGTGCAGACCGCCGGACACTTTGTAGGCGGAGTTCTCAAACTTGCCGCCGGCGTGCAGCACGGTGAGCACGACCTCGGCTGCCGACTTGCCACTCTCGTGCATCCCCACAGGAATGCCTCGGCCATCGTCGATGACGGTGACTGATCCGTCGATGTGGATCGTAACGTTGACGTTTTTGCAGTAACCCGCCAGCGCCTCGTCGATCGAGTTGTCGACAATTTCGTAGACAAGGTGATGCAGACCGGCCGGGCCGGTCGAGCCGATGTACATCGCGGGACGCTTGCGGACCGCTTCGAGGCCCTCAAGGACTTTGATCTGATCGGCGCCGTAGTCGTTCGGGTTGGGAATAGCCTGACTGAGCTCGCTGTTGTCCATCAGAGACGCATCGGCATGATCACGTAGGTGTATTCGTACCCTTCGGCGCCGATCGGCTTCATAACAGCCTGGCTCATTTCATCCTTGAACTCGAGCAGGACGCCTTCGGTTTCCACCACGTTCAGAAAATTGTCGACGTAATCGGCGTTGAAACAAATCTGCAACGCCGGCCCCGAATACTGCACCGGCAATACTTCATGCGCTTCGCCGAGTTCGGGGGTATTAGAGGTGATCTCGACCTGGTCGGTGGCCATCGAGAACTTCACCGCCTTGGACCGTTCATTGGAGAGCAGGCGCACACGGCGAAGCGCCGACGACAGCCGGTCGCGGTCGAATTCGATCGATTTGTCGTTGCCCTTCGGGATCACCCGTTCATAGGCCGGGAAGTTCGCGTCGATCTTTCTGGAGATAAGCAAGCGCCCGTCCGCCTTGAAGAACAGGTGGTTTTCTCCCTGGGAGAATTCCACGACCGAGGCGTCATCAATCAACCGGGCTACTTCGTTCAGTGTTTTCCGCGGCAGCAGCACCTCAATCTGTGCGGCGGCCCCGGAGGCTTCGTTCACCGTCACAAACGCGAGCCGGTGACCATCGGTCGCCACCATGCTCAGCGAGTCAGTCCGCACGACCAATTGGGCGCCGTTGAGGAAATACCGGGTGTCTTCGCTCGTGATCGCAAACCGGGTGTGCGAGATCATCCGCTTGAGCGCCGTCCCGGGCAATGACGCCTCAACGGTCCCACCGTCCTGTGGAGGCGTCGGAAACTCGCTGGCGGGTAAGGTCTGCAGTTTTGATTCGAAGCGGTCTGCGGCGACCGTGACGCTTTTGCCGCCCTTGTCCGACTCGATGCGCACATCCGTGTCCGGCAGCGCATTCACAATCTCAAACAACTTCTTCGCCGGCAGCGTCAGCGTGCCGGGTTTTCCAACTGTGGCATCACATCGACTGCGCAGAGCGACATCCAAATCCGTCGCCAGGAGCGACACGGAGCCTTCGCCTGCTTCAATCAGGACGTTGGCCAGAATTGGAATGGTGTTCTTGCGTTCGACAATGCCTTGCAGGAGGGATAGTTCCTTCAACAAATCGTTCTTGCGAACCACTAACTCCATCGGCGGGGCGACCTCTCTCTCGGCATCGGTAGTGACGCTCGAGGTGCTTTGATCGAACGTACGGATAGAAGATCAAAAAGACAAAGAATTATAACAGTAATAAGGGGCTGTGGGTAACCGAAGATCGCGGGATTACCTGTTGTCTGTCAATGACTTAGGCTGTGGACGGAGCGGCGGGTATGGCGGCGGATTTTCGGGGTGATTTCTGTGGGAAACCCGGCCCCTTCAGATTCCCTCAGGTTATCCACAGGACCGCACAGGCCGGGGGTGTGGATAACCCTACTGTAGCGACTGAAGGAGGCTGTTGATCTGGTTGTTGAAAACCCCGTCTTTCTGCCTCATGTCCTCCACCTTCCGGATGGAATGGATGACCGTGGAGTGGTGTTTGCCTCCGAAACTCTTGCCAATCTCAGGCAGGGAGGCATTGGTCAACTGCTTGCAGATATACATGGCAACCTGCCTGGGCATGGCCACGGATTTTGAGTTGTTGCGGGACTTCAGGTCGACCAGTTTCATCTGGTAGAACTCGGCCACAAACTTCTGGATACCCTCAATGGTGATGGCGCGTTCGTCCTGACGGAGGATATCGCGCAGCACCTCTTTCGCGAGGTCGACCGACACTTCCTTCCCTGTCAGCGACGCGTATGCCAGCAGGCGGATGAGCGACCCTTCCAGTTCCCGGATGTTCGACTTGATGCGGCCGGCGATGTAGAGCGCCACATCGTTCTGGAGGGCGATCCCCTCAGAGTCAGCTTTGCGTTTGATGATGGCGATTTTGGTTTCCAGGTCCGGCGCCTGGATGTCGGCCGTCAAACCCCACTCAAACCTCGAGCGCAGCCGCTCCTCGAGTTCGGCAATCTGATGGGGCGGACAGTCACTGCTGATGACAATCTGCTTCTGCGCGTCATACAGGGCATTAAACGTGTGGAAGAACTCAGTCTGGGTCCGTTCCTTGCCGGCAATGAACTGGATGTCGTCGATCAGCAACACATCCACGCTGCGATACCGCTCGCGGAACTCCAGAATCCGGTCGTACCGCAGCGCATTAATCACTTCGTTCATGAAGCGCTCAGACGACACGTAGGTGAGTTTCAGCCCGCGGTGATGCCGCAACACGTAGTGGCCAATCGCGTGCATCAGGTGTGTCTTGCCCAGACCCACCCCGCCATAGATGAACAGCGGGTTGTACGACCGCGAGGGGGCCTCGGCCACGGCCCGGCACGCCGCATCGGCAAACTGGTTGGAGGCGCCGACGATGAAGGTGTCAAACGTGTAGCGCGGACTTAGGCCTGACACGTCTTCGATGGCGGCCGCAGCTCCGTCGCCGGCAGCATCGGCTTCCGCCTGCCCCTGGGCGGTGGTCGTGGCCGGTTCCTTCGCATCTGAGGGGGTGGTCCCCGGCTCGGACGCGTCGTACGTGAGGGTCACTCCAGGGCGTCCCACCTCGGTCAGGGCGTCGTCAATGACTGCGGCGTAGTGCTTGGTGAGCCACTCGATGGCCATGGGGCTGGGCACACGCACCACCAGCTCGGATCCGGTGTCGCGAACGAGCGTTGTGCGGTCAAACCACGAGAAATACGTGTGGCGATTGACTTTTGTCTCTATGCGGGCGAGCACCGCATCCCAGATGGAATTAGCCATTTTCGACCGACTTTCGCCCACAAAAAAGGCAAAACATTCGTTTTCCACAGGTTTTTCCACAGGTGTGGAAAAGTGTGAAATCTAGCATACGACGACGCCGGGTGCACAGGATGTACATTGACAGGCTTTTCGCCACTCCAATATCATTCAAGTTTCCCCGGAGCGCGAAGTAGCTCGGGAAGTGGAGTGTTATGAGCGTTACCTTTCAGCCCAACAACCGGCGTCGTCGCCGCACCCACGGGTTCATGGTTCGGATGCGGACCAAGAATGGCCGTTTGGTCCTCAAACGTCGTCGCGACAAAGGTCGCAAGCGTTTGACTGTTTCCACGCGCTAGGCCTGCCCTGCGCGGCCTGGCGAACCGGGACCTTGATGTCGGTGCAGTTCGGCCCGAACGTGCGTCTGAAGGCGCGACACGAGTTCCAACTCGTGCAGACGCAGGGCCGACGCGTCGCCACCCGGTTTGTCACACTGCTCGCTTTGCCCAGTCAACAGTCCGTTGATCGCCTCGGTCTCATTGCGTCGAGAAAGTTCGGCAATGCGGTGACGCGCAATCGCGCGAAGCGACGCCTGCGCGAGATGTTTCGCCACACCGAACCCGACACCGTCGTGGGACGGGGATTGCTGCCGCTTGATGTGGTGGCGATTCCGAAACGGGCGATGTTGGCCGCGCCGTTCGCGGCGGTCGCTGCGGATTTTCATCAGGCCCTCGAAGGGCTGAGAAAGGGACACACTCAACAATGACGCTGTCCCGTCGCCTTGGCGTGGTGCTGGTGCGTACCTACCAGATGCTCTTGTCACCGTTCTCCGGCGGCGCGTGTCGTTTTGAGCCCTCGTGCTCCGAGTACGCAATCACAGCCATTGAACATCACGGTCTTCTCCGCGGCATGCGCCTGACGCTTGTGCGTGTGTCGAAGTGCCATCCTTTTGGGTCCCATGGTGTGGATCCCGTGCCGCCGCCTCACTGAAATATTCCAATGGAAAAGCGCGTCTTCCTCGCCATCTTTCTGTCTTTTGGTGTGCTCGCTCTGTACCAGACGTACATCGTGCCGCCGACACCCGCGCCTGCCCCCGTCACCGCACCGGCGATGGGCAACGAGACGGCTCCCGGGACGTCAGCCTCTTCGCCTTCAGCTCCCGCAGCGACAGCCGGATCATTTTTGCCGACCACGGGCGCGGACGGACAAGCCGTCGGCGTCGTGCCTGCGGCGCCTGTCGACACCACTCCGGCGCGTGAGATTGTGGTCGACACCGATCACGTACGTGCCGTGTTCACCACGCGTGGGGCGTCTGTTGTCAGTTGGCAGTTGAAGCGGTATCTCGACTCACGCGGCGAGTCGCTGGAGTTGGTGCCGGCGGCACTGCCGGATGGATTCGCACAGCCCTTTACCCTCGCCACCAGTCAGGACGCCTTGTCGGCCCACCTGGCGACAGCCGTGTTCACCTCGGCGACCTCGGGGACATTGGCGCTGGGCAGTGCACCGGGCACACTCAGCTTCGACTACAGCGATCCAGTCTCGGGCCTGACCGCGCGCAAGACGTTTCACTTTCAGCCGGACAACCAGCCCTACAACGTGACGGTGGATGCCTCGGTGGACGTGCAAGGCGTGGCGCAGCCGGTCACGCTCAAAATGGGACCGTCGCTGGGTCTCGGGTACGGCACCGGCAGCATGATGATGCCGAGTTATCCTCCGGCCGCGATCTATCAGCTGAACAGCGACGTGGAGCGCCTCAGTGATGGCGACATCACCGAGCAGCCTTTTTATGAAGGCATCTTGCGGTTTGTCGGTGTTGGCGATCACTACTTCCTGTCGGCCGCGTTGCCTGGGACACGCTCCGTGCGCGTGGACTACCGCACGCTAGTGCTGCCGCTGCCCGAACCCGACGCCACTGAAACCGGTGTCGCCGAGCGCAAGTTTGTGGACTACAGCATCACCACCACCGGCGCCATGTCGATGCCCTTCTACATCGGGCCCAAGGACTTCGACATTCTGCGTGCCGTGGATGGCCAGCTCGTGCGCGCCATCGACTTCGGATTCTTGGCGTGGCTGGTCGTGCCGCTGTTGCAGGCGTTGAAGTGGATTCACGGCTACATTGGCAACTTCGGCTGGTCGATCATCGCGCTGACGATCCTGCTCAACATCATCATGTTCCCGCTGCGGCACAAGAGCATGGTCTCCATGCGCAAGATGCAGGAAGTGCAGCCGGAAGTGAAGGCGATTCAGGAGCGGTACAAGAAGTACAAGATGACCGACCCCGAGCGCCAGAAGATGAACACGGAGATGATGGCGCTCTACAAGCAGAAGGGCGTGAACCCGGCCAGCGGCTGCGTGCCGATGCTGCTCACCTTCCCCGTCTTGTTCGCCTTCTACGCCATGTTGTCGGTGGCCATTGAACTGCGCGGCGCACCATGGGTGGGCTGGATCACCGACCTGTCGGTGATGGATCCGCTCTACATCACACCCGTGTTGATGGGCGCCACGATGTTCTGGCAGCAGAAGCTGACGCCAAGCACCGCCGATCCCATTCAACAGAAGATGTTCCTGTTCATGCCGGTCATCTTTTCGGTGATGTTCCTCTGGGCACCGTCCGGCCTGGTGTTGTACTGGTTGATGAGCAACATCATGACCATCGGTCAGCAGTACCTGACCAATCACCTCATCGGGCCGCCGCAGAAGGCGCCCGGCGGCACCAGTTCCGAACGTCGGGCCAAGGCGGTGGGCAGTGCCTCGACCGTCAAGAAGCCCTAGCTAGGAGACCACACCATGACTGAAACGCTCGACGCTCGTGTCATCGACTTTCTCACTGACGTACTCGGCGCCATGGGCCTGACGGTGGATGTGACGCTGGAAGAAACGCCCGATGCGGTGCGCGTCAACATCACCGGCGACGGCGCCGACATCCTGTTGCGCCGCCAGGGGGAATCACTCGACGCGCTGCAGGTGATCGTCAACACGGCGATTCGCCGCGACGAGCGTGGTGACCGGCACTACATCGTGGACGCACTGGGGTTCCGCAAAGACAAGGATGCCGAGTTGCGGGAGATTGCCCGTGACTTGATGCAGAAGGCGAAAGACTCGGGCGTGCCGCAGGAGATGGGGCCGCTCAATCCGTACGCCCGTCGGCAGGTCCACCTGACCGTGGCTGAAGATCCCCTCATGAGTTCCGACAGCCTCGGCGACTCCTTCCTCAAGACCATCGTCATCTCGCGACGCCCCTAAAGAGGCCCGATGGCCTTTTCCACGTCCGATACGATCGTGGCCATTGCCACGCCACCGGGTCGCGGCGGCATTGGTGTGGTGCGACTGTCGGGGCCAGACGCGTACGCGATTGCCGTCCGACTGTCGGATCGCGAGACCCTCCTTCCGCGCCACGCCACCTTTGCGCGACTTGCCGACAACCAGGACGCCGGGACCCTTGATCATGTGGTGCTGACGTGGTTCCAGTCACCGCACTCCTACACAGGAGACGATGTGGTGGAGGTGAGTGCGCATGGCAGCCCGTGGGTGCTGCAGCAGATTGTGTCGCGGGCCTGCGCGGAGGGTGCGCGACTTGCGGAGCCGGGCGAATTCACCTTGCGCGCGTATCTCAACGGGCGCATGGATCTGGTGCAGGCCGAGGCCGTGAGCGATTTGATCGAGGCCGTCACTCCCCTTCAGGCGCGGGTCGCGGTCGACCAACTTGAAGGGACTTTGACGCGTCGTGTGGCAGAGATCGACGCGCAGTTGTTCGATGTTGCAGCCAAACTTGAAGCGTCCCTTGACTTCCCCGACGAAGGATTTCATTTCATCACGCGGGACGAGGCGCAGCGCGGGCTGGCCACTGGTCGTGACGCGCTTGATGCCCTCATCGCAGATGGCGCACGCGGTCGGTTGATTCGTGAAGGCCGGCTCGTCGTCATTGCCGGTCGTCCGAATGTTGGCAAATCAAGTCTGTTCAACTCACTTGTGGGTACCAGCCGGGCCATCGTGACCACGGTCGCCGGCACGACACGTGATGTGTTGACGGAGGTTGTGGATATCAACGGTGTGCCCATCACGCTGGTGGATACCGCAGGCGTTCGCGATGCGCTGGATGCGATCGAAGCTGAGGGCGTGCGCCGCGCACAAGATGCCGTGCGCGCCTCAGCACTCACACTGCTTGTGCTCGATGGCTCGATGCCGCTGACGCCCGATGACGAACGCTTGCTGGCGGACGTGCCCGAACCGCGGATCGTCGTGCTGAACAAGAGTGACCTCGGAGGTGCACAAGGATTGACGTCCGTACCGCTGGTGCGGGTGTCGGCGACGAGTGGCATGGGGCTGGACGATCTTCGGACTGCGATCGTGTCGTCTCTGTCGGGGGTGGAACAGTGGCGCGACACACCGGCTGTGTCCAATCAACGGCACCTGCTGTGCGCACAAACGGCGCGGGACGCGGTTGGCCGCGCGAGTGCAGCGCTTGATGCTGGTGCGACGGAAGAGATTGTGCTCGCGGAACTGAGCGAGTCGCGCGACGCACTCGAGGCCCTGACTGGACGCCGCACAACCGACGACATGTTGGCGCACATCTTCAGTCACTTCTGTGTCGGTAAATGATGCGCGCAGATTTTGATGTCATCGTGATCGGAGCCGGCCACGCGGGCTGCGAAGCAGCGTGGGCGGCGGCGCGCATGGGATGTCGCGTGGGGCTGTGTACGCTCTCGCCCGACACGGTCGCGCTGATGCCGTGTAATCCCGCGATCGGTGGCACAGCCAAGGGACACCTCGTTCGCGAGATTGACGCGCTGGGTGGATTGATGGGCCTGGCGATTGACGCGACTGGCATCCAGTTCAAAATGCTCAATCGCAGTCGCGGACCCGCTGTCTGGTCACCGCGCGCGCAGGCGGACAAGAAGGCGTACGGGGCCTGGGTCAAGGCGGCGCTGTCTGATGAACCCAACATCACATGGTTATTCGAGCGCGCGGGCAAGGTGCTGGTGGACGCGGGCGAAGTTGTGGGACTCGCCTTCGAAAACGGTGACATCGTCGGGTGCCGAGCGCTGGTGGTCACCACCGGTACATTCCTCAACGGCCTTGTGCACATTGGCGACGTGCAGCGACCGGCCGGTCGTGCCGGAGAACCCCCTACACATCACCTTGCTGAATCGCTGCGTGGCTTTGGGTTCGAGATGGGGCGCCTCAAGACGGGGACGCCCCCGCGGTTGGATCGCAGGAGCATCGACTTCTCGCGCTTCACCGAAGATCGTGGTGACGAACCGGCTGTGCCGTTTTCGTATGAGACGACTGCTATCACCACGCCCCAGATCGGGTGCCACATCGTGCACACCACAGCCGAGGTGCACGACGTGGTGCGCAGTCATATTCACCAGTCTCCGCTCTACAACGGGCAGATCACCGGCGTGGGGCCAAGGTATTGTCCGTCGCTCGAGGACAAGATCATGCGATTCCCCGACAAGGAACGGCACCAGATCTTTCTTGAGCCCGAGGGGCGCGACGTCGACGAGATTTACGTCAACGGGATGTCGATGAGTCTGCCCGCTGCCGTGCAGGAGGCCGTCGTCCACGCGATGCCTGGCCTTGAAGATGCCGTGCTCCTGCGTCACGCCTACGCGGTCGAGTACGACTTCATCCAGCCCACGGAGTTGTCGCTGTCACTGGAAGCCAAGCGTGTGCCTGGGTTGTTCCTTGCTGGGCAAATCAACGGCACCTCCGGGTACGAAGAAGCGGCTGCGCAGGGATTGATGGCCGGCATCAACGCCGCGCGGCGCGTGCAATCAGAGAGCCCCGTGGTGCTGCGACGCGACGAAGCGTACATCGGCATTTTGATTGACGACCTGGTGACCCAGGGGTGCCTTGAGCCGTACCGGATGTTCACATCGCGTGCGGAACATCGGTTGGCGCTGCGCATCGACAACGCCGATCTTCGTCTCACACCCGTGGGCCGCGCCGCTGGTCTGGTGCGCGACCAACGATGGGAACGGTTCGAGCGACGGACAACGAGACTGGAGGCGAACCGGGCTTCGATGGCGGCCACTCGCGTGCAGCTACAGGGCATCCACTCCACGGCGGCCGAGGCACTGGGCCGACCGACCGTCAGGGTGGACGACGTACTCGAGGCTGGATGTCGGCTTGAGTTGGACGACTCGCGCGAAATCGACCGTGCGACGCTCGAAGCCGAGTGCAAGTATCGCGGCTACCTCGTGCGGCATGCGCAGCAACGCGCGCGGGTGGAGTCGCAGAGTGAGCGGCTGATTCCTGACGCGTTCGAATACGAAGGAATCCCGGGCCTGTCACGCGAGGTGGTTGAGCGTCTGGCTTCGGTGCGACCCACAACGCTGGGCCAGGCCGGCCGGGTGCCTGGCGTCACCCCCGCCGCCGTGGCTATCGTCGCGTCACGGCTTGCCCGACGGATGTGAGTCCCGAGCTGATGTGGTGTCGAACGGCGTCGCGGATGGATGCCTGCTCGGTCACGATGAGCAGGTGGCCTCCCCGTTCATAGCTGATCAGGCGAGCGCCAGGAATGGTCGTCGCGGCGAACTCGGCGTTGTGGAAGAGTTGCAATCCATCGTCTTTGGCGTGGACGACGAGTGTTGGCGCCTGAATCGCGGCAATTCGCTCGTTGGGTAGCACTGCCGTGTTGTCGAACGCGGCACCGGCCGCCCGAGGCGAGGCGGGGTTCATGTAGTTGATGATGTGTGTCGCGAGTTGCCGCTGTGCGGGAGTGAGGCTGGCGATCACGGCGTCGTCTGCGCCCATGAGTCCCATGAACTGAGTCCGAAACAGGGTCGTGGCGCTCCAGTAGAGCAGGTCGGATTTGAATACCCTGACAAGCATCTCGCCTTTGCGGTTGGCCTCTGACTGGTTCTCGGCGGAGGATGCCGCAACGCCGGCGGAGATGAGTGTTAATGACGAGACGCGTTCGGGATACAGGGCCGCGAACAGCAGCGCGGACGGGCCACCGTGAGACATCGTGACGACAGCGACTTTCGGAAGGCCGAGCGTGTCGAGGAGTGACGCGTAGGCGTGGGCCTGATCATCAAAGGTGGCGCCCTCGAGGAATGTGGAGCGGAGGTATCCGAATCGGGAGGGTGCGACCCAATGCACGTCGTCGCCCAGCACGGCCTCAGCGATCAGCTCACCTTGGTCGAAGCCTCCGCCGCTGCCGTGAATCACAAGAACCGGAGGACCCGATCCTCCCTGTGTGAACTCGACGTCGCCAAATGGCGAGTGGATGACAGAACTCCTACCCTGAATGCGCGCGTACGCCCCACGAATGTCCCGTACGTAAAAGAGGGCTGCGACACCAAGCAGGGCGAGTGAGCCTCCAGCAGTCCAACGGAGGATTGTGCGAATGCGCATCAATGGGAGGTAAGCAGCTTTTGTGCCCACCACGAGGTGCGGTCGACAGTCTGGTATCCCGGGTTTTGAATGGACGTCCGGTGTGTTTCTTCGCAACAGTGTGGGTGATTTTTACGAGAGTCCCCGCTGAGGGCATTATCGGCTGACAATGAGGGTGTGGCTGAGCGCGACACGCTAAACCGACTCTCCCGCCGGCTGTCCAAGGCCGGTGTGACGGCCTCGCCGGAGCTTGTCTCAAATCTGGCGGCGTATGTTGAGTTGCTCGGCAAGTGGAACCGGAAAATCAACCTGACGGCGCTCTCGGTGGACCCGCTGTCTGACGATGCGGTTGACCGATTGATTGTGGAGCCTGTGCTGGCGGCGCGGCGCGTGGAGGCCGGCGACGGGCTGGTGGTGGATGTGGGGAGCGGCGGCGGATCGCCCGCAATCCCCTTCCTGCTCGCAAGCCCGGCGGTGCGCCTCATCATGGTGGAGGTCAAGGTGCGCAAGTGCGCGTTCCTGCGCGAGGTGCTTCGGCAACTGGCGATCGAGCGGGGATCGGTCGAAAACTGTCGACTCGAAGAATTGCTCTCACGCGCGGAACTCCACGAAGCGGCGGACATTGTGACTGTCAGGGCTGTTCGACCCGACCGGAAGCTCCTGAATGCGATGCAGGCCTTCCTTCGACCAGGAGGGCGACTGTTCATGTTCGGCACCGAGTCCGCCACCAAAGCTGAATTCGCTCCGCCGTTCACATCCGGACATTCCGAGGTGCTTCTGCCGGCGAGTCGAAGTCAGCTTGTGATCATGAACAAGAACGCTAAGTTGTTCTAAATAAACAACTTATTGTTATTTTGTGCTTGTGCTCTGGGGCCCTCGTGCTTTGGCGCCTTGTGCCTGCCTTGCGACTTGCTTAGTCGATCCTCACCTTCTCAGTCCATGTCTCGACGGGTTGGGCAATTAGAGCCTTCAACATGAAGTTTGTGAAGGTCATGAAGGTCGTGAAGAAGACACGGATGTTTCGATGCTGTCTGTGACACGGGTTGGGTGCCGCCAGAGGCGGCAGTTGCGGGAGGGGGGCGGTCTGAAAAGAAATTACCTCGGGTGTCTTTTTCCGACTCTTGCGCGGCAGAAAAAGACACCCGACGTCTTTTCTTTACCGCCCGTCCTCCTCCCGCACGGCCAGGCTTTCACCTGGCCCCCAACCCTTATCGGCAGTGACAGGCATTCCCTCATGGAGCCTCATGGAACCTCATGGTGAATACTCTTCCGGTTACTTGGCGCCGATTTAAAGTGCAAGCCCTTTTCAGGCGCTAGGCGTTGGATCCACCCAATTCTGGCGACGCTGTTCTTACTCTTCCGATTCGGATCTTGTGTCGTCAAGCCTTGTAGTCTGACCTGATAGCCCAGATCGCCTTTTGGACTGGGTCCGCTAGGGGCCTCTGTCTGTGCTCCGGTCCACTGGGCACCTTGGTGAACTGGGAGCTCTGGTATACAGGTGCTCTCTGCCGCGGATACCCTGTTTAATGCTGCCGGTGCGAATAGCCTGCTTGAACTCTTCAGCGCTGGCTCGATATGCACGAGGACACGAGAAGCCCCCGACGCCTTTGAGCACTCTTCCCCTGTTGCACGCGAGCACCAGAGCAACGGAGCAGTGGAGCACAATTTCCCCATGTTCCACGTGGAACATCCTTGCGTTCCGGTACGGTAGAATCCGTCTGCGCCAAGAGCTTGAGCGCGATATAAGTTTTATCCCATATGACCAAACAAACAAGAGTCATCGCGGTCTCGAACCAGAAAGGCGGCGTGGCAAAAACCACAACCGCCATCAATCTGGCAGCGTCGCTCGCACTCGCGGACCAGCGTGTGCTGGTCATCGACATGGATCCCCAGGGGAATCTGACCTCGGGCGTCGGCCTCAAGGACCAGTCGACCGACGCGGGCACGGTCTACGACGCGTTGACGACCGACGGAATCACCGCGCGCAACTTCGTGATGCCCACAGCGATCGATAACCTGTTTCTGGTGCCGGCCGATCGACATCTGACCGGCGCGGAAATCGAACTGGTCTCGATGTCGGATCGCGACAAGCGCCTCAAGAAATTTGTCGACGCGCTTCGCGGAGAGTTCGACTACATCTTCATCGACTCACCGCCCTCGCTTGGTTTGCTCACCCTGAATGCGCTGGTGGCCGCCGACTCGGTGTTGATCCCGCTCAACTGCGAGTACTTCGCTCTCGAAGGCATCGCCGATCTCATGTCCACACTCGAACGCGTCCGCACAGCGCTGAATCCAGACCTGGCCGTTGAAGGCGTGTTGTTGACGATGTATGACGACCGCACAAATCTCGGTCAGCAAGTGGGCGGCAACATCCGCGAATATTTTGGCGACAAGGTGTTTGCCACGGTCATCCCACGCAACGTGCGATTAGGTGAAGCGCCAAGCCACGGCGTGCCCGTGATTCTGTACGACCCGCGCTCGCGTGGCGCGGAAGCGTACCTCGCCCTGGCGCGCGAGTTTCTGTCGCGCAACGCGGCGCGTGTGTCGGCGCCTGCAGTGGTGGAGTAGTCAGGAGCATCATGTCTGCCAAACGTCCCGCACTTGGTCGTGGTCTCAGCGCGCTGATTCCCAACACACCTCCCCCGCCACCGAGAGAACCGGCGGCGACAGAACGGCCGCGCGCCTCCGAGCTCGACATCGATCTGCTCGTGCCCAATCCGCGTCAGCCGCGTCTCCAGATGGACGATGCGAAGCTGGAGGAACTGGCGCAATCCATTCGCGCCAACGGTGTCATTCAACCCATCATTGTGCGTCGCGTCGGGGAGCAGTACGAGATCGTCGCGGGAGAACGCCGATGGCGCGCCTCACAACGTGCCGGACTCATGAAGGTGCCGGTCGCGCTGCGCGACGTGCCCGATGACAAGCTGCTTGAAGTGGCGCTGATCGAAAACATCCAGCGCGAGAACCTGTCGCCCATTGAGGAAGCGCAGGCGTATCGGCGCCTCACCGATGAGCTGCAGATGTCGCAGGAGGCCATCGCGGCGCAGGTCGGAAAGGACCGCGCCACCGTCGCCAATTACATGCGCCTGCTCCGTCTGCCGGCCGAAGTGCGGACGGCGCTCAATGAAGGCGCACTCACCATGGGACACGCGCGTGCCCTGCTCGCGTTGTCCGATGACGCGGCGCAACGGCGCGTCGGGCGGGACGTGATCGCGCGCGGCTTGTCCGTACGCGACACCGAAGCCCTCGTGCGACGCGAATCCGAACCTGGCAAGAAGGCGACGACCACACCCGAACCGCCCCGGATTGATCCCAATACACGCGCTGCCGAAGACCAGTTAAAACTCGCCCTTGGTACCCGTGTGCGCATCCTCCGCAAGGGCAAGGGGGGCCGCATCGAGGTGGACTTCACCAGTGAAGAAGAACTGCAGCGTGTGTTCGAGTTGCTGACCGAGCGCTGACATGCCGACAAAGCCACTGACTGAATAGAAATCAAATTTGGCTATTCCGTGACCGGTGAGGTGCACCCGGACCATATCTGGAGGAACTCCGGAGCCAGGATTGATGACGTTCTGGTCCTCACCAAACCTCTTGGCAGCGGCATTATCGTCAGGGCTACTAACTTTGGTCGTTCCACCCATAATCAACTAATTGACGCCATCATGTCGATGCTGCAGCTCAATGACTTAGCCATTATGGCAGCGTCACGTCTGCCCGAAGGCGCGATCGGTGCCTGCACGGACGTTAACGGGTTTGGGTTTACAGGGCATGCGACCGAAATTTCGCTCGTAAGTGATGTGACACTCGTTTTCGATGCAGAGTCGTTGCCTGTTCTGCTTGGGGCCAGGGAGCTCGCCGTCGAGAATCTGCCCTGTGGAGGCCGGTCAAACCAGCGTCACTACGACCGTCTGAAGACCGGAGTTGTTCCTGGTGGCGTGCGACCCACAAACATCCGGAGGGCTGCTGTTCTCCCTGCGGGCCGACGCTGCTGATGATTTTGTGGCCACATTACAGGCCGAGGGTCTGTCCGCCGCACGTGTGGGCACGGTCGAACGCCGTGCCACTGACGGAACTCTGGTCAGGCTTCGCTAGATCACCCTTCGCCAGATCCCGGCTGTACATGGTATAAATGTCTGTTTTACCGGGGACGAATTACTCCGGTGGAGGCCATCAACGCTCATGAGTGCACGTTCGGCCGGCCGGCGTTACGCGGCGGTCCTTTTTGAAGTCGTTCACAAGACGGGTGACGTGTCTCGCGCCGAGCGAGATCTGCGCGCGTTCCTTGATGTGGTCACGGGACATCCCCAGCTGCAGGCCGTGCTGACCTCGCCGGCCGTCTCCGCCGCCAAGAAGCGCCTCGTCCTTGAGCAGGTGCTCGACGCGTCTGGTGAGTTCACCGATGCCGTGCGGCGCCTGGTGCTGATGCTGGCCGATCGGGATCGTCTTGGCAGCTTGGTCGTCGTGGCGGACGCGTTCACCGAACGTGTCATGGTCCATGAGAAGATCATCGACGCCACCGTTGAAACCGCCACGCCGATGCCCGAGGCGCAGCGCACGGCGCTGACGGCAGCCCTCAGTGCGGCGTCGGGCGCCGAAGTGCGACTACACGACACCGTCAACCCCGACATCGTGGGCGGCATCATCGCCCGCGTCGGCAGCGTCGTGTACGACGCGAGCCTCACCCATCAACTTGAGAAGATGCGCCAGCGACTGCTGGCCCAGGCGTAAGAACAACTTCAGGAACGATAGATGCAGATCAAGGCCGAAGAAATCTCCAAAATCATCCGCGACCAGATTGGCAATTTCAGTGTGGACGTGGACGTCGCCGAAGTGGGCACGGTCATCTCGGTGGGTGACGGTATCGCGCGTCTCCACGGAGTCGAGCGGGCCATGGCCGGTGAAATGCTTGAGTTCCCGAACGGGCTCTTCGGCATCGCGCTGAACCTCGAAGAAGAGAGCGTGGGCGCCGTGCTCCTGGGCCGCTCGACGGGCGTCAAGGAAGGCGACACCGTCAAGCGCACGGGCCGCATCATTTCTGTGCCGGTTGGCGATGCGATGCTCGGCCGTGTCGTGAACGCGCTCGGTCAGCCGATCGACGGCAAGGGCCCGATCGCGACCACCCAGCACCTCCCCATCGAACGCCTCGCACCCGGCGTTGTGGATCGTCAGCCGGTCAAAGAGCCGATGCAGACGGGCCTCAAGGCCATCGACGGCATGGTGCCGATCGGCCGCGGTCAGCGTGAGTTGATCATCGGCGACCGCCAGACGGGCAAGACCGCCGTCGCTGTCGACGCGATCATCAACCAGAAGGGTCTCGACGTCATCTGCATCTACAACGCCATCGGGCAGAAGCAGTCGACGGTCGCCCAGGTCGTGCGCACGCTCGAAGAAGCCGGCGCGATGGAATACACCATTGTCGTTTCGGCCGGCGCGTCCGACCCGGCACCGATGCTCTACATCAGCCCCTACTCGGCGTGCACGATTGGCGAATTTTTCCGTGACAGCGGTCGCCACGCGCTGCTGGTGTATGACGACCTCTCCAAACACGCGCAGGCGTATCGCGAAATCTCGCTGCTCCTCCGACGTCCGCCCGGCCGCGAAGCGTATCCCGGCGACGTCTTCTACCTGCACTCCCGTTTGTTGGAGCGTGCAGCCAAGTTGAACAAGGAACTGGGCGGCGGTTCCCTGACGGCACTGCCGATCATCGAAACGCAGGCCGGCGACCTGTCGGCGTACATTCCGACCAACGTCATCTCGATCACCGACGGCCAGATCTTTCTCGAAGCCGACCTGTTCAACCAGGGCTTCCGTCCGGCCATCAACGTCGGCAACTCGGTCTCACGCGTCGGCGGCTCCGCGCAGATCAAGGCGATGCGTTCGGTGGCCGGCACCCTGCGACTCGACCTCGCGCAGTACCGCGAACTCGCGGCCTTCGCGCAGTTCGGCAGCGACCTGGACCCGGCGACGCAGAAGCAGCTCAGCCGCGGTCGTCGCCTCACGGAAATTCTGAAGCAGCCGCAGTATCAACCGCTGCCCGTCGCCAAGCAGGTGGCGATCATCTTCGCGGCCACCAACGGCTATCTCGACAGCGTCGCGGTTGAGAAGGTGTTCGCGTACGAAACCGAGTTGTACCGCTTCCTCGAATCGCAGCGCCCCGAGGTGCTGAAGTCGATCGCCGACAAGAAGGTGCTCGACGACGAAGTGAAACCCGCGCTGCAGGCAGCGCTTGAGGAATTCGGCAAACAGTTTGCCGCGATGGCCTAACCGACATGCCTTCACTGATTGACATGCGTCGGCGCATTCGCGCCGTCAAGAACACGCAGCAGATCACCAAAGCCATGAAGATGGTGGCGGCCTCCAAACTGCGTCGTGCGCAGGAACGCGTGGTGGCCACCCGTCCGTTTGCGATTCAGGCCAAACACGTGCTGGCCAGCATCGCCGCCCGTGTGGACCAGACCCAGCATCCGCTGCTTGTGGAGCGCCCCGGCGTGAAATCGGGCAAAACGATGCTGATTGTGTTGTCGAGCGATCGCGGACTGTGCGGCAGCTTCAACACCAACATCGTCAAGACCGTGGGCGTGTTCCTGCGTGAGAACGCCGGTCGTGAAGTGGCGCTTGGCCTGGTGGGCAAAAAGGGCCGCGAAGCCCTGGGCCGCCGCGGGTTTCCGATTCGTTTTGAATACACGGCGCTGCCGAAGGTGATCTCGTTCAACGAAGCGGAAGCGGTGGCCAAGCCGGCGATGGACGATTTCATCGACGGCAAGGTCGACAGCGTGCACCTCGTCTACAACGAATTCAAGTCGGTGATCGCGCAGAAGCTCGTGATCGAGCAGTTGCTGCCGATGCAGCCGATTGACGTGGGACCGGCCGACGCCGGTGCCATTGACTATCTGTACGAACCGTCACCGCAGCGCATTTTTGATGAGTTGCTGCCGCGGTTGGTGGAGGCGCAGGTGCTGCGTGCGTTGCTGGAATCTGTGGCAGCGGAACATGCGGCGCGCATGACGGCGATGGATGCCGCCACGCGCAACTCGGCGGAGATGATCGAAGGATTGACGCTCACCATGAACAAGGTGCGTCAGGCCGCGATTACGCGCGAAATTATCGAAGTCGTGTCTGGTGCCCAGGCACAGTAGTACAAGGGATACAAGATGGCAGTCGCAGAAGCAGTGAAGGTTGGCAAAGTCGTGCAGATCATCGGCCCGGTTGTGGACATCGAGTTCGCAGACGGCCACCTGCCCGCGATTTACAACGCGGTCCGCATCTCGGGCACGGCCGGTGAGGTCGAAGTCGACGTCATCGTCGAAGTGGAGCAGCACCTGGGCGAAAACCGCGTGCGCACCGTCGCCATGAAGCCGACCGACGGTCTGCAGCGCGGCATGACCGCCACCGATCAGGGTGGGCCGATCTCGATGCCCGTCGGACCGGAGACGCTGGGTCGCGTGCTCAACGTGCTCGGCGAGCCTGTCGACTTTCCGGATCGTCCGGTCAAGACCGAGCTGCGGTGGCCGATTCATCGCGAAGCGCCGACACTGGAAGAGCAGTCGACCGAACTCAAGATGTTCGAGACGGGCATCAAGGTCATCGACCTGCTCGAGCCGTACCTCACGGGCGGCAAGATCGGGCTGTTCGGTGGTGCCGGCGTCGGCAAGACGGTCATCATTCAGGAACTGATTCACAACATCGCCACCAAACACGGCGGCGTGTCGGTGTTCGCCGGCGTTGGCGAACGCACGCGTGAAGGCAACGACCTCTGGCTGGAGTTCCAGGAGAGCGGCGTCATCGACCCGGAGGACTGGACGAAGTCGCGCGCCGCACTTGTCTATGGACAGATGACCGAGCCGCCGGGAGCCCGTCTGCGCGTGGCGTTGTCGGGCCTGACCGTGGCCGAGTACTTCCGTGACGCCGAGAACAAGGACGTGCTCCTGTTCATCGACAACATCTTCCGGTTCACGCAGGCCGGCTCCGAAGTGTCCGCACTGCTTGGCCGTATGCCGTCAGCCGTCGGTTACCAGCCGACACTGCTGTCGGAAATGGGTGAGCTGCAGGAGCGCATCACCTCGACGCGCAAGGGATCGATCACCTCGGTGCAGGCCATCTACGTGCCCGCCGACGACTACACCGACCCGGCGCCGGCCACCACGTTCGCCCACCTCGACGCGACGACAAACCTGTCGCGCGCGATTGCCGAACTGGGCATCTACCCGGCCGTTGACCCGCTGGCGTCGACGTCGCGCATTCTCGACCCGCGCGTCATCGGTGACGAGCACTACAACGTGGCGCGCTCAGTGAAGCAGATTCTGCAGCGCTACAAGGACCTGCAGGACATCATCGCGATTCTTGGTATCGACGAACTGTCGGAGGACGACAAACTCACGGTCTCGCGCGCCCGCAAGATCCAGAAATTCCTGTCGCAGCCGTTCTTCGTTGCCGAACAGTTCACCGGTCTCAAGGGCACCTACGTGCCAATCGCCGAGACCGTGCGCGGGTTCAAGGAAATTGTCGAAGGCATGCACGACGACATTCCTGAGCAGGCGTTTTATCTGGCCGGTACGATCGATGAAGTCATCGAACGGTCGAAGAAACAGTAATGCGACTTGAATTTGTGTCCCCCGATCGGCTGGTCGCCCACGAGGAAGTGGACGAGCTGCAGTTGCCTGGCGAGGAAGGGTTCCTCGGCGTGTTGCCTGGGCACACGCCGATGCTCGTGGCGCTCAAGGTCGGCCCGATGTGGTACCGCAAGGGCACCGAGAAGACCTTCGGGTTTATCGGCTTCGGCTTCGCGGAGATCCTGCCTGATCGTGTGACGATCCTAGCGCGCATCGCGGAAAAGGCCGACGACATCGATCTGGCACGCGCCGAAGCCGCGAAACATCGGGCGGAAGAGGAACTCGCGCAGGTCGTCCGTGGCGGACACGAAATGGACTACGAGCGCGCGCGCCTGGCGTTGCTTCGCGCCATCACCCGTCTTCAGGTGTCTCAACACGCCCGCCGTCGCTGACATGTGATGGCAGCAGAAGTCACGTCAGCCGCCGTCACCCATGTGGGATTGCGACGGGAGAGCAACGAAGACGCCTTCTGCCGTCGTCCTGACCTTGGTCTGTACCTGGTGGCCGACGGCATGGGCGGCCACGAAGCCGGCGAGGTCGCGTCGGGCATGACGGTTGACGTCATCGAGTCGTTCATCAACGACACCCGCGCCGCCGACCTCAACCACACGTGGCCGTTTCCGTTTGATACGACCCGCTCATTCGAAGCCAACCGACTGATGGCCGCGTTCCGTCTCGCCAATCGGCGCGTGGCGTCAGCCATTGCAGGCAACGCGGCATACAAGGGCATGGCCACGACAGCGGCCGCGGTATTGGTGGGGTCCAACGGGCTGGCGCATATCGCGCATGTGGGGGACTCGCGCGTGTATTTGCTGCGCGACCAGAAGCTGCAGCAGCTGACCGACGACCATTCCTGGGTCGGTGAACAGGTACGGGCTGGTCTGCTGACCGACAGCGATGCCCACTCCCATCCCTGGCGCAACGTAGTCACCCGCGCGATCACTGGCGCTGAAGACCCCGAGGTGGACGTGACGACGGTCACGCTGCAGTCCGGTGAGATGTTGCTGATCTGTTCCGATGGCTTGTCGTCGGTGGTGGATCAGGCGAAGATCGAGGCACTGTTGACCCGTGCCGGTGCCGGACCGCAGGATCTCGACGCCTTGGCCGCCGGTTTGATCGATGCAGCCAACACGGGCGGTGGTCCAGACAACATCACCATCGTGCTGGTGCAGATGCATGATCGATAACCTCCGAACGCTGGTGCGTTATCGCGGCCTGATCCAGAGCCTCGTCGCCCGCGATCTGAAGGCCAGGTACCGCGGCAGTGTGTTGGGGTTCTTCTGGTCGTTCGTCAATCCGCTGCTGTTGCTGCTGATCTACAACTTTGTCTTTACCTACCTTCTGCAGAACCGCGCTGAAGGCACACAGCCGTATGCGGTGTTCATGTTCACGGCGTTGCTGCCGTGGACGTGGTTCCAGTCGTCACTCAATGAGGCCACCGGCTCGCTCATCTCCGGAGGCAATCTCATCAAGAAGGTGTTGTTTCCTGCCGAGGTGCTGCCGATTGTCACCATCCTGTCGAACATGGTGCACTTCCTGTTTGGCGTGCCCATCCTTGTCGCGTTCATGATCTATTACCAGGTCGTGCCCGACTGGGCTGAACTACCCTGGTTTCTGGTCGTCCTGCTCGTGCAATTCATCTTCACGCTGGCCTTGGCGTTGATCCTCTCGGCGCTGGCCGTGCACTTCCGCGATGTGAAGGACCTCGTGTCGAACCTGTTGACGTTCTGGTTCTTCGCCACGCCAATCATCTATTCGTACAAGCAGTTTCCGGATTTCAAGTTCTACTTCGATTTGAACCCTTTCACCCATCTGGCAATCTCCTACCAGGAGCTGCTGTTCTTTCCTGGCGCCTTCGGCCACAAGTGGTGGTTGTTGGCGCTGGGTGCTGGTTCGGTGGTGCTGTTCTTCGCGGCCTACTGGCTGTTTGACCGTCTGCGCGATTCCTTTGCGGAGGCGGTGTGAGCACGCCCGCGATCGAACTCAGCCATGTATCGAAGATCTACCGACGCTACGGCGGCCGCCAGTTCTCGACGCTCAAAAGCGCGTTGCTCTCCGGCGATCTTGTTCGTCAGTTGAGACCCGAGGAAACATTCCAGGCGCTCAAGGACGTTTCGTTCTCGGTGCCGAAGGGATGCACCTACGGCGTGGTGGGGCGCAACGGGTCCGGCAAGAGCACCGCGCTGAAGCTGGTCGCCGGAATCACCAAGCCGACGATCGGTGTTGTGAAGGTGGAGGGCCGCATCTCGGCGCTCATTGAGCTCGGGGCCGGTTTTCACCCGGAAATCTCAGGCCGCGAAAACGTCTTCATCAACGGCATCATGCTCGGCCTGTCGAAGCGTGAGATCCAGAGCCGGTTCGATGAGATTGTTGAATTTGCGGAGATGTCGGAGTTCATCGACGCGCCGGTCAAGACGTATTCCTCCGGCATGTACATGCGCCTGGGTTTTGCCGTGGCGATTCACGTGGACCCCGATGTGTTGCTGGTCGACGAGGTGCTGGCCGTTGGTGATGAAGGCTTCACCCACAAGTGTCTCGACAAGTTCGGCGAATTTAAGCGCCGCGGCAAGACGATTCTGCTGGTGACACACTCGCTGGGCCTGGTTGAGCGGTTCTGCGACGAAGCGGTGTGGCTCGACGCCGGCGAGAAGAAGGCCGAGGGGGATCCCACCCGCGTCGTTGGCACCTATGTCACCGATGTCGCGCGGCAGGAGGAGCGGTTTCTGAAGGCTTCCGACGCCAAGGCGCGCGAGGGCGCCGGCGATCTGGAAGGCGCGCAGGGCTTGCCCGCCGAAGCCTCAGCAAAGACGGGGCCGGTGGATGCGACCGAGATCGCCACTGACATGAACCGTGCCGGCGAAGGCCGGTGGGGATCAGGGGGTGTCGAGATTACGTCGGTCGTGTTTGAGACCGCTGACGGTGAGTCCACGCAGGTCTTCCACACTGGCGAACCCATGCGCGTGACGTTGGGCATCCGGGCCGCGGCCCCCGTACGTGACTTCGTGTTTGGTGTCGGTCTGTTCACGGCCGATGGTGTATCGGTGTACGGCACCAACACCGATCTCGAGGAGTTCGAAGCCGATCGTCTCGAGGGCGATCAGACGGTCACGTTGCTGATCGACTCACTCGATCTCGTCGAAGGCACCTACAAACTCGACGTCGCCGTTCACCGGCGCGACGGCTCCCCCTACGACTACCACCGCCTGCTCCACACCTTCCGCGTCAAATCCCGCATCAAGGACGTGGGCATCTACCGCCCGAAACACTCCTGGGAGTTCTCACCAGGCGTGAAGTTCAAGCCGCTGAAGTAGCTCCCCGGTGCGGCGCCAGCGTGAGGGTGGATCCCTGTGCTGGCCTCCGACTCGATGACGCGGAAAAGCGGCGCTCCCGGGGCCGTCCGCGCCGCTTTTGAGCTTCGCCCTCGCGTCACTCGCAGTCGGCCAGCACAGGGATCCACCCTCCCGCTGGCGCCATCGTCGCAGTCCTCAAGTCGTTGTCGGAGTAGTCCCACGCATGCCGTGTTTCTCTCTGGGAATGACCCTCTGGACTAATATTCATGCCTGCTGTATATTGCCTGCATGCCTGCTCAGCTGACAATTCGAGGGGTTTCGGAGGAACTTAACCGCCGCCTGTCGGATGAGGCTAAGACCGCCGGCAAGAGCGTGAACGCCCTGGCGCTGAGCATCCTGGAAGCGGCCGTGGGGATAGATGAGCGGCGGCAACGGCTGAATCGGTACATGACGTGGTCGTCCAGGGACCGGGCAGAATTTGACACCGCATTCCGATCGCAGCGAGGCATCGACCATGACCTCTGGCGATGAGGCAGAGCGGATCGGCAAGCTCGTCCTTGATACGTCCGCCTACTCGCGATTTCGAGCCGGTGATACGCGGGTCAGGGATCTCATTGCAGAAGCAGAACAGGTGCTTGTGCCAGCGCCAGTGCTCGGTGAACTTCATGGTGGGTTTGAGATGGGCTCACGTACGCTCGAGAACCGAGTCGCACTGAGCGAGTTTCTCAGCGAGCCATTTGTGCGCACGATTCCTGTGTCGGAAAACGTCGCTCGCCACTACGGCCGCATCTACGCCGGCCTTCGACGGGCGGGCACACCAATCCCAACCAACGATATCTGGATCGCTGCATGCGCTCTCGACGAGGGCGCATGTCTCCTGACATTTGATCGCGACTTCGACTCGGTCGCTGGCCTCGATCGCCTCGTGCTTGACGGCGTCGAAGCCGGAACAGACGACTGATGTTCCTAACTTCCCGAGACGCCGCTGCGGACTGGGCCACGCGCACACGCGACGCCGGCACACGTATCGTCTTCACCAATGGTGTGTTCGACCTGCTGCACCCCGGACACGTGAGGTACCTGCAGGCTGCGCGCGCCGAGGGCGACTGCCTCATCATCGCCATCAACTCCGACCGCTCGGTCAGTGCCATCAAGGGACCGACGCGTCCCATCACGCCAGAGCGTGAACGTGCCGAAATTCTCGGCGCACTTCGCTGCGTCGATGCCGTCGTTGTGTTCGACGAAGACACACCCTTCGAAATCATTTCCGCTGTGCAACCCGATGTTCTCGTCAAAGGCGCCGACTGGGCCGCCGACCGCATCGTCGGCCGCGACGTCGTGGAAGCCCGCGGCGGTCGGGTTGTGCGCATGCCTGTTGAGCAAGGCTGGTCCACAACGTCCATCGTCGGAAAGATCCGTACCAGTTAATTGCAGCTAGTCGACTCAGACCTGTCGATTAGACTTGCAAACGTGGCGACGACGATGAGAACGTCGTCTGACGGGAGGTGGCAACTGACCTGCGAAGGGCGGTTGCTGCTTTCTGCGCACATCGCAGCGAAGCGGTTGCAGAAACTGCAACCATTTTTGAACCGCCATCGTGTTTGCTGGGATTGTTTGCCTGGCACGGCGCCTGCTTACCCTGCTGTCGTGTAGGAGGTGTGGACATGGCGACGATTGAAGAACGACTCGTAGTGGTTGAGGTTCGGACACGGGGACTGGAGGGCCAGATGGGTGAAACAAAACGCATGGTGGCCGCGGCTGACGCAGACCTGAAAACGACGATTACGGCGCTCGATGCCCGTATGGAGCAGCGGTTCGACACGCTCGACCGGCGCTTCTTCTGGTTGATCGCCGTGCAATTCACGACGCTGTTTGCCATCATCGCGGCGGCGTTTGGCGTGATCACGCAATTGCTGTAGTCCCAGATCAGGCGCTGGCGCGATACCATGGTGGGTCGCGTCACCTGTGCTGCATCCGTCTGCGTCGCTCGCCTTTCGTTCGCTCCTGAAGTCTGCCGCCTCCCGGGCGGGCCTGACCAAGGCCGTGCCACGCCTTGCCGGCCTCGGCCCGGGAGCCACGGCGTTCCACGCAGCCGCACTCGCCCAGGATTCCATGGTGGTCCTGGTGGTGCCGACCGACGCCGACGTGGAGCAAATGACCGGCGATGCGCGGTTTTTCCTCAGCGCGATGCTCGGTCTCTCCGAGGCGCAGGTCGCCCAGGCCGTACTGCCCTTCCCGTCGCAGGAAGTGGACCCTTACCGCGGACTGGCACCCCACCTTGAGGTGGCGTCCGCCAGGGCCCGCGCACTCACCGGCCTGACCACCGGAACAGCGCGACTGGTGATCGCGTCCGCACGTGCCCTGCCACCGCGCTTAAGCGACCCCGCCAGATTCGCGGACGCCAGTCTGTTGCTCAAACCCGGCGTCGAAATCGATCCCCAGACCCTGCGCGAACGCCTGGTGGATGCCGGTTTCGCTCCGGAAGACCCGGTCGATCAACACGGCGAGTTCTTTGTGCGCGGCGGAGTTGTGGACCTGTACCCCGCGTCAGAAGCGCAGCCGATTCGTCTCGAGTTCATTGGCGACATCATCGAATCTGTCCGTCAGTACGACGCGGCGACCCAACGTTCGCTGAAAGCCCTCGACGCGCTCACGCTGAGTCCGCAGCGCGACTTGCTGCCCAAAGCGGGCGACGAAGAGGCGGACGATCGGAGTGCGTCGTTCATCGCGTACGCACGGCGGGCTGGTGCCACCGTGCTCGTGTACGAACTTGATGACGTGACCCAGAAGGGCTCGGCGCTCGAAGAACAGTGGCGCCAAAGTGCAGCCGATGCGCTCGTCAGAAACCCTGCAGCGCCCCCCTTCGAACATTTCGCTCATCCGTGGGATGAGGTCGCCGGATGGCTGGAACGCGCACGCCGCATCACGCAGCTCGCGCTTGATGACACCGAAGACGTGCATGTCCCCTGTCAGCCTGTCCTCGAGTATCGAGGACGCCTCGGGGACTGGGTGGAAGAAATTCGTCGCGCGCAGGAACGTGGCGAGACGGTGATCTTTGTTGCCGCCACACCCGGCCGCGCAGAGCGCACAGTCGAACTGCTCGCAGGATACGAGGTGCGCGCCCGCGCCATTGGTGACAACGAAGACCTGACTCGCGCTGCAGTGCTGGTGACCACCGGGCACCTGTCGCGAGGCTTCCATCTGCCGTCGGGCACCTTTCTTGTCTTTGCTGAAACCGACCTCTTTGAAGAGGAACGTCGCAGCGGCGAGAAGCGTAAATCAGCCGCGCGCACATTCGTCTCTGACTTCCGCGACCTCAAGGTTGGCGACCTCGTCGTCCACATCGACAATGGCATCGGCAAGTTTGTGGGCCTCAAGAAGATGGGCGTCGGCACAGGCGAGCCGCAGGAGTTCATGGAGCTCCGCTATGCCGGTGAAGACAAACTCTTCGTGCCGCTCGACCGGCTCGACCTGGTGCAGAAGTACACCGGCGGTGCCGCACCCGCGCTCGACAAACTCGGCGGCACCACCTGGGAAAAGGCCAAGACACGCGTCAAGAAGGCGATGCGCGACATGGCCGAGGAGCTGCTCAAGCTCTATGCCGCGCGCAAGGCGGTGGTGGGCCACGCCTTTACCGCCGACTCACACTGGCAGCAGGAGTTCGACGACGCGTTTCCGTATGATTTGACGACCGATCAGCAGTCGGCTATCGACGACATCACGAAGGATATGGAGTCCACGCTGCCGATGGATCGGCTGCTGTGCGGTGACGTCGGCTACGGCAAGACCGAAGTCGCGATGCGCGCGGCATTCAAGGCCGTGATGGATGGCAAACAGGTGGCCGTGCTTGCCCCCACCACCGTCCTGGCCTTCCAGCACGAGCGCACGCTCAAGGAACGATTCGGAGGCTTCCCCGTTCGTATCGACATGGTCAGCGGCTTCCGCACCAAGGGTGAACAGCAGGAGGCGCTCGACAAACTCGCCTCCGGACAGCTCGACATCATTGTGGGCACCCATCGCCTGTTGTCGAAGGACGTGGTGTTCCGCGATCTCGGCCTGCTCGTCGTGGATGAAGAGCAGCGCTTCGGCGTATCGCACAAGGAGCGCATCAAGCAGATGCGCAAGAAGGTCGACGTGTTGACGATGACGGCGACGCCGATTCCGCGAACGCTGAATATGTCGCTGGTCGGCATTCGCGACATGTCAGTGATCGAGACGCCGCCGCGCGATCGATTGTCGATTCAGACGCATGTCGTGAAGTTCGACCAGGATGTGGTGTCGCGCGCCATTCGCACGGAACTCGAACGCGGTGGGCAGGTCTACTTCGTGCACAACCGCGTGGAGTCGATCGGATCGATCGCCGGCCTCATTCAGCGGCTTGTGCCTGAGGTGCGCATCGGCATCGGTCACGGCCAGATGGGGGATGGCGCCCTCGAGAAGGTCATGGTCGATTTTGTGGCCCACAAGTACGACGTCCTTGTCGCCACCACCATCGTCGAAAACGGTCTCGACATCGCGAATGCCAACACGATCATCATCAACCGGGCGGACCGGTACGGCCTGGCCCAGCTCTATCAGCTTCGGGGCCGGGTCGGTCGGTCAGACCGCCGCGCGTATGCCTACCTCTTGATTCCGCCGGAACAGGCGCTGTCGCCGATTGCCAGAAAGCGTCTGGCGGCCATTCGTGAGTTCAGCGACCTTGGGTCCGGATTCCGGATTGCGGCGCTCGACCTGGAGATCCGCGGCGCCGGCAACCTGCTGGGTGGGCAGCAGAGCGGTCATATCGAGGCCGTCGGCTTCGACATGTATACCAAGCTGCTCGAAGAGACGATTCGCGAGCTGAAGGGCGAAGAGCTCGAGGATGACCGTCGGGCGGCCGTCAACCTGAAGCTGAACCTCAGGATCGACGAAGCGTTCATCACGGACATGAACCAGCGACTGGCCGCCTACCGGCGCATGGCCAGCGTGAGGACCGTCACGGAAGTGGACTCGCTAGTTGATGAACTTTCAGATAGATATGGTCAGTTGCCAGAGTCAGTGCTAAATTTGGCTGAATACGCCAGAATAAGGGTAACCGCCGATAGGATTGGCTTGGAATCTCTCGATCGTGAAGGTTCACTGGTCGTATTCAAGTTCCGCCAGGACGCCAAGCTGGACCCAATCTGGGTGATGAACCTTGTTCAGGGCCGTCCGGACCTCATGCTTCTGCCGCCTGCGGTCATCAAGCTCGACCTGACGCGGTCACAGGAACCGACGCCTCTTGCCACAAAACCCGCGCCCCCGCCGCCCGGAAAGCTCAAACCGAAGTCTGAACCATCAGCGCCGAGTCGGTACATCAAGACGGCGAAGCCCGTGGATGTACCTGGGCGTGAGTCGTGGTGGGCGACGCGGGCGACAGCGGGCGAAGTGACGGGTGGGTTTTCACGCGAGGAAGTGCTCAAAGAGCTGCCTCCAGACCCCCGGGCTCCGGGTGGACTGTTTGAGCGTGTGCGGCAGGTGCTGGACGAACTCGCCCGGGGCCTGAGGACGGGCTAGGGGCGGGTGAGGGGGCTTATGATTAAAGGGTCTATGAAACGAGTTATTGCAGGTGTGCTGGCGGTGGCCGTGTTCGCTGGTGGGTCGTCGGTGCTGATGGCGCAGGCGCAAGCGCCGGCCACGAGCCGGTCTGTCGTGTTGCAGCGCGTGCTGGTGAAGGTGAACGGCGCCGTCTACACAAAGACACAACTGGAGGAAGAACAGATTCAGGTGCTGCAGCAGCGCAATGAGCGGCAGCTCTCCCAGCTCGATTTGCAGAGTGACGAGAAACTGCGCGCCATGTTGATTGAAATCACTCCTGGTATTCTGGCGGCCGCGGTCGACGAACTGATTCTGTTGCAGCGTGGTCGTGAGCTCGGCATCAAGCCCAGCGCCGAACAGTTCAACACCTGGCTCACGAGCATCAAGACCGAAAACGGGTGGGACGATGCCATGTTGAAGACCGCATTGTCGCAACAGGGCATGACGCTTGAGCAGCTCAAGCTGCAGTTCGACAACGAAGCCCTGAAGCGCGGCGTGGCGCAGCAGGAGGTCATGAACCGCATGACAATCACCGAGGAGGAGGCACGGCAGTATTACCGCGCCAACCCTGAGGAGTTCATGACACCGTCGTTGATGACGCTGCGTGAAATCTTTATCGCAGTGCCGACCGAGATGGTGGGCGGGCAGGAGTCGTACAACGTCGCCGCCGACGAAGCGGCGCTGGCGAAGATCACCGCCGCGCGCGAGCGTGCCCTCAAGGGTGAAGACTTTGCCGCGTTGGTCACCGAAATTTCCGAATCCGGATCCAAGGCCAACGGCGGACTGATTGGTCCGGTCAATCTGAATGAAATTGCCGAGGCACTGCGGGAACGTCTCGAGCCGCTCAAGACCGGCGACATCGATCAGCCAATTCGTACGCCGAAGGGGTATCAGTTGCTCAAGGTTGAGTCGCGATCGGAGGCCTCCGTCGAACCGTTCGACAAGGTCCGAAGCGACATCGGCAATCGCGTGGCGCAGGCGCGCAGCGAAGAGCTCATGGAAGCCTACCTGAAGACGATGCGCGAGCAGGCCATCATCGAATGGAAAGATGACGAGCTCAAGAAGTTGTATGAGCAGCACATCGCTCAGCAGAAGAAAACGAACTGAGGCGTGACCGTGCACGGCCCTGACCCTGCGGCGTGGTACGCGATCTGGACGCGATCACGTCATGAGCAAGTCGTCCGCCAGCAACTCGATCACAAAGGCATCGACGTGTTTCTGCCAACGGTGCTCAAGTGGAGCCGGTGGAAGGATCGCAAGAAGCAGGTGGCATGGCCGTTGTTTCCCGGCTATTGTTTTGCGAAGTTCACGGCCGAGCAGCGGGTGGCCGTGCTCAAGTGCACCGGCGCCGTCAACATCGTGTCGTTTAATGGCACGCCCGCACCCATACCGGAACACGAACTCTCAGGCATCCGCCAACTGGTGGAGTCTGACCTCCAATACGATCCCTGCCCGCTGATTCATGAGGGCGACAAGGTGGAAGTGACCCATGGCCCGCTCAAGGGTGTGGTCGGCCGACTGGTGCGCAAGGGGACACACGCACGGCTCGTGTTGGCCGTTGATTTGATTGGCCAGGGTGTCTCTGTTGAAGTGGACGCCGCTGACGTCCGGTTGTACTGATGTCCGTCAAAATTGGGAACGTCACACTCGACCATCCTGTCGCCATGGCACCGATGGCCGGGATGACCGACACGGCGTTTCGCCGCCTGGTGAAACGACAGGGCGGGTGTGGGCTGGTGGTCACCGAGATGGTGAGTTCCGAGGGACTCGTGCGCGGGATTGACCGCACACTCGAGTACGCGGAGTACACCGAAGAAGAGCGTCCTGTCTCGATTCAGATCTTCGGGGGCGACCCTGCCAAGATGGCGCACGCGGCGCAAATTGTCGAAGGCATGGGCGCCGACATCGTCGACATCAACATGGGATGTCCTGTGCCGAAGATCGCGAAACATCACGCCGGGTGCAGTCTGATGCGCGACCCGTCGCACGCGGCGAGCATCATCAGCGCGATGGCCAACGCGGTGAAGATTCCAGTGACCGTCAAGATGCGCGCCGGCTGGAACGAACACGAGATCAACGCGCCGCTGCTCGCGCGGATGGCGCAGGACGCCGGTGCGGCGGCGGTCGCCGTCCACGGCCGTACTGCCGCGCAGTCGTACTCGGGAGAATCCGACTGGAGTCTCATTGCCCGCGTCGCCGAGGGGCTCTCGATTCCTGTCCTGGGATCGGGTGACTGTGTGGATCACGAGCAGGTGGTGGAGCGACTGCGGTCCACCCATGTCGGCGCCGTGTTGATTGGCCGTGGCGCACTGCGCAATCCGTGGATCTTCAAACAGTCAGCTGACGCCGCCGCCGGCCTGGTCCCCACAGAAGTGCCGCTGGAAGCCAAGGGCCAGTTCCTGTTCGACTACATGCAACTGCTGCTCGACGAGCGTGTGGATGAGGTGTCAGGATTCCGACACTTGGCTCCTGGCCAGGTCCCAGGTCCCCCACCAGAAGCTCGCGGCCGAGAGCGATGGGTGATCAACAAGCTGCGCGCACTCGGGGCCTGGTACACCAAGGGCCTGGACGGTGGCGCTCAGCTCAGGGTCGGCATCAACTCAGCCAAATCAATTCCAGAGCTGAGAGAATTACTGCATTCATTCTTTTTTGTCGGAAAAGCATCAATGTAGCCAAAACTTACATGTTTTTGTCATTTGGGCAAAAACAGGTAGATTATTTGGAAAATGGATCGTTCGCAGGCCGCTTGGATTGCGACTTCGCCGGCGCATCCGCAGCAGGCGCAGACTCCGAGTTGCCACGGATGAGGTCACGCTTGAACTTCGCCCGTTTCTGGTCGCGGGTTATTTCGTAGCGCGCCTTCGGGTCCTTGTGCTCGCCCCCCGGTCGCCACTCCTTGCCCCGTGGCGGGCCGAGGCTGGGATCGCGGCGCGGCTTCCGTTCCTTGGCTTTGGCCGCGGCGAGCAGTGAGGCGGCACGTGCGGCGTCCGGCGATTCCCAGACTTTGCCACGCTCGAACCATCGGAGTTTGACGTCCGGCTGCGTGCGCAGAAGTTGTTTAAACGTCGGCACCAGATCTTCGCGCATTTTGGCGCGAAACGACGTGGGCACGTCACCAACGAGGATGACCCAGCAGGCGTGGGGTGTGGACATGGTTACTGTCGCTCCAATCTCTTCAATTTTTCGATCAGCGTCGTGCGCTTGATGTGCAGGAGGTCGGCAGCCAGGCGTTTGTTGCCCCCGCTCTTCTCCAGCGCCAGCCGAATCAGATTCCGCTCAAAGTTGCTGACCAGGTCGTCGAACTCGACACCGGTGTCGCCAATCGAGACGATGTCGGCGCAGTCGGCGACCGTACTGGTCTGCACTTCCGGCAGGTCGTCGAGTTCAATTTGCGCGCGTCCAGGCGACAACGCAAAGGCCCGCTCAATCACGTTCTCGAGTTGCCGCACATTACCGGGCCAGGCGAATGCCATGAGCGCCTGTTGTGCATCCTGAGCCAGCGTCACGCGGCCACGCGCCGGAGTGTCGCGACTGAGTCGGTCCAGAAAGTGTTGCGCCAGCAGCGGAATATCGCCTGGTCGTTCCCGCAGCGCCGGCACACGCACCGGGATCACGTTCAATCGGTAGTACAGGTCTTCGCGGAACGTGCCGTCGGCCACCATCTGCTGGAGGTCGGCATTGGTCGCCGCAATCACGCGCACATCCACCTTGATGGTCTGTGAGTCGCCCACGCGTTCAAACTCACGGGACTGCAGCACGCGCAGCAGCTTCACCTGCAAGCTCGGGCTCATCGTGCCGACTTCGTCGAGAAACAGGGTGCCTCGGTGCGCCTGCTCCACCCGGCCCTGCCGGGTCGCGACGGCACCGGTAAACGCCCCGCGCACGTGGCCGAACAGTTCCGCTTCGAGCAACGTCTCGGGAATCGCCCCGCAGTTGATCGCCACAAACCGTTGCGCCTGCCGCGGGCTGGCCTCGTGGATGGCGCGTGCGGCCAACTCCTTGCCCGTGCCGGTCTCCCCCGTCACCAGCACGGTGCTCGTGGTGGCGGCCACAGTTTCCAGCAACTCAAGCAACTTGAGGATCACCGGCGTCTGGCCAATGATCCCGCCCAGGTGAAAGCGACCACGGAGTTGCTCACGCAGATAGGCGTTCTCCGCCCGCAGGCGACGCTTCTCCACCGCAGTCTGCAGGACGTGCACCAACTCCTCGAACTGGAACGGCTTGGTGATAAAACCTTCCGCCCCGAGCCGTGTGACTTCCACGGCTTCCCTGACGGTGCCGAATCCGGTGATGACCACGGCGATGATGTCCGGGTAGCGGGCAAAGGCCTCATCAAGCACCTGTCGCCCGTTCATGCCAGGCAGCCGGAGGTCGGTGAGTAATACGTCGAACGCAAAACCGTTCAGCCGTTCGAGCGCTTCTTCGCCCGTGGCGGCCTGCACGACGCGGTACCCGTGCTCGGACAAACGCTCCGCCACCACCTCTCGGTAGGCTGCCTCGTCTTCCACGAGCAGGAGGTGCAAAGGGGCGGTCTCGTCAGTTGTCATCAGATTGGGTGTGCCGGTATCTTGACACCGCACTACAGTTCCACTCAAGGCCCGCCGATAGTCCCGAACGTATGCTTGACCGGAAGACCGTCTCCATTCCCCGCGCCTGTGACGTGGTCGGTGTCAGTCGCCGCACCATCTATAACTGGATTGCCAGTGGCAAAGTGCAATATGTCAGGACCGCCGGCGGGGCGGTCCGAATCTTTGAGGACTCCCTGTGGCGTGAGGCCCAGCCCCCCACGGCGCTTGGCGCGTCCTACGACCTGCATAAGAGCGCCTAGGTGTTTCCCATGTCCACCTTATCCGCCTCGTCGCTTTCCGACAACGACATGACGAGCCTGTTTCACGCGCTCAACAACCACCTCGGGATCATCCTGGCTAATGCGGAGCTGCTCGAACACCGCCTGGTGGAGGAACAGCACCGCGCCCGAGCCGGTCAGGTGGTGGCCAGTGCGCTCGATGCGATCCAGGCGTCGAATCAGATCCGGCGAATCGCCAACGGCAGCCCCAAAAGCTAAGCCGCTCGTCAAAAACATGACCTCATATGGGTAATGCCGTCAATATCATGACGCATTTCAGCCATTTCGACACGCGGCTGCACAACTTTGCACAGTGCTGCAATCATTGTAAGTCCAAGTAATAAAACACGTTACGCCATCTCAGGCCAGCCAAACACAGCGGTCATCCCATTCTGGCATCCATGTTGCCCTACAAGGGGGTAGCCGGCACTCACGCCGGCGCTCTTGGAGGTTCCATGGCGCGCGCACAACTTGCCACTCACCAGCACGAACGGGTCGTCGCGACCCTGCCTTTTGTCGAGTCGTTGGCTCGACGGATGGCGTCCACCATGCCGCACTCGATTGATGTGTCGGACCTCGTGCAGGACGGAGTGATTGGGCTCATGGATGCCGCCCACCGTTTTGATGCCAGCCGCGGCATAAAGTTCGAAACCTTCGCCGAACGCCGTGTGCGCGGCGCGATGATTGACGCGTTGCGTCGAGACGCGTGGCCCCGCGGTGTGCGTCGCGTGCGCCGCGAGTTGGAGGCCGCACGTGAATCGCTGCGGCGGGAACTGGGCGCGGAACCGACGCTGTCGGACCTGGCCAAGCGTGTCGGCACTGACGAGACACGTCTGGAACGCACGATCCTTCGCATCACCACGATTGAATCCACCTCCCCGCTCGCGAATCTCGAGTCGGTGGATACCGGCACGTTGCCGGCCGTGATGGTGCCCAGCGCACCGCCGGCCCCCGACGTGGAGTACGAGCAGCAGGAGCTGCGTGACCGCATCCGTGAGGCGGTGGCCACATTGCCCGCACGCGAGCGCAAGTTGATCAGCCTGTACTACTTCCGTGGCGCGACGATGAAGGAGATCGGCAAGACGATTGGTGTGAACGAGTCGCGGGTGTCGCAGTTGCATGCACGCGCGATGTCGCGCCTGCGCAAGGCGATGTCGTCTCCGTCGGCGCCGGCCGAGGTGCTGCCCTTTCCGAAGCGCGCCGTCGCCTGAGGCGTTAACGAATCAGCTCGCGTGCCGTTCGCACCAGGTCGCGCAGCCTGAACGGCTTGGCGAGCCATCGACAGCCGCTGCGTTCGAGAAACTGCTCAGCCTCGGAGCCAGCCACATCGCCCGTCACAAAGAGCAGGCGGCGCGTCAGCGCCGGTGCTGTTGACGCGAGGTGATTAAAAAACGCCATGCCGTCCACCCGCGGCATCTTCAAGTCGCAGATGATCACGTCGTAGGCACGCGTCTGTGTGCGCTCGATGGCCTCTTCTCCATCGGCGGCGCGATCCACTTCGAACCCGGCATCGCGCAGTGCATCCGCGACCGCCTCCCCCAGCGCGGCTTCGTCCTCGACCACCAACGCTCTGGTGCCCACAGGCACGGTGTCGGGTACCGGCACGGCCACTGCGGGCGCGGGCGCCCGCACGATCGTGCCACCAGACGGCAACTCAAGCACAAATGCGGCCCCCCCTCCGGGAGGCGACGTCACCGCAATTCGACCGCCATGTTCCTGGGCGATGGCGTACGCCACGGTCAAACCCAACCCTGTGCCCTTCCCCACCGCCTTGGTCGTAAAGAACGGATCGAAGATCTTCTGCTGCACATCATCCGGCACACCAGGGCCGTCATCGCTCACTTCCAGCAGCACCGCGTCGCGCTCAGGGGCATGCCATGAGCGCAACACCATGAGGCCGCGTCCGTTGGCCCCGAGCATCGCGTGTTCGGCGTTGATCATCAGGTTGAGCAGGATCTGCTGCAACTGATGCGGGTCCGCAAACACCAGCGGCAGTCCGGCCGCCAACGCTTCCACGATCGCGACGTTTGAGACGCGCTGCTCATACGCGCGGAGCGCGAGGGTATCGCGCACCACCTGGTTGACGTCCACCATCGCGCGCGTGGTGTGTCGTTTGCGCGCGAACGTCTGCAGGTTGCGTACGATGCGCGCTGCACGTTCGGACGCATTGTGAATCGCGTCGATGTCGCGACGTGTGTGGTCGTCGTGTCGGCGTCCGGCCAGTCGCTCCGCGCAGGCGAGAATGGTCGCGAGCGGATTATTCAGCTCGTGCGCCACGCCCGACATGGTTTGTCCAAGTGCTGCGAGTTTTTCCGCCTGTGACAGCTGATGAAACACATCCCGGGCCTGGTCTTCGAGCTTTTTGCGCTCGGTGACATCCCGCATGACCGCTTCGATGCGCAGTACCGATCGGTCGGCAGACACGGCTTCTGCCCGCGCAGTCACTTCAATCCAGCACCCGGCACCGTCAGCACGACGCAGGCGCAGCAGGTGGTCGTGTGCCGCACCGTCGCGGCGCAACACGGCGAGGAAGCCGTCGCGCGCCTGGGGGTCCACAAAGCGATCGGCATCAAAGGGACGCACCTCTCCGGACGGCATGGCATCGTCCCATCCGAAGATCAGGCGCAGAAACGGATTGGCTGCAAGCGTGGCGGATTCTCCAGGGCCGAGCAGGCCGATGTACAGACCGGCTCGCAGACCGTGGAACAGGCTAGAGAACGCGTCGTTGCCGAGTGTGTCTGGCAAGGGAATCCACATGCACTTTACCATCTCGCATTACACTGCTGTGTGATGGGTACTCTTCCACGCATCGCAGATCTTACGGGCGCCTCGTCAGGCTGGGGATTCTTCCTCTGCGCCCGAAAGGAAGTGCGCACTGGCAAAGGCGGCGCGTATCTGGCCGTCGTGCTGCAGGACACCTCAGGCGAAATCAAGGCCAAGGTCTTTCAGGACGTGGACGCCATGCGCGAGGAGTTTGACGCCGGCGAATTCGTCAAGGTGCAGGCGCGCGGCAATCTGTTTAACCAACACCTCGAACTGGTGCTCGACAAGATCCGCCGCGTGGACGCCGTCCGTGATGCGCTCGATGGGTTCAAGGAGGAAGACTGCATTCCGTGTGCACCACGTCCGCTCGACGACATGTGGCAGGAACTGCAGACCCGCATTGCCGGCGTCGAGACACCCGCCCTGCGTGATCTGCTGCAGCAGATCACGACAACACATGGCGAGCGGCTGCGGATCTGGCCGGCCGCGCAAGCCGTGCACCACGCCTATCGTGGCGGGCTCCTCGAGCATATTCTCAAGATCATCGAGGGGGTCTCGTTCATGGCCGACGCCTACGGTGCCAACAAGGACCTGCTGGTGGCCGGCGCGATCCTGCACGACATCGGGAAACTCGAGGAGTTGTCGTACGGCGTGACGACCGACTATTCCGTTGAAGGCAATCTTGTGGGGCACATCACGATCGGGGCCCGGATGGTGCACGACGCCGGCACGAAAGTGCCGGGCCTGTCCCCAGACCTCCTGATGCAACTCGAGCACCTGGTGTTGTCGCACCACACCAGCAAGGCCTTTGGATCACCAGTTGAGCCCATGACGGTCGAGGCGTTCATCCTGGCCTCGGTGGATGATCTGGACGCGAAGATTCACCAGGTGCGCAAACACATCGAGGCCGACGACAACGACGGGCCCTTCACCGGGTTTCACCGGCGCTTCGAGCGCGTGTTGTTCAAGGGATGACTCCATCCGTTCGCCGCAGGGCCTGGATCGCGTTTATCGCGGTCTGCGTCATCTGGGGCACCACCTATCTCGGGATCAAGATCGCGCTTGAAACGATGCCCCCATTTCTGCTGGGCGGCATCCGGTATGTGATTGCCGGCGTGGTGCTTGGTGGCTACGTGGTGGCGCGCGGGCAACGACTGCCCCCGGTGTCGGAGTGGGGGAGTCTGGCGTGGTTGGGCTTTCTGATGATCGGCCTCGGCAATGGCGGCGTGACCTGGGCCGAGCAGTATCTGGCCAGTGGCATCACGGCCGTCGTGATTGCGACCTCACCATTCTGGATGGTGGCGGTCGACGCGCTGTTTCCAGGGGGTGAGCGGATCTCCGCCCGCAAGGTCGTGGGGTTGCTGGTCGGCTTCGCCGGCATTGTCCTGCTCGTGTGGCCCGATATCACGCTGGCGGGTGCAGATGGCCGCCTGGTGCTCTACGGAATCCTGGCACTGCAGATCGCCTGTCTCGGATGGGCCATCGCCTCGTCCTACACCCGGCGTCACGCGGTCACGCGTAATCTCCTCGCGGTCGCGGCTGTGCAGATGTTTTTTGGTGGGGCCTGCATGATGGTGGTGGGCACGGCGGTGGGCGAGTGGACCGCGCTCAGCTTCAACGTCCGCACGACGACCGCGCTCGTGTATCTGATCGTGGCCGGATCACTCGTCGCGTTTGCCGCCTATTCGTACGCGCTTCGTCACCTGCCGATTGCCACCGTGTCGCTCTACACGTACGTCAATCCCGTCATTGCTGTCGCACTGGGCACCTTGCTGCTTGGTGAACCCTTCCGGCTGTCGATGGTGTGGGCGGCCGTACTCATCGCCGCCGGCGTGCTGATTGTGCGCCCCGTGCCCAAGGGGCCGTGGTGGGCGGTCCTCCATGGGCACCGTGGCGCTCTGGCGGGGGCTCGGGCTGTGGTGCGTCGGTTACAGCGCCGGGGATGAATCCGCGCTAGCCTATAGGCGCATGACGGACGCACGGTTTCGAATCCTCACCCTGAACAACATTTCTCCAGTCGGTCTTGCGCGGCTTGACGCTGCGCGATTTGAGACCGGCGCCGCGCTGGAACAGCCCGACGCGGTTCTGGTGCGGTCGGCAGACCTGAACGCGGCGCCCATCGCCGACAGTGTGAAAGCGATTGGTCGGGCTGGCAGCGGCACCAACAATATTCCTGTGGCCGCGATGACTGTACGGGGCGTGCCGGTGTTCAACGCGCCTGGCGCCAACGCCAACGCCGTGAAGGAGCTCGTGGTTGCTGGTCTCATCATGGCGTCGCGTTCCATCGGACCCGGCTGGTTGTTCGCGCGTGGCCTCGAGGGCGACGACGCGGTGCTGCACAAGGCGGTGGAGTCGGGCAAGAAGGCGTTTGCCGGTGTGGAGCTGCTGGGTCGCACACTCGGCGTGATCGGGTTGGGCGCGATTGGTGGGCGAGTGGCCAATGCGGGCGTTGCGCTGGGCATGCGTGTGGTCGGGTTTGATCCGGCTCTGACACCCGCGGCTGCCGCGCTGCTCGATCCCCATGTGGAATCGCTGCCGTCGCTTGACGACGTATTGTCGTCGGCCGACTACATCTCACTCCACATGCCGCTGGTGCCTGCGACACGCGGCTTCTTGAACGCTGACCGGCTCAAGACGATGAAGGCCGGGGCGGTGTTGGTGAACTTTGCGCGCGAAGGCATTGTGGACGAAGCCGCGATCGTTGCTGCGTTGGACGCCGGCACCCTGCGCGCGTATGTCAGTGACTTCCCCACGGCGGCCACCAAGGACCATCCGCGCTGTGTGACGTTGCCGCATCTGGGCGCGTCCACGGTGGAGGCAGAAGACAACTGTGCAGTGATGGTGGCCGATCAGGTGCGCGACTTTCTGGAACGGGGTGACGTGCGCAACTCAGTGAATTTTCCTGAGGTGGTGGCCGCCGGTCAGTTTGCGCATCGGTGTGTGTATGCGGGACCGGCCAGTCACGCCGCTGCGGCTGTGGCGACAACGCTCGACGCCGCCGGAGTGACCGTTACGGCATCCACCAGTGCCACACGCGGTGAGTTGACGTATGCGGTCATCGATACGGCCGAGGCGATCCCGTCGGCGGTGGTCGAGCAGCTCCGTCAGATCGACGGACTCGCCATGGTGCGTGTGATCGCCTGACGCCCGCGCGTTACCGCGGGCCGAGCGCGAACGTCATCGTGCCGTTGAGCACCCGCTCGCCGTTGACGGTGGCCGTGCCGCTCAGCACACCCATCCGGCTGCGGAGGCGTTTGACGACCGCTTCGATGCGCACCACGTCGCCCGGGTGCACGGATCGCCGATACCGGACACGGTCAATCCCCATGAAGAAGATCAGCTTGTCGAGATTCTCTGGCTTCGACAGGATCATGATCGCGCCCACCTGCGCGACGGCTTCGGTCAGCAGGGTAGGCGGCAGCGCAGGGCGTTCTCCATCCGTGACTGAGAGCGACGCCTCGTTGCGGGAGACGTTCTTGATCCCGACGATGCGCTGATCCGGCTCGAATTCGATGATCCGGTCCACGAGCAGGAACGGGTACCGGTGCGGCAGAATCCGCTCAATCGCGGTGTAGTCGAGGGGCAGGGTCAGGTCAGTCATTACCGGGCGAACCAAGTATAATTGCACAGGACCGTCCCCGCGCTGCCTTCTGCCCTCATGAGTGTGCCCTTGACCGAACGTACCTCCAGCCATCTGTCGGTCGGGTCCCACGAGCGTGACATCCTCCTGACGCTGTTTGACCTGGGCCGCCAGGTCGCCTCGGTCATTGAGCTCGATGAGCTGCTGCAGAAAATTCCTGAGCTGATTGGCCGCCTCATCCCGTTTGATGCGTTCGCGGTCTACCTGATCGACGAAAAGCGGGGGGAGTTGCGGATTGCCTACGCGGTGGGCTACCCGGATGTGAGCCATTACCACCCCAAAACCACCGACGGGATCGTGGGCCACGTCGTCACCAATCAGGAAACCGTGCTGGTGGGCGACATCAGCATGGAGCCCAACTACGTCGAGGTGGTGGCGGGCATGGCCTCCACACTCGCGGTGCCCCTGGTTCACAAAAACAAGCCCATCGGGGCGCTGAACGTCCTGAGCCGGTCGCGCGACATGTATTCGGAGCGGGATGCGGCGATCCTGCGGCAGTTCGGGGCCCATGTGGCGATGGCCCTGGTGAACGCACGTCTGTTTGAACAGCAGCGCCTGGATGCCGAGACGTTTGAGACGCTGGCGGAGATTGGCCGCGACGTGGCGGCCCTGATGGACCTCGACGACCTGCTGGCCCGCATCGCGCAGCTGGCCAGACGCGTGGTGGATTACCGCACGTTCGGCATCCTGCTGCTCAACGACGAGACGCAGGAGCTGGAGATCAAGGTCGCCGTGCAGTTTGGTGATCGGGTGCACTTGCCGAAGGTGCCGATGGGGCAGGGCCTGGTGGGATACGCCGCCCTGCACCGCGAACCGGTGCTGGTGCCGGATGTGTCGAAGGACCCCCGCTACATTGAGGCGCTCGAGGATGTGCGGTCGGAACTTGCCGTGCCGATGTTGCTCAAGGACCGCTGTATCGGCGTCTTTGACCTTGAGAGTCCGGACCTTGATGCGTTCAGCAAACGCGACGTGGAAGTGCTCACGCTCCTGGCCAGCCAGGCGGCCGTGGCGATTGAAAACGCGCGACTCTACGAAGAGGTCACCACCACCGAGGCGCGTCTCGACAAGGAGCTCAAGTTTGCCCGTCGCGTGCAGGCGGCACTGCTGCCTACCAAGCTGCCCAAGCGGTTGAAGGGTGTGGACGTGGCGGCGTCGTTTTCGGCCGCGCGCGAACTCGGCGGTGACTTCTACGACTATCTGGTGCCCGAGTCCAACACGCTGATCGTGACGCTGGGTGATGTGTCCGGCAAAGGCGTGCCGGCCGCACTCTACAGTGTGTTCGCCGGTGAACTTGTCCGTGGGCGTACGTTCCGTCGACGCTACGTGCCTGAACGGTCGTCACCCGCTGCGGTGTTGATGTCGATCAACACGATCCTGCACGAGCGCCAGCTTGAGGAGTACTACTGCACACTCGTGTATGCGATTTTTGATCTCAAACGTCGCACAGTGACGATGTCGAATTCGGGATTGCCGTATCCGGTGCGCGCCTCCGGTGACACGTGTGAGATGGTGGATGCCCGCGGCGTGCCTCTGGGCTCGTTTCCGGGGATGACATACGACGAGATTTCGTTTCCCCTCGAGTCGGAAGACGTGTATGTCTTCTGCTCGGATGGTGTCACCGAAGCGATGAACCGCAGAAGCGACGAGTTTGGCAGTGACCGGCTGTGTGATCTTGTGGCGAAGACACGACACTTGACCGCTAAAGAGATCGTGCACTCGATTGTCGAGGCGGTGGAGGCCCATCGCGCGGGGTTCCCGCCCAACGACGACACCACGATCGTCGCCATCAAGATCACGATCCCGCCCACGTCCTAACGAGCCGCCCTGGCGTTTACGTTCGCAGCCTGAACTTTGGTGGCGCCGCAGACTTAACGCGCCGCAGCAGGCGGCGTGTCGGCGGCGGCGGAGACAGCCGGCAGTGGCGTGATCACGGCGGCCAACTGGGCGGCAATCACCCGGGCGAGCGGCAGCGTGGAGCCGTCGCGTGCGGCACCGGAGACTTCCGCAGAGAGGACGCCCACACAGCCGGAGGTGCCGATCAACGGCACAGCCAGGGCCCCGCAGCCGTCGGCCGACGCAGCCGGCACGACCTGGGCCTGCAGGGTGCGGCAGGCTACCGATGTGACGTTGTCTGCCGTCACGCTGTAGGTGCCCAGTTTTGCCAGAATACGGTCCGAGTAACCATGCCCCAGCGACGCCCGCAGCGTCTCCCGGGCATCATCAATGACCCAGAGCACGACACCCGTGGCACCAATCGCGGCCGCTGTGCGTGAGAGCAGCGCCGGCAGGTCGCGCCCGTCCAGCAGGCGTGCGATATCCACGCAGACGTCAGCGGTCTCGGCGATCTTCAGGGGCTCGGATCGGTGAATGTCGGTGCTGCGGGTGTCGCCAATCAAGGAAGCCTGAGTCTCGGAGCTGTCCGAAGGCACCTCAGCACCCGCGGCTTCGGCCGCCTCAGGACTACGGCGTCGCGGCAACACGATGAGTCCGAGCAGCAACAGGACCGTGGCCCCGGCCAGACCGAGCTGATACTGCCGAATCGTGGCAGCCTCCTGTTGATTCAGCGCGGTTTCCGTGTCGCGGGCGGTGGTGATTTCGGTGGCCAGGCGGCCGTTGATGTCGAGGCTCTCGACAAAGACCACATCGGAGGCCATCAGATACTGATCGTTACGAACGTAATTGCGGGCGCGCTGATCCGAGGTGCGCAACGCGTCGAGCCGGCTCTGTGCCGCGGCGAGATGGGTGACCGCGTCCGGGTGCCCGACACGCTGGCGCTCTGCCAGCACGGCCTCCACCTGTGTCGTCAGGTCGTCCACCCGCTGCATCCAGCCGCTCGGGTTCTGGCCGGCCGCGACGTATCCGGCCTGCGCGGATCGGAGGTCAGCGACGGCCATCTCGAGCGCGGCGTATTGCCGGGTGAGCCGGTCTTCGTTGGTGTGGAGGTCGATGGTGGTGCGCTCGAACTGCCAGATCTGATACGAGGCGCCACCGATGATGAGACATCCCAGCAGTGCTGGAAGAAGTGAGCCACGCATAGTGCGCATGGAACGCTACTATAACACCGCCCACCATGAAGCCGACTCGTATTGGCGTTGTCATTAATCCCGTTTCTGGCCGCCACGGTCGGCGTCCAGCCGAAGCGGACCGACGTCGTCGTTTTGTGGGGCGCGCGATCACGGTGGCCGGGCATGTGGCCGATGTGCGTGTGACGACCGGCGCGGGGCAGGGGCGTGCGCTGGCCGCGGCGTGTATCGCTGATGGCTGCGCGCTGGTGATCGCCATGGGGGGCGACGGCACGGTGAACGAGGTGGCGCAGGCACTAGTGGGGACGGACGTGCCGTTGGCCATTGTGCCGTGTGGCTCAGGCGATGGTCTCGCGCTCGGACTCGGTGTGCCGTCCAACTGGCACGACGCGCTGCGTGTGGCGATGACCGGCACACCCTCGCGCATGGATGTGGGATACGCCAACGACCGACTCTTTCTGAACCTGGCAGGCATCGGCTTTGATGCCGCGGTGGCGCACCGGTTTGCCCGGCGCGGCACGCGGGGACTGGTCGGGTATGTGCAGAGCACACTCAGCCTGGTGTGGACGTACCGGGCCTCACATTACGTGCTGCAGTGTGGGGACGAGCGGCGCGAAGGCCGGATGTTTCTGTTGGGGATTGCCAATGCGGCCGTGTATGGCAATGGGGCAGTGTTGTCGCGGGACGCCGATGTGCGTGATGGTCTGCTCGATGTTGCGGTCGTGCGAGCCGGCAGCCCGCTCAGCCAGATCTGGCGTGCCAGGCGCCTGTTCTGGCGCCATCGGGCGCCCGCACATGGTGTGGAGCGCCTGCGTGCCGAGACGGTCACCGTCACCGGCGACCACATGGTGTATCACCTCGACGGGGAGCCGTGTGAGACCAGCGGGACGCTGACCTTCAGGGTGGCCCCGCTGGCACTGGACGTGATTACACCGGCTTGAGCGGGATCACGTCGGCGCGGGGCATCGGTCCGAAGTCGTCGCCAAACTTGATGGGCGGCAGGTCCTGGAACATCGAGTCCCACTTGCCGCGCTCCATTGGATTGGACTGCTGCATGTATTGACGGGCAGCCACTGGCCGAGCAAACGCGATGTCGGCCACTGTCGCGTAGCCATCGACGGAGGACAGTTCGGCGGCGATCGCCTGACGAATACCCGACGCGGTTGTGTAGGGCACCGAGGCGCCAAACGCGACCGCAACCTTCGACAGAATCTGCCAGTCTTCGGCGGCATCTCCCGGGGGCGGAATGACTCGCGACACGGGCTGCACATGACCGGTCACGTTCGTGAACGTCGCGTCCTTCTCTACCCACGCGCTCCCGGGCAGCACGATATCGGCCGCCTCGGTCAGTGCCGAGTGAAGCACACCCTGCACGATGAGGGTGCCGATCTTGCCGGCCTGTTTCGCCGCCACAAGCCATGCCGTATCGCCAATCGAGCCGTCAGGGCCGGGATCAATCACATACACGAGTGCGACGGCACCGGTATCGACCGCCGCACGCAGGCCACTGACGTCTGCCGCCGCGTCGGTGGCGCCGACCTTGAATCCGAGGTCGCGCGCGCCACGCAGGTTCGGCGCATCCACGGCCGGAATCGGGAACTTCGTGTTGGCCGGCTGCGGCTTGGGCCGATGCCGCCATCCGAACGTGACGCCACCCGTGAGACCGGCAAACTGCTTGAGCACGTGCAGTTCTTCGAGCGACGCATGGCCCGACACGAGCACGCGCGACCGCGAGGCACCCGCCGCGTCGACAGCGGCCTTCACCGCAATCAGGGCTTCGTCCCACGGCGTCGCGTCCATGCCGCGTGACGTGCGCACGTGCGGCTGCAGCAACCGGCGATCACTTTCGACCCAGTGGTAGTCGAAGCGCCCGATGTCGCACATCCAGTACTGATTGACGTCCTGGTTAAAACGCGGGGTCACGCGCACAAGGCGCGCGCCCTTCGCCCATTCGGGCTTCGCCTTGATCCAGGCTGTGGTGTTGCAGCCCTTCTCGCACAACGTGCAGATGGTGTCGACGGCCATCGGGTTATCCCAGGGCCGAGACTTGAACCGGTAGTCACGCGTCGTGATGGCGCCCACCGGGCACACATCCATCAGGTTGCCCGACAGCAACGACACGACACCCTTCTCTTCGAAGGTGGCAATTTCGCTGTGCACGCCGCGCTGGAACACGCCAATCTGCGCGTCGCCATCCACTTCCTTCATGAACCGCTCACACCGCGTGCACATGATGCACCGGTTGCGGTTGAGCATCAGCGTGGGGCCAAAGTCCACATCCGCCTTCACGCCTTCGCCGTCAAACACGCGCCGCGGAAATTCCATGCGGCTGCGCTCGGGACCGTACGAATACGAATAATCCTGCAGCGGACATTCGCCGCCTTTGTCACACACGGGGCAGTCGAGCGGATGATTCACCAGCAGGAACTCGAACACGCTCGCGCGCGCGGCTTCCACCTCGGGTGAATTCGTCGTCACCACCATGCCGTCGGTGCAGGTCGTTGAACACGACGTCTGCAGCTTTGGCATTTTTTCGATCTTGACGATGCAGACGCGGCAGGAGCCGTCGACCTGCAGTCCCGGGTGGTAGCAGTAGTAGGGCACGTGGCCGCCACTGGCATGCACCGCTTCGAGGACCGTCTTACCCTTGGGAACCGTGACCGATTGGCCGTCGATCGTCAGCGTGACCGTTTCCATAGCCCTTGAATTCTATCCCAGGGCTCTCAGCGGCGGACGTTCACCAGACTCAGGTCGTCGCGGGTATCCACCTGTCGCACCCGGGCCGACACCGGCACCCGCACCTCCTGCACCGCGTTCGACACCACCATGTGCACCTGTTCGGGGGCTCCGGCGACGAACTGCAGGGTGACGGTCAGCGGAAAGTCAAAGACCTCGCCTGTTTGCTCGACCCGGATGACGACATGGGTGCCTGCAGGGTCCATTCGCCAGCTCAGGCGTGCCTCTGGCAGGCTGAAGCCCAGAATCCATCGCTCAAAGAACCGGTCCAGCGACAGCGTGGTCTCGGCTTCGAAGGCGGCCTGCAGGTCTCCGGTGCCGGCCTTCTGAAAGCGATGGGTGCGGTAGAAGCGCTGGATGCCCCGCATGAAGGCGTCGGGGCCGATCAGGCGCCGCAGCATGTGCAACACCACCGCTGACTTGTTGTAGACCAGTCCCCGGAAGATGCGACTGTCATTCTGGATGTGGCCAAGCCGGTAGCCCAGATGCACGGGGCCGTGCCTTGAGAGGTCCATGGCCGAGGAACGCATCTGCGCAAAGAGCCGCCGCTCGAGGTCTTCACCGCCGTCATGCGCCGCATACATCGCCGCAAAATATTGCGCCAGGCCTTCGCTCAGCCACTGTTCGTGGTAATTTTTCCAGCCCACCGCCTGTCCCCACCACTGATGAGCCACTTCGTGGGCGAGGAAAAAGAAGGGATGGCCGTGCAGCGCCACCGGATCGTCGCGCCACGACAGGGTGGTGGGCAGGGTGGGCTGGTTCCACAGGGCGAAGTACGCCGGGCTGTGTCCGCTGGGCAGTTCGGCATCCAGGGTGGCGAGGGTAAAGTTGGGGTACGGGGCTTCGCCGATCACCCCGGAGTAAAACGACACGATGTCGGCTACACGCTCGGGCAGCGACCGGTTGCTGCGCAGCAGCCGAGGCGTGGCGACCACATCCACGGCAACGGCGTCCGAAGGCAGCGCCCCCTCCACCTCGGTGTCCGCGCCCACCAACGCCGATCCAGCCACGGCTGGCGCCTGGGCTGATCTCGTGCCGACCGGCACGAACCGGCTGACCAGAGCGGCTACGTACCGCAGGGGGCGGTCGGCCAGAAACTGCACGGTGCGCATGGCGCGGGAATCCCCGGTGCGCCCCGTGGGATCGGGCATCTGCGACACGGTGGAGTTGATGAGGTTCCCGCTCGCCACGACCTGGAACTGTGCCGGCAGCGTGATCTGCAGCGCCGCAGTGGCAAAATCCGTGACGGTCGCCTGCGGATACCAGTACGTGCGGTTCGAGTAGAGGTATCGCGGCTCCGGGGGAATCACGATGTCCTGCATCCCGAGCGGGTTGGGGGCCCCCTGGGCCACCTGTCCTTCCACGTCGATGGCTTCCCGGTCCACGGCCTGCGGGGGCAGGCGGCCCGAATAAAACACGTCCAGCACCAGGCGGCTGTCTCGCGGCAGCGCCTGCGGCAGACTCACCAGCACACCGCTCTGGCCCGACACGCGCAGGGCCAGCACCCGCCCAAGCTCGGGCGACGAAATGGACGAGACCGCCAATGACTCTGCGAGCTTGAGCGACAACGTCGAGAGACCATCCACCTTCGTACGCAGGCGCAACGTGCCGCGCCCACTGATCCAGTCACGCTCAGGATCGAGCGTCACGTCGATGGCGTAGTGCTCCACGTCATAGGCGATCGCGTCATCTTCCGAGTAGTAGGGCCCCCGGGTCAGGAGTCGTTCAGGTGAGGCATACACCGAGATATTGCGACCGCGCTGACGATCAAACAGCGACACATCCTCCGCATCGTCAACCGATCGCACATACGTGAGGTTGCCATGGCGTCTGGTGCGCAGTTCTGCGAGTGTGTCGCCGGGCGGGGGCAAAAGGGACCAGCGAGCGGTGGTGAGGTCGCCGAGGTTCAGCGTGTAGCTGCGCCGGCCGAACTCCTCGAAGATCTGTTGGGCCCGCGCAATATCACCAGGATGTGGGGTGGTCGGCACGAGCTGCGCGAGGTCCACACGCGACTGAAACTCGTACGGACTCAGACGCAAGAACAGGCTCTCGATCGGGGTGTCGATCGACGGGCGACCACCAAACGCTCGAATCTGCACCTGTTCGGCCGGGTCCGCCGGCGCGAACACCATCTCGCCGCGACCGCGAAACACCAGCGCGGTTGGCCCTTCGTCCACGCGGCCAAGAAACACGACGCCTGATGACAGGCGGACGGTCAATCCCGGGGCGGTGAACGTGAGATCGCGCACTTCGTACTGCTGGCTGATGTCGAGATCGAGTTGCACGAGACCATCCACAGCAGCAATGGGCGTCGCACTCGCAATCTCGTAGGAAACGGCCCCCTCGGCGGCCTGTGGGTGGCGCGGTTGCACCAGCAGTTGCCATGTCGCAATGCGTCCGTTCTTGCCGCGCCCGAGCAACATCTCGACCATCACCAGATAACCGGGGCCTGTCGGGCGGCGATCCCGTTCACGCACCACCGCAAAGTTCTGCTCCGGAGCAAACGACGTGGCAGTGAAGATGGCGATTTCGCCTGACGACATGGAGGCTGCGGTCAACAGCGGGAAGCCCTCGACCTGATTGCCCGCCAGAATGTTCTCGAGATCCGCCAGCAAAGTGACCACGCCATCGGCCTGCTGTGGACGTTGGAGTTGCTGCGGTTGGATCGTCGATGTGGCGCCGATCGGGAGGCACAGCGCCAGCAGGCAGATGACCGCCAGGGCGTGCAGGCGCATTACCCGTCGGCCCTCGTGAGGACGGCGACCGTCAAGTCGTCGGCCAGTCGCACGTCACCGGCGTGGGCTTCAACCGCGCTGATGATTGCGCGCGACAACGCTTCGGGGTCCCGTTCAGTCACGTGGTGAGCCAGGATTGTTTCCAGGCCCGAATCCTCGAAGGCACGACCCGTGCGGTTCTCGGCCTCGGTGATGCCGTCGGTGTAGAGCACCAGGGTGTCGCCGGGTGCGATGACGATGCGGCGCGACTCATAGGTCGCATGGTCAACATGCCAAGGGCCATGCCTCCGCCATCGAGGCGTGTGATTGTGCCATCACCACGTCGCAGCAGCGGTGGCAGATGCCCGGCGTTGACATACTCCAGCGCTCCCGTCGAGGGGTCGTAGAGTCCGTAGAAAAACGTGATGAACCGTGAGCCCGGACTGTGGCGACAGATCTGGACGTTGAGCCGTGTGATCAGGCGCACCGCGTCGAGGCCTTCATCCACCAGGGTGCGCAACATGGCCAGCAACAGGGCCATCAACAACGCCGCTGGACTGCCTTTGCCGGCGACATCCCCGACCGCGATCATCATGCGTCCGTCGGCCCGCGGCAACATGTCGTAGAAGTCGCCGCCCACCGTGTTGGCCGGCCGTGTGGTGCCAAACACACGCGCGTCGCCGATGGTATGTTCGCCACGCGGCAACATCGCAATCTGAATGTCGCGCGCGATCTCGAGGTCGCTCTTGAGCGAGAGCCGGTCGGCCACCTCCATCAACACCAGCAGGTGGATCGCCAGAAAACCGAGCACCATCCATGACGTGCCCTCCACCCACTGGGGCAGCCACAAGTACATGGTGAATGGCCACAACATCAGACGGATAGAGCCGAAGCCGTCGAACAAATCAAGCAGGCCGAACAGGAGCGCGACCACGGCGAAGCCGTACAACACGCGCCGCCCGGGCGACAGGCGCATCGCGAACGCAATCAGAAACAGGCGGGCGTGAGTGGGCCACCGCTTGTACCAGGGCGCCGCAGCGAGCGCGGCCAGGTCGATGCCGCGCGAGAAGTAGTGATAGGCGTCCGCGGTGTCGCGCGTGAACAAGCGCTGGAACTCGGTACGGTCGAATCCCCTCGTGTACTCGTCGAAGAAACTTTGCGGCCTGTCCTTCCGCGCCATCAGATCACGCCCTACTCCGCATGAAAGCAGTCTACCCGACCCGGGTAACGTCGATGTGTTCGCGGACGGACTGTTTCCGGAACTCAGCGCACCCTGAATAAACGATCCGTGCCATCGCGCAGCAACTCGACGGCGCCGTGCGCGAGGAGCCAGTCGGCGACGATGGAGCGCTGGCTCGGGATGAAGCCGTCTTCATGGACAAGCACGTGCGTGGCACGGGCGCTGACCATGGCCCGCCACGCGGCGTCCGGGTCTGAATCGATCATTGACCAGACGAGCGCACGAACGCGCTGACTCTGTGGAAAAAACCCGGAGTACCCGTTCACCAACAGCCGACGGTGATACCCCGCGTAGAACATGGCCTGCAAATCCCACGCGGGTGCACCGAACGGAAACTCCACGAGCACCACGGGATCCGGTTCGTCGCGAATCACCTTGTAGATGGGCGGAAGGGCCGCGCCCGTGTGCAGGTCACGCGGAGTGGCCTGATACCCGTCAGCCGCGAGGCGCACGTTCGTCTGGAACGGGCCCGCCCAGAACTCTGCCAGGATCAAGACGCCGGCGACTATCACTACGCCTGCCGCGAGGCGAGGTTGCCACCGGACCAGTGCCGCCACCCCGAAACCGGCGAGGCAGGCAAGGAACAGCGCCACCAGCATGAAAAATCTCGCCGGCACCCGGACGCCGTCAAACCCAGGCACGTACGCCACCAACCACGCGTACGGTCCGGTACCAATGACATGACCGGCCACGGTGATCTGCGGCCCAAGCGCGAGGAGGGAAGCCAGCACCGTCGCCATCGCGAAAAAACCCACCAGCGACCCGGAGACATCGTGCAGGTACCGACGGACGCCTGCCGAGACGACAACCAACAACATCGTCAGCACCAGCAGGCCCACCAGCACCGCATTTGCCTGTCGGTGCACGGCCCAGACGCCATCCACCGGCAACGGGAGTCCCCCGGTCACCAGGAAGATCAGCGCAGCGATCAGGCTGATGGACCACCATGCGGCGATCATGCCCACAAGGACATGTTGCCAGGGTCGGGTGAAAGGGCGGTGAGCGTCATGTGTCTGCCGACGTCGACGCGTCAGCCCTACAGCCACACCCAGCGCCGCAAGGATCACAATCGTGAGCCCCGGAAAGCCCTCGCCTTCGGCCTTCTGGTATCCCGGCAGCCGCTCCGCCCAGAACCACGACGCCGGAGAGGGGGTGACCAACGCATGGGTGTCGGCCGAGAACAGCGCGATCTCTTCCGCCGTGCGCACCCCGACGTCAGTGTGGGCGCGCACATCGAAGTACGGAGCCAGAAACGGATACGTCGCTGCAAGTGCAATCGCGCCGGTGACCATCCACGTGCGCCAGAGTGTCCACTCGCGCAACCGACCACGTGACGCCATTTCGTAGATCACATACAGCCCGACGAACGGCGCAAAAAACAGCAGGTAGTAGCCGCAGGAGAGATTCTGGAGGACCAGTGCCACCGTGCCGCCGATGAGCGGGCGCATGCGCCCCGTCTCGAAATAGCGTCGGTAGCCGTAGAGCACAAACGGCATCCACTGCGCCGACAGCACCTGCAGATGCGAAAACTGTGAAAGACGATACGGCGCAAACGCAAACGCTAGGCCGGCCACCACACCGGCTGCCGTGCTGCCCGTCAACTCACGCACCAGCAGAAATGCACCCAGACCCGACAACACAAACGTCGAAAGAAACAGCAGGTTGTAGGCGAGCACAACGTTGTCTGTGGCCGCCAGCACCGGCAGTGCCTGGAGCATTTGCGGCACCATGTGTTCAGAAAAGGCGACCGTCAGTCGTTCGGGATAAAAGATGTTGCCGTGCCAGAAGCGGTTGAGCGCCGACAGGTCGCCGGAAAGGAATGCCAACACCTGCCCACCCGTCCACAGCAAGACCCAGCTGTTGAAGGCCGGGTCGCCCAGGTCCCACGCGATTTCGACGTCGATGACCGTGACCAATGGCCACGTGACAGCGATCGCCACCAGCGCATAAAACGCGACGACGAGGAGGTTATGGGCGCGGCGACCAGCGGGCATACCGGAGGATCGTCCACGCGGCCTGCACGGCATCCTTCAGGCCAATCTTCTTGCCGTCCGCATACGTGCGCCCGTGATACGAAATCGGCACTTCGTAGATGCGCACCCGCAGCCGTGCGATCTTGCACGTCATCTCCGGCTCCACGCCGAAACGCTTCGAGCGAAGGTCGAGGCGTGTTGCGACGTTGCGAGTGAAGGCCTTGTAGCAGGTCTCCATGTCCGTGAGGTTGAGGTCGGTGACGGCATTCGACAACAGCGTCAACATTTTGTTGCCGACCGAATGCCAGAAGTACAACACCCGTTGACCGTGGGGTGACCCCTGAAAGCGGGATCCATAGACGACGTCCGCGTCACCGCGCAGAATCGGGCCGAGCAGACTGGAGTACTCCGCCGGGTCGTACTCAAGGTCGGCGTCCTGAATCAGCAGAATGTCGCCGGTGGCCTCACGAAATCCTCGCGCGACCGCGGCGCCCTTGCCCTGGTTGGGTGACTGGGTGAACACCCGAATCCCATCCCGCCCATCCATCGTCTTCAAAATGTCAGCCGTGCCATCCGACGAGGCATCGTCAACGATGATCAGTTCTTTGGTCATGCCCGGCAGATCGACGGCCAGCACGCGCTTGACGATCTCTTCGATTGTCCGCCGCTCGTTGTAGGCGGGCATGATGACGGAGAGCTTCACTGTAGAAACTCCCCGGTGAACGTGGCGATGTCGTCGTAAATGGAGTGCAGCACGTCGGGTGTGGCGAGAAAGACGATGCGGAAGAAACCCTGGTCAGCTGGCAGACCGAACCCGGAGCCATAGACGCAGAGGACGCCGGTGGCACGCAACAGGCCGAGCACGTAATCCTCGTCGGTCTTGCCGGGCGGCAGATCCACTTTGGGCATGGCGTAAAACGCCGCGCGCGGAGCCACACAACGCATGCCGGGAATCTGATTCATGCGATCGACGGTCAGCTGCGAACGAATCGCCAGTTCTCGCACGAAGGTCTGTTGATGTGAGCGGTCGCCGGTCAAGGCCGCGTGGATGGCGTATTGCATCGGCCCCGTGCTGCACAGCCGGCCGTCGGCCAACTTCTTGATCGCCGCCAGCACATCGTCGAGGCGCGGCGACCGGCCGACGCAGAGCCATCCCGCACGCCATCCGGGCGCGACGTAGGCCTTCGACAGAGACGAGAACGAGATGATCGGTGCGTCCGGCGCCAGACTGCCGATGAGCGGCAACGGCCCGTCGAATCCAAGGTCCCCGTACACCTCGTCGGCAAGAATCGGAACCCCCGACTTCTCAGCGAGTTCGATGAGTGCCAGCCGCGTCGACTCCGGATAGACAGCGCCAGTCGGATTGTTGGGATCGATGATGACGATGGCCCTGGTGAGCGGCGACATTTTGCTCGCGATATCAGCGACGTCGGGCTGCCAGTCGTTGTCGGGGTCGGTCTTGTAGTACACCGCCTTGGCCCCGAGTTTGGCGAGCACGGCGGTATACAGCGGGTAGGTGGGCGTGGGGACGAGCACTTCGTCGCCCGCGTCTGCCAGTGCGCCCAGCGCGAGTTCGATGCCTTCGGATGTGCCCGACGTGAGGATCACGCGATCTGGACCGACGGGCATGCCGCGTTGTTCGTATTCGGCTGCGACGGCCTCGCGCGCAGGTGCCACGCCGACCGAGGCGGTATACCCGTTGTGCCCGTCGCGCATGGCGCGTTCCACCGCCTCGATCAGGTGGGGCGGTGTCTTGAATCCGAACGGAATCGGGTCGCCGATGTTCAGATACCGGACAGGGGTGCCGGCCGCCTCCACCTTGCGGGCTTCGGCGACGACGTTGCGGATGGCGTATGTGAAGCCGTGAATACGTGCGGCAACCCGCACCGGCGCCTGCGTCGGCATGGCGACGATCCTATCTGAACTTGAGCCCGACGGGCTGCAGGGGGATGGAGTCGGAGCCGAAAAGACGTGTCTGAGGTTCATCCCCATGAGATATCCCCATCCGTCCGCCGTTGGTATTGCCCTGCTGCTGGGGCTGCTCGCCGCACCCGCCGTCGTGTCTGCCCAGAGCGTGGCGATTGGGCCCCGCCTGAGCCTGGTCCGCGGTGACCTGGCGACCGATACTCCCTCGTCCCGGTTGTTCGGCGGCACCATGCGCATGCGCTCGTCGTCGTTCACCGCGCTGGAACTGTCGATGGATTACCGGGTGACCCACAACGAGGCCCGCACCGAACGCGTGCGTGAAACACCGATGCAGGCGTCGTTGCTGGTGATGCCCTTCCGGTCGCTGCTGGCTCCGTATGCGCTGGGTGGTGTGGGGCTGTACTCCAGCAAGGTCGACCTGATGGGCCCCGAAAACGTGATTCTGGACAGCAGTCTGGAGCGGCGCATTGGCTGGCACGCCGGCTTCGGGGCTGAGCTCAAGCTGGGTCGTCGCGCGGGGGTGTTTCTGGACTACCGGTACCAGTTCATCAACTTCAGTCGCAACGATGATCCTGACGCCGATTCGATCATCCCCGGGCTGGAGCGCGTCAAATTCTCGCACCAGGGGTCGATGTGGACCAGCGGGGTCGCGTTCTATTTTTAGACGTCGGGTGTCTTTTTCCGATCTCAGCGATGCAGAAAAAGACACCCGACGTCTTTCCGATTCTTGTTTTGAGGGCGCTGATCAACTCTTCGCCAGCCTCTCCATCGCCCCGATAAACGTATCCACATCGTCGAGTGTGGTGTAGACGTTCGGCGTCACACGAACGCCGGCGTATTCGGGGTTGTCGGCTGGGCCCACGGTGATGGGCGTCACGATGATGCGATGGTCGGCCCAGAGTTTCGAGACGATCTCGCCCGGCGTGATGCCGTCGATGCCCACGGTGCCAATCGCACACGAGTGGGCGGGGTCCAGGCTGGTGTGTAGGCGAACACGCGGGAGCTGGGTGAGTCGTTCGGCCCAACGTGCCTTCAGGTAGCGCAGCCGTGCGGCTTTGCGCTCAATGCCGATGCCGCGGTGGAAGACCATCGCTTCGGCAATGGCATTGTGATTAGCGGCCGGGTGTGTGCCGATCTCCTCAAACTTCTTGATGCTGGTGTTGAGGCCCACCGCCGGCGGCTGCAGGGCCCATGTCTTCTCGATGCGGTCGGGTCGCACATAGAGCAGCCCGGTGCCGATGGGTGCGAGCAACCACTTGTGCAGGCTTGATCCGTAATAGTCGCAATCGAAGTCGGTGATCTGGAAGGGGAAGTGTGCGTAGGCGTGTGCGCCGTCAACGATGGTGAGAATACCCCGCGCGTGAGCCATGTCGCAGATCTCTTTGGCGGGGAAGATGTGGCCGGTGAGATTGGTGATGTGGCAGAAGTGGATCACCTTGGTGGCCGGTGTGATCGCGCGTTCAAAACGCTGCAGGAGGTCGGCCTGGGTCGGCGGCACAGGGAACGCGATCTTCGTCAGTTTGATGCCGTCCCGTGTCACGCGTTGTTCCCAGGTCTGCAGCATGCGGCCATAGTCCTGGTTGGTGGTAAGCACTTCGTCGCCCGGTCTGAGGTCGATGCCCAGTTGTGCCGTCTGCAGAGATTCACTGGCGTTGCGGGTGATCGCGATGGTGGCGGGGTCGGCACCGATGTCGCGGGCGAGTTCGCGCCGCACGCTCTCGATGTTGGGCTCGAGCACCTGCCACATGTGGTAGACCGGAGACTGGTTCGAGATGTCGAGGTACCGCTTGAGCGCCTCGTGCACCACGCGCGGACTGGGGCAGACACCACCGTTGTTCAAGTTGATGATCGTGCGGTCGAGGGTGAAGCCCTGCTGGATCTCGCGCCAGTAGTCTTCGTCGCGCGCCACGTCCAGCGGCGACCGCCCGGCTTGTGAGGCGCTGGCTTCCAGCACCCGTGGGAGGGCGTCGAGATTGTAGGTCGCGAGCGCGGCAAATCCGGCCGCGTGACCGGTGCGATGGAGGAACTGGCGTCGGTTCAGCATGGGTTACCCTCAGAAATTCTCGACTTTCAGCCCGAAAACACGCGGATCATAGCCCGTACGGTGGCACAATAGCGCACAAAAGGGGGCAACGTGAACGGACTTGGTCTGGTGGCACTTCGGCTGATTCTCGCCGTTGTGTTCATCGCCCACGGCACACATAAGTTGTTCGGCCTCTGGGCCGGTCCCGCCATTGGCGTGGGTGGCCCCGAGGTCACCGCCCAGATGTTTGGCGCGATGGGCCTGGAACCCAATTTTCCGATCGCCGTGTTTGTGGGCGCGCTTGAGATGCTGGGCGGAGTCTTGCTGGCCGTCGGTTGGTTCACCCGCGTGGTCGCGCCCACCCTGATCGTCGTGTCGGCCGTCATGATCTGGAAGGCCCATTGGGCCTGGGGGTTCTTCATCAACTGGATCGGCACGCCCGACAGGGGCCAGGGCATGGAGATGCACGTCCTGCTCATCGGTGCGCTGCTCTGCCTCTCCCTCACCGGGGCCGGGGAGTGGTCGATCGACGGCTCGCGGGAGAAGAGCGCGCAGGCGCGTGCGGCCGGCCGCGCCAGGCTGAGGGGTAAACTCTGACCGTGTGCACCTGAGCACGAGCGCACCAGAGCACCCGAGCACTTGACCAAATGTTACTGAACGGAAAAGCCGCCCTTCTCGTGGGCGCGCGGCGTATGGGTGAGCCCTTGGCGCGCGCACTCGCCGAACGCGGCGCGGATGTCGCGCTGTCCTACCGCACATCGCCTGAGGCAGCGGAGGTCGCCGCAACCGCGGTGCGCGGTGCCGGCAGACGCGCGATGGTCTTGCCCTGTGACGTGCGGGATGTTGATGCGGTCAAAGCCATGGTGGACCTGGTCGCGACCGACTTCGGCAGACTCGACGTGCTCGTCGTGATGGCATCCCGGTATGAGCACGTGCCCTTTGACGCCTTGAGCGCGGAGTCCATGGACGCACAACTGGCCGTCGACCTGCGCGGCACATTCCTCTGCATGCGCTCCGCAGTGCCTCACATGCGCGCGGCGGGCGGTGGTCGCATGGTGGTCTTCAGCGACTGGACCTCCGCGAGCGGCCGGCCACGATACCCCGGTTACACCGGCTACTACGTAGCGAAAGCCGGCGTAAAAGCCCTCGCTGAATCGTTCGCACTTGAACTGGCCCCCGACAACATTCTGGTGAACGCCATCGCGCCCGGCCCTGTGTTGGCCCCAGACACCATGTCGGACGACACCCGCGCCCGCGTCGAAGACGCCACGCCTCTGGGTCGTTGGGGTGGGGTGGACGAAGTCACAAAAACCGTAATGGCGCTCATCGAGTCCGACTTCATCACCGGCGACACGATCCGCCTGGATGGCGGCCGACACCTGCGGTAGTTTGGCAGCACCCGACATCAAGTAGACTCGCGCCATGCAGCGATTCGTTCTGTTGATGTTGGTGACGCTGGCGGCGGTGCCCGTCGTGGCGCAGCGCGGTGGCGGTGCACAGAACTACGACTACTGGGCGCCGCAGCGCGACATGATTCGCTACGGGCAACAGGCCATCTTCATGTGCAATGGCCTGTTCACGTCCAATCGCACGCTCGAACAGGTGTTCGCGCACGAGTTGAAGTTTCTGCCCAACCCGGTCGGCACGCCGCAAGGCGGCGACTACGTCATCGACAGGGAGCGGAAAGCGGTGGCCATCGGTGCCCCGGGTCGGCCCACGCCGGTGATGCGTGCGGTATTCCGCGACGGGATTGGCTGCGTCATCCTCGCGCCCAACCAGACGTTCGACGACATCGGCAGTCTTCCGCAATTGACTGCGCCACCGCCCGCCGGTGACCCTGCGACGATCGCATGGCCCGATGGCGACCTCGTGCAGGAACAGCCACTGCCCGCAGGTGTTGACGCGGCGAAGCTGCAGGCCGCGTCCGACTGGGCGTTTGACAGGTCAACAGCCGAGCAAAACACACTGAGTCTTCTTGTCGTGCACAAGGGCCGCATCATCCACGAACGCTACGCGGATCACGTGAACATGACGACCCGAACGCGGACGTGGTCTACGGCCAAGAGCATCGCGTCCACGCTGATTGGGATGCTTGTGGACCAAGGCAAGCTCTCGCTCGACGACCCACTGCCGATTGAATGGTTGCCACGTGCTCCGACCGGTTCGACCGATCCACGCTCCAGGATCACACTGCGACACGCACTGCACATGTCGAGTGGTCTCGAGACGATCGATAACGGCGGGCTTGAGTACGCCACGGGCTCGGGTATGTCGTACTGGGCGGGCGCGAGTTCGGTGGAAGGCGCGCGCAGCCGCGCGCTGATCCGCGAACCTGGCACCGCGTGGGATTACGAGAACTACGACACCATTCTTGCGGTCTACGCGATGAAGCAGGCGCTTGGCAGCTCCGAGGCGTATCTCGCGTTCCCGCGCACGGCGCTATTCGACAAGATCGGCATGCGCAACACACTCGTGAGCACGGATCGGTTCGGTGACTTCATCTTCAGCAGCCAGATCTACACCAACGCGCGCGACCTCGCCCGCCACGGCCTGCTCTACCTCAACAACGGCATGTGGAATGGCGAGCGCCTGCTCTCGCAGGCGTGGATCGACTTCGTGCGTACGCCCGCGCCGGCGACCAAAGCCCGCGGCAACCAGTACGGCGGCCAGTTCTGGCTGGTGCCTGATGACCGCATGGATGTGCCGAAGGACGCGTATTCCACCAACGGCAATCGTGGGCAGTTCACGGTGATCGTCCCCTCCCACGATCTCGTCATCGTCCGCCGCGGCCTCGACTACGGGCGTCAGGGCTTCAGCCACTGGGAGCTGGCGCGCGAAGTCATCAAAGCACTCGCGCCGCCGGTGAAATGAGCTCGGAGCTCACGTTCAGGCTTTTGGTTCCATCTTCTCGCCACAACACGTGAGCGACCCCTGGCCACCCTTGCCGGCCACCGTCGGTGCCGCCGTGACTGTCACATGACATCCGCACTTGCTACACGTGTACTGCTCGCCTTGTTTCATCTGCATTGGTGTTCTCCTCCGCCACAATAGGCGAAGGCGTCGACCCGCCGATGTGCACTTCCGTACAGGTCGTGGCGAGGCGGTGCTACAGGCTGGCGTCCATCGACTCGAGTGCGCCTTCGATTTCGGCCCTGTCCCTGGCGAAGCAGAAGCGCAGGTAGCCCTCGCCGCGTGCGCCGAAGTCCACGCCCGGCACCGAGCCGATGCGGGCCTTCTTGATCAGAAACTCCGTCATGGCCCAGGACTGCGACTCTGGTGCGTTGGGCAGCGGCGAGCGCCAGGCCGGATCAATCTGCACGAAGGCGTAAAACGCGCCGGAGGGCCTGACGCCCGTGAGCAATCCGTGTGACGCTTTCGGCAGCTTCTCGTAGAAGATGTCGCGTCGTGCGACGATCTCGCGCCGGAACTCTTCGATCACGTCCTGTGACCCTTCCAGCGCCCCGACGGCGCCGTACTGCACGAGTGACGACACGTTCGATGTGGAGCAGAACACGATCTTCTTCGCCCGGTCGCGAATGACGGGGTCTTTAATCGCGAGGTAGCCGATACGCAGGCCTGTGATCGCGTAGGTTTTGCTGAGGGTGTAGAGCGGGATGGTCCGTTCGTAGAGCCCGGGCCACGACGCGATGCTGAGGTGTTCGCGACCATCGAACAAGAAGTCCTCGTACGCTTCATCCGAGAACACCCAGAGGTTGCGCTCGGTCACCAGGGCCGCGAGAGCGTCGAGGTCTTCGCGCGTGAGCATGCCGCCGGTGGGGTTACACGGCGTGTTGAGCACGATGGCTTTGGTCTTGGGTGTGATGAGACGCTCGATCTCGTCGATGTCAGGCCGCCAGCCGCGTTCCTCGTACAGCGGATACGGCACCGCCACCGCCTGCGCGGCCATGATGTTGCTGACGGTGGGCGGCCACGCCGGATCCGGTAGCAACACTTCGTCGCCCGGCTCCAGCAGCGCGAGGCACGCGATGTACTGCGCGTGGATCCCGCCGTTGGTGACCATCACTTCCTCGGCCCCACCGATCGGAATGCCGTTTTTGGTGCGCATCTTCTCGACGAGCAGGTCCAGCAGCGGTGGGATGCCCGTTGTCTGCACATAGTGCGTGCGGTTGTCAGCGATGGCCTTGGTGAGGGCGTTTTTCACAGACGCGGGTGCGTCAAAGCTGACATCCCCCTGATCGAGGCGAAAAGGCTTGTCGACCGAGTACATCATGTCGCGAATACGAATGATGCCGGAGAAGGGAACCGCGTCAAGAAACTTGGCCATTCAGGAGATGATACTAGTCTTGGGAACGATGCCACATCCGAAACACGCAACCACCGACCATGACGTGCTGGACCTGATTCGCGAGCGCTGGAGCCCCCGGGCGTACGACGCCACGCGTGCGATTCCGGAGCGCGAACTCTGGCGGCTGTTCGAGGCCGCGCGCTGGACGCCGTCCTCACGTAACGAACAACCCTGGCGCTTCATCGTCGTTGACAAGATCGCGCATGCCGACGTGCACGCGGCTCTGGTGCCGACACTCAGCGCAGGCAATCAGGCGTGGGCACCACTTGCGCCGGTGCTGATTGTCGTGGCGGCCAAGATGACGGTCGGTGGCGCGGGTGATGCCAACCGGCACGCCTTCTACGACACGGGACAGGCCGTGGCGTACCTGACGCTGCAGGCACAATCACAGGGTCTCGCGTCACGACAGATGGAAGGGTTCGATCGCGTGCGCACACAGGCGATCTGTCAGGTGCCCGCTGACTACGACCTCGTCGCCCTGATCGCACTCGGATACCCAGGGTCACCCGATGCGCTGCCTAACGAGAAACATCGCCAAAGCGAACTCACACCACGTACCCGTCGGTCGGCCGCCGACTTCGTCTATGGGGGCACGTGGGGCACGCCTGCGTAGGCCGTCCGTGTCCGTTGCTACTCCGCGTCCTCCGTGCCTCCCTGTGAACCTGAGGTCTTGACTACACCAGCGCGAGGATCCGTTCGAGCGTTTGCCTGGTGCCCTGAATGGGCAGGTTCGACAGGTACAGGTGGCGGGCACCGGCTTTGCGGAGTTCGCGGATCGACCGTGCGCAGATGGCTTCGGCAGAATCGCCAGCCGCAAACTCAGCCGTGAGCTGTTCAGCCGGCACACTCAGGAACTGCTGCAGGATTGACAACGTCTTCGGGTTCGCGCTGCGGTAATAAAACACACCGAAGATGCCTGGGATCGTGACTCCGGCGGCCTGCTGCTCGGTCAGGAAGGATTCCACCTTCGGCAAGTCGTGATGTGACACGACCTGCGTCAGAAACAACTCACCGTTGAAGTGGGGATCGGCCAGGTATCCAACCTGTGTGCGCGGGTGCTGATGCGGATTCGCCCACCCGCCCAGCGCAAGGTCGGGCACATGCGCGCGGATGTCCTGCCGCAGCTCCCAGGCGTGGTTCACACACCGCGGCGGGCCCACGGACTTGTCACCGCCCAACACCACCAGCGACGGAAACCCGGCGTGAAGCGCCCGCTCGGCGTATGCGAGGCAATATTCCTTCGTGTGTTTGGTGGTCAGGAAGGGGATCACGTGATCGCGCGCCACGTCCGTACCCAGGTTGTTCACCAGATGGCGCAGGTTGTTCTCTTCCTTGGCTCCAACGGCGCTGTCAGTGAGATACACAAACAGCCCCTGGCGCACGAGGCCACGCACGGCATGGTAGGTGTCAATCCACGCATCCATGCCCGCCGGCGCGTCCAGCTCCGCGCGCGGAGGACGTAATTCGACCGAGAGCACGTTGGGAGTCGAGTTCAAAGCGTCGAGAAGCGGATTGTGCACCGCTCCCAAGTATAGACTTGCAGACAATGGCCACCGCGCTGGCAACTCTGCGGGCACTCGCCTCCGAGCCGCTCGCACCACATCCGACGCCGGTTGACAGGCTTGATCGCCTGAGACGAGCCCTCGGGCCTGAGTGTCCTGCGTTGTTCATGAAACGCGACGACCTGCTGTCGTTCGGGATGGGCGGCAACAAGGTGCGCAAGCTCCAGACAGTCCTGGCCCAGGCCCGTGCCGCAGGTGCCGACACACTCATCACCTGCGGAGGCCTGCAATCCAATCACTGCCGCGTGACAGCCGCTGCCGGAGCCGCACTCGGCATGCGGGTGGTGCTTGTGGTGAACGGCATTCGCCAGGAACGTCCTACCGGCAACGCCCTGCTCGACCAACTCTTCGGCGCCGACGTGCGGCACGTGGCCTCACGCGAGGAGCGGTCGACAATGATGGTCACACTGGCTGAAGAGCTCGAGGCCCAAGGGAAACGTCCGTTTGTGATTCCACTTGGTGCGTCTACGCCCATCGGTGCCGCTGGCTTCACCCGCGGGGTCGAGGAACTCATCACCACCGCCATCTCTCCCACCGCCATCGTCCACGCCTCGTCCTCTGGAGGCACGCAGGCGGGGCTGATCGCCGGGTGCGCGTTGTACGGAGTCAAGGCGCGGGTGCTTGGCATCAGTGCCGACGAGTCGTCGCAGGGCCTGACGGCCATTGTGTCTGGCCTGCTCGACTCGCTGGCATTGCTCATCGGCGCATCCCGGACTGCCATTGGCCTCGACAGCCCGATTGACGTGAACGACCAGTTCATCGGTGAAGGCTACGGCATTCCGACACCCGCATCACGCGAAGCGCTCGAACTCGTGGCTCGTACGGAAGGCATCGTGCTCGACCCGGTCTATACCGCCAAGGCCATGGCCGGGCTTCTCGCGCTTATTCGAGCGCACCATTTCACTCAGGACGACCGGGTGCTCTTCTGGCACACCGGAGGTCAGACGGGACTGTTTGCATGAAGTTGACGTTTCTCGGCGCGGCACGTACGGTCACTGGCTCGAAACATCTGCTGGAGGTGGGTAACACACGAATTCTCGTGGACTGCGGCATGTTTCAGGGCCTCAAGTCGCTGCGCGAGCGCAACTGGGAGCCGTTTGCCGTGCCGGCGAACTCGATCGACGTCGTGGTGCTGACCCATGCCCACCTCGACCACTGCGGCATGTTGCCGCGTCTGGTGGCGCAGGGTTTTAATGGTCGTATCTTCTGCACAGGCGGTACGCAGGACCTCGCGCGCATTGTGATGGAAGACGCCGCGCGCATTCAGGAAGAAGACGCCGAACGCGCCAATCGCAAGGGCTACACCAAACATCGCCCCGCTCTCGCGTTGTATACAAGCGACGAAGCGGCGAAGGCGATCTTGCAGCTGCAACCTCTCGGGTACGACAGGCCGGTGCCGATCGCGCCAGGGGTCGAGCTGGAGTTTCACAACGCAGGCCATTTGCTCGGGTCGGCCTATGCACGCATTACGGTGGCTTCGGAAGGCAAGACGATCCTGTTCGGCGGTGACTTGGGCCGGTATGGTCGGCCTGTGCTCCCAGACCCTGTGCAGCCGCCCAACGCTGATGTCGTGGTGCTGGAGTCCACGTACGGCAACCGTGTCCACGACCCGGATGATGACGGAGTGCAATTGGCCCGCATCATCAACGACACGGTCGAGCGACGGGGCAAGGTGGTGATTCCCGCGTTTGCGCTCGGACGCGTCGAGGAACTGTTGTACTGGGTGCGCATCCTTGAGGAGCGCAAGGCGATTCCGGAGCTGCCCGTTTATGTGGACAGCCCCATGGCGGTGGAAGCTCTCGAGGAGTATCGCGACCGCACGCATGAGCTGGACGAGGGGTTGCGCAACTTCCTGACGGCGCGTCTCCGTGTGGTGTCGTCCATTGCGCTGTCGCGAAAAGTCCAGGAAGACGACAAGCCAAGCATCGTTATCTCCTCGAGCGGCATGGCGACCGGTGGACGCGTGTTGCACCACCTGGTGCGTGTGTTGCCTGATGAACGCAACACGGTGCTGTTTGCCGGTTTCCAGGCGAAGGGCACACGGGGACGCCTGTTGCTGGAAGGCGCGCAGACCACAAAAATCCACGGCAAGGAAGTGGCCGTGCGTGCGCACATCGAAACGCTCGACTCCATTTCGGCCCATGCGGACGTGAACGAGATCATGCGCTGGTTGAAGAGTTTTGAGAAGGCTCCATCGCTGGTGTGCCTGGTGCACGGCGAGCCTGACCCTATGGACGCGCTGAAGGCCCGCATTGAAACCGAGATGCAGTGGACGGTGGCAGCACCGAACCACAGAGAGACGATCACGATCTGATATGGAACGACAGTACCTGCTCGAACAAATCGACGAAGCGGCGGTGGTGCAGCTGTATGCGGATGGGTTTTCCGTCTTGCCGCTTAACGACAAGATCCTGATCTGGCATTTGACGCAGGCGGCGATTGCCGGCCGCGACATTTACTGGGATCAGCGCTATCGCCACAATCTGGCAATGCGCGAGGTGCTGGAGGCGATCGTGCGCGCGGCCAAGAACGACCCCGGTGCGTTCGACGAGGCGACACTCACCGAGATCCGCCGATACACGAAGCTGTTCTGGATCAACACGGGTCCGTACAACAACCTGACAGCGCGCAAGTTTGTGCTGAAGTGCTCCTTCGAGGCGTTTGTGACGGCGGCTGAAGCGGCCGGCCTCACTCGGGCCGACATCGAGCCTTTGCGTGCGGCCTTCTTCGATCCCACATCCGAGTCCCTGGTCACCAACAAATCCGCCGGTGAGGGGCAGGACATCCTCCGCGATAGTGCCAACAATCTGTATGCCGGTCTGACGATGGCCGACCTTGAGGGATTTGCGGAACGGTACGGCCTCAATTCGCGACTGGTCAAGACCGAGACCGGTCTGGTTGAAGAGGTGGCCCGCGAAGGTGGACTGTACGGCGAAGAGATCAGCAACATCGTGCGCCATCTGACGGCCGCGCTGCCGTACGCAACAACGGAGATGCGCAAGGCACTTGAGGCGCTGATCGCGTTCTACCGATCGGGTGAGGACGTCGATCGTGTGGCGTATGACATCGCGTGGGTCGAGGACAAGGCGTCCCCGGTCGATACGATCAATGGATTTATCGAGACGTACATGGACGCCCGGGGCGTGAAAGGCGCGTGGGAGGCGCTGGTCTTCTACGTCAATCCGGAGAAGACCGAAAGTATCCATCGCCTGGCGGAGTCGGCGCAGTGGTTCGAAGACCGTATGCCCTGGCCGGAAAAATGGCGACGCAAGACGGTGGTGGGCGTCACCGCGCGGGCGATCGATGTCGTCATGGAGACGGGCGACTCAGGCCCGGTGACGCCCATTGGCATCAACCTGCCGAACGATCAGTTGATCCGCGAAAAACACGGCAGCAAGTCCGTGTCACTCGCCAACGTCAACGAGGCGTACGACAAGTCGTTGCCGCCAGCCTACCGACAGGAGTTCTGCTGGACCCCCGAGGAAGTGGCGCGTGCCGAGCAGTGGGGATCGCTGGCCAGTGAAGTCACCACCGCGATCCATGAGGTGCTCGGCCACGGCAGTGGCGTGGTGGAAGCGCACCTCGGTGGGCGGCCCGAGTCGGCGCTGAAGGAGCAGTATGCGGGGCTCGAAGAGACGCGCGCCGATCTCGTGGCGTTGTACTTCGTCGGGAACCCGAAGATCGCCGAGATCGGGATGGTGCCTGCTGAACATCAGACCGAGATCGTGCAGGCCGAGTACGAAGCGTACGCGCGCAACGCGCTCGTGCAACTGCGTCGCATTCGTGAAGGCACCACCATCGAAGAGGACCACATGCGGAATCGTCAGGCCATCGTGCACTGGCTGCTGGCGAATACGGCGGCGATCGAAGTGCGTGTGCGCGACGGCAAGACCTACTACGTGATGGTGGACGCCGACGCGTTCCATGACGGCGTGGGGCGCCTGCTGGGTGAAGTGCAGCGCATCAAGTCCACCGGCGACTACGCGGCCGCCAAGGCGCTGTTCGACACCCACGGCATCCACTTTGATCCGGCGTTGCGCGACGAGATCGTGGCGCGCGTCGAGAAGCTGAACCTGCCGTCGTACACGGGTTTCGTGCAGCCGGAGCTGACGACTGTCCGTGACGCCGCCGGGGCGGTCACCGATGTGACCATCTCGTATCCCCTCAGCCTTGAAGACCAGATGCTGGGCTGGAGTGGCAGTCCTCGCTGATCGGAGCCGAATACGCACCATCGGAGTAAGATGCCCGTCACCATGAGCCTCTCGTCCTGGTTCGCTGTTGCTGTGGCCGCTGTTGGTCTGTTGGTACCACCGACGGGCACACCTCCTGCCCAGGTCCACCAGGTGCAGACGTGTGGCACTGATGCCGTGCAGAGCGACCCGCATCCGTTGACGCGCGAGCACATCATCCTTGCGGCCGATCGCCGATTGTTCTCCCCGTGTGAGGTCGGCGACCACGGTGCCACACATCTGGAAGTTCGCGATCTGGATCTGCTCGATCGGGCGGCTGCGTCCAACACGGTGGAGTTTCGCCGCCTGGCCGTGCAGGCGTTCGGGCGTTTTGGCGCACCGTCGATGACGCCTCGGATTGCCGCGTTGCTTGATGACGTCTCGCCGCTGGTGCGAGCGGAAGCGGTCAATGCCCTGGGGCAGGCGTTGTCGGGGACGCGGTCGGACCTGCGTGAGGACGAGCCGCCCATGGGGGCCGATGTCACCGCCGCACGTGAATTGCTTGAATCGCGAATGCAGAAGGAAACCGACGATCGGGTGGCCGGCGTGATTCTCGCGACGGTCGGCCGGATGCGTCACGACGCCTCGGAGCTGGCGGCCGTCGAGCCGTGGCTCACGGAGCACACCGCGGGCGCCGTGGATCGGCTGCTGGGTGGCGCTGAAGGTCTTGAAGCGTTGGCGCGACGGAATCCGCGGAGTCCACTGGCGTTGCCGGCGCGTGCGCGACTCCGCGATATTGCCGGCCTCGGCCGCACAGCGACCGGCCCCACGCAGGAACCCCTGGCACGACTCCGGCGATTGGCAATGACCGCGCTGCAGGTGGCACGAGACACCGATATCGGCACGATGCTGGAGGCCGCGACCGATCCGGACTGGCAGGTGCGTCGCATTGCCGCGCAGATGATGAGCCCGTCGGTCGAACAACTCAGACCGGTCGTCATCACACTGCTGCGTGATCCACAGATGCACGTGCGCCTCGAGGCGGTGCGCACGTTTGGTCGCGGTCTGCAGACGATTCCAGACTGCGCGCCGCTGGTCGCAGCATTCAGCGACACGGCCACGCTGGTGAGCCTGCAGGCGATGGACAGCGTCAGCGCCAGTTGTGCGGATTCCGCAGCTGTGGTGACTGCGCTCACGGCTGTTGCGAACCGGCTGTCGGATCCCGAGTCCGCCGCAACGTGGCATCGTCCCGCACGTGCTTTGACGACGCTGGCTCGTGTGGCGCCGACAGATGCGCGTCCGCGCCTGGCGTCCGCCGCGACGCATTCGGCCTGGCAGGTCCGTGCCGTTGCGGCATCCGCTGCTGCGACACTTGCGGAGCCCGCAGTGATGCTCCAGCTCTCAAATGACGCCGTGGCGAATGTGCGCACTGCCGCCATTGACGCCATGGCCCGCATCACACACCCCGAGACCTCTGCTGCGGCGATCGCTGCGTTACAGAGCGATGATCATCAGCTCGTGCGTGCGGCCGCGCGTGCGCTGGCGGACTCAACACAGGCCGAGGCCGTTCCTGCGTTGTTGGCGGCTCTACGGCGACTGACCGAGGCCGGCGCCGACACGTCACGCGATCCACGCGTCGCCATCGTTGAGCGACTCGCGACCCTGCTGGGCCCGCCGCAGGTGCACCAGTTGGCCCCATGGACGTCCGACTGGGACACCGCAGTGCGTACCGCCGCGCGTCGTGCCTTCACCACCGCACAGGTGGAGGTGCCCGTCCGCCCGCGCCAGTACCGCTACCCGCTGCAACCCAGCGCGGAGGAACTGCGTGACCTCCTCACCGCGCGGCACGCCGACATCGTGATGGCCGGTGGCGGCACCATCACGCTGGAACTGTTGACTGACGACGCCCCGATGTCAGTCGCGCGTGTTGTGATGCGTGCCCGTTCCGGCGCCTACGACGGGCTGACCTTCCACCGCGTGGTGTCAAATTTTGTGGTGCAGGGCCTGAGCCCTGGGGCCAACGAATACGTCGGCGACCAGCGTTTTATGCGCGACGACGTGGGGTTGGTGCCGCACACACGAGGCGCGGTGGGCATCTCCACCCGCGGGTACGACACCGGCGACACGCAGATCTTCTTCGATCTCGTCGACGTGCCGCGGCTCGACCACGACTACACCGTCTTTGCGCGTGTCGTCAGCGGAATGGAACATGTGGATGCCATTCTCGAAGGGGCCGTTGTGACGTCGGTGAGGATTCGACAGCGGTAGGAGCACCCGCGCACGAGAGCACCGCTGCGCGTTAGCGCACTGCGCTTTCCACCATCGCCACCGTGCCCGCGCCCGCATCGATCGTGACGCGTGCGCCGACCGGCAGAGTCCATTGCGCGTGGCCGTGGCCGATCATCGCACCGCTCCACGCGGGCACACCCAGAGGCGCGATGTGATCCGCGAAGATTTCTTCCGGTGTGAGCGAGGCGAAACCCGAGCCGGGTTCACATTCATTGCAGGTGCCGAAAACGAAGCCGCGAATCTTCGGCAGGATGCCTGCGAGTGTGAGTGACGTCATCATGCGGTCGACGCGATACCACTGTTCGCCGACATCCTCGAGAAACAGAATCGCATCGTCGAAGTCGGGGACGTATGGGGAGCCGAGGATGGCCGTGAGCACCGTGAGGTTGCCACCAAGCAGGCGTCCGGTCGCCTGGCCGGGTGTGATTACACGCACGCGATTTTCGACCTGGGTCAATACGTTGCGATCGGCAGTGGACTTCGGGTTCCCAAAGGTGACCGACTCACCCTGGAACAACACGCGGCGGACGTAGTCCACCGTGAATTCATCCCATCGGCCGCCGGCGTTTGGACCGTGGAACGTCACCAGGCCCGTGCGCGCGTGAATGCCGTTGAGTAACGCCGTGATGTCGCTGAACCCCATCAGGATTTTCGGGTTGCGGCGGATCACGTCGTAGTCGAGCAGTGGCAGCAGTCGCGCCGTGCCCCATCCGCCGCGCGTTGGCAGGATCGCCTTGACCGTGGTGTCAGCAAAAAAGCGGTTGATATCGGCCGCGCGGTCCACATCCTGGCCGCCCAACGACCCGTGCCGATCACGAATGTGCTGGCCCATTTTGACCGTCAGACCCAGGGCTTCCAGCGATTCGCGGGCGATATCCACCTCGTCCTGCTGGTACATCGCCGTAGCCGGGGTGACCAGGCCCACGGTGTCACCTGGCTGCAGTCGAGCCGGCGTCAGAAGGCCGGGCGTCTGAACAGGTGTGCCCGTGAGCAACCGCGTGGAGGCGGGCATCAGCAGGGGGGCGGTGGCGGCAGCAAGAAAGGTGCGGCGATGCATGACGCGTGAAAGAATAGACCGTATCCACATGACACGTCTCCCTCGGACTCGTCGGGTCGCCCTTGCGGCAGTGTTGTGCTGGTCACTGGTGGCCGGCGCCTGTCAGGGCGAGTCGTCCGCTCCACCCCAGACCGGGTGGCTCAGCGCCGGTGACACCATCGCCCAGGGGGTCACCTTGTATACCTCCTCAGACTCCACCCTGCTCGATCCGCCGGCGCCGGTGCAGGTGTCGCTGCTGCGGCTTGATCCGCACCGGGTGCGCCTCACCAGCCTGCTGTCGCACGATCAGGTGATGTTCGCGGAAACCGTGCTCGATGTGGCCGCCCGCGCTGGTGCGGTGGCCGCGGTCAACGCCGGCTTCTTCAACATCACCAACGGCGAGCCCGTCGGTCTGCTCAAAGTGGAGGGTGTGCTCGTCAGTGACACCCCGGTCACCAAAGGCGCCGTCGCCATCTGGTCTTCGTCGGACGCCGCCACCGAATTGGCGTTTGATCAGATCAGCGCGCGTGTCGATCTGCGCATCGGGGAGGGCGATGAGGCTGTGGCGTTTGCGGTGGACGGAGTGGACACCACACGCGCGCGTGGCCGATTGATGCTCTACACCCCGAAATATCACGAGCACACCGACACCGCCGGCAACGGCGTGGAGTGGGTGCTGCGTGGATCCCCGCTCAAGGTCGTGAGTTTGCGGTTCGACGCCGGCAGCACTCCGATCCCGGAGGATGGCTACGTGTTGTCGTACGGGGGCCTGGAACTGCCGCAGGAGTTGAAGCGGTTGTTGCCCGATACGTCCGTGACACTCGACACGCATTGGCGGACCGTCAACGGGCTGGATTCTTCACGTCTGGACACCGCCGACCACGTGGTGAATGGCGCCGGGTTGCTGCGGTATCGCGGCCGTCAGGTGACCGACTGGGAGAACGAGCGCCTCAGCCGCGCGAATTTTATTGAGGCCCGCCATCCGCGGACACTGATCGGGGTGGATCGGCGCGGGGATATCTGGCTGGTGGTCGTGGACGGACGCCAGGCGCCGAGCGCAGGGATGGCATTCAGCGACCTGCAACGCCTCGCGGATCGGCTGCAACTGACCGACGCGCTCAATCTTGATGGGGGCGGGTCCACCACGATGGTGGTGCAGGGCCGGGTGGTGAATCGCCCCTCGGATGCCAAGGGCCCACGCGCCGTGAGTGATGCCATCGGCGTCACGCTGCGGTAGCCGAAGGGATATAATCAGGGTCTTCGATGATCTACTACGTCGCTCTTCTTCGTGGAATCAACGTCGGCAAGGCCAAGCGGATCTCAATGGAGGACCTCCGAGCCCTGGTCGAACGACTCGGATACGAGGACGTCCGCACGGTGCTCAACACCGGCAATGTGGTCTTCAAGGGCAAAAAAGCGGCTGAACAGACGATCGCTGATCGCATTCAGGAAGCCCTTGAGATTCGCCACGGCATCGAATCCGTCACCGTCGTGATCACCGCCACCGACCTGGATTCGATCATCCGGGAAGACCCACTGAGCAAGGTCGCAACCTCCGATTCCAAACACCTGGTCGGTTTCACCATGGACCAGACGGCGCTGTTTGCCGCCCGGGCGCTGCCGACCGACGACTTTGGCGACGACACGCTGGCGGTCACCGCCCGCGCCGCCTACATCTGGGCCCCCAAAGGCGTCTCCGCCAGCAAGGTCTGCAAAGCGGTGGACCGCATCGGTGCCCAGGCCATCACCTGCCGCAACTGGGCCACCCTGCTCAAGATTCAGGCCGCCACCCGCATTCGTGACTAACCAAACCTCTTAGACTTGCGTCAAATGTATTGATAATCAATATACTGATTATCAATACAATGACGAGCCCACAGTCCTTCCTCCCTCTCACACCCTTTGCCTTCCAGGTGCTGTTGGCTCTCGCCGACGAGGCCAGGCACGGCTACGCCATCATCAAGGAGGTCGAGGAGCGGTCCGGCGGCCAGGTGACCCTCAGGACCGGCACGTTGTACACCCTGGTGCAGCGGCTGGTTGACGAATCCCTGGTCGAGGAGGCCCCGGCCCCGACCCTCGCCGCCGGAAAAACCGAAGACAGCCGCCGGCGGTACTACCAGATGACCCCGCTGGGTCACGCCGTGCTGCGGGCCGAGGCGCTTCGACTTGAAGCACTCATCACACACGCCCGCCGCACCCACGTGCTGGGCGACACCTCAGGCGCATGATGAAGCGACGCCTGCTCGGCCCCGCCTGGCACCCCGACACTGTCGCCACCATTCTCGACGTGTGTGCCGGTGCACGGCGTCGGCACGGCGTGGTCGGATACGCGCTCGCACTTTTTACCGAGATCACCAACCTTCTTCTCGTCGCGGTTCGCGCACGGTTGGGCGGCCGTACCCCGATTACCGGTGGTCTTCCGCCTCCTACTCCCAGGAAAGCAGGCTCAACGATGCCCGCAGTGATACACGATGTGGTGAACGGCTGGAGAAGGATGGTGCGTCAACCCCGCGCAGCGCTGGGTGTGATTGCGCTGCTGACGCTGGCGATCGGAGTGGCGTCGGCGATGTTCACGGTTATGGATGCGTTCATCGTGCGTCCTGCACCGTTTCGGGAAGCCGACAGGTTGCACAGCCTGTGGCTTCGGGGCAGCGGGGCTCGTCCGAACGTGGCTGCGGCGCGCGCGCTGCGGGATAGCGGTCACTTTGATGCCGTGCATGCGACGGTCATCAACGCCCGAGCTGAGTTCCTGGGGCCGTCCGGTCCCGACGTTCGAATGGGAGCATGGATTCCGGCGGGCACGTTTGCCGATCTCGGAGTGTCACCGCTCGTGGGCCGTGAGTTCATCACAGGGGAAGGCACCGAAGGCAACGACGGCTACGTGTTGTTGTCCGAGTCAGTGTGGCGAGACGTCTTTGAAGCCGACCCTGCGATCGCGGGCAGGACCGTTCAGATGTCCGGCCGACCGACAATTGTCGTGGGAGTGATGCCCGACCGATTGCGATTTCCGAACAATGGCGACGGGATGTGGCGTCCCCTCGACCTCGATCGTCCGTCGGCGGCGTCGCAGCAATCCCAGATGTTGTTGTTTGTGCGGCGCACGGCCGGGATGCCGCTCGCTGACGCCGAGCGCCTGGCCGGAGAGGTTGTGTCGTCGCTTGCCGGCCCGGGTCCTGTGACCGCGACGAGCCGGCCCATGGGCAGCCAACTCGACGACTATTCCCGTGAGTCTCTCGTGTCGCTGGCCATTGGTGTGGGTCTTGTCTTTGTACTGCTCTGCGCGAATGTCACCAACCTGATTCTTGCGCGGACAGCGGCCCGGCGTCAGGAGTTCGGCGTCTGCACCGCGCTGGGTGCCTCACGCCTCCGGCTCCTGCGACAAGTGTTGCTCGAGCACCTGGCTGTGGGCATCACTGCCTCGGTGCTTGGGCTCGGTCTCGCCTATGCCCTGATCGCATTGGCGAACGCGACATTACCTGAGGACCTCTTGTGGCGCACGCTGAACACCCTCGATGTAGACTTCCGTGCCGTGGCCGCCACGTCCGTCATCGGACTCCTTGCGGTGTTGCTGGCAGGGTTGCCGGCCGCGTGGTTCGGCACTCGAATCGCGGTGAATGAGTCAATCGGCACATCGCGTGGTGGCACTGACACGCTGGGCAGTCGACGCCTCACGCGCGGCCTGCTTGTGCTGGAAGTGGCCATGGCCGTGGCCGTGCTTGCGTCTGCCGGCCTTCACGTCCGATCGTTCGTCAACCTCGTGAATGCCGACCGAGGGCTCGACACCGACCGTGTGCTCGTCGCGACACTCGCGTTGCCACAGTCAGCCACCGGTGCATCAGCGGCGACGCTCGTCTCGGAAATCGAAACACAGTTGGCCGGTCTGCCTGGTGTCGATCGGGTCAGTCGCACAGCTCACGTACCACCAGACCTTGGTGCGATGCACTTTGGACTTCAGATGCAGACCGACCTGACACACAGCGAGGTCGTGACACTTGGCCTGCTGCGCAGTTACCAGGTGCCGGAGGGCTTCTTCGACACGTTTGGCATCCGCATCGTTGACGGCCGTGGGTTTGACGCCGCAGATGATGAACACACGCTCGTGTTCAGCGAACAGTTGGCGCGTCAACTCTACGGGGACCAGTCACCCGTGGGGCGAACCGTTTCGCTTTGGAAGCGGCAATACCGCGTAGTGGGCGTGGCCACGGAAATTCGCAATTCCATCACCGAACCTCGCGAAGACCACCCGGAGTTCTACATGCGCTGGACGGCTCCTGTTGATGCCGCTGCGTCCGGCGGCGTGATGATGGGGATTCGGTGTGCGGTGCCCTGCGCCTCGCACGCGAGGATCCGCGAGGCCATCACATCGGTGAGCGCAGGCATCGAGGTCACCGCACTTCGTGAACTCTCCGATGACTTCCTCGAACAACTTGCCAGACCGAAGATGGCGGCCATTGTGGCTGCGGCGTTCTCGGGTCTCGCGCTGCTGGCCACGGCCGCCGGCCTGTACGGGGTGCTCGCGTACGCGGTGACTCGGCGTCGTCGTGAGTTTGGCATTCGCGCGGCGCTCGGGGCGCACCCGACTGATCTGCGGCGACTGGTGCTGCGTGATGGTGTTGCGGTCACTGCGATTGGATTGGTCGTCGGACTCGGCGCTGGGTGGGGCCTGGCGCGATGGCTCGAGTCTGTGCGGTATGGCGTGACGTTCCTTGACCCGCTCACATGGGGCACGGTCACGCTGACCGTGCTTGTGGTGGCCGTGGCGGCGTCGTGGATGCCGGCCCGTGCCGCCATGCGTGTGGACCCGGCCGAGATGCTCAGGGATTCGTAGGCGCGCTGAGCGCAACAGGGCTGAACAGCACCCGGCTGATGTCGGCGATTAACGCACCGCTCACCTTCTGGTCAGCGATGCCGCGCACCAGCACCACGAGCACGTAAGGGCGGTTGTTGTAGATGATGCCGGCGTCGTGATGAATGCGCGTGATGTTGCCGGTCTTGTGGGCGACCGGTGTGCCAGGGGGTAGCCCTGCGGGGATACCGTCCACAAACTTCTGACGTTTCAGAATGTCCACCATCTGGGCAGACGCAGCAGGGTTCACGGCCGCACCCGTGCCAATCGCCTGCAACAGCGCGAGCAGGCCGCGGGCGTCTGTCGTGTTGTTCTTTCCGGCGTCAAACGCCTTCTGATCTTCCACGCCACGCAGCACCTGCATTCCGGACGCGTTCATGCGATCCACGGTGGCCTGCACGTTCTTCGCGCCGAGGTGTTCGATGAGAATGTTGGTCGCCAGATTGCTGCTGACGGTGATTGCCGCTTCGATCAACACGCGGAACGAGAGCGGCGTGCCCATGGCCTTGTAGATCTCGCCGTCGGAATCCTCCGTGGCCGAGAGGGTGTAGGGCGTGCCATCGTGGATGCTCGTGAACTGGTTGGTGACGACTACCGTGTCGTCGAGACGACGTTCGCCAGCCTCGACCTGACGAAAGAGCTCGATCATCACCGGCACCTTCATGGTGGAGGCTGCGTGAAACCGCATGTCGGCGTTGATCAGGATCTCTTCACCCGGCTTGGCGTCGAGTGGCCGCCACGCCACGGCCACCTCCGCACCGGATGCCTTGATCAGGCGTTCAATCTCCGCGCGTGCACCGATTGGTGCCTGCGCCGCCAGCACTCCGGCCATCCCCACGACGAGCAGCATGTGTCGCATGGGCCTGTTGTACACCAAAATAGGTGCGTGACCCTGTACTCACAGATTCACCCCGTGGACCGGGGGGCCACCCAGGTCTGGTTCGCCTTGTGCGAGCGGGGCTCCCTGTCAGACGATGTCGATACCTCTCACAGGTTTCTGTACGGTCACCGCTACTGGCCGATGGTGAAGCGGGCGCTCCTGACCACGGAGCTCGCCTCAGACGATCAGGCTGAAACCGCGCGCCGTGTTGCGGAGGCGGCAACCCGCACGGCCCGTGTCGATGCCGACCTGCTGCTGGGCATGACCGCAGTGGGACTTTCGATTCTGACCCGCGTGGGGCGCGACGCGTTTGCGGCGTCCCGCGGTCCGGCCCCCCTCTCCCGGGCCGTCATGCTCGAAACGCCGTCGCAGGTGCTGCAGCGTCGCGCGCGCCTCGCCCCGGAGGGGTTGTTCGGAGCCTTTCGCGGCGCTCGTCGCCGGTGGACGGTCATCGTCGAGCCCGATCCCACTGACAGGTATCAGGTGAGGCACGGACAGCCGCTGGCGGTGTGCCATGGCGGTGAGCACGAGTGGTGTGTGGTGGGAATTCTTGCCGGAGCCGAGCGGTTGTCGCCCGTGGATGGCGACGAGCCGTTTCCGCTGGTGCGGCGGGCCTGTGAGGCCAGGGTCTACGGTCGCGTGTCGGTGGTTACCCGCCGCCCTTGAGCGCCGCGAGCTCCCTGTCGATTTGTTCCTGAATCTGTTTCTTGCGCGCCTCTGTGCGCGCTTCAGACAACTCGCGGTACAGCCGTTTGACCGTCCACACGGTCGCGGTATTCACCAGCCCCCACTGCAGCTGGTCCATGGCATTGATGCCCCCGGAGCTGTAGAGGTACTTCGGTGTGACCATGCCCAGAAACTCCGAGTGGGTCATACCCGCCCCGGGCACGGGGCCCATCGTGAGATTAAACCCCTTGCTGAACGCCGAGAAGCTCGGCGCCTTCTCCTCGGTCTGCGCATAAAACCTCAACCGGCCGTCGCCAAAGAGGTTGGGCATGACCGGCTCGGCCACACTCATGCGAATGCGGCTGAGGTCCAAGTCTGGCGGCAGCGTGGCGTCAGGTGGTGGAGTGGGTGTTGTGGGTGGGGGAGGGGTCTGCGCCCATGCATGCGACACCAGGCCTACGTCTCCAGCTAGGAGGAGGAGGAGGAGGACTGGACACGCGAGGGTTCTGATCGTCACAACAATAAGACGCACACGACCCTCCCAGAGCCTGATCAAGCAAGTCGGATGCCACCAGGCCTATGCCGCCTGGCGGGTGTTTCAGTCGATCAGCCCGTCAACCGCACCCCATGTGTCCCCATCAAGCACCAACAGGGTGTGCAAATACAACCGCACTGCCTCTGCGGGGAACCCGGCTTTGATGGCGGCCACGCCGGCCGCGACTTTCTCCGGCTCCGGCGTTTCCACCTCTTCGGCGGTGATCAGGCCGTTGTCGTGTTCAAGGCCCACCGCGTCGAGAAAGGCGGCCATCAACGGGCGTTCGGCGGTGAGGTGGTAGCCAATCAGGCCGCGTGTGGCCACGGCCTCCGACACGTCCGCCATGTTGGCCAGCAGCTTCGCCCGCCGCTCGGTCGACAACTGCTGCACACTTTTGGGTCTGAAATTCAGCTTCCGGGCGAGGGTCACAATCACCTCAACCTGCTGATCCAGGCCGTGTTCATCCTCCCAGAAGGCCGTGGCGGCGACCAGGCGCTTTTCGGGGGGCATCTCTTTCCACAAAACAGACGGGCGTACGGACATCCACCAATGTTACTGCTTGACCCGCGGCCCCGGTCATGCGACCGTGTCCGCCATGCGAAAAGTCTCTCGTCGCGACTTCACGAAAACGGCCGCGCTCACCGGTGCCGGCTTTGTCATCGTTCCGCGCTCGGTGCTCGGCCGTGGATTTCAGGCGCCCAGCGATGTGCTCAACATTGCCACCGTCGGTATCGGTGGCATGGGCGGCAGCAACACCCAGGCCGTCATGAGTCAGAACATCGTGGCCTTGTGTGATGTCGACGACGTGTTGATGGAGCGACGTCTGGCGGGATGGCGCGACAGGATTTATCCGATACCCGCACCGCCGGCTGCGGCAGGGACGGGTGGCGGTGGACGTCAGGGTGGCGGGGGCGGTGGTGCGGCGCAGGCACCCGCGCGTCCGACCTGGCAGAACTTTGGCCGGTCACAGATGCAGACGGCCGCCGACGCCAAGTGGAAGCAGGAGCCTGGCGACGTCCATCTGGAGAAGTTCGTTGATCAGCAGATGAAACGTGTGGTGCGGTATCGCGACTACCGCGAGATGCTCGAGAAACAGAAAGATATCGACGCGATCATCGTGGCGACGCCCGATCACATGCACGCGGTGATCGCATCCAACGCGATGGACCTCGGCAAACATGTGTACGTGCAGAAGCCCCTGTGCTGGTCGGTGCACGAAGCGCGGCACCTGGCGCAGAAGGCGGAGGCCACCAAAGTTGTGACGCAGATGGGCAACCAGGGGCATTCGCAGGATGACGCCCGCCGCGGTCAGGAGTACCTCAAGGCCGGGGTCATTGGCGACATCACCGAAGTGCATGTGTGGACGAATCGGCCGCTGGCATTCTGGCCGCAGGGCATCCCGCGTCCGAATCCGATGACCGGCAATCCTCCGACGAACTGGAACAATACCGCGATCACGCGACGGCTGGCGGCGACGATGGCCGGCGAGGGTGTGACCAAGCCGAACAGCCTGCAGTGGGATCTGTTCCTGGGCGTGGCGCCTGATGTGGACTATCACCCCGTGTATCACCCCTTCAACTGGCGCGGGTGGGTCGATTGGGGCCAGGGTGCCCTCGGCGACATGGGCGCGCATCTGATCGACCACCCGTTCTGGGGGCTCGAGCTCGGCTCGCCGACCGTCATCGAGACAATGTCCACGCCGTTCGAGCGACGCCCGCAGGCGGGGCTGGCCAGTTACCCGCTCGCCACGAGCACGCACTTCACATTTCCGGCACGCGGCAATCGGCCGGCCGTCAAGATGGTGTGGTACGACGGAGGGCTCACGCCGCCGAAGCCGGAGGAGATTGGCGACGACGCGCTTGAAGGGGAGGGCGGCATTCTCTACATCGGCACCAAGGGCAAGATGTTGCAGAACACGTACGGGGCGCGGCCGCGGTTGTTGCCGCTGGAGATGCACAACAGCTACGGTCCACCCCCGGAGTCGATTGCCCGCATTCCGCATCAGTCGCACGAAATGAACTGGGTGAATGCGATCAAAGGCACTGATACCATCTCGTGTCCGTTCTCCTACGCGGCGCCCCTCACGGAAGTGATGCTGCTTGGCATTGTGTCCCTTCGCGCCAACTCGAAAATTCACTACGACGCGGCCAACATGCGCGTGACCAACAACGACAACGCGAATCAATTCCTCACGCGTCAGTATCGGGAAGGGTATTCACTATGAAGACCGCCGTCTCCACGATCACAGCGTTGGTGGTGGCACTGTTGGCGACGTTGTCGGGGCACGCGACCCAGCCGCAGTGGGTGTCGCTGTTCGACGGCCAGACGATCGCACACTGGCGCGGGTTCAAGATGGCCACCGTGCCTGATGGGTGGCGAGTGGAAGAAGGGGCGATCACCTGGACGGGTGGTACGCCTGTGGATCTTGTAAGCCGAGAGCAGTACGCCAATTTCGAGTTCGAATTTGACTGGAAGCTTCCACCGCGCGGCAACAGCGGCATCATGTTTCGCGTGACCGAGGAGCTCGACCGCACGTATCACAGCGGCCCCGAGTACCAGATTCTGCACGATGCGGGCCATCGCGACGGCAACAATCCGCTGACGTCGGTCGGCGCAAACTACGCCATGCACGCCCCGACACGCGACGCCAGCAAACCCGTTGGTGAGTGGAACACCGGGCGACTGGTGGTCAATGGCACACACGTGGAGCATTGGCTTAATGGGGAGAAGGTGGTGGAGTACGAGCTGCACGGTCCGGAGTGGACCGCGCTGATGCTCGCCAGCAAGTTCAAGGAGTGGCCGCGGTACGGCCGTGAAGCCCGCGGCCACATCGTGCTGCAGGAACACGGCGCTCGCGTCCAGTACCGCCACTTGAGAATCAAGGTCCTTCCGTAATGAGTACGCGCACCAAACTCTCCATCATGATGTTCCTCCAGTACTTCATCTGGGGGGCGTGGTTTGTCACCATGGGCACGTATCTGGGGCAGACGCTGGGATTCAGCGGTGCGCAGATTGGGAACGCGTACGGGGCGACCGCGATCGCGGCGCTGTTGTCGCCGTTCACCGTCGGGATTCTCGCCGATCGGTTTTTTGCGTCCGAGAAGCTGTTGGCGGTGTTGCATTTGATGGGTGGCGTCGTGATGTGGTTTGTGGCGCAGCAAACAGAGTGGGCCACGTTTTTCCCGCTGCTCATCGTGTACGCCCTCTGTTACATGCCGACGTTGTCGCTGACCAACTCGGTGGCGTTCCATCATGTGCAGGACTCAGCCAGGGACTTTCCGATCATTCGCGTACTCGGCACTATCGGCTGGATCGTGGCCGGGATCGTTGTCGGTCGGTACCTGCAGGCGGACGCGCTGAACCTGCCGATGCAGCTCGCGGCCGGGGCGTCGATCGTGATGGGGCTGTTCTCGTTCCTGTTGCCGCACACGCCACCCAAGGCGGCCGGCGCACCGTTTTCGGTGCGTGACGCGCTTGGTCTTGATGCGCTCGTGTTGCTGAAGGACCGGTCGTTTCTGGTATTCGTGATCGGGTCGTTCCTGCTGTGTGTGCCGCTGCAGTTCTACTATGCGTTCACCAACGTCTATCTCAACGAGATCGGGGTGCCGCAGGCCGCCTTCATTCAGACGTTCGGCCAGATGAGTGAAATTCTATTCATGGTGATGTTGCCGCTGCTGCTCACGCGGCTCGGCATCAAACGCATCATGCTGATTGGCATGTTGGCCTGGGCGCTGCGGTATGTGGCGTTTGGCTACGGCGATGCCGGCAGCGGCATGTACCTTATTTATATCGGCATTGTGCTGCACGGCATCTGCTATGACTTCTTCTTTGTGAGCGGCCAAATCTACACCGACCAGCAGGCCGGTCCGAAGGTGCGCGCCGCCGCGCAGGGGTTCCTGAACTTTGTCACGAACGGCATCGGCTACTTCATTGGGGCCTTCGTCTCCGGTCAGGTGGTGGATGCGTATTTGTTGGCGGACGGCTCCCACGACTGGCGATCGATCTGGATGGTGCCGGCGATCGCCTCGGCTGTCATTCTCGTGATCTTCGCATTCGCGTTCTCACCGAAGTCTTCACCGAAGAATACGGTGAACACTTAGCGGTTTCCGCTAGTTTGTTGCATTGAGCACTGATCCGGGTTGCATCTTCGGCCGTATTCTGTTCCGATCAAGAGGTTCTACTTTTTGATCGAGCGGCAATCCCGCGCCCACGCGCGGATGAGTGGGTGCGTGGCCTCTCGTAATTTCCCGAGGCTCATGACGCACACAACATCCGACCCACTCTCATCACGTTCATCCACCCCTGTCGTGCCGCACCTGGATGTGCTCTGGAAGCGCGCCTACGGCGCCCGCACCCGCGATGACCTGCGCGAACTCTACAAGGACTGGGCGGCCACCTACGATGCGGACCACGCTCGTGTCGGGTTCGTCGGACATCAAGTGACCGCCCAGGTGCTGGCCAGACATCTGACGCGCCATGATGCCGCTCGCATTCTTGATGCGGGTGCCGGCACCGGTGCTGCGGGTGAAGCCTTGTCGGCACTGGGTTTTACCAACATCGTGGGACTCGATTTGAGCGAAGACATGTTGGCCGTCGCCGGTGCCAAAGGCGTGTACACACAGGTGATGACCGCCGACTTGTCGTTGCCGGTCGACGCGTTTGGTGTGGACAGTTTTGACGCGGCTGTGCTTGTCGGTGTGTTTTCCTACGGTCAGGCGCCGGCCGAAACACTCGACGAAATTGTCCGGCTTGTGCGTCCTGGCGGTGTGGTGGCCTTCACCATGCGCACGGACTTCCACACGAAGGACGCCATGGGCGTGCGTTCCAAGATCGAGTCACTCGAACGGCGCGGCATCTGGCGCATGCTCGAAGTCACCGACCCAGCGCTGTATCTGCCGAAGAAGGACCCGGACGCGAAGTTTCAGGTGTGGTGTTTCCGGATCACCGGTCACAAGGACGCCGAAGTGGAATCGGGTTTTGAGGACGCCGTGCGCGAGGCACTCGAGGGTGATGACTGGGTCAAGAAGATCGATCACGCCTGGATCTGGGACTCCACTGCCTCGCGCCTGTACAACCGGTACACACAGACGTCCGGCTACTACCTGACCGATTGCGAAGAGGAGATCGTGCGCAGTCACGCTGCCGACATTCTCGGTGATGCGCGGCTGATCGTGGAGCTCGGCTGTGGCTCGGCGCGCAAGGTGTCACACATCCTGCGGGCGGCTGTTGAGCGCGGTGAACGCGTTCGGTACATGCCAATCGACGTGTCGGAGGGGGCGCTGCGGGCGACTGCCGCCGACGTACGCGCGAAGTTTGGTGATCGCGTTGAGGTGGAGCCTCGTCAGGGTCTGTTTGAGGCGGTGTTGCCGACATTGCCGGTGGACGTGCCCAAGGTCGTGCTCTTTTTTGGCTCCTCGATCGGCAACCTCGACACGGTGGCAGAGACAGTGACGTTCCTCGAAGGCCTGCGCAGTCGGCTGCATGCTGCCGACCGATTCGTAGTGGGCGTTGACCTGCACAAGGACCCGGCGGTGCTTGAGGAGGCCTACAACGAAGAGGAAGCCTGTCGCGCCTTCTTTGTACACATGGTGCGGCGCATCAACGAACACCTCGGTGCTGACTTCGACCCTCGGGTGTTTGCCCTGTCGTCGGTGTACGAAGAAGAGACGCCTGTCGGTGAGCTGCGCACACGCCGCATGAGTCTGCGCATCGCTCCCACCGAGCCCCAGCGCACCTGGGTGAACACACTCGGCATCGAGGTGTATCTCAAACCCGGTCAACCGGTGCAGGTGGGCATCTCGCGCAAGTACGAGCCCTCAGGCATCCGTGCGCTGGCGCGTATGGCGTCGTTCGACACACGTCGGCAGTGGCTCGACTCGCGGCAATGGTTCTCGCTCACGGAATTGGTGCCTGCAGCGACAGAGCCGACGCCGTGATTCGACTCGAGGCCGTCTCCAAGGTGTTTACGCGTCAGGGCGGTGACCCGGTCACCGCTCTTGACGCGTTGTCTCTCGACATCCGGACCGGTGAAACACTGGCCCTGCTCGGACCCAGCGGATGTGGCAAAACCACCACGCTGCGACTGCTCAATCGACTCGTTGAGCCCAGCGACGGCCGCATCCTGGTGGGCGACGAAGACACCGCCACGCTTGATCCTGTGCGACTCCGTCGACGCATGGGGTACGTCGTGCAACGCGGCGGTCTGTTTCCGCACTTGACCGTCGCCCGTAACATTACGCTCCTGCCCGAGTTGGAAGGCTGGACGCGCGAGAGGATGTCGGCACGGGTCAACGAACTGTTGACACTTGTGCGCCTGCCGCCCGATCAGTTTCGCAACAGGTACCCGGCGGAACTGTCGGGTGGTCAGCAACAACGTGTCGGCGTGGCACGTGCCCTGGCACTCGATCCGGAATTCCTGCTGATGGACGAACCGTTTGGGGCTCTCGATCCCATCACACGCGCCGAGCTGCAGCAGGAGTTTCTGGAACTCGACTCCCTGATCGCCAAAACCGTGGTGCTAGTCAGTCACGACCTTGCCGAAGCGTTTTTATTGGGTGATCGCGTCGCGCTGCTCAACCACGGTCGCCTGGTGCAGGTGGACACGCCTGATGACCTGCGGCAGCGCCCGGCCTCGGATTGGGTCCGGTCCTTTGTGCAGAGCCAGTTGGCGGATGTGGGCGCGTGATGGCGACGAGGATGCGACACGTGTGGCTCGCCATCGCAGTCGCGCTCTGCGTAGCCACACCTTCCGCACAGACTCCCTCAACCATCGTCATCGGCAGCAAAAACTTCACCGAGTCGCGCATTCTTGGGGAGATGCTCGCGTTGCTCGTCGAAGACCGCACCGACCTGACGGTGGAACACCGCAGCGGTCTGGGTGGCACACTTGTGTGTTTTGCGGCCCTGCAGGCCGGCGAGATTGATCTCTATCCCGAATACACCGGCACCGCCTGGTCCATCGTCCTGAAAGAGTCCGGGCGCATCAGCGATCGGTTGCAGGCGTTCCTGCACGTTGAGCGGCGGTATCGCGAGTTGTATGACCTTGAATGGTTGCAGCCGTTTGGCCTGAACAATACCTACGCGCTGGCCATGCGGGAGGACCGCGCCGAGGCGCTGGGTGTGACGACGATCTCGGACTTGGTGGCGCATGCGGGTGAGCTGTCGGCGGGATTCAGCATCGAGTTCATGAACCGCGAGGACGGGTGGTCGGGTCTGGGCCCGTTCTACGATCTGTCGCTCGGGCAGGTGCGTGCGCTGGAGCATGGGCTGGCGTATGAGGCCATCAACGCCGGCAGTATCGATGTGGTTGACGCGTATTCGACCGACGGCAAGTTGCTACGGTACCCGCTGCGGGTGCTGGTGGACGACAAGGGATTTTTTCCGCCGTACAACGCCGCGACCGTCGTGCGGGGAGATACGCTGCGTGCACACGAAGGTTTGCGTGAGGCTCTCGATGCGTTGGCGTTCCGCATTCCGGACGACACGATGATTAGGCTCAACCATGCGGTGGAAGAGGAAGGCCGTGGCTTCCGCGAGGTGGCGCGGGAGTTTCTCGTGGCCGAGGGTCTCCTGGGAGCCGACGTGGCCCTCACAGATGACGGCACCGCAGACCGGGCGACGTTCGTGGCCTTTCTCCGTGGGCGCTGGAGTGAGACGCTTCGACTGGGATGGCAACATCTGCAGTTGACGCTGGCGGCCGTGTTGCTGGCGGTGCTTGTCGCGGTGCCGCTGGGTATCGCGATCACGCGCAGCCGAGTGGGCGAACGCATCGCTCTTGGCACCGCCGGTGTGCTGCAGACAATTCCAAGCCTCGCGCTGCTCGCCTTCATGATTTCAGTGCCCGGTCTCGGCCTCTCCGTCACCTCGGCCATCGTCGCGCTCTTTTTGTATGCGGTGTTGCCGATTCTGCGCAATACCCATACGGGACTCAACAGCGTAGACCCGGAGTTGCTGGATGCCGCGCGTGGGATGGGCCTCACGCCTCGACAGATGTTGTTCCGCGTGCAATTGCCGATGTCGCTGCGCACGATCATGGCCGGCGTACGAACTGCGACCGTGATCAGCATCGGCGTCGCGACGCTCGCGGCGTTCATTGGGGCGGGTGGTCTCGGCGAGCCAATCGTCACCGGCCTCTATCTCAACGACACGTGGTTGATTCTATCGGGTGCCATACCTGCGGCCGCGCTGGCACTCGCGGCTGATGCGTTGCTGGGTCGCATCGAGAAACGCTGGATGACTCACTAGGCCCAGTACGCCTGCCCCCTGGGCTTGGCGATGATCATCGGCTTGAGGAAATCGATGGCTTTGCGCAGGCCTTCGTCTGGCGCCATCAGACTGTCTTCGTGTTCGATGCTGACGACGTGGTCGTAGCCGACCATGCGGAGGGTGGAGATGATGTCCTTCCACACCAGGGCGTCATTGCCGTAGCCGACCGTGCGGAAGATCCAGGAGCGCTCGAGTTCGCGGGTGTAGTTCTTTGCGTCGAGCACGCCGTTGAGCCGAGTGTTGGCCGCGTCGATGCGGCAATCCTTGGCATGCACGTGGAAGATACGTTCGCCGAGCGCCTTGATGGACGCGACCGGATCTGACTGCTGCCAGAAAAGGTGGCTCGGGTCGAAGTTGCAGCCAATGGTCTTGGGTGCGATGGCCGAGAGGCGCAGCATTGTGTCGGTGTTGTACGCCACGAAGTTTGGGTGCATCTCGATGGCCACGCGGACACCCGCGGACTTGCAGATTCTTGCGGTGTCGGTCCAGTAGGGAACGACCCGCTCCTTCCACTGCCATTCAAGCGCCTGTGCAAACTCCGGCGGCCACGGCGACACGATCCAGTTCGGCTGTGTCGCTTTGGCGTCCCCCCCGGGGCACCCGCTGAACGTGATCACCGTGCGCACATCGAGCTGTTCAGCCAGTGCCACGGTCTTGAGGAACGCCTCATGGTGCGCCCGCGCGATCTTCCTGTCGGGATGCAGCGAATTGCCGTGGCAGCTCAGCGCGCTGATCGTCAGGTTGCGCTGCTCAACGGCACTCCTGAACTCACGCAACCGTTTGGCGCTCGATAGCAGCTGTGCCGGCTTGCAGTGGGCATCCCCAGGATACGCGCCGCACCCAATCTCGATCGCCTCAAGCCCGAGCGACGCCACATAGTCGAGCGTCTCCTCAAACGGCTTGTCGCCAAACAACACCGCAAACACACCAAGCTTCATCTGTTTACTCCCTCCGTACGGAGCAGACGGACTTTAGTCCGTCTGGTGTCCGACGGGCTGAAGCCCGTCGGCTCCGTACTGTCAGCGCACACAAGCACCTATACCGTGACCCATCGACGACTCTTGGCCGCCCGCTCGATCGCGTGCAGCACGCGCTGGTTCGCGACGCCGTCGACAAAGTTCGGCGTCGGGATCGTGTGCGCCGCAATGGCTTCGACCAGGTCGTACACCGTGTGCACAAACGTGTGTTCGTAGCCGAGGATGTGGCCGGGCGGCCACCACTTGCCCACAAACGGATGTGTGGGTTCGGTGACCATGATCGTGCGGAAGCCACGCAGGTGCGGCGGGTCGTTCTCGAAGTAGACCTCGAGTTCATTAAGCCGTTCGAGGTTGAAGGCAATGCTGCCGAGTCGGCCGTTGATCTCGAAGCGGTTGTAGTTTTTTCGGCCAGGCGCCATGCGCGTCGCTTCGATGGTGCCGACCGCACCGTTCGCGAAGTGGACAAGCGCTATGGCGGCATCATCAACCGTGACTGTACGTTTGGTGCGCGGTTTACCTGCTTCAGAACGCACCGGCACAAATGTCGTGAGGTCGGCTGTCACCTCGGTGATCTCACCCACAAGGAACCGTGCGAGATCGATGGAGTGTGACGCAATATCCCCCAGCGCGCCGGAGCCGGCCTTGGTACGATCCAGGCGCCAGTTGAACGGGGCGGCCGGGTCTGACATCCAATCCTGCAGGTAGGTGCCGCGGTAGTGTCGAATCTCGCCGAGTTGGCCGGCCGCGATGATCTGTCTCGCGAGCTGCACAGCGGGGGCGCGGCGATAGTTGTGGCAGATCATGTGCGCCACGCCGGCCTTCTCAACGGCGGCGAGCATGCGCTCGGCATCCTTGAGTGAGTTGGCGAGTGGCTTCTCGCAGAACACGTGTTTGCCGGCCTTTGCCGCGGCGATGGCGATGTCAGCGTGACTGTCGCCTGGCGTACACACGTCCACCAGTTCGATGTCCTTGCGCCGGATGACGTCTTTCCAGTCGGTGGCGGCCTCTTCCCACCCGAGTGCCTGGCGCGCCGCCTCAACACCGCGTGGGTCGCGGCCGCAGATCACCTTCATGCGTGGAGCACGGGTCGGTGAAAAAAACGGGCCCACCTGGCGGTACGCATTCGAATGGGCTCGGCCCATGAAGGCGTAGCCGATCAGAGCGACGTTGATGTCACTCACTGTTTCTCCGGTTTGAGCCGCGTATCAAACGCCCGCACGTGTTTGGCGAGAGCCGTAATCTGCTCCGGCTTCAGCTTGCCCTTGAATGGCATCATCGGCGTACCTTTCACGCCCTCGGCAATGACCTTTGCCATCTGCACCGATGCCGTGCCGTGTTTCCAGTCGCGCCCCACAAAGGCCATTTCCGGCAACGGGGCCTTGCCGTTGGCGCCATGGCACACCTGGCAGTGCAACTTGTAGAGCGCGGCGGCATCAATCTTCGGGGCCTGGGCACGGTGGATGGGGAGGTGAGGAGATGAGGAGATGAGGAGATGAGGAATGGGAATTGTGGTTGGCGCTGCTGCGCGCAGGGTCATGGCCCCCGCCAGCGCGACAATTCCGAGACCTGTCACTACCATCCTGAAAACCACTGTAGACATTGAACCTATTGTGACATCCCCGGAGCGTAGCCAACCCGGGACTCCTGTGCTGACCCAATGGACATTAGGCGACTTTAGGTACATACTCTCTTCGCTCTCATTACAGATTGGTACCCTATGATGCAACTCCCCCCGGTAAGTGTGCAGTCCTCCGCTCGTGTACGCCCATTTGCCAGCCTGGTCGCCCTGTGCGGCGCCCTGTTCCTTAGTGCCGTATGGCCGTCGGCGCAATCTCCCGATCCGGGGCTGGGTCTGGTCGTTGGGCGGAACGTCAACATGGTGTCCGGGCAGACGCTGCCCGGTGGCGATCCCTACCTGCAGCGGCAGAACGAGCCCTCGGTGGCGGCCTCGACGCGAAACCCGCTGCACTTGTTGGCCGGGGCCAACGACTACCGGACCGTCGACATCCCTGGGAACTTCGATGATGGCGAGACGGGGGATGCGTGGCTCGGGGTGTTCAAATCTTTTGACGGTGGTGAGCGGTGGCAGAGCACGCTGTTGCCGGGCTACCCGCAGGACACCTCGCCGCAGGGCATGGCATCGCCGCTGAAGGCGTATAGCGCGGGTGCTGACCCCGTGGTGCGTCCGGGCACCAACGGTCTGTTGTATTACGCGGGCCTCGCATTCAACCGCGGCGAAGGTGGCGCCAGCGCCATTTTTGTCTCGCGGTTTGTCGACAACAACAACAAGGAAAACGGCGACCCGATCGCGTACATCTCCACCTCGGTGGTGGCCAGTTCCACGGGTGCCGGGTTCCTCGACAAACCGTGGTTGGCCGTGGACGTACCACGCGCCGGGGCGACGGTGTGCCGCATCACGACCGAGGCGCCCACGCGTCAGGTCTCGGCCGCCGCACCATCATCCCCATCGACGGGTAAGGGGGCCAGCGGCGCGGCGGTGTCTGCAGCGGCCGGCACCATTAAGGAGACCCGCACGACGAAGGGCACCCCCACGGTATTGCCGACACCCGGGATCGCGAAGCAGACCTCCATCACCCAGCAGGTGCTGGCCGGCGCGATGTATGTGGCCTACGCCCAGATCACCACCACGCACCTGGCGACGGGCGAGACCGACATCGAATCCCGGATTATGTTTTCGCGCTCGGATGACTGCGGCGTGACCTGGACGACGCCCGTGCGCATCAGCGACCCGTCGCACAAGGTGAATCAGGGTGCCACGATCGCCGTCGACCCTGCCACGGGTGTGGTGCATGTGGCGTGGCGGCAGTTCGGCCTCGATGACGCGTCCCCCGACGCGATCATGACCGTGGTCCCCACGGTGACGGCTGTGACGTCCGGACCCGGAAGGAATGCCCGGTCCACGCCCACCCAGCGAAAGCCCACAAAAGTGCACGAATTCAAGGCCGGTCCGAAGGCCGACGCGATTCGGCCCAAGCTCCAGCGCGCGCATCGGCACGGGGACGTGAACGAACTGGTGTCGATTCGCCCGTTTGACTCGGGCACGACGGAAGATCGCTTCCGCACCAACGCGTATCCCACCATCGCGATCGACGATGAGAGCCGCGTGTATCTGGCGTGGACAGAGCGGGGATTTGGTGGCGCCAGGTCTGATCCACTCATTGGTGACGCCCGCATCGTGCTGACGACGTCTCGTCAAGGTGGCTTCTGGACGACACCACGCGCCGTGGATTCCCAGCCTGACGGCACGGATTTGCCCGGTCACCAGATGATGCCGTCGATGTCGTATTCGGGCGGTCGGTTGCTGCTTGTGTACTACGACCTTCGTGAGGACGTCTCGCGCGTCTTCGGGCCGTTTGTGTCTGAGCGGGATGCGATCTCGCAGGGCCGGCGTCACACGATCGACGTGCGTGCCGTGCAGGCCACCAAGGGGGATGTGCCGGCGTTTGGTCCGTCCACGATGGTGTCGCAGTATCTGATCGGCAACCTGCGCGGCGCGGGTGGCATCGAGCCCCAGCAGTTGCAGTTCAACGCACCCAATCTGCCGCTGTTCCAGCTCGGCACGGTGCCCTTCATGGGCGACTATATCGACATCGCCCCGGCGCCGGCGTTTGTTCAGGACGCGGGCGGCCGGTGGATCCACAACACAGCCACCACGTCCGCGCCGGTGTTCCACGCCGTGTGGACCGACAATCGCGATGTCCGGAAGCCGATCGATGGTGATTGGAAAAACTACACGCCGCCTGGCGGCGCCTCCTGCATCGACGGGCAGACGGGCATGCGCAACCAGAACGTGTACTCCGCGCGTCTGACGATGGGTCTCGTCGCCGGATCTCCTGGCAACTCGAAGCCACTCAGCACAGACACCCCGCGTGGGTTTGTCGTGTTCGCGCAGAATCTGACGTATCAGACAAAGGCGTTCCGCCTCACGATCGAGAATCAGCCCGTCGGTGGGAACGCGTCGTTCGCCCAGCTCGGCCTGGCCACCCCTGCTCCCCTGCTGCTTTCTGTCGACGTGAAGGTGGCTCCGCGGTCGATGGTGACCCGGACCGTCTATGCGACGTCCACCAACGCCAAAGATCAGGTGCGTGTCTCGGTGACTGAGGTCGGCGTGGCTGACTTCCTCCCCATCGACGGGGGACTCGCGACAACGGTGATCCTCAATCCGGATATTTCAAACCCGGATATCTCGAACCCGGATATCTCGAACCCCGACATCTCGAACCCGGATATCTCAAATCCGGATATCTCGAACGCCGAGGTCTACAACCCCGATATTTCCAATCCGGACATTTCCAATCCGGACATTTCGAACCCGGATATCTCGAACCCGGATATTTCCAATCCCGATATCTCGAACGTGCTCATTGCCAATCCGGATATCTCGAATCCTGACATTTCGAACCCGGATATCTCGAATCCTGATATCTCCAACCCGGATATCTCGAATCCAGACATCTCCAACCCCGACATTTCGAACGGGTCCCTGACTGATGTGACGTGGACGATCCGGAACGGCGGCAACACGACCGCCGCGTTCAACGTGGACCTCTTTATCGCGAATCAGGCGGCCGCAGCTGGCGGTATCAAGACGCAACTGGTCGTGCACAAGACCTACAAGACGCCGGTCTCCGACGGGTGTGTGCTGAAGACCGAGGCGCACACGGTGCTCGTGGCCAACGTGCTGAATCCCACGTTCAAGACGGTCGGCGACGATACGACGTTTGATCCGGCGAACCCCGACATCTCGAACACGACGTTGTGGCTCGAACCCGGCGGCGAAGGGAAGATCACGCTGCGCATCGTGGACCCGGATCCAACCGATGCCTTCTCAATCAATCCAGTCACGGACGTGACGCCCGTGGTGCAGTCGCTGGCGGTGAACACCGAGACGCTCGCCGACCCGATGCCCGAACCGCCGGCCACACCGGCGCCGACTGACCCGCAGCCGGTGCCTGCGACGATGCTCACGTTTGTCGCGCAGCCTGTGGATACGCTGGCGGGCGGGCCAATGGCCCCGGTTACAGTGAGCGCCTTCGCTGGCCTCAACCCCGCGCCAGGCGTGCAGGTCACCCTCGCGATCGCGATCAATCCATCCGGGGGCAAGCTGTCAGGGATCGTCACGACACTCACCGACGCTGCAGGCCTGGCGACGTTTGCCGGCTTGTCGATCGATCGCGATGGGGCCGGCTACCGGCTTTCAGCGTCTGCCAGCGCGGCCGGCGCGCTGCCGGTGCTGTCGAATGCCTTCGCAGTCGGCGTGGTGGCGCCGCCTCCGCCTCCGCCTCCGCCGGCCACGAACTGGTCTGCGAACGGCGACGGCATCGTCGTGCTGACGGACAACGGGGCCGTCGGCGGCACGCCGCGCATGACCTATCAGCGCAACGGCATCCCCAACTTCACCGGCGCATGGACGTTGTCCACCGTCGCGGCGGCCACCGGACCGGTGCGGCTCGACTGGGAGTGGACCGGGCTGCACTCCTACTGTGCGGCTGGCGTCCAGCTCCAGTCCTTCGTCAACCGCGCAGGCAATGATGTCTTTGTGGGCCCGCTGCTGCAACTGACTGACAACTGTGTCGGCGCCCGCAACCCAAGCGCTGGCTTTGCATTCGCCGGCGTCACGTCGGTGGCGGTGCAGGCTGGCGACACCTACGGATTCCGGCTGAACGGAAGCCACGGTGATGGCAGCTACATCCTGGAGGGCGCCTTTGGCGCAGTCGTGAATGGCGCGACGTCGGCGAGTCCGTTTGTCGTGACCAACGCCTCGGACGGAGGTCCGGGTTCCCTGCGTGCGGCGCTGATCGAGGCGAACGTTGCGGCGGATCTGAACACGATCACCTTCGCCATCCCGGGACCGTGGCTGCACACCATTGCGCCAGCCACCCCACTGCCCGTGATCACGAACCCTGTGATCATCGACGGTCTGTCGCAGCCGGGCTCGCTCTCGATGGCGCCGATGGTGAACCTCGATGGCCGGTTCATGCTGAATTTTGTCTCCGACAATAATGACGACCTGCCGGGAACAAACATCGGCCTGGCCCCTGGCTTTGAAGTGGTTGCGTCGGACGTGACCATTCGCGGTCTCGGCATCAACCGATTCCCGGGACCTGGCGTGTATGTGAACAACGGCACGAACAACGTGCGCGTTGAAGACAACGCTATCGGTGCCGGACGTGCCGGTGTGCAGACGTGGCCCGCCAACAACGTTGGTGTCCACTTGAACTACAGCACCAATCACGTGATTGCGCGCAACGTGATTTCCTCGTCAGAGACATCCGGCATCTTGATCGCCGGTGGGTCGGGCTCGTTGATTACGGGAAACCGAATCGGCACGAGCGCGGACGGGCTGACGGCCCTGCCGAATCTTGACAACGGCATCACGCTGTTCGACGGTGCGACGGCAACGATCATCGACGGCAACCTGATCTCCGGCAACGGTACGGTCGGTGGCGCGAACGGCTTTGGCATCGACATCCAGCAGTCGGGTCTGCTGGCCGAGGTGACGGGCACGCTGATTCAAGGCAACACGATCGGCCTTGATGCTGCGGGGAACGTTCTGCGGCGGAGCGCGACCGATATCATCGGCCCCGCAAGTCAGGCGAATGAAAATCTCGGCCCGCTTGCGCGTGGTAATACCGGTGGCGGCATTCGACTCAACCGTGCGTCAGGCACGGTGATTGGTGGCGTGGCGGGATCGCCGAACACGATTTCTGGCAACGGCGGCTATGGAATTGTGATCGTCGGCGCGCAGGCAGGAGCGGCGCCCCGCATCGTCGGTAACTACATCGGCACCGGTCCCACCGGAGCGGGAATCGCGGCCAATGTCGGGCGCGGGATCAGCGTGCAGGGGGCGGCCGCTGTCATCGGCGCCCCTGGAGTCGAGAACCGCAACATCATCTCCGGGAACCTCGGTGATGGCATCTTCTCGAACGGCAACACGGTGATCGAGAACAACTTTATCGGGACCGACAGCACCGGCACGATTGCACAGGGGAACGCGCGACTCGATGACTTCGGCCCAACGCTGACACTTGGCTGCTGTCATGTCGGCGTGTTTGTCACCGCGCCGAACAACGTCGTTCGCAACAACCTGGTGTCAGGGCAGGTGCGCGGGGGCGGTATCCGGAGTGGTGGCGCGCTCGGTGCCATCGCGAATCTGATTGAGAACAACAAGGTCGGGACCGACGTGACCGGCACCTTGCCGCTGCCCAATGGCGGTGGGATTGGCCTCTACGGGGATCGATCCGGAACTTGGGTGCGCGGCAACCTCATTGCCTTTAATCCCAATGGGGGAATTGGCATGTTCGAGGGCACGCAGGGTGCGCTGATCGGCGGTCTCGCTCCCGGGGACGGCAATACCATCGTCAACAACGGAGACGGTGTGCAGGTTGGCTACAACGCCGGACAACTGGCTGATCTGGGCAACCGAATCTGGTCGAACTCGATTTACAACAACCTGGGGCTTGGCATCGATCTGTCGAGGAACAGCGTGACCGTCAATGACGCCAATGACGGAGATGTTGGGCCTAACGGGCAACAGAACTTCCCCGTGCTGAGCAATGTCACGAACAACGGTGTGGTCACCACCGTGGACTACCTGCTGGACAGCCAGCAGATCAACGCGAATCACACGATCCAGATTTTCGCGAGCGCGTCCTGCGATGCCAGTGGCTTTGGTGAGGGTGAACGATTGGTCGGGTCATTCATTCAGCAGAGCAACGGCTCGGGCGACATGGTGGTCGTCGGAGCCGCACTCACCGAGATGGTGCCCGCAGGGCAGTTCCTGACCGCGACGGCGACCGACGGCAACGGCAATACGTCGGAGTTCTCGCAGTGTGTGCAGGTCCAGGCCGGCGTCACGATTACGTCGGCATCCCCGGCGAACGGGGCACCGAACGAAGGCTTCATGGTGTTTCGCGGCGCGAACCTGCCAGCCGGCGTTGGCGATGTGGTCGCGGAGGTGTCCAACGGGGTCACGACGATGAACGGCTTCTGGTTCGCCAGTCCGTCGTCGCCGACCGCAGGGTATGTGCGGTTACCCGGCATGCCGCTCGGGGCCGCCACCGTCCGGTTGCGCAACAACGCGGGCACCATCGTGTCGAACGCATTTCCAATCACGATCACGGCCGTGCCTGGCACGCCGGTGATCACGGCGATTCGAGACGGCAACATGAACGTCGTGGCTACGCCGGTCCCGGCTGGCACTACGATCTACGTCGTGGCTGACGGTATCGACACTTTAGGAGCGGTGGTGCGCTTCACGCAGGGCGCCAATACGTGGGATGTCACTGGTATTGCAACGTCCAGCGCCGCCATCGGGCTGGCACTGGAAGTGAACCTGCCCGGTGTCGCCTCAGCCGGACCGATTGATGTGAGCATCCGCCAGGGCGCGAGTAACTTCAGTGCCACGGTGACGATTCAAGTGGCGGCAGCGCCGACGGTCTCCGGTCCGACGGGTACTCGTTAGCGCCTGAGTCCGGTGCGAGCCTGCTGCAAGAGCGGCTCGATCTGGCGCATCAGACGGTAACTCGGCAGGTCATCAAGGAACACGGCCGTGGCCTCGCCTTTGCGGGCGAGGCAGCGGTCGAATTCAGCAGCCGCCTCAGGGAATGCGCCCAGCGCGAGATACGCCCGTCCGAGACTGAGTCGTCCAAGCCACGTGTCGGCCAGTGTCTGCGCGGCCTCGAATTGGGTGAGGGCGTCTCGCGGGCGTCCAGCGGCCAGCGCGGCCTCTCCTCGCAGCAGCGCCGCGTAGATGCGCGGCTCGTTCTCCAGTCGGTTGTCGAGGTCCGTGGCGATCGCCTCGGCAGGTGCCGGTGCTCCCGCCCCAACCATGACTCGTGCCGCCGTGTAGAGGATGCCGTCCTCACGCCCGGCGGTCACCGCCTCACGCGCGGCCCTGAGCGCAGCCGCGTTGTTGCCTTGCGCCAGCAGCACCTCAGCCTTAATCGCCAGGCGACGGCCGGCGGACACCAGGCTTCCGGCGGCACGGTCGCCGGCAATTGCGGCATCCAGCATGGCGAGTGCCTCGGCGTCGCGACCTTCGAACAATGCCATGTCGATGCGCCCACTTGCGGTGAACGACTGTGCAGCCGCGGTATCGATCGCCGCGAGAGAATCCCATGCGGCCGTCGCCTCGGTGCCGTGTCCAAGTGCCAGATGCGACAACCCAAGGGCCACCCAGGCTTTGACGAACTGGGGGTTGAGTTGAAGCACGTCATTGGCGAGTGTGATCGCCGCATCAAAATTGCCGGCGTACATCGCGAACAGCGCGGCGTTGTTGCGGCGAATCACGTTCTTTGGATAGATGTCCGACGCCCGTCGTCCGGTGTCGAGTGCTCCTGCCATGTCGCGTCGATAAAACTGCGCCAGCGCGAGGTTGGCGAGACCCGACGTATCGGCTGGATACTGGGCCACCAACGCCTGGAATTCCTCAAGCGCCTTGTCTGAATTCCGCTTGAAGAGGTAATACCCGCCGCGCGTGCGGAACTTCTCACGCTCAGTCATGCGATCGAGATGCGACAGCGCGGCCAGGTAACTGGTTTCTGCCTGCGTCGGTCGCCCAAGGTTGGCGTACAACGCCGCGACACCGGCGTGTGCGCGCCCGAACGACGCGTCCAGCGTGAGTGCGCGCTCGTAGGAGGTGATGGCGTCCTCAAATCGGCCGGCCCACTGCAACTCCTGCGCTTCCGCGTACGCCTTCGCCGCGTCGAGAGACGCCGCCGTGAACGTCTCGGCATCGCTGGCTGCGGAATCAGTGCGTGTGTCACCCAGAGTCTGACGGACGCGCGCGGCAGCCCGACCAACAGCCTCGAGGATTTGATCCTTTGCCGGAGCGGTGGTGGTCCAGTCCAACAGCACTTCGTCACTCTCGGCATGTGTCGCCGTGACCCGCAGCGCCACTCCCGCACCTTGCGTGGTGACGCCGCCGGCGACGATGACGTCGAGGCCCTCACGCATGGAGACCAGTTTGGCGACCGATGGGTCAAGGGCGGAGCCGGGCTGCAAGGTGGCCGCGAGGCGCAGCGCATCACGGCGCGGGTAGGAAGAGATAAACGATGCGCCTTCCACGCCGACGGCCATCGCCTGTTCCACCAGCCCGGTGAACACCGGGTCGCCTGTTTGATTGTCAAAGTCCGCGATGAGCACCGAGACGGGCTCGGTGGGCTGCACGCCCGGCCCCTGGGAGAACCACCAGGTGCCGGCAACCAGACCTGCGGTCAGCACCGCGGCACTGGCCATCAAACGCGGCGTCAGCTTGCGGGATTCCGGAATCAAGTGCCCGTGGTCGTCAAGTCGCTGCAGGGCCGCGACGAGCTCGGCGGTCGTGAGGTAACGCTCAGCCGGATCCAATTGAACGCACTTCGTGATGACCGCATCAAAATCGGCTGGTACGTTTGGGTCGCGCGTCGCCAATGGTTCGGGTGCGCTTGAGATCCGATCGGTGAGTGTCTCCCAGGCCGACTTGCCGGGTTCGCTCTGGCGTCGACCCAACAGCAGGTCTGTGAGAATCAACCCGAACGCGTAGATGTCCGTACGGTGATCCACCGTCTCGCCCCTGGACTGCTCGGGCGACATGTATTCCACGGTGCCGATAATTGCGCCGGCTGTATCAGCCCCCTTGACGGCGATGCCAAAGTCCATGATCAGGGCGTTGTCGTCGGCGTCGACCATGATGTTGGCCGGCTTGAGGTCGCGATGGACGACGCCCGCTTCATGCGCGGCCTCGAGGCCGGCGGCGATCTGTCGCGCCAGGGGCAGCACGCGGTCGATGGGCAGTGTCCCTTCCCGCTTGAGTACGCTCGAGAGGTCTTCTCCCTCAACAAACGACATGGTGATGTACTTGGTGCCGTCGATGTCGCCCAGGTCGTGAATGCGCACGACGTTGCGGTGGGTGACCTGCCGCGCGAGCAGCAGTTCCTGCTTGAAACGCCGTTCGATATCAGCTGTATGTGCGGGATCAGCGGTGGCGTCCGGCCGAATGACTTTCAGCGCAACGACCACGTTGAGCGTGGTGTCCCAGGCCTGATAGACGACGCCCATGCCGCCCACGCCGAGCTGTTTGATGATGCGGTAGCGGGTGCCGAACTCATCGCCGGCATTGAGGTGCACAACGCTGCGTGGTCGGACGGAGGGTGTGTCACTTAGACGGGTCTCGTCCGAGAGCCGTGTCTCATCGCCGCCGCGCGTGACTTCGTCGTCCATATTCGCTAAGATTATGCCCCTAAAATCGCTCCATCCTCCGTCTTCCACTCAGCCGGGCAGTTGGCGGAGTTTTCCCGCTCGTTAACGGTTTGTTACATCGATGTACCCTCCGGCGGGTACGGTCGTGCAATGGAGAAGTACATGCGAAGCAAGTTGATTCGAAACGTGCGCCTGGGTGTGTCGATAGTCGTCGCCGTATTCATGACCGTCGGTGTGGCGCAGGCGCAGGGTGTGACCACCAGTGCCATTGCCGGTGTTGTTCGTGACGCGCAGGGGCTTGCCGTGCCCGGTGTGACCGTCACCGCGTTGCACGAGCCGTCAGGCACGATGCAAACAGCCGTCAGCCAGGCTGACGGTCGATTCTCGATTCCCAATCTGCGTGTCGGCGGACCCTACACGGTTCTGGCGGAACTGGCGGGATTCCAGCCGGCGAGTCGTTCCGGTCTGACGCTGTCGCTGGGCGTGACCGCCGATGTGGACCTGACCCTCGGGTCGGTCGCCGCAGCCGAGACGATCACCGTCACCGGCACAGTGGATCCCGTCTTCAGTTCGGCGCGCACCGGCGCCGCGACGGCCATCAGCCGTCAGGCGCTGGAAACCATGCCCACACACGACGGGCGTCTCAGCTCATTTGTGCGCATGACACCGCAGTCGTCCGGGGGCCTCTCGTTTGGCCAGGACAATCGGCTGAACAACATCACCGTGGACGGCTCGTACTTCAACAACTCGTTCGGTCTGGGTGGCGCACCCGGCGACCGCACGGGCGTGGCGCCGATCTCGGTCGACTCGATCGAACAGGTACAGGTCAACATCGCGCCGTACGACGTGCGGCAGGGCAACTTCATTGGTGCCGGCATCAACACCGTCACGCGCAGCGGCACGAACCGGTTCACCGGCTCCGCCTACTACCAGTTCCGCAGCGATGATTTGGTGGGTGATTCGTCCGGCGGCAGAGACTTTGATACGGGCACCTTTGAGTACAAGAACTACGGCTCGACCCTTGGCGGACCCGTGCTCCGCAACCGGGTGTTCTTTTTCGCGAACGCCGAAAGTGAAGCCGAGACACGCCCAGGCACGACGTGGCGCGCGAACACCGGCGGCGAACCGACGGGTGGCCAAATTACACGCGTGCTCGCCTCCGACCTGAATCAGCTCAGTTCGTTCCTGTCGTCGCGCTTCAACTATGAGACGGGCGGCTACCAGGGTTACGACCACGAGACCCCCGCGCTGCGGTTACTGTTCAAGACGGACATCAACATCAGCGACCGTCACCGCGCCAGCGTGCGCTACACCCATCTGGATTCCGATACGGACGTCCTCGCGTCCAACTCGTCGTCGCTGGGCTTTGGTTCGCGTCGCTCGAGCCAGAACGCGCTGAACTTCCGCAACACCAACTACAAGATCCTCGAGAACATTCGCTCGGTCATCGGCCAGGTCAACAGTGTGATCGGCTCGAACATGACCAACACCGCCATCGTCGGCTACACGTCGCAGGACGAAAGCCGCGACTCGTTGGGAACCTTCTTCCCACTCGTGGACGTGCTGCAGAGCGGCTCGACGTACACGTCATTCGGGTTTGAACCGTTCACGCCGAGCAACGAACTGCGTTATTCAACGTGGCAGCTGCAGAACAACCTGACCATCCTGCGCGGAGGCCACTCCCTGACATTTGGCGCCAGCCTTGAGAGGTATGAGTCAGAAAACGTGTTCTTCCCTGGCTCGCAGAGCGCCTACGTCTATAACTCGCTCGACGACTTCTACACCGACGCCAACGACTATCTGGCCAATCCGAACAGGACGACGTCGCCGGTAACGCTGCGCCGGTTCCAAGTGCGGTGGGCCAACATCCCCGGGATGGTGAAGCCCATTCAGCCGCTGGAAGTGATGTACAGCAGCCTCTACGCACAGGATGAGTTCCGCGTGCGCCCTAATCTCACGGTGACGGCCGGGGTCAGAATGGATGTGGCGTCATTCGGCGACACCGCGTTCGCCAACGCGAATGCAGACGCACTCACGTTCAGAGCTGCTGATGGCGGTGCGATTCAGTATCAGACGGGCAAGTTGCCTGACGCGACGCCGCTGTGGTCGCCGCGAGTGGGCTTCAACTGGAACGTGAACGGCGAGGGCCGCATTCAGGTGCGTGGCGGCACCGGGGTGTTCACCGGCAAGCCGGCGTATGTGTGGATCTCGAACCAGGTGGGCAACACGGGTGTGCTGACCGGCTTTGAGTCCATCGACAACACACGGAATCGACCCTGGAATCCGAACCCGGATCACTACAAACCCACGACGGTGACCGGCGCTCCCGCCAGTGCCTATGAACTGGCGCTGACGGCGAGTGACTTCAAGTTCCCGCAGGTGTGGCGTTCCAACGCGGCGGTGGACTACCGACTGTTTGGTGCGTGGACGGCGACGGCGGAGCTGCTCTACACCAGAGACGTGAATGGTATTTCGTATCACAACGCCAACCTGATCGCACCGAACGGCACGTTTGCGGGTGCGGACAGCCGGTCGCGGTGGATTGGCAGCAACCGCATCCATTCGAATGTGGCCAACGCGGTGACGTTGGGTAATCAGAACGAGGGCTCGGCCTGGAATGTGGCGGCAACGCTTGAACGGGCGTTCCGTGATGGATTCACGGTCAAAGCCGCGTACAGCTATGGCGAGACACGCAACACGGTGGATGCCGGCTCGATCGCGTCAGGCTCATGGCAGAACAACCCGGCGGCCGGTGACCCGAACAATCCCGGTGTCGGCTTCTCGTCGAGCACTCTCGGCCACCGCGTGTTTGGTGCGGCCACGTTCAGTCGTGACTGGTTCCGCTTCGGCGGCACCACCGTGTCGTTGTTCTGGGATGGTGTGACGCGGGGAACGGCGTCGTACCGCTTCCAGGGCGACATGAACGGCGACAGCAACTCCAACAACGACCTGCTCTACATCCACCGCAACGCTTCAGAGATGAACTTCCAGACGTTCACCTCCGGTGGTGTCACGTACACGGCCGATCAGCAGGCGCAGGCGTGGGAGGCCTATATCAACCAGGACCCCTACCTGAGCAAGAACCGAGGCCAATACGCCGAGCGCAACGGTCTGTTCCTGCCGATGGTGTGGCGTCTGGATTTCGGGATGCAGCAGGACCTGTTTACGAATGTCGGCGGACGCCGCCACACGCTGAAGTTCCGCTTCGACATCCTGAACATGAACAACCTGATCAGCGGTGATTCCGGCGTGGGCCAGGGTGTCATCTCGAGCCAACCGCTGACCAATCCGTCCGTGGACTCGCAGGGACGCTCGACGTATCGTCTGCGCGTGGTGAACGGGCAACTGATGAACACCACGTTCGAGAAGAGCCCGGGCATCGGTGACATCTGGCGCATGCAGTTCACGCTGCGCTACCTGTTCAACTGACGCGCACGGGACTACGCACATGGTGACGATCAGCCGACGTCGTTTCGGAACTCTGCTCGCGGCCACGCTGGGGCCGACCCTGGTCAGCCGCACGCCGGCGCTGCCGTTCACGGCGACGCTCGACCTGCGCACGTCGCAGCAGCAGGGCACCGATACGGTCACGGGGATCGTGTTCGATGACCTTAATCGGGACGGCGTACATCAGGCCAATGAGCCTGGTGTACGCGGCGTCCTCGTCAGCAACGGACTGGATGTCGTGCGGACGGATGCAGACGGGCGGTACCGTTTGCCTGTCCGCCCCGACATGTCAGTGTTCGTCGTCAAACCCTCAGGCTGGCGCACGCCGACCAACGGCTCGTTCGTGCCGCAGTTCGCGTATCAACACAAGCCGGCCGGCTCGCCCAGGGCTTTGCGGTTCGGTGGGTTGCCCGCGACGGGCCCGATCCCATCGGCCATCAATTTCCCGCTGGTGCGGGTGGACGAATCCGGACCACTGCGCTGCGCGATCATCGGCGACAGCCAGACCTACTCCAATACCGAAGTCGGCTACTTCCGTGACAGCACCGTCGCGGACCTGCTCTCTGAGGGGCCGGGCGCGTACGACTGCGTTCTTTACCTCGGCGATGTCGTGGGTGACGATCTGGCGCTGCTGCCGCGCTTGCTCGAGGTGGGCGGCGCATTGGAGGCACCGCAATACCTTGTGCAGGGCAATCACGACTTCGACTTCGATGCGACGACCGATGCGGACTCGTCGGATTCCTGGCGACGACTCTTCGGACCACACTATTACGCCTTCGAGATCGGGCAAGCGACGTTTGTGGTGCTCGACAACGTCGTGTTCCCGTGTGGTGCTCTCGAGGCCGCCACGCCTGGTCGTCAAACCTGCGCCGATCCCGCTCGTCCCGGATATAACGGTCGCGTTGAAGCCACGCAGATGGCGTGGTTGCGCAACCTGCTGGCCGAAGTGCCGCGCGATCGGCTGATCGTGCTGGCCCATCACATTCCGCTTGTGTCGTTTGTGGACTCCGGCTCTCCAGTCCATCAGACCGACAACCTGCCCGAGATTCATGCGCTGCTCACCGGACGACCCGCGTTGTCGTTGTCCGGCCACACACACACCACTGAGAACCTCGCGCCTGGCGAACACTATCAAGGCTGGACCGACGCCGTCGGCGCTGGTCCTCTACCTTTCCGTCACATCGTCGCCGGCGCGGCATGCGGCGCCTGGTATCAGGGTGATCTGGGCATGGACGGCACACCGATGGCGTTGCAGCGTCAGGGGGCTCCGAAGGGGTTCCTCACGCTCGACCTTGACGGCGCTGACTATCGAGAGACTTACATCGGCGCCAACATCGACAGGCGTCGTCAGATGTGGGTGTCGTTGTCCACGCCGGGATTCCGCCAGTGGTACACGGACCTTGTGGCGTGGAAGGCCGAGGACGGCAAGACGCGCGATCCGATTCCCCCCGTCAACATCAACGATCTGCCGGATACCAAAATCCTGACGGCTGATGATCTGCGGGAGGGCACCTTCCTAGTCGCCAACGTGTGGCTCGGATCTCGAGAGACGCGCGTCACCGCGCAACTGGGAGACCAACGACTGACGCTTGAACGCACCCAGGAGGGCCGCGGTGAGGCCGCTCGTGTAGGTGTCGAGTTTTCCGACCCCTTTGCCGCCGTCAAACAACTGCAGGTCGGACGTTTTGCGCTGCAGAGCCGATCCGGCGAGGCACGCAACCAGGGCTTCGAACTCTTCCGCGGCAACACCAATGGCCCCGCCGCGCCACAGCCAACGGCCGTGCTGGCCGACCGGTCGATGCACCTATGGCGTGTCCGACTGCCGGCGTCACTGCCGGAGGGCATGCACGTGGTCACTGTGACATCCGTCGATCGTCATGGCCGGGAGTCTATCGAACGTCTTGGGTTTGAAGTGCGGTCCGCGCGGCCGCCGGCCCACTGGCGCCGCGAACCCTGGACCCGCTGACGTTTTCACCCGGTTGTCTTCGATCAGTCATCGGATTGTCGAATCCGATTGATGTGATGCGCGGGTGAAAGGACGGTCCACATGACCGGATTGGATCTCGTCGAAGGCGGGTATCGCATTCACCTGGCGCAAGGACCCGACGATCTCGAGGCGGCCGCGCGCCTGCGGTACGAAGTCTTCAACCTGGAACTTGGTGAGGGGCTGGCCGGGGCCGAGGCCACCGGACGTGACCTTGACGACTTCGACGCGGCCTGCGACCACCTGATCGTCAGGCAAGCGACCACCGGTCAGGTCGTCGGCACCTATCGGATGCAGACGATGGACCAGGCGGTCGGGCACCGCGGATTCTACAGCGCCACAGAATTTGTACTGGATGAGCTGCCGGCCGAAGTCCTCACTCACGGCGTGGAGGTCGGCCGTGCCTGTGTGGCGCAGGCGTTCCGCAGTCGCCGTGTACTCCTGCTGCTGTGGAAGGGCCTGGCCGCCTATCTCCATGCACACGACAAGCGTTACCTGTTCGGGTGTTGTTCGCTTCCGACGCTGGACCCCGCCGCAGGCTGGACTGTGGCTGAGCACCTCCACGCGATCGGGGCATGGCATCCCACATGGCGCGCCCGTGCAGCGGACGCAAGTACAGTGCCCGCCTCGGTTCCCTGTGCGGACGGCACACCGGAGCTGCCGATGCTCTTCCGCACCTACCTGCGCTTTGGTGCGTCGGTGTGTGGAGGGCCGGTGCTGGATCGCGCCTTCGGCACCACTGACTTCCTCGTGATCCTCGACCGGCACAATTTGACGCCCGAAGCGACCGCCATGTTTTTTACGACAGGAGTCGCCTGATGGGACCACTCCGAGCGGTGTTACGCCTCTCGGTGTTGGCCGTCTGGACCGGAGGTTCGGTGCTGTACGCGTGGGTCACGCGACGCGACTGGGTGCAGTTGTGGGTGCGTCCGACCTGTCGGATCCTTGGACTCACCATCGTTCGCTCCGGTCCTCTGCCGCCGCGCGGCACGTTGGTCGTGGCCAATCACGTGGGATATCTCGACATCCTCGCGTTGGCCACCCAGATGGACACCAAGTTTGTCGCGAAGTCGGAGATCGCACAGTGGCCGCTGATCGGCCGACTAATCCGCGATGCCGGCACCATCTTCATTCATCGTCAGCGACTGAAGGACCTGCCGCGCGTGATTGCCGACATGCACGACCGGCTGGCCGCTGGTAATCGTGTCACCTGGTTTCCCGAGGGCACCAGCACTGATGGCCGTGTCGTGTTGCCATTCAAGTCGGCGCTCCTGCAGACCGCGATCACGCGAGACATCCCGATTCACACCGTATCGCTGACGTGTGAGGCTCCACCCGGCGTGTGCCCGCATGAACGTTTGTGCTGGCACGGCACCACGAGTTTCGCCCCGCATCTCTGGCGCCTTGCGCAGGTGCCGAACTACCGCATGACGCTGACCTTTGCCGACCGCGCCGTCTACCAGCGTGACCGCAAGGCACTGGCCCGCGTGACCCGGGAATCCGTGGTCGAACATCGAGAAACCTCCCGGGTACTCCGCTACCTGCCCGAGCGCCCCTCGCAACCGGCCGGGCACGGCGGTTCAGACCTGCACTCCGCTCGACTGTAGCTGGCGCGGCTCTCAGGATTCTCCCGACGACCCGGCGCTACTCCAACCCCAGCTTGGTCAACACCTCGGGCGGGCAACCGGTCCACTTGGGCACGAAGGTGTTGCCCATGTACTGGATGTCGTTGATGCCCATCTCGCTGGTCCAGAAGCCGCTGGCCGTGAGGTCGCGGAAGCTGTTGAAAAACGTGACGCCGGGGTTCATGCCCTCGACTGTCCGACGCGGCCACGAGATGTCGTCGAGCACCTGACGCCGCTCGGCATCGGTGCACACGATGAACCGTTTGTCGAAGCGACGATGGCATTCGAGGTCGAGCCAGGCAAGCCCGCCGCGCATGGCGTTCTGCCGATTCGGCTGGTCGGTCATCATGAAATCCATGAACTGCGGCACGCCCGCCTCCGACGCGCTGCCGGACCGCTCGTCCTTCGGAATGATGTAGTCCACCAGCACGGTCACTGTCTGATATTCGTGCGCGGTGAAAAACACGGGCGTGAACGCGGTTTGCCCCGCCTGTGCCTGCGCGGCTTTGACGGCGTTGCCGGCAAACACCGCCTCTTCGTGTGTCCACGTAAACGCCGCCGCCATCGGCGCGGCCGCCATCAGGCGCAACAACGAGCGTCGATCCATGGTTGCCATCAGAGTGCTCCCCGGTTGCGTTCAGACACGATGAAATCGCTGGTGCGCCACGAGAGCGCAAGAATGGTCCACGTCGGGTTTTTGTCAGGCTGCGAGACGAACGGACCGCCGTCAGTGACAAACAGATTCTTGACGTCGTGCGCCTGGCAGTTGCTGTTGAGCACCGAGGTCTTCGGGTCGTTACCCATGCGCGTGACGCCCAATTCGTGAATGATGGAGCCCCCGGTGGAGATGCCGTAGCCGCGCTCGCGCGACGGCATCGTGCCCATCGTTGTGCCGCCCATCTCGTCGACGATGGCGCGGAACGTGTCCTGCATGTGTTTGGCCTGGTTGTACTCGTGGTCGGTCCACCGCCAGTGGAACCGCAACACCGGAATGCCGAACTTGTCGATCGTGTTCGGATCGATCTCGCAGTAGCTGCCTTCGTTCGGAATCATCTCGCCGCGGCCCATGAACGTCACTGTTGACCCGTAGAAGCGCCGGTAGTCGTCCTTCAAGGTGGTGCCGTAGCCGCCAATCTCGCGGCCGCTGTCGTAGCCGGTGAAGCGCTGAATGTTGCCGCCGAAGCCGGCGTTGGGCATGTTGCGACCGCCGCCGATCTCGGTGTGATACCCGCGCGGGAAGTCGAGCTTTCTGTTGTCGAGCACCCACGGCATGTAGAGGTGCGCGCCGCCGACGCCGTCCTCGTTGTGCGGAATCTGATCCATCAGCTTCGGGATGAACGCCGTGACGCTCGCGCCGGTGGAGTCGGTGATGTATTTGCCAACCACGCCCGACGAGTTGCCGACGCCCTGCGGAAACTGCGTGTTCTTTGAGTTGAGCATGATGCGCGCTGATTCACACGCACTTGCGGCCAACACCACGATGCGGGCCGACACGTGATTCTCCTGGCCGGTTGTTTTGTCGATGTAGGCCACACCTGTCGCAAGCCCCTGCGCGTTGACGGTGACTTCACGCGCCATCGCCTGCGTGATGATCGTCAGGTTGCCTGACGCAATCGCCGGGCGCAGCAGCACCGAGGGCGACGAGAAGTTTGAGTGCGTCGCACATCCACGCGAACACTGGCCACAGTAGTGACACGCCGCGCGACCGTTGAGCGGCTGCGTGAGGATCGACAGCCGCGACGGGATGCACTTGATGTTGAGGTTGTCGGACGCGTTCTTGACCAACCGCTCCCAGCACCGCGGCTCGGGTGGCGGCTGAAAGATGCCGTCGGGTTCGTTGGGAAGGTTTTCAACGGTGCCGAACCGGCCGACGAACCTGTCCACGCGGTCGTAATACGGCTTGATGTCGTCAAACGTGATCGGCCAGTCGTCGCCGAGCCCATCCAGGCTCTTGCGCCGGAAGTCGTCGGGACCAAACGCCAGCGAAATGCGGCCCCAGTGATTCGTGCGGCCGCCCAGCATGCGCGTTCTGAACCACTGGAAACTTGAGCCCTGCCCGGTCGTGTACGGCTCGCCATCAATCTGGAAGCCGCCAATCCACGCACCGAACTCGCCCCACGGGCGCTCCGGCGTGCCGCCACCTCGTCGAGGCGAGTCGTACGGCCACGCGAACATCTTCGGATCCGTCTCCGGGTCCCAGTTCACGCCCGCCTCCAGCATCACGACCTTCGCACCGGCCTCGGTCAGCACCTTGGCGGCCATGCCGCCCCCGGCGCCGGACCCTACGATGCAGACATCAAATGTTTCGCGGCTTCGGATGATTTGCACGCGGCTATTCTAGTCTGGGCTGGGTGCACCAAGAACCCTGCACCCAGGAACCACGAACAGCACCCGGAACCATGAACCGATGAACCATGAACCGTCAACGCCGAGTTACCATACGACTCATGCGCATCCTCCTCTCGGCCTGTCTTCTTGCGGTGGCTTCCATGACTTCAGGCGTGTCGGCCCAGCCCAACCCGTTCCTGGGCACCTGGAACATGACGGGGACGGGCGACGATTCGGGGTTTGTGTACTGGCTGAAGGTGGAGCAGGGGGCGGATGGGCTCACGGGTCGGTTTTTGAATCGCGCTGGCAGTCCTGGCAGCCTCGGCGTCGTCAAGGTCGAAGGCGGGGAGTTGATCTTTCAGTCCGGCCGGGCCGACAACCTGACGGGGCCTGAATACCGCGCACGTCTTGAAGGCGAGCGATTGGTTGGCCGGCACACGTTGCGCAGTGGCGGGCGGGGCGGAAATCCTGTGACCGAGCGCGTCGTGAATTGGGTTGGTGTGCGCACACCTGCGTGGCCGGTGGTTGATGCCAACGCCGAACACAAATACGGCACACCGGTGGTGCTGTTTGACGCCTCCACTACTTCGATGGATGCGTGGGGCGTGCAACACGCCGCCCGACCCATGAACTGGTCTGTGGAAAACGGCATGATGGTGAACGTCAAGAGCGCGAACAACCTCGTGTCGAAACAGACGTTCAGCGACTTCAAGCTCGAGGCCGAGTACCGCCTCACCGAGGGCAGCAACAGCGGCATCTACCTGCGCGGTCGGTACGAAATGCAGGTGTTTGACGATGCCGGCAAGGACACGGCCATCACGGGGCACATGTCAATCTATGGGCGGAAGGCCCCCGATGTGAACGCCAGCCTGCCTCCAGGCGAGTGGCAGAAAGTCGAGATCGTTTTGATCGGCAACCGCGTGACAGTCACCCTCAACGGCACCCGGATTCATGACAACGCCGTGATCGAAGGCATTACCGGTGGTGCGCTCGACAACAACGAGCTCGCGCCAGGTCCGATCATGATCCAGGGTGATCACTCCGTCGCCGCGTTCCGCAAGGTCGTCGTCACACCGATCGTTAAGTAGAAGAAAGACGTCGGGTGTCGGCTCCGCTTTTTACCGCGCGCTTCTTCGTCATGTGCGCGTACACCTTCACGGTGTTCATCTCGCTGTTTCAGCTGTTGCCGGCGGCGCCGTATCACGTGCTCGCGCTCGGCGGCACGACGTTTGCCGGCGGGTTGTTCCTCGGATTCCTCACGTATTCGTCGGCGTTGTCTGCGCCGGTTACCGGGCAACTCGCTGACCGTGTCGGCCATCGCCGTGTGCTGATTGTCGTGAGCCTCGCGCTGGCGGCGTTTGCTTCGCTGTACGCGGTGATCGAAAACTATCGCCTCCTGCTGGCGCTTGTGTTCGTGCACGGCCTGTTCTGGTCCGCGCTACTCTCGGCGTCCGGGGCGTACATCACGTCGATCATTCCTGATGGTCGGCGCGCCGAGGGCCTTGGATACTGGGGACTCTCGTCCGTGCTCGCATTGGCTGTGGCACCACCACTCGGCTTTTGGGTGTTTTCGTTCGGATGGAAGGCCCTGTGCTTCGAAATCGCGGCGCTTAATCTGCTGATGGCATTTATCGCGTGGCGATTACCGGAAGAAGCATCCGAGCACAAGAGCACCCGAGCCCGCTCGCGCCTTGCTATCGAATGGCCCGTGATGGCCCTGTCAGTGTCGATGGCGCTGATTGCATTCGGGTACGGCGGCTTGACGACGTTTTCGGCGCTGTTTGCAGACGAGCTGCAGGTGACTCCGCGCAGTCTGTTTCTGACGTCGATGGCGGTGGCGATGCTGGTGGGACGACTGGCAATCGGACGAATGCTCGACCGCATCGGGCACCGTGTGGTTTTGCTCCCCTGTCTGCTCATCACGGCTGCGGGCATGGCCCTCTTCGCGGCGGCGCAGGGGCGGCTCACGTTTGTGCTTGCGGCAGTGGCTTTTGGTTCGGGCTTCGGCTTGCTGTATCCCACGTACAGCGCGTACATCATGGGCCGCATCCCGCCGTGGCGGCGCGGCGCGGCGTTTGGTGCGATGCTCGCGGCCTTTGATCTGGGGATCGGCAGCGGCTCTACGGGCCTTGGCTGGCTGATTCACCAGTTCGGATTCCGACCAGCCTTCGGTATCGCCGCAGGCCTCGCATTCCTGGCTGTTCCGTATTTCCTCCTGATGGAAAAACGACTGGGCTTCGACCAGCACCCGAGCACTGGAGCACCCGAGCACGTGAGCACTTGATTCCTTGGCTGCGATGCGTATCCTTGCTGTACGCATGAATATCCGACTTCGCTCCACCACCATTCTCGCCACTGCGTTGCTTGTCACCGTGGCCGCTGTGGCCCACGTCACCACCCAGACTCAGAAACCGCCGTCGCCGGCAGACCTTGTGCTCCGCAACGGGCGAGTTGTGACGGTTGACGATGCCAGGCCGACGGCACAGGCGATTGCCGTCAATGGCGACACGATCGTGGCGGTGGGGTCCGATGCGGAGATTGGCCGCTACATCGGGCCCAATACGCAGGTGATCGACCTTGCCGGACAGATGGCGATGCCGGGTTTTGTCGAAGGGCACGCGCACTTCACCGGCATCGGCCAGGCGAAACTGGGCCTCGAGCTCATGGAGACCGAGAGCTGGGAAGAGATCATCGGCATGGTGCGCGATGCGGTGGCGAAAGCGCGGCCGGGTCAGTGGATCGTCGGTCGTGGCTGGCACCAGGAAAAGTGGTCGTCGGTGCCGCAGCCGAACGTGGCGGGTTTCCCCCTGCACACGGCGTTGTCGGCAGTGTCGCCCAACAATCCTGTGGTGCTGACGCACGCCAGCGGTCACGCGTCGTTTGCCAACGCCAAGGCGATGGAGCTGTCGAACATCACGGGGACCACCGCGGCACCTGCCGGCGGCGAAATTCTCAAGGACTCGGCAGGTAATCCCACGGGGCTCTTGAACGAAACGGCGATGGGCCTTGTGCGCCGCGGTGCGGGCGAGCCGCCTCCCACAGCAGAAGAGCGCGAGGCCGAGGCCATGCGTGTGATTGAGCTGGCCGACCAGGAGATTTTGTCGAAGGGTGTCACGAGTTTCCAGGACGCCGGTTCGAGTTTCACGGACGTCGAGCGATTCAAGCGTGCCATCGACGAGGGGCGTCTGAAGTCGCGACTGTGGGTGATGATTCGCGGCGGCGGCACTCCGGAGCAGCTGTCGCGCGGACGCCTGATCGACTACGGCAACAAACATCTGACGGTGCGCGCGATCAAAATTTCCGTGGACGGCGCGCTCGGCTCACGAGGTGCGTGGCTGCTCGCGCCGTACTCCGACCTTGTCGAAAGCTCAGGTCTCGGTCGCGATCTCGCACCTGTCAGAACGACAGCACAGCTGGCCATCGACCACGGCTATCAGCTATGCCTGCATGCCATCGGCGACCGCGCCAACCGTGAAGTGCTGGACGTGTTTGAGGAAGCGTTCGTCAAGAACAACCGCAACGGCAAGGATCTGCGGTGGCGTGTGGAACATGCGCAGCACATCCATCGCGATGATATTCCGCGGTTCGGCCAGCTTGGTGTGATCGCAGCGATGCAGGGCGTTCACGCCACATCCGATGCGCCGTACGTGGTGGCGCGCCTCGGTGCCGAGCGCGCCGAAGAAGGTGCGTATGTCTGGAAGAAATTGCTCGACAGCGGTGCCGTTATCGCCAATGGCACCGACGCGCCGGTGGAAAACGTCGATCCGATTTCGAGTTATTACGCCACAGTGACGCGCATGACCGCGGCCGGCACTGAATTTTTTCCGGCCCAGAAGCTCTCGCGCATCGATGGCCTGAAGTCCTACACGTTGTGGGCCGCCTACGCCGCCTTCGAGGAAGACAGCAAAGGCTCACTCACCCCAGGCAAACTCGCCGACATCACCGTGCTGTCCAAGGACATCACGACGGTGCCGGACGCCGAGATTCGCGACGCCAAGGTGCTGTACACGATTGTCGGGGGCAAAATCGCCTACAAGGGACAGTAAACGGCTCGTCAGCGGCAGCTAGTTGCCGCCGCCGGTGCCGCCGCTTTTGCCGCCGCCCTTGGTGCCGTCGCCCTGCTTGCCGTCACCTTTGTCGCCGCTGCTGTGATCACCGGTCTGGTGTCCGGTGCCTTTGCTTCCGCCGCGGTTGCCATCGATGTCGCCGGCCTGCCGGTTGTCACCCTTGTGGTCGCCATCCTTCGGGTTGATGATTGCGCTCTGATCCTGGTTCGCCATAGTCATGGGAACGCTGACTGCAAGACCAGCGCCACCTATTTCGCTGCTGCGTGCGGTCGCAGTGAGTAGGCGAATGCCTAATGTGTGGAAAGCGAGGCCAGCTAGCTGCTGACGCTGCGTGTCAGACGGTCGACAGCTCGCGCTCTTCCCGCCGCGGCCCCTTGGGGCCGGCGTTTCGAGAGCCCTGGTTGTTAGGACGACCCCCGGGGCGGCCTCCTCCGAAACCGCCGCCGGGGCCCCCCATCGGTGGGCTCACGTGGAGCTTCACCTGATCCATCACACGCTTGCAGGCCGTACGGAACCGCGCCTCAAGCGCTGTAGCTTCTTCGCTCGGCACGGGCGCGAGCCTGTACCAGGCCGCCGTCGCTTCGTCGACTGTTGACGCGGCGTTGCGCCACTTGGAGTCGTCGCCACGCTTGCCCATGGCGTTGCTCGCCAAGGCCGAGCGCAGCCGTTCGGCCAGCAGTTCGGTGGCCGACTTGCCAGAGGTGGTCGCCGGCTTTTCGTTCTCTTCGATCAAACCTTCGACCTTGGCCACGAGTTTCTGCATCCGCTGCACGATGGCGGCGGGATCCAGGTCGGTGCCGGCAAATGCGGCCGGCCACTTCGTCGTCAGTGTGGCGAGTGAATCCTTCCACCGCACCTGCAGCGCCTTCAGGGCTTCGCTGGGTGCCGGAGGATTCTTCTGAATCGTGGCACGCAGGGTCTGCACCTGCGCGGCGAGATCGTCGGGGGCCTCGTCGAGGGCCGCCAGGCCTTCGAGTGACACAATCAGACCCTCGTACTCGGCAATTTTGCCCTGCAGTTCGATGCGGTGCCGGTTGTGGTACCGCTCAAAGAACAGGTCGGCAGCTGCGCGGAAGCGGTTCCACACCACTTCGGACTTGTTGCGACGCACCGGACCGATCGTCTTCCAGTCGGCCTGCATCCTCTTGAGTTCGGACGAGGCGGCGTCCCAGTCGGTGGACTCGGCCAGCGCTTCGGCGCGCGCGCACAACGCTTCCTTCTTCTCGAGGTTGTCGGTCCACTCCTTCTTCTTCGACGTCAGGTCGTCACGACGGCGCGTGAAGAAGCTGTTGCAGGCGGCGCGGAAGCGCTGGGCGAGATCGCGCGCGGCATCACGCGGCACTGGACCCACGGTCTGCCATTCAGTCTGCAGTTCCTGGAAACGTGCGGCCGTCTTGGCCCAGTCGGTGGCCTCGGCGAGTTTCTCGGCTTCTTCCACCAGCGCGTTCTTGCGCTCCAGGTTGGTGCCGCGTTCTTCCTTCAGCTTTGCGAAGTACACCTCACACCGGCTGCGAATGAAGTCAGTGGCGGTCTTGAAGCGATCCCACAGACGCTGCGCCGAGTGACGAGGCGCATCGGCCACTTCCTGCCAACGCAGATGGAATTCGCGCAATGCTTTTGCGGTGGCCGCGAGCTCCGACGTCTTGCCCGCTTCTTCGTCAGCTTTGAGCGAGGCCACAATCGCCTCGGCCATGGCAATCAACTGTTCCTGCTGCTGGGCGTTGGCGAACCGGCGCCATTCGTCCATGTCGCGCAGCGACTTGATCTTCGGCGCCACGGCTTCCTGCTGCGCACGCAGCGCGGCGACCGCTTCGCCGAGGTCCTTCGAGGACTCTCCTGCACTGGCTTCGTCGAGCATCGTCGTGATGTCGCGCATCAGGCGTTCGCCTTCGCGCAAGGTCACCGATTCAGCTTCGACCACCCGTTTGGCGCGTTCGGTCAGGCGCTGTACTCGGGTGACCAGATCAAGGCGGGCCTTGGAGAGAGTTGCCTGAGCCGCCGCCTCACGGGCCTCAAAGGCACGTGCGACGACGCTCAGGCGGTCCGCCAGTTCGGTTGCGGGGCGTGAGGCGCCGGCGAGGGCATCGACCAACGCGCTGGCTTCGCGCGCAAGGGACGTCCACCGGGTCTCGGCCGCCGTCGCATCCTCCATGGCGGGCAGGGCTTCAGCTTCTACGACAAGATTTTCGAGCGTGGTGCGGTGTTCCGCGAGTGCGGCGCCAAGCGCATGCCGCTTTTTGCACGAGGCCACGGCCGACTCAAAACGGCCGCTGAGACTCGCCGCCTCGGGACCATTGCCCACCAGCGGGGCCAGCGATGCCCATTCGTCTTCGATGGGGGCCAGCTGCGCGAGGATGTCGTCGCCTTCGATGGTTTCCACGCGCTGGCACAGGGCCTCGCGGGAGGCGAGCGCTTCGCCGCGCTGACGCGCCATCTCTGTGGCAGCCTCAATTTCCTGGCGTTTCTCCGCGATCTGCTGCCGGACGGCGGCTGCCGCGGCCGCAAAACGCTGCGCGGCGGCAGGGGTCGGTGTGGTGATGGCCTGCCATGCGGACTCGAGCCGGGCCAAGTCGACCTCCGAGCGGTCGGGATCGGTCACCGTGGTAGCGCCTTCCACGGCGTCGCATAACACGGTTTCCTGGCGGCGCTGTTCTTCTTCGGCGGCGCGACGTGCGTTTTCGGCGTCTTCGATGGCCTGCAACATCGTGCGGGCTCGTTTGGAGGCCGCTTTCTGCTGCGACCGCGCCTCGATGGTCTTCAACTGCGCGAGGTCGGGCGTCGATGCGTCGACCACGCGGTCAAAAGCGGCGAGAGCCACGTCTTTGTGGTCGCTATTGAGCACCGTGTCGAGCAGTTCGTCGGCTGACGTCACACGCGTGACGGCCGCAAGGGCGATGGCTTCCACCTTTGCGTGACGGGCCACAGCACCAAGCACGCGGTCGTCGGCAATTTTGGCCAGCGCGGCGGTCCGCACGGCGTCTGTTGTGTCCGCGGACGCAGATTTTGCGACTTGAGCCAGGCGCCGCGTTTCCGTGAGCTGTCCGATGGCTTCCATGGCGCGAGCCGCGTTGGACGAGTCGAGCGCGAGCGTGGCCAGCCGGTCGGCGGCCTCGTCTTTCACCTGAGCGTCAGCGTCACCCGCACACCGCCCGAGCACGGCCGGGTCGTCAATTTTTGCCACGGCCGCCCGGCGAACCTTCGCGTCCGCATCCGATTCCGCCAATATCGCCAACTCGACCGCATCGTCGAGATCACGAACGGCTTCGAGGCGGACGACGGGGTCAGCGTTTTTCCAGCGGGGCTGCGGCTTGAGCTTGTCGAGAATTCCCATAAGTGTGGACGGGGGCCTTTCGCTTTCTTGTATAAGGAAACCTTGTGCCGTACCGACACGTACGCAGTCGCGGTATCGCAGTACGCCGGTACTCGTTTGGATACAGGCATTTATGGGACGAGCGTTCGGTGACGCATGTTCGCCGCCCCTCCCCCGAATTCGGGACGCTGAATCAGGAATCCAAGCGGGTGGAATCGAGCCGGGTCACCAGGGTGTCGAGTTGGGACACGACGGCCTGAATGGTGTCCGGGGTTGAGAGGTCCACGCCGGCTTTGGCGAGCTGTTTCATTGGATGGTCGTTGCCACCTGATGACAGGAGTGTCAGATATCGGTCGCGTGTCGCGTCTTTGGTGCTCGCCGGGCCGTCCATGATTTCGGCGGCGAGTTTCGCGGCCGACGCAAAACAGGTGGCGTACTGGTACACGTAAAACGGCGAGTTGAAAAAGTGCGGAATCCGTGCCCAGGTGGCCGGCGTCAGTGGTTCCATGTCCACGGAGTCGCCGTAATACGCGACGAACAGATCCTTGTAGATGCCGTTCAACACATCGGCCGTGATCGATTCGTCGCGTTCCACGCGTGTGTGCACCTGCAGTTCAAAGTCCGCAAACATCACCTGCGTGTAGAACGTGCTGGTGATCGAGTCGATTGCATGCTGCAGCAGCACGATGCGTTCCTCGCGGCTCGCAGCGTGGGTCAGCATGTGTTCGAGCAGCAGCGCTTCGTTGAGCGTTGACGCGACTTCGGCGACAAAAATTGTGTAGTCCGAGTACACGTACGGCTGGGTCTCGTGCGACAACATGGTGTGGATGGAGTGGCCCATCTCATGCGTCATCGTGAACACATCGTCGAGTGTGTCGGTCCAGTTCATGAGCATGTAGGGGTGTACACCGTACACGCCGGCGGAGTACGCGCCGCTGCGTTTGCCGTCGTTTTCGTAGACGTCAATCCACGCTTCCGCGAAACCCCGCTTCATTCGCGCCTGGTAATCGGCGCCAAGAGGGGCCACGGCCTCCACGATGCCGGGCAGCATGGTCGTGTAGTCGTACCGCGCGTCCCACTGGATGATCGGAATCGTGAAGTCGTACGGGTAGTAACGATCGAGCTTCAGCATCTGGCGACGCAGCGAGTGGTACCGCTTGAGTGGTGCCGTGCCGTTGCGTGTGGTCTCGATCAGGTTGAGGACCACGGAGGTGGGGATGGCGTTGCCATGGAGCGCGGCCTCCAGTGAGCTGCCATAGCCGCGGGCGCGGGCCTGGAACCAGTCGCGCTGGCAGACGGAGTGGTAGAGCGACGCGTACGTGTTCAGATTGGCCGCGTAGGTGCCGTAATGCGCAAGGAAGGCGAGGCGGCGGTCCTGCTGATTGTAGTTGGTGGCCAGCACCGCGCGGTATTGCCCGTACGACATCGTCTGGGTCTCGCCAGTCGAGAGCGTGACCTCGGGAAACTTGGCGTCCGAGGTTGAGAGCGCCCAGTACGCTTCGTTCGGAGCATTTGTCACGCGAGCGGAGAGAGCGAGCAGTTGTTCGCCCTTTTCGTCGAGTACGTGTTCCTGCTGGCGATACACCTCTTCAATGGCGAACCGGTACAGCGCCAGTTCCGCGTCGTCATCCATCCAGGCGCGCACGGTGTCGAGCGGGATGGTGAGCAGTTCCGGACTGAGCCAGGAAGTGGCCTGTGACCACCGAGCGAAGAGGGCTTCGACCTGCTGTTTTCGTGCATTGATCGTGTTGTCGCGCTGATCTTCGTCGTACCGCAGCGATGGGTAGTAGTAGACGCGATGTGCGAGTTGACCCATCGCGTCGTTGAGCTGGAACGCCGTGCGCAGTTGCGTGCCGCCCTGTGCGAGTGTGCCTTTGAGCGCGGCATATCCAGCGATTCGCGATTCGAACACCTCGCGGTCGGCAGCCCACGCCTCCCAATTCGGGTAAATGTCTGCGAGGTTCCAGGTGTATTCACTGGGGATCTCGGCACGATTGCGGGATCGGGATGCGGCGGGCGTGGTCATGACCCTCGATCATACCCGCGCTATAATCCGCACGCTTGCGTCGCGAGCTTTTGGAGGTTGAATGATCAGGTCCCTGCGTATTCTTGTGTTGTCCGCGCTTGTGTTTGGCGTGGCGTTTGCCGGCTCCGTGGTCACGGGCCAGAGTTCGGCAGCCAGCCAGTCATCAGATCCGCTTGATTCGCTGCATTTCCGGTCCATCGGGCCGGCCACGATGTCAGGGCGAATCGCCGATCTGGCGGTCTATGAGAAGAATCCGTCGATTTATTACGTCGGCACCGCGCATGGTGGCGTGTGGAAGACGGTGAACAACGGCACCACGTTCGAGGCACTGTTCCAGGATCAGGGCGAGATGTCGGTGGGCGATGTCACGATTTCGCAGACCAACCCCGACCTGGTGTGGGTGGGCACCGGCGAGTCGGCCAACCGGCAGAGTGTGTCGTGGGGCAACGGTGTGTGGAAGTCGACCGACGGTGGCCAGACCTGGGCGCACAAGGGGCTCGACAACAGCTACGCCATCAACCGCATTCTGATTCATCCCGACAACAACGACATTGTGTGGGTGTCGGCGGTCGGCTCGGTCTTTGGCCCCGGTGGCGACCGCGGCGTCTTCAAGACGACCGACGGTGGCACGTCCTGGCGCAAGGTTTTGTCCGGCGACGACGACACGGGTGCCGACGATCTGGCGATGGCCGCCACGAACCCCGACATCCTGTGGGCCACGCTGTATCAGCGTCGCCGGTCGCAGTGCTGCTTCAACGGCGGCGGCCCAGGTGCCGGCCTGCACAAGTCCACCGACGGCGGTGAGACATGGACGAAGGTTGAAAACGGTCTACCGACAGGCGAACTCGGCCGCATGGCCGTCGACGTGTATCGTCGCAGCGCCAACATCGTGTACGTGCTGGTGGATACCCCATCCGCAGGCCGCGGCGGTGCGGCCGGTGGTCGTGCCGGGGCTGGTCTGGCCGGAGGTGCGGCACCGCAGCCGGCCGCACCAACCGCGTCGGGCACCTTCAATACCCAGACCGGGCTGTACCGGTCGGACGACGGCGGCGATTCGTTCCGCCAGGTGAACACGGTCAATCCGCGCCCGATGTACTTCAGCCAGCTGAATATCGATCCTGACAATCCCGATCGTGTGTATCACGGCGGCGTTGGCCTCCACATGTCGATCGACGGTGGACGCTCGGTGGCGACTGACGCCGCGCAGGCGACACACGATGACGTGCATGCGATCTGGATCAATCCGGCCAACCCCGATCACATTCTGATTGGGCACGACGGCGGCGTGTCGGTGTCGTACGACATGAGCCGCACGTGGCAGCAGCACAACAACCTGCCGTTGGCGCTGTTCTATCACGTGAGTGTTGACAACTCGTTGCCCTTCCGCGTGTGTGGTGGTCTGCAGGACAACTACAACTGGTGCGGGCCGAGCAAGACACGCTTCTCCAAGGGCATCCTCAACAGCGACTGGTATCAGGTGCAGGGTGGTGACGGCTTCGTGGTGCTCATCGACCAGAATGATCCGCGCTACGTGTACTCGGAATCGCAGAACGGCAACATTCAGCGCAAGAACGCATTGACCGGCGAAGCCACCAACATCCGTCCGAGCTTCGAGACGGTGCGCCCCGGCCCGGAAGAAGGCGCGCTGCCGTACCGCTGGAACTGGGATACGCCGATGATGTTCTCGCCGCATGATCCCACCGCGCTTATCGTCGCGGCCAACAAGGTGTTCCGCTCGAACGACCGCGGCGACTCCTGGGCGGTGATCAGCCCCGACCTGACGACCAACGCCGACCGCACGGAAATCGAGATCATGGGCAAACGCGGCAGCGAAATCCGCGTCGCCGTCAATGACGGCATCTCCATGTGGCCGACGATTGTCTCGCTGGCCGAGTCGGCGCATACGGCCGGGGTCTATTACACCGGCACTGACGATGGTGTGGTGAGCATGTCGCGCGACAGCGGCAAGACGTGGGCGAACATCACGGCGAACATTCCAGGATTCCCCGTGGGCGCCTGGGTGTCGGAAGTGGTGCCCTCCAAGTTTGATGCGGGCACGGTGTACGTGTCCGTTGATGCGCACCGCCTGAACGACTTCAAGCCGTATCTGTGGGTGAGCAATGACTACGGCACCACGTTCCGTGCCGCGACCACCGGCCTCGAAGAGGAGGTGGTCCGCACGATACTTGAAGACACAAAAAACGCCGATGTGCTGTATGCCGGCACCGAAACCGGCCTCTTCATCTCGTTCGATCGCGCGAAGAGCTGGCGGCGTCTGAAGGCGAACCTCCCGACGGTGCGTATCGACGAGATGGTGATTCATCCGCGCGACAACGCCCTGGTGCTTGGCACGCATGGCCGGTCGGTGTGGATCCTCGACCAGTTGTCGTCGATTCAGGAGTACGCGGCGGCGCAAGCGGCTGCCACGGCGACACTGTTCTCGGTCAGTCCGACGCTGCAGTGGCGCTCGATGGACAATCAGAACGACGAGTTCTGGGGCCACAACACATTCGTCGGCGAAAATCCGCCGGCCGCAGCCATCATCCAGTTTCACCTCAAGCAGAAGGTCGGCAGCCTCGCGATGCGAGTTACCGACACGTCCGGTGGGCTGGTGCGCAACATCGAGATTCCGGACGACCGCAACGCGGCGGGCATTCAGGCCGTGTGCTGGGACATGCGCGTGGAACCCGTGGCTGCGGTCGAGCCCCTCGAAAGCGGCGCCGCTGAGGGTCGTGGTGGTCGCGCGGGTGGTGGTGCAGCACGTGGCGGTGGTCGCGGCTCGGCGGTGCCTGTGCCTGGAATCCCGGTGCCGGTGACTCCGCCGATGACGCAGTGGAATCCCTGCGGCGGTGGCGGCGGCGGATTTGGTGGCGGCGGTGGCGGCGCGCAAGGCCCCTGGGTGTTGCCCGGCAATTACAACGTGTCGTTGCTGGTCGATGGTCAGAGTGTCGGCACCAAGCCGGTGAGCCTCATGCTTGATCCGGCCAATCCGCTGACCGATGCACAGCGTCGTCGCTACTACGACATCGCGATGGACCTGCACCGGTTGCAGGGACGCGGTGTGGCGGTGGTGAATGCCCTTAACCCGCTGTTCCCGCAGATGACGGACCTGGCGGAAAAATTGCCCGGCATGGCGAACGTGCCTGATTCCGTGAAGACGCAGTTCGCCGCAGTGCAGAAGGAATTCGACACCGTGCGCGAGAAGTTCGGCGTGCCGGTTGCTGCCGGTGGCGGTGGTGGCGGTCGTGGTGGTGGCCGCGGAGGCGGCGGCGGAGCTGGGGAGAATGTACTCGCGCGCGCAGGCACGGTGAAGGGCCGCATCATGTCCTTCTACGACATGCCCAGCGAAGCGATGATGGCGCAATACGCCGACATGCGCGTGGCGCTGCCGCGTGCGGTGACCGAAGCCAACGCGTTCCTCGGCCGCGCACAGGCGCTGAGCCAGGCGCTCGCTAAACACGGCGTCACGCTCACGGTGGCGCCGCCTGTTCGGTAAGGCGGGTTCATAGTTCCTGGTTCATGGTTCCGGGTGCCGTTCTGAGGTTCTGGGTGCTGGGTTCTAGGTGGTCGGGTGCAGGGTTCGAACCCTGCACCCCCGCACGCTGAACTTCAGCACCCTGAACTTCGGAACCCGAGAACCCAGAACAGCACCAGGAACCAGTAACCAGGAACCATGAACCCCACGATGGACATCCTCCACCCAACAACAACAGTCCACGGTCGTGTCCTGGTTGATCGGACGGCTGATCCGCTCGGTGCACTGATAGGTTTCCACGGCTACGCCGAGTCTGCCGACGACATGCTCGACGAGCTGCGCTTGATCCCCGGCGCCGACCGGTGGACCCGTGTCTCGATTCAAGCGCTCCATCAGTTCTACATCCGCGGCCATTCAAAGGTGGTGGCCAGCTGGATGACGCGGCAGGACCGTGACCTCGCGATCGCCGACAACATCGCGTACGTGCGCCAGTCGATGGCGCACGTGCTTTCGGAGCACGCGGGGCTCCGTACGATCTACGTCGGCTTCTCCCAGGGTGTCGCGATGGCCTGTCGCGCGGCCTTGCACAGCCCCACACCAGTCACTGCCATCGTCGCCCTTGCCGGTGACATTCCACCCGAAGTCAAAGAGGACGAGTCACGTGTGTGGCCGAGGGTGTTGATCGGGGTGGGGGAGCGGGAGGAGTGGTACACGAGCGACAAGCTTGAGCAGGACGAGGCGTTCCTGCGGCTGCGCGGTGTGCAGCACGAGGTCGTGCGATTCACCGGTGGGCACGAGTGGACCGACGAATTCCGCGCTAGCGTTGGCCGAATACTGACGCTGGTGTGACATCGAGCTTCGCGCGAATGGCCGCGTAGAACGTATCGGCGATGGCGGTGAAGCCTGCATCGGTGGGATGAAGATCATCCTGGCCGATATAGAGGTTGAGATTCTGGTTCAGCGCCGCAAAGATGTCCACCAGGGTGGCACCCCTACGCGCGGCCAGCGCCCGGATCTCGTCGTTGAGTGCGGGGATGTGTTGAGCCACGGAGGTACGGTTGCCCCCGACGCGCTGCGGCGGTATCGTGGCGATGAACACCTCGATGCCGCGCCGTTGCGCCTCGTCCACCATGCGATCGAGTGCGGCTGCAGCATCAAACACCGCCGCATCGTGGCCGAAGAACAAGTCGTTGGCGCCCTCCATAAGCAGGAGGACCGACGGGCTGTAGAGCCGCAAGGCGTCAGGCAGCCGAATCTCACCTATCGGGCGCCCGTCAAGTGGGGCCCATTTCAGGGACGCGGTTTCCCCCGGGTGGCCGTCATTGATCACCGTGATGGTTTGACTGCGAAAGCGGGAGGCCAGCATGTCGTTGAGCTTGAACGGGTAGGAGTGCGTCGGCCCGAGGGAAAACAGCCCCATGTACGGTCTACTCATGACAGCGACCCGAGGATCGGACTTCGTCCCTTCCGTGATGCTGTCGCCAAACGCAAGGAACGACAACTTGGCGATGATCGGTGTCGGCACCACGGTGACATTGAAGTTGCAGGAGGCCTGCCGTTGCAGCGAATCCTGTGCGGTGCACGTCACCAACGTTGAGCCAAGCGGAAAGTTGCTGCCTGGTTGGGCGGTACAAGTGACCGTGAGCGGTGCCTGACCACCGGAGCCGGAAGGCACGACGAAGTTCACGGGCACAGGCACGTTCTGGGGCGAGTCGACCGACTGCGATACGGGGCACAAGATTGTCGGCGCGGCAGGCGGGGGCGGCGGCGGCGTGGGGGAGGACCCACAGCCGGCCAGAACACTCAGACTGACAGCCGCAACAAGACTTCGTACTGACATGAGGGAACGCAAAGTATATCGCGAGCGACTCAGTTGGGATGTGCCTGCCCGCGCATCCAGGTGACCGCCACGTCGAGCACCTCAGGTGCCACCGGGGTGCCTCGCTTGGCCACCAGGGAATGGTCCCCTTTCTCGACCAGATGCAGTGTGGTCGTGGGCAGGCGGTCTGTCAACGCGGTCATCTCTTCCGGTGTGCCGAACGGGTCCCGTTCGCCATGCACAAACAACATCGGCACGGTGATGGCGGGCAGATGGCCGTCGCGGCGCTTGGCGGGGGCACCCGGCGGATGGAGTGGATATCCAAAAAACACAAGACCTGCCGGTGCAGGCGTGAAGCCGTTCTTGGCCACGATCATTGAGGCGATCCGGCCGCCCATCGACTTGCCGGCGGCAAACATGGGTCCCGTGGCGCCGACTGCGGCCTGCTCCCAGGCCCGGATGAAGGCGGCCTCAAGGAGCGGCGCCTTGTCCGGCAGTTTCCGACCCTCGGCCATGTACGGAAAGTCGAACGTCACTACCCGGAACCCCTGGGCCTCAAAGTGGGCTGCCACCTGGCGCATCCACGGATGGGTGTGGCCGGCCCCGGCACCATGGGCCAGTACCAACGTGGGTTGCAGAGGGGACAACATCCACCATATCTTCGTGGAAATCTTCATGTATCCATGAATCTAGATTTATGGATACAATAGGCGGGATGAAAGACGCTTCAGCCCTGATGCGGCTTCTGGGCGACGAAGCCCGCCTGCGGCTCCTTCGCATTCTCGCGAAGGAGGCGTTAAACGTCACCGAGCTCACAGCGGTGATGGGACTGGCGCAATCAGGCGTATCCCGTCATTTGGGCCTGCTCAAGGACGCCCACCTTGTCAGCGAGGAACGCTCCGGCAACTTCACCTGGTATCACCTGTCACCCGACGTGTCGGCCGGCCTCGGACCGTTCGCCAACCTCTGGCCGTGGCTGTCCGCCACATTCGACCTGGTCTCGCCGGCCACGAAGGCCGACGATGCGCGGTTGGAGGAGGTGCGGCGCTTGCGCCGTGAGAACTTTAATCAGCACAGTGCGGGTTCCGAGCGATCGCAGTTGGTGCCAGGGCGGAGCTGGGCCGCGTGGTCCCGCGCGCTGGGTCTGCTGTTGCCGGCCGTTGACGTGGCCGACCTCGGCTGCGGCGAAGGGTACCTGACCATCGAAGCCTCGTTGTGGGCCAGGCAGGTCATCGCCATCGACCGATCGTCCGACGTGTTGGCGCGGGCAAAGGCCATGGCCGCTCGGCGTCGGGCCACCAACATCGTGTGGAAGAAGGGCGAACTCGAGAAGGTGCCGCTGAAGGACGCGACTGTGGACATTGCCATCGCGTCGCAGGCGCTGCACCACGCGAAGGACCCTGCGCTCGCGCTCTCGGAGGCCTGGCGCATTCTGCGACCGGGTGGACGATTACTTGTGCTCGACCTGCGTCGGCACGAAGAAACCTGGGTGCAGGACACCCTTGGCGACCAATGGCTCGGGTTCACACCCGAGGACCTCACGTCACTCATCTCAGCGGCTGGATTTACGGATTCTTCCGTGCGCGTGGGGACGCGCCGCACGGGTGATCCGTTTGCCGTACTCATCGCGACGGGAACCAAATAATGAAAACGATCGATCGCCAGCTCCAGGAACGCATTCTCATTCTCGATGGCGCGATGGGCACGATGGTGCAGCGCCACAAACTGGAAGAAGCCGACTTTCGTGGGGAGCGCTGGAAGGATCACAGCCACGACCTCAAGGGCAACAACGATGTGCTCGTACTGACACGCCCAGACGTGATCGGCACCATCCACCGCGAGTACCTGGAGGCCGGGGCCGACATCATCGAAACCAACACGTTCAGCTCGAACATCGTGTCGCAACGCGACTACGGTCTTGAGCACGAAGTGTACGCACTCAATCTGGCAGGGGCCAAGGTTGCGCGTGAGGCTGCCGACGAGTTCACGCGGAAGACGCCGGACAAGCCACGCTTTGTGGCCGGGTCCATCGGGCCGACCAACACGACACTGTCAATTTCGCCGGACGTGAACAACCCGTCGTTTCGCTCGGTCACGTTCGACGCGCTCAAGGACGGGTATCTCGACCAGATCCGCGGACTCATCGACGGCGGCGTCGACATGTTGTTGCTCGAGACGATCATCGACACGTTGTCGGCCAAGGCGGCCATCGTGGCCATCGAGGAGATTCAGGCCGAAAAGGGCGTGCGCCTGCCGCTGATGATCTCGGTGACGATCACCGACCGCAGCGGTCGCACGCTGTCAGGCCAGACCATTGACGCGTTCTACATATCGATCGCGCATGCACGCCCGTGGTGTGTCGGCATCAACTGCGCCCTCGGTGCCACCGACATGCGCCCGTATCTCGAGGAGCTCTCGCGCCAGGCTGAGTGCTGGGTGCACGCGTACCCGAACGCCGGGCTCCCCAACGCATTCGGCGAATACGACGAACAGCCCGAGGAAACCGGCCGACTGCTTAAGGACTTCGCCGCCAGCGGTTTCGCCAACATCCTGGGCGGCTGCTGCGGCACCACCCCCGACCATATCGCCGCAATCGCCCGGGCAGTGGAGGGCGTGGCCCCCCGCAAAATGACGTCGGGAGGCTTTTTCGACCACGAAACCTCTGAAAACGGCCGAAATTCGGCGATCGACCCCCGGAAAAGCCTCCCGACGTCATTTTTGACACGGTTGGCGGGGTTGGAACCGCTGGTCATCAGGGAGGACAGCAACTTCCAGATGATCGGCGAGCGGACCAACGTGACGGGCTCCAAGAAGTTCATGCGGTTGGTCAAGGACGGCGACTGGACCGAAGCGGCCAGCGTGGCGATGGAACAGGTGCGCGGCGGCGCCAACATCATCGACGTGAACATGGACGAGGGCATGCTCGACTCGGAAGCAGCCATGACCACGTTTTTGAATTACATCGCCACGGAACCCGAGATCGCGCGTGTGCCGATCATGATCGACAGCTCGAAGTGGTCGGTCATCGAAGCGGGTCTCAAGTGCGTGCAGGGCAAGGCGGTGGTCAACTCGATTTCCCTGAAGGAAGGCGAGGAAGACTTTCTCGCCAAAGCCGAGCTTGTGCACCGCTATGGTGCAGCGGTCGTCGTGATGGCCTTTGACGAAACGGGACAGGCCGATACGACTGAACGCAAGGTGGCGATCTGTCAGCGCGCCTACAAGCTGTTGGTAGAGAAGGCCGGGTTTGACCCGTCGGACATCTTCTTCGACCCGAATATTCTGGCTATTGCGACGGGCCTTGAAGAGCACAACCGGTACGCCATTAACTTCATCGAAGCGACACGCCTCATCAAAGAGGCGTGTCCCGGGGTGAAGATCAGCGGCGGCGTCAGCAACCTCTCGTTCTCCTTCCGAGGCAACGACATTGTGCGGGAGGCGATTCACTCCGCGTTCCTGTTTCACGCCATCAAGGCCGGCATGGACATGGGCATCGTGAATGCCGGCCAGCTGGTGGTCTACGAGGACATTCCCAAGGACCTGCTCGAACACGTCGAAGACGTGTTGTTCGACCGGCGCCCGGATTCCACCGAACGGATGGTGACGTTTGCGGAGTCGGTGCGCGGTGAAGGCAAAAAACGCGAAACAGACCTGGCGTGGCGCGAGAAACCGGTGGGTGAGCGCCTGGCGTATGCGCTGATCCACGGCGTGGTGGACTTCATCGAAGTGGACACCGAAGAGGCGCGGCAGCAGTTCGAGCGCCCGCTTGAGGTGATCGAAGGTCCGCTGATGGACGGCATGAAGGTGGTCGGCGACCTGTTCGGTGCCGGCAAGATGTTCCTGCCCCAGGTAGTCAAGAGCGCCCGCGCGATGAAGCGCGCCGTGGCCTATCTCGAGCCGTACATGGCTGCCGAGAAGGAAGCGCAGATCGCCGCCGGTGTGGACATGAAGCCCCAGGGACGCGTCCTGATGGCGACGGTCAAGGGCGACGTCCACGACATCGGCAAAAACATCGTCGGCGTCGTGCTCGGCTGCAACAACTATGAGGTTATTGACCTCGGCGTGATGGTCTCGACCGACAAGATCCTGACCACGGCCGTTGAGCAGAAGGTGGATATTGTCGGCCTGAGTGGTTTGATCACGCCGTCACTGGACGAGATGGTGCACGTCGCGAAGGAGATGGAGCGTCGTGGCATGACGTTGCCGCTGCTCATCGGTGGTGCCACCACCAGCCGTCAGCACACCGCGGTGAAAATCGCGCCGAACTACTCGGGGCCAACCGTGCACGTGCTGGACGCATCGCGGGCCGTGGACGTGGTGTCGAGCCTGTTGAGTGACGAAAAACGCCCCGGCTATCTCGAACAGGTGAAGGCAGATCAGGAGGACCTGCGTGAGAAATACGGCAGTCGCAAGGAACGCGCGATCCTTACCTACGAGCAGGCGACGGCGAACCCGCTGAAGACCGACTGGGACACACTTGAAATTGCCGTCCCGTGGTTTGTCGGAAAACGCGTGCTCGAGAACGAACCGCTCGAGAAAATCGTGCCCTACATCGACTGGACGTTCTTCTTTTCGGCGTGGGACCTCAAGGGTCGCTTTCCGGCGATCTTTGATCATCCCGACTACGGTAAGCCCGCACGTGAATTGTATGAACACGCCCAGACCCTTCTCGCACGCATTGTCTCTGAGAAGCGCTTCACCGCGCGCGGTGTGTACGCCTTCTGGCCGGCCAACACGATCGGTGACGACATCGTTGTCTATAAAGACGATGCGAGGGTGACGGAGCTGGCGCGGTTTCACATGTTGCGACAGCAGGAGCCGATTGCTGACGGTCGGCCGAATCGATCGCTGGCCGACTTCGTGGCACCAAAAGACAGCATGGCGCCGGATTACATCGGGGCGTTTGCTGTGACGACCGGTATCGGTGTGGATGCACTGGTGAAGGAATTTGAGGCCCAGCATGACGACTATCACGCCATCATGGCCAAGGCGCTCGCCGATCGACTGGCCGAAGCGTTTGCAGAGTATCTGCATGCGCAGGCACGCAAGGACTGGGGCTATGGCAAAGAAGAGCGGCTGACGCCCGAGGAACTGGCGGCAGAAAAGTATCGCGGCATTCGACCGGCATTCGGGTATCCCGCGTGCCCGGACCACACGGAGAAGAAGACGTTGTTCGAGTTGCTCGACGCCCCGGCGATTGGCATGACGCTCACCGAGAACTTCGCGATGTGGCCCGCGGCGTCAGTCAGCGGCCTCTACTTCAGTCATCCGCAGGCGAAGTATTTCAACGTCGGCCGAATCGGACGCGATCAGTTGGAAGACTACGCAGCGCGTAAGGGCATGACGCTCGAAGAAGCCGAGCGCTGGCTGTCGCCGAATTTGTAGAGTGAGCTCGGAGGCGAATGTCAGTGCGAATTCACACTGACAATCGCCTCCGAGCGCAATTACTATCGGTCGCCGAAGTAGAACGCGATGCCGGCGGACACGTAGTGTGAGGAGTCGCTGTTGAGCGCGAAGCCGACCTCGGTGTAAAAGTCGATCGTCTGACTTACCCGGTACTCGATGCCGGGAACGAGATGCGCCGTTGTGTAGGTGAAGTCAAAATCGCGCGCCGAGTTGCGCGACAGATCCAACGCACCGTAGAGTTCGAGTCGGTCGGTCACGCTGCCGCTTGCGAGAGCCGTGAAGCCGAGCCCGGTGGTGTCGTAGCCGTCGGACTTGCCCAGCTGAAACCCGCCGATGACCGACACGTCAACGGACCCGCCTTTGACCAGCCAGTACTCTGCGTCAGCGCCGATGAACGTGATGCCGTCAAACAGCGCCACCTTGGCTTCAACGTCAAACCGGTCGGTAAAGCCGTAGCCGCCAACCAGTGCGATGCCCGGTTCGCTGTCCGCACCGTTCTTGCCGAACACCAGGATTGGGCTCGCCATCACCTTGAAGTTGCCCTTGTTGATGGTTTCGGCTGAATTCATGACCCCGAAGTCCTGGGCCGCCGCCGTCACCGGAAGAATCATCGTTAATGCCGCGATCGCGGCTGCGCGCACAAATGTCACACTAAACCTGCCTCTGCTGGAAATACACATGCCATTGACGGTAGGCCAAGAGACCCGTGCACGTCTGTCTCTTTGAGGACACAGCAGCGTTGCGGTACGCTGTAACGCGATGTCGCGCCGCCTGCCTACGACCAGCACAGACGATGCCGTGTGGGTGCCGCTGTTTGTCATTTGGGTCGTCAGTCTGGCGGCCACCTTGGGCAGCCTCTTCTTCAGCGACGTGATGGGGTTGCCGCCCTGCCTGTTGTGCTGGTACCAGCGCATCGCGATGTACCCAATCCTGGTGGTCTCATCAGTGGCGCTGCTGGTGCGCGACCCCCATGTGGGGCGTTACCTGTGGCCGCTCGCGCTGCCCGGCCTCGCCATCACGGCGTACCATTGCCTCTTGTACTACGGGTTTATTCCCACCGAGATTACGCCGTGCACCACCGGGGTCTCGTGCACCGAGCGGCATTTGGACTGGTTCGGCTTCGTGTCGATTCCGCTGCTCTCGCTGGCGAGTTTCGTCGTCATCGTGGGATGTCTCGTCTGGTTTCAAGCGCGTCTAAAAGGGAGTGCTCGTGAAGATCAATAAGCTTACGTTGGCGGCCGTGGCGGCGACGCTGCTCGGGTTGTTCGTGCTGGCTGCCAATCTCTACAAGCCGGCCAACGTCGCACCGGAGCCGAACCCGGGCGCGCCGGCCTCCACCCTGCGCAGCACTTTCCTGGTGCGCCCGCATAGCCCGACACTGGGCCCTCAGGAGGCGCCGGTCACGATCGTCGAATTTCTCGACCCCGAGTGTGAGTCGTGTCGGGTGCTGTACCCGATGGTCAAACAGTTGCTGGCCGAATTCGACGGCCGCGCGCGCCTGGTGATTCGTTATATGCCCCTGCACGGCAACGCGGTCTACGCATCGTCGCTGCTCGAAGCCGCGCGCGAACAGGACAAGTACTGGGACTTCCTTGAGATCATGATGGCGCGGCAGCCCGAATGGGCGAGTCATGCTGCACCGAGGCCTGAACTGCTGCTGACGTATGCGCCGATGGTGGGTCTCGACGTGGAACGGCTCAAGGCCGATGCCGAGAACCCGCAGATTCGCATCCGCATTCTGCAGGACCAGACCGACGGCCAGTCACTCGGTGTGACCGGCACCCCGACGTTCTTCATCAACGGCAGCGAACTCATGCGCCTCAGTTACGGCGACCTTCGCAACGCGATTCTCGCGCACCTGCAGTAGAACCCTGTCGACCTTTCCACCTCCGTTTTCGTAATGGCCTACGGAGGTGTGTGTGGCTGGATGGTGGCAGGACGTCTTGTACGCGGGTCGGATGTTCCGAAAGCGGCCAGGAGCAACGGCGCTTGCCGTCGTGGCCCTTGCCCTGGGCATCGGGTTGACGACGACGATGTTCAGTATCGTGCAGGGGGCGGTGCTGCGCGGGTTGCCATTCGACGAGTCTGAGCAAATCCTGTCGATCGCAACCGTCACCCCCACCAGTGGAAACAACACGTCCCCCGTGCGGCTCCATGACGTTGTGGACTGGCGCGCGCAGCAGCGGTCGTTTGAGTCGCTGGAGCTTGTGCTTCCAGGTCAGGTCACAGTCACAGGCACAGGCGCCTATGCCGACAGATTCCGTTCCGCCCGCATCAGCCCGGGGATGTTTCGGATGCTTCGCGTGGCGCCGGCCATGGGTCGCGATTTCAGGGACGAGGACGCCGCCGCGGGCGCTGAGGGTGTGGTGATCATCGGCCACACGGTCTGGGAGACCAGATTTCAATTGAAGCCAGACGTGCTCGGTGAGTCGTTGTTCATCGATGGTCTCCCGTACACCATCGTCGGCGTGATGCCTCCGAAGTTCCGCTTTCCGGAGTCGCAGGATCTGTGGCTGCCGTACACGATCACGCTGCCGGCTGCGCGGGGCGAGGGGCCTCGCGCATCGGTGGTCGGCCGTTTAAAGGACGGCGTGAGCGAGAGCCAGGCGGCGACGGAAATGGCCGGCATCTCGACCGTGCTCGCGCAACAGCATCCGGAGAACAAGGACCTGCGCGCACGCGTGGCCCCGTACGTGCGCCAGTTCATCGGGTCTGAAGTTGTGGCGGTGCTCTTCACAATGCTCGGTGCCGTGCTCGGTGTGATGTTGATTGCGTGTGTGAACGTCACCAATCTGCAGCTGGCGCGGGCGGCGGATCGGATGAAGGAGATGGCGGTGCGCACGGCGTTGGGATCCAGTCGCTGGCGCATCATTCGGCAACTGCTCACCGAGGGCCTGTTGTTGTCCGTCGTGGGGGCCGTGTTGGGTCTGGCGATCGCCCAGTTGGGTGTCACCCTGTTCAGTCGCGCGATTGTCGACACGAATCCGCCCTTTTGGATCGACGTGCGCATTGACATGGTCGTGCTGGCATTTGTCACGGTCATTTCGGCGCTGGCCGCCCTGGTCGCGAGTCTGGTGCCGGGATGGCGTGCAGCAGGTGCTGACGTGAATGCTGGCCTGAAGGATGACAGTCGCGGCACCACGAGCCTGCGGATGGGCCGGTTCAGCCGCGGGCTGATCATCGTTGAGGTGGCGGTGTCGTGCCTGTTGCTGGTGGTGTCCGGACTGATGATTCGCAGCATTGTGGCGACGAGCACACTGGACTATCCGTTTCCAACGTCGCAGGTGTTGTTTGGCCAGATCTCTCTTGATGTGGGCGCCTTTCCCACAGCCGCAGATGTAACCCCCGCCTACGCGAGGATCGAGGAGGCGTTGTCGGGTGTGCCCGGCATGGCGGCGGTCGCTCTGGGCACGTCAGTGCCCAGACCCATGAACGGATCGCCCTTCGAGGTGGAAGGCGAGACGTATCCGTCGGTCGAAGCGCGCCCGCGCACGGGTTCTATTTACGCGACGCCGTCCTACTTCAAGGTGCTTGAAGTGGCGCCGTTGAGTGGGCGTTCATTCAACACTGCGGACACCGACGGTCGGCTGCGGGTGGCGGTTGTGGATCAGGCGTTCGTGGCCAAACACCTGCGCGGTGAGGCACCGCTCGGGAAGCGTATCCGCTTCGGTTCGGGGCCAGGTGCCACCACTGAAGCCCCGTGGATTGAAATTGTTGGCGTGGTGCCGAGTCTGGCCTTGGCTCCGCGCACCGACCAGGTCACCGAGATGGTGTACATGCCTTTGGCGCAAACGACCCTGCGTGGCGTCAGCCTGTTTGCACGCGTGGCCTCCGACCGTGTCGATCCCGTCAGTCTTGTGCCGGAGGTGCGCAAAGCGCTGCTCGGTGTGCATGACAGTCTGCCGCTCACCAACACGAACTCGTTGGAGGGCGAGCTGTGGCGGCAAGGGTGGGCGACCCGCGTGTTCGGCGGGCTCTTTCTGACGTTTGGTGTGGCCGCGTTGGTGCTGGCTGCTGCGGGTCTGTACGGTGTCATGGCCTTCAGCGTGCATCAGCGCACACCAGAGATTGGTGTCCGCATGGCCATGGGTGCGGATCGCCGTGGCGTGCTCGGCTTGATCCTGCGTCAGGGGTTGTGGCGTGTGGCCGTCGGTGTCGTGCTCGGCATCGTGCCCGGTTGGCAGGTGGGTCGCCTCATGGGGGAATTGGTCGTCGGCGTATCACCCGCCGACCCCATCGTGCACATCACCACCGTTGTAACACTCATGGCCACCGGGACTCTGGCGTGCCTCGTGCCTGCGCTCAGGGCTGCGTCCGTCAGCCCCGTCATCGCGCTGCGCGGCGACTGACTATTTCTTCTGCGCGCCGACGTGTTTGTCGAGAAACGCCCAGACGAGGTTCCACGAGTCGATCTGCTCCGGAGAATCGTCGCGCTGCAGTGTCTCCGTGTTCACGCGTCGATTAAACGTGTGGCCGACGCTTGCCGGGCCCGGGGTCGGGTCGACGTACACCTTCGTCTCAGAGAGCTCGGGTTTGCGCGCACGCAGCGCGTCGATGATTTGTTCGGCTTCCTCAAAGTTGACGTCGGTGTCGTTGGTGGCGACGTGTACGAGCAACGGCACCTGCAACTTGTCCACGTGGAACACCGGCGACCGTTCCTTGTAGATGGCACGACGTTCAAACGGCAGACCCAGCACACGTTCCATTGTTGAAAAACTACGCTGGTAGCCGGGGCCCTTGTACGAGAGGCGGAAGAAGAGATTGGTGACCGGCACCATGGCGACCGAGGCCTTGAACGCGTGCTGCTCGCGGAAGACCGCATGCAGGGCGATGAAGCCGCCGTGGCTCCAGCCCATGATCGCCAGGCGACCCGGGTCCACGTGGGGCAGTGTCTTCAGGTAGTCCACCGCGCTGACGGTATCGTCGATTTCGTAGCCGCCGTAATCAATGGCGCGATGATGCGCTTCGCCGTAGCCGATGCTGCCGCGATAGTCGGGTGCGATGATGACGTACCCCTTCGCGACGGCTTCACGTACAAACGGCAAGTAGCGAATCTCCCAGCGGCCGTGCACGCCGCCGTGCACCCAGATCATCGCCGGCTTGCTGCGGGGACCACCCTTCTCGAGCGGCTGAAACACCCAGGCGGGAATGTCCATGTCGCCCACGCTGCTGCGGTAGGTCACCTTGGTGCATTCCATGAGGCCCTTGCAGGCCTCCTCGTACCGTGCCTCCTCGGCGACCCTGGCATCGATGTGGCCCTGGTAGTTTGCAACCGGATGGTCCTCGTGCCGGTTGCTGACGTACAGTTGCCGCGCACGGGCCTCGTCTATCTCGACCTGCTGCCCGCCGCCACGTGCCTGCTGGCCCTGCGTCTGGCCGTCGACAGAGACGATGGCACCGGTGGTGAGAGCGATGGCGACTACAAAAAGATGTCGAAGGAGTGGGCGCATGGGCGCACTATAACAACATTCATGAATATTCCGCAGGCCTTCGGCAACATCGACATCTACCTGTTCGACCAACTCATGAAGGGCCGCATCGCCGTGGCTGATCGAGTTCTGGATGCCGGCTGCGGGTCGGGTCGGAACGCGCACTATCTGCTGCGCGAAAGCGTTGACGTGTATGGCGTGGATGAAAATCCACCAGCAGTGGCGGCATTCGCGGAGTTGGCTGCCGAACTGGGGCACCCGCTCCAGGACGGTCGGGCCCGACAGGCTGCGCTCGATGCCCTGCCGTTCGACCAGGACTACTTCGATGTGGTGATCTGCAGTGCAGTGCTGCACTTCGCGCGCGACGACCAGCACTTCGAGGACATGGTTGCAGAACTGTTCCGCGTGTTGCGCCCGGGTGGACTGTTCTTCAGCCGCCTGGCGTCATCAGCTGGTATCGAGTCACAGGTTCAGTGGCTCGGTGGCCGCCGGGCACAACTGCCCGACGGCTCCGAACGATACCTTGTGAACGAGGCGCAACTGATGGCGCTCACTGCGGCCTATGGCCAGTTGCTCGATCCACTCAAGACCACGATCGTTCACGGCCAACGAGCCATGACAACGTGGGTGGTGAGAAAAATGCTCATCGATTCAACATCGCGTCCCTGACGGCCTTGAACTCGTTGCCCGGCTTCCATTCCGGGTACGTGGCGGCCATGGCGACGCGATAACCGACAGCCAGCAGCAGCTTGGCGTCTTCGGCGAGACCTGACAGATCCCAGTCGGGCTTCACTTCGTCGGACGGCGCGTGGTAGTCGCGACGGTTGAACTCGTCGCGTTTCTGCTTGCCATAATCGGCCGGCTTGCCGACAAACGTCACACCATCGTCTGTATACAGGGCCGGGACACCCACTTTGGCGAAGTTGAAGTGGTCGGACCGGTAATAAAAACCCTTTTCGGATTCGGGATCGGGGATGAGTGTGCGTCCCTGTTCAGCCGCGGCTTCGGTGAGGTAGTCGTCCAGATCCGATGCGCCGTAGCCAACGACCGTCAGGTCGCTGGTGCGGCCCCACATGTTCATGCCATCCACGTTGATGTTGGCCAGCGTGCGTTCGAGCGGATAGAGCGGAAACTTCGCGTAGAACTCTGAACCGAGCAGACCCTGTTCTTCGGCGGTCACCGCCAGAAACAGAATGGTGCGCTTCGGCGCGGGGTTGATCGCCTTGAACGCGCGCGCAATCTCCAGCATCGCCGCGGTGCCGCTGGCGTTGTCCATGGCCCCGTTGTTGATGGCGTCGCCATCACGCGGCTGTGACGAGACGCCGAGGTGATCCCAGTGTGCGGAGTAGATCACGTACTCGTCCTTGAGCGTCGGGTCACTGCCGGTGATTTTTGCAATCACGTTCTGCGAGTCGATCGTGCGCAGGGTCTGCGTCAACGTGACCGAGGCGGTGGTCTTGAGCGAGACCGGAGCAAATTCACGGGTGGCCGCCGTCGTCTTGAGTGCGTCGAAGTCAAGGCCGGCGCTCTTGAAGAGCTCCGTGGTGGCTTCGAGCGAGATCCAGCCTTCGACCGCCGCGCGGCTCATGTTCTTGTCGGGGGTGACGAGGTTGAAGCGTTCACCGCCCATGCCCTGCGCGACTGAGAAGGGATATCCGGCTGGACCTTCTTCGTGGATCACCAACACCCCGGCCGCACCGAGCTCGGCAGCCTTGGCGAATTTGTATACCCAACGACCGTAGTAGGTCATCGCCTTGCCGCCGAACACCGCCGGGTCCAGACCCTCCGGTCCGTCACCCGCGATCGGCGGATCGTTGACCAGCATCAACAACGTCTTGCCCGTGACGTCCAGTCCCTTGTAGTCGTCCCAGCCGAACTCAGGTGCCTGGATGCCGTACCCGACAAACACCATCTCGGAATTGGTGAGCGAGACTTCTTCGGCGACTCGAGTGCTGAACGGCACGACATCACCGAGCACGCGCAGCGTGCGCGAACGGCCACCCTGCGTCAGCGTGAACGGCGAACTCACCAGTGGTCGCACACTCACCAGTGGCACATCCTGCACGAACGTGCCATCAGGATTACCAGGCTCAAGCCCGGCCGCCGTGAACTGATTGATCAGATAGTCCACGGTCAGCCGCTCGCCTTCACCACCGGGTGCACGTCCCTGGAATTCATCAGAGGACAGACGCGTGATGTCGGCAAGGACCCGTGCCGTATCAATGTCCGGCAGCTCAGCCACCGTCTCTGGCGGCGTGGGGGAGCAAGCAATGGTCAGGCACAGGAGGCCCAGAGGAACGGCACGGCGGAGGAGGGAAGAGATCATGGGGACAGTCTAAAGCAGATGGGGAGATGAGGGGATGGGGTAAATTTGGCGCATGTGGGTGTTGTCGACGGTCATATTTCTTCTGTTGCAGGCTCCGGCGAAAGCGGCGTACTTTACGACGCCCTTGACGCTGGCCGAGATGGCCAGCAAGCAGGCAGTGGTCGAGACGTCGAAGGGGAGCTTTATTGTTGCGCTCCTGCCCGACGCCGCGCCGAACCATGTGGGGTTCTTTATCAAAAATGCGCAGGATGGCGCCTATGAGGGCACGACGTTTCATCGCGTCATCAAATACGGCATCATCCAGGGCGGCGACCCAATCAGTCGGGACCAGGCGAAGGTCTCAAGTTATGGCACCGGCGGGATGCATCGGCTGCGGCGTGAACTGAGCGCTGAGTCGCACACCATTGGTACCGTCAGCGCGGTGCTTGCGCCCGGTCAGCCCGACAGTGGTGGACTCCAGTTTTTCGTCTGCGCCAATCCGCAACTCGCCCTCGACGGCCAGTACTCCATCTTCGGGCGCGTGGTGGAGGGTATCGATGTGGTGCAGACGATTTCGGCGATCGAGGCCGACGGTCAGGGCATCGCCACAGAGCGCGTGACCATCACGAAGGTCACCATTCGTGACACACCGCCGCCGGAGGTGGATCCGTTCGCCGCAGCCACGGCAGACGAGCTTTTGAGGTATCGCGCCACACTCGACACGTCGATGGGCGAGATCGAAGTTGAGATGCTCGCGAATCTGGCTCCGGAGACCGTCCGCAATTTCCTGCAATTGGCTGCCGCAGGGCTCTACGACGACACGCCCTTTCACCGAGTGGTACCTGGGTTCGTGATTCAGACCGGCTCACCGACTCATCGCCAGACGCCGCTCACACAGAAACAAGCCGCACTGATTAAGACACTGCAGCCAGAATTCACCGACACCCCCAACGTGCCTGGGATCCTCTCGATGGCTCGTGGTGCCGACCCCGCGAGTGCCACCTCGTCATTCTTTATCTGCACCGGCGAATGTCGCACCCTCGACAACCAATATGCCGTCTTCGCACGCGTCGTCCGCGGCATGGACGTCGTCACCGCGATCGGCGCGGTGCCCGTCGACGGTGAAACGCCGACGACGACGGTGGTGGTGAGGAAAGTTGTGGTTCGAATCGGGGCATCGAACTAGCCAACGCCCAGACGAATAATCCCTGTGCGTGCTGCGCGCCATGCAGGAATCAGACAGGCGACGGCCGCCGCCGAGAGCAGACTTATGCCCGTGATCAGGTAGCTGCCCGGATCGGTGGGAGCGGTGCCGATGAGGTGAGTTTCGACAAGGCGGCCGGAGGCAGCTGCTGTGAGGAGTCCGGCGGCGACGCCTAACACGACAGGCGTCATGCCTTGTCGCCAGATCAGGCGGGTGACCTGACCTCGTTGCGCACCGAGCGCGAGCCGCACACCAATTTCGGTGGCGCGCTGCCCGACCACAAACGCCAACACGCTGTACAGACCGACCACGGCGAGTGCGACCGCGAGACCGGCAAACGTGCCCAGCAGCGCGAGCAGCAACCGCTGCTGTGCAACCGCGCCGCCGACGAGGTCGTCCATCGACTGCGGTTGTACGAGCGGCAGGTTGGGGTCGAGGTCTGCGAGTACGGCCCGCACGATCGGGAGCGTGGCGAGTGCATCGTTGGTGGAGCTGCGCACGAGCAGTTGGAAGAACCCGCCGGCAGCCACACGTTGGCTGAACGGTCTGTAGACCTCAAGGACGGGGGGATCGGTCAGCGTGACCGACTGCAGGTCGCGCACGACTCCAACGATTTCGACCCGTTCGCCGCCTCCCCGTGAGCCCGCCAGCAGGAATCGCCCTACCGCCCGTTCATTCGGAAAGATCTGCTGGGCGACGGCCTCGCTGATCAATACGCTCCGAGCCGAATTGGCAAAATCGCTCGCGTCGAAGGTGCGCCCGTCAACAATGCGTGTATCCAGCGTCTCGAAATACTGGTCACTGATATAGCGATAAAAACCAAGCGGCCGTTCGTTGAATGGCATTTCAGGATCGGTTCTTGTCAGGGGGCCCTGCACGGCGAAACCGGTCATCGGCACACCGACCGCAGCGGTGGCATTGGCGATGCCCGGGCGTGTCCGCAACGACTCCATGAATCGATCGATCAGGAGTTGCTGCTGCATGGCGTCGGGATACCGGCCTTCCGGCAGTGGCACCGCAGCGGCCAGCAGGCCCTCGCTCTCAAACCCCAGATCGACGGCGCGCAGGTTGGCGAAACTTGAGAGCAGAAGCATCGCGCCGACGAGCAACACACTGGAGACGGCGACTTGACCGCCCACCATCCACATGCGGAACTGGTGCTGGCCCCGGCTGATGGTGCTGGTCCGTCCGCCTTCCTTGAGCGCATCGACCACAGTCGGACGCGCCGCCTGCATCGCCGGGTAGAGGCCGGTGAGCAGTCCTGTCAGGAGAGCCACCAGGATCGTGGCGGTGAGTACTGTGCTGTTGAGCGTCAGTTCGCCACTGACGGGTACGCCGTCGAGCAGGTCGGTAAACGTGACCAACGCCACGCGGGCGATCAGCAGGCCCACCAGCAGGGCCAGGCCACTGATGGTCAGGCTCTCGAGCAGGAACAGGCGCACAATGCCGGCGCGGGCAGAGCCCAGCGCCAGTCGCACCGCCACTTCACGTCGCCGACTGGCGAACCGCACCAGCAACAAATTGGCGACGTTGCTCGCGGCGATCAGCAGCACCAGTGCCACCGCACCGAGCAACATCAAGAATGCCGGCCGCAGATCGCCCACTGTCGCCTCGTCGAGCGACTGCAGTGTATTCGTGAACGGGGCGTCGACCTTTTCCGGGTGGTGCTGTCGATATTGGGTCGTCAGATCAGCCACATGGGTGCGGACCTGCTCCACTGAGACGCCATCAGGCGCCCGACCCCACACGCGCAGGAACCCCACGCCACGCGCACGCAGTTCCTCGGTATACCCGGGAAACTCAAACGGCTGCGTGGCCCAAATTTCCGAGGCGCCAAACAGGGGCGCCGGCGGATCCGCGATGACGCCCACGATCTCAAAGGCGCGACCGTCGAGTGTCAGTGTGCGGCCGATCACCGCCGGGTCGCGGGCCAGACGCGTCGCCCAGAACGTCTCAGTGATGATGACGACATCCGGGCCTGCCTCCTCCTCGTCGACGTGGAAGAGCCGACCCATGATCGGCCGGATGCCGAGCATGGGAAACAGGTCGGACGTGACGCGTTGCCCGTTGAGCACCTCGGGGTCGCCCGTGCCGGTCATCGTGAATGCGGCGAACGTCTCCGCCGCAAACGACTCAAACGTGGACTGCCGCTCGCGGAAGAATCGGAACTTCGCTTCGGACCACGGAAACTGGTTGGCCCCACGTTCGGGTGCCTCGGCAAAGAGCCGATACGTCTGCTCCGGCCGTTCCACGTCCACACCCCGCAAAAAGATGTTGTCGACCAGGGTGAAGACGGCCGCGGTGGCCCCGATGCCAACCGCCAGCGTCACCACCGCGAGGGCCGTAAACAGCGGGGTGGCCCGGAGTCCGCGCAGCGCAAACCGAAGGTCGTTCAGCATAGGTCCTGCTCAAGCAGATTCTGTACCCAGTGGCAGGGGGTTAAACGACGCCCAAATACTGCGACAGCTGCTCGAATTCGACCACATCGAGTCGCTGGATTGGGATCAGCGAGTCCCCGAATCCGATTCGCCGATTGCCAGATGTCAGATCAGATCCGACACGCCTCGTTTGCCCAAGTAATTCCCCGCGACGTGGAGCCACGGCGGCAGATGCCGGTGGATGTCGCCGAGGGCGACGATGGCGTGGTCGTAGATGGGGAAGGCGGCCGGCCAATAGGCGGTGTAGGCGCCGAGGGCCTCGTCGGCACGACCCGTCAGCACTTGGCGATCGGCATGCACCAACGCCGGCAGATCCGCCTCCGGTGGCAGTGTGCCGGGTGCACCGCCACCGTAGATCCACGTCTCGGAACGGAAGGGGCCACGCCCGGGGAAGATGTCGGTGTTGAAGAGAACGCCTAGTGCCTGGACCCCGGCGCCGCGTGGGAACAACACGCCGAAGCCGTGCAGGTCGTCGGTATGCGGCGTGAAGAACGTGGTGACGGATGCCAGCGCGGCCAGTTCTACGCGCGCGACCAGTGCGGCGGCTTCGGGCGCATGGGGTGCGAGGAGGCGCGCGGACGCCGGCGCGTCGGTGCAAATCCAGGTCGGCACGTCCGGGTCGAGCATCGTAACGGGTCGTCCGAAGTGGAATCGGACGCCGCGCTGGTCCAGTACCGTCCGCAGCCGCGACGCGAACTCGCCCATGCCGCCGGCTGGTGCGGCCATGCGCACCTTTCGCTGTTTCCGGTGACCAAACACCGCACGTGCGGCCAGTCGATCGAGCGGCGCCGCATAGATGCCCTGCAGCGCGGGGGCCAGCATATGGGTGGTCGCCGCGTGTCCGGCCACGCGATGTCCCCACTGCTCCACACTCTCCTCGTCTCGTGCGCCCATGCGTCTGGTGGCCACTGCCGTCGCCACACGCGTGGCGGCACCGAGGGTTTCCAGTGGTGTCAGCGGCCAGCGTCGCGGGCGTCCGTTCCGGTAGATGAAGCGGCGGCGACTGGTGTCGAGCGCGAAGACAGGGGCAATGTCGAGTCGGCGAAACCACTGCTCCGTGTGGTCGGTCCACACAAACGCGTTGGCCGCGTGTTCGGCGCGGCCCCACGGTGTGAGTGTCGTGCCGATCAAGCCACCCGGAGCCGGCGCACTATCAAAGACCTCGACTCGAGCCCCGGTGTCGACCAGTCGCCACGCGGCCGCCAGACCGCTCAACCCTGCACCGATGACACGTGTGGTGGTCATATCGACTTCGAGTAGCGTGGCCCGGCGTCTGCCGGTGCAAGACCTTCATCAAACACCGCGGCGATGTTGCGCAAGAACGCCCGTCCAAGGTCCGTGACCTGCACGCCGGTGTCGGTCAACTCAACCAACCCGTCGGCGACAAGGTCATTCAAGGCCTCGGCATGCTGCGCGCGTGTGTCCGGAGCCACATCCAGGCGCGACTCCGTCAACAACTGCATGATGAGGGCGCGCTGCGCCTGCTCCTCCGGCGTGAGGTGGTGACCACGCAGCGTCGGTAATTCCCCTGCGAGCAGACGTCGCTCGTACACGGTGATCACCTTCTCGTTCTGGTGATAACAGTCGGGAGTCTCGGAGATGGCGCTGACGCCAAGACCGATGAGGATGTCGGTCTTCACCTCGGTGTAACCCATGAAGTTGCGGTGCATCCGACCGTGTGCCGCGGCCACCGCCAGGGGATCGTCCGGCTTGGCGAAGTGGTCCAGTCCGAGTTCCAGGTACCCGGCGGCGAGCAGCGGGCCACGGATGGTCTCGTACAACACCCGCTTGTCGGCCCCGACGGGAATCTGTTCATCGGTGAACTTGCGCTGCGCGGGTTTGATCCAGGGCACTCGCGCAAAGCTGTAGACGGCGAGTCGATCGGGCGCGACCTCGACGATGGCATCTGCCAGAGCCTGGGCTGTCTCTGGCGTCTGGCCGGGCAATCCGTAGACCAGATCCACGTTGATGGACTCAAAGCCCAGTGTGCGTGCGGAGGCGACGAGGGCCTTCGTCAGTGACAGCGGCTGGTGTCGGTTGATCAGGCGTTGTACTTCCTCGTCGATGTCCTGCACTCCCAGCGACAGGCGTGTCACGCCACGCGATCGCAGCACTTCGAGGTGCGCGACTGTGGTCACCCGTGGATCCACTTCGATGGAGCCTTCAACCGAGGTGTCCACATCCAGGCGTTCTCGCAGGCCGTCAATCAGATACGCCAACTCCTCGGGTGAGAGGAAGGTCGGCGTGCCGCCCCCCAGGTGCACCTGTCGCACGGAGTGTTTGCCAAGTCCGGGCGCATGCGCCAGATACCACTCCAGCTCCTTGAACAGCAGCGCGATGTATTCGCGGCCCTTGTCGTGATTGCGCGTGATGACCGTATTGCAGCCGCAGTAGGTGCACAACGATTCGCAGAAGGGAATGTGCACATACACCGCAATCGACGCGTCGTCTGGTGCCAGAGCGCGCGTGAGTGACGCGAGCCAGCTGTCGGTCGTGGGCTGGTTCGTCCAGCTGGGCACGGTCGGATAACTCGTGTACCGGGGCACCGGTACGTCGTACTTGGCAAAGAGGTCCGAGAGTGTCATGTCATCACCTGTCGGGTCAGGCGCACAAACGTGCGTACGCTCTCTTCCGGCGTGCCAGGCAGCACGCCGTGGCCCAGGCCGCAGATCCAGCCGCGTCGTGCGCGGGGGGAGAGGGCGCGAATGGGATCGAGAAAACGATGAATGGCCGCGCGGAGTTCGCGACCGGTCAGATGCAGCAATGCGGGATCGAAGTTGCCCTGCACGAAGCCCGGCAGCGGGCGCCGCGCGAGCGTCTGCGCCATGTTCCACCGGCCATCCACGCCGAGGCCGGCCCATGGAGCATCCACAAAGATCGGACTCGTCATCTGCGCCGGATGAGACCCCTTCGCGTAGTACCCCAGCTGTTTCGGAAACGCGCGCGCCAACGAGGCGAGGTCCTTCGAGATCAGCGTCGAAAACTCCGAAAACGGCACATCCCCAGCCGCTGTGTCGAGCACCATCACGACGTCCGCCCCCGCGCGCAGTTGCATGCGGATCTGCTGCTTGACCAGCGGCACCACGTGTTTCGCGAACGCCCGGTACATGGCAACCGACGACTTGGCGGTGGTCAGCGCGCCGGCGTGGGAGCCTTCCACGCCGTACACAAACAACGTCCACGGCCCACCGACAAATCCGATCAGGCTCTTGTCGGCCGGCAGCAACGCACGCGTGGCGGCCATCGCCTCACCTTGAAACGCCAGCCGCGCCATTGCCTTGTCGAGTGGGCGGAAGCGCGCGATGCGCGCATCGGTTAGCGGACCATCCAGTTCCGGTGGGCCGTTCTTGTACGTCAGCCCAAACCCGAGTGCTTCCAGTGGAAACAACAAGTCACTGAAGAGGATGGCGGCGTCGAAGTCAAAATCACGGATCGGCCCGAGCGCGGCTTCTGCAGCCACGTCTGGCAGTCGACACACGTCTTCAAACGAGTATGTCTTCCGCAACGCCTGATAATGCCGGTGGTATCGACCGGCTTGTCGCATCAACCAGATCGGCGGCGTGGCCTGGCTGACGCCCTGTAATGCGCGTGTGAATCGTGTCATCCCTGTGTCCACTGATACCCGATGCCTCGAATTGATTTGATGCGCCCACCGGCCGAGTCGCCGAGGGCATCCCTGAGTCTGACGATGGCGTTGTCGACGGCGCGGGGGGTCGGGAACTGGTCCTCACCCCACGCGCGGTCGAGCACTTCGGAACGGCTGACCACCCGCGGAGACGCCTCCACCAGCAGTTGCAGCACCCGCGCGTCCCGCACCTGCATGTGCACCGGAGCGCCAACCCCGGTGATCACCAGCGCATCGAAGTCGATCACCACGTCGTCACACGTGACCTGCCGCGGCGCAGAGCGCCTGGCCGTCAACACGTGGCGCACCCGCAGGATGAATTCCTTCAGGTGAAACGGTTTTGGCAGATACTCGATGGCGCCAATCTCGAAACCCTCGAGTCGACTCTCGGCCGTGTTGAGTGCCGTCATGAACATGATCGGCACACGACTGGATTTCTGGATCTGTCGCGCCAGACCAAAGCCGGATCCATCCGGGAGCGTGACGTCCAGAATGGCGAGATCCCACTGCCCGTCGGCGATGTGGCGCTCGGCCTGGGCGACTGTCTGGGCCCACACCACCACGTACTGTTCCTTCTCGAGGCGCTCACACAATGTGCGTCCAAGTGACGAATCGTCCTCAACAAGCAGCACGCGCGCGTTCATGCCGCCTCCGGCATGGTGATGGTGACGATGACGCCGCCGTGTGGGGAGGCGGCGACGGCCAGTGTGCCCCGCATCCGTTCGAGCAGGCGTCGGCTGATGAGCAGCCCGATTCCGGTGCCGCTGGTGGCGGCTGGTCGTCGCTCGGACGCAGCGATCGCACGCAACGCGGAGGATGACGCACCAGAGCCGTTGTCCTTGAATGCGATCACGACTGACGGATGTTGCGTCGTGATGGAGACGGCCATGGCCGTGGCCTGCCCATGCACCGCCGCGTTCTGCAGGATGTTGCGCGTGATGCTCTCAAACGCGCGCCGGTCCGCGAGGATGGACGCATCGCCTTCACACGTCACGGCCATGTCCGGCCAATCAACGGCGAGCTGGTCGGTGGCTTCCCGTACGCGGATACGCTCGATGAAGAGTCCCGCATCGGGCTGTGCGTAGTAGAGGGAGTTTTCAAGCTGCAGCCGCAGTCGCACGGCGTCGCGCATCAGTCGTTGCAGCGACGCACCGCCGACTGTGGGGCCAAGGTCTTCCTGCAGACTCTCTGCCTGCAACTGGAGGCTTGTGATCGCGGTCTTGAGGTCGTGCGTGAAAAGCGAGAAAAAATCCTGCAACTGTTGGCGCCGTGCCTGCTCGCGACGAATGGCGACGAGCAGCGCCACGCCTCCACCCAGCAGCAGAAGCAGCAGCACGGACCCTTCCCACACCAGCATGCGCTGCACGCGACCGAGTTGACTGGCGGTTTCGCCGCCGAGTGCCTGCAGTTGTCGTGCCTGCGACAGCCCGAACACCAGCCACCATCCGGCCAGGGCCACCGTGGTCGCGAGCCACAACGACGCGAGCACGTACGGCACGGTCCAGCGCTTCTGCAGGGTCACGCCTGGTCGGCCTCCTGGGCAGCAGCCGTGAGTGCAGTGGCAGCACGATCGAGCACGTCATCAGTATGCGCGAGTGAGAGGAACGCCACTTCATACGGCGATGGAGGCAGGTACACACCGTGGTTGAGTGCGGCGTGGAAGAACCGGCGGAACCACGCGGCGTTGTCCGCAGGAATCCCGTCGGGTGTGCGCAGCGGGGCTTGCGTGTGCCGGTGCATCCAGAAGAGGCCCGCCTCGTTGACGACGGTGAGTGGTTGTGAGAGGCCGGCGAATGCGTCGCGGAGTCGCGTGGTAAAGGCGGCGGTGCGTGCGGCGAGTATGCGCCAACCGTCCTGCTGCTCCATGGACGTGAGCGTGGCGAGTCCGGCACGCATCCCGACGGGGTTCGCGCTGAGGGTGCCTGCCTGGTAGACGGGTCCTTCGGGCGCGACCAGCGACAGCAAATCGCGGCGGCCCGCGTACGCGCCCACGGGAAAACCACCGCCGATGACTTTACCGAAGCACACCAGGTCAGGTGTGATGCCAAGGCGTTCGGCCATGCCACCCCGTCCAACGCGGAACCCGGAGATCACTTCGTCGAACACGAGCAGGGCACCGGAGGCGGAGCAGTGGCGTGCGACGGCATCGTGCCACTCGCGACGTTGCGGCAACAGGCCATAGTTGGCCGGGAGGGGTTCAAGGACGACCGCGGCGATCGCGGCACCGTGTTCCTCGAACACGGCGTCGAGGGCATCAAGATCGTCGAGTGGCGCCACGAGTGTGCTGTGTGCGACCTCGCCGACGCCGGCGCTTGACGCGGCGCTGGTGCCGGCCAGTCCGCTGCCGGCCTGCACGAGCAGCGCGTCGGCGTGGCCGTGGTAACACCCCTCGAACTTGAGCACAAACGGCCGGTTGGTGGCGGCGCGTGCCACGCGCAGCGCCGACATGGTGGCCTCGGTGCCAGACGAGACAAAACGAATCCGCTCGGCCCACGGCACACGCGCCACGATCCATTCGGCCAGTGCCAGTGAATACGGTTCACACGCACCAAACGTCCAGCCATCATCCAGAGCGGCGTGCGCGGCCGTAGCCACAGCCGGGTCGGCATGGCCGAGGACCAGCGGACCGAAGCTCATGCAGAAGTCGATGAAGTCGCGGCCGTCCACATCGGTGAGCGTGGCACCGCGGCCGCGCGCAAAAAAGAGCGGCGCACCGCCGACGTGGCCAAACGCGCGCACCGGGCTGTGAACGCCGCCGGGCGTCACTGCCTGCGCGCGTGCAAAGAGATCCGCGTGTGTGCTCATGAGGGCATCCCCAGCGCGCGTGCGCGTCGCGCACCGTAGGTGATGATGAATCCCGCGCCGGCGCGTCGGAAGACCTGCCAGGTTTCAAGCAACATCTCGTCGAGGTTGCCGAGTCCACGGTCGGCCAACGCCACCATGCCGGCGTACTCACCGCTGACCTGGTAGGCGCCGACAAGTTTGCCCGTCGCGTGTGCGATGGGGGCGATCAGGTCAATGGATGTCATGCCTGGTTTGACCATCAGCAGGTCGGCACCTTCGTTGGCGCAGCGGATACTTGAAGCGAGTGCGTCGGTGCGTGATCGCACGTCGATCTGGTAGTGACGCCGATCGCCCTCACCGGGAGCCGAGCCGGCCGCGTCGCGGAATGGTCCGTAGAATCGGCTCGCAAACTTCGTGCTGTAACTCATGATCGGCACGCGGTCGTGGCCGGCGCCGTCAAGCGCCGCACGCAGGTGCGCGGTGCGACCGTCCATCATGTCGCTGGGTGCCACGCCGTCGGCACCGGCGTCGGCGACTGCTACCGCCATCCGGCCGAGCGCGTCGAGCGTCAGGGGCACATCGAGGCGGCGCCGGTCGTCAAGCACGGCGCAGTGGCCGTGCGACGTCCATGCGCACAAACAGAGATCGATCCACAGATGCAGCCGACTGCCGTACGCCTCCTTGATGCCTGACACGACACGCTGCAGAAAGCCGAAGTCGGCCGGATGCACCACCTTGTGGTCGGGCACGGGAAAGAGCAGGAAATGGCGCACGCCGGCCTCGAGGTCGCGACCGACCTGGGCGATGGCTTCGTCCGGATTAAGGCGGGCGTTGTCGCCGAGACCATCGACCGGTCGGCGCGCCTCGTTCTGCGCGCCCACAAAGAGCGGCTGAATGAGGTGCGCGGTCGTGAAGCCGAGTTCGTCGGTCAGATCGCGCAGATGCGGCGTTTGTCGCAGTCGAAGACGGGACCAGGTCATGCACGTACCTCGGAGAGCCAGTGATCGTAGTCGAGCCAGATTCCGTGTCGGCCTGCGGGTCCAAGCGCGTCGGTGATTGCCCGTGCCGTCGACCCCGGGCCACTGCCGTGCCAGGCGTCACGCAGATCAGGCCACCGTTCGAGCGCACGTCGAAACTCACTGCCGCTGGTCCAGAAGAAATGTGAGTGTGCGGGGAGGCTGCCTGGCACGTCGCGTAGGACTTCGTAAGTGGCCAGTGTATCGGGTCCCGTCACGCCGGCGCTGTGTGTCAGTCGTGTCCACGCGATCGCATGGCCGGCCAGCACATCCACATTCGGTGCCTCATCGTCACCCAACCCGTCCGTGCTGCCGTTGACCCAGATGCCCCGCTCGGCGAGCCGACGCCAGGTGGTGTCGCCGGCAGTCCAGATGACCGTGTGCGATGTCAGGGCCCAGTGTGCCGGCAGGGCGTCCGCACGCGACACCCAGAAGGCGTCGAGGCTGGGCTGGGAGACAGGCAGTGCACGGCGGGTGGCCTGACGGTCGGTACCGGGTTGCGGCCACAGGCGCGCCAGCGGTGCGCGAGGGGGGCGAGGCGGCGTGCCGACGAGCGTCCAGGTGGCGAGGTCCTCGTCGCCCACCCGCCCGCGCGTACTCACGATCGTGCCGAATGCGCGTGTGCGTGCGGTGGCGCCAAACGCGTCGTGACACCCGCCGCCACGTTCTTCGAGTAACGCACGTTCACGAAGCACGTCCACCCATGTCGGCGAATGATGAATCAGCTCAAGGCGGGCGCGCAGGTCGCGATTGCGCACGGCCACTTCCACGGCGAGTGCGCCTTGTGCCGGGGCGGTGGGGAACAGGCGCAGCGGCAGCACCATCCAGTGGCACTGCGCCAGCAGTGCACGCACCTGCAGTGGGGACTCGGTGTCGTGCTCGTCGGGCACAAGCAGGCGATCGAGTGCGGCTTTGGCGACGACCAGACCATCACAGTCGCCTTCCACGAGCTTGCGGAGACGGGTGGTGATGTTGCCGCGCACTTCGGCCGTCCGTACTTCGGTGACCGGCCACGGCAGCAGGGGCGCGAGTGAGCGTTCGAGCATCCACACGCGTCTTGGAGAGGCGGTGAGAATACGAAGTGCGGCGGGTCGGCGAAGAATGGCGTCACGACGAATCAGCAGCACGTCGCGTGGATCCGCGCGCTCGAGGGTCGCGCCGATCACCGTGTCGGTCCGCGCTTCGATCGGCAGGTCCTTCCACGAGTGCACCACCAGGTCAGCGTCACCAGATGCCACGGCGTCGGAGAGGTCGGAGGTGAACGCGCCTTTGTCCATGAAGCGGGAGAGCGGCGTGACGGTGTCGCGATCGCCGGCGGCCACTTTCGCCACCAGCTGCACGTCGAGGTCCGGACTTGCGTGCGACAACGCCTGTGCGACCATGCGGGCCTGACGTTGTGCGAGGGCGCTGGTGCGGCTGAGGAGAACTACGCGCACAGGTCTTCCCAGCCGAACGGATGCAGTTCTTCGCGCGCGTCAAACCGGCGACCGCAGCGGGCGGCCGCAGTCCGGGCCGCGTCGAGCTTTGTGCTGGACGCCCCGGTGGTCTGCGTGTCGGCGAAGACATCCGTCAAGGTCTGGGTCGGCACGCCGGCTGGCAGGGGCGTGGCTTCATCGGCAGCGCGCAAGTCAATGATGCGGGTCAGTGCCGGGTACGCCGCGGCGACGGTCGCAATCACGGCCGCGTCCACGGGCGCTGCCACCACAAGTGTTGTGGTGTCTGTCGCAACAGACGAGACGGGCACCGGCAGCTGTAGTTGCTGGAGTCTGGCGCGGGTCCAGACGTCAACCGCGTGGGTCTCCGCGACGTAGGCCTGGATCTCCTGCGCGAGGGCGCCGGCGCCGATGATGGCGACACGTGCGGACGTCTGCGCGTGTCGGCGCACGGCCGAGCCGTACGTGCGCGACCCCAGGCCCCGCAGATGTTGTTCACGAATCACACGTGCGTCGGAGAGGATCTGTTGTCCCAGTCGACGCAGCCATGTGATGTCGGGGGCGACCAGTGAGTCGAGGAACGTCTTGAACTGTCCCTGCACCTGCGTTTCGCCGGCCATCGGCGAGTGCAGTCCGCAGACGATTTCGAGCACGCGTGCGTAGGCGGCACCATCTTCAAGAATCGTGTGTGTGGCCTCGGCATCCTCATCCATGAAGAAGACGTCGCGCACACATGTGCGGAAGGTCGCAATGACGCCGTCCGCGGGGAGGGCGGTTCGTGACGTTCGTTCGCGGTCGATGAGTCGCAAGCGCACGTTTGAATAGTATGAATATCTGCGGGCTGTATTGTCATGGATTTGTCCGAAAACACCCCATCCGGATGCCCTCCAGATACGCTCTCCGGTGTGGACCGGAACGCCGCGCCGCCGCTGGGTGTGTTACTCCTCCAACTGGGAACGCCCGAGGCACCGACGCCGCGGGCGCTGCGGCGTTATCTGGGCCAGTTCCTGTCCGACCCTCGTGTCATCGACCTCTCGCGCTGGGTCTGGTTGCCCATCCTCTACGGCATCGTCCTGCAGACGCGACCGAAGAAGTCCGCGGCGGAGTACGCCAAGGTGTGGAAGCCGGAAGGCTCACCGCTCCTGGTGACGTCCACCCATCAGGCGTCGCTGCTCGAGGCCCGGTTGGCCGCCCTCGGGATCCACGCGGTTGTGCAGGTCGCCATGCGGTACGGCGAACCCTCCACTGAAACGGCGATGCGCAAGCTGGAAGCCGCCGGCGTCGAACGCATCGTGGCCCTGCCGATGTACCCGCAATACGCAAGCGCCACCACCGGGTCGAGCGTCGAGGACGTGTATCGCGCGGCGATTCGCCGGCGTGTCGTGCCGCCGATCTCGGTCGTGCCGCCCTATTTCAACGCCCCCGGATACATCAACGCCCTGGCCACGGTTACGCGAAACAGCCTCGCCGACTGGAACCCCGACCACATCGTCTTGAGCTTTCACGGAATTCCTGCGCGGTATGTATGCGAGGGTGACCCGTACGCCGACCACTGTGAAGCCACCGCGGAGGCGTTGCGCCAGGCGATGGACTGGCCCAAGGAGCGGGTCACGATGTCGTTTCAGTCGCGGTTCGGCCGGGAAGTGTGGCTGCAGCCCTACACCGACGCCACGTTGACCGCACTGGGGAAGGCCGGGACACAGCGCCTGGCTGTACTCTGCCCGGGCTTTACCGCCGACTGCCTGGAGACGATCGAGGAAATCGGTGCACGCGAGCGCGAGAACTTCGTGCACTCTGGCGGCGGCGAGATGCGCCTGGTGCCTTGCCTCAACGAGGACCCGGCCTGGATCGAGGCCATGGCCGCGCTCGTACAAAACCACTGATTTGTCGGTCAATTGTCAGTCCGCTTGACCGACCTCACAGGTCCGATATAGCCTTCTTGAGACTTGTCTCACTTGCGGCCAGAGGCCGCCCGACCTTGGAGGGTCTGTGCTGCTACGTCTACCTGTTCTCCTCGTCTCTCTTCTTGCTCTTGGACTGGGCCTGCCGTCGACCAGCCACGCGCAGACACCACAACCCGCTCTGACCGGCGTAGTGCTCACCGCCAGTGGCGCGCCGGTCGCCGATGCGTCGGTCGTGCTCACGACGGCGAATCGTGAGGATGTGGCTGTGCGCACCGGTGTGGATGGCCGCTTCAGCATCGCGAACGTGCCGCCCGGACGACATCTGGTCCGAACCAGTTTCGTGGGAATGTCACCGGCGGAAACACTGGTGACGGTGGACGCTTCAGCAGCGACAGCGGAATCACTCAGAATCGTGCTGGTGGACGTCGTGCATGAGCGCGTGAACGTGGTGGGCGATCCGGCCGCTCTCACCAGAGCACCGGGCTCTACACATCTGATCGGTGGCGCGGATCTGAAGCGCGTCCAGATGGGCACCGACGACGTGCACAAGATGTTGCGGCAGGTGCCCGGCCTCAACATGCAGGAAGAAGACGGCTACGGCCTGCGACCGAACATCGGCATGCGCGGCACGGGCAGCGATCGCAGCAGCAAGATCACGATGATGGAGGACGGCATCCTCATCGCGCCCGCGCCGTACTCCGCGCCGGCCGCGTACTACGCCCCCACGCCCGGGCGCATGGAGTCGATGGAAGTGCGCAAGGGGTCGAGCCAGATCAAGTCAGGCCCCATCACCACCGGCGGTGTACTCAACTACGTGTCCACCTCGATCCCTGCCGACTTCCGTCTGCGCGCCAACGTCACCGGTGGCGACAACAACACCCGCAAGATCAATGCGAGCCTCGGGGAGACCTACCGCAACGCCGGCTGGCTTGTGGAAACATTCCAGTTCCGCACCGACGGCTTCAAGCAACTCGATGGCGGCGGCGCCACTGGTGTGGATGTGGCCGACTACATGGCGAAGTTGAAGTTCAACACCACGCCGTCAGCCACCCTCTACCAGGAGATTGAGTTCAAGGTTGGTCGCACGACGCAGGAGGGGCAGGAAACCTATCTGGGCTTGACCGACGCGGACTTTGCGTCCAACCCGTGGCGCCGGTATGCGGGGTCACAGGCCGACGTCTTCGAATCCACGCACGAGCAGTATCAGGTGCGTCACCTGCTCGCCCGAACGACGTGGGATGTCACAACCGTGGCATATCGCAATAACTTCTCGCGCGCCTGGTACAAGCTCGAGAACGTGATGGGCACCAGCCTGTCCAACGTCCTCAGTGCGCCTGCCACGTACCCCCAGCAGATGGCCGTCCTCACCGGTGGGGCCAGCGCGGCCAATGCTCTGGTGGTCCGCAACAACAGTCGCGGCTACTTCGGCACTGGTGTGCAGTCGACACTGGGTGCCCGGCTTGTGACCGGACGAGTGCGCCATGCAATCGAGGCCGGCCTGCGGTATCACGAGGATGAAGAGGACCGGTTTCAGCAGGACGACGCCTATCAGATGGTGGCCGGCCGCATGCTGATGACGCGCGCGGGTGCGCCGGGGAGTCAGACCAATCAGGTGGTGGGTGCGAAGGCGCTGGCCGGCTTTGTCAGCAACACCATGAGGGCAGGGGCCTGGACGTTCACACCAGGCGTGCGCATGGAATTGATCGATTTGCGCCGCACCGATTTTTCACGCACCGACCCCGGGCGCTCGGCGCCAACCAACGTCATCGACACGTCAGTGAATGTGCTGATCCCTGGCCTGGGTGTGGCCTACAGCGTGCGGCCGTCGGTGACATTGTTTGGCGGCGTCCACAAGGGCTTCGCACCACCAGCCCCGGGGCTGCCAGGCGACACCCGCGCCGAAGAGAGCGTCAACTACGAAGGCGGCATCCGCCTTCAGCGCGACCGTCTGTCCGCCGAAGTGACAGCTTTCTACAATGACTACTCGAACCTGCTCGGGCGCGACACGTTGTCCACCGGTGGTTCCGGTGCGGGCGACCTGTACAACGGCGGCTCCGTGCGTGTGCAGGGGATTGAAGCGTCCTCTCGCTTTCGCCTGATTACCACCGATGCAGTCAGTGTGCCGGTGCAACTGACGTACACCCTCACGCAGGCCGAGTTCCGCAACAGCTTTCAGAGTAGCTACGGACCATGGGGCACCGTTGAGGCAGGGTTTGAGTTGCCCTACGCGCCCAGGCACCAGTTGTTTGCGGCCGTGGACGTGGATGGCCGCTCATGGCGTGGACGTCTGGATGTGACGGCGGTCAGCCGGATGCGTACGCGCGCCGGCACGGGTGCCCTCGTTGATGCGCGATCGACCGATGCGACGTTTGCACTCGGCGCCTCCGCGGAGTACACCCTGACCCCAACCGCGCGCCTCTTTGCGAGCGTCCAGAACCTGACCAACAACGTCTACGTGGTCTCGCGACACCCGGCGGGCGTCCGTCCGGGATTACCACGGCTTGTGATGATCGGTCTGAACCTGGAGCTGGGACGATGAAGATGAAACAGATACTGGCAGTCGCGGCGTTGTGTGTCGCTACCGTGGCCTGTGGCTCGTCCGAGTCCGAGCGAACCACGCTGGTTATCGCAGTTCAGCCCACCTCGACGGCCGAACAGCTCACGTCTGGCGCGCAGGCGATTGAGGCGTTCCTTGAGGAGCGTCTGCCGAACGTGGACGTCGAGATCCGGATTCCGACGATGTATGCCGGCACGATCGAGGCATTGCGCTTCGGCCATGCGCAGGCGGCGTTCATGAGCGCGTGGCCGGCCGCGCTCGCGCGCACACACGCCAACGCAGAAGTGGCGCTGGCTGAAATTCGTGAGGTCGTGGTGGACCGCGAGGCAGTCGAGCGTCCGTTCTACTTCTCGCACTGGGTGGTGCTCCCGGGCAGTGACGTCCAGTCACTTGCGGACCTCAAGGGAAAACGGGTGGCGTTTTCGAGCCAGCTCTCCACGTCAGGGTTCGTGATGCCGATGGCGAAACTCGTTGAGACCGGCCTCATCACGCCGGGCACCGGTGAAGCTGATCCAAAGACGTTCTTCAGTGAAGTGATGTTTGCCGGCGGGTACGCACAGGCGTGGGAAGCGCTCAAGGCCGGGCAGGTGGACGCAACCGTGATCGCGGGAGATGTGCCCGCTGCGCTGTATCACACCGTGCTCGACGCCACCCGCATCATCGAAACCCAGGGGCCGATTCCGTCACACGCGGTCGTGTTCGGAGAGTCGCTGGCGGAGCCCCTGCGGTCACAACTGCGCGATGCGCTGATGGCGCTCGGTGCGCCGGAACATCGCGATCTGATGCGTCGCTTTATCTCGGGTATCTTCGTGCGCTTTGAGCCCACGACGACCGAGGCGCACCTGTCGTCTCTGCAGTCTGCGCTTGACCTGACGCGGTTGTCGTACACGGAGCGGTTACGGTAAGTGCGGTCATGAGTCCCGCAATCGACGCATCAAAGCTCTCCTTTGCGTATGTGAAGGACCGCCCCGTGCTGCACGAGGTCTCGTTGCAGGTGGCGGCAGGGGAGATCTGCATGGTGCTCGGTCCCAGTGGCAGCGGCAAGAGCACGTTGCTCAAAGCGCTCAAAGGCATCATCACGCCGGGCGCAGGCGACCTGTCGATCTTCGGCCAGTCCGTTCGGCTGACCTCCGGACGCGAGGGCCGGCGACTGCAGCGCGAAGACATTGCGTGGATTCCGCAAAATCTGGGCCTGGTGCGATCTGCCACGGTGCTGACCAATGTGCTCACCGGCGCGTTGTGCCGGACTGGGGCGATGGCCGGACTGCTCGGCATGTTCTCGAAGGAGACGCGTGCGCAGGCATTGCAGGTGCTCGACACCTTGGGCATCGCACAGAAGGCGCACGAACGTGTGGCGCATCTCAGTGGTGGCGAACGTCAACGCGTGGCCATTGCACGCGCACTCATGCAGCGACCGCGCCTTGTGCTCGCCGATGAATTTGTGTCCCACCTCGACCCCGTCACCACACGCGATATTCTAGGTGTCGTGGCCGACATCGCGCGCACAGGTGTGTCATTTCTCATCACCTCCCATCAGGTGGAACTGGTGGCGGAACACGCCGATCGCGTGGTGTTCATGCGTGATGGACGGCTTGTGCACGAAGGCGCGGCCCGCGACTTCTCCCTCGACAACGTCGTGGCCCTCATGCACCAATGACCACGTGGACCGTCCGGGCGATCGTCGCCGTGCTCGTGGTGCTGGCGATGGTCTTCCTGGCGAACCTCGGTCTGCTGGACGGCCAACGCGTCGGGCGGGGCCTCTCCAACCTCGGCGAGTTCATGCGCGGTCTGTGGCCTCCGGCATCAGCGCCGATGCCAAGCCTGGCCGAAGCCGCACTCGAAACACTCCAGATCGCCTATGTCGGCACGGTGCTCGGCGCGGTCGTCGCGTTGCCGTTGTCGGTGCTGTCTACACGCACACTCTTTGGACCAGCCGTCGGCGTCCCGGTGAGCCTGCTTCTGGCCTCAGTGCGCACGGTGCCGTCCTTGCTGTGGGCCGTCGTGTTCGTGGCGGCGTTCGGACTGGGACCCGCCGCCGGGGCTTTGGGAATCGCCGCGTACACCACTGGTTACCTCGGAAAACTGTTTCGCGAAGCCTTCGACGGGGTGGACGCCGAGGTCATCGAGGCGGTGCGCAGCGTCGGGTGTACCCGCCTGCAACTCGCACGATACGCCCTGTTGCCGGAGGCTTCGAACCACCTGCTGAGCCAGTTGTTGTTTGCCTTCGAATACAACGTGCGCGCTTCCTCAATCCTCGGTTTTGTCGGCGCCGGCGGAATCGGCTTCTACATGCTCGGGTACCTGCAGTTGCTGCAATATCGCAACCTGGCGACCGCGTTGCTGGTGACGCTGGCGCTCGTTCTGCTGATTGACGGCCTCAGCGGCTGGGCCCGGCGAACAATTACCGGCCGCACGTAACCATCTCCCCATCTCTGGCACAATAGGTGAGTAATGTTGCCGCGAACGAGACGATGGGTTGAGTCCTGGGACCGGGTGAAGGAAATGCCCGAAGAAGAACTCAAAGCTTACATTCTTCACAAATGCCGGAATGGGTATCAGGTGGCCAAGAAGCCGTCGCGCGGACAGCGCGAAGCGTGGGTCACCTTGTTGGCGGAGCCCGACAAGAGTCGCGACGACCTGAGTCCGTTGGCGATGCGCGTCATCGAGCACGTGCGCACCCGTCTGACCGAAGACGGGTACGACTTCGAGGTCAACCTTGACGAGACAGGTGGCGTCGCCTACGCCGAAGCCCACTTCAAAAGCCTGACCCGTCGTCAACCCGACACCACAGAGGCATCCTCGTGATCGACGTCAGCGCCGAGATTGATATCGCCGCGTCACCGGCACACATTGCGGCCGTGATGTTCGATCCACAGCGCACCTCGGAGTGGATGGAAACCGTGACGTCGGTCGAGGTGCACGACGCCGCACTTGCCCCGGGTGCGCGTGTGACCCATCACGGTGCGCTCATGGGCAAGACGTTGAAGTGGACGACGCAGGTGGAGACGGTGCACTTTCCGCACTCGCTCGTGCTGACCGTGGCCGATGGACCGTTGGTGGGCACCATGCGGCTCGGCATTCAACGATCGGGTGACGGATCACGCGTCCAAGTGCGCAACACCGGTGAACTGCAGGGGCTCGGCTTCGTTCCGGAGTCGATGGTGACGGGGTTGTTGCAGTCCACGTTGCGCGCCGACCTCGTGCGTCTCAAGGCGCTGGTCGAAGCTGCTCCCGCGGGCTGAGACCGGGTTACTGGTTCCTCGGTTCCTGGTTACTGGTGCCACACCCGGAACCTGGAACCCGAGCACCGCGAACGGAACCGCGGAACCATGAACCGAGGAACCATGAACCGGCCGCTCTTTGGCACTAATGCACAGGCCCAGTCGGCGGTTCGGGCATTGAGAGTGTGCCGAGGACAGCCGTCAGAATGACCGCCACCACCCCGAGCGACACCTCAAGCCACGCCATCGTGCGCAACTGGCCGGCGGCGTCGGGCGACGACGCCAACTGTGGCCGCAGCACCTTCCAGTTATAGAGACCGCAGAGGCCCGCGCCGGCAAACGCGGCCACCTTGCCGAGCAGGGCCAGGCCGTAGGGACTCGCAAATCCACCAAACCCGGCCGGTTCAATGACGTGTTTCCAAGTGGCGACGCCGCCTGCGATCACGAGCATGGTCACGGCGATGATGGCGATCGGCGAAAAGCGATCGATGACGTCGGCCAGTGCGACGCGAGCAGGTGCGTCGCGTTCGTAATCGTTGCCGGCGGTGATCAACAGAATCACCACCAGGCCACCGATCCACCAGCCAGCGGCGACGACGTGCAGCCCGTGGGCCAGCACCGTTAGCCACAACTGCTCTTCCATCGCGACGGCGTGTCCGGTGAACGCGGTGACAAATCCGACGGCCGAGCCACACAACGCGGCAAGTGGCCACGCTGCCCAGCGCCATCGCCACAGCATCACGGCTGCAAGAGCGAGCACACTTGCACCGGCTTGCCACCGCCATCCGCCACCCCACGGCGTGTCGAACAGAATCACGCGCGCGTGCACGAACTCGAGTGGCTGGTCACCACCAAAGGCGGCGTCGGTCTGCGCCCAGAGGCGCCAGCCGACAAGCACCACCAGTCCTACGGTCGCGAAAAGTGCGGCGGCGGTGAGGCGGCGTGGCCAGTGCGGGGACGTGGCGAAGGCGTGGCCCGCCGACGTGGTGCCGACCACAAACAGGATGGCGAGGTACCAGGCCCCGGTCAGCATGGGCGCATCGTCCGGATCAGCACGAGCCGAGTTTATCCGAGGCCGCGAAATAATGGCCACCGCTCGTGGTCCTCGTCGAGATCCGTGAGCCCGACGAGATTGTGAACGCCGGTGCCGAGCAGGCGGACTGGGCGCGTGTGTGCCTCGGTCTTGTCGAGGAGCGACAGGGCGCGGGCCACGAGGTCGTCGCCGTTCCGGGTGGGTGGAGCGCTGTGACTGCGGGTGATGGTGGTGAAGTCCTCGTAGCGCACCTTGAGCGTCATGGTGCGGGCCAGCAGGTCGCGTGTCGCCAGCCAGTCCGCGTTGTCCCGCGCCATCGTGGTGATTTCGTCGCGGATGCGCGAGAGGTCGGTGAGGTCCTCCGCGTAGGTGCGCTCGCTTGATGACGATTTGGCGGGTCGATTCGGGCTGACAGGTCGGTCGTCCTGACCGTGGGCGAGACGGAGCAGCCACTCCGCAGAGTTCCCGACGGCGGCTCGCAGGACGGCAGGGTCGGCGGTGCGGACGTCGAGCAGCTGTTCGATGCCGCGTTCCTTCAGCCGTTCGGCGGTCACCGGGCCGACTCCCCAGAGGGCATCGACGGGCAGTTTGTGCAGAAACTGCTCGACCCGTTCCGGGGCAATCACGGTCAGGCCGTCAGGTTTGCGCCAGGCGGACGCGATCTTGGCGAGAAATTTGTTGGGTGCCACGCCGGCTGATGCGGTGAGTCCTGTGGTCTCGGTGATCAGGGTTTTGATGCGCCGGGCGACGTTCATGCCGAGCGGTTCGTGCCAGGCGTTGGTGGTGACGTCGAGGTAGGCCTCATCAAGCGAGAGTCCTTCGACCAAGGGGGTGACAGACCGAAAAATCTCGAAGACCTGCTGGGACACCGCCCGGTATTTGGTGAAGTTTGGCCGCAGGATGACGAGGTGTGGGCACAATCGGACCGCACGTGACATCGGAATGGCCGACCGCACGCCATATTTCCGTGCGGCATAACTGGCAGCGGCCACAACGCCCCTGGCGTCGGGGGAGCCGCCCACAACCACGGGTTGTCCATGCAGCTCCGGGCGGTCACGCAATTCGACCGACGCATAAAACGCGTCCATGTCCACGTGGATAATTCGCCGCTGAGCCACATCCTATTGTTATGATTTCGGCCATGATTACGAAGTCTTCCGTCCTGATACGTCTCTGTGGTGTGGTGGTAACCGGTGGCCTCCTTGTGGCGTGCGGGCAGCCTGCCAGTGAGACGACGGCGCCAGGCGCGTCGGAGGTGCGGCCCGAAGCGGTTGTGCCAGGCCCGTCAGGTCCGGAACCGCACCTGAGCAACATCAAACAGCTGACGTTCAGCGGCCAGAATGCCGAGGCGTATTTTTCGGCGGACGGCAGCCTGATCAGCTTCCAGAGCATGGATGGCGACCAGGAGTGCGACCAGATTTACACGATGAAGCTCGATGGCTCGGACCGTCGGCTGGCCAGCACGGGCAAGGGCGCCACGACGTGCGGTTATATCTACCCGGACAACCAGTCGGTGATTTACGGGTCCACGCACCTGGCCGGCGACGCGTGCCCCGCGCGACCGGACATGAGTCAGGGGTATGTGTGGGCCATCCACGACTCGTTCGATATCTTCAAGGCGAACCTCGACGGCTCCAATCCGGTGCGCCTGACGGACACACCCGGCTACGACGCCGAAGCGACGATCGCGCCCGATGGTCTGGTGGTGTTCACGAGCGTGCGTGACGGCGACATGGAGCTGTATTCGATGAACGGCGACGGTTCAAACGTCACGCGGCTGACGAACCTGCCCGGTCCTGACGGCGGCGCCTTCTTCTCGGCCGACGGCCAGAAGATTGTGTGGCGCGGTCGGCACCCCGAGCCCGGCGCGGAGCTCGACGAATACGTCTCGCTGCTCAAGCGCGGGTTGTGGCGTCCGACGTCGGTGGAGCTGTTCGTGATGGATCGCGACGGCAGCAATCAGCGCCAGGTCACGACCCTCGGTGCTGCCGCTTTTGCGCCGTTTTTCTCACCCGACGCCACGAAGATCGTGTTTGCGTCCAACCATCACGACCCGCGTGGCCGCAACTTCGACGTCTTCATGATCAACGTGGATGGCACTGGCCTCAAACAGGTGACGTTTAACGACACGTTCGACGGATTTCCGATGTTCTCGCCCGATGGCACCAAGCTCATCTTTGCGTCCAACCGTTTTGGTGCAAAGGAAGGTGACACCAACATCTTCATCGCCGACTGGGTCTGGTAACGCGTCAGTGGATCTGAGGTGACGGCGTGCCGGCTGTTGGTGGTCCTTGCACTCCTTGCGTCGACCGCTTGTGCCAGCGCGCCGCCCGCGGTGTCTCGCACGTCCATCGCCGGCACAGTGATTGGTGCCGACGGGCAGCCGGTGGTCGGCGTTCGGGTGCTCCTGCAGCCCCTGGCGGCGGGGGCTCCGGTGCTCTCCGCGGCCGATCCGATGGTCTTGACCGATGCGGACGGCCAATTTTCGTTTGATACCCCGCCCGCCGGCCGCCATCAACTGCTACTGCTGCACCCGACCCTCGGGTGGCTCATTGCACAAGGAGCAGAACCCGGCCCGCCGCTCCGATTACTTTTTGACGGCAAGACACGAGTGATCGATATCGGACGCCGGTAATTGTGAATCGAGCAGACTCGTCGGTCGCCTATACTGCGACCTATGACGAATCGCCGACGCGTCCTTCTGCTCGCAGGTGCCGTGTGTGCCGTGTGGCTCGGATCCCTGACTGTGTCCTTCGCTCAGCAGGGCCCCACCGACTGGTCGCGGTTCCGCGGGCCGAACGGATCAGGGCACGCCACTGGCGATCGATACCCCACGACGTTCAGTGCCACAAGCAATCTGCTATGGAAGTTGCCGCTGCCCCAGGGCCACTCCTCACCGATCGTCTGGCGTGATCGGATTTATCTGACGGCGTACCGTGGCGACGCCTTGTTCACCATCGCCATCAATCGGCTCGACGGCAAAATCCTATGGGAGCGCCAGGCGCCCGAGACAAAGACCATCGTCGTTGACAAACGCAACAACCCGGCGTCTCCGAGCCCTGCGCTCGAAGACAACCGCGTGTATACGTTTTTTCCCGACTACGGGATGCTGGCGTATGACGATGAGGGGAAAGAGTTGTGGCGAATGCCGCTCGGTCCGTTCGACAACATCTATGGCATGGGCGCGTCCCCGGTCATCGTCGGCGACCTGTTGATCCTCGCGTGTGACCAGAGCATCGGCTCGTTTTTGATGGCGGTGGACAAGCGCACCGGCAAGGAGCGCTGGCGTACACCGCGACCGGAAGCGAGAAGCGGCCATGCGACACCGATCGTCTGGCGTGCGCCGGATGGACGCGATCAGATCGTGCTGCCTGGCTCGTTCCTGCTGACGGGTTATGACGCACAAACCGGTGAGCGCCTCTGGTGGGTGCGTGGACTGTCGTGGGAGATCAAGTCCACTCCCGTCGTGCATGGCGACACGATCTTCATCAACGGCTACGGGGCACCGGAAAACGATCCAGACAAAGCGATCAAGGTGCCGCCTGCCGATGAGGTGTGGCTGACGGCTGATGTCAACAAGGACGGCGTAATGAGCCAGTCTGAGTTTCCGAAATATACGGCGGCGTTCTGGTTTGGTGCGGTGGACCTCAACAAGAGCGGCACGCTCGACAAGGATGAGTGGGAGTACTACCGCGCGGCGCTCACTGCCGAAAACGGGATGCTGGCGATTCGTCTGGGCGGCTCGGGAGACATGACCGAGAAGTCTGTGCGGTGGAAGTATCAGCGTGCGGTGCCGCAATTGCCGTCGCCGATCATGTTCGAGGGTGTGCTCTACATGGTCAACGACGGTGGCATCGTCACCACCCTGAATCCGGAGACGGGGGAGCAAATCGCACAGGGCCGACTGACGGGCGCTGTTGGCGCCTACTATGCGTCGCCCGTGGTGGGCGGCGGTCACCTCTATTTTGCGAGTCTGCGTGGTGCCATGGCCGTGTTGCCACCCGGTGGTGACCTGACGCCGCTCGTGGTGAACGACCTCACGGAGGACATCTACGCGACGCCGGCCCTGGTGGACGGCAAGATCTACGTGCGCACGACCGAAGCGCTGTATGCGTTCGGCACGCGCTGAGTCGTGCTGGGTGTGACCTGCCGTGACAGCCCCTCGGATAAACTAGGCCAACGATGCCGGTTGCGGAACAGATTCAGCCTAGTCGGCCACCGCTGAAGTGGGCCGGCGGGAAGCGATGGCAACTGCCGCATCTTCGGCCCATTTGGGAACCCCACGCGCATCGTCGCCTTGTTGAGCCGTTCTGCGGTGGGTTGGCGGTAGCCCTCGGGTTGCAGCCAACTAGCGCGCTGCTAAACGACGCGAACCCTCATCTCATCAATTTCTACAAGTGGATTCGGAAGGGTCTTCGCATCACGATTCCAATGAAGAACGATGAAGCGCTCTTTTATTCCCATCGAAGTCGATTTAATGCCCTGCTGGACGCCGGCAAGGGGAACAAGGCAGAAGCGGCATCGCTTTTCTTCTACTTGAATCGCACCGGCTACAACGGGTTGTGCCGATTCAACAGCAGTGGGCACTTCAACGTGCCCTTTGGCCGTTACAAGACCATCAACTACGCATCGGATTTTCTTGAGTATCGGGAACTCTTCAAAGGATGGGACTTCTCGACTGGCGACGTTGCGGATGTGCCATTGGAAAAAGACGACTTTGTCTATGCCGACCCTCCGTACGATGTCGAGTTCACGCAGTACTCGAAGGGTGGGTTTTCCTGGGAGGACCAGGAGCGTACCGCGCTTCTGCTCTCAAAGCACCGCGGCCCTGTCGTTCTTGTGAATCAGGCCACTGACAGGGTTGAAGAGCTCTATCGCGCTCTTGGGTTTACCGTGGAGTTCTCAGTGGCGCCACGTCGCATCAACAACACGGGTGACCGGACGCCGGCCAAAGAAGTTATCGGAACCCGGAATCTATGAGATCGGATGTGTGATTGCCGGACTGTGAGTGCACGGGGCTGGGTGCCGCCAACGGCGGCAGATGCGGGTGGAGGGTGATCGCGAACGAGAGAGACGTAGGGTGTCCTTGTCAGAGCGTCTCTTTCGTTCGCGATCACCCTCTACACGCACGGCTCGGCGAAGCCGGGCCCCCAGCCCTCAGCGTTCGACGCAGCTAGACATCTTCATGACCTCCATGCCCTTCATCGTCCTTCATGTTAAACAGCTCTTTTTTCGCGCCTTCGCGCCCGTAAAGTAAGCTTTCTGTCGTGGCCAAACGACCGCCCAAGAATCCATCCCTGTTCGACGCCCCTGAATCCAACGACACCGTAGCTGCCGCAAAGCCGCTGGCCGGCGGTGATGAAGATGTGGCGTTGCATGACGCGGCACAGTCGCGGTATCTCAACTACGCCTTGTCGGTCATCACGTCGCGCGCGTTGCCGGATGTGCGTGATGGGCTCAAGCCCGTGCAGCGCCGCATCCTGTACACGATGTGGCAGCAGAACCTGACCGCCGACGCGAAACACCGTAAATGCGCCAAGGTGGTGGGTGACGTGATGGGCAACTACCATCCGCACGGCGACTCGGCGCTGTACGAAACGCTGGTGCGCATGGCGCAGCCGTTTTCCCTGCGCTATCCGCTGATCGAAGGCTCGGGCAACTTTGGTTCGCTTGACGGCGACAATGCCGCCGCGATGCGATACACCGAGTGTCGTCTCGCTCGGATCAGCGACGAGGTGCTGCAGGAGATCGACCAGGACACGGTGCACTTTCGCCCGAACTACGACGGCACCCGCGAGGAACCCGTCGTGTTGCCGTCGCGGATTCCGAACCTGCTCGTCAACGGGGCCACGGGTATCGCCGTCGGCATGGCCACCAACATTCCGCCCCATCACCTGGGTGAGGTGTGCACCGCACTGATCAAGCTGATCGACTCGGGCCTGGAGATGACCACGGCCCAGCTGTGCAAATACATCAAGGCACCCGATTTTCCGACCGGCGGGCAGATTCTCAACACGCCTGCGGAGATCCGCGACATCTACGAAACCGGGTCGGGCTCGATCCGTCTGCGGGCGACGTGGCAGATGGGTCCGGAAACCAAGTCCAGCAAGACGATTTACATCACCAGCGTGCCGTACATGGTGGACAAGTCCACCCTGATCGAGCGGATTGCGGATGTCGCCCTCTCCCGCAAGCTGCCGCATCTGGTGGACGTGCGCGACCTGTCGACTGACGACGTGCGGATCGCGCTGGAGTTGAAGCGCGACGCCGACGAACGCATGGTGATGGCGTACCTCTTTAAACACACCCCGCTGCAGTCGAACTTTCCGGTCAATCTGACGTGTCTGATCCCCACAGAAAATCCGGCGGTCGGTAAGCCCGAGCGGCTGAGCCTGCACGACATCCTCTGGCATTTCCTCAACTTCCGCCTGGAGGTCGTGCGCGCACGGCTCACCCACGAACTGGCGGCGCTCACACGACGCATCCATCTGCTTGAGGGTTTTGCGAAGGTCTTCGACGCGCTCGACGAGATTCTGCAGATCGTGCGGAAGTCGGAGGGCAAGGCCGACGCGGCGACAAAGATTATTGCCAGGTTCGGTCTTGATGCGGAGCAGACGGACGCGATCCTGGAACTGAAGATCTACCGACTGGCGCGGCTGGAGATTCTGGTCATCCAGGAGGAGCTGGCACAGAAGCGGAAGCGCGCCAAGGAGATCGGCGGACTGCTCACGCGTGACGCCGATCTGTGGCAGATCGTGCGCGATGACATCGAGCTGATCAAGAAGACCTATGCGGATCCGAAGCTCGATCCGCGGCGGAGTGAGATCGCCGGCGAGGTAAACGAGCCGACCTACACCGCCGACGACTTCATCATCGACGAAGACAACGTGGTCATCGTGACCCGCGATGGGTGGGTGAAGCGCCAGAAGGAAATCAAGGATGTGGCCACCACGCGAGTGCGTGAGGGCGATCAGGTGCTCGCCGTCCTGCCGGGCTCCACGCGGGCGTCGGTGGTGTTCTTCACGAACTTCGGCGTGGCGTACACCTCGCGCATCATCGACATTCCGGCCTCCACGGGATACGGCGAGCCGATTCAGCGCTTCTTCAAGTTCAAGGATGCCGAACGTATTGTGGGCGCGATGAGCCTCGACGCGCGGGTGTCCGGCGTCATCACATCGAAGAACCCCGAGACGGCTCCCCCCTCGCATGCCTTGGCGGTGTCGAGTGACGGCTACAGTCTGCGGTTCTCGTTTGAACCCTATCTGGAGGCCAGTACACGCGCCGGTCGTCGGTATGCACGGGCGGCCGACGGTGCGGAGATCGTGGGTGTCGTCACGATCACCGGCCGGGAGACGATTATCGCCGCCACACGGCAGGCCCGGGCCATGTTGTGCGCCGCCGACGAGGTGAACCTGCTCTCGGGACCAGGCCGGGGCGTGATCCTCATCAAGATCAACAAGGACGACGACCGGGTGCTTGGATTTATTGCCTCGCGGGGTGACCGTGATCTGATGACCGTGGAAACCACCCGCGGGGCCGAACAGACCATCAGCACCACCAAATATGAGGTGACGGGCCGGGGCGGCAAAGGCAGGGAGCTGCTGCAGCGGGGCCAGTTCGTGCGGGTGCTCCCGCAGGAGATTGAAGTGGTGACGCTCGGGGACTGAGGCGTTTTGGGCTACAATTCGCGCGGGCTTACATATCCGTCGGGGCGAATGCTCCGGGAGCCATTCAGTGTGGGAGGACAGATGCGATCGATTCTGGTGACTGGTCTGGTGTGTGTGATGGCGGCGGTGGCGTCGATGTCGACGCTTGACGCGCAGGCGGGCGCACAGGCGCCGCTCGAGAATCTGCAGGTACTGCCCAAGACGATGACCCGGCCGCAGGTGACGGCTACGATGCGCAATCTCGCGGCGTCCCTTGGCGTGCAGTGTTCGCACTGCCATGTAGGGTCGCCTGCCGATCGTGCCAAGGACGACAAGCCGGAAAAGTTGATGGCCCGCAAGATGTTGCGGATGACGATGGCCATCAACAGCGACCTGCTCAAGGACATCGGCACCGTGCCGGCTGATGGAGCCAGCCGCGTGACCTGCTTTACGTGCCATCGCGGCGCGTTGAAGGTGCCCACGGCGCCCACGGCCGCCGGCGGCGGATTCTAGGCCGCCCACGTGTCAGTCATGCGCAAGGCCCTGCTGTGGGCCTCGACCAATGCGTGGATTCGTGAGAATGCCATGCGCACCGGGTTTGTACGCCGGTCCGTCTCAAAGTTCATGCCCGGTGAACGGATCGAGGACGCGATTGTGGCCGCCAAGGCGCTGCAGCCGTCGGGCCTGAACACGATTTTCACGCGTCTGGGCGAGAACATCACCCGGATCGAGGAAGCCGATGAAGTGCGCGAGCACTATCTGAAGGTGATCGACCTGATTCAACAGGCCGGCATCGATGCGCAGATCTCGATTAAACCCACGCAGCTCGGGTACGACCAGGATTTCGAGGTGTGCGTCACCCACTGCCTCGCGATCATTGACCGCTGCGAACAGACGAACACGTTTTTCTGGATCGACATGGAAGGGTCCCCCTACGTGGAGGGGACGATCGCGCTCTTCAAGCGGCTCCGTGAGCGCACGCCCAACATCGGCATTGCGATTCAGGCGTACCTCTATCGTACGGAGAAGGACGTTGAGGAATTGGTCGCGCTGGGGTCAGCGATCCGTATGGTGAAGGGCGCGTACCTTGAGCCGGCCGACATCGCGTTTCCAAAGAAGGAAGACGTCGACGAGAACTACTACAAAGTCTGCGAGCGACTGTTGCGTGACGACAACGTCAAGCCGGGTGCGCTCACACATTTCGGCACGCACGACACCAATTTGCAGGAACGCATTCTCAAACTGATAGCCGAGCGCAAGGTGTCGTCGGATCGGTACGAGTTTGCGATGCTCTACGGCATCCAGAACGGGCGTCAGCAGGATCTCATCAAGATGGGGCAGCGCACCCGCTGCCTGATCAGCTACGGCGAATTCTGGTTCCCGTGGTACATGCGCCGCCTTGCCGAACGTCCCGCCAACGTCTGGTTCGTCGTCAAGAACATGTTCTCGCGGTAGTCAGGTCGCACACTCCTACAGACGCAGCAGCCGTTTCCACCACGTGTCGTCGGGGTCGGGTGGCGGAGGTGGCGTCTTCGGTGGGGGTGGCAGGATGACGGGTTCTCCGAGCACCGCCGCCGCCAGCGTGTCGAGCTCGACAATGACCTCGGCGGCTTGTTCGGTGAGCGGAGCCCCGATGCCCTCGATAGCCGTGCCCCATTGGTCGATCAGACGGTCGTACGCCTTGTCGCGATCGAGCCTGTCGTAGAAGGCGGCTGCGCCCAGCCAGTCCTGGAGAATCTGGCGACGCGGCACCTTGTTGCCGCCGAGACCGACCGTGGAGTCACACTCCTGCTGAAAGGCCTGCCATACGCGGGTGACGATCGATAGTTGGCCAGAATCGACCCCGGGTGCCGCTGTGACCGCAGCCAACGCCTGGTCGAACGACGCCTTGTCTGCAGGATTCAGGGCGCGCCGCACTGGAATCGACAGACGTTTATACCGCTCCATGAGCGCGGCATTCTCCGAGTAGCCGCGCTCCACGCCGACGGCTCCGCTCTCGGTGCGCAGAAACTCCAGCGCCTGGCGCACATGCACCGCGTTGCGCCGGTAGGACCGCAGCACCTCCATGCCTCACACGATACCGGAACTCGCGATGCGTGCGGCCCGATATTGCGGACCTGAATCGATCCCGGACACTCGCGCGGAGGGTGGGCGCTCGTAGTAGGCTTCTGGAATCCGAGGAGTCCACCATGTCCTTCCGACGCATCGCCTCGTCCCCGGTTTTTCACCTTGCCATGTTCTCGGCCTTGGTGGTCACTATGTTTTCGGGTGTCACTGCCCAACGCGGCGGCGGCACCCAGCAGACGCAGCCATTCAAGGGCCTCACCGCCGACGGCACGCTTGAACCGGGCCTGTTTCCGATCAGGGCGACCGGGGTGTCCACGCGCCCGGTGCGCGAGGCCGCACAGCGATTTCTCCAGGCGCTGACCGCCGAGCAGCGTGCCAAAACGACCTATGCGGTGGACGATGAGGAGTGGCTGAAGTGGAACAACGTGCACCGCTACGCGCGGCAGGGCGTGAACTTCGAGGAGATGACTGAGGCCCAACGTGAACGCGCGTTCGACCTGCTGCGCGCCAGCCTGAGCGCGAAGGGGTTTGAGCGCTCACGCAGCGTAATGAGGCTCAACGGCCACCTCGCGGACCTGCTCGATCGCCACGGCGAATACGGCGAGTGGCTCTATCACCTCACGGTCATGGGTGCGCCGTCGGACACCGAACCCTGGGGGTGGCAACTCGACGGCCACCATCTGATCATCAACTACTTCGTGCTTGGTGACCAGGTGGTGATGACGCCGACGTTCATGGGGTCGGAGCCGGTGACGGCGATCGAGGGCCGATATGCCGGGACGTCGGTGATGCAGGATGAGCAGAACAAAGGCTTCGCGTTCATGAAGGCGCTGTCCACGGACCAACAGGCCACCGCCACGATTCTGGCAGCGAAGACGTCGAACATGCCGTTGGCCCATGCCTTCCGCGACAACGTGGAGATGCCGTACGTCGGTCTGCCCGGGACGAAGCTGTCGGTCGGCCAGCGCACGATGCTGCTCGAGTTGGTGGGTGAATACGTCGGGAACATGGCCGACGGCCACGCGAAGGTCCGGATGGAGGAAGTGCGCGCACACCTGGACCGTACCCACTTTGCGTGGGCCGGCGGTCATGGCGAGACCGACAGCTTTTACTACCGGATCCACTCACCGGTCATCCTGATCGAATTTGACCACCAGTCGCCCGTGGCACTTCCCGGTACGCGCGGTGTGCCGAGCCGGGCGCACATCCACTCGGTGGTGCGCACGCCGAATGGCAACGACTACGGCAAGGACCTGCTGCGTCAGCACTACGAGAAACATGCCCATGACGTGGCACACGGGCATCGCTGAGCGCCCCGTCACGTACACTGCTGGGTATGGACAACCACGGCATCGTGTTGTTTGACGGGACGTGCGCGTTCTGCGAACGATCGGTCATTTTCGTGGCGAAGCGCGATCCGGCCGGCTATTTCCGGTTCGGCGCGTCGCAGTCGCCGCAGGCCGAGGCCCTGCTCGCGCCGTATGGTGTGAGCCGTGAGTCGGCGCGCAGCATCATTCTGATCGAAGACGGGCAGGTCTATCTGCGGTCGACCGCGTCGTTGCGGATCGCCGCGCGGCTGACGCCGCCGTGGTCGTGGGCTCGGCATCTACTGGTGATCCCCGCGCCGATTCGTGACGCGCTGTACCGTATCGTGGCTGCCGTGCGCATGCGCCTCGCGGGCCGGTCGAACGCCTGCGAGATTCCGCCGCCTGAGATCCGGCAGCGGTTGATCTAGCGGGGCGATCAGGCCATCGAGTGCAGGCCGAACATGTTGCCTTCGGTGTCGAAGGCCAGCACGACGAAGCCGTATTCGCCGATCGAAATTTTCTCGCGATGCAGTGTGCCGCCGGCTTGTTCCACGCGGCTGCCTTCGGTGGCGCAGTCCTCGCAGTTGAAGTAGACCATCACGCTGTTGCCGCCTGAGGCCACGCCACCCATCCGCACAAGCGCCCCGCCTGTGCCAGGCGCGTTCATGTCCGCCGGGAACGCGTACATTTCCAGGTCCGGCATGCCGAGCGACTCCAGGGTCACGCCAAGCACCGCCTCGTAAAAGGCTTTGGCGCGCGGCATGTCCTGCACATAAATTTCGAACCAGCCGACAGGGTTTCTGATCATGGCCAGAGTATGCCCGAGTCAGGCGACAGATTCACCCTGTTCGGAACCGTCCAGACGCGTGGATGCCCCGGCCACCCACCGCGACATCCACTGCTGAAGGGCCAGGGAAAACAGACAGTAGCCGGCAAACCAGTAGAAACCGGGACCAAAATCCGCGGTGAAGGTCACGATCGCCGAGGTGCTGGCGGGATCAAGTGCACTGTGGCTGGCCTGCGCGGCCAGGTAGGTGATGAACAGCGCAACGGCAAACACATCGGCCATGGACCACTTCGCGATCGCGGCCACCATCAACAACGTGCGTCGCCGAATCGCGAGGTCCTTATGGAGCAGGGCCCACACCGCCACTGAGGCCTTGCCAAATGGCACGATCACGCTGAAGAGCAGAATCAGGGTGGCGGCCACCGGGCTGTTGACGGCGTACAGGTGACTGATCGAGCCGGCGATGCTGCGCGTCTGATGATAGACCTCGATCGGCGGCGCGTCCTTGAGCTCTGCGCCAATCTGCGTGCTCAGGTTGCTGATGAGCGCTCCCCGCAGCCCGCCCGGCGCCATCTCCAGAAACGGCACCATCGCCGGGTTGAGCAGCGGGCGCAGTCCCCGCAAGGTCTCGTCCGACAACCCTTGCTCGAGCAGTTGCGGGGTCAGTGCTGCTAACCCCGCAGGCGACAACGTGCCGCGCACGGTAATTACCGGGAGGAACAGGCCCGGAAGCAGGACGAGGATCGACACGACCAGCCCGCCGAGGGCCCAGTGTTGGCGCATGAAGGAAGGATACTGCAGGGGCGGTGATACCATCGATGGTTCATGCCCAGAGGGGGCAGCACGAGCCTTTATGTCCTTCGATCAGCACGATTTCCGCGGATTCAACGAGGGCTACGTCCTCGAACTGTACGAGGCGTGGCGGCGCGACCCGTTTGCGGTGGATCCGTCCGCCCGTGAGTTCTTTCAGACGTGGACGCCGCCGGTCTCCCCACCCCGTCGTCAGGCCGACTCGCGACCGGCAGAGACCGGCACCCAGAACCCCCACACCGTTGTGGCGGCGGTGAATCTGGCTGAGTCAATTCGTCGGTATGGCCATCTGGCCGCGGAGATTGATCCGTTGGGCAAGCGGCCCACGGGTGATCCTGCGCTGGAGCCGGCGACCCATGGCGTGACCGAGGCCGAGCTGAAGGCGATGCCGGCCTCGCTGATGCACGGCGATATCGCCCGCGGGCGTACGTCGATGTGGGAGGTCATCACCCGGCTGCGCGAGATCTACTCCGGGTCGATCGGGTACGACATCGCCCACATTTTTGAACCTGACGAGCGCCAGTGGCTGCAGGAGTCCGTTGAGTCGTGCCGGTTTCATGCGCCGACCGATCCCATCGATCCGGTGGCACTGCTCAATCGCCTGACGGAGGTGGAAGGGTTCGAACGTTTTCTGCACCGCACATTCCCCGGCAAGACACGGTTCTCCATCGAGGGGCTCGACACGCTCGTGCCGGTGCTTGATGAGGTGATCAGTGAGGCCGCCGAAGCGGGCATTCGGCAGGCGTTCATTGCGATGGCCCATCGTGGACGTCTCAACGTGATGGCGCACGTCCTCGGCAAGCCGTACGAGCAGATTCTGGCGGAGTTCAAGGATCCCGTGCGCAGCTCCCTCGAGAGCGAAGGCGTGCGGTGGGCCGGCGACGTGAAATATCATCTCGGCGCCTCGCGGGCCATGGAGGGTGGCGAGGAAGTGGATCTGATTGTGTCCATGCCGCCCAATCCGAGTCACCTCGAAGCGATCGATCCCGTGCTGGTCGGCATGGCACGCGCCGCCGGCACGGATGCAACGGGGCCAGGCGCCCCAACCTTTGATCCCGATGCCGTGCTGCCGATACTGATTCACGGCGACGCCGCCTTTCAGGGGCAGGGCGTGGTGGCCGAGACCTTGAACCTGTATCGCCTGGAGGGTTACACCACCGGCGGCACGGTGCACATCATTGCCAACAATCAGATCGGTTTTACCACCTCACCTGATGATGCCTACAGCACGTTGTATGCCTGCGGCATGGCGCGCGGATTCAAGGTGCCGATTTTTCACGTCAACGCCGACGATCCGAAGGCGTGTGTCTCGGTGGCCCGGCTCGCCTTTGCATACCGCGAGACGTTTGGCCGCGACGTGATCATCGACCTGGTCGGGTACCGCCGCTACGGCCACAACGAAGGCGACGAACCGGCGTTCACGCAACCGATGATGTATCGGAAGATTGCCGCGCATCCCACGGTACGGGAGTTGTGGGCCCGCGAACTGGACGAGCGCGGCGTGGTGCCGGCTGCCGAGTCTGCCGGCCGTCTGCAACAGATGCTCGATCGCCTGCAGGCCATCTACGACGGGCTTGATCCGGAGAAACATTTCATCGAATCCACGCCGGACGTGGCGGCCCCGGGCACAGCGGCGAGAGTCAAGACGGCGGTGCCGCTCGAGCGGTTGCGCGCCCTGAATGACGCTGTACTGATCACGCCGGACGGCTTCACCGTGCACCGCAAACTCGAACGGGGTCGCGACAAACGGCGGCAGGCGTTTGCGACGCCGAACGAACGGACGCTCGATTGGGCGGCCGCCGAAGAACTGGCGCTGGCCTCGATTCTCGAGGATGGCACGCCCGTGCGCTTGACGGGAGAGGACGTGGCACGCGGGACCTTCAGCCATCGTCACGCCGTGTTGACCGATTCCGAGACCGGACGCGCGCACGTGCCGCTGCAGCATCTGCCGCAGGCGCGCGCCTCGTTCGAGATTCACAACAGTCCGCTGAGCGAAGCCGCAGCTGTCGGGTTCGAATACGGCTACAACGTGCAGGCCCCGGAACGACTGGTCATCTGGGAAGCGCAGTACGGCGATTTCATCAACGGCGCACAAACGATGCTGGATGAATTTGTGCTGTCGGCGCGCGCGAAGTGGGGCCAGGAGCCATCAATGGTGTTCCTGTTGCCGCACGCCCACGAAGGACAAGGCCCCGATCACGCCAGCGCCCGACCTGAGCGATTCCTGCAGTTGGCGGCTGACATCAACATGCGCGTGGTGAACTGCACAACGGCCGCCCAGTACTTCCATTTGCTCCGTCGTCAGGCGGCGCTGCTGTTGGAAGACCCGCTGCCGCTTGTCGTGTTGTCGCCCAAAAGTCTCTTGCGACATGCGTTTGTCGCCTCCTCGCCGAACGAGCTGGCCAGCGGCCGGTGGCAGCCCGTGATCGACGATCCACAACTGGGTGGCGACGATGTGGGGGCAGCGAAGGTGCGACGCGTCGTGCTGTGCACCGGTAAGGTGGCGGTGGATTTGTTGACGCATCCGAAGCGCAGCGACCACATGGATGTGGCGATTTGCCGCGTCGAGCAGCTGTATCCGGTGCCGGCTGACGCGATTCGCGAGACACTTGCGCGGTATACGAAGGCACGTGACGTCGTGTGGGTGCAGGAAGAGCCTGGGAATATGGGCGCCTGGGAGTTCATCCGCACGCCGCTGCAGGAGCTGATTGATGCACGGGCGACGTTGTCGGTGATCGCCCGGCCGCGCAGTTCGAGTCCGGCAGAAGGTTCTGCGGCGCGTCACACGCAAAACCAGAATGCGTTGACCGCACAGGTGTGGACGGAGGCCGACTCGCGCACGGCACCGGCCAAGAAGGGGAGAACACGCTGATGTCCGTCTCAATCGTAGTGCCTGAAATGGGCGAGTCTGTGGTGGATGCCCGGGTTCGACGGTGGCTCAAACAGGCCGGTGATGCCGTGACTGTGGGAGAACCACTCGTGGAACTGGAGACCGACAAGGTCGACGTTGAAGTCAGCGCGTCAAAAACCGGTGTGCTTGCCACGATCGTGCATGCCGAGGGCGCCGACGTGAAGATTGGCGACACACTCGGCACCATCGATGAGTCGGCGGCGAAGGGCTCCGAGGCTCCGAAGTCGAAGAACTCCGACCAGCCGAAGAAGGCCGAGCCGTCAAAGGAACCCGCCGCCGCGGCAAAACCCGTTGCGGCCACGCCGTCGGCGCGTCGGGAAGCACGCGAAAAAGATGTGCCGCTCGCTGCTGTCAAAAGTGACGGCCCCCGCGTGACCCGTGATGACGTTCGCAAGTCCGCGCCCGGCGGACCGCGGACTGAGGACCGCGGACCGCGGACTTCGGACAGTGGGCCGCGGGCTGTTGTCCGCGAGCGCATGTCGAAACGTCGTGCCACGATTGCGAAACGCCTCGTCGAAGTGCAGGCCACTGCCGCGCTGCTGACGACGTTTAATGAAGTGGACATGTCGGCGGTGATGGCCCTGCGTGAACGGCAGAAGCAGTCGTTCAAGGACAAACACGGCGTCGGCCTGGGGTTCTCCTCGTTTTTTGTCAAAGCGACCATCGCCGCGTTGCGTGAGTTTCCGCGTCTGAACGCCGAAATCGACGGTGATGAGATGGTGCTCAAGTCCTACTACGACATCGGGATCGCGGTGGGAGCGGCTGAAGGCCTCGTCGTGCCGGTGTTGCGTGACGCCGATCGCATGGGGTTTGCCGACATCGAAGCCCGGATCAGAGACTTCGCCGGCCGGGCGAAGGAGAACACGCTGACCCTCGACGATCTGCGCGGAGGGTCATTCACCATCACCAACGGGGGCGTGTTCGGGTCGCTCATGAGCACCCCGATTCTGAATCCTCCGCAGGTGGGGATTCTCGGGTTGCACGCCATCAAGGAACGTCCGGTGGGCGTCGATGGGCAGGTGGTGCTGCGACCGATGATGTATACCGCGTTGACGTACGATCACCGTATCGTGGATGGGGCTGAAGCGGTGCGATTCCTGGTGCGCATCAAGGAGCTCATCGAAGATCCCGGTGTGTTGTTGATTGAGTCGTAAACGATGAACAGACAACTGCTGGTCGTGCTCGGGTTGATTGTGGTCGCGTTGGGCGCGGCCTGGTTCGGGGGCGTGTTTGAATCGACGCCTGTGCCGGCGGTTATCGAGGCCCCGGCCGAGCCGATCGCCCCTGCGCCGACCGCCCCAACTGCAGGCACATCAGCATCAGCCGTCACCCCTCGTCCTGCCGATCCCAGGCCCACGGTCACGGCACCGCTGCCGGTGCCCGTGGCGCCTCCGACACCCACCACCGCGACCCTGCGCATCAATAGTGATGTACCCGGTGCCCAGGTGTTTGTCGACAACAAGTTCGTTGGCACCGCGCCGGCGACGGTGAATGGTGTGGCCCCCGGTCAGCGCAAAGTCAACGTTCAGGCGCCGGGGTACGAAAGTGTGGCCGAGTTCGTGGACGTCAGTCCGGGCGAACGCGACATTGTGATTTCGCTCAAGACGATTCGGCTCGACCAGAAGGTGGCCGTCAAGCACAACCATCGGGCGGGGTCTTGCGAAGGCACCCTGATCGCGACGCCTGACGGCATTCGCTACCAGACGACGAATGCGAACGACGGATTCTCGGTGGCACTGACCGGCATCGACGTGTTCGAGGTGGACTTCCTCAAAAACAACCTGCGTATCCGGGTTCGCGGTGGCCGCACCTATGACTTCGCCGATGTGTCGGGACGTGCCGACGGAATCTACCTCTTCCACCAGGAAGTGGAGAAGGTGCGTCAGCGCATCAAATGACGTACACCGCAAAAGACATCACTGTTCTCGAAGGTCTCGAACCCGTCCGGCGTCGCCCTGGCATGTACATCGGCGGGGTGGGCGCGTCCGGCCTGCACCACCTGGTCTGGGAGATTCTCGACAACTCGATCGACGAGGCCATGAACGGCCATGCGTCGAACGTCACAGTCACGCTGCACGAGGACGCCGCGTCGCTGACGGTGACTGACGATGGGCGAGGCATCCCGGTGGATAAACATCCCACCACCAAGACCAGTGCGCTGGAAGTGATCTTCACCACACTGCACGCCGGCGGCAAGTTCGAGGGACAGAACTACAAGACCGCCGGGGGCCTGCACGGCGTGGGCGCGTCGGTCGTGAATGCGCTGTCGCGTGAACTCGTCGCGACGATCAAGCGGGATGGTGCCGTCTGGGAGCAGCGCTACAAACAGGGGGCTCCGCAGGGAGGCGTCAAGAAACTTGGCCCCACGCGCGGTACCGGCACGACGGTGTTCTTCCGCCCCGACCCGACAATTTTCCCGAAGACCCAGTTTGACTCCGGCACGATCCGTGATCGCATCGAAGTGGCGAGTTACCTGCACAAGGGGCTCAAAATTACGTTCGAGAACGACGCCGCCGAGGGGGATCAGCCGAAGCGCGAAGTCTTCGAGCACACCGAGGGCATCGTTGATTATCTGAGGAAGATTCTCGTTGAGCGCAAGGCCAAGCCGGTTCATGAGTTGCCGTTTGCGCTGACGCGTGAACACGACGAATCCGGGATGCGCCTTGATGTGGTGCTGCAGTGGAGTGAAGCTACCGAGGAACACCTGCGCAGTTACGTCAACGGCATTCCGACGGGATCGGGCGGCACCCATGAAAACGGTCTGCGCGCCGGGCTGGGCAAGGCCATTCGCAACTTCATCGACACCCATTCCCTCTCGCCAAAGGGTGTCACCCTCACCGCGGAAGATATTCGTGAGGGCATGATCGGGGTGCTCAGCATCTTCGTCACCGAGCCCCAGTTTCAGGGGCAGACCAAGGATCGGTTGAACAATCCTGAGGTCGCCAACATTGTGGATTCAATGGTGCGTCCTGCACTGGAGCATTGGCTCAACCACAACCGCAGCACGGCCGAGCAGATTGTCGCGCGCATCATTCTGGCGGCTCGTGCCAGGGAAGCCAGTCGTGCGGCGCAGGCCGAGGTCACGCGCAAGTCTGCGACCTCGTCACGCCTGACCCTGCCCGGCAAACTCAGTGACTGCACGTCGCCGGGTCGCGAAGAGAGTGAACTGTTCATTGTGGAAGGCGACTCGGCCGGCGGCTCGGCCAAACAGGGGCGCGACCGTGCGCGCCAGGCTATTCTGCCGCTGCGTGGCAAGGTGCTCAACGCCGAGAGCGCCACGACCGCGAAGGTGCTCGAGAACCGCGAGTTGTCCGATCTGGTGACGGCACTCGGGTGCGGCATTGGCAAGGGTTTTGAGTTGTCGAAGCTGCGCTACGGCAAGGTCATTATTCTGGCCGACGCCGATTCGGACGGGCATCACATCGCCACGTTGTTGCTCACGTTCATCTTTCGACACCTGCCGCAACTGATTAACGCCCGCAAGATTTACCTGGCCCAGCCGCCGCTCTACCGCATCGACATCGGCAAAGAGACGTATTGGGCGACCGATGACAAACATCGCGACGACATCCTCAAACGCGCCACGGGTCGCGCGAAGCCGGACATCACGCGCTTCAAGGGTCTTGGCGAGATGATGCCGAAGGTGTTGTGGGAAACCACGATGAATCCCCGCACGCGACGTCTCCTGCGTGTCGGCATCGAGGATCAGATCGCGACTGATCGGATCATCAACGAACTGATGGGCAAGGATCCGTCGGCGCGTTTCCGCTTCATCATGGAACACGCCGAAGCCGCCGAAGAACTCGACGTCTGACGCTTACTCCTCAGATGGCGAGAGCAGTTCCTTTGCCTTGCGTCGCACGTCGCTCAGTTCGAAGGGTTCCCTGAGCAACTGATCGGTCGGTTCAAGGTCGAGGGGCTGGTCCTGTGCCAGCAGCAAGACCTTGAGATCCGGTCGGTTCTCACGCAACCGGCGTGCCAGGGAGCGTCCGCCGTCGATCGTGACGTCAATCACCGCCAGCTCAATCCGACCGCTGTACCGACCGGCGATCAACAGGGCCTCGACGGAGGTCGCCGTGGCCAACACGGCGGCATCCATGTCTGCCAGCAGGCGGCGCATCAGTTGTCGATTAGTCGTGTCGCCGTCCACGATCAGAATCGCGCCAGGCGTGTCGTCTGCGGCACCGGCGGCCCGTGGTGTTGCCGAGGGCACCGGCGTATCGGAAACCACCGGCAGGGTGATGATGAACGTGGTGCCGCGGCCAACGATACTTTCGACCCCAATGGTGCCGCCGAACTGTTGAACCAGGCCATGCACGATGGCCAGTCCGAGGCCGGCGCCACGTTCGCGCTTGGTCGTAAAAAACGGCTCAAAAATATGGTTGATGGTCTCGGTATCCATGCCGGTGCCGGTATCGCTGATGCGCATGACAATGCGGTGGGTCGGCGTGGCAAGACCAAGGCCCTGCGTGGTCTGACTAAAGGTCGCGATGGTGATCGTGCCACCCGTTGGCATCGCATCCCTGGCATTGGTGGCCAGGTTCAAAATGATGCGCTCGAACTGGAGCGGGTCGATCCGCACGACATCAGCCGTCGCTTTTAACTGGAGGACCAGTCGACGCCGGTCGTCGAGCAGCGGCTTGAGCAGGCTGGCTGTGCGCCCGAGCAGGTCGTGCAGGCTCACGGACGTCAGGGTCGCCTGTTGTTTGCGTCCAAACGTCATCAGTTGTGAGGCCAGGTCGGCCGCACGGGCCGCCGCGGCGCGGATTTGCCGCACGTCCTCACGCAGAGGGCTGTCGTCGCCGATCTGTTGTTCGATGATTTCGGCCCGTCCGCGCACCACTTGCACGAGGTTGTTGAAGTCGTGCGCGATCGAGCCGGCGAGGCGCGCCACCGCATCCATCTTGCGGGCGACACTCAGCTCATTCGTCAGGCGCAGTTCGGTGGCTTCCATCTGCTCACGCTCGCGCTCAAGGGCGCGGTAGGCCGCCAGCGCGAAGCCCCCCAGCGACATCATGCTCAGGATGGACACGACTTCCCGCATGGACCGACTCGCAGTGCCAGCGGCGAATGCGTCGGCGGCATACAGCGCGTAGTGCAGAAATGGCAGCACCATGGCAGCGGCCAGCAGCACATGGCCGGCGCGCAGGGCACGTGTGCCCGGCGCCGGTTCATTAAGCACACATTGTTCCACCGGGAACGGCACGTGCCTGGCTCGAATCGCGATCACAAACAGGACACCCGGCAACGTCCAGAGATGGTCCGGCCAGTGCCCTGCGTCGAGGGCGGCACCTGCAAACGCGTAGCCAACAGCCTGCAGAATGTCTCCAGCCAACACCACGGCAGCCGCCGTCGCGAGCCAGGCATACAACAGGCTCCAACGCACCGACCACGTTTCGCGTCGCATCCACAGGAGGCGCCCGATGATCACCACATCGAGCAGCACATACATGTAGAACGAGGGCAGGGCGGTGGCGTACGTCTCCGGCGACAACGACGCCGGCACGAGCGCGAAATACCACAACACGAAGAACCCGAACACCGTCAGACCGATGGTGCGCAACCGGCGCTCTTTCTCCGCCAGTGATCCGGTGTGCAGTTCGTGGGGGCGCAGTTCGATCGCGAGGATAAAAAAGATGTAATACAGCAGGTACCCGAGCTCCATCGTCAGATCGAGCGCGTAGGTCCAGTCGTCATATGAGATGAAGGCGTAGGGGATGGAGACGGCGAGCCAGGCAGCAAATCCGGTGCCCAGGACCGTCCAGAACCGACGTTCGTGCGGCTCCGTCACACGCGACAGCCCCAGCCACGCCGCCAGAACGATCGGCATCAACATCAGCGGAGCAGAATAGAGAGCGGAATGGTCGAGCACGACCTGCGCGTCCGGACCGTACAGCGCATAGAGGACGACGCCTCCGAGCCATATGAGCACGGCGAGCCTGACAGTCCAGTCTTTAAGGAGGGCGCCCACCATCCGTGCCAGTCATACTACACGCATGCGCCGAGTGGTGGGAGTCGCGCTGATGGTCGATGGCCTCTGGGCGACATGGTCGGTGATGGAACTGGTGGCGTCGCTGGCCTGGCGGGATTCCGTCAGTGTGTTGGTGATCACCGCGCGCGTGGTGGTCGGCGTGCTGGCGGTGGTGGCCGGGTGGTTGGTGACACAACGCCGCCCCCCGGGTGAGCCCATGGCGGCCCTGGTGGCGGTGCTGACCGCAGGACTGGTGGCGGTGGGGTTGTGGGGCCGCTGGCTGCCCACCAATCTTGACCCGTCCTTCAGGACGCCGGTGGTGCTGCTCTACATGATTGGTGCGGTCGGCATCGTCTATTGGACCCTGCGTGTGAACAGTTCGCCGCCAACCGTGTAATCTCCCACCATGACTCTCGCGCATCCACCCGCACTGGAGACCCGGGGACTCCGCAAAGCCTTCGGCGACCTGGTGGCCGTGGATGGGATTGACCTGCTGGTGCCGGCCGGCAGTTTTTATGGGTTCCTCGGACCGAACGGTGCCGGCAAGTCGACGACCATCAAGTGCCTCACCGGTTTGCTCGCGCCGACGTCCGGGGCCTTCACCATTCTGGGCATCGATCCACAACAGGACCCGGTCACCGTCAAACGACGTGTGGGCGTGATGCCGGAGGATCTGGCGTTATTTGATCGTCTTACCGGGCCCGAGACGCTGTCCTTCGTGGGACAGGTGCACGGGCTCGACACGGCGACGATCCGGGCGAGGTCGGAAGAATTGCTCAGCTTGATGGCGCTGACTGGTGCGTCAGGGGACATGGTGGCCGACTATTCCCACGGCATGCGCAAGAAGCTGGCCCTGGCGGCGGCACTGCTGCCGGCCCCACGGTTGCTCTTCCTTGACGAACCGTTCGAGGGCATTGATGCGGTGGCCTCCCGGCAGATCAAAGAGTTGTTGTCACAGTTTGTGCGAGGGGGTGGCACCGTGTTTTTGACCTCCCATATCCTCGAGATTGTTGAGCGGTTGTGTGATCACATCGGCGTCATCCAACGCGGCAGGTTGGTGGCGCAGGGGCCGATGCACCAGCTGCGCACCGGCGCGGGCGTGGGCAAAACCCTCGAGGAGATCTTTCTCGAACTGGTCGGCGCTGAACAGGCGACGACGCCGGGCCTGGACTGGCTCGCGGGGTGATGCACCAACTGCGGGCGTTCGCCTTTCTCCGATGGCGACTGTTGCTCAACGGCGTGCGTGGCTCGTCTCGCCGTGACACGGTTGAGCAGATTTCGCGCATCCTGGCCGTGCTGGCGCCGGTGGCCATTGTCGTGTTTTCACTCGGCTCGGTGTTGGCCCTGAGTGTCGGCGGATTTCTGGCCGGTGAGGCATTGGCCAGCAACGCGCCGGCGTCAGAGGTGGCGGCGCTGGTCATCAGGGTCGTGCTGGCGGTGCAGCTGATCGTGGTGGTATTCATGCCGCTGGGGGTCGGATCGCAGTCCGGCACCAAATACGCCCGTCTTCTGCTCTTGCCCATCCATCGACGTGTGCTGCATCTGGTGGAAGTGGCATCGGGCGTGGCCGATCCGTGGATCTTTGTGGTGTTGCCGGGGCTGGGTCTGGTGGTGGTCGGCCTGCTGGCCGGGGGCGATGTCTCGGCGGTGGTCATCATGACGGTGGCGGGCCTTGGTCTGGCCGCCGTGTTGTTGTCGTTGAGTGCGCTGGTGAGCTTTCTGGCGGCGTGGCTGATGCGGGACCGCCGCCGCGCAGAATGGTTGACGCTGCTGTTTGTGGGCAGCCTCTCACTGGCGGCACTCCTGCCGCAGGCTCTCAGCATCAATGCCGCACGTGAGCAGCGTGCCGCGAAAGCGGCAGGCGAGACGCAGCCGATGACGGTGGCGCGCGTGGAGGCGTGGCTACCAGGCTGGACGCGGGTCCTTCCGTCAGAGATGTACGGGCGCGCCCTTGTGGCGTCCACCCTCACGCAACAGTCCGGTACCGCAGTCGCGTGGACGGCCGCCATCTGGGGGCAGGCCGTGCTCGTGTATCTGTTGTCTGGTGTGGTGCATCGACGTCTGCTTCATGCCGGCGATGGCCAGGCGCGACGACGAGGCGTGGTGCGGTGGCGGGGGTTGCCGCGCCTGCCACTGGTCGGCAGTGTGGTGTCAGCGGTCGCCTTCGCGCAGTATCGCACCGCGGTGCGCTCGGTCAGAGGCCGACTCGCGGTGTTGTTGCCGGGACCAATGACGGCGCTGATCGCACTGGTGTTGAACAGGGCGCCGGAAGAAGCCGCCTGGATAGCCGAGATTCCACGCAACGGGCATCTGGTGTTTGGGGCCGGACTCATTTTCGCGATCTACGCACTGCAGGCCTTCACGATGAATCAGTTCGCGTCCGATCGCGCAGGACTGACGCTGCAGTGGCTGCGGCCGATCAGCGCGCGCGCCCTGGTGGCCGGCAAGGCCCTGGGGACGTTCGGGTTGTTTTGTGTGGGTGGCAGTCTCACGCTGATCGCCACACTGCTGTCGACCGGCGGCAGTGCCGCGGTGTTGTGGATCGCCGCCGCTGTTGGCGGTGCAGCGACGTTCGTCACGTTGGCACCACTCGCCGCAGTCATGTCGGCCCTGCTGCCGGTGAGGGCGGACATGAGCAAGACAGGATCGGGGGGTAATCCGCATGGCGCCGCGATGCTGGTCAGCACCGTCGGCGTGCTGGTGGCGGCGGTTCCACCGGGGTTGATTGTGCTGCTCGGCCCACGGACGAGTGATGCGGCGACGCTGGCCGCGGCGATCGTGTGGTTGTTGCTGGTGGCGGCCGTAGCGTGGCCGCTGTTGCTGCTGGGTGCGCGGATGACCACCGCACGGCGGGAGAACTTGTACCTCACGAAGTAGGTCAGAGACATACGCCGCCCCCGTGGTAACGTGCGCGCATGGACTTCGCGCTCTACCGCTCGCGTATCGTTGACGCCGAACAGACAGGCAACCCGGCCGTATTCGAGGAACTGCTCGCTGAGGATGCCGTGATCCTGGCACCGGGGTTTCCGCCGATCGAAGGACGGGAGGCATGCCTCGAGTTTGTGACGGAAGTGCTCGGTCACATGCACGCGTTGTATGAGCGTCGAGTGACCTGCGACAGTGCCGAGGTCGTGGTCGCCGGCAACCTGGCCTTCGACCGTGGTCGTTTTGGGCAGACGATGACGCTGCGGGATGGCGGGATGGTGTCGGAAGAGGTGGGCCACTACGTGTGGATGTACCGCCGCGATGCCAACGACCGATGGTGGCTCGTGCGGATCATCGGCAGCGTGGAGCCGACGACGTCGTACGCGCCGATCGGTGTGGTGCGCAGCGCGTACACGGAGAAAGCGCAGGTGCCGAAGGGGCCTGGGGCCCAACACGACGCCGAGGGCGTCCTTGAAATTATGCCAGCGTATGAGGAAGGGTTGACCGACATCGAGGGGTTCTCCCACCTCTACGTCATCTGGGTGTTCGACCAGGCAGAAGAGCCCGTGCTGATGTCCCAGCCTCCGACCGCCGATCGTCCACATGGCGTGTTTTCATCGCGCTCGCCGAGGCGGCCCAATCCGATCGGTCTGACGGTGGTCGAATTGCTGCGGCGCGAAGGTCGGCGGCTGTTCGTCAAGGGGGTGGACATGCTCGACGGTACGCCCATCCTTGACATCAAGCCCTATCTGTCGAGTGTGCCAGTGGAAAAAATCCGGCGCGGGTGGATGGAAACAGAGCGCGGACGAGTGTAATCTCCTCGCATGAAATCCAGACTGATTGTCGGGTGTGGTGTGGCGCTGCTCTCAGCTGCAGCGCTGGTGGCTCAGGCGCCGGTGCCGACGCCCCTCCCCGCGCAGCCCTTTGACCTTCTTATCCAGGGCGGCCGTGTATACGACGGCACGGGCAACCCGGCATTCCCGGCCGACATCGGCATCCGCGACGGGCGCATCGTCGCCCTCGGCCGCCTGGCTGGTGCGAAGGCCACGCGCGTCATCGATGCCACTGGCAAACATGTGTCGCCGGGGTTCATCGATATTCATTCTCATGCTGACGATGGCGCGCGTGAGCGCGGAGGGTTTCGTGACCCGAACGCGCAGATTCGCGCGGCTCCGAATCTGGTGACGCAGGGCATCACGACCGTGGTGGTGAACCACGATGGACGTTCACCCTGGCCGATTGCCACGCAGCGTGCGGCGATTGAGAAGAATCAGATCGGTCCCAACACCATGTTGCTTGTGGGTCATGGGGCTGTGCGCTCCGTGGTCATGGGGCGCGATATCCGGCGTGCCGCGACTGACGAAGAAGTTGGGCAGATGCGGTCGCTGGTGCGGCAGGCGCTCGGTGAAGGGGCGGTCGGCCTGTCGGCGGGTCTGGAGTACGAACCAGGTCGGTGGAGTGAGACGTCCGAGTTGGTGGAACTTGCGAAGGAGTTGCCGGCTGTTGAAGGCGTGTTCATTTCGCATGAGCGCAGTGAGGGGAGTGACCCGCTGTGGTATGTGCCGAGCCAGGATGGGCCCGGTCCGCCGTCGTTGCTTGATGCGGTGCGAGAGACGATCGAGATTGGCGAAAAGAGCGGCGCGCGAGTGGTGGCGTCGCACATCAAGGCCAAGGGCGCGAACTACTGGGGATCAAGTGCGGCGGCGATCAGCCTGATCGAACGTGCGCGCGCCCGTGGTGTCGATGTGTGGGCGGATCAGTATCCCTATCCGACAAGCGGCACTGATGGCTCCACCGTCCTGATTCCCGCATGGACGACGAGGCCTGCGGATGCTGCGCAGCCGGCGGGTGGCCGTGCCGAGGCGTTGCAGCAGACGTTGCGGGATCCTGCGAGAGCGACGATCGCACGCTCCGACATTGCACATGAAATTGCGCGCCGTGGTGGGGCCGACAACGTGGTGGTGTACGAGTACACCGATGAGTCGTTGTATGGCAAAACGCTTGCGGAGATTGCTGCGCTCTGGCGTGTGGATGCGGTGGAGGCGGCGATTCAGATTCAGCTTGAGGGTTTGCCCAATCGCGCTGGTGGCGCGCGGATGCGTGGATTCTCGATGTCTGAGGACGACATGGAGGCGTACGCCAGGCAGCCATGGGTGGCGACGTCCACTGACGGAGGCATTGCCCTGCTTGACGGGCCGCCCTCCACACATGCGCGGTTTTACGGCAGTTTTCCGCGCAAGATTCGGCACTATGCGCTCACGCGAGGCGTGATCACTGTCGAGCAGGCGATCCGGTCGTCCACATCGTTACCGGCGTTGATTATGGGGCTCAAGGATCGCGGCATCATCCGTGAGGGCATGGTAGCCGACCTCGTGGTGTTTGATTTGACGACCATTCGCGACGTGGCCACGTTTTTCGAACCGCATCAGTACTCCGAAGGTGTGGAGCACGTCTTTGTAAATGGCGTCGCGGTGGTGACCGACTCCAAGCCGACGTGGGCGTTGCCCGGCAAGGTGATCACGCGCTGATGGCGATCACCCTGCAACCCGAGGCCGCGCAGCTCGCGCGCGAGTCCATCAAGCGCTACGTCGCCGAAGATCTGGATCAGGACATCGGCGATCTCAAGGCCATGATGTTGCTCGACTTCTGCCTGCGCGAGATCGGACCGACCATCTACAACAAGGCCATCCACGACGCGCAGCGGTACTTCGAGACCAAGGTGGTTGATCTCGAGGGGTCGTGTTACGAAGCTGAGTTTCAGTACTGGAAGCCCGCATCGAAGCCGTAGGCGTAGTCCTAAGCGTAGAGCGTCTGCGTTGGTGCGGCGGCCGAACACGGCGGTCGGTCGTCCGGCCTCCGCGTCGCAGGGCTCGAAACCTGCACCTCCGCCGGCTTGTCTCGCTGTCAGAACGCGTGGGGGCCCCCATCCCCACGCTGGTGGTCTTCGACTCCGGCGCAGGTTTCATGCATTTCAAGTCGCCCGCTCCGATGTCGGCCTGACGACCGACCGCCGTGTTCGGCCGCCGATTGTCGGTGTCGCTTCTCCGAAGCGGACAGTTCACGTGCTCTCAGCCGCTTGACACGTCGTCCATGACGATGGCATCGTCGTCGGCCTTGCGACATTGTCATGAATATCAAAGTGAAGGGTGGAACGGCGCAGGGGGATGACGCACCGCTGTGTGTGGCGTGTCGATCGGCCCAGGTTGTGACCGGTGACCGTGGGCAGGAGTACACCCGGTGTGCTGAGCTCGGGGCGAGGGTGACGTTCAAGGTGGTGACGTGTTCCGAGTTTGTCAGCCGGCAGCATCCCTCGCTGTGGCACATGGAGGACATCGCCTGGATCCTCAGAACGGACAACCGGAAGCGGCAGGTCGGTTTTGTCCGAGGTCGTGATCTCGATCATCGGGCGCGCCTTGGGCTGGATGAGGACTGATGGCGACGCGGCCGAGGGGCGGTCCACTGAGTACGGCGTCACCCTTCCTGACAGCCGTTGACAGCGTTCCGGAGTGGGAACCTGCCTTGGGTTTCCCGTTTGATATCCGGGCGTTTGCCGCCGGTATTCACCTCGAATTCCGCAGTCGGGTGACGTTCCTTGTCGGCGAGAACGGCACGGGCAAGTCCACACTGTTGGAGGCGCTGGCGGAGTGTTGCGGGTTCAACCCGGAGGGCGGCAGCCGCGATCATCACCGCGCCGTCTTCGCGGAGCGTTCGCGTTTGGCCCAATCGCTGAGGCTGGCGTGGAGGCGCAAGGTGGTGGAGGGATTCTTCCTGCGGGCCGAGAGCTTCTACAACGTTGCAAGTTACCTCGACGAGGTCTCGGACATGCGGGCTTACGGCGGTCGGTCGCTCCATGCGCAGTCACACGGCGAGTCGTTTCTCGCGCTGTTCAACAATCGCTTTGAGCAGGGACTCTACCTGCTCGATGAGCCGGAAGCCGCATTGTCGCCGCAGCGCCAACTGTCGTTGCTGAGAATTCTCCACGACCTCGAAGCACCGGGTCATGCCCAGTTCCTGATCGCCACGCATTCACCAATTCTCCTGAGCTATCCAGGGGCAGTCATCTACACGTTCGATGCGGGCGGCATCGAAGAGATCGACTACCGGGATACGCAACACTTCCAGCTGACCAGGGACTTTCTGAACAGCCCTGAGCGTTTTTATAAGCACCTGTTTGCGTCGACGACCGAGGGTCTGGAGGATTGAGTCATGGCCTATTTGCGCGGACGTACGTACGTGTGGCCCAGCAGGGACTACTTGCATGTATGGGTGGCTGATGGTGACGATGGCTGGAATGAGAGCGGCTGGGCAGTTGGAGCGTCGGCGGGTGCGTCCGGCGTGGCGATTTCCTGGGACGCGCTGGACGAGCTAGTCCTGATGCGATTTGCCGAGCTTGTCAGGGAGCGCCGTGCGATAGCAGCGGGTGAGCGCGCCATTGCTGCGCACCGTGGGAACGGTGGATGCGTGGAGCTTGTCGCGGCGTGGGACACTCTGCGGGGGATGATCGTTTCGCTCGACTCGACGGACTGACCACGCTGATTGACCACGCTTGCCTCTGGGCCGACGACGATGCCATCGTCGTCGTCGAGGGGGCCACATGACCAGCGAAGCGCCGAAGCTGTTGGACCAGGTGTCTGAAGCCATCCGGGCGCGGCATTACAGTCGGCGCACAGAGGAGGCGTACGTCCATTGGATCAGGAAGTACATCCTGTTCCATGGGAAGCGGCACCCGCGCGAGTTGAATGCGACCCATGTGACGGCATTCCTCACGTCACTGGCGGTAAAGCAGCGGGTGTCATCGTCGACTCAGAACCAGGCACTCAGCGGCCTGCTGTTCCTGTACCGCTTCGTGCTCAGGGTTGACCTTGGCGATATTGCGCCGCCCCCGAGGGCGCGCACGCCTCATCGCGTACCGGTGGTGTTGTCGGCGGTCGATGTGAAGAGCGTTCTGGAGGCGATGGAAGGTGTGCCCCGGCTGGTTGCCACGCTGCTGTATGGTGCGGGGCTGCGTCTGCAGGAGTGTCTTGAGCTCCGTGTGAAGGACCTGGACTTCGAGCGGCGGGAGATCACTGTGCGCCGCGGCAAGGGGCAGAAGGATCGGCGGGTGATGTTGCCAGAGTCCATGCGGGAGGCGTTGCGGGCGCATTTAGTGGCCGTGCGGGCGCAGCACGCGGCCGACCTGCGAAACGGCCTGGGCCGAGTGATGTTGCCGGATGCGTTGGAGCGTAAGCTGCCGTCGGCTCCGACGGACTGGCGCTGGCAGTTCGTGTTTCCTGCCGGTCGAGTCTGTCGTGACCCGAAGTTTGGGCCTCCGTCGAGGTTTCATGTACACGAATCGCTAATTCAGAAGGCGGTCGCGGCTGCCGCCCTTCGCGCTGGTGTGACGGTGCGCGTGACGTGCCATACGTTCCGGCACTCGTTTGCGACGCACCTTCTTGAGGCCGGGCATGACATTCGTACCGTTCAAGAGCTGCTCGGGCATTCGGATGTGTCGACGACGATGATCTATACGCACGTATTGAACCGAGGTGGGCTTGGGGTGACGAGTCCGATGGACCGGTTGTGAGGGAAGGTGTCCATGGTTACGCGCGGCGCCGAGTCGGCTATCCACGGCTGGGCAGCCAGCGTCAGTCGGCGAAGTCGTGCTGGAGCAGGCACTTGGGGGTATCAGGCTTTGTTTGGCGCCACGGATACGCGCGTGGAGTTGGCGCGTAACCACGGCGCACGCGCGTATCCATGGTGAGCCGCACCGCGCGTACTGATGGTAATATCCTGCGTCTTAAGCACTTGGGGGTTCCGGCTCGGCGGACTGGCGATGTGGTTGGACGCGTCGAGTCTGAGTTGGCCGTCTACTTCAAGTTAGGCCGATCACATTAATGAGTTCTGATCTAGAAGTCCGACTTGCCACGCTCAGGCAGGATTTCGCGGCGGTCGCCGGGCGACCCTTCGAGCACTTCTTCTGTCCTCTGTTGCTCGTTGATGAGAACACCGCCCTCTGTCGGGCGCACGTCGTCAACAGAGCGGTGGCCGACTCTTCGCGTCGATGGACCGTCCAGCGCAAGGACGTGGACAACTTCTTCGGCGCTATGTTCGAAGGAGAATTCACGACTTTGCAGCTCGATCGGCGAGGGGTGGCCCTGAGAGCGTTCGTTGACGTCGACCTGAATCGTCGGTTGAGGCCGCGGATCATTGTGGATGGGGTCCCGGTAGAGCACTTCGTTATCGATGGCCCTGTGCCGGCCAACTTCTCGGAAATGTCGATTCAACACGGCTCCGACGAGATCAAGATTGCACTGAAGATGAACCCAGAGCAGGTCGCGCTGCTCGCCGCTAGTGGTGACTGGCACGTGGAAGTGTCGCGAGATCTGCGCGTCCAATCAGTCGTGTCCCTGCTGAAGGGTGCACATCTGAGCCTATTCGACGTCCTTGGCTATGGCTATGTGTTGGCGCCGAACGGTGTCTGGCTTGCGCGGGTACTTGGATCCTTTTATCTGCAGAACGCAAAACGCCAGAAGCGAGAGGTGCTTCTGGCCGCTGCTAAACACTTTGCGCACGTGGCAGCGATGGTCCGGCCCGTCGATGCGGCACCGCCAGCGATTACGGGAACTGTCGATGACCGTTGGTTCTATTTCTGCTGGCTTGACGACGGTGGGCGCGCACCGTGGGGACTTGTTACACACATTCGAACCGGCGAACGGCTGCACGCAGTTCTGACTCCAACGTTTGCCGATGAGTCTTGTACAGCCCGCTTCGCTGAGTTTCTCGCCGGCGGTGTCGACTCATTTGAAGTGAGTCTTGCGCGCTTCGACACAACCCAATGGTCTCTGGCTCCAGATCGCCAGCGTGTAATCTGGCCCAAAGCGGGACTTCAAGACTGAGTGGTCGCGAGACGGCCGGCCTAACACGGCTTGCAGCCGTCGGCGGCCGGTGCCATCATGAGCCGCCGCGGCTGAAGCCGGGCGTTAGACGGACAAATCAAGGTGTCGAACATGGCAAAGAGATCACGACCGAAGCCGGATCACACCGATGGCCACTCTAACTTGACTCGGGAGGAATACTTCGAGGAACGAAAGCTACTAATCGAGGCGAGGCAGCGCGGATTTCAGCACGCCGAGCGAATGGTAATGGGCGGCGCGACCGGCGCCCTTCTTTTGTCGATCACTTTTCTTGAGAAGTTCGTCCCTTCAACCGCCGTGCGAGAACCGAGCGTACTGGTTACCGCGTGGGTCGTGCTCCTGGCCAGCCTCTGTTTCAGCCTCTTTGGTCAGTACACCAGCGCTTGGGCGTTCGACGTCGAGCTTAAGTGCCTCGACTCCGCTGTGAATGGCGAACCTCAACTAGATAACAAATGGCGGCCGTGGAACGCCCGGGCTGCGGTTGGGGCAGCCGCTCTATTGGTTGTCGGTACGATCTTGCTCGCCCGGTTTGCGTTCGTCAATGCCCCGTTCAATCAATGAGGACCTCAGATGGCAAAAATGCCAACGCTTCCAGTGACGCCGAAACTGCCGCCCATTAAATTGCCAAAGTTTCCCGACGGAACTCGAGGAGAACCCCCTTGGTCGCCACCTCGGCCACCAAAGAAGTAGCCGTCTAACACGGCATGCAGCCGACAGCGGCGCGTGTCAGAATGGGCGCCGCTGCGGCTGATGCCCAGCGTTGGGCTGACCACAAAAAGGGCATGAATTGATTGACGTCCGCCAGAAGCCGCCGATCGCTTGGCGACACATTGGACTCGTTGTGTGTCTCGCGGCTGCGGTTGGTTGCGCCAGCGTTCGACAGACGGTAGCGCCACGGTCTATCGAGACGGAGATTTCACTGCAGCCAGGACCTTTCCTGGCGCTTCCGGGCACTGAACTCGACAAACCGGTGGAATTCAGCAACGACATTTACGGCGCCGAGTGTTATCCGCTGTATCTCGCGACCGGTTCGTCGACCACTAGGGAGGGCACTCGGTCGACTGGACGCATTTTGCTCTGGATCAACCGCGCGCACGTCGCCGGCGGCCGACTGTTCATTGCACCATGCGATATTGCGGCTCCCCTGGAGGCGTCGACCGTGTCTGCCCGAATTGGCGGATACGTCAGCGACTGGTGGTTCGAGGGAACCTTGGTGGATGGTCCCGACTGGCCTCGCGTAGCCCTCAACCGCCTGGTGGTGCCCGGATGGTCCAGTTTCTCGAATCCTTCGTTTTGCGGCCGCAACGTCGCGTTCTGGCAGCTCCACAACGGATCACAGATGACCGCGCACGTCGTGAATTTGTTCGACCCTCGCGTCCGCTCGTCTCTGGCCTTCGGCCGTGTGGCCGTCGACGAAAGTGACATGGGCTGGGGTGTTCCGCCGGCATCCTGGGATCAGGAGTGCACGTCGGCGACCTTTCGTTCGGAGTCCAACCAACGAACAGTCATGGCTCCACGGGCGCGCTAGTGGTGGAGAGGCAGCCCAACATCGCGTTGCACCAGACCGCGGCCGGTGCAATGATGGGCCGCCGCTGGTGAACGCCAGCGTTAGCCGGAAAAGGGGAAACCCATATGAGTCACGAGTCGTCTGGGTCCACCCGCCATAATATCGACGCGTTCGAAACCTGGAAGCAATACCAGCAGGTGGCCATGCACTTCAATGACCTCCTTATGCGTCTGCGTTCGCAGTCCTTGGCTGCTGTAGCGGCGTTCTCAGCAATCGCTGGCGTTGTTCTGAAGGCCGAAGTCGATGCGAGTTTCCGGTGGGGCGCCCTTGCTGGCGTCTTTCTGCTGCTTAGCCTCTTCTGGCTCGCAATATGGATCCTCGACTTCTGCTATTACAACCGCTTACTCATCGGAGCAGTCGACGCGTTGATCGACATCGAGCGAGCCACGGCTGAAGGTCGGCCTATCACGGAGCTCAATCTAAGTACTCGAATTGAGCGAGTCGTCTCTGAGCGCCGCAAACCCGAGAATGGCAAACTGGGCCGAGAACGAGCTCGATGGCTCTTTTATTCGATCGTCTTCGTCGCACTATTTGGTGCCTTTCTCTACTCGATCGCCCACACCGGAGGCCTGACACTCGTGTGGCCGGCCGGCATCCCACCATCAGCAGCACAACGGTGGCTAGCCATCTCTGGAATCGGAATCGATTTGGTCGGCGCCATCGTTCTTCTGTCGGCTGCAATCGTGACTCCGTCCGAAGCGATCGATCTCGGAGTGATGCGGCTGTCTGGCGAGACAGACGCTGAGAACCTCACACTGCCTCAAGTGAAAGACCGTCTCAAACAGAGCACCCGCGCAAAGTGGGGGGCTGGGCTCCTGATTGTGGGGTTCACGTTGCAGCTGATCGGGGCATTGCCGTTGTCCGGCTAACTCGGCATGCAGCCGACAGCGGCGCGTGTCAGAATGAGCGCCGCTGCGGCTGATGCCAGTCGTTAAGTGGCTAGAAACAACGAGAGGCAAATGCCGTATCCGATTCTCGACAAGCTAGTAGTGGCAGTTGCCTCAAGCGCTCTGTTCGATCTTAACGAGTCGAACGACGTGTTCCTTTCCAAGGGCGAGGAGCCATACCGGGCCTACCAGCGAGAACGCGAGAACGAAGTACTCCAGCCGGGCGTGGCATTCCCATTCATCAAGCGCTTGTTGGCGCTGAACCATCCGAAGGAAAACGATGAGCCGGTCGAAGTAATCCTACTGTCGAAGAACGATCCAGATACCGGACTTCGAGTCATGAATTCGATCGAGCACTACCAACTTCCGATTAGCCGGGCTGCCTTCGTGCGAGGAAGCGACCCGTTTCGTTACGTGAATGCATTCAATGCCTGTTTGTTCCTGTCGGCAGATGAGAAGAACGTGAGGGAGGCAACAATGAGTGGACTTCCTGCTGGCCGCGTGATGTCGTCAAAGTACCTCGACGACGACACCGACCTTGAGTTGAGGATCGCCTTCGACTTCGACGGCGTCCTCATCGATGACGAAGCTGAACGCGTGTTCCAAGTAGAAGGTTTGGAGGGCTTTCATCAGGCAGAAGCGCTTCGGGCATTGGAGCCACACAATCCGGGCCCGTTGAAGCGCCTACTGGAGGAGATCGGCAAGATCCATCGCCGCGAACTCGATCGCGCATCAAAGGACCCGGCCTACAAGCCGGTGATTCGTCTGGCAATCATCACGGCGAGGAATGCCCCAGCGCACAAACGATTGGTCACTACTCTTCGGGCTTGGGGCATCGAGGTCGATGAGACATTTTTCTTGGGTGGCATGGAGAAGAATCGGGTTCTCGCTGAGTTCAAGCCGCATCTATTCTTCGACGATCAGCTGGGGCATATCGAACCAGCCTCAGCTCTGATCCCATCGGTGCACGTACCGTTTGGGATCACGAATCAGCCGAAGAGCGCCACCTAACTTGGCATGCAGCCGACAGCGGCGCGTGTAAGAATGAGCGCCGCCGCGGCTGATGCCCAGCGTTAGGCGACTCCCGGAAGGACGACGATGACTTACGTTGGCGTTGACGGCTGCCGAGCTGGCTGGCTCACCGTCAGACGTGTGGGTGCCGAGCTCGACTATGGGCTATTCGCCACCATCACTGACGTCATGGCAGCCAATCCCCTGGCTCAGCGCGTCTTGATCGACATTCCGATTGGTCTTCCCTCAGCTCAAGTGCCAGTGCGGGAGTGTGATCGCCGCGCACGGCAGTTGCTCGGTCGCGGCCGCCGGTCGAGTGTGTTTCCAGTCCCTTCACGGTCCGCGCTGCAGGTGGCGGACATCTTGGAGGCCCGCCGTGTCAATCAAACGGAGTTGGGCCGCAGCCTTACAGCTCAGACTTGGGCAATTGCGCCGAAGATCGCGGAAGTAGACACGTATCTTTCAGAGCACCCCGCAGCACCGCTTCGAGAGATTCACCCCGAGGTGTGCTTCTGGGCATTCGCGTCAAAGCGACCGATGGTCCATCGGAAGTCCACCCATCAAGGTCACGAGGAACGTCTGATGGTGTTAGAGAAAATCGAACCGAACATAAGGTCGTTCACCCAGTTCGTGCTCAATCGAACGCTCAGGAAAGACGTCGCCGCAGACGACGTATTGGACGCCGCGGTAGCGTTCGTGACTGCGGAGGCGCGGCACGGTTGCTTGGTGTCGGTGGTCCCAGACATCCCAGTTGACCAGGCTGGTCGACCAATGGAAATGGTCTATCTTGATGTCCGCAGCGTCGCCTAACTTGCCGTGCAGCCGACGGCGGGCGCGTGTAATGATGAGCGCCGCCGCGGCTGACGGCTGGCGTTAGCTGGACAAACACCGGCCAAAGGCTCAGAGTGGCGACGGCGGAAGACAAACAGGGAGAGAGTGGATGACTGCACACCGTTCGCGCGTAGCTCAGCCGGTGGATGTCGATACAGAGACGCTACGCAACGCCATCAAGGGTGAATACAAGGAAGTGGCCGAGCATCCCGGTAAGGGATTCCATTTCCACACCGGCCGTCGTTTAACCAAGATCGTCGGCTATCAGGACGAGTGGTTCAAGGGCGTTTCGGAACTGGCCATCGAGTCGTTCGCCGGTACCGGTAATCCCTTCGCTATGGGCGAGCTGGCCGCTGGTGAACGAGTTGTCGATGTCGGCTCGGGCGGGGGCATCGATTCGCTCATCGCCGCGCGCATGGTCGGCCCCACCGGACAAGTTGTCGGCATCGATATGACGCCGGCGATGCTTGGAAAGGCCCGCGCGGCTGCAGCGGCGTCCGGTATCGCCAACGTGGAGTTTCGCGAAGCCTACATGGAAGAACTGCCGGTGCCCGACGGGTGGGCTGACGTGGTGATCTCCAACGGCGTGCTCAACCTGACCCCAGACAAGCAGAAGACCGTCGGCGAAATGTTCCGGGTGTTGCGCTCCGGTGGGCGGCTTCAGATCGGCGACATCCTGGTCGACCGGGAAGTGCCTGAGGGGGCGAAAAAGAAGATAGACCTGTGGACCGGTTGAATCGCCGGTGCTCTGCTGGAAGCAGAGCTTGAGGCGACGGTCGTCGCCGCTGGTTTCTCCGAGTTTGAAATCACTTGGAAGGCCGAGGTCTTCAGCGGAGCCCCGCAGGCGTCGAGCGCGAGTGCGTTTGGCACCGTCGGCATTAATTTTCGGGCGACCAAACCTTGAGGCAGGGAAGGCGTCCGCGTGTTGACGCGTGCAATAGAGGAGCCAGCTAACAGCGCATGCACCAGACGGCGCGCCGGCGAAGACCCGTGAGCGCGCCGCTGGTGATGCGCAGTCGTTAGGCATTCCGTGGGCGCAATCGTAAATGGGGAGATATCAGATGGGGCTTCCTCGGACTTTTGTCGGATTCAGCAGCACAGATATTAACTACTACCGCCTGATGCTGGCCTGGAAGGAGAACGACAACATCGACTTCAATTTCTCAAACTGCCAACTCGACAAGGAGATCAATTCGGACAATGAGGCCTACATCATGAGTAGGTGTCGTGAGCGCCTCGGCATGGCCGGAACATTTGCTGTATTGATCGGGCAGGACACGAGGTCGAAACACAAGTATGTGCGGTGGGAAATGGAGGTCGCCGTCGAGAAGCAGTGCAGGATAATCGGCATCAACCTTGATAAGTCCAGGCGAGTGGTGGATTCAACTTGTCCGCCAATCATCCGAAATATCGGCGCTATCTTTGTGCCATTTTCCCCTGCGATCGTGGCCTACGCGCTAGAGAACTACAAGATGCATGAGGACAACGATTACCACTACAAGGACGAGATATATACAAGTCTTGGGTTTTGACAAGGAGTGTTCGTGAAAGAGAAAGACTTTCCAGCGCTGTACCGGTCCGCCGACGACCTGTCGAAGGCCTCGCAAGCTGAGTTCTTGCGCGCATTGAAGCTCCATCTAGTGTTTTTGGTTGTTGCTGCGGTTCTGTCTGCTGTCGACATTCCACATTGGTTCGTCGCAGCACTCCAATTGGTTGTGTTGCTGGGGGCCCTGTTTTGTTCCATCTACCTGTTTAGTAAGCGACCCGACCAATCGTGGTACAGCGCTCGCGCCGTCGCTGAGTCGATAAAGACCATCACGTGGCGCTACGTCTGTCGTGCGGAGCCATTCCAAGGCCCAGAGCCAGAAGCCCGGCATGCGTTTCAACTAACGCTGAAGGCGATCGTGGACCAAAACCGTGAAGTGGCCCAAGCTTTGACAAAGCACTTGGACGAACCTCAGATATCTGACGGCATGTCAGCGGTTCGTGCGTGCCAGCTGGAAGAGAGAAAGGCGACTTACGCCGTGAGCCGGATCAAGGATCAGCTGGAATGGTACGCAAGGAAGGCCGCCTTTAACAGGCGGACTTCCAAGGGGTTCTTTTGGGCCCTGATTGGGACAAACGGCGTCGCCGTTATTCTTGCAATCGCGAGAATTAGGTTCATTTCTGTGGCTTACTGGCCGACCAACATCCTCGTCGTAGCGGCTGCTAGTATCTTGAGCTGGATGCAGGCGAAGCGGTTCTCCGAGCTTGCGTCGTCTTACGCCTTGGCCGCTCATGAAATCAGTCTGATTCGGGAGAAAGCTCTCCAAGCCAGCACCGACGAAGAGTTTTCACTCTTTGTTGGCGATGCCGAGAACGCATTCTCGCGAGAACACACTCAGTGGGTTGCTCGAAGAGATGCCTAACTCGGCATGCAGCCGACAGCGGCGCGTGCAACAATGAGCGCCGCTGCGGCTGATGCCTGTCGTTAGACCGCTGAACAACCTGGGAACCTTGTCGGGAGGACCACAATGAAAGGGGACTGGCCACGCGTCGTTGTGTTGGTGCCATTGGTCGGCGCGATGATGCTGTCAACACCGCGCGCCTCGCAAGTGCAGCCAGACTTCTCCGGTCGGTGGGTGCTTGAGTCGGTGGCGCACTCGGCGGATGTCCCGACCGCATTGGTGGTGCATCAGTCGCTCGCCAGAACCAACGTCCGAGGTGAACCGATCACGCCGTTTGTCAAGGACCTGACGGTGATCCGAGAGTCACCAGGCGGTAATTCCTCAGAAACGTTTCGGATCGGCACGATCGGAGGCACGGTTCCAGGTAGCAACAGAGGCCCCACTAGCCACCGGCGCGTCGTTTGGGCCAATACAACCCTGGTCATTGAAACCGGAACGTTCACTGGCTCAGCGCCTGAACGCGGAGAGTGGACCCAACGCCGAGAGGTGTGGGCCGCAGATTCCGAAGGTCACCTTCAGGTCTCGATCACACAGTCAAGTTCTACTGAGGCGCCCCACACCGCAACGTTCGTCTACCGGCGGGCCGAAATAGGCAGTCCACAGTAGACGTACGCGGTCTAACTTGCGTTGCACCAGACGGCTGATCTTTCCTCGATAAAGTAGACACTTCGACCTAACTGCAGGAGGTGTCTGATGGGACGACCCGGTCCGCGGAAGGTGCAAAGAAGCAGTGCAATCAAGGTGCAGTGCTTCGCTTTGATGAGAGGAGAATAGCCATGCCGAATCGTAGAGAATTCCTCCGCCTCAGCGCTGTGGCCAGCGCAGCGATGGTGACCGGCTGCCGCCATTCGGAATTTGCCCGCCTGAGTGACGGTCTTGACGGTGCATTGCACGAAGATCCTGCCTCAGGCGCGTCGGACGAGAGCTTCTGGCGCGAAGTCCGCCGCGCATTCGAACTCGAGCCCGACCTAATCAACCTCAACCACGGATTGTCCCCGGCCCCACGGGACGTGCAGGAGGCACTGACGGCTGAGCTTGACCGGGTGAACCGAGCGCCGCTCTTCCACATGCGCGACGCGCCATCCGAGGGGCGGCGCGAGGAGGCGCGCGTAACCGCTGCGCGGGCACTGGGCTGCGACTCGGAGGAGCTAGCGATCACCCGAAGTGGCGCCGACTCGCTGCACATTGCCCAGATGGGCATCAACTTGGAGCCCGGTGACGAGGTGCTCTCGACGCGTGAGGATTACTGGTCGGCGTGGAACACTTGGCACCAGAGGGTCAACCGCGAGGGGATCGTCTACAAGGAAATTGATTTAGGGGGGCCGTACCCCCCGCCTGACGAGATTGTCGCCCGCTTTGAGGAGGCCTTCACGCCCCGCACCCGAGTGGTGCTCTTTTGCCAGGTGACCTGGCGGACGGGGCACATTCTACCGGTCCGAAGAATCTGCGAGGCGGCGCGGAGCCGAGGGATCCAGACCATTGTTGACGGCGCGCAGGGGTTCGGCCACGTGCCGTTCAGCCTGGCCGATCTGGGGTGCGACTACTACGCGACCAGCGGCCATAAGTGGCTCGGCGCGCCTCTCGGCACGGGACTCCTCTACGTGCGTCGCGAGCAGATCCACGATCTCTGGCCACTCCCGCTCTCGCACAATGAGGGGCCTGCCCGGGACGACATCCGCAAGCTCGAATTGATGGGTAGCCGCCCGCCCGCCTTCCATAACGCAATCACTGGGGCGGTACGGTTCCTGGAGCGCCTCCGTGTCGAGCGCAAGGCCGAGCGTCTGCACTACCTGAAGCGGCGATGGGCGGATCGGCTTGCGCGTCACGAGCGTGTGCACATCGTCACCGATCTCGCGCCGGGCCGCTCCTGCGGCTTGGCTTCTTTTTACGTGGACGACGTGAAGTCGGCAGACCTCTCGCAGCATCTCCTGGACCGGCACAGGATCCTAGTGGGTCCCCCGGCCGAGAACTCCTGGAGCGGTCCTCCGCTGGTGCGCATCGTACCTAACGCATTTACGTCGGTGGAGGAGATCGATGCCTTCGCGGATGCAGTCGAGGAAGTGCTCCAACGAGGCTTGCTCACACGCGGATAGCACCTCGCAACGGGACTTGGATGACCTGTGCTCCCGGTCATCTTTTGCCCACTCGCCGACGCGGATGCCGCCGAGGCGAAGGCGACACTCGGCGCGCGGTACTTCGACGGTTTCCGTACGCGGTTTACTACCGGATCACGTCAGACGCGGTCATTGTATTGGCGGTTCATGGCCGGCAGGATCCGGCTCACTGGCAGGCGCGCACATGATGGGTACGCGGGTTAACTTGCCGTGCAGCCGACAGCGGCGCGTGCAATCATGAGCGCCGCCGCGGCTGACGGCCAGCGCTAGCCGGAATATCAAGAACCCAAGATCAGACTCTACGCAGCCGAGAGGCGCGTGACGCGCAGCTTCTTGCGGCTCCGTTCGGCGTGCCAGAGATCGTGCTGAGTCTGCTGGTTCATCCAGCTTTCGGCGGACGTGCCGAAGGCGAGGGAAAGGCGCACCGCCATCTCGGGACTAATCCCAGACCGGCCATTGATGATTCCGGACAACGTCTTCCGACTGACTCCAAGCGCTCGCGCGGCCTCGGTCACCGTTAACCCCAAGGGGGTTAGGCAGAGTTCACGAAGAATCTCGCCAGGATGTGGGGGATTGTGCATCTTCATTCGGCCACCTCAGTGGTAATCCTCGTAGTCGACTAGTTGCGCGTCCTTGCCGGAGAAACCAAACGTGACCCGCCAATTGCCGCTGACCTTGACGGCCCACGTTCCGTTGCGAGTGCCTTGGAGCTCGTGCAGGTCGAGACCCGGCAGGCCCAGATCCCTAGCTGCAGTGGCCGCATTCAAGAGGCCCAGCACCAATCGAAGTCGGTCCGCATGCTTGGCCTGGATCCCCTGTTTGCTCCCCTTGGTGAAGAAGCGCTCCAAGCCCTTATGCCGGAAACTCTTGATCGCCACGAATCCAAGTGTAACGTATGGGGTTACGGCATACAATCCGGCTAACTCGGCTTGCAGCCGACGGCGGCGCATGCAAGCATTTGGAGCCGCCGCGGCCAAAGCCGGGCGTTCGCCCGTCTGGATCTGATCGGAAGTGGAGACTCACATGTCGAATGACTTTGCCCGTCGATTCATGGCGTATGAGAACGAGTACAAGCAGTCTCTTGGTCATCTGCTTGGAATCCCGCAGTGTAGAAATCGAGACGTTGAGGTCTAACTTGCATTGCACCAGACGGCGGCCGAAGCGTTATGCCGACAACGGAGGAGTTGATGTTCGTTCCGCTTTGGCTCGGTGTCCCCGCACTCGTCCTTGTGCTCCTCTTGATCGCCCATAACTACTTCTTATCGAAGCGTCCTCAGCAGAAGCACATTAGGCCACTCGAATTGACCTGGGAGTCCCGAAGATGCGTACACAGGTTGCCGTAATCCTCGTCAGCGCCGTGCTGGCGTGTGCGCCAGCGCGGTCGTCCGCCCAATCCACGGTGCCTGACTCCACAACATTCGTGGATGTCGACGGCGCCCGGCTCTTCGTTCGATCTGTCGGTACCGGCACCCCGCTCGTCGTGGTGCACGGCGGTCCCGGACTGAGCCACGACTACCTCGCGCCGCAGTTCATCGCGCTGCTGGCCGACGACTACAGGCTGATCTTCTACGATCAGCGGGCAAGCGGACGCTCGTCAGGAGTCGAGGATACAGCGCGGCTCACGATGGCCCAGTTCGTCGATGACTTGGAGCGGCTTCGCCTCGCCCTTGGCCTTGAGCAGATGAACCTGCTTGGCCATTCGTTCGGCGGACTCCTCGCCATGTACTACGCCGCCGCGCACCCACAGTCGGTGCGCACGCTGCTGCTGCTGGACACCTCGCCGGCGAGCTGGGCCCTCAACTTCCCGTACTTCCGACACACCATTGCCGAGCGCCAGGGCGAGACTGGCCGCCGCGAACTGGCAGCGATAGTCGCGCCAGAGGGGGCTCGGACCGATCCGCTCGTGATGACGCGATACTATCGGACGTTCTTTCGGGTCTTCTTCCGAAATCCTGAACTCAGCGAGCAGTTGGAACTCGGAATCGACGCGCAATGGCTCGCCAAGAATGCCGTCACTGGCAACCGAATCTGGGCAAGCATCGGCGAGTATGACATCCACGAGTCACTATCACGCATCCAGGCGCCGACGCTCATCGTCCACGGCACGTTCAGCGTTATCTCGATGCAAGGCGCGGAGGCGATAGCCGCACGCATTCCGCGTTCGCGGCTGGTCGCGCTTAAGGATGTTGGGCACTTTCCGTACATCGAGGCTCCTCTGGCGTTCAGCACCGCCGTCAGAGCGTTCGTGTGGCCGCGATAGGCGGAAGTGTGCGAGCGAGGAGGACTGGGGGTTCTCAGGCCTATTGACGGACGAATGGAAAACACTCACAAGTGGGGCTGCGCAAAAGCGCGCAGCATCGTTGACGGACAAACGATAACTCCAGAAATCCGGTCATGAAAAAGACACCTGATGAGCTACGTCCGATTAATGATGGTTGCCATCGTTGTGTGTTCAGCCGGTTGTGGGCGAACTGCGAGGGCGGCTGGAGCCGGGCTGACTGGACACTTGGTCACTTTTGACTGGAGAAGAACGCTTGCAACGCTCAACTGTCATGACATTCCTGAGAAGACTGATAGACAGGCGCGGGACGAACGACATCGTCGTCGCGTGTGAACTGCACTCGGTCGGTCAGATTCAGGCGGCTCTCGATGCCGGACTCGACCCTCGGGCTCCGGTTCGAGGCAAACGTCCCATTGATTGGCTCACCGAGATGTACAGCAGAGGCGATGAGTTTCCCAAGTGCCTGCGCTTGCTGCTGGATCGAGGCGCCGTGCTGGACGACCCAGTGGTCGCGCCGGTCCTGCTGAATGACGCCGAGGCGCTTGCCGCCGCGATTCGAGCCAACCCATCAATTCTTACTCACCGGACCACGATGGTCTCAGCGTTCACGCCGCTGGTCGGCGCATCGCTGCTTCACGTGGCGGCTGAGTACGGGCACGCAGATGTTGCCCGTGTGCTCATTGACATGGGAGCCGACGTGAACGCCAGCGCGTCAGTCGACGAGTATGGGCTCAATGGCCATACGCCGATCTTCCACACCGTCAACTCCAGCCACAACCGCTCCGCGCCTATTTTGACGATGCTGCTCCAAGCTGGTGCGAAAGCTGACGTTGCCCTTCCGGGAATCACCTGGGGCAAGGGATTTGAGTGGGAGACGACGTGTTTCGACGTGACGCCCCTCTCGTTCGCACAGTGTGGCCTCCTTCCGCAGGTGCATCGGGACGAGCGTGAGATCTACGGCAACATCACGCTGCTCCTTGAAGCGACTGGCCGTGTGGTTCCGCCGCTCGACAACGTGCCGAATCGGTACCTCAACCCTAATGCCGCTTAACTCCGCTTGCAGCCGTCGGCGGCGCGTGCAAGCATTTGGTGCCACCGCTGGTGATGCTGACGTTCGGCGTCAGGCGGAACGGCCCACACTACGGGGAGGCCAGCGGATGCGAAGTTATGTAGTCATGTTGGGCGTGCTGCTTCTGTCCGGCGCTGCACCTTCACACCAGGCCCTCCAAGACGCCGAAGTCGCCGTGATTTACTTCGTGCGCCATGCGGAAGTGCCTGCGACTTAGTCGGCCACACAAGGAGGCCCTATGGGGCATGTAGAAAGACATCGCACACAACGAATCGGTTGGCTCCGGGCGGCGGTGCTTGGTGCCAACGACGGCATCGTCTCCACGGCCAGTCTTGTGCTCGGCGTGGCTGCAGCGGGAGCTGATTCCCAGGGCATCCTCGTGGCGGGCGTGGCCGGCCTCGTCGCCGGAGCGATGTCGATGGCTGCCGGCGAGTACGTGTCGGTCTGTTCACAGGCCGATACCGAGCGCGCCGACCTGGCCAGGGAGCGTGAAGAACTGGCCACCGAACCCGAGCTGGAACACGCGGAGCTCTCGGCTATCTACGTCACACGCGGGCTGGATCCGACACTGGCCTCCACCGTGGCGACCCAGCTCATGCAGCACGATGCACAGGGTGCCCATGCGCGGGATGAACTGGGGATCTCCGCTGTCCTGGCGGCTCGTCCCATCCAGGCCGCACTGGCGTCCGCCGGCACATTTTCTGTGGGCGCCGCACTTCCGCTGCTGATCGTCGTGCTGTTTCCAGCGTCCGTGCTCATGTGGGCTGTCGCGGGAAGTTCGCTCGTGTTTCTGGCATTGCTGGGGGCACTGTCTGCCAAGGCCGGTGGGGCCCCGATGGTGGTGGCCGCTTCACGCGTCACTTTCTGGGGTGCGTTGGCCATGGCGCTGACGGCCGGGGTCGGCGCGCTGTTCGGGGTCGCACTCTGATGCGCCCGGTGACGCAGCCTGGCCCGCGTTGCACGAATCGGCGTCCACTGCAATGATGAATGCCGCTGCGGCTGACGCAAAGGAGGGAGTCTATGGCTTACCGACACAGGACATTCGTGGTTGTTAGCTGCCTGGCCCTGATCACCGCCTGTGATCGAACCGGCGATGTGGGTCCAGTCGGCTCCCCAGTGCCGATAGCGGTTATTTGTGGTGATGCGCCCCGTTTGCAGCAGCGGGCCCTCGAAGCGCGTCGCCAGCACGCCGAGACAACGAGCGATCAGGCGAGAATCATTTCGGGCAGTCGGACAATGTTCTACATGTCGCTGGCCACAATCGCCGACCTGGAGTGCACTGTCGCCTCTGTCGACGCCGATGCGGCTCTGAGGCAGGCGCTTGAGATCGCGCGCCAGGCAGAGGAGACTCGCAGTTTCTATGAGAGCGCTATCCAGTGGACCCAGGCCGGCATATCCGCCAGCGACGCCGTCTCGCTATTGCTGGAGCAACTGCATCGCTGACTCGATGGAATGCACCGGCCAAAGGAGGAGTCCGAATGTTCGAACTATGGGTAAGCGTGGCCCTTCTGGGGGTCTGGAGTTGTGTGGGCGTCATCTATAACAACAGCCGAAAAGCCTCGAAACAAATGGACGAGGCAGTGAGACTGCTCGCGGAGATAGCCGCAAAACGGTGAGCGATGTGAGCGCGTGAAGGCAGCGACGCGGGAGATCACAGTGATGGTGAAGAACATGATGGCGGTCGTGGCGCTGTGCGCCCTGTTGTTCGCAGCGGCCTGCGGCCCCTCCACGGGCAACCCGAAAGTGCCGGAAGGCGCGGTGAGTTCTGGCGGCACACGCGCGGTGATTGACACCGACAAAGGCCCGATCGAGATTGAGTTCTTCGCCACCGACGCGCCGAAGGCCGTGGAAAACTTCCGACTGCTCGCTGAACACGGATATTACGACGGCCTCACATTCCATCGCATCGTGCGCGGGTTCATGATTCAGGGCGGCGATCCCTCCGGCGACGGCACGGGCGGCCAGAGTGCGTGGGGCGCGCCGTTTGCGGACGAGATCAACCGAGACTCACAGCTCTACCGGGACGGCTACCGCCGCGGCATCGTGGCCATGGCCAACGCCGGCCCGAACACCAACGGCAGCCAGTTCTTCATCCTGCACGACACTTATCCGCTTCCGCCTGCGTACGTGATCTTTGCCCGCGTCACGGCCGGCATGGAGGTCGTGGACGCGCTCGCAGCCACGCCGACGACGATGAGCCAGGGTGGGGAAATGAGCGAGCCTCGGATACCTCCGGTCATCAAGACCATCATGGTTCGACCGTAGAGACCTCGCGTTGCCAGCTGCGGTAGAATCTGCCGCGAGGTGCTGCATGGCGAGTGAACGCATGGACAGGCGACAACTTCTGACAGGCATGGGCGCGGCCACCGCGGGCCTCGTCATCGGGCACGTGGACCTGTCCGCGCAGGCGGGCCCAGCCGCGAGCACGGCCGAGGAGTCGGCCCCGATCACCACTTTTCAACCGGCTCGCCATGCCATCGACGCGTGGCTTGATCAGGTGCCCGGCAAACATCGCGTGGTGCTCGATACAGTGACGCCCGACGGTGCGGCCCAGGGCATCGGCTACTCCAACAACGTCTACAACGCGAATCGCACCGGGTATCAGCTCGAGAACGCCGATGTTGCGCTGGTGTTGTGCCTGCGCCATCACGCGACGGCTTTTGCGTTCAACAACGCGATGTGGGCGAAGTACGGCAAGGTCTTTACCGAACTCACCAACTACAAACCGGCCAACGGCGTGACGCCGACAAGCAACCCGCGCAACTCCGGCGAGCGTCCGCCGCTCGATCGCCTGGCAGCCCGTGGCGCACACTTCATCGTGTGTGGTCTCGCGGCCGGACTGTACGCCGGCTCGATCGCGGGCGAGGGCGGCGACCGTGCCGCCGTCTACAAGGAACTCGAATCCAACATGGTGGCCAACGCGCACATCATGTCGGCTGGTGTGGTGGGAATCACCCGCGCACAGGAATACGGCTACAGCGTGATCACCGTCGGATAACCGACGATGCGTGTTGAGACCGACCTTGTCCGTGCGCATGGGTTTGCTGCGCTCGCCACGCTGCTGCTGTCGGTCACGTTCGGTCTGATTGCCTCCATCCAACTCTGGTGGCCCGATCTCGGTGCGGGCGTTCCCGCGCTCGGCTGGGGCCGCATTCGGTACGCGCATACGCAGGGCATCATGCTCGGCTGGTTGGCCAACGCGTTTTTCGCGTTCCTGTACCACGCCGTGCCCCGGTTGACCGGGCAACCGGTGACAAGCCCGCGCCTGGGCTGGTGGGTATTCGGCCTCTGGAATCTGGCGGTGATGGTGCCCGGATGGGTGCTGGTGTTATCGGGTGTCAGTCAACCGCTTGAGTGGGCGGAGTTTCCACTGGTGGTCGACGCGTTCGTGGTGGTCGGCCTCGTGCTCGCGATCGTGCAGTTCCTGCCGGGCTTCTTCGCTCGTGGTCTGGAGTCGCTCTACGTGTCGGGGTGGTACGTGATCGGCGCGTTGGTCTTCACGGCGCTGGCCTACCCGATGGGCAACATCGTGCCGGAGTTTGTGCCAGGGGCCGCCGGGGCCGCGTTCAGTGGCCTCTGGATACACGATGCGGTGGGACTGTTTGTCACACCCCTCGCGCTGGCGATGCTCTACTTCGTCATTCCTGCGGTGACCGGCAAGCCCATCTACAGCCACTTTCTCTCGATGCTCGGATTCTGGCTGCTGTTCCTGCTGTACCCGTTGAACGGCACACACCACTACATCCTCTCGGTGATTCCGATGGCCGCGCAGTTCACCGCGATCACGGCATCAGCCCTGCTCGGCATCACGGTCATTCTCGTCGTGGCCAATCTGCTGCTGTCGCTGCATGGCGCCGGGGTGTTTCCAAAGGATCCCGGCCTGCGTTTCGTGGTGATGTCCACGATTTTGTATCTCGTTGTCAGCGTGCAGGGCTCACTGCAGGCCTTCATGTCGGTGAACCAGGTGGTGCACTTCACCGACTGGGTGATCGGTCATTCACACCTGGCAATGTCGGGCTTCTCCACATTTGCCGCGGCGGGCGGCCTCGTGCACGTGTGGCAACGAACACCGGGCGTGCGCTACAACGCGCAGGCGGTGCACCGCGCGTACTGGTGGCTGTTGGCCGGAGTGTTGCTCATGGTGGTGGCTCTCACCGTGGCGGGACTCCTCCAGGCGCAACAGTGGCAGTCCGGCGCGCCCTGGATCGAGTCGGTCAACGTATCGAGGCACGCCTGGATTGTCAGGTCCGCCACCGGGCTGCTGCTGCTGGGCGGATTTATCGAGCTGTTGCGAGGGATGCTCACCGGCCCGCGAGTGGCCGAACTTGCGCCCAGGGAACCGGCGCAGGTCAGCAGCGCTGCCCCGGAAGGACACGGGCGTGCAGGGTTGGGGATGGCCTACCTCTCGGCATTCGTGGCGGGCATCGGCTTCTTCGTGTTGTCAGTCGCGTTCCTCGGTGTGTGGCCAGCCAGAGTGCTTGAGCAGCAGGCGCGTGAATTTGGGCCGGAGACGACGCTGGCGTTGACGGCCAGTGAACACCGTGGGCGCGACATCTACGCACAGGAGGGCTGCGGGTATTGCCACACGCAGCAAGTGCGGTTCACCGCCGCTGACGAAGCGCGATTCGGAGCGCCGACCATGGCGTGGGAAGGGCGCAGGGATTTTCCGCACATGTTGGGCACACGCCGCATTGGCCCCGACTTGTCGCGCGCGACCGGCACGCGGTCGGCAGACTGGCAGCTGGTGCACCTGTTTGATCCACGTGCGATTGTGCCCGAATCGGTCATGCCGTCGTACGCCCATCTGTTCGACGGCTCGGTGTCAGCGCCGACACAAGCGGCGCGGGACGTGGTGGCGTACCTGGAGTCACTGGGTCGCGCGCGGGTACTCGTCGGACCGGAACCGGCGTCTGAGCTCAATGCAAGCCCGGTCACCACGCGGTGGACCGGTCGTGTGCCTGACGTTCCGACGAACGGTGATCCCACCGAAGGCGCAGCCCTGTATCAGCGCCTATGCGCCGGTTGCCACGGCCCCGAAGGGCGGGGTGATGGTGTGGCGGCGGCGGCGCTCTCGCCACGACCACCCGACCTCACGGGCGCGTACTCTCACGCCCGCCTGGCGCAGGTGTTGTGGCACGGCGTGCCCGGCACGTCCATGTCAGCGTGGCGCGACCGGCCGACTGCGGAGCTCTCGGCGTTAATCGCCCACGTCCAGACCCTCGGCTCCTCGTCGGACGCCGCGAGGAGCCTGCCGACAGTGAGACCAGACCAGCAGCGTGACGCACCTGAGTTGTACGCGGCCAACTGTGCGCAGTGTCACGGCGATCGCGGCGAAGGCGACGGGTGGGCGGCCGCACAACTGACGACGCCCCCGACCAACTTCCGGCAGCAACGTGGCCGGCGTGTGGGCGACGCGATCCGGAACGGCATCGAGGGCACCATGATGGCCGCCTGGTCCGCACGGCTCTCACCCGACGAGATCGACGCACTGATCTGGTATCTCGCGACCCTGTATGAGGGGCACCAATGATTCCTGATCTGCTCGTCTACGCCGTGTTGGCCCTGACGGCCGGGTTTGTCATCGTGTGGGCGCTGAGTCCGAAACTCCGAGCGCGGATAGAAGCGCCGAAGCATCTGTTCGTGGAGGAGATTCGACGTTACGATCGGAGTGACGATGAGTAAATCCTCCTCCACATGGATCGCGGCGCTGGTGGTGACTGGTGTGCTTGGGGTGACCGCCGTTGCGGCGACGTGGTTTGTGATGCGCGATCGGTCGCGCCGAGACGTTGGTGGCGTGCAGGCGGAAGCGACGGCGGAATACGGGCGTCGCTTGATCGCCCAGACGAATCTGCTGATCGGTCCGGATCACCCGGATCCGGAGATGCGGTACACGGGCAATCGTCTCAATTGTGGATCGTGCCATCTGCAGTCCGGCGAGATCACAGGGCAACTGTCGCTCACTGAGACGTACCAGAAATATCCCCGGTTCTCCGGCCGTGACGGTCGTGAGGCGGATATCAAGGATCGCATCGACGGGTGCATGGAACGGAGCATGAACGGCCGGGTGTTGCCGCGTGATGGTGTGGAGTTGAATGCGATGGTCGCCTACATTCAGGCGCTCAGCGAGCAACACGCGGCGATGCCCGCCGCCGCCAGAATCGTCAACGAACCGTCGCCGTTTCGCACGCCTGACCGTGCCGCGTCACCGGAGGCCGGTCGTGCGGTGTACGCCCTCAAGTGTGCGTTGTGTCACGGGCGTGATGGGCTTGGTCTGCTCGCCTCATCCGACCCCAGGCGTGGATACATCTTTCCGCCGCTGTGGGGCGACGACACGTACAACAACGGCGCGGGGATGACGCGTGTGATTACCGCCTCACGGTTCATCAAGGCCAAGATGCCGCTGGGCAAGCCTGACCTGACCGATGACCAGGCGTACGACGTGGCCGCATTCATCAATGCGCAGCCGCGACCGCTGATGAGTCAGGACCGCCTCGCTCGCGATTACCCGGACAAATCCACCAAGCCGGTGGATTCGCCGTATCCGCCGTTCGCGGACCCATTCCAGGTGGAGCAGCACCGACTCGGCCCGTTCGGGCCGATCGAGGAGTTCTACAGAAAGAAGCAGTGATGTTGCGCATCCTCATCAGCGGTCTGCTCATCGTGAGCCTGTGGCCGTCACAGTTGCCGCAACCTTCGTGGACACCTCTCTTTAACGGTCACGACCTGACCGGCTGGACACCGAAGTTCACCAAACACGAACTCGGCGTGAATCTGCACGACACCTTCCGCGTGGAGGACGGGGTGTTGAAAGTGGGCTACGACAAGTGGGCCGGCTTTCACGGCGAGTTCGGCCACCTGTTCTACGAGACGCCGTATTCGCACTACCGCATCGCCGCGGAATACCGGTTTGTCGGGGAGCAACTCCCGTCAGCGGGTCGCGGTCTCAGTTGGGCGATCCGCAACAACGGTTTCATGCTGCACTCGCAGGATCCGAAGACAATGATGCGAGATCAGGACTTCCCGATTTCCATCGAAGTGCAACTGCTCGGAGGATCGGGAACCGCTCCGCGCCCAACCGCCAATCTCTGCACCCCCGGCACCCATGTGGTGCTGGGCGGCGCACTTCGCACGGCCCATTGCACCAACTCGACGTCCAAGACCTACGATGGCGATCAGTGGGTGCGCGTGGAAGTGTTGGTGTTGGGTGATGAATTGATTCGCCATGTCGTGGACGGCGAAACAGTGCTCGAATACACGAAGCCGCAGATCGGCGGCGGCAATGCCTCGCCGACCGACCCGACGGTGAAGGTGGACGGCACGCCGTTGACCAGCGGCTACATCGCGATTCAGTCCGAGACCGCGCCAACCGAGTTCCGCAAGATCGAGATCATGCGGCTGGATCACTGCAAAGCGGATATCACTGCCTGTCGGTAGAGAAGGATCGCCATGACAAAAGTCTTTGTCGCACAACATCCGACCGAAGCCCATTTGGTGAAAGGCATGCTCGAAACCAATGGCATCGCCGCGCTTGTGCGGGGCGAGAGTCTGTTTGGTGCGCGGGGTGAAGCCCCAGTGACAGCCGACACGTTGCCCTCCGTGTGGGTGTCTGACGACAACGACGCGCCCGCTGCGCTCGAGATACTCGCCCAGTACGGACCCAAGGCGACAGCCGCGAACCTGGGTCGACCCTGGTCGTGCCCCACCTGTCGGGAACAAATCGAAGCCCAGTTCTCCGAGTGCTGGAAGTGCGGGACGCCCAGGCCGGAACAAACACCTGCCTGAAACGCGTCCAACCATCACTTATGACCCCAACCCCCTCGCTCCGCCTGTGGCCAGGCCTGCTCATCGTCACGTTGCAGTGGGTGATGGCGTTCCTGGTTCCCCGCCTGTTTCCCGCTGTCGAGTGGTTCGGCCTGGAGATCGGCCTCATCAGCCTTTTCGGCAGCATGCTCGGGGGCCTGGCCATCATCGTCTGGTGGCTGTTCTTCAGTCGCGCGAGGTGGGTCGAGCGCGTCGGCGCGCTTGCGCTGCTGGTCGTTGCCCTGTTCGTGACGCGATTGCTGGTTCATCCCTCGATTGCTGGCGCCGGCATGGGCGTACTGCTGTTCTTGGCGGCCGTGCCATGGTGGAGTCTGGCGCTGGTTGTCGGCGCGGTGGTGGCGAACCGGCTCGAAGGCGCACAGCGATTCCAGGTTATCGCCGCCGCCCTCGTGCTGTCGTGTGTGCCGTGGACGATGCTGCGAACGTCGGGTGTGACCTCCACCGGTTCCGAGCATCACTGGCGTTGGACGCCGACACCTGAGGCTGTGCTGCTCGCCGGTGGTGACGACCTGCCCACTGTTGCACCGTTGGCGGTGGCCGAACTGCCAGCCCCTGAGCCCGTGGATCCAACGGCTCCCGCTGCAGCATCCGGCCGAGGGCTGATTCCAGTGCCCACGCCCGTTACGAGTATTCCTCTCATGCCGATCGAGTGGTCCGGCTTCCGTGGGTCCGCGCGTGACGGAGTGGTTCGTGGTGTTCGCATCCACACCGACTGGTCATCGTCGCCGCCTGTGGAAGTCTGGAGACGACCGATCGGACCCGGGTGGTCCTCCTTCGCAGTGCAGGGTGATTTGTTGTACACGCAGGAACAGCGGGGCGACGACGAGCTTGTGTCGTGTTACCGGCTGTCCACCGGCGAACCCGTGTGGGGACATCGTGATCCGGTCCGATTCTGGGAGTCGAATGCCGGCGCCGGTCCACGGGCGACGCCGACACTCCATGAAGGGCGGGTGTTTGCCCTTGGCGCGACGGGCGTCCTGAATGCGCTTGATGCCACCACCGGAGCACTCGTGTGGTCGAGTCAGGTGGCGACAGACACCGGGCAGTCACTGCCGATCTGGGGATTCTCAGGTTCACCGCTGATCTTTGGTGATGTGGTGGTTGTGGCCGTGGCAGGCACCCTCGCTGCGTACGACCACTCGACAGGTGCCCATCGTTGGACCGGTCCGTCGCACAGCGGAGGCTACAGTTCTCCGCATCGGGCGGTTCTGGATGGTGTGGAGCAGGTGGTGCTGCTCGGTGGGCCTGGTGCCATCGGGGTGGCGCCCAACGACGGCACCGTCCTCTGGACACACGACTGGGAGAGTGGTGCCATCGTGCAGCCGGCGGTGACCGGCGATGGCGACATCCTGATCAATGCGGTTGCCGCAACCGGCGGCCTCGGGATTCGTCGCATGGGTGTGAGCCGGACCAGCGGGACCTGGGCGCTCGAGGAACGCTGGACATCGATCGGCTTAAAGCCCTACTTCAACGACCTCGTCGTCCACAAAGGCCACGCGTATGGATTCGACGGCAGCATTCTGTCCGCGATCGACCTGCGTGACGGACGACGCGTGTGGAAGGGTGGCCGTTTTGGCAACGGCCAAATGATCCTGCTGGCGGAACAGGACCTGCTGCTCGTGATTTCTGAGGAGGGCGAATTGGCCCTGGTATCGGCGACGCCGGATCAGTTCACAGAACTTTCACGATTCCCTGCACTCGATGGCAAGACGTGGAATCATCCGGTCGTTGTCGGCGACATGCTGCTGGTACGTAACGGCCAGGAGATGGCCGCATTTCGCTTGCCCCTCCCGGCCCGCTGACCCATTCGGGTTTACACTTCCTGCGTGCGAACGCTCGGTGTGGGTCTTGTGGGTGTGGGCTGGGTGGCCGGTCAACATCTGGCTGCGTTTCAGGCCAATCCCCATTGCCGCGTCGTCGCGCTGTGTGGCCGGAACGAAGGACGGGCGCGCGCGAAGCTGGCCGAGGCGGGTATACAGCTGCCCGATGCACGGTTCACCACGCGGTTTTCGGACCTGCTGACGGCGCCGGACATCGACATCATCTCGATCGCCACACCGAACCATCTGCACGCGGACCAGGCGGTTGCGGCGGCGAAGGCCGGCAAACACATCCTGCTTGAGAAGCCGACGGGACTCGACGAGGCGGAGTTGACGCGGATTCGTGCTGCCGTGCGCGCCTCGGGCGTGCGCACGATCGTGTCGTTTGAACTGCACTACAACCCGTACCTGCGTTTCGCGCGATGGTTCCGGGAGGACGGGTGGCTTGGGCCGCTGGTCTTCGCGCGGTTCCAATACCTCTCGCGCGTGACGGATTGGTACTCGGGCTGGTCCTGGGTGCGGACGAAAAAGAGCGGGCGCAGCCACCTGCTGGCCGCCGGGTGTCACGCCGTGGATGCACTCCGATGGTGCACTGGCCTGGAGGTCACCGAGGCGTCGGCTTTTGGCGCGACGATCACGAAGGGTTACCAGTGGCCGACCACGGTGATTGCCAATCTCACGATGACGCCAGGCGGAGCGCGGCGCGGCGAGCCCGTGCTGGCGCAGCTTGTCAGCTCCACGGACCTGCAGATGCCGTATGCGTTCGGGGTCGAGATGATGGGCACTCGCGCGACCCTGCGCGATGACCTGATTTTCTGGCAGGATACGCCTGTCGACCTGGCGGTCTTGCGCCGGGCGTGTCCGTTCACGGATGTGTCGTTTCGGGAGGTGACCACGCCCACCGGCGCGACCGCCATTGCCGTGGACACGATCATGCCGGGGTCGGCCGATGTGTCGCATCACCCGTTTCAGGGTGAGATCGACGAGTTGGTCACGTGTGTCCTCGAGGATAGGGACACACACCTGAATGTGTTTGACGCCGATATCACCATGCGGGTGTGTCTGGCGGTGGATCGGTCGGTGGCGCGAGGCGGACGGACCGTCACGCTGAAGGGGAGGACGCGATGAACGCTGAGTGGACTCGACGAACGTTTCTGAAGAGCACAGTGGGCGCCATGGCCGTGGCGCCGTTGTCGCAGGCCTGGGCCGCGCCTCAAACGGCACCGCTTTTCCGGATCTCACTCGCGCAGTGGTCGCTGCACCGTACGCTGCGCGCGAAAGAGATTGATCATCTCGACTTCGCGCGTGTGGCGAAGCGCGACTTTGGTATTGAAGCCATCGAATACGTCAATACCTTCTTCCGCGCCTACGCGAATGACGCCTCGTACCTCGCGCAGATGAACACACGCGCGGCCGACGAGGGTGTCACGCAATTCCTGATCATGGTCGATGGTGAAGGGCGCCTGGGTGACCCCGACCCAGCCAAGCGCACGACGGCCGTTGAGAATCACCGCAAGTGGCTCAACGCGGCGAAGGTGCTCGGCTGCGGCACCATCCGCGTCAATGCGGCCAGCACCGGCAGTTTTGAGGAACAACAGAAGCTGGCGGCGGATGGACTGCGGCAGTTAACGGAGATTGCCGCGCCGATGGAGCTCAATGTGGTCGTGGAGAACCATGGGGGATTGTCGTCGGATGGCACGTGGCTGGCCGGCGTGATGAAGATGGTGAACCATCCGCGGTGCGGCACGCTGCCTGACTTCGGCAACTTCTACGAATACGACCGCTATCAGGGTGTGGCAGATCTGATGCCGTTCGCGAAGGCCGTGTCCGCCAAGACCCACGACTTTGCCGACAACGGCGACGAAGCCCAGAAGGACTATCGTCGCCTCATGAAGATCGTGCTTGATGCGGGGTACCGCTCCTGGGTTGGTATCGAATACGAGGGATCAAAACTTCCCGAGCGGGAAGGGATCGCAAAAACCAAGGCGCTGCTCGAACGTGTGCGTGCGGAGATGTCGAAATGAAGACCACCAGATCACGACGTGACTTTCTGAAGACGACGACGGCGGCCGCGGTGGCGGCGGGGCTGGCAGTGCGGGAGATGGACGCGGCAGAAGACCTCGAGCCGATTCCACAGGCGCGGCCGAGAGCACCGCTGGCTGAGGGCGACGTCGTCAAGATTGCCATCATCGGCACCGGCGGCATGGGCACCGGGCATGCGCAGGGATTTGCCCGCAACGCGCGTGATGGGCAGCCTGTGCGGGTGGAAGCCCTGTGTGACCTGTGTGACCCCAGAGTCGCCGATGCCAAGGCGCGTGTGGACAAGTTTCAGAGCAGCGATGTGGCCACCTATCGCCGGTATCAGGATGTGCTGGCGCGGCCGGACATTCACGGCGTGGTCATCGCGACACCAGAGCACTGGCATGGACGCGTGGCGGAGGATGCGATCAAGGCCGGCAAGGACGTGTATGTCGAAAAGCCGATGACCTTGAACCTCAAGGAGGCACAGCGCCTCCGGAAGGTGGCGCAGGCCAATCCGCAGGTGGTGGTGTGCGTGGGCACCCAGTACGTGATGACGCCCAGTTACATGGCGGCAGAAAAGCTGATTGCCGAGGGCGCCATCGGGAAACCGGTGTGGAGCCAGACCAGTTATTGTCGCAACTCAAAAACCGGTGAATGGAACTACTACGCTCTCGATAAGACCTGGAACCCCGGGCAGAACCTTGACTGGGATGAGTGGTGCAAACCGCTCGGCAAGCGGCCGTGGAGTCCGGAGATCTACGCGCGGTGGCGCCGATACAAGAAGTATTCCTCCGGCATCATCGGGGATTTGCTGGTGCACCATGTGACGCCGACCATCAAGGCGCTCAACGTGGGCTGGCCGGTCAGGGTGGTGGCCACCGGTGGGCACATGGTGGACAAGGCCATGGAGAATCCCGACCAGATCAACATCAACATCGACTTCGAGCACGACCACACGATGGTGGTGGCCGGCTCGACGTGTAATGAGCTGGGGCTCGAACGGATCATCCGCGGTCATAAGGCCAACCTGTTCGTCGGGGGCCGCAATGCGATCATTCGCCCCGAGCGAATCTGGGCCGACGAGATCGAGGAGCGAGAAGTGGCACCCGAGGGAGAAGTGCTCGACTCCCAGGAGACGCTCCGTCGGCATTGGGTCGAGTGCATCCGCACGCGCCAGCAGCCACGGAGCGATGTGGAGCTCGGCACAATGGTGATGGTGATCGTGGATCTGGCGCAGCGGTCGTTCTGGGAAAAAGCCGCGTTTGGCTACAACCCAAAAAACGGCAAGGTCCGAAAGCTCTGAGCGCTGAGCCGCTGCGGTTCGCCACGGCGGCCATGGGCACGCGGTTTGAGCTGGTGCTGCCGCCGCAGACCGACCATCAGGCCATCGGCGAACTGGTCATGGCCGAGATCGACGAGTGGCATCAGCGGCTCAGTCGGTTTGCCCCTGACAGCTGGGTGTCGCATGTCAATCGCATGGCGGCCGACGAATCCGTGCGCTGTGACGGAGAGGTGTGGGCACTGTTGGTGGATGCGCAGTCCGTGTGGCGCGATTCCGACGGCGCGTTCGACATCACGAAGGGACAGGGTGACGCGCTGATCCTCGACGCACTGTCACACACGGTGCGGTTCGGACGCACGGGCATGGCCCTCGACCTCGGCGGGATCGGCAAGGGCCACGCGCTCGACCGGGCCGTACACCTGCTTCGCGCACACGGCGTGACGTCAGCGTTCCTGCACGGCGGGACGAGTAGTGGCTACGCACTCGGGTGTGATCCCGCAGGTCAGCCATGGCGCGTCAGTGTGCAGCCCGGGGCGGACGCGCCCGTGCTGCACCTTGACGACACGGCGTTTGCCGTGTCGGATGCGGCCAGCCAGCCTCAGGCCCACATCGTGGATCCACGGTCGGGTGCTGATGTGGACGGCGCGCACGGCAGAGGTGCGGTCGCCGTTACGGGGCCATCGGCGCGGCTGTGTGACGCGTGGGCAACGGCCCTCGTCGTACTGGGAGCGACTCGGGGAGAATTCCCGGGTCGTCAAGGGCCGCTGGGCCAGGGGCACACCGTTCATTGGTTGCCAGAAACGAAAAAATGAATCCGGCGCTGACGGCTCTCGTATTTTTTCAGCAGCAGCAGTCTTTTCGAGCGTCGTGGGGATAAGAGCATTACAATCTCGACGCGATGATTCGTCAGACCCACCGCGCTCTTCTCCTGTGTGCTCTCGTAGTAATCGCTGTTCCCATCACGGCCGCCGCACAATCGGCCGCGCCCGCTGCCGACCCTCCGGCGATTCGCCAATGGCTCGATGTGCAGGCGCTGCAGGTGGGTGCCCGCTACCGCTGGAACGAAAACAGCGCCGGGGTGGAGACGGCTGACGGTCTCCAGTGGCACGCGTTGACCCGGGGCCGCGTGCTCTTTGAACCAGCGGGTCGTGTCTCACTCAACGTCCTGGCGTCGGCCGGCAGCACGTATGTGGCGAGTTGGAACGACACCGGGATCGGCACGGGTGATTTTGTCGGTCGGTTCCGAGTGCGCCACCTGTTTCTGGCCGCCACACCGGTGCGCGGACTTGAACTGCAGGCGGGTGGACTGGCGCCGTATCGAGGTGACGTCTCCGAAAATGTTTCGCACGACATGGACGGCTATCTGGTCGGTCAGCGCGTCACGATTCGTCCAGCGAGCGGTCGTGTCACGCAGGTGTCAGGCACCGTCGGCCATCTGGGCGACTTCGCGGAGCCGAATGTCTTCCGGCGTCTGGATGATTTCGTCGACTACAACTACGGCCAGGTGCTCGTGGGTGTCCAACTGCACGACCGAGCCATGGCGTCGGTCGACTATGCCTATGAGGATGGGCGCGATGTGTTCCGCCAGGCTCTGGTGTGGCGGACGGCCTCGACCTCCGGACCAATCACAGGGGTGCGGCTTGAGGCGTATCAGCGGGTCAGCGCAGGACGAGGCTCTGGCCTGAACGCGTCCGCGGACCTCCGCTTCGGCAAACTGGCGGTCACAACGGGAGTCATGTCGGTGGATCGGAGGTATGTGCCCACGTTCAACGGCGACCGCTACGGCATTGGCAAGCGGTGGTATTCGATCGGCACCTATCCCGTCACCCCAAGTGCGACACTTATCGGGTACCACACCCGCGCGTTCGACAATGACTTCTTCGTGCCGGTGCATCATCGGTTCGACCTGATCCTGGTCATCAATCCCACGGCCGCCTTGAAACGCGCAGGAGTCTTTTGACCGATCTGAGTGGTGACATTCCATGAGTCCTGCACACTATTCCAATCGACGTTCGTTCCTCTCCCAGACTGTCGGAGCGTTGACGGGGCTGGCGCTGGTGCCCAATCCTCTCGAACTGCTGCCCCGCCTGCCGAAGGGCGTGATGACGAAGGTGGCGGTGATTGGGACAGGTCGTCATGGACGGGCAATCCTCACTGAGTTGCAGAAAATCGCCGAAGTGGAGGTTGCCGCCATCTGCGATCACTCAGAGGCCAGATTGACACTCGGGCAATCACGTGCGGCCTCGGCGGCCCACTTCACAGATCATCGCGTGATGCTCGAGACCCGCCCCGACATCACCGCCGTGATCGTGGCGACGCCCACACATCTGCACCGCGCGATCGTGGAGGATGTGATTGCCGCCGGTCGGCATGTGTACTGCGAGTCGCCCATTGCCTCCACCGTGGACGATTGTCGGGCGATGGCGGCGGCGGCCGCAGCGGTCGGCACGGTGTGCCACGCCGGATTTCAGGGACGGTCCAATCCCACGTACAAACGTGCGCAACCGCTCGTGCGTACGGAACTGCGCGACGTGGTATCGATGTCGGCGCAGTGGCACCGCAAGACGTCGTGGCGTTTTCCGGCGAGCGGCGGGGATACCGACCGTCAGGCGAACTGGCGCCTGGACCCTGAGGTCTCCATCGGACTCGCGGGCGAGCAGGGGGCACAGCAGTTCGACGTCGCGCACTGGTGGCGTGGGTCGTACCCGACGCGCATCCGGGGACGCGGGGGTGTCCGACATCACAAGGATGGGCGCACGGTGGCCGATACCGTCGAGGTGGACCTGATCTGGGCCGACGAAGTGGCGTTGCGGTACACCGCCACATTGGCCAACTCGTATGGCGGCCAGTTCGAAGTCGTCAACGGGATCAACGGCTCCATTCGACTGGCGTGGTCGCATGGGTGGTTATTCAAGGAGGCGGATGCACCCACGCAGGGGTGGGAGGTGTACGCCACCCGCCAGCAGATCTTCGATCAGGAAGGGATTGTGCTGATTGCCAACGCGACCCAGCTGATCGAGCAGGGCAATCTGCAGGAAGGGGCCGGGTTGCCCCACCCCTCGCTCTACTACGCGCTGATGGACTTCCTGAAGAGCGTCACAGAGGGCGCGCCGGTCGCCTGTTCGATGGCCGAAGGCGCCCGGGCATCCATCGTCGGCATCCTGGCGAACCAGGCGGTGGTCACGGGTGGCGACGTGGACGTGCCGACGCCACTACCGTGACGTGAACACCCGCGCCACACTGACGGCCAGTGACTCCGTGTCTGCGTAGGAGGTGTTCGACAGCACAGCGATCACCAGACCGCGTTCAGGAAACATGATGAGTGACGCGACTGTGCCGCCGAGCGATGTGCCGTCGTGACCCACCCATCGTGTTGGTGCACCGACGAGGTCGACCGTCTCGATGTCCCAGCCCAGGCCATATCCCGTCTCTTCACCCGAGGCGAGACGCTGCGACGTTTGAAGTCGCGTGACCGTCTCTGGTCTGAGTACCGTGCCGTGGAGCATGGCGAATCCGAACCGAACGAGGTCGGACGGTGTGGACAGAAAGGCGCTGGCGCCGGCGTAGCAGGAATAGTCCACGGGTCGCATTACGTCTGGACCGTACCGCGGATCGGCCGCGAACCGTGGGAAGTACGGTGTCGCCGCGCCCGCGACCGGTGCCGTCGACGAGTCGGCCAGGGTGTCGTGCATGCCCAGGGGCTCAAAGATCTGTTGGCGCATGAACGAGAGAAACGGCTCGCCCGCTGCCGCCTCGATGGCGGCGCTCACCAGAATCCATCCAAAACTTGAATAGCGAAACTGCGTGCCTGGCTCAAACCGCAGGTCTCGATCCGCAAACGCGTCGATCCCGTCGATGGGCCGGTCACAGTGTCGCCCGTACAACGGACCTTCATCGCCACCGTCATTGGTGATTCCCGCGGTGTGCCCCATCACCTGCCGCAGCGTCACGGGCCAGGGCTTTTCCGGAAACTGCGGCACATACGTCTGAATCGGCGCGTCCAGATTGAGACGGTCCTGTTCGAGCAGCAGACCTGCGGCTGCCGCCGTCAGCGCCACCGACGCGGTGCCGATGCGGAATCGTGTGTCCGGTTGCACAGACACGCGCTGGGCAATGTCGGCCCATCCGAAACCCTCGGCCCACACCAGGTCGTCTCCGACCCCCACGGCGATCGAGACGCCGGGCAGATTCTGGTCGACGATGCCGGCGCGTACCACGTGGCGTGCGTGTTCGACGGCCGCAGCCCACTCCGACGTGGGTGGTGCCTGCACCGAGGTCGGCACGTCCTCCTGCCTGCTGTGGAGGGGCACGGCGGTGTTTGACATATAGACAAACAGCCCCGCGATGCCGAGAAACAACAGACCGATGCCAATCACGATCATCGCCAGCCACGTCTGAAGCCGTCTTGTACCCACGTCGTCGCCCCTTTCATCGCCGCGCACTGCGGACTGCTGACTCTGACGATAGAACGCTGCCTCGGTCCGTCACCGACACCTGAGCGTTACGTGAGATTGTGGTGAACAGTCGGCAAAACAGCGACGCGCGACAACGCCAGCAGAAAACAACGGCTCTGCAACAGGGGTGTCTCCGGCGTGAACGCCTGAAAGGCATTGTCGCGTTCGGCCCGCACGAACAGTTGGAACCGGTCTTCAGGAAAGTACGCCAGTACGTGATCGACTGATCCTCCGAGTGCTTCGAGGCCGCAGCCGACGTGGAGCTCGACCGAAAAATCAGCACCTGAGGCAAGCACCGCGGCGGCGCCGGCGAGCACCAGGTGCTCCGCCCCTTCCACGTCCATGAACACCACATCCGGCAGTCCGAATCGCGAGGCCATATCGTCGATCGTCACCGCGTCGGCGAGAAACGAGTCGCCGGTGTTGGCCGCTTCACCCAGGGCACTGCCTTGCAGGCCGTCTTTGAACGTGATCGTGCCGCACTCGGCGGTAACGGCGGCCTGAAGGATGGTCAACTGCGATGCCGCGTTCAGGTCCCTGTTGGTCGTCGCTGTCTCAGCGTTATGCGCGACCGGCTCGACGGCAATGACGTGCCCCATCTCACCGACCTCTCGTGCCAGCATCAATGCGACCACGCCTTGATGTGCTCCGAGATTGAAGACGCGGGCGCCTGGCCGCAGTCGCGATTGCCTGAGGTGTTCTATTTCCGGCAGCACCGGCCAGTCACAGTCGTACCATCCGGCCGACAACGGGTCTACCAGCGCGACTTGCAGGCGATGCCCGCCGTACGTATGCTCGACGATTCGGCGGGGAAACCGCCGGATGAGCCGCCGACGGTACCATCCCCGCAGTCCCGAGACCAGACTGTCAGGCAGACGTGACAGGATAGTGGCACGCAGTCCGCCACTCATCGTTCGCGACCCTGGGTCATCCTTGTCGCTCCACGCATCGATGAACAGGGATTCTACCTTGTGTTATGCTACGCCGCGACAGCCATGTCCGACGTGTTCACCGCCAAGCCAAAGCAGACCAAGACCATGCGGGCTTCGCGTCAGCGAGTCCCGCGCGCATGGGCGAGTGGCAGTGACGGCCTGACCGGCAGCAGACGCTGATAGACACAGTCAGAGCAGTACCTTGAACCCGCTGATGCGCCCATGCGCTCGGCGGGTTTTTTGCGTTAGGGAGAAATGTGGTGGAGGCAGGTGTGCGAGTGATTGAAGTGGGGGTACTCGGGGCCACCGGCATGGTGGGGCAGCAGTTCATCAGTCGGCTGTCGGCCCATCCGTGGTTTCGTGTCAGCTGGGTTGCCGCGAGTGAACGCTCGGAAGGGAAACGATACGACTCGGTCGCACCCTGGCGACTGCCGACTCCGCCGCCAGACGCCGTGCGGTCGATGATGGTCGACGGGTGTGTCCCGGGCCGCGGCCCCAAGGTGGTATTTTCAGCGCTGGACGCGTCGGTGGCCGGAGACGTCGAAGCGGCATTTGCCGCCGCCGGACACGTGGTGCTCAGCAACGCGCGCAATCACCGCATGGACCCCCTGGTCCCCCTGTTGATTCCGGAGGTCAACGCCGATCATCTCTCCCTGCTTGACGAACAACGTCGCGTCAAGGGATGGTCGGGTGCCATCGTCACCAACCCCAACTGCTCGACAGTGGTCCTCGCCATGGCACTCGCGCCCCTGCGCCAGTTCGGTCTCACGCGCGTGGTGGTTTCCACGATGCAGGCGGTGTCCGGTGCGGGATACCCCGGCGTGCCGTCGCTGGATATCCTTGGAAATCTGGTGCCTTTTATCGGCGGCGAAGAAGAAAAGATGGAGACTGAAACCGCCAAAATCCTCAGCGCAGACGGCGGTCGGACTCCGCACGGAGTGACGATCAGTGCCCACACCAATCGTGTGCCGGTGATTGATGGACACACGATGACGGTGTCGGTCGAGCTCGAGACGCGTCCGTCGGTGGACGCGGTGATTGACGCGTGCCGCCAGTTCCGTGGGCGGCCGCAGGAACTGAATCTGCCCACCGCGCCGCAGCCGGCCATCGTGGTGCACGACGCGCCGAATCGTCCACAGCCACGACTGGACGCTGATCTGGGTGACGGGATGGCCGTGTCGATCGGTCGCGTGCGTCCCTGTCCGGTGTTCACGCACCGGTTTGTGGCGCTGGGCCACAACACCGTCCGGGGCGCCGCGGGTGCCTCGATTCTTAATGCCGAATTGATGCAAGCGGATGGCGCATGGTTGTCCTGAAGTTCGGCGGGACGTCGGTGGCCGATCAGGCGGCTATCCTGCGGGTGGTCGAGATTGTGCGTCGGACGTCCGCGCCACCCGTGGTCGTGGTCTCGGCGCTTGGTGGGGCCACGGATCGGCTGCTGGGTCTGGCGGCGCAGGCGGCGACCGGTGATGGTGCGGGCGCACGTGATTCGATCACCCAACTGCACGCGCGCCACGTGGAGGTCGCCGGTGTGGTGTCTGACCCGGCGTTGCGTACGGAGGTGGAGGCCTTTCTGACGCGCCAGTTCGACGAACTGACGCGGGTGGTGGGCGCACTGAGTGTGCTGGAGGATGCGCCACCGCGTTGGCTGGATTTGGTGGCCGCGACCGGTGAACTGTGCAGCAGCCGGATCGTGGCGGCCGCGTTGTCGTCGCACGGCGTGCCGGCCGCCTGGATCGATGCGCGCACGGTGATGGTCACTACGGATGCGCACACCGAAGCGCCTCCCCTGATCAACGAGACGACGGCACGGGCCACCACCCTCATCACGCCGGTCGTGTCGGCGGGGACGGTGCCGGTGGTGGGCGGCTTCGTCGGCGCCACGCGACAGGGCGTGACGACGACGCTGGGTCGCGGCGGGTCTGACTACTCCGCGGCAATTCTCGGTGCGGCCCTCGGCGCATCGGAAATTCAGATTTGGACTGATGTCGACGGCATGCTCACCGCCGATCCGCGTCTGGTTCCAGCCGCGCGCCTGGTGCCGGCGTTGTCGTTTGACGAAGCCGCCGAGTTGGCGTTCTTCGGCGCGAAGGTGCTGCACCCGTCCACGATTCTTCCCGCAGTCGCGAAGAATATTCCGGTCCGGATCCTCAACTCCCGACAGTCGACCTCGACCGGCACGTTGATTACCGCCAAGAGGGCCACCACGGACCAGCCGCTGACGGCGCTGGCCTCCAAGCGCTTTGTCACGGTGGTGGACATCGCGTCCACACGCATGCTCGCAGCCCACGGCTTTTTGCATCGGCTGTTTGGCGTCTTCGAAAAGCACGCGACATCGGTGGACGTCGTCACCACCTCGGAAGTGTCGGTGTCACTCACCGTGGATGATACGCGTCGCCTGCCGCAGATTCTGTCGGAGCTCAGTGCCTTCGCACAGGTGACGCGTGAGGACCAGATGGCTGTGTTGTGTGCCGTCGGAGAAGGAATTGCCGCGACACCGGCGTTGCTGGGGCGCCTGCTGCAGGCATTGGGACCAGTGCCGATTCGCATGTTGTCGCAGGCGGCTGAGCGCAGAAACGTGACACTTGTCATGCGTGACGACGACCTGCCCGCCGCACTGAACCGCGTCCACACGGAGTTTTTTTCATGACCCGTCTGCTGGTGCTTGGACACGGCCGGATGGGGCAGTTGGTGGAATCGCTGGCGCCTGACAACGGCTGCGAGGTTGTGCAGATCATCACCGGCGCCGGGGGGCCGATGGCGATCGAGCGCCTCGATGTCCAGGTCGATGTGGCGATCGATTTCACGACGCCCGATGCCGTGCTGGGCAACGTGGTGGCGCTGTCGCGCCGTGGGATCAACGTGGTGATCGGCACCACGGGATGGCACGCCGTCCACGACGAGGTCCACGGCGTGGTGCTGCAGTCGGGCATCGGGGCTCTGGCGGCGTCAAATTTTTCGATCGGGCTGCACGTGTTTCGGCGCGCGGTGGCTGCCGCCTCGGCGGGATTTTCGTCCGATGCGCGGGTGGGCGCCTGGGTGCACGAGGCGCACCATATCCACAAGAAGGACGCGCCTTCCGGCACCGCAGTGACGTTGCGTACGACCATGGAAGAAGCCGGGTACACGCGCGCGATTGACATGTCATCCACGCGCGCCGGGTCGATTCCAGGCACACACACCGTGGGGTTTGATGGACCCAGTGAAACCGTCACGCTCACACACACCGTCCGCGACCGAGCCGTGTTTGCACGCGGGGCGCTTGACGTCGCCTGCTGGCTCGTGGGCCGCCGCGGATGGTTCACGATGGACGACTATCTGAACGACCAGGGAGAGACACGAAGATGAGAACACCATTCACCGGCGTCGGCACCGCGCTGATCACGCCGTTCACCATTGACGGCCGACTCGACGAACCAGCCATCAGCCGGCTGGCACGACGACAGCTGGATGCCGGCGTGCACGTGCTGGTGCCGTGCGGCACCACCGGCGAGACACCGACGCTGTCGATGGACGAGCGGCGCCGTGTCATCGAACTGGTGGTCGCGGAAGCCAGGGGACGCGCCCTTGTGTTGGCCGGTGCCGGCGGGTACGACACCAGGGACGTCATTCACATGGCCGCCATGGTGAAGGACGCGGGTGCCGACGGTATCCTCTCGGTGACTCCGTATTACAACAAGCCGACACCCGAAGGCCTCTTCCTGCATTACAAGGCCATCGCCGACTCCACCGACCTGCCCATCATCGTCTACAACGTGCCGGGCCGAACGGGATGCAACATTGACCCGACCACGCTGGTGCGGCTCGCCAGCATAACGAACATCATCGGCGTCAAGGAAGCCTCCGGCAACATCAGTCAGATCGCCGAGATCTGCCACCTCGTACCTCCGGACTTCATCGTCATGTCGGGTGACGATGCGATTACGCTGCCGTTGATGGCGCTGGGCGGGCACGGGATCATTTCGGTGGCCTCGAACGAAGTGCCGGCCGAGATGGTGCAGTTGGTGGAAGCGTTCGAGCGGGGGGCGCTGGCCGATGCCCGGCACTGGCACAACAAGTTGCTGCCCCTGATGCAGATCAACTTCGTGGAATCCAATCCTGGGCCGGTGAAATTTGCGATGACCGCGATGGGATTGTGCGAGGACGTGTTCCGGTTGCCGGCGGTGTCGCCGCGGCCGGCGTCGCAGGAGAAGATCCTGGCGGTGCTGCGCGACCTGGGGTTGCCGGTCGTGGCCGGGAACGGGGCCGGAGGTCAGGCGTGAGTGACATCGCCAGTCGCATCAGTGAGCTGTTTCAGGCCGGGGTGTCGGCGGACAAGGACGAAGCGCGACGGGTCTTTCTCGAACTGCAGCGTGCCTTGAATGAAGGCGTGGTGCGTGCGGCCGAGCCCGATGCGACGGTACCGAGCGGCTGGCGGGTGAATGCCTGGGTCAAACAGGGCATCCTGCTGGGGTTCCGGTTCGGTGATGTCGTCGATATGTCAGCGGATCACGGACGCTGGCCGTTCTATGACAAGGACACGATGCCGATCAAGAAACCTGGGCTGAGTGCCGGCGTGCGCATCGTGCCCGGGGGATCGACCGTGCGCGAGGGGGCGTATGTCGCGTCGAGTGTGGTGTGCATGCCGCCGATGTACATCAACATCGGGGCGTACGTCGGCGAAGGTTCACTGGTCGACTCACACGCACTGGTCGGGTCGTGCGCACAGGTCGGCGCGCGCGTCCACATCTCTGCTGCCGCACAAATCGGCGGAGTGATTGAACCCGTGGGTGCGTTGCCCGTGATCATCGAAGACGATGTGCTGTTGGGCGGCAACACCGGCGTCTATGAAGGTGCCGTGATCAAGACCCGCGCGGTGATCGCGGCCGGAGTGGTGCTCACGGGGTCCACGCCGGTGTACGACCTCGTGCGTGGCGTGATCATCAAGCCCGAGCCTGGGCAGCCGCTGGTGGTGCCGGCGGGTGCGGTGGTGGTGCCCGGCGCGCGGGCGGTGACGGTTGGTGCCGGCAAGGACTGGGGTCTCTCGCTCGCCACACCGGTCATCGTGAAATACCGTGACGACAGGACAGACACTCGCACCGAGCTTGAGGCGTGGATTCGTTAGGACACCCGGCATGGACATCATCGCATTCACACGCGCGCTTGTGGATATCGACTCGACCACAGGGCGGGAGCAGGAAGTGGCCGCGTTTATTGCGCGGACGCTGCGCGAGTTCGGATGGCACGTCGACGAGCAACCCCTGAGCGACGGGCGGTTCAACGTGCTGGCGCGGATCGAGCAGCCGACGGTGGTGTTGTCGACGCACTTCGACTGCGTGCCGCCGTTTTTTCCCAGTCGCATCGAAGGCAGTCGGTTATACGGACGTGGTGCCTGTGATGCCAAGGGCATTCTGGCCGCGCAGGTGGCGGCGGCCGAACGGCTGCGACAGGCCGGGCGCACCGACGTGGGGTTGCTGTTTGTCGCCGGGGAAGAGCGCGGGAGCGACGGGGCCAAAGCCGCGAACGGCTGGCCGAACACCTCCACATGGTTGATCAATGGTGAACCGACGGAGAGTCGTCTGGGTGTGGCCACCAAGGGCGTCTATCGTGCGCGGTTGACGGCGACCGGACGTGCCGCGCACTCGAGCTTGCCCCACCTCGGTGAGTCGGCCATCGAAAAAATGCTGGATGCGCTCGTGGCGCTGCGTGAGACCGAATGGCCGGTGGACGACGTGTTGGGGTCCACGACGTACTCGGTGGGCCTCGTGAGTGGCGGGGTGGCACCGAACGTGATTCCACCCAATGCCTCAGCTGAGTTGATGTTCAGGACGGTGAGTGACTATCGGGAGGTCCGTGATCAGCTGGAAAGCGCCATCGGAACGTGCGCGGCCGTCGAGGACGTGCTGGTCGTGCCACCGGTGCGTCTCCACACCGTCGAGGGCTTTGACACCGCGGTGTTTGCCTACACCACGGATGTGCCCTTCCTGACGCATTGGGGCACCCCGATGTTGTTCGGGCCGGGGTCCATCACGGTGGCGCACACTGATCAGGAGCACATAGAGATAGACGAACTCATGCGTTCGGTGGAGGCCTACGAGCGCCTGACCGAGCGTACCCCCGTGGTAAAGTGAGTCATCCATGACATTACGGGGACTTCCTGGGGTAATCCTTATTGCGGCGGTGCTCTTGCTGGTGGTGCCGTCGGCGGCCGTGTTTTACACGGACTGGCTGTGGTTCCAGGAATTGGGCTACCAAAGCGTGTTTCTCCGCACCTACAAGGCCCAGTCCCTCCTGTTTGTGGCCACGTTTGTTGTGGCCTTCCTGTTTCTCCTGACCAACCTGCGGATCGCCCGCCGGGCGCTCTCGCGGCCGCAGTTCATTCTGGGGACAACCGAAGACGGCCGGCCGATCGTGGTCGAGAGCAAGAGTCTGGCGAGCCTTCTGCTGCCTGTCGCGGTGGTTGTCGCGTTTGTGCTGGCGATCAGCGCCGCCAACCACTGGCTGGAGTGGCTGGCCGCATTTAACGCCGTGCCCTTTGGCGAAACCGACGTGCTCTTTAATCGGGACGTCGGGTTCTACATCTTCCGGCTGCCGGTGCTGGACCTCATTCGTCAACAGGCCCTGCTGCTGACTGTGCTCTCACTGGGAGGCTCGGCGCTGCTGTATCTGCTCTCCGGCAACGTGTCGATGGAGCCGAGATACGGCGTGGCGTTCTGGCCCAAGTTGAATCTGGCGTCCGGCACGCGTCGGCATCTGATGCTGCTGATTGCGTTGTTGTTCGCCCTGATGGCCTGGGGCACGTGGCTGGAACTGCCGCGGACGTTGCTGAGCGGCTCGGCGACAAACGTGGTATTTGGTGCGTCGCACACCGACGTATATGCCCGCATCCCCTTCCTGCGGGTGTCGCTCGTGGTGCTGAGTCTGGCGAGCCTGGCCTCGCTCTGGCAGGGGTTTGGTCCGCAGCGCTGGCCGCTCCCCGCGGCGATCGTGGCCTACATCGTGGTGTCAACGGCGGGTGGCGCATACGCGGGCTTCGTGCAGCGGTTTGTAGTGACGCCGAACGAACAGACGAAGGAAGAGCCGTTCATTCGCCACAACATCGAAGCCACGCGCAAGGCCTATGCGTTGGATCGTGTGGAAGAACGCGAACTCTCGGGCGAAGGTTCGCTGACGGCGGCAGACATCACGGCCAACGCAGGCACGATCGAGAACATCCGCCTGTGGGACCACCAGCCGCTGCTGCAGACGTTCTCGCAGATCCAGGAAATTCGCACGTATTACGACTTTGTCAACGTCGACAACGATCGCTACACGATTGACGGCAAGTATCGTCAGGTCATGTTGTCGGTGCGGGAGCTCAACAGTGAGAGCCTGCCGAACCGGTCATGGGTCAACGAGCGGCTGACGTTTACACACGGTTACGGCCTGACGCTTGGGCCGGTCAACGAGGTGACCACGTCGGGGCAGCCGGTGTTGTTTGTCCGGGACCTGCCGCCGGTGTCCGACGTCGACATTGATGTCTCGGAACCCAGCATCTACTTCGGTGAATTGTCGAGTGACTACGCCCTGGTCAAGACGCTGCAGCCCGAGTTTCACTATCCCCGCGGCGAAGACAACGTGACGACGACGTACTCGGGGACGGGGGGCGTGGAGCTGAGCAGCCTGGCGCGGCGCGTGATGTTTGCGATCCGTTTTGGCGCTGCGAACATTCTCGTCACCAATCAGATCACCCCCGAAAGCCGCATCATGTACCACCGGCAGATCGCCGGCCGGGTGCGTGCGCTGGCACCGTTTCTCGAGTACGACACGGATCCCTACCCGGTTGTGTCGGATGGGCGCATCTTCTGGATCCAGGACGCCTACACGACCAGTGCGAACTATCCGTACGCGACACCGTTTGACGTGGGTGGGGGCAACTACATCCGCAACTCGGTGAAGGTGGTCATCGACGCGTATCACGGGTCAATGTCGTTCTACATCGCCGAGCCGGACGACCCGATCGTGCAGACGATGAGCCGGATTTTTCCGGGAATGTTCAAGCCGTTGTCCGAGATGCCGGAAAAGCTGCGCAGTCACGTGCGATATCCCGAACGCATCTTCAAGGTGCAGGCGGCCGCGTTCGCGACGTTCCACATGACCAATCCGCAGGTCTTCTACAACAAGGAAGACCAGTGGCAGGTGCCGGTGATTGATGGTGAGACAAACGCGGCACCGATGCAGCCCTACTACACGATCATGCGGCTGCCGGGCGAGCAGGAGACGGAGTTCATCCAGATGCTGCCGTTCACCCCACGCCTGAAGGACAATCTGGCGGCGTGGCTGGTGGCCCGCAGTGACGGCGAACACTACGGACGCCTGGTGGTGTTCCAGTTTCCGAAACAGAAAGTGGTTTTCGGTCCGCGGCAGATCGTGGCGCGCATCAACCAGGATCAAACCATCGCGCCACAGATCACGCTGTGGAATCAGCAGGGTTCACAGGTCATCCAGGGCACCCTGCTCGTCATTCCCATCGAGGAGTCGCTCCTGTACGTGCGACCGTTGTACCTGCGCTCGGCTGGAGGACGCATCCCCGAGCTCAAACGCGTCATCGTCGCTTACCAGGAACAGATCGTGATGGAGGAGACCCTGACGCAGGGGCTCGTGCGCATCTTTGGACGAAGCGTGGCGTCCGCGCTGGCACCTGATCGACGGTCGGAGGCGGGCCTGCTGCCCATTACCGCGGCACCTGCAGCCGCCGACGCCGCGACAGCCGGACTGCCGGCGACCTCATCGAGCGGAGCCGTGATTGACCCGTCATTCCTGGTGCTGGCTGAGCGCGCCACCGATCACTACGAACGCGCGACGGCCGCCCAGCGCGAAGGCAACTGGGCCCTGTACGGAGAGGAGATGCGCAAGCTCGGCGAAGTGCTCGCGCAGCTCGAGAAGATCAGACGATAGTTGGTGCGCTCTTTCGTCGCCAGTACCGCGCCAGGCCGGTCCACGAGAAGTCGAAGCGCGCCGCCTTGGCGAACGACTGCGCGTCCTCGGGTGAGGCGTCCTGCACCAGGTCAGCCGTGACCGCATCGACAAAGACCTGCGCACGCTCCTGATCGCCGAGGTCGGGCCGGGCCAGTGTGGCCTGCACCGTCTCGCTCCACGAGTCGAGCTGTTGCCACAACTGCTGGAAATGCACGCGCGGCGCCTGCCGTGGGCCGAAGTGCGTGAGAAACAGCGTGTCAGGATTCCAGCGCAGGATCGTCTCGGTGCTGCTGCGCCACGCCTCGAGATCGATGTCCGGAGGCGGCGTCGGTGGGATCACCGTGTGTCCACCCATACGGGCGATGCCGGCGGTGTCGCCCACAAGGGCAATGCCTGTGGCTGGAAGGAAATAGCTGACGTGATGCCAGGCATGCCCGGGTGTCCATGCCACTTCTACTTCATGACCGACGACCGTGAGAGCAGCAGTGTCGCCGAGTATGTGGACGCGCTCGGCCGGCACTGGCAGCACCTCGCCCCACAGTCGTGCCATGTCGTCCTGGTAGAGCCGTGCTGCGCTGACCAGCAGTTTCGATGGATCGATCAGGTGTGCCGAGCCGCGTTCGTGGACGTACACCGTCGCCTGTGGCGCGAGCGCCAGAATCGAGCCCGTCGCGCCCGCGTGATCGAGATGAATGTGTGTGAGGAGGATGGCTTGCACGTCCGCCCAGGCAAACCCACGCGTGCGCAGCGCCGCTTCAAGCACCGGCAGCGACGTCGACGGCCCCGGGTCCACAATGGCTACGCCCTCCACCCCATGCAGCAGCACCGTCGCGATGACGCCGGGATACCCGACAAAGTGCAGGTCGGCGTAGTCAACGCCAGCGGCAAGGGGGATCACCGAAGACATAGCGCAATTATCTCCCCATCTCCCTATCTCCCCATCTCCACACCTGCGATAGGCTGTTGCCATGATGAGCCTATGGTTGTCCCTGGTTGTGTTCATGGCCCCGGTCCAGATGACGCAGGCCCCGGTCACCGGTGGTGCGGCGCTGTTTGCGCAAGGCGCGACGTGGGAGGACTTTCTTGCCGGGGCCGATTCCCGTGCGGAGACGTGGAAGGCCAATGCCGCGCGTAGTCGTCCGGCGCCGGAGCTTGTCCAGCGGCTCAAGGACGCGTCGACGGACCTGCAGCTGTTGGTAGTGGCCGTGGCCGCGTGCAGCGACTCCGTGCATACCGTGCCGTATGTGGCCGCGCTCGCACGCGACGCCGGTGTCCCGTTGCGGATCGTGAATGCAGACGCCGGCAAGTTTGTGATGGAGGCGTTCCGTTCCCCAGATGGGCGAGCGTCCACCGCAACAGTGGCCTTGCTCAAGGGCGACCGCATCGTGGCGGCATGGGTGGAGCGCCCCGTCGTGCTCCAGACGTGGCTGCTGGGCCCTGGTGCGGCGCTGTCGCAGTCGGAGCGCATGGAACGCAAGTTTGGCTGGTACGAGTGGGACCGCGGGGAATCCACCATGACGGAGCTCGTTGCGCTTGCTGAACGCCACAAATGACTACACCCGAACGCGACGCCGGCGACATCGTCAAGGAACGCGTTGTTCCAAAGCGCGATGAGCCGTCACTCTACAAGGTGTTCCTGCTCAATGACGACTACTCCACGATGGACTTTGTGATCCATGTACTGGAGTCGGTCTTCCAGAAGTCACCCGCCGAGGCCTATCGCATCATGATGCTCGTGCACACCCAAGGCAAGGGACTGGCCGGTGTGTATCCGTGGGAAGTGGCAGAAACCAAGGTCGACACGGTCGCCGCCATGGCAAAAAAGGCCGGTTTCCCCCTGCGCGCCGTTACCGAGGAGGCGTAGCTCCCGCCGGCGGGTGCTGCTTCGCCATCTCGGCCATGACCGCGAGCCTGATGTCGCGCAGATCCTCCACGTCGCGAACGAGTGGATGGTCGCGTGTGAGGAACGGCAGATTGGTCTCACGCCCCGTCATCAGGAAGTCCGTGGTGGCCACCGTGTACCGCACCGATGGATTCAGCGGCTTGCCTTGTACCATCCACTGCGCGCCCTGACGCGTCACGCCATGCGCGTGCAGAAAGCCTCCATTGCCCTGGTTGGTCACGCCGACGTCGAGTACACGCGCGAGCAGTGAGCCCGGCATCGACAGACGCACCACGTTGCCTCCGAATGGCAACACACGAATGACGTCGTATTCGGTCACCGGGCCCGCCGGTAGTTCGTCATCAATCCGGATGGAGCCGCCATTCATGATGGCGACGTCGACATCACCGGCCTCGGCGTTGAGTGCCGCGGTGATCAGGTCCGTCATGTTGCCCGACCGGTTGCGCACGGTTGATTCACGCCCATCGAGGCTCGTCGTCAGATTGGCGATCACTCGGTCGGGCGTGAAGCCATCGGCCCGAAACGCGTCAAAGGCGACCGTGGTCCAGCGGGTGACCTCGGCCTCCACCGCCGGGTCAGCGGTGATGGCCTCGGTGATCGGCGCCAGGCGCACAGACACCTGCGGGCGATGGCCGGTGGGGAACGTCATGCTGATCACCGCCAGAGAACGCACGTTCGCGTCGGCCTTGACGATCGGCGTGAGATTCGGACCCCGATAGACCAGCCAGTTCTCGTGTTCATGCCCCCCGAGCGACAGATCGATCTCCGGGATGGCCGTGACCAGCTCCTGATCGCTCTGCAACGACAGGTGGGTGAGCGCCACGATGGCGTCCACGGCGCCCATTTTGGCGATGGCGGCACGGGCCGAATCGATCACCGGGAGATAACGCACCCACGCCTTGGGATTGGAGTCGAGCACGACACCGATCAGTCCTATCTTCAGATCGCGGTTGCCCACCCGCACGGGCACCACGGCAAAAGACTCGGTGTGCGGGAAGGGCACGCCGTTCAGGTCGGTGACGTTCGACGTGATGATCTTGAATTCAGACTGCGCGAGACGCGCGTGAAACGCAGGTTCAGCCAGGTCGAATTCGTGATTCCCCAGGGTGGCGTATTCCAGACCCACCGCGTTCAGGACATCCACCATCTGACGGCCAGCCAGTGGCTCACCGTCCACGCGGGCCGTGGCCAGGGCGGAGGGCGAGAGGAAGTCACCGCCCAGGGTGGTCATGACCGGCGCGTTGGAACGACGCAGGTCGTTGATGACGGTGGCCACACGGGCCAGGCCACCCACACGTCCGCCCTCCACGGAGCCAATCTCGTAGACGTCGTTGAAATGCACGATCGTGAGTGCCGGGGGCGCAGATTCACTGCAGCCAGAGGCGAACGCGACAAGGAGGAGTGAGAGGACCACGCGTCGGAGCAACATGATGTCCATATAATCATCTCATCGTGTTCTCCGCTGCACTTGAAATCGTATTGACGATTGCCTACCGGGAGGCCGTATCGCGCCGCCACGCCTATCTCACTCTGGAACACCTGCTGTACGCGCTGGCGCACGACCCGGACGGTGAACGGATTTTGCACGCGTGTGGGGTCGACCTGGGCCGCCTTCGAGGCGACCTGAGCAGCTATCTGGACGAATCGGTCGAAGAACTCAAAAAAGGCAACGAGCGGGAACCACAACAGACCGCCGCGTTTCAGCGGGTACTGCAGACGGCGGTGTTGCATGTGCAAAGCGCGCAGCGACCCGAAGTGCAGGCCGGCGACATTCTGGCCGCCATCCTGCAGCAGCCCCGGAGCCAGGCCGCCAAGTTGCTGACCGCTCAGCACATCACGCGGCTCGACATCCTTGAATACATCACCCATGGCATCACCAAGGCGCATGTGGGGGGCGGGGCGGTTGGCGAAAGCCCGCACGAGACGTTGGGCACGCCGGCACCGGCCGAGGGCGACGCCGCCGGTCGGCCGAGTCGCGACCCGCTGGGTGCCTACTGTGTGAATCTGACCGAGCGCGCCCGTGAGGGCAAGCTCGACCCACTGGTCGGCCGCGCCACCGAACTGCAGCGCACGATCGAAGTGCTGTGCCGGCGTCGCAAGAACAACCCGGTGTTTGTTGGCGACGCGGGCGTCGGCAAGACCGCGATGGCCGAGGGCCTGGCCGCGCGCCTGCTCGAACCGGTCGTGCCGGCGGCGCTGCGGGATGCCGAGGTGTATGCCCTGGATACGACGGCGTTGCTGGCGGGCACACGATTCCGTGGCGACTTTGAGGAGCGGTTCAAGGCGGTGATCGCCGGTCTGCTTGCGCGCCCGAACGCGATTCTCTTCATCGATGAAATTCACTCCGCCGTGGGGGCCGGCGCCACATCGGGCGGCACCATGGACCTGGCCACCCTCATCAAGCCGATTCTGTCCGCGGGCGAGCTGCGCGTCATTGGGTCGACGACGTTTGAAGAGTTCAAGTTGGTGGAGAAGGATCGGGCGCTGGCCCGACGCCTGCAACGCATCACCATCGACGAACCGGCGGTGGACGAAGCGGTCCGGATTCTCGAAGGGCTCAAGAGTCGGTACGAAGCCCATCACCACGTGGTGTACGACCAGACGGCGCTCGAGGCGGCTGCCAAACTGGCGGCCCGACATCTGCGCGACTATCGGTTGCCCGACAGCGCCATCGACATCATCGACGAAGCCGGTGCCGTCAGCCGCATGAGTCGCGCCGAGGGCGACGATTCTACAGTTGCCACGATCACCGCCGCGGAGATCGAGTCGGTGGTGGCGCGCATGGCGCGTATTCCTGCACGCCAGGCATCAGCCTCGGATCGGGAACGCCTGCGCACGTTGCAGGAGTCACTCGAGCGCGTGGTGTTTGGCCAATCCGACGCCGTGCACCTGGTAGCACAGGCGATCAAACGCTCGCGGGCCGGCCTCGGCCAGCCCGAGCGTCCGGCAGGATGTTTCCTGTTCACAGGCCCCACGGGTGTTGGCAAGACGGAACTCGCGAAACAACTGGCGCTGCAACTGGGCAACGAGTTCACGCGGTTCGACATGAGTGAGTACATGGAGAAACACGCCGTGGCTCGTCTCATCGGCGCGCCGCCCGGGTACGTCGGCTTCGAACAGGGCGGTCTGCTGGTGGACGCCGTGCGGACCCACCCCTACAGCGTCGTGCTGCTCGATGAAATCGAGAAGGCGCATCCGGACGTGTTCAACATCCTGTTGCAGGTGATGGACCACGCAACACTGACCGACAACACGGGTCGCAAGGCTGACTTCCGCAATGTGGTGCTTGTGCTCACGTCCAATGCCGGTTCCCGTGAGATGAGTGCGGCGTCCATCGGATTTGCTGATCGCCTGGGTGATGAGGGGCGGCGCGCCGCAGAGGGACGCTCAAAGACGGCCGTCGAACGCATCTTCTCACCGGAGTTCCGCAATCGACTCGACGCCATCGTCACCTTCAAGGCCCTCGCGCCCGAGGCGATGGAGATGATTGTCGAGAAGTTCATCCTGCAGCTCGAAGCCCAGCTGGCCGAACGCCGGGTGGCCATCACCCTCGAACCGGAGGCCCGCGCCTGGCTCGCCGCCAAGGGCTACGACCCGGTGTACGGTGCTCGCCCGCTGGCGCGTGTGATTCAGACGCAGGTGCGCGACCGACTGACGGATGAGATTCTGTTCGGCAAGCTCGAAGACGGGGGCACGGTCGTCATTGGCGTGAGTGGCGACGCGCTGACGTTCGAGTTTTCGTAAACGAGGTTGATGAAACGTAATGTCTGACGAAGTGAAAGTGACCGACCGCCGGTGGTGGGCCAACGGCAACCCCGAGGGCACGACCGCCGAAGAGCCGCGACTCAAGCCCACCCTGATTGAAGAACTCGAAGCGCGGATTGCCGAGAAGGACCGCGAGATCCAGGAGTTGGTGTCGAAGTATCGCGGCGCCTCGGACGAGTTCGATCAGGCGCGCGCTCGACTGCGCAAGGAAATTCAGAAGGATGTGGAACGCAGCCGCCGTTCGGTGATCGTCTCGTTCCTCGAAGTGCTCGACAATCTCGATCGCGCGCTTGACACGGCCGCCAACAAGGCTTCCGACCCGTTTGTCCACGGCGTGGCGCTTGTGCGGCAGCAGTTCCTGGCCACGCTCGAAGGGCTTGGTGTCCAGCGCGTGGATCCGCTGGGGCAGTCGTTCGACCCCGCCGTCCACGAAGCCGTCTCCACTGTTCCCGCCGCCTCATCCGATCAGCACGACCTTGTCGTCGGCGTCGTACGTCCCGGCTACTTGATGGGCGAGGACGTGCTGCGCCCGGCCCAGGTGGCCGTCGCGCGTACCGTCTGAGCTCGGAGGTGATTTCCGGCGATCGTCAGTTCCGGAGATCACCTCCGAGCTCATTTCACCGAAAAAACGCCGACGTCGCGTCGCGGGAGCCGTCGTTGGCCGCAGGCGTGAGGCCCAGGACGCGCGCCATCATTTCGTACAGATGAATGTTCTCGATGGGCGGTACAACCTCGCCCTGCTTGAACGACGGACCCGTGGCGATGAGCAGGCCCTGCATGGACTTGAGCGCCGGGTCGTAGCCATGCGCGCCGCCCAGGGTGCGGCCCTGCTCCTGCCACGTCGCGAGTTGGGCACGTGTAGCGAGCGTCCAGCCGTCGCCCGCGATGGCCAGCACCGGCGGAATGCGTGCGTGTTTCCGATAGTGCAGATGTTCCGGCGTCTCTTCGCGTTTATAGACCGACAGCTGCGGATGTTTGTCCTTGAGCGCGGCCACAATGTCGTCAGTGGTCCCGGTGATGGGCGAGAGGCCAATCACTGGTGACCCGTCGATCGTCTGCACCGTGCTCATGTCGAGATAGTCGTCGAGCACCACCACCCGTTCGGTGGAGAGCTGGGCCATGCCGTGGTCTGACACGAGCACGTAGTGCACCACGTCGTTGAGTCCCAGCTCCTGAACGCCGGCAACGAGCGCCGCAATCTCGGCATCAATGCGTTCTGCCGCCTCGATGACGTCGGTGGAGTCGGGGCCCATACGATGGCCGACCGAGTCCACTTCGCTGAAGTACAACGTGATGAAGGTGGGGCGGTCCGCAACGGGCAGTCGCAGCCAGTCAAGCACCTGATTGACGCGATCGCGGTGTGGGTAGTTGTCCTCGTACGGCTTCCAGTGCGAGGGGCGCACGCCTTTGATCTCCACCTCACTGCCGGGCCAGAACATCGAGGCCGACCGCTGACCTTGTGTCTCAGCGGTCACCCAGAGTGGTTCGCCGCCCCACCAGCGCGAATCCCTCGCCGTGGGCGCCGACATCGTAAATCGTTCCCCGATCGTCTCGTCGAACATGGTGTTCGACACGATGCCATGGTGCTCGGTGTAGAGGCCGGTCACGATGGTGTAGTGGTTCGGAAAGGTCTTGGACGGAAAGACCGGGATCAACCCTTCCGAGCGCACGCCCTGTTCGGCAAGGGCCCGCAACGCCGGGGCGTTCGCACGGTCGAGGTAGTCATGTTTCCACCCGTCGAGCGAAACAAGGATCACGACCGGTCGGGCACCGTCAGCGCCACAACCCGTCGCCACGACCAGCGCCAGCAGGACCGCGGACAGTGCCCTGCGGACTGCGGACTGCGGACCGCGGACTGCCGACTGTTTACGTGCCGGCGTCTTCCAGATACGTGTAGCCGTGGAGTCCATCTTCATAAAACCTGAGCAGCCGGCCGGATTCCTCGTAGTTCAACCGGTTCTCACGGACAGCCACTTCGACCGACTGCCGCAGCTTGCGCAGCAACGTGTCGGCATCAAACTCCACGTAGTCGAGCACCTCGCGCACCGTGTCGCCCTTGATGACCGACTCGAGCACGACGTTGCCGCCGGGGTCCAGGCTCACGTGTACGGCATGGGTGTCGCCAAACAGGTTGTGCAGGTCACCCAGGATCTCCTGATACGCGCCCACCAGAAACACACCGAGGTAATACGGCTCGCCGGTGAACGTGTGCAGGCTCAATGTTTTGCGCACGTCGCGACGGTCGATGAACTGGTCGATCTTGCCGTCGGAGTCGCAGGTGATGTCGCCGAGGATCGCCTGACGCGTGGGGGCTTCGTTCAGCCGGTGAATCGGCATGACGGGAAACAACTGCTTGATCGCCCACGAGTCGGGAATCGACTGGAAGAGCGAGAAGTTGCAGAAGTAGGTGTCCGCCAGTGATTCGTCCAGCGTCTGCAGATCCTCCGGCACATCGTCCATCGTCTGTGCCAGCTTGCGCAGTTTGCTGCAGATGGCCCAGTACAACGTCTCGGCCTGGCAGCGCTGGCTGAGGGGCAGGTAGCCGCCGTTGAAGAGGTTGAGCGCCATGTCGAGCGCCTGCTGGGCGTCGTGATAACTCTCAAGCGCGTTGCGCGCCGTGAGGTTCTGATAGGTCTCCTTGAGATCGATCAGCGGCTGTTCGAGCTGTTCGCCGTTGGTGCCGGTCGAGCCATTGGTCGGCACTTCGTCGTCGCCAAAACCCGACACGCCCAGGATATTGAACACGAGCATGCTGTGGTACGCCACCACCGCGCGGCCACTCTCCGAAATGATGGTCGGGTGTTTGACGCCCGCGTCGTCGCACACCGTCTGGATGTGGTACACGACGTCGTTGGCGTATTCCTGCAGCGTGTAATTCACGCTGGATTCGAAATTCGTCTGTGAGCCGTCGTAGTCAACGCCGAGGCCGCCGCCGACATCCATGAATTCGAGGCCCGCGCCCTCTTTGACCAGTTCGGCGTAGATGCGCGCCGCTTCGTTCAGGGCACCCTTGACGATGCGGATGTTGGGGATCTGGCTGCCCAAGTGGAAGTGCAGCAGCTTGAAGCAGTCCTCCATGCCGTGCGCCTTGAGTTCCTCGAGGCCCTTGCGGACCTCGGCGACCGTCAGGCCGAACTTCGAGCGGTAGCCGCCTGACGATTGCCAGCGACCACCACCGCGCGCGGCGAGCTTCACACGAAAGCCGATCTGTGGGCGCACGCCGACCTTCTTGGCGTATTCGAGCACCAGGCCGAGTTCCGTGTACTTCTCGACCACCGGGATGATCTTGCGCCCCATTTTGAGCGCGAGCATCGCCATTTCGATGAACTCGGCATCCTTGAAGCCGTTGCAGATGATCGGCGTGTCGTTGGTCGTCATGGCGACCACGGCCAGCAACTCCGGTTTGGAGCCCGCCTCGAGTCCGAACCCGTACTCACGGCCGAAGTCGAGCACTTCCTCGACGACCTGGCGCTGCTGATTCACCTTGATCGGGTACACGCAGACGTACTTGCCGGTGTATTGATGCTGGTTGATGGCCGCCTGGAAGGCGTTGTAGATGTCTCCGAGCCGGTGGCGCAGGATGTCGCGGAAGCGAATCAGGATCGGCAGGCCGATGCCGCGCAATTGCAGGTGATCGACGAGCTGTTTGATGTCGATGGACCGACCCGGTTCCTTGGTCGCATGGGCGAGGAGGTGTCCGTTGGGTCCGATGGAGAAATAACCCTGGCCCCAGCGGTCCACCTCATACAGCTCGGTGGCATCGGTGACGGTCCATGGGTCGCCCTGTTGTCGTGTCCGCGGTGTGCGGCTCGTCGTACTCACGTTCGCATGATACAGGGAGACGCCGCGTTCGTGATCGTAAAGATCCCGTGACGCGACGTCTCCCTGCCCTGAGTTACGCTGACGGGCTCTACCGCACCCTGAACAGGGCGTCGTCGATGGCTACGTTGAACTCGACTTTCGAGATGCGCAGGTCGGCCTGCACCTGGCCCCCCTGGCTGACCTTGATCAGGTGCGGCACCAGCACGCCCTCGACCGCGCGGTAGTCCGACATTTCAGCCTCCACCGCCGGGCCACCGGCGGCTTCGGTCGTGATCTTCAGTTCGACGCCGGTCTCCACGTCGAGGTAGTAGTGCTGGGTGGGCTGGCCCGTGCGTGTCACCTTGAGGTGGTGCGTCGGTTTGCCGCCGACCGCGACGGTGCCCATCAGCTCGATCGTGTGGCCCTTGATCTTGTAGTCAACCAGGGCACCGTCGAAATTGGACTGGTCCTTGACGACCTCGGCGTCGGCCCCGGGAATTTCCTGCGGCGCGTCGGTCCCCATCATCGGATTGATCGTCCAGGCCTTTTCCCCGTCAAAGATGTTGACCATGGTCATCACCGGCTGCCCGGGCACTTCGATGGTCATTTCCTGACGCCCGAGATTCGGCCGTTTGCCGTATACCACCATGCCGAGTTCAAAGCCCTGGGCTGATGCCACGCCGGTCATTTTCTGGGTCTGGATCGACTTCCACTTCTCCAAGCCGCCCTTCGACGCATAGTTCTTCGCGACAATCTCGTCCACCGTCGGTGCAGGCACCGTCGGTGCCGACACCGTCTGTGCCGACGCCGGCACGCTGAAACCTACTCCCACCACAACAAGCGCCACCAGGGCGCGCATGAACTGTCTGGACATCTGAAATAACCCCCATGGCCATCTTACGGTGTTCGCCGGTCCCGCGATCCCGCTATCGGCGAACGGCGGCCGTGAGGGGGTAAACTGAGACACTGGTGAAAATTATTTCGCTGCTCGTGGGGATGGCGGTCGGCGTGTCGGCGCTGGCGCAAGCACCCGTGCGTCAGGTCGACACCTCCCCCGGTGCCGTGCTGGCAGCGGCGTCCACGTACCTGAAGACCTATCGGGAAGCCATGGGGTTTGTGTTGGCAAACGAGGTCACCATGCAGGAAGTGTTTGACGAGACGAGTCGTCGGACGACCAGGCGGGAAACCGTGGGCGAGTTTTTTCTGTCGTACGCACCCGCCGATGGCGGCTGGTTGTCGGTGCGCGACATCACGAAGGTGGACGGCAAGGACGTGGCGGCCGGCGACGATTTGCGCGGGCTGCTCACCCAGGGCTCGATGGCCAAGATCGGTCGGGCCATGGCCGACAGGAATGCCCGCTACAACATCGGTGTGGTCACGCGGAACTTCAACGATCCGATGTTTGCGTTCGTGATTCTTGATGACAAGAACCGGCCACGCTTCCAGTTCGAGCGGCAGAGCGTGGCGACATCAGGCGACGACACGCTGGTGACCCTCGCGTTCACCGAGCGCGACCGCGCCACGATCGTGCGCGGGATGTCTGGCAACGACGTGCCGACACGGGGTGAACTCACGCTCGACGCCGCGACCGGCCGGCTCGTGCGGTCGGTGATCCTTCTGAAGGACGGCCCGACCACCGCCCGGCTGACCACCACCTTCTCATTTGATGAACCCCTGAAAATGTGGATGCCGTCGGTGATGCAGGAGCGGTACACGCACTCCTCCGCTCGCACCAAGCAGACGGTGACCGCCGAGTCGAAATATACGGACTACCGCAAGTTCGCAGTCACGGCCCGGATCAAGTGATCTCTACCGCTGGAACAAGAACACACCACCGACGGTGACGCGGCTCAGGCCCGGGTAGCTGAAGCCGCTGCTGACGCGCAGCTTGAGCTGCGGCGATGCGATGATGGCGACCGCCAGCTCAAAACGCGCAACGGGTGAGATCTTCCACGGATACCCCAGCAGTGTGATGGATTCATGGAACTCGACGGTCTCCATGTCGTTGCGACGCGCGGTGCCCCTGATCGACGCGGCACCAAACGCGCTGGCGATCCCGATCTGCACACGGTTCTGGATGGTGGTGATCACGCCGAAGTAGTCGAGCGTCGCGCCGATCATCTCCACATCGGCATTCAGCACGTCGACATTGCCGTTGCGCTCGACCTCTCCGCCGGCCGTGAACCGCTTTCGCAGGAACGACACACCCCAGTCCCCGCCCTGTGACTGGCCACGGACGATGCCCACCTGGAAATCCTCGCCTTCAAACGACACGGCTTCGGCGTGGAAAATGGTGGCCATCACGGCTGGCGTCTCCCAGCGCGGCGTTAATGACGCGCTCACGCCCCAGACGTTCTGCTGGGCGGCGGCCGACGACACGGTTGCCAGGACCACAACCACGGTCATGAGGAACACGATCAGGGGGGGACTGTAATGACCAGCGGTCGACATCTTTCGTATGATCGCTGATGGCATGGTTTGCCCACGATAACACGCGCTCACGCGGGAAAAATAACGCCGGGCGCGAGCTTCCACTCGGGATCCAGCACCGACTTGATCGCGTGCATCTCGGCAATTCCCGCGTCGCCGTAGAGTTGACGCAACAGCGCCTGCTTCACTGAGCTGCGGCCCACGCCGTGTTCGGCAAGGGGACATCCACCAAGGCGCGCCACCTCCCGACCGAACTCGAGAATCGCCTCCCGTCCGGCTTCGATGTCGGCGTACGACGACGGGATCACATTCGGGTGGACGTTGCCGTCAGAGATGTGGCCCCAGATGGCGTAGTCGAGGCCGCGTCGCCGATATCCGTCGCGATAGATCTCCAGCATCCTGCCGAAGTGTTCAAACGGCACGATCATGTCGGCGGCGGTCTTCTCGATGCGGGCGTCGACATCGCGTTTAGCCTCACCCACTCGTCGATTCACCCCCGCCGGCGCTGATTCCCTGAACGCCAGGAACTGGTCGATGCGGCGTCGTTCCCCAGGCCACGCCATCTGCGCGTCGTCGAGCGACTGATGCGTGTCGAGCAGGCGCAGGAACCGGATGAGGGGCGTATCGGGCGCGTCCGGGGACAACGCGGCGGCCGCCTGCGCGTATCCGTCAGCTGGGGTTGTGCCCGCAGGCAATTCCAACTGGACCAGCAACATCAACGCCGCGTCGGGTGGCACCGTGATGTCGTGTTTGCGGTCGATGCCATCTTCGCGCAGGATCTCGAGGCATCGTCGGTCCACATGTTCGATGGCTGCCACGTCAATGCCGTGCGGGTCTGACTGATGCCATGTCTTCTGCGAGGCACGACGGAGTGCGTCAACCAGTGCGATGGCCGCGGACTCGGACGTGACGGGCACCATCGCCCACGCGACCGCCGGTGGCTCGGGCAACGCACGAAACACTACGGCCGTGATCACGCCTAGCGTGCCTTCGGACCCGATAAACAGATCGATCAGGTCCATGTGGGGTGCCGCAAAGTAGCCGGCTGAGACCTTTGGTACATCGGGTATCACGTATGAGCCGTGACGGAGTGTCCGTACACCGCAGGGGCATTCGATCTGAAAGTCGCGCCGGTCGTCTGCCAAAACCTCGCCACGCGTGATGTCGAGCACATGGCCACAGGCCAGCACCACGGTGAGTCCCTCGGTCCATCGTCGCGTCGTGCCGTACTTGAACGTGGACGCGCCCGCGGCGTTTGTGGCCACCACACCTCCGGCAAACGCGCCTGTGTAGGTTGGAGAAGGTGCGTACCACAGCCCCCCCTGATGTAGCAGATTCTGCAACGTCTCGATCGGAACGCCGGATTCTGTTCGAAAAAGCCGCTGGCCCGATTCCTGAATAGAGGAGAGCCGCACCGTGGAGAGCACAAGCCCTCCGTCAGGCGTGGCGCCTCCGGTCAACGACGACTGGGCGCCGATGGGCAGGACCCGGGTCGCGGCCGTCAGCAGGCCGGCCACGTCCTGTTCGGACCGCGGCCGGGCCACGCCATCCGCATGGCCACCCGCGAAGTGGGCCGCATCTTCACGGTGCGCATAAAGCACGTCAGGTGACGTGTTGATCAGGGATGCGTGTGCTTCCGCGCTGCCGCCGGTGGCGGCGGGGTGGGGGGCACGGGCATGAATCAGAGACGACGGCACGGAGGTACAACGATGCTACGACAGAACTTCAAATGGACAACGACACTCAGCCTGGCGGCGGCGGTCACGCTGGGCACATGGGTGATGGGCAGCCACCTTCAGCAGGCCCAGACCGAGACCCGTCAGGCACGGACGGGGCAGACGATGCTGATGCTGGAGTTTCAGCGGCTGCATGAGCGCGGGGAGGTGCTGGTGTTGGATGTGCGCGACCGCGCCAGTTACGACGCCGGTCGTATTTCGGGCGCGGTCTTTGCCACGGTCGAGGACCTGGCCACCGACCCTCACCGCATCGCCGAGATCAAGACGCTGGCTAAGGGGCGTGTGGTGGTCACGTACTGCTCGTGCCCAACTGAAGCGTCCAGTCTGCGGGCAGCCCGCCTGCTCGATACTCACGGCGTGCCGGCCAGCGCCCTCGTTGGCGGCTACCCCGGGTGGGTGGAGGCTGGAGGACGGACCGAGCCGGACTATACTTTCCGGCATGAATCATCCCGGTGAATCCGACCTGAGCAGCAGGTATGCGCTCGTCCTGGTGATCGAGGTCGTTGTGATCCTCGGTCTGTACTGGCTGACCGTTCACTTCGGATAACGCCATGCACTGGATCGATTGGACCATCGTCATCACGTACCTGGTGTGGATCGTCTGGACCGGGATGCGGCTGAGCCGCGACACCGAAAAGCTCGAAGGCTTCTTTCTGGCGAACCGCTCGCTGCCGTGGTGGGCGGTCGGGCTGTCGGTGATGGCGACGCAGCTGTCGGCCATTACGCTCGTGGGCACGACGGGCCAGGGCTACACCGCCGGCTTGTCGTTTGTGCAGTTCTACTTCGGTCTGCCGCTGGCGATGATCATTCTCTCGCTGACCGTCGTGCCCTTTTTTCACCGGGCGAAGGTGTTCACGGCGTACGAATACCTTGAGAAGCGATTCGACGCCAAGACCCGATTTTTCACCGCGATCCTGTTTCTGCTGTCGCGCGGCATGTCGTGTGGTGCCGTCATCGCTGCGCCGTCCGTCATTCTGTCAGTCGTCTTCGGATGGAACCTGACGCTGACCATCCTCGCTTTTGGCCTTCCCACCATCTTCTACACGATGAAGGGCGGCGTGCAGGCCGTGACGTGGGCCGACGTCAAGCAGATGGTCATCATCATCTTCGGCCTCTGCGCCGTGGCCGTGGCGCTCGTCATGGGGCTGCCTGACGATGTGAGTGTGGGGTCGGCGTTGCATACCGCGGGTGCGGTGGGCAAGATGCAGGCCCTCGACTTCAGCTTTGACTTGTCGAACCCCTACACGTTCTGGTCAGGCCTGATCGGCGGCCTGTTTCTGTCGTTGTCCTACTTCGGGTGCGACCAGAGTCAGGTGCAGCGCTACCTGACGGCGAAGTCGGTGGATCAGGCACGGCACTCCCTGTTAATGAGTGCCTACTGGAAGATCCCGCTCCAGGTGCTGGTGCTGATCGTCGGCGTCCTGATGTTTGCGTATTTCCTGTTCACGCCGAGCCCGATGCTCTTCAAGAACACGCACGTGGCGGCCGTGCAGGCCAGTCCACGGGCCGCGGAGTACAACGCGCTGGAACAGGAATTTAACCAGGCATTCGAGACCCGCAAGTCAGCGGCGCAGGCGATGGCAGCGTCGACGGCGGCTGACACCCCGGCCGTGACGGCCGATGCCGCCCGTTCGTCGTTCATACAGGCTGATGAAGCCGTGCGTGATGTGCGCTCGCGTGCACGCGCCCTGGTCATCGACGCCACGCCGGACAAGAGTTACAACGACACGAACTACGTGTTCCCGACCTTCGTCACACAGCATCTGCCTGTGGGCCTTGTGGGCCTGATCATCGCAGCCATCTTTGCGGCGGCGATGTCGAGTGTGTCGTCGGAACTCAATTCACTGGCGACCGCCTCGGTGATCGACGTCTACCGGCGCCACCTCAACAAGACGGCGGACGACAGCCACTACGTGCTCGTGTCGAGGATAGCCACCGTCGGATGGGGACTATTCGCCTGCTTTGTGGCGACGTTTGCCGCGAACATGGGTTCCCTGATTGAGGTCGTCAATCGATTCGGGTCCTATTTTTACGGCTCGATTCTCGGCGTGTTCATCCTCGCGCTCGCGTTCAAGCGCACCAACGGCCACGGCGCATTCATCGGCCTGCTCAGCGGCATGGTGGCGGTCGGGTATGTCGCCGCCAACACGGACGTCGCGTACCTCTGGCAAAACGTCGTTGGCGCCGTCGTTGTCACGGTGGTTGGCCTGATCGTGTCGGAGGTGACCGGCGGCCGGTCGGCGACAGGCACCGCTGCATGACGCACGGCCTCCGGACGATCGCGCGCCATGGCGTGGCTGCGGCGGCCTGCGCGCTGGCGGCGACAGTGCTTGCGGCACAGAGTCAGCCCGCGCCTGTTGATCTCCTGATCGTCAACGCTCGCATCGTTGACGGCACGGGGGCTCCGGCGCGGCTGGGCAGCCTTGCCATCCATCAGGGGCGCATCGTCCGGATCAATCCGCCCGACACGACGCCGGCAACCGAACGACTCGATGTCGGCGGTCAGGTGGTGGCCCCGGGCTTCATTGATGTGCACACGCACGCCGACGGGTTGGCGGACCAGCCGCACGCCACGAACTTCGTGCGCATGGGCGTGACCACCGTCATCGCCGGCAACTGCGGTGGGTCGGCCCTGGACGTCGGTGAGGCCTTCGCCGGCATCGAGGACGCCCATCCGGCGGTCAATTTCGCCACGCTGATCGGACACAACACCGTGCGGTCGTCGGTGATGGGGCGGGCGCAGCGTGCGCCATCCTCGGATGAACTGCAGAAGATGAAGGCGCTCGTGTTCAAAGGGATGGCCGATGGTGCGGTCGGCTTCTCCACGGGACTGCAGTACATCCCAGGCACCTACGCGCAGGAATCAGAAATCATCGAGCTGGCTCGTGTGGCCGCCAACAACGACGGCGTGTACGTGTCGCACATGCGCAACGAAGGCACGGCGCTGCTCGAGGCTGTCGCTGAAACCATCAACGTGGGTCGATTGCTGCGCATGCCAGTGCAGATTTCGCATCTCAAGGTGGACAGCCCGAAGCAGTGGGGCGCCGGTTCAAAAGCGCTGGCGATGATCGACGAAGCCCGCGCGCGCGGCATTGATGTGGAGGCCGATCAATATGCCTACACGGCTGGATCGTCGTCGCTCGCCATCCGTTTCCCGTCGTGGGTGCTGGAAGGCACAAGCGCGCAGGTGTCGGCCCGTTTGAACGACGACGAGACATGGGCGCGCGTCAAGAACGAGATCGAGCAACTTCTCGCCGACCGCGGGTTTACGGACCTCTCATGGGCGACGGTGGCCACGTATCGGGCGCAGCCGGAACTGAACGGCCTCTCGATGAAGGCCGTCGCGCAGAAGATGATTGGGGCGGATACGACCGACGCTCAACTGGAGGCCGCACGCCGGATGATGATTGCCGGCGGCGCGTCGATGGTCTACCACTTCATGAGCGAAGACGATGTGGAGACGATCATGGCGCATCCCATGGTCGGATTCGCCTCCGACGCAGGTGTCAACGTGTTCGGATCGGGTGTGCCGCATCCACGCGGCTATGGCAATGCTGTGCGGGTGCTCGGACGTTATGTTCGTGAGCGGCAGGTGATCACGCTCGAAGAGGCCGTGCGCAAGATGACCTCACTGCCCGCGCGGCAGTTCGGCTTTGCGGAGCGCGGCGAAATCCGCGCAGGCTGGGCCGCTGATCTCGTGGTTTTCGACGCGGCCACTGTTGGCGATACCGCCACCTTTGATGCGCCTCACGCGTATCCCACCGGAATCACACACGTGCTGGTCAACGGCCAGTTCGCCGTGAGGGACGGCGCTGCGACCCCCGCGCGGGGTGGTCAGGTGTTGCGTCGGCGATAGCTCTTTGACGGCGATTGACGGAAGTCGTTGCAACAAATAACATGCCAAGCATGATGTCTTCCGCCGCTACGATTGTCCGGACAGAGCGCGCAAAGGCACAGGCGGATGCCTATCTGGCGCTTATCCGCGCCGCCGGCCACCTGGAGCGCGGCTTTGTGGAACTCTTCAAAGAGCACGACCTGTCGCTGGCTCAGTACAACGTGCTGCGGATTCTGCGCGGGGCGGGAACGGATGGCCTGACGTGTGGCGGGGTGTCGGAGCGGCTCGTCCAGCACGACCCGGATGTGACCCGGCTGTTGGACCGTCTGGAGAAGCGCGCGTTGATTGAGCGGCACCGCGACCAGAAGGACCGGCGCGTGGTGCGCACGGCCATCACCGATGCGGGCCTGGCGTTGCTGGCCGCGCTTGATGGGCCGGTGGATGCGATCCACGAACAGCAGTTTGGCCACCTGTCCGAGGCGCAGTTGGAGCAACTCATGACCGTGGTGGACGCCGCGACGGAGAAGGGCTGATAGCGATGCTGAATGTGCTGGTGATCCTGGGCAGTGTGCGCCGCGGGCGCATGAGTGAGCGCGTCGCGACGTTTGTGATGGCGCGGTTGGCCGCGGCAGGCAACATCAACGCTGAGTTGGTGGACCTCAAGGCGCTCGACTTGCCGATCATGGAAGAACGCCTCGGCAAGATTGATCCACCGCCGCCGGGCGTCCCTGAACTCGGCGCGAAGATCGAAGCCGCTGATGCGCTCATCATCGTCTCACCCGAGTACAACCACGGATACCCTGGCGTGTTGAAGAACGCGCTGGACTATTTCTACGCCCAGTACAAACGGACCCCGGCAGCGATCGTGACCGTGTCGAACGGCGGCCACGGCGGCGTGAATGCGTGGGCGCAGTTGGTGACGGTGCTGACGCACCTGGGTGCCATTGTGCTGCCGGTGACAGTGGCGGTCTCGTACGTGGAGAAGTCATTTTCGGCGGAGGGCGAGGCGCTGGAGCCCGCCTACATCAAACGCACCGACGGCATGATCACGGAACTCGCGTGGCTCGCCGGACGCCTCAAGGACTGACACGATGCCCACACCGACACCCTACGCCGAGTACGTCGCCGGCCACGATCCGCTCACCGTGTTGACGACGTCCCTTGAGGGCTATCGCGCCGTGTTCGCGCGCACCTCACCCGAACAGTGGCAGACGCCATGGGCGCCTGGAAAATGGACGAGACATCAGGTCCTCGTGCACGTCACGCAGTGGGAGTTGATTTTCAGCACACGCGTGCGGATGGCGCTCGCCATTCCCGACTACACGGTTCAACCTCTTGAGCAGGACGCATTGCTTGAGATCGAGGCCCCGCTGGTGGATGTCGCCACGGCGACAGCCGCGTTCGACGCACTGCGCGTGATGAACATCGCCCTGATCGCCGGTCTGTCGAAAGAACTCAGGGCCCGAGTAATCGGTCATCCGGAACGAGGTCAGATCGACATCGAGGACCTGATCGTGACGTTGGCCGGCCACGCTGTCCATCACCTCAAACAAATCGAGGATTGAGGATGGGGGATGGGGGATGGGGGATGGCACACCGCACGCTGCGGGCTGCGTTATTCGCCGTGACTCTCTTGGTGCCGGCCGTGGCGAGTGCGCAGGTGCTGACGAGTGTGTGGTACCGCGGGATGCCGGCGGGAACACCGCGGTTCGTTGATCTTGAAGACATTCGCTCGCAGGGGTTCACGGCGGTTACCTGGCCGCTGCAGTCGGTGGCGAATGCCGAGGAACTGCAGCGCATGGCGGCGCGTGTTGGTCTACGCGTCGTTGTGCGGTTGGAACCGGTGCCCGCCACATTCACCAGAACAACACGCGACGACACCAAGGTGGATGTCCTTGTGGAGCGCACCGCGCCTGCCGAGTGGACGACGCTGCTGTGGCGGTCGGTGGCGCACGGTGCTCGCGTGGTGTCGTTTGATGCTGGTGCCGTGGAAGGGACGGGCTTCCGTGACTCGGCCGGCACGCTGCGAGACTGGGTGCCTGTTGCAGCCGCCGTCGCACGTCAACTCAACGCACATGCGACGTTGGTGTCAAGTCTCTCCTCTGGGCCCGCAGTCACGCTCGATCCGCCCGACCCCGACCTCGACCTGACCCTCCTGCAGAACGCACGCTCGTGGGTGATCATCGCCACCAACGCCTCCACCACCACTGGCCGCGTGACCGACACCACCGCGACGTTTCCGTCCGAGGTGCCGGCCGCTGAGTGGCTCAACCTGTTCGACGGCAGCATGATGTCGATGCTCTATCGATCCACGGGATCGCGCTGGCGTGTGCGACTCGGGCCGGGAGAAGCGAGAGTGTTCGTGATCGACAAACGATAGCGGCGCTGCTACCCCTGCGCCACCTCGTCGAACACCGCCCCCAACGCATTCGCCGTGTGCGCACCGAACTCCTCGAACCCTTTAATGATCGGTTTTGACGTTGTGAACACTTCACGCGTCTGACCGGCCTTGACGGCTGCGCGTGTGTGGTCGAGCAGCGCCGTCAGGTAGTCGCGGAAGAACAGCAGGTCCTTGCTGGAGCCGGTGATCGGGTGGTTCGTGCCCGCGTGGCCGAAGATGTAGACGGTGTCGCCGTTATGGTCGGCCACCGTCTTCTCCATGACGATGATCCAGTTGGCGACGAGTGCGCCGCCCGCGCGGTCGATGAATGGAACCCGGCGGTTGAACACCAGGTCGCCCATGTGCGCCACGTTGGCGCGCTCAAACGTGATGACCGCATCGCCGCCGGTGTGGGCGCGGCCGTAGTGTTTCGCGCGCATCCACTCGCCGCCGATTTCCTCCCGCCACACGTCGGTGAACGTCGCGTCTGGCACCAGTTGCGGTGCGGCGTTCGGCTGTTCTGACGCGCTCTTGATCAGCGCGGTCGCGTGTGCGTGTGCGACCACACGCTTCGCTACACCCCTGAAGGCGTTGTTGCCGGCCGTGTGGTCGCCGTGATGATGCGTGTTGAACAGGCGGTCCACGCCGCGATCCTTGCTGCGTTCCTGCAAGCCGGCGACAAATACCGGCGCTGTGTCGGCAAATTGGCTGTCGACGGCGACCACGCCACCGGGATCAACCAGGTAGCCGATCGTGCCGCCGCGTCCGGTGAAATACCCGACGCCACGGCGAATCTCGGTGAACACAGGCGTCCATTGCGGCGCCTGCTGCTGCCAGGTCGTGGCAAATGCGGGACGACCAACGGCGCCGGCACCAAGGGCAACGGCCGTCGTGGCCAGAAAATCTCGTCGAGTCAGAGCCATGTGTGAATCCTCCGCTCAGGATTCTATCGCGTCAGGTGGGGCGGACGCGCCCAGGCCTGCAGCCCGTCCTGTTGCCCAGGCCCAGGCGAAGTTGTATCCACCGATCGGTCCAAACGCGTCAAGGATCTCGCCACAGAGGAACAGACCGGGGTGTCGCCGGGACTCGAGCGTGCGCGGGTCAACGTCGGTCAGTGCCACGCCACCGCCGGTGACCTCCGCCTTTTTGTAGCCCTCATTGCCGGTCCATGGCAGCGCATACGCGGTCAACCGCTCGAGCAATGCCAGCCGTTCCTCGCGGCGCAACTCGGGGCCCCGCCTGTCATGCGGCAGCCCGGCGTCCGCACACAAGGCGTCTGCCAGCCGCTCGGGCAGGTGTCGCGCAATGACGCTGGCAACCCTTCCCGTCGTTTCCATCAACTCCTGCGCCCACGCGGCCTCACCGCGCTCGGTCCAACTGACGCGCACGGTGGCTCCGGCGCCCCCCTGGCTGCGCACGGCCACATGTGACACGTCCAACACCGACGGACCGCTGTACCCGCGATGTGTGAAGAGGAATCCGCCCGCCGACTCCCGGGTCTTACCGTCGGCTTTGGCCTTGATCCGCACCTCCAGCGAGATGCCGGCCAGATCCGCGTCACCAGGCATGGCACCGGTCAGCGGCGTCAGTGCCGGATAGAGGGGATGCACATGGTGCCCGAGTGCCTCAGCGATACGAAGGCCCGTGCCGTCACTGCCTGTCAGCGGCACCGACAGGCCGCCGGTCGCCAGAATCACTGACGACGCCGTGATGGGACCACGCGATGTCTCGACCTGCCAACGTCCCGCGGCCCCCGGGGCACTTGCCGCCAGCCCGGTCACGGTGGTGTCGTACTGGATCTCGACACCCCGTCGTCGGGCCAGCGTGACGAGTCCGTCACGCACGTCCCGCGCCTTGTTCGACGCAGGGAAGAGTTTGCCGGATTCCGCTTCCAGCGCCAGCTGAATGCCGACCTCCACCTCAAAGAACTGCCGCTGGGCGGCCAGTGGCCAGGAGCGCAACATGCCGCGCAACAGGTGCGCCGGGGAGTCGGTCACAAACGCTTCCGGGTGGAGCACCGACGGCAGGATGTTGCAGCGACCGCCGCCGCTGATCAGAATTTTCCGCCCGCCGTCGCTGGTGCGCTCCAGCAACCGCACGGGTTGATTTGATGTCCTGGCGAAAATCGCCGCCACGAGCCCCGCCGCTCCGGCGCCTACAACCACAATCACGAAAAAACCTTTCGGGTAGGTTTTTCGCAAAAATGGGACAGCGCGAAAAACCTACCCGAAAGGGTATCGTATCGGCATGAGTCACGAGCAGATCGTGCTGATCACTCTCGTTGTGTACAAACTCGTGCTGGTCGGCATCGGCCTGGCGACCAAAGGGCGGACACACGACGGTCTGGATTTTTTCCTCGGCGGTCGCCAACTTGGCCCCACCGTGGCGGCCATCAGTTCCGCTGCCAGTTCATCATCGGCCTGGACGCTCCTGGGCGTGAGTGGTGCCGCGTACAGCTGGGGTCTGGGCGCGTTGTGGTTATTCCCGGCGTGTGTCGGGGGATTCGTCATCAACTGGTATCTGATCGCGCCGGGCATGCAGCGACTCAGTCACCAGACCGGTGCCGTGACCGTCACGGAGCTGCTCGCCGGTCCGGTCGGCCGCGCCGGTCGTCAGGCGATTATCGTGCTGGCCTCAGTCATTATCCTGTTGTCACTGGGGGCCTACGTGGCCTCGCAGTTCCAGGGGGCCGGCAAGGCATTCAGCGAAACATTCGGACTGTCGATGGCGGGCAGCATCGTGCTCGGCGCCGCCGTCGTGATGCTGTACACGATGCTGGGCGGCTTCTGGGCCGTGAGTGTGACCGACACGCTGCAAGGCTTGTTGATGGCCACCGCATCGGTGGTGATTCCAATCGCCGCCCTGATGGCCGTGGGTGGCCTGGGCGGACTCGTCGCGGGCCTCCAGCAGGTACCCGTTGAGGGCTACTTGAGCCTCACACGTGGATGGCCCTGGACGGTCGGCATCGGATTCATTCTGGGTGTGCTCGGGATCGGTCTCGGGTATCCGGGGCAGCCTCATGTGGTGAACCGGTTCATGGCGCTGAAGCTGGGTGACGCCACGATGCGTCGCGCGCGGCTGATCGGGATCACGTGGGCGGTGCTGGTGTACGCCGGTATGTTGCTGCTTGGCCTCGCCGGACGTGTGCTGTTTCCGGACCTGACCGATCCCGAGGTGGTGTTGATCACGGCGGCCAACAGTCTGCTCCCCGCGGTTGGTGCGGGCATCGTCATTGCCGCAGTCTTGTCGGCGATCATGTCGACTGCCGACAGCCAACTGCTTGTGGCCGCGTCGTCGTTGACCCATGACCTGGGCATTGGCGAGAAGAGCGCGTGGGGCCTGTTGGCCAGAGCGCGCGTGGTGGTGGTCATCCTGGGGGTCGGCGCAGCCGTGGCCGCCCTGTACGGCAGTCAGGAAATCTTCTCGCGCGTGTTGTTTGCCTGGGCAGCGATGGGCGCGGCATTCGGACCACTGCTCCTGGTGACCATCTGGCGTGGACCGGTGAGCGCGCGCGCCACACTCGCGGCGATGGCGATCGGGTTCACGTTCAGCATCGCGGCCTATTACCTGCCAGCGCACGCGTGGAAGGGCACCTTCGAGCGTGTGGTGCCTGTTGTGGTGGCACTACTCATCGCGTGGTATGCGACGACGAATATTCGCGCTCGGCGATCCTGACAGCCGTGTTTTCGTCGCGCCTTCCAGACGTCCTTTCCACCAACGCGTTCAGCGCCGCGATCGCGGACCTGCGCGCACGGGGCGTCTCCTTGACGGACCTGACGGTCACCAACCCGACTGTGGTCGGGCTTTCGTACCCACCTGATCTGTTGGCAACACTGGCAGACCCCGCCGGCCTGACGTACGCCCCGACGCCGTTCGGGCTGTGGTCGGCCCGCGAGGCCGTGGCCCGCGAAATCACCACTCACCACGAGCCGGTGGATCCTTTACGCGTGGTGCTGACGGCCAGCACGAGCGAAGCCTATTCGCTGCTGTTCAAGTTGTTGTGTGATCCCGGCGACACCGTGTTGACGCCGGCGCCGAGTTATCCGTTGTTCGACTTGTTGACGCAGCTCGATGGCGTGGTGGCCGCACCGTATCGACTCGAACCACATGGGCTCTGGTCGATCGACCGCGCGAGCATGACCCACGTCTGGAGTCCCCGGGCCAAAGCCATCCTGGTCGTGTCGCCGAACAATCCTACCGGTTCGATGTTGCGCCGCGACGACCGTGAATGGCTCGTCGCGTTTGCGCGGGAACGGTCGATCGCCCTCATCAGCGATGAAGTGTTCGCGGGGTATCCCGTCGATCCGGGACCTGATGTGGTCTCTCTGCAAAACGAACACCGCGTGCTGACGTTTACCCTCGGTGGCCTCTCAAAATCCGTCGGTCTCCCGCAGCTGAAACTCGGCTGGATCGTGGTGTCGGGGCCTGACGATGTGGTGGGGGAGGCGCAGCGACGACTTGAACTGATCTGCGACGCTTATTTGTCGGTCTCAACGCCGGTGCAGGTGGCGGCCCCCAGGCTGATTGCCGAGGGGGCTGCGATGCGCGTGGCGATTCGGGCCAGAGTGATGGAAAATTATCGGGCGCTGCAACGGATCGCCGCCGGCTATCCGTCAGTGCGCGTGCTCCCACTTGAAGGCGGATGGTCCGCGATGCTTCGAGTGCCGACCACGGGTGATGAGGAAACATTGGTGTTGCGGATTCTGGACGAGGCACACGTCGTGGTGCATCCTGGATATTTTTTTGATGTGGACCACGGCTCACACCTGGTGATGAGCCTGCTGCCAGAGCCGACCGTGTTTGCCGCAGCGCTTCGCCAAGCCTTGGACATCGCTTCATGACACGACACCTCGGTATCAACCTGCCCCTCTCGTCCATGCCGTCATCCTCCTCGTGGGGCATCGGGGAGATCGGAGATCTGGACCAGTTCGCGCCATGGCTGGAGGCCGCCGGCTGCGATCGGCTGATGTTGTTGCCGATCGGCACGATGCCGACAGGGCAGACGTCACCGTATTCGGCCTGTTCGGCCATGGCCATCGATCCGATCTATGTGTCGGTGCCGGCGATGGACGACTTCCAGCGCATCGGGGGCATGGCGGGCCTTGGAGAAGACAATCGTCGGCTGATCACCGCCGTTCGCGAGAGCCCACGCCTGCGCATTGCCGATGTCCGTCGAGTGAAGGAAGCTGCCATTGGCCTGGCGTTTGAGCGCTTCATGCGCGACGAGTGGGCGGACCGAACGGCGCGTGCAGCAGCGTTTGCGGGATTCACGTCACGCGAGAAGTGGTGGCTCGATGACTACGCGCTGTTTCGGGCGTGCGAAACCATGTGGCCCGGTCGCACCTGGCGGGAGTGGCCTGAGGAGGTCGCACGTCGTGACGAACGTGCGCTCGGTGAACTTCGCCGACAACTGAGCCACGAAATCAAATACACGCAGTACGTGCAGTGGATCGCCGACGACCAATGGCGGACGGCGCGCCGCGCACTGCTGGCACGCGGGATCGCCCTGTACGGCGACGTGCCGTTCATGGTGGATACCCACAGCGCCGATGTGTGGGCCCGGCAGCACGAGTTTCTCACCGACGTGTCGGTGGGTGTGCCCCCCGATGCGTTCAGCGACACGGGGCAGGATTGGGGGCTGCCCATGTATCGCTGGGATGTGATCGCCGCATCAGAGTTCGCCTGGATCCACCAGCGCGCCCGGCGCATGGCGGCGCTGTATGACGGATTCCGTGTGGATCACCTCGTGGGGTTTTATCGCACCTATGGACGCGGCCCCAATGGCGACACATTTTTCCTGCCCGACAACCAGGACGCGCAGCTCTGGCAGGGCGAACAGGTCATGCGTGCGTTCCTCAATGCAGGCGCCGCGGTGGTGGCCGAGGATCTCGGCACGGTACCGGACTTTGTCCGTGCCTCGATCGCACGACTGGGTATCGGCGGCTACAAGGTGCTGCGGTGGGAGCGTGTGTGGCACGAGCCGGGCCAGCCGTTCCTACTGCCCTCGCACTATCCGCGCCGGTCGGTGGCGACCACTGGCACACACGACACCGAGCCGCTCGCGATCTGGTGGGAACAGGGCGACATCGAGGAACGGGTCGCGGTGGTCGAGCTGATGGCCCGCGTGGGGCTCGGCCGCTGGGATCCATCCGCCCCGTGGAGTGAGGCCCTCCGTGACCTGTTGTTACGCACCGTGATGATGGCGGCGTCCGACCAGGTCTTTTTGCCGATTCAGGATGTGTTCGGGTGGCGCGACCGCATCAACACGCCGGCCACGGTCGGGGACCACAACTGGACCTGGCGCCTGCCCTGGCCCGTCGACGCATGGCCGACCATCTCCGAGACGAAGGAACGCGCTGTGTTTCTGGCGTCTGGGCGCCCCTGATCCCCCGGCGAATAACCCGCAGGCCACCGCGGATTGTTCCCCGGTGGCCGCCGCGAGACGACGTGAATCTCCGCATGGCGGCATATGGCAACACGGTACGGGATATGCACTGGTAGGCGGTGACTGACGGAGTGCGGAACGCGCATCAACGTCCCCAGTCCCGACTGGCCGCGCACGGCACAGGCGATACCTCCCCCGCCTGAGTGCCGTTGAACCACCGCCGCCCTCGGGACGGGTTGATGTGCACCGGACCACGGTGAGCCGGATGTGCGGCCGGGCGGCACGCGATCCAGCGTTCATCTCCGGTGGGCTCGTCCGCCTCCGTCAGCAGCTTTACCACCAGCGCCAGCAGTTCCCCCTTGGACCTCACGCCGACCGGGTACATGATCAAGGGCGCATGTCGTTTCTCGTGACCAAACGCCTCGATTTTTGCTACGGCCACCGCCTGCTCGACTATGACGGCGTGTGCCGGCACCTGCACGGCCACAACGCCCTGGTGGATATCGACATTCAGGCCGACACGCTCGACCACCGAGAGATGGTTGTCGATTTCTCCGATGTGAAGCGACTGGTCAAGGCCTGGGTGGACGAGGAGCTGGACCACAAGATGATTCTGCGCCGGGACGACCCCCTGGTCGTCATGCTCCAGGCCCAGGGGGAACCACTGTTCCTGCTTGACGGCAATCCGACAGCGGAGCGCCTCGCCCAGCTGATCTTCGAGAAGACCAGAACCCTGGGCTTCAACGTGGTCGCCGTGCGCTTCTGGGAGACTCCGACCTCGTGCGCCAGCTACTCCGCGTGACGGGACACCAGCACTGAGACCGCGCGGACGAGCGTCTCGCCACGAAGATCGGTGGCGACCAGACGTCCGTCTTCGTCATACAGGAACGAGCGCGGCAGAAACTCCACGTTGAGCTGACTTGCGAGCGGGCCATTCACGCCTCGACCGTCAAACAGCTGTGGCCAGGTGATCTCCTTGCGCGACAGCCACTGTCGCAGGTCCCGGCGTGGCAGGGAGTCCACGTTGACGCCCACGATGAGCAGGTCGTCGGCGTGAGTGGCCTGCAGCTGCTTCAACGTCGGCATTTCGGCCAGGCACGGCGCGCACCAGGTGGCCCACACGTCCACGAGCACGATTCGACCGCGCAGGGCGTCGCGCGTCAGCGTCTTGCCGTCAAGTGTGGTCACCCCGGCCGCGCCGAGCAAGGCGTCGAGCGGCGTCTGCGTGGTCGGCACGGCCGTCGCTGCGATGAGCGACACGAGCACGGCGAACAGGACTCGCATCAGAACTCCACCCTCGCGGAAATCCCGAACGTGCGCGGCGTGCGTGGTCCGTAGACGTAGCCCGCATCGCGGAAGGGGCCGCGGTCGAAGTCGCGCTGGTAGCTGTTGGTGATGTTGCGTACAACGCCCGTGAGTGTGACCGGGCCGAATGTGCGTGAGAGCGAGGCGTCGACCGTCACAAAACGCGGCGTGTGTTCGAGCCTGTCCGCGTCGATATAACCCGCGTAGTGCGGCGCCGTCATCCGGCCGGTGAACTTCACGCCGGTGAATGCCTCCCAGCCCGAGTGTGAACGCCACCGTGCGGTCAGCGAGCCGTAGTGCCGGGGTGTGCGGAAGAAGTCGCGGCTGCCAAATGTCGGTTCGGGCGCGTCGAAGACGGCGCGTTGGGCGACGATGCCGCCCTGGATGACGAGGTCGTCGCCAATGCCCCAGCCGAGGTTGAGTTCGAGCCCTTCGACACGTGCGCCGCCGAGGTTGGTCTTGAACAAGGCCGTGTCAGTGACAAGCGTGTGGAACAGGTCCGTGAGCCGTGTGTGAAAGACGGTGGCTTCGATGAGCGCCTGACCGGGACCAAGGGCCGGCTTCCACTCGGCGCCCGCCATGATGTTGGTCGCACGTTCCTCGCGCAGGTTCGGGTCGAGCTCCACGAGGCGGACGTCGCCGCCCAGCGCGGTGAGGTGCAGATCTTCGTCGAACACCTGCGGTGCACGAAAACCCCTGGCGACCGAGACGCGCACATCGACATCCTCTTTCGGCGAGTAGAGCAGCGCAAAACGCGGCGACACAATCGGTGCGTCAAGCGCGTTGTGCCAGTCCGTGCGAGCCCCCGACAGCAGTTGCCACCCGGCACCGAGTGTCCAGTCGTGCTGCACGAAGATGCCGGTGGTGGTGTGGGTCAGCTTGAGGAATCGACCGTACCCGGGTTGTTCGTCGTTGGTGCGGTCATGGGTGCGTTGTACACCCCACGAGAGAGTGTGTCGTCCACGGTAGTGATTCACCTGCGCATCGCCGAGCAGCAGGTCGCTGGTGGTTTCACCGTACGCGTTCGGGTCGCGGCCGAGGCCGTAGTAGCTGTCGCGATCAGTGGCGGCTACGGCGAGGGTGATGCGATAGTCGACGCCGGCAGCCGGCTGGTGATACCACGTGAGTGTGCCGGATGTGCGCCGGCTGTCGATCGATTCGGCGATTTCCGCTTCGTGCGGAGGCAGGTCGAGCCGATCGCCGCCGCGACGCGCTTCGCTGATGAACGAGACGTCTGCGGTGAGTTTCGCTCGCCCATCGTTGAAGAAGCGATTGAGTCGTGCGCCGGTGGCCGTGAGCTCACGCCGACTGATTTCCGTGAATCCATCACCGTCAATGTCGAGGGGCCGGATGACATCGTGTTGCGCGTAGAGGTTGAGGGTGGAGCGGCGATCGTTGGAGGCCCAATCCACGGCGGCATTCAACGACCCGCCACGTTCGGCGCGGGTCTCAATGACTCCGCCTGTCGTCGGGGCTTCGCGCGGAATGATGTTGATCACGCCACCAACAGCGCCGGAGCCGTACAACGCGGAGCCGCCGCCTTTGACCACTTCGATGCGCTCGATCATCCGCGCGGGAATGTGCTCGATGCCGTAGACCTGCGCGAGCGACGACACAACCGGATGGCCGTCCACAAGGATCTGCGTGTACGGGCCTTCGAGGCCGAGCAGCCGAATTTGCGAGAAGTTGCAGTTCTGACAGTTGTTCTCGACGCGCACACCTGACGTGAACTCGATGGCGTCGGCCAGGGTGCGTGAGGCAGATGCGGTGATCGCCTCGCGTCCGACCACGGCGGTGCGCACGGGCACGGCGTTGGTCAGACGGCGCGTGCGTGTGGCGGTGACCACCACTGAATCGGTGAAGGCGGCGCCGAGCGTCAGGTCGCGCGTCAGCGGTCGTGGCGTCTGAGCAGTGAGCTCAATGCGCGCGGTGCCGAATCCAGGGAGCGCCGCTTCAACGATGTGGGCGCCAAGAGGGAGCGGTAGGCAATACCGACCGTCCGCGCCGGAGACGACGGCGGGGATCTGACTGCCAGGGACTGCAATTGTGACCCCAGGCAGCACGTCGCCCTGTTGATCCAGCACTCGACCCTCGACTGCACAGGGCTGGGCAGCGGCCGTTTGCACGGCCAGACTCAGAGATAAGGCTAGGAGAGGAAATAACATTTCGAGTAGTCATAATACATATTTTGACTACTCAAAACAAAAGATTTTCAGGAACGGTGCAAATGGACAAGTACTTTGGAGCCCGCCCGGGTGCCAATGGTCACAGATGCGCCAGTGTCTGTGCGCAGGACCACGGAATCGGCCATGTCGTCGCGTGCCTCGATGGTGATACTGCTGCCTGGCTTCAGGTGGCGTTCTTCGATGAAGCGGAGGAAGTCCGGACCCTGGTCTACCACCCGGACGACGGTCAACGGTGTATCCAGTGGCGCCGACAGCAGATCCTCGTATTCCGGATGGGCGATCGTGCCTTCGGCGTTCGGAATGGGGTCACCGTGAGGGTCGGTTTTCGGCCGACCGAGCATTTCGTCGATACGATCGATCAACTGCTCAGAGACCGCATGCTCAAGACGTTCGGCTTCGTCGTGCACCTCGGTCCAACTCATGTGGAGCACCTTGACGAGGAACAGTTCGATGAGCCGATGGCGACGCAGCACCAGCGACGCGAGCTTCTCGCCGGCGACAGTCAGGCGCACACCCATGTACGGCTCGTACTGGACCAGCCCCGACTCCGCCAGCGCCTTCACCATCGTCGTCGCCGTGCCTGGCACGACTCCGAGGGCGGACGCGAGCTGGCCCATGGGCACCAGCGCACGCTCGGCCGATGCCGGGGCCTGCGCATGGGCGCGGTTGGCCGCTTCAGTCAGGTGAATCGTCTTGAGGTAGTTCTCGACCGTCTGCGACGGAAGCATGGCAGTGCAGCCTCAGCGCGCCGCCAGCCGGCCGATGGCGGGAACGAGGAAGGGAAGGAGATCCTCCTCAGTGAGCTTCGAGATCGGGGAGCCTTCGGCGATTGGCACTTCGTCCACCTGTACATTTGTGCGGGTCAGCGAGACGCTGACGCGACCCAGTACCCGCGGCGGGCGCACCGAGGTGTCGAGCACAAACTCCACGTAGTCGTCTGCGGACTTGTCGGAGGCGATGCGTGCCGAGCCGGCGGGCGTCTGTGCCTGAAACGCCAGGCTTTCGGCGCGGAGCACACTGACAGTCTGTCGCACGAGGGGACCGGCCACGTCCACGATGAACTGGGCGTAGGCTGCGTGGGCCGAGTCGGACCCTTGGCGACGCTCCACGGCCTCCGCACGGGCACGTTCAATTTCGCGGACGATCTGGCGGCGGAGCTCTGCAACTTCCATGGGGTCGATCGTACTAGAAGTCGCCTCATAAACCCCACCTGCATTCGGCCGGCCAGGCATCCGGGCTTGCGGCGTTGCTCCTTCCTCAAATACGCCTGGTATTCTCGGTCGTCTCGCCTGGCCATCCCGGTGCCTGGCCGCCCTCGGTGCGACGGCGGGGTTCATCAGGTGACTTCACGGCTGCAGCACCGCGACGGCCCCGGCTTTGACCATGGCCGCAATGTGGTCGTCGGCATACCCGAGGTCGTCGCGCAGCACGTTAGCCGTGTGTTCGCCCAATCGGGGCGGGGGCGTACGGATGCCGCCCGGCGTGGTGGAGAGTTTGACCGGGAGGCCCAGCACCTGCAGGGAGCCAATAGTGGGATGGGTGGTCGTTTCGACCATCGCCCGGGCCACTGTCTGCGGATCGGTCAAGGCACCGCCGACGGACCGGACGGCACCACACGGCACACCGGCGTCGTTCAGTCTGGAGACCCACTCGTCCGCGGATCGGGTGGTGAGGGCCTTGGCGATAAGGGGCTGCAGGGCGTCGTGGTGCTCGACGCGTCCTGCGTTGGTGATGAACCGTGCGTCTGTCGCAGTGGTCGTCAGGTCTGCCACCTGGCAGAAGCGTTGAAATTGATCATCATTGCCGACGGCAAGCACAAGCACACCATCAGCCGTGTCGAACGTGTTGTACGGCACGATCGTCGCGTGCCGGTTGCCGAGCCGTTGGGGGGATTCCCCGGTGGCGAAGTATCGCCCGGCCTGGTAGGTCAGCATCGCAGTGACGGCATCCAGCAGTGCGATGTCCACATGTTGTCCGCGTCCGGTCGTGCCGCGCGCGATCAGCGCCAGCAGCAATCCCTGAAACGCGAACATGCCGGCCACGATGTCGGCCACGGCGACTCCGAGGCGCACGGGTGGTCCGTCGGGTGTACCCGTGATGGACATCAAGCCGCCTTCGGCCTGGATGACGGCGTCGTACCCGGCTTCGTCGCGGCGCGGGCCCGTGTGGCCGAATCCTGAGATGGAGACATAGATCAGGCGCGGGTGCTTCGCAGTGAGCGCGGCGTAACCGAGACCACGCGCGTCAAGGGTGCCGGGGCGGAAGTTTTCAACGAGCACATCGGCCTTGGCAATCAGCGCGTCGAGCGCCGCGCGACCATCGGGCGTCGTGTAGTCGAGGGCGACGCTCTCTTTGTTGCGATTGATGCTCAGGTAATACGCGCTCTCGCCTTGCTGGAACGGCGGTCCCCACGCGCGCGTATCGTCGCCGCGTCGCGGGTGTTCAATCTTGATGACTCGCGCACCCATGTCTGCCGCCAGCATCGTGCAGTACGGCCCGGACAGCACTCGGGTGAGGTCGAGGATCGTGATGCCCGCGAGCGGCCCCGAAAAGACGTCGGGTGTCTTTTTCATCGAAAAAGACACCCGACGTCTTTTTTATTGTGTACACAAATCCGCATCAGATCGCTGAACAGCGCGTAGGCGGTCTTTTCAAGACCGCCATCGCGCTGGGTGATTACGACCCGGCCGAGCCAGTCGGTATCGAGTTCCAGGGCGTTCGCCTGGCCATCGAGCTGGGCGAGGGGATCGTCGGCCTCGAGTTCCTCGAGGCCGACGCTGAAAAAGACGTCGGGAGGCTTTTCTGACGAAAAAGCCTCCCGACGTCTTTTTCCGGTGCTTCCCGTGGCCACGAGCTTGAGGCGGCGGCCTGCGGCCGCCGCCTCACGCGCACGCGCGGCATCGGCAGGGCCGATGCCGCTGCGCACCACCGACTGCGGCGTGATCCCGGCCCCCATCCACACATTCGCCATCGCGGCCACCTTCGCCGCCGCGTCCCACCCATCCACGTCCAGGGACGGGTCGGCTTCAGCGATACCGGCCGTTTGCATCCGCGCAAGCGCGGAGGCAAACGGCTCGCCGTCCTCCATCGCCGTCAGGATCGCGTTGGTCGTGCTGTTGACCACGCCGCGGAATCCGAGCACCGTCACGCCCGGCATCGTCTCGCGCACCAGATTAAAGATTGGAATGCCGTCCATGACGGCGCCTTCGAACAGAAACGACCGGTCCGCCGCGCGCGCCTCCGACGCGAGCGCGTCGTAGGCGTGCGCGACGGGTCCTTTGTTGGCGCTGATCACATGTGCGCCGGCGCGCAGCGCCGAGCGCACATGTGCGATCGCCGGTTCGCCAGACTCAATCACCAAGGGTGTCGTCTCAACCATTACGTGGGCCTCGGCGCGCAGGGCCACAAGCTGCGTGATCAGCTGGTCCGCCGACCACGGGGATGTCGGCCCAATCGCATCCCCACCGGCGGCCAGTCGCGCAAGTTGTGTTGCGTCGAGGCCCTCGTTGTTGAAGACGTGGCCATGTCGAGCCGTGGCGATGCCGACCACGACGGGCGCGATACCGGCCGCGTCGAGCACGGCGCGTTGCTCCTCGAGCAGGTGCACAAACCGGCGTCCGACGTGACCAAAACCTAGAAGAAGCAGGGCAACACGCATTCGTACGTCCGGCGTAGAGTGTAGTAGAGGTTTCCTATGAAGACTCGAATGATGTTGGTGTTGTCCTGTCTGTTGGCCCTTCCCGTCCTGGCCTTTGCCCAGTCGCACACCCCGTCCCCCGCTGTGGTTGTCGCGCAGGGCACCAGCCTGGTGCGTGTGGCTCCCGATCAGGGATGGGTCACGGTGGCTGTCGAAACCCGCGACGCGAAGGCCCCGGAAGCCCGACGACTTGCCGCCGTCGCCATGACGTCGGTGATGGCCTCGCTCAAGACCACGGGCCTGCCCGCCGACGCCATCAAGACCACGGGTTTTTCGCTCAGTCCCGACTACGAATACGTCAATGGGCGCCAGCGCATGCGCGGATTCATCGTCTCCAACCGCGTGCAGGTGCGGATCGACGACATCACTGCGGTGGCCGAGGTGCTCGATTCTGTCGGCAGTCTCGCCCTGGCCCCTTCGTCCACTCTGACTGTGGCCAACCTGCGTTTTGATCTGAAGGACCGCACGGTCGTCGAGCGCGATGCGCTGCGACTGGCCGTTGAAGATGCATTGGCCAATGCGCGCGCGATGGCGGCAGGTGCCGGCGTGAAGGCGGGACGAATCGTGCGTATTGATCAGGTCGGCCAACGCAACGACTCGTATCAGTTGATGGAGGCCTCGCCGATGATGGCGCGAGCGGCGGGCGATGCGTCCATGCCGACTCCAATCTCGCCTGCGGAGATCCTCATCACCGCCATGGTGACGGTCCAGGTCGAGATCTCGTAACGTCGCAGCTCTAACTCGGCTTGGTCGGCGGGTCCTCGTCGCGGTCGAACAACGTGAGCTCGTCCTTCTGGACGCGCCGCACGGTCAAGTGCAGCGGCTCGGCGACATCCAGCTCCTTGGTGGTGCTGACGCCCAGTTCCTTGAACCGCCGCGCGCCCGGCAGCACCTTCTGTTCAAGTGAGCCCACCAGCTTGTCGTAGCTGTTGGCCGCCTGCTTCAGATTCGCACCCACCGCGCTCAGGTGATCGACCATCGTCGCCAACCGGTCGTAGAGGTCGCGACCGATCTGCTGGATCGCTTCCGCGTTCACCGCGAGTTGCTGCTGTTTCCACCCGTAGGCCACCGCCCTCAGGATGGCGACCAGCGTCATCGGTGTCGCCGGCACCACGCGCATCGATGAGGCGAGTTCGAGCAGCGAGTCGTCGCGCTCAAAAGCCGCCGCCAGGAGCGGCTCCAGCGGCAGGAACATCACCACAAACTCCGGCGACGGTTGAAACTGCGTCCAGTACGCCTTGCCGCCCAGCGCCTTCACGTGTTCGCGCACCTGACGCGCATGGGCATCAAGCTGCCGGTCGCGGTCGGTCTCGTCCTGCGCGTTCGCCGCTCGCAGATACGCATCCACCGGAACCTTTGAGTCGATCACGATCGTGGCCCCACCGGGCAGGCGCACCACCATGTCCGGTGTCTGCCGGTTGCCTTCTTCGGTGGTCGTCTGCACCTGTTCAGAGAAATCACAGTGCTCGAGCATCCCCGCCATTTCGACGATGCGCCTGAGCTGGATTTCGCCCCAGCGTCCGCGCGCGTTGGGTGAACGCAGGGCCTGGGAGAGACCTTCGGTCGTCTTGCGGAGCTGCTCCTGGGTCTGTGCGAGTCCGCTGAGCTGGGACGTCACCGCGCGGAAGGATCCTTCGCGGTCACGATCGGCCGACGCCACCTGCGATTGCACCTTGTCGAGTGTGTCGCGCATCGGCTTGAGCAGGGCCTCGGCGCGTTGCACGAAGTCTGTGCGGTTGTCGCGCAGCGCGTCCTGCGAGAGCGCGGCGAAGGATTCCTTCAGCCGGGCGTGGCTCTCCTCAAGGGACTGCCGTTGCTCCGTGGCGGCCCGGCGCGTGGCGTCCAACTCGGCGGTAACCCGAGCGAGATCGGCAATCAGCCGCTGCCGGTGTATCAGAAACCACACCGAGGCCGCCGTCGCCCCAAGAGCCCCGCCCAGCACCAAAAACAGCATCGTATCCATCGTCAGAGGTTATAAGCTCCCGTCGTGACAAGTAAGGTCATGGCTCGTGTATCCGCGTTTGATCGCCTTCGAGGATTGATTATCGTCCTGATGGCCATCGACCACGCCAGCTATTTCATCGCGCGTGTCCATCCGCTCGAGACATGGGCGACTGCGCCGCCTTATTACGCCGATACTGCTGAGTTCCTGACGCGGTGGCTGACCCACCTCTGTGCGCCTGGGTTCTTCATGCTGATGGGCATCGGCATCGTGTACCTCGCGGAGAGTAGGGCAGCAGCCGGCTGGAGTTCGGGGCGGATCACACGATTCATCGCGACGCGTGGGGTCGTGCTCCTGCTCGTTCAGCACTTTCTTGAGAACCCTGCGTGGCTGCTCGGCATACTGTCAGCCGCCTCGTCGGTCGAGGCCACAATGGGAGTCCTTCCCGGTCCGGGTGGGGAAACCATGCTGGCGTTTGCGGTGTTGAGCGCCCTGGGCGTGGCGATGATTGCCGGGAGTGTGTTGTGGCGGGCGCCCCAGTGGCTGCTTGTCGTACTGGCGGTCGTGGTCGTCTTCGCAAGCGACGCGATGACTCCGGCCGCGTCTGCCATCGCGGACCCGCAGCCTGTCTGGAAGCAATTGCTGTTTGTGCCAGGCAGCACGGGGATACTCCAGAATCTCTATCCGTGGGTGGTGTGGCTCTTCCCGATGGTGTGCGGGTTGTCGCTGGGTCGCGCGTTCCGTGCAGGCCGGATGTCTCTGGTCTCCACAGGCGCGGCGCTCGGAGCAGGCCTTGTGGCCGGCGCCATACTGCTGAGGCTGATCGGTGGCGGCGATCCTCATCCGCCGAGCGATGGCCTGATCGGATGGCTCACAGTCACGAAGTATCCGCCGAGCGCCGTGTTCCTGTTCCTGATGTTGGGCTTGAACCTGATCCTGCTGGCCGCGCTGGCGAAGTGGCCCGCACGATGGCTCGCACCGCTGGAGGTCTTCGGCCGCGCACCGTTCTTCTTCTACCTTGCGCACTTGTGGCTGTTGGCCGCACTCAGTTGGCTGTTCCCGACGGGCACCTCGTTCCCGGTGATGTACGCCGTGTGGGGGCTGGTAGTCGCCCTCTTGTATCCAGCCTGCCTCTGGTACGCCCGCCTCAAGTCGTCCCGGCCCCCGGCATCCTTCTTGCGCATGTTTTGAAAAAACCTTTCGGGTAGGTTTTTCCTGAAACCGGGATTCCCATTTTCAGGAAAAACCTACCCGAAAGGTTTTTTCAGTAGCGCCCGCACGCGCGCCTGGGCTTTGGCCCTCACCGCATCCGGCAGTGGGGCATCGGCCGCCGTGCGACACAGGCCCGTGGTAGCGCGGAAGTCGGCGATGACCTTCGCGCACGCGGGGCACGTCTGGGCGTGGTGTTCGATGTGCTCACACGTCGCGGCGCTCAGGTCGCCATCGAGATAGGCAGACATCTGCGTGAGCAGGGATTCGCACGTGACCACTGGCGGCGTCATCGCGTGGCCTCCAGAGATTCGCGCAACATGACGCGCGCGCGGTGCAGACGGGTTTTCACGTTGTCCTCGGACATCCTCGTGACCTCCGCCACTTCGCGGGTGGACAGGCCTTCCATTTCGCGCAGCAGCACGATCATGCGGTAGGCGGGCGGCAGTTTCGCCAACGCCGTGCGCAGTTCACGACCGAGCCATGCGTTCACCGCCAGGTCGTCAGGGCCTTTGGACCGGGCCGCCACATCAAGCGGGCGGGCCGCATTGCCATCCGCATCGTCTGTGCGGGGGTGATCAAGCGACTCCACACGTGCGGGTTCGTCCACCCGTTTGCGCCGTTTCATCAAACATGCATTCCGCACCGTGCGAAACAGCCAGGTGCGAAACGCCGACGGGTCCTTGATGGTGCCGACACGTTTGTAGGTCCTGAGCAGCGCGTCCTGCATCACGTCTTCGGCGTCCTCGGCGTGCCCACACACCAGTAGGGAGAACCGGAACGCCACCTGTTGTGCCCGCATCAGCAGTTGCTCCATCGCCGACTCGTCACCCGCGCCCGCCGCCCGCACAAGCGGCTCATACGGGTCGGGCGCAACGGTCGCCTCTGAGAGATGCGGATTGCCGGGATTGGTGACAGGCACGACGGTCACAGGATAGCCCGGTTAGACGCGCCGACTGTAGAATCAGCCACACGATGAGTCTCGAATCACCTGAACTCTTTGTGCCCCGCGTTGGCGGTGTGCTCAGCGCCGATATTGCCGTGCCTGAACACGAGCGCGAAGTGCGTTTCTACTCTCGGGTGCTCAGCACCGGAGAGTCGCCGCTGTGGCGCGAGGACCTGATGAACAACCTTGGTATGCCGGTGATCGGTCTTGGCGAGCGCAGCGCCGACCACGCGCACCTTCCGGTGCAGTGGATGCCGCACATCCAGGTGGCCGACGTCGGCGCGAGCGTACAACGTGCGCTCGAACTGGGTGGCACCGAGCTGATGTTTGCCAAGGATGATCAGGGGAACGGACAGTGGGCGGTGCTTCAGGACCCGAACGGTGCGGCATTCGGCATCATTCCTGTCGTCGCAGCAGATGCCATCCCAAAGCCTTCAGGCGGTGCGACTGATCGTGTGGGTCGTATCGCGTGGCTCGACTTGACGGTCCCCGATGCCTCCACCACGAGGGATTTCTACCAACAGGTCGTCGGCTGGTCGGTGCAGGACGTCGAGATGGGCGGCACGGGCGAGAAATACGCCGACTACAACATGCTCGCCGGTGATGGACATCCGGCGGCGGGTGTGTGCCATGCGCGCGGCGGTAATTCGGGCCTCCCGCCCGTGTGGCTGATCTATCTGCCCGTAGGTGACATCACCGAGAGCCTCGCGCGTGTGGAAGCCGAAGGGGGCACGGTCATCAAGGCCACGCGGAAAACAGACGGGACGTGTGTCTACGCTGTGGTTCAGGACCCGGTGGGAGCGTGCGTGGCGCTCGTGCCAGGGTAAAACCGCCCCTTCTGTCACCTTTTCCCAAACCCCGCATCTTTGGGAGGTGATGGCACGACACACAGGCCTTGCGGCCCTCCTCCTCTTTATTGCCTCGGCGGCGTCCGCCCAGGTACCCCTGACGTTGGACGAAGCGCGGGCGAAGGCGCAGGCGAACAACCCCACATTGGCAGGGGCGCGGGCGCAGGCTGACGGCGCGGCGGCAGGCGTCACCGCCGCGCGTGGGCAATGGTTCCCCCGCGTCACCCTCACTGAAAGCGCCACCCGCAGTGACCAGCCGGTCTTTGCGTTCGGGGCCCTGCTTTCGGCGCGGCAGTTCACCGCGCAGGACTTTGCCGTGGCCCGGCTGAATAGCCCAGGTGCCACCAATCTCTTCACGACCCGCATCGGCGTGCAGCAGATGATCTTTGACGGTGGCCGGACCTCCGGCATGGTCGCCGAGTCATCGGCCCGGCGCGACGTGGCGACTGCCGCCGCTGACGAAGCTGCGACGGGAATTGCGCTCGCCGTCACCCGGACGTTCGGCCAACTCGTCACCCTGCAGGCGTCAGCCCGAGCCCTCGACGCGGCTGTGGCTGCGGCCACTGAAGACCTTCGACGTGCCGAACGACGCCGGGATGCCGGCACGGTGACCGATGCGGACGTGCTCGCAGTCGCCGTCCACCTCTCAGACCTTCAGCAGCGCCAGATTCAACTGCGTGCCAATGCTGCCGCAACTGCCGCGACGCTCAACCGCCTGATGGGCGAGCCGGTCGAATCGCCGATTGATGCGGTCCTGACCTCCGACGTGACGTCCCCTGCCATCGGCGACCTGCCGACGCTGTTCGCTGAAGCCGAGGCGGCGCGTCCCGACCTGCGCCGCGCCGATGCAGAGGTTCGCCTGGCCACCGCCGCTGTTCGCCAGGCCTCGTCAGTCTGGTGGCCGCAGGTGGCCGCACAGGCCGGTGTCGAGTGGAACGGCATCGAGGCCGGTGACCGCGCGCGGTCGTGGATCGTGGGTGGAGAAGTCCGCTGGTCGCTCTCGCTTTCAGGGGCCGACCGCGCGCGTGTGCAGGCGGCATCACACGCACGGTCAGGGGCGGAATTGATGCGCCAGGACCTGCGCGCCGGCGTCCATGTGGACGTGCTCGGCGCTGTGCGCCAACTCGAGGCCGCCGTGGCGCGTGTCGCTGTTGGTGCTGAATCCGTTGCGCAGGCTACAGAACGCGCACGTGTGATTCGCAATCGCTACGACGCGGGTCTGGCGTCGATGACAGATGTATTGGCTGCGTCCAGCGCCCTGCTGGATGCCGAAGCGCGCCACACGGGCGCGCGAGTGGATGTGTTGAACGCGCAGGCGGAACTGCACCGCGCGGTGGGGAGACGATGATGACGAAGACAAAGGTGTGGGGGCTCGGTCTGCTGGTGGCCGTCAGTGCGGCCGCGTGTGGTGGTGATGCGGGCACGACTCCGCAAGCGGAGGCAACGCCGGTCTCGGTCACGCTCGGTACCGCAGCGCTGACCTCGATGGCCGATTCATTCGAGGCGGGTGGCACATTGGTGGCCCGCCAGACGGCCGTGATTTCGAGCCGTGTGTTGGCACCGGTGCTGCGGGTGACCGTGCAGCCGGGCGCCATGGTGCGACGAGGGCAGGTGCTCGTGGAGCTCGATGCCGCAAACATGACCGCCAGCGCCGCCGGCGCTTCGTCGTCGCTGGAAGCCGCCCGTGCTTCAGCGCGCGCCGCAGAGTCGGAACAGACCGCGGCCGAAGCGGGGCTCGCCCTTGCACGCGCCACACATTCACGGATCGCGCGTCTGCACCAGGATCGATCCGCCACCGCGCAGGAACTCGACGAAGCGTTGTCGGCGCTTCGACAGGCCGAGGCGCGTCTCGCGGCGGTCACTGCGCATGTGGAAGCCGGCCGGCAGTCGGTGGATGCGGCACAGGCGGGCGCACAGGTCGCCACCATCACTCGAGGATGGGCGACACTGACCGCGCCGTTTGATGGTCGCGTGGTGGCCCGGCATGTGGATGCGGGCACCACCGTCGGGCCCGGCCAGCCGCTGGTCACGATCGAAGCGACGGGGGCGCAGTCTGGTCTGCAGATGGACGTGCAACTCGACGCGACCCGCGCGGCGGGTCTGACGCTCGGACAGACGGCCGAGATTCGCGTGGAGACCGGCGGCACGTCTGACTGGACGCCCGCTCGTGTCACCCGGATCGCGCGTGTGGACCCTGCGTCACACAGCTTCACCGTCACTCTGGAACCAGTGGCTTCAGCGCCGGCAGCGCAGTGGCAGTCCGGCTACTTCGGCCGGGCGCGATTCGCCGGCGATGCCCGCGAACGCCTGACCGTGCCGCAGTCAGCCATCGTGACGCGCGGCCAGCTCAAGTTTGTGTATCTCGTGGGCACCGACGACCACGCCCGTCTCCGAATCATTTCCATTGGCGAGGCGCGTGACGCACGTGTCGAAGTGTTGTCCGGGCTGTCAGTGGGTGACCGCGTCGTGTTGGCTCCATCGGCGACGCTGACCGATGGCCAGAAGGTGCGGTCATGAGCCATCCGACGGGTATGGCCGGACAGTTGGCCGCAGCCTTCATCCGGTCGAAGCTCACGCCACTGCTGATCATCTCGTCGATCTTGCTCGGCGTGTGGGCAGTCATTGCCCTCCCCCGCGAGGAAGAGCCACAGATCATTGTGCCGATGATCGACGTGTTCGTCGACCTTCCGGGCGCGTCACCTGCGGAAGTGGAACAACGCATCACGCGACCGCTCGAGCAGAAGTTGTGGGAAGTGCCGGGCCTCGAGTATCTCTATTCCACCTCGAGCCCCGGCCGCGCGATGTTGATCGCACGATTCCTCGTAGGTGAAGACGAAGAGCGCGCACTCGTGCGCCTCAATCAGAAGCTCAACGCCATGGGCGGCCTCTTGCCCGCAGGCGCCTCTGCGCCGCTCGTGCAGGCCCGCTCCATTGATGACGTGCCTGTGATGGCATTCACATTGTGGGGACCTGGGTATGACGCCGCCCAGTTGCGCCTCATCGGGGCGCAATTGCGCGACACCCTGAAGGAAGTGCCCGACACGTCGGAGATCACCATCATCGGTGGACAGCCGCGCCAGGTCACCGTCGAGCTCGACCCTCCTGCACTCGAAGCGCGTGGTCTGGATCCTCTGCGCGTGCAGGCGGCGCTCGCGCGCGCCAACGTGCGTGCCTCCAGTGCCTCCGTGGTGGCCGGCAACGAAACGACCATTGTGGATGCCGGCAGCTGGCCGGGCACGGTGGAGGCGTTGCGAGCCTTGGTGGTGGGTGATGCCTCCGGCGTGCCCGTGCGCCTCGGTGACGTGGCTACGGTGCGCGACGGCGGCGCAGAGCCGTCCGACTTTGTGGCGTTTCACGCAAGCACCACCGCGTCGCACCCGGCCGTGACCCTGGCGATTGCCAAGCGGCAAGGCACCAACGCGATCGACCTGACCACACGCCTGCAGGCCAAAGTGGACTCGCTGCGCGGATACCTGTTGCCGGCAGACCTCAATGTCACCGTGACCCGCGACTACGGCGACACCGCCGCGCACAAATCGAACGAGCTCCTGTTCCACATGTTGCTCGCCATCATCTCAGTGTCGCTCCTGATGTGGTGGGCACTGGGTCGCAGAGAGTCAGTCGTCGTGTTGACGGCTATTCCGGTGACGCTGGCGCTGACGCTCTTCGTGTTCTACCTCTACGGCTACACGCTCAACCGGATCACGCTATTCGCCCTCATCTTCTCCATCGGCATTTTGGTGGACGATGCGATTGTGGTGGTGGAGAACATCGTGCGCCATCTGCGCCTGGCGCGGGTGAAGGATGCCATCGACCACGTGGTCATTCGTGCCGTGGATGAAGTCGGGAACCCGACGATTCTCGCGACGCTGACGGTGGTGGGCGCGATTCTGCCGATGGCGTTTGTCGGCGGATTGATGGGCCCCTACATGCGGCCTATCCCCATTGGCGCCACCGCCGCAATGATGTTTTCGTTAGTGGTCGCGTTTATCGTGACGCCGTGGGCTGCGGTACGGCTGCTGGCGGGCGAGGCAGGCCATCACGACGAGCGCGAGGACCGCCTGACGCTCTGGTATCGCGTCGTCATGCGTCGGATGATCGAGGATGCCAGGGTCCGCTGGGCGTTCCTCGCCAGCGTTGCAGTGTTGCTGCTGGTTGCGATGGCCTTTGTTCCCCTCGGGTGGGTGAAGGTGAAAATGCTGCCGTTCGACAACAAGAGCGAACTGCAGGTCGTGATCCGGATGCCCGACGCCACGCCGCTTGAGGCGACGGCGCGTGTGGCGGAGTCACTCGCAGAGGCAAGTCTTCAGGACCCGGCCGTCGTCGGTGCACAGAGTTATGTCGGCACCGCATCGCCGTATACGTTCAACGGGCTGGTGCGGCACTACTTCCTGCGTCAGTCGCCAAATCTGGCGGATGTGCAGCTACAGCTGCTGCCGAAGGGCGACCGATCCGACCAAAGCCATGCGATCGCCACCCGGTTGCGCGTGCAACTCTTGCCGGTGGCGCAGGCGATGGGCGCAGAGATTCAGGTGGTGGAAGTGCCGCCGGGCCCGCCCGTGCTGCAGACGCTTGTGGCTGAAGTGTACGGCCCTGACGCAGTACATCGTCAGGCGCTCGCAAAGGACGTGCGCACGGTATTTGAGCAGACACCAGGTGTGGTGGACGTGGACTGGTATGTGGAGTCCGAGCGCCCGAAGGTGCAGTTGACGGTGGATGACGATAAGGCGGCTGCGAGTGGGCTGTCGGCGACCGAGGTGGCGTCCGTGGTGCGCATGGCGGGTGCCGGGGCGCCGGCTGGACTCCTGCGGGACCCGCAGTCCCGCGAGGCGGTGCCGGTCATGTTGCGGCTGCCGCAGTCGCAGCGGGGATCGGTCGACTCGTTGTCGTCGATTCGACTGCAGGGGCGTGTGCCCGTGTCGGTCGGCGAGTTGACACAGGCCACGCAGGGCTTCGAAGAGCAGAGCATCTATCACAAGAACCTGTTGCCGGTGACGTATGTCACGGCTGACGTGGCCGGAGTGGTCGAGAGTCCGGTGTACGCCATTCTGCAGATGAACGAGTCGCTGAAGGATGTGAAGACGCCGACCGGCGAACCTGTGGAGATCTTCAATGCTGTGCAGCCAGAAGACAGTGCGCAGTATGCGATGAAGTGGGATGGCGAGTGGCACATCACCATCGAGGTGTTCCGCGATCTCGGCATCGCGTTCGCCGCGGTGCTCGTGCTCATCTACATCCTGGTGGTCGGCTGGTTCCAGTCGTTCAAGACACCGCTGACGATCATGATGGCCATTCCGTTTTCACTGATTGGCATTCTGCCGGCGCACGCGCTGGGCGGTGCGTTTTTCACGGCGACCTCGATGATTGGGTTCATCGCCGGCGCGGGCATCGTGGTGCGCAACTCGATCATCCTGGTGGACTTCATCGAACTGCGACTCAAGGACGGCATGCCGCTGGCTGAAGCGGTCATTGATGCCGGGGCCGTGCGCTTCAGGCCGATGGCGCTGACAGCGGCAGCTGTGGTGGTGGGCGCAGCAGTGATTCTGGCCGACCCGATCTTTCAGGGTCTCGCGATTTCATTGATGGCCGGTGAGGTGGCGTCACTGTTCCTGTCGCGAATGACCGTGCCGGTTGTGTATTACATGTCGGCGAGCCGCGCGTGATGGAGGGAACGATGACGATTCAACGCATTCTTGTACCCGTGGACTTTGGTGAGGCCTCCGCTGCCGCCGTCACGCTGGCCGGTACGTTGGCGGATGGCTGTGGCGCGAGACTCACGCTGTTGCACGCCGAATCGGCTGATGCGCCGATGTACTTCACGCGCGAACAGGTGGATGCGCTGGCCGCGCAGCGCCGCCAACATAAGGAGCAGGCCAGACGGTACCTTGCGGAGTTTGGGCACAAACATACGGACGTGCCGTTTCTGGCGGAGATCGCGATGCGCACCCCCATGGACGCGATCGCCGAGGCGGCGGTCGACGCCGATCTCGTGGTGATCGGCACCCATGGCCGAACGGGCCCCTCGTTGTGGTGGCTGGGCTCGGTCGCTGAACGGGTCTTGCGGGATCTGACGACGCCCGTGCTGGTCGTGCATGGGGCCGATGCGGCGAAGGGGCCGATCGCCAAGCTCGGCGTGTACGCGGCCCCGGGCCTCAAGGGGGACAACGCCCTGGCGCTCGCGATGCGCATCGGTGCGGCGATCGGCGCTGAGGTCCACGACCGGCGCACGGTGGCACCTGATCCAGAGATCATGTTTGCCGACGTGTCGATGGTGGTCATGGCCGAACCGTGGGTGCACGATCGCGCCTGGCGCACCAAGGTGGGTGAGCCACTGGTGCGTGCCGGCCGCGGCCCCGTGTTGTTTGTGCCGGAACGATAGAGGAAAAGCGAAATGAAACTTGAAGCGATGTTGCGAATGATTGCCGGTGTGGTGGTGATGGCCAGTGTGCTGGGCGGGATGTATGTGGACGTACGGTTTTACTGGCTGACGCTGTTTGTCGGCGCAAACCTGTTTCAGTCTGCGTTTACGAACTGGTGTCCGATGATGACATTTTTACGGAAAGCCGGAGTGAAATGAGCTCGGAGGTGATTTTCCGGTAGCCACCGGCGGAAAATCACCTCCGAGCTCATCTACTATCAGAAGGATGCCTGCTCCCCCCCTCCGTTACGCCCGTCAAGTGTTGCTTCCGGAGTTTGGCGCCGACGGGCAGCGCAAACTTGCGGAGGCGCGTGTGCTGCTGGTGGGTGTGGGTGGCCTCGGGTCGCCGGCCGCGTTGTACCTGGCGGCGGCGGGTGTCGGCACGCTCGGGCTTGTCGATTACGACCAGGTCGATGAAACCAACCTGCACCGGCAGATCATTCATGGCACGCCGGATATCGGTCGACCGAAGCTGCAGTCTGCGGCCGACCGCATCACGGCGATCAATCCACTCGTGCGCCTGGAACTGCATGAGGCGGCGTTCGACGCGTCCAATGCCCGGCGCCTCGTTGACGCGTATGACATCGTGATCGACGGCACCGACAATTTTCCGACACGATACCTCGTCAATGATGCATGCGTGATGACCGGTACACCGAACGTGTACGGCAGCATCTTCCGGTTTGAGGGGCAGGCGTCGGTGTTTGCGACAGGCGCGGGCCCCTGTTATCGCTGCCTGCATCCGGAGCCGCCGCCGGATGGGCTCATTCCCAGTTGCGCCGAGGCCGGCGTCCTGGGCGTGTTGCCCGGCATCATCGGCACCATTCAGGCGACCGAAGCCATCAAGCTAATCACCGGCCTTGGTGAGACGCTCGTGGGTCGGCTGCTGTTGTATGACGCGTTGCGCATGAAGTTTCGTGACATCGCCCTGCCCCGGGATCCCGACTGCCCCGTGTGCGGAGACGTTCCCACGATCACCGCACTGGTCGCCTATGATCAGGTCTGCGACCCTGTGCGCAAGGAGACCCCAATGAAAGACGAGATGACCGTTGACGAGTTGCAGCAGTGGCGCACGACCGACCATCCCCACATGTTGATCGACGTGCGCGAGCCGTTCGAGCATGCGTCGGCCAACATTGAGGGTGCGGTGTTGATCCCGATGGGCGACGTCCTCTCGCAACTCGACGCATTGCCGACCGATCGGACGGTGGTGGTGCAGTGCCAGTCCGGTGGGCGCAGTGCACGCGTGACGGCGGCGCTGCGCGCCAAGGGATTCGACGCCGTTAACCTTGTGGGCGGCATCCAGGCGTGGAAACGCGCGGGGTATTGATTCTCTACGTCCGCGGCTTCAGGCCCACGCGCGCGAGCGCGTGATGAAACGACGGCTCGTCACGCAACGAGTCGTAGTCCGGATGGATGATCAGGCTGATGGCCGCGTCCTCGCGCCGATCAAGGGCGATGTGCAGCCAACGGAGCGCCTCCGCGCGTTCGCCAACCTTGGCGTACAAGCGAGACAGAAAGGTGGCGTTCAGCCACGCGCCCGGCGTCGCCGCTTCCGACTCGAGATATCCCGCGATCTCTGCCCGCGTCATCGCGTCCATGCCGCCAATGATGTAGGCCGCGCGCAACCGGTCGACAGCCTCGAGAGACGCGCCGCTCAGGAGCATCCAGCGCCAGCGGCTTTCGACGGCTTCGCGCTCACGACCCTCGGCTTCAAGCACCTCGGCCATCCGATAGGGGATGAAGTGCAGGTTGGGATTCGTGGCTTCGGCCGCTTCCACGACCGCGCGTGCCTCGGCGATGCGGCCGGCCCGCAGCAGCGGCGGGATCAGGTCGCTCTGAATGGCGAGTGACTGGGTTTCGAGGGCCACCGCCATTCGCAGGTGCGTGACGGCCTCGTCATACCGGCCCATCAATCCCAGGAACTCCCCGTACCAGTGACGCGCCAGCGCGTAGTCCGGGTCGAGGGCGATGGCCCGTGTGAACTCGGCCTCGGCCTCGGCCCAGCGCCACTCGAACTTGTAGCGGAGGAACGCCAGCGACGTATGCCCCGCGGCGTCGTCCGGATCGAGGGCGACGGCTTTTTCGGCGTACTCCAGTGCACGGGGATACCGCACGTCCGGCGGCAACCCCGACATCGTCAGGTTGTAGCAGTCGGCCAGGCCGGCATACGCGCGGGCAAACTCAGGGTCGATCTCGAGGGCGCGTTCGTACAGCAGGATGGCTTGTTGTACGGTGTGCGGCGTCCGTTGTCGCCACAGTGCCCGCGCCTGAAGAGAGAGGTCGAAGGCGACGGGGTCCACCGGTCTACGTGAGACGCCCGTACGCGCCACGAGGAGGTGACGGCCCAGACCCGAGGCGACGCGCGACGCAATGTCGGTGTTGGTGACGCCGAGTGTGCCGGGATCAACGGCGAACATCCAACTCCAAAGCCGGGCCTTGTCACGAGTGCGCGTGACGTCGGCGACCACGCGCCACGGATCACCGGTTCGGTCCACGGTCAGGCTCAGGATCGATTCGGCGCGCAGACGGATCCCGGCATCCACCGGGGTCTCGTCGTCAGGGCCACGCGTGCCGACGGTGGCTCGCAAAGTGGTGTCGCGCATCACACGGGCTGCGACCTGTTCGGCCAGCCCGTCGGAGGTCGGCAGGATGGTGACGGCACCGATAAGCGGCGCCGGATGACTCAGCGTGAACCAGCCGGCCCAGGCGATCATCCCGATGAGCGTGAGCACCGGCCACACCGGCAGCCAGGCGCGTCGCTGGACCGGAGGCAACATCACGACGGGGGGCGGAGCCGTCGGCGCGGGTGCCCCCGCATCGTCACCCCCAGTCTCGACGCTGTCTGGCGTTGCAGGGATCAGCCGCGTGACCGGTGCCGCAAATCGATAACCCCGGCCCCGGACGGTGTCGATGCACGACGACTTGCCGGTATCGAGGGCCTTGCGCAACGCCGCGATGTGGAAGGCCACGTTGCCTTCTTCCACAACCGAGTCGCGCCAGACGTGACTCAGGATTTCGTCCTTGGTGACCAGGCTTGGCGCTCGGTCGAGCAACAGCGCCAACAGGTCAAGCGTTCGATTTGGCAGGGAGATGGGATCGCCTGCGGCGTTGGTCAGCCGCCATTCAGCGGGTTCAAACGTCCAGCCACCCCACGCAAATACCTGCTCGGCCATAGATCTGGTACAGCATAACCGCCAAATTAAGGCCTAGAAAACGCAATAAATGAAAAATAAAGAATACCGTCAGGTCCGGGGACGCACGGTCACCCTGCTGAAGACGGTGCCTTCGGCGGTGTTTGAAATATACAGAAAACCCCGCCCACTCTCGAGGATCGTCGGATACGCAGAGATCTGGATCGTACTCTCGCTACCATCCTGGCCTGGCAGCGAGCCGATCAGTTGATCTCCTGAGCGCTCCAGCCGAACAGTCAACGCTCCGTTCGCAGGAACGGTCCCGATGTTTTCGTTGAACAGGTAGGTTGGGCTCATACCCGCCGGGGGATGTGTGACAGCGGCCAACTGCACCTCACGATTCGTGGGCATCTGGTGGATCCGAAATCCGAAGGCCCCACCTGGTTCGTTAAACGGTGCCGTGGGTGCTCCCTCGCCAAATCCCACAAATACGAGGTCCTCGACATCCGGGGGAATTGTGATGTCCACCTCAAGGACGAAGTCCCGCGACAGATAACGGTCAGACAGGGTGCGCACCACAGGCCGGTCGGTACCGTTCAAGCGTCCGGAGTCTGACTGTGCCCGCAGGAGCCCCTCGGGCGTCAGCATGTACTTGCCGAACGGGACGTTGAACTGCGGACTGGTCGGTCCGGTCAGGTCGTCCACAAAGTCCACCGCCGGTGCGACGTCCGGGCGCAGAGAATACACCGCCGCCGATCCGGCCACCACAATTCCCAGGACGATTAGAATCCGACCAATGCCCACGATGCCGGAAAGTCTAGCAGTATCCTAGGGTGTGACTTCCAACGACGACGATTTCGCGACCCTCTTTGAGGCGTCCATCCAGACCAAACGATTCTCACGCGGCCAGACCATTGAAGGCACCATCGTGGCGATTGGGCCCGAAGTGGCCTTTGTGAACGTGGGCGGCAAGGGCGAAGCCACCATCGAACTCGCCGAACTGAAAGACGACGAAGGCGATGTGGAGGTGAACGTCGGCGACCGGATCCAGGCGGTGGTCGTGTCGACCAACGCCGGGCTGGTTCTGTCGCGGCGCCTGGCGCTGGGGGCGGCGAGCGCCGGCCAATTGGAGGATGCGTTCCGCGCCGGGCTGCCCGTTGAAGGCAAGGTCGAAAAAGCCACAAAGGGTGGGCTGGACGTGCGCATCGCCCGTCAGCGCGCGTTTTGCCCGATGTCGCAGATCGACACCATTCGCACGGAGGACGCGTCGGTGCACGAGGGCCGCGTCTATTCGTTCCGCATCATCGAGTATCGCGACGGCGGCGAAAAGTTCGTGGTGTCGAGGCGCGCGCTGCTCGAAGAAGAACAGAAGACCAAGTCGGTCGAGGTACGCAAGGCGATTGTCGTAGGAGCCGTCATGACAGGACGCGTGGCCTCGGTGCGCGACTTCGGCGCGTTTGTGGACCTTGGCGCCGGGGTGCAGGGGTTGCTGCATGTATCCGAGATGGCCTGGGCGCGTGTCGCCAAAGCCGAAGACGTCGTGAAGGCCGGCGAGGAGATCACTGTCAAGGTGTTGCGGGTCGATGACGTGACGCAGCAGATTGCGTTGGGGCTCAAGCAGCTCAGCGGCGATCCGTGGGAGGCGATTCAGGACACTTACGCCATTGGCCAGGTGTGCGAAGGACGCGTGACGCGTGTCACGGATTTTGGTGCCTTTGTCGAATTGGAACCCGGCGTGGAAGCGCTGGCCCACATGTCCACGTTTGCGCCGACTGGTCGTCAGGGTGGCTGGTCGAAGTCCGTCGCGGCCGGGATGACCGGGGCCTTTGAAGTGCTGAGCATCGATCCCGAGAAGAAGCGCATCGGGGTGGCACTCGTGGAGGAGGGATCGGCCAAGGGCGGTGACGCCGGTGCCGCACCGACCGCGGCGTCGCGGCCAGGCATTGTGCGGGGCGCACGCATCACCGGCAAGGTGGAGCGTCACGAAACGTTCGGCGTGTTTGTGTTTCTGGCCCCGGGCAAAACCGGCCTGATGCCACTCAGCGAGACCGGTGTCGAGAAGGGGGCCGACATCAAGAAGGCGTTCCCCGTCGGCTCCGAGGTGGACGTCATCGTGCTCGAAACCGACCCCCAGGGGCGTCGCATCCGCCTGAGCCACAAGGCGATCGAAGCCGCCGCAGAAGCCGCCGAGGTTCGCGAGTACAAGGAACGCGCCGAAGCCGCTTCGAGCGGATCCTTTGGTGGGTCGTTGGCGGATCAGTTGCGGGGAGCGTTGAAGCGCAGGTAGCAGTGCTCCGGTGCACGGCACCCAAGCTCCCACACCTGAGCACCTGCGCACTCGGGCACCACCTAATAAGACCCGTCTCATCAACGAGTTACGCCGCTCGCAGGTTTGCCACCGCGGCCCTGTACCGGTAAGATGGACTGGTTCGGTCGGACATCAAATGTCCCGTCCTGAGCACCTCCTGCTCAGTTCAGTCCACCGACACTGCGAGGCTTGTGATGTTGCGCCTTTCAAAAAAGACCGACTATGCCCTGCTGGCCATGCGCCATCTGGCTGCCAACGTTGATCGCGGCGCCGTGTCTGCGCGGGAACTGGCGGAGACGTACGACATCCCGGCCGAACTGCTGGCCAAAGTGCTGCAGAAGTTGGTCAAGGGCAAGATGCTTGAGTCGCAGCAGGGCATCCGTGGAGGGTACGCACTGGCGAAACCTGCCACGGCGATGTCGGTGGCCGATGTGATTCAGGCGGTGGATGGTCCACTGATGGTGACGGCGTGTTCAGAGGATGACGCCAGCTGCGACCAGTACTCCAAATGCAATATCCGTGACCCTCTCTGGCGCATCAAGGACCGCATAGTTGCCACCCTGGCGGCGACGTCGGTGGCCGAACTGGCGATCGAAATGGCGGTGCCTACACCCCCCCTGGCGACCGGCACGATCCCGATCCAAATGGTGAGGCGCACATGATTGCCGTCACGACGACCGCGGCGACCCAGATTCAGAAACTGCTCGCCAAACGAGACGATGCGCAGGGGTTGCGCGTCGGGATCAAGGCCGGCGGCTGTTCGGGGTTTGAGTACGTCTTCGAGTGGGAAGTCGCGCCCAAGGAGCAGGACCTCGTGTTCGAGGGCCCAGACGGCGTGAAGGTGTGGGTGGATCCCCGTAGCCATCGCCTGCTCGACGGCACGACGCTTGACTACGACACGAGTCTCGTCAGTCGGGGTTTTATTTTTCAGAATCCGCACGCGAAGCAGACGTGCGGCTGCGGGACGAGTTTTTCAGTCTAGTGCTGTCGCACGGACACGAGTGATTTATGGCTACCCAAGAAGAAACAATCGAACAGCTCGCCACGCGTGAGTACAAGTACGGCTTCGAGACAATCCTTGAGACCGACACGTTTCCCCCCGGCCTCAACGAGGATGTTGTGCGAGCGTTGTCGGCGAAGAAGGAGGAACCCGAGTGGCTGCTAGAGTTCCGCCTGAAGTCGTTCCGCGCCTGGCAGCAGATGGTGGAGCCGACGTGGCACAACCTGGAGATCGAACCGATCGACTACCAGGCCCTGAGTTATTACTCAGCGCCCAAGGCGAAGCCGCAGCTGGCGAGCATGGACGAGGTTGATCCGGAAGTGCGACGCACGTTCGAGAAGTTGGGCATTCCGCTCGAAGAGCAGAAGCTGCTCGCCAATGTCGCCGTGGACGCCGTGTTCGACAGCGTGTCGGTGGGCACGACGTTCCGCAAGAAGCTCGCCGAGATGGGCGTGATCTTCTGCTCGTTCTCGGAAGCGGTGAAGGACTATCCCGAGCTGGTGAAGCAGTACCTCGGCTCGGTGGTGCCGTACACCGACAACTTCTATGCCACGCTCAATTCGGCCGTGTTCAGTGACGGCTCGTTTGTGTACATCCCGAAGGGCGTGCGTTGCCCGATGGAACTGTCCACCTACTTCCGAATCAACGCCAAGAACACCGGGCAGTTCGAGCGCACGTTGATCGTCGCCGACGAGGGCTCGCATGTGAGTTACCTCGAAGGGTGCACCGCACCGATGCGCGACGAACATCAGCTCCATGCCGCCGTGGTTGAGTTGGTAGCCCTCGACAGCGCGGTCATCAAATACTCGACGATTCAAAACTGGTATCCCGGCGACAAGAACGGCAAGGGCGGCATCTACAACTTCGTGACCAAACGCGGCACGGCGATGGCCAACGCCAAGATCACGTGGACCCAGGTGGAAACCGGCTCGGCCATTACCTGGAAGTACCCGAGCTGCATCCTGCAGGGCGACAACTCGATCGGCGAGTTCTACTCCGTGGCCACGACCAACAACCGCCAGCAGGCCGACACGGGCACCAAGATGATCCATCTTGGCAAGAACACCCGCAGCACGATCGTGTCGAAGGGCATCTCCGCCGGCAAGGGGCAGAACACGTATCGCGGCGCCGTGAAAATCGGTAAAAACGCGCACGGTGCGCGCAACTACTCGCAGTGTGATTCACTGCTGATCGGGGACAAGTGCGGCGCGCACACATTCCCCTATCTCGAAATCAAAAACACCTCGTCGATCGTTGAACACGAGGCGTCCACGTCGAAGATTGGTGAAGACCAGATCTTCTACTGCCGTCAGCGCGGCATCGCGACGGAGGATGCCGTGAACATGATCGTCAGCGGCTTCTGCAAGGAAGTGTTTCGCGAACTCCCGATGGAGTTTGCCGTGGAAGCCCAGAAACTTCTCTCAATCAGCCTGGAAGGAAGCGTCGGTTAACTCATGTTGCTCGAAATCCCTATGCTACAAATCAAAGACCTGCGCGTGTCGGCCGAGGCTAAAGACATCCTCAAGGGCCTCACTCTGTCTGTCAACGCCGGCGAAGTACACGCCATCATGGGCCCCAACGGCTCGGGCAAGAGCACGCTCGCTCGCGTCCTTTCGGGACACCCGGGGTATGAAGCCTCCGGCGGCTCGGTCACGTACGACGGCAAGGACCTGCTGGACATGGAGCCCGAAGAGCGCGCCTGTGAAGGCGTGTTCATGGCGTTCCAGTACCCGGTCGAAATCCCCGGCGTAAACAACCAGTACTTCCTCAAGGCCGCCGTCAACGCCGTCCGCAAGTACAAAGGGCAGCCGGAACTCGACGCGATTGAGTTCATCCAGATGATCAAGGAGAAAGCCAAGCTCCTCGAAATGGATCAGACGATGCTGAATCGTGCGGTGAACGAAGGGTTCTCTGGCGGTGAGAAGAAGCGCAACGAGATCTTCCAGATGGCGGTGCTGGAACCGAAGCTCGCGATTCTCGACGAAACCGACTCCGGGCTCGACATCGATGCCCTCCGCATTGTCGCCAACGGCGTCAACGCGCTTCGCAGTCCCGACCGCGCCATCATCGTGGTCACGCACTACCAGCGGTTGCTCGACTACATCGTGCCCGACTTCGTGCACGTGTTGAGCGACGGCCGGATCGTCCGGTCGGGCGGCAAGGAGCTGGCCCTGGAACTGGAAGCCAAGGGCTACGGCTGGATCGACGCGGCCGTGGGAGCGCAGGCCTAACCATGTCCCAGGTTGCAGAACGACACGGCACATTCGCCGCCGATTTCGAGACGTTTCGCACGTCGCCGGCCTTCGGGCCCGAGTGGCTGCGCACGGCTCGGTCCGCGGCGTTTGGCCGCTTCCTCGAGCAGGGATTTCCCACGACTCGTGACGAGGAGTGGAAGTTCACCAATGTGGCGCCAATCGCGCAACTCGAGTGGCGCCGCGCGGCATCGAGCTCGGAGGCGATTTCTCCGGAAATCGCCTCCGAGCTCGATGATAGTGGACGGATCACGGTGGTGCTCGTCAACGGCCGTGTCTCGAAGGCGCAGTCCACACTCGATGCGTTGCCCGAGGGCGTGAGCATTTCGACAAAGGCCGACGCGTGGGAGAACCATCCGCCGCACGAAGGCCCGAGCCTGCAGAGTAGGCATCCGTTTGTGTTGCTGAACACGGCATTCTTCGAGGATGGCCTGTTCATCCACATCGAACCCAAAACGGTGGTGACCGAGCCCATCCGCATCGTCTGCATTGCCGAGCCCGGATCGGGACCGACGATGGTGTCGCCACGGGTGTTTGTGGTGGTGGGGGAGCAGGCGCAGGTCTCGTTCATCGAGAGTTACGAGGGGCCCGAAGGCCAGCCGGTGTTGACCAACGCTGTCACGGAGTTCCTGCTGGGGCCGGGTGCCGTGGTGGATCACGTGAAGGTGCAGCGGGAGGCGTCGACAACATTTCACATGGCGAGCACGTTTGTGCATCTGCACCGGGCGAGCACGTTTACGTCGCAGGCCATCACGTTCGGTGGGCGCATCGCCCGCAACGACATTTCCGCGACGCTCGCGGGTGAAGGGGCGGAGTGCACGTTGAACGGACTGTATGTCGCCGACGGCGAGACGCTCGTGGATACCCACACACAAATCGACCACGCGCAGCCGCATTGCCCGAGCCATGAAGTCTACAAGGGCATCCTGACCGGCAAAGCGAAGGCGGTGTTCAACGGCAAGATCATCGTGCGTCCGGATGCGCAGAAGACCGACGCCAAACAGACCAACAAGGCGTTGCTGCTCTCGGGCGACGCCACGATTAACACAAAGCCGCAGCTCGAGATTTTTGCCGACGACGTCAAGTGCACACATGGCGCGACGGTCGGGCAGCTCGATCCTGATCAGTTGTACTACCTGCGTGCGCGCGGCATTCACCGTGACGATGCGCGCAACATGCTGATCCACGCGTTTGCCAGCGATGTGCTGAATGGTATCAAGCACGAATCCCTGCGCGACGAACTGGAAGCCGCACTCGTGGCCAAGCTGCATCTGCCTGCCTGATGGTAACGACCCACGCGGCGCCGGTTGCACGCACGTCGTTTGACGTGGCCGCGATTCGTGCGCAGTTTCCCGCATTACACCAGCAGGTGCATGGCAAACCGCTTGTGTATCTGGACAATGCGGCCACCACGCAGAAACCGCAGGTGGTCATTGATGCCCTGCGCCAGTACTACGAGCGCGACAACGCGAACGTCCATCGGGGCGTGCACGCGCTGAGTGAGCGGGCGACGCTGGCGTTTGAGTCGGCGCGCAGAACGGTGCAGCGATTCGTGAACGCGCGGTCGGAGCGGGAAGTGATCTTCACCCGCAACGCGACCGAAAGCATCAACCTGGTGGCGCGTGCGTGGGGCGACTGGCAGCTGAAGGCCGGTGACGAGGTGCTGATCACGGCGCTGGAGCACCATTCGAACATCGTGCCCTGGCAGCAGGCCTGTGCCCGCACAGGCGCGATCCTGCGTGTGGCGCCGATCGATGATGCTGGCGATGTGGTGCTCGAGGAGTTCGAGCGGTTGCTGACGCCGAAGACCCGCATGGTGGCGGTCAGTCACCTGTCGAATGCGCTGGGGACGATTAATCCCGTGGAGCAGATGGTCGCGATGGCACGGGCCGTGGGCGCCACGATCCTCATTGATGGATCCCAGGCGGTGTATCACATGGCCGTGGACGTGCAGGCGCTGGACCCTGACTTCTACGTGTTCACCGGGCACAAGCTCTACGGGCCGACCGGCATTGGCGTGTTGTATGGGCGCGAGTCGATCCTCGCGGCCATGCCGCCGTTTCTGGGTGGCGGCGACATGATCAGCTCCGTCACGTTCGAACAGAGCGAGTGGAACGAACTGCCGTACAAGTTTGAGGCCGGTACGCCGAACATTGCCGACGGCATTGCTCTGGGGGTGGCGCTCGATTTTATCCAGTCGATCGGGTTCGACGCGATTGGCGCACACGAATCAGCGCTGCTGGCGTACGGCACCGAGCAACTCTGTGGTGTGCCCGGACTCAGATTGATCGGCACGGCACGGCGCAAGGCAAGTGTGTTGTCCTTCGTGATGGAGGACTGCCATCCGCACGACATTGGTACCATCGTTGACCGCGAGGGCGTGGCGATTCGTACGGGTCACCACTGTGCGCAGCCCGTGATGGACCGGTATTGCATTCCTGCGACGGCGCGGGCGTCGCTCGCGATGTACAACACAACCGACGATATTGATGCACTGGTGCGTGCGCTCGCGCGCGTGCGGCAGCTGCTGGGGTGACTCATGAGTGTGTTTTCATTTCTCTCTGATCTGACCGGCAAGAAGGACGAACCAGTGTCCGAGAAGGCCGTGGCGACCGCCGAAGGTGAAGGGATGCCGCCGGCCCAGCCGGAGACGCCCGAGACGCCGGTGCCGTCGGTCCAGGCCGAGACGCCATTTACGCCGCCCGATGCCTGGAAGGCCGAGCCGATGGCTGCGCCGAAGCCGGAGACGACGCACGACACCCTGCAGGTCGGACCGCTTGATCCGAAGCAGACCGCTGCGCTGCAGGGGAAGATCGTCGAAGCCATCAAGACCGTGTATGACCCGGAGATCCCGGTCGATATCTACGAACTCGGCTTGATCTACGACGTCATCGTGGACGCAGACCGCATGGTGCTCGTGAACATGACGCTGACAAGTCCCGCGTGTCCGTCTGCGCAGCAGTTGCCGGTGGAAGTGCGCGACAAGGTGAAGTCCATCCCCGAGGTGGTCGACGCGAAGGTTGAGATCGTCTGGGAGCCCGCGTGGGGCAAGGAGCGCATGTCGGAAGCCGCCAAGCTCACTCTGGGATTTTTCTGATGCAGGACCTGCACGACCTCTATCAGGAGGTCATTCTCGATCACAACAAGCGCCCCAGAAACTTTGGGCCGCTGCCTGATGCGACGCAGTCGGCGAAGGGCCACAATCCGCTGTGCGGCGATAAACTCACGCTGTCGCTCAAGATCGCCGGTGATCGCATCGAGAACGTGTCATTCGAAGGCTCCGGCTGTGCGATCTCCAAAGCCTCGGCCTCTCTCATGACTGACGCCATCAAGGGCCGCACGATTGACGAGGCCACACATCTGTTCGACCTGTTTCATCAGATGGTGACCACGCCGATCGATCAGCCGATCGATGAAGACGCAGTCGGTAAACTCGCCGTCCTGGGCGGCGTGCGCGAGTTCCCCGCGCGGGTGAAGTGCGCCTCTCTCGCCTGGCATACGCTCAAGGCCGCACTCACGCACACGCAGGAACCCGCCAAGACCGAGTAGTGCTATTGGTGTCCCCACGGCACCGGCGGCGTGTCCACCGTCTTCGTTAAATCAAATTCCACCCGGAACAGTCGACCAGTAGGCCGCGCCAGTTCGTACGTGAACGTCTGGCCAGGCACCACTTCCATCGCCCAGGTGTTGTCGTTGGACGCTGTCCGGTTCGTGCGGGTGAACAGGTCGATCGAGAACTGATCCACCGGGAACTCCTGGCGTGTGGCGGTGCCTGGCGTGGTGCTGTCGCCTCCGTACTGTGTGAGTTCGTCTTCACTGCCGTCCTCGTGGCGATGGTCATGCTTCAGGCGCAGGCGATCGCCATGTTGTGTGAGCACCCAGGTGCGTGAGTGGTTGTCGCCGACGTGAAACGGGACGAGCACGCGCTCCGGTTCACACGTGCGCACGTGCATCACCAGCGCCTGTCCCTCAAACGCGTCATCGGGCTGCACGGGTTCGTTGGCGACAATACGTCCGCCATAGGCATTGCCGCACATGCCGGCGACGGCTGCGAGGAACTCTGCGGCCGGACTCGACGATGTCCCGGGCGCAGGTGGCGGCGCGTCAGTCCCGCAGGCAGCGCCGGCGAGGGCCATCACAAGGACGGGAGCGAGCAACTTGTTGAGCATGCGGAGCATTATGCCCCACACGTTAGAACTTCCAGACGAAGTTGACGATCGGCAGGGCCACCACGCCGCCCGCTCCGAGCGGCGCAAACAAGCCGAGATCGGCTGTGAGGGAGTCGCCAATAAAACGGATGCCGCCCGACACGATGCCGCCGCCGTTGAAGACGTAGTTTTCGGTAATCAGCTTGAAACGAGGGCCGATGCGCCGTTCGCCTCCCAGCATCGCGACTGCGGCACCCTCGTTGTTGCGATTGGTGTTGGCGTAGGCCCAGCCCACGCCCACTGTCACCGCGTCGTCGGTGGTGCCGACCGTGGTGGCCACGTAGGCGATCCCGAGGTTGATGTCATCGACGTTCAGAAAGTGCATGGCGCCGATGGACGTGGCCACGCGACCGGTGTCGTGCACGAGCACCTTCGGCGTGATCCAGAACGGCCGCTCGCTGCCTGCGCCGAAATACAGGGGCGTGCCTCCACCGATCGAGATGCGATCGGTGATGCCCACCTGGACAAACGGCAGGAACAGTTCGTACACACCGATGTACGCCTCGCCCCGCTTGATGCTGCGACCGGTGGGGCCAAAAAACAGGCGCGTGGGGTTGGGGTCGGAGCGCAGGAACCCACCGCCGCGCAGTTGCCCCCGGACCGGAGTCAAGGAGACGATTTCACTCCGCAGCGCCTCCACCCGTGCACCGCCTGTGGTGCGGATGATGACTCGATCCGGGGTATCAGACTCAATGGTGCCCACGATACGGGTGCCGTCCCGCAGGACGAGTTCGTACAGTGTGGCCGCCTGTTGTGCTGACCCGTGGTCCGGAGTTGTGGCGGCGGTGGCCGTCGTTGGACCCAGGAGGAGAAGAGCCATGAGCGAAACCGTGACGAATGTCTGCATGGTGAATCCCATAGAATAGACGGGCATGTCGCGCCCCCCGGTATATCTCGATTATCACGCCACCACGCCTGTGGACCCGCGTGTACTCGAGGTCATGCTCCCATATTTCACCGAGACGTTCGGCAACCCGGCGTCGGCGAGCCACGCCTGGGGCTGGAAGGCCCAGGAGGCGGTGGAAGGGGCACGGCGGAAGGTCGCGGGTCTGATCGGCGCTTCAGCCCGCGAAGTGGTGTTCACCAGCGGCGCGACCGAGTCGAACAACTGGGCCATCAAGGGCGTGGCTGCGTCGGCACCGCCCACCCGGCGTCACGTCGTGTGTTCAGCGATCGAACACAAGTGTGTGCTTGAGGTCAGCAAGTCGCTGGAGAAGGACGGCTGGTCGGTCACTGTGGTTCCGGTGCATCGTGATGGGCGCGTCGATCTTGAGGCATTGGCCGGCGTGGTGACCGACGCGACGGCGCTGGTCAGCATCATGGTGGCCAACAACGAGATCGGCACCATCCAGCCCATGGCCGAGATTGCGGCGATTGCTCATGCCAAGGGGGCGCTCGTGCATACGGACGCCGCCCAGGCGGTGGGCAAAATTCCGATGGACGTGGACGCGATGGGCATCGACCTGCTCTCGCTGACCGCCCACAAGATGTATGGCCCCAAGGGATGCGGTGCCTTGTACATCCGGCGCAAGACGCCGGTGTCGGCGCTGCTGATTGGTGGTGGGCAGGAACGCGGATTCCGATCGGGCACTCTCAATGTGCCAGGCATCGTCGGGCTTGGCCATGCCTGCCATCTGGACCGGCAGCATCTGAGCGAAGAATCCGCGCGCCTGTCGCGCCTGCGCGATCACCTGCTCGACGGCCTGCGGACACACGCGGGAGGGATTCGTGTCAACGGCTCAGTGGAGCACCGGCTCCCGCACAATCTGCACGTTGCGTTTGATGCGGTGGATGGGGAGTCGCTGATCATTGGCATTGGTGACATCGCCGTGTCGTCTGGCTCGGCGTGTAGTTCGGCGTCCGCGACGCCGTCGCATGTGCTGACGGCGATCCAGGGCAGCGATGTGGTGCCGGGTGCCACGGTGAGGTTTGGTTTGGGCCGGTTCACGACCGAGGCCGACATCACCTACGCCATCGAGAAGTTCTCCGCCGTCGTCAAGCGCCTGCGGGAGACCGCGCCTGCGCGTTGAACCCTGAGCCCCGCGTGTGCGCGGGGTCGAATCGGGCGTCGTTGTTTGTGAGGAGAGCATTGGCATGAGTACGACACCCGTGTCGGGGTCGGGACGCGAAACGCGCTTGCTGCTGCTCGTGATCGTGGTGGCGGTGGCGATGCTGCTCGTGCTGGCGCAGTTCCGGTATCCCGTTGAGGATCGGGCGGCGGCGGTCCCCATCGCAGGACCGATCGAACGGCTGGCGGCCAGGGCGACGTTCGAGGAATTGTCATTGATCATGGCGGACCTGACGGCTCGCGTGCAGGACGATTTGGCCGTGATCACCCTCGAGCGTCGGCCGGCTGCGCCGGCCACCACACGTCGTGGCAACGCACCTCCGGAGCCAACTCCCTCGGATCGACGGCTGGTGACGGCTCTCCGCGTGGACTCGGATCTGGCGGTCGCCTACCTGCCTGAGGGATTCGTCGTGGTCGAGACACCGGGTCTGACGACGGCATCCGAGGATCCGGACCGGCGTCTGGTGTTGGTGCACGTCGAGGCGCGCACGTTTACGGCTGTGGGACCGGTGGCGCCGGCCATCGGCGGGCCGGGCTACATCGCGGTGTTTGAAGGCGCGCGCGGGGGGCCTGCCGCGCGCCCCGTGTTCCTTGGTCGAGTGGACTCCTTCCGCGACGACCGGTGGAGCGCGCCGCTGTTGGCCGTCGGCGGGGATCCTCAGGTGAAAGCGGGGACGTTTCTTTATACCCTCGATGGACGCCTGATTGGCATGGCCGTGCCCGATGAGGGTGGCATCGCCATCGTGCGAGTGCCGGCGCTGCTGGCCGCGGTGGAGGTCCTTCGTCTCCAATGAGTGATCAGCGCCGCCGCGAACTGGGCGGACCCGACCCGATCGACCGCCGCCTCGGCGCCCCTCCGCCCTCCCCGTTGGGCTGGTTCTTCTCCCTGCTGCGCACGCGGTCGGCGTTGGGGTTGGCACCGTCGCTGACGCCCGGCATCATCTTCATGCCCATGGGGATCCTGCTGGGGCCCCTCGCGCTGAATCTGATCACCGGCGATCTGCGCACGTTGCTGGACTTGAGCGTGACGCTGGCGTTGACCCTGCTCGGCATCTTTGTCGGCATCGCGTTCGGACGTGAGATTCCCTCAGCCGGGCGGCTGTTGGTCGCCGCCAGCCTTGAGAGCGCCGTCACCATCGTCGCTGTGGCCGGCGCCACACTGTTCATCATCACCACCACCGCGCTTCCGCTCGATGCGTCGGCGGTGATCGTGGCGCTCGCGCTCGGGTTGTGTGCGTCGGCGTCATCGGCCACGTCGGCCGATCCGGATGCCGATCCGGCCGCCGCCATCGCGACACGCGTGGCGGATCTCGATGACATCCTGCCGATTGTCGTGGCGGCCGCGATCTTCACGCTGGCAGCCGGGACTGGTACCGAGCGCTGGTGGATCGCGTTGACGCCGATTGGTGCCGGCCTTGCGACCGGTCTGGTGGGGTGGTTGTTGTTCGAGCGTGCGCAGTCGGTGGCCGAACGCGCGGTGTACGTCCTGGGCACGGTGGCGCTGGCTGGTGGAGCTGCGGCCTACATGCACGTCTCACCGCTCTCGGTGGGACTCGTGGCGGGCCTGTTCTGGACGTTGATGCCCGGGCGCGCTGATCGCATCGTGCAGGACGACCTCGGCAAGTTGCAGCATCCGCTGGTGGTACTGCTGCTGATGACGGCCGGTGCGTTGTGGGTGCCGTCTGCCGTCGGCATCTGGCTGCTGGTGCCATTTCTGCTTTTTCGGCTGGCCGGCAAGGTGGCTGGTGGGTGGATTGCCGCCCGGGTGGTGGGTGATGTGCACCCCGGAGACATGGCGGCGTATCTGCTGTCTCCGGGCGTCGTGACGATTGCCTTCGCCTTGAATTTTCAACAAATCCTGCCGCCTGCAGCTGGTGCGGCCCTGCTCTCGGCCGTGATGATCGGCACCGCGATTTTTGAAGTGTTTGCCGTCGTGTCGTTGCCGCTCTGGCGACGGGAGCCCTCGTAATGCGTCGCCTGGCTGCGCTCACGATGACGATGGTGCTTGGATGGGCATTGGTGGCCCATCTGGGTGATGGCACGGCGTCGTCGATGGCGCTGGCGCTGGGTGTGGCACTGATTGCCGGATCCATCCTCGGGTGGTTGTTCGAGTTCCTGCACGTGCCGCGGATCACGGGTTACCTCGTGTTCGGGCTGCTCTGTGGACCGTACATCCTGAACATCATCACGCGGCCGATGGCACGTGAACTTCAGCTCGTCAATGGCATCGCCATCGCCCTGATTGCATTCATCGCCGGCCTCGAGCTGAACTTCTCGCGGCTCCGGAAACGGGCGCGCACCATCACCACGATGAGTCTGGCCACCATCGCGGTGGGATGGTCCGTGCTGGCCGCGGCGTTCTGGGTGGCGTGGCCGTGGTTGCCCATCGCGCCGGAACTGGAAGGGCTGCAGCGCATCGCCGCCGTTGGATTGGCCGCCACGGTGATGGTGGGATTCTCGCCGACGGTCACGATTGCCGTCATTGCAGAAGGTCGAGCGCGTGGTCCCCTGGCGGAGTTGACGCTGGCCGTGGTCGTGTTGAGCGATCTGTTGTTGGTACTCGCGTTTGCGTTCGGCATCGAGTTTGCCCGGGTGGCGTTTGCCGGTTCGGCCGAAGCCCCGGCACTGGTGGCGTCGATTGCCTGGGAGTTGCCCGGGTCGTTGGCGTTTGGTGCGGTCGTCGGCGCACTGTTCGCGTTGTACCTGCGCGTGGTCGGGCGAGAAGTCACGATCGCGTTGCTCGGCATGTGCGCGCTGCTCACGGGGGTGGGTGGCGCCTTGCAGTTTGATCCACTGCTCGCCGCCATCGCCGCCGGGGTTGTGGTCGAGAACGTGGCGACACCGGCCGGTGACACGCTGCGCGATTCAATCGAGCGTGGCTCCACGCCGATTCTGGTGCTGTTTTTCGCCGCCGCCGGCGCCTCCCTGCATGTGGATGCCCTCGCGACGATCGGCGTCGCCGCCTTGGCGCTCTCTGTGCTGCGATTCGTGGCGGTGTATGCGGGCACCCGCCTTGGCGCGCGCCTGGCCAACGACGGCACGCAGGAAGCGAACCTGTTGTGGCGAGGCTTGATGTCAAAGGCCGGTGTCACACTGGGGCTGGCCATTCTGGTGGCAACGGAGTTTCCTGAATGGGGCCTTCGCTTCGAGACGTTGATGGTGGCGGTGATCGCGATTCACGAGTTGGTGGGGCCGATCCTGTTCAAGTCCGCGCTGGTCAAGGCCGGGGAGGTCGGTCGCTCAGCCGGAGGCCTGGTGGTGGTGTCCAACCGGGAACCCTACATGCACGACTACGGGCCCGATGGCACGATCCGCGTGCAAGCCACACCGGGTGGTGTCTCTGTCGCGCTCGACGCGTTGATGCGGGAACGGGGTGGCGTGTGGATTGCCCACGGTGCCGGGGCGGCCGACAAGGCCGTCACCGATGCGCGCGATTCCGTCGGCGTGCCGCCGGACGTCCCGGCGTACCGACTGCGACGCCTCTGGCTGTCTGCGGAGGAAGAGGCCGGGTACTACGCCGGGTTTGCGAATGGGGCCCTGTGGCCGCTGTGCCATCAGGCCCACGTGCGACCGGTGTTCAAGGCCGAGGAGTGGGAGACGTACGTGGCGGTGAATCAGCGATTCGCCGAAGCCGCCGCGGCCGAGGCCCCGACCGAAGCCTCCGTCTTTCTCAATGACTATCACCTGGCCCTCGTGGGCCAGCAGCTGCGGGTGTTGCGCCCGCGGCTACGGACGGCGATTTTCTGGCACATCCCGTGGCCGGATACCGATCGCCTGCGTATCTGCCCGTGGCGGGACGAGATCCTGCGCGGCATGTTGGCGAACGATCTGGTGGCTTTCCAGTTGCCTCGCGACCAGCGCAACTTCCTGCACGCGGTGGAGGAGGAGCTGGGAGCCAGCGTGTCGGGCGAAACGGTGTACTTTGGCGATCGACCGGTGCGTGTCGCGGCCATTCCAATTGGCGCCGACTTTGATCGCATCACCACCATCCTGGCCGATGAGCGCCTGCCCGAGCGCATGGTGACACTCTCCGACCGATGGGGACTCGACAACAAGGTGGTCGGCATAGGCGTCGATCGTCTCGACTACACCAAGGGCATTCCCGAGCGTCTGGCCGCGATCGGGCGCGCGCTCGACACCACACCCGGTCTGGCCGAGCGGTTCGCATTCGTGCAGATCGGTGTGCCGTCACGGGAGGATGTGCAAGGGTACGCCGAGGTGTCCGACGAGATTGATCGGCTGGTCGCCGAGATCAACACCCGCCACGGACGTGGGCCAGAGGACGGGCCGATTCTGTTCCTGAAACAATCGTTTCCGATGCCGGATCTGGTGGCGCTGTATCGCCTTGCTGATTTTTGCATCGTGTCGTCGCTGCACGACGGGATGAATCTGGTGGCGAAGGAATTCGTGGCGGCGCGTGATGATCATGACGGCGTGCTGATCCTCAGCGAGTTGGCCGGCGCCGCGCAGGAACTGGAAGAGGCGCTCATCATTAATCCGTACGACGAGCGCGGTTTCACCGAGGCGATCCAGCGGGCGATCGACATGCCCGACTGGGAGGTGCGTCGCCGCATGCAGGCATTGCGGCGCCGGGTCGCCGGTCGTGATGTGCTGGCGTGGGCGTCGGACATTCTGCACCAACTCGAACGCGGCAAGGCAGCGGGGTTCCTCTCTGGCTGAACGTCTGGATCACACCCGCACCGGGCGCGGGATTTACCACACGTCGGATGTGGTCGCACGACACGTGCGCGAGTGGCTGGGCGCACGTCACCTGCTGCTCATCACGGACTTCGACGGCACCCTCTCCAATCTCGCGCCAACGCCGGACGAGGCGGTGCTGTCGCCTGAGGTGCGGCGCGCACTCGGACTGGTGGCCGTGCATCCCAGAACCACACTCGCCGTCGTGAGTGGCAGGAGGATTGACGACGTGCGGGAACGCACCGAAGCCGTGGCCGCGTACATCGGAGGACTGCATGGCCTGGAAATCAGCGGGCCGTTCAGTCACTTCGCCCATCCCGTGTTGGGCAAGGCTGAGGCCGCCATTGCCGACATCAAGCGGGCGGCTGAGGTGGCGCTGACGTGGTGCCCAGGGGCGATCCTCGAGGACAAGCAGTACGCGTTGACGTTGCATGTCCGTCGGGTGCCGCCGGTGGACGCCGGACGGGCCTTCGGGCAATTTGTTGAGCTGGCGCAGTCGGCGCTTGATGCTGACCTGCTGCGTGTGTTGCCTGGGAAGCAGGTGCTGGAGCTGTTGCCGGCGGTGGACTGGCACAAGGGCAGAGCGGTCGAGTGGATTCGATCAGCCGTCGATGTCGGCCCGACCACCGGCGTGGGCGTGGTGTACCTCGGCGACGACCGCACCGATGAGGACGCGTTTGCGACGCTGGGCACACGCGGGATCTCCATCGGCGTCGGTGACCGACCACATGAGCATCTGATTCAGTATCGACTCGCGAGCCCGGCGTCAGTGGGCCGGTTGCTTGAGCGGGTGTGTGACGGTCTTGCGTAGTGCGTCGGCGATGGCCCGGGCCGAGTGACCGACGCGTGGTCCGGGAATCACCAGGGACGGGTCGGCCAGGATGTGAATGCGGCCGGATTGGGAGGCGGGCACGCGCACCGCGCGCCACACCGCCAGTTCCCGCGCGAGACGTTCGGGCGGCCACCCCTCGCCGCCACGCAGCTCGATGACGACGTCGGGGGCACGCACGAGGAGTTGTTCGTGCGACAACTGCAGACCCTCGCGCGGCACGTCGGCCATCACATTGTCGCCCCCGGCCACCTCCAGCAGGTCGTGCAGGAATCCGACGCCCCCGCTGACAAACAGTCCCCGCATCGACCCGTCCTCCCGGCCGAACACCAGCAGGGTGCGCGGGCGTGGTCGACCGGTGACCTGCGCGCGCACGGCATCCAGTTCGGCATCGATGTGTGCGGCAAGGGCATTCGCTCGTGTCGCGTGTCCGGTGCGCGCCCCGAGCGCACGTATCGTGGAGGTGATGTCGGCCAGGCCCCCATGGCGATAGCTGAACCATGGAATGTTCGTAGCCTTGAGTCGCTGTGTCAGTTCGTCCTGGGAGCCGTACGTGATCACCAGGTCCGGCCGCAACGAAAGAATGCGCTCAAAACTCGGATCGAATAACCCGCCTACCTTCGGTCGTGTGTGCACGTCGGCCGGGAAGGTGTCGAAACTGGACACGCCCACGACCTGGTCACCCGCCCCGATCGCAAACAACATCTCAGTGACCGCCGGGATCAAGCTGATGATCCGCTGTGGTGTTTGTGCACTCACGATGGCCCCGAGCAGCACCAGGCACCCCGCACCCAGAACCCCGAACCAGGAACGGCACCCTGAACCAGGAACCCTGCGCCATGAACCGTTCAAGGTTCCCTTCATGCTCGCGTCCTCCGAATCAACATGTAGAGAAAGAACGGCCCACCGATCAGCGCCGTGATGATCCCAACGGGCAATTCCATCGGCGACATCACCGTGCGCGCGAGCACGTCGCACGCGACGAGAAACGCGGCGCCGACCCCGAACGATGCCGGCAGCACGAGCCGGTGATCCGCGCCGACGACCAGACGCACAAGATGCGGCACGATGATGCCGACAAAGCCGATGGGGCCGCCAATGGAGACAGCGGCGCCTGTCGCCAGCGATCCGGTGAAAAATGCCACACGCTGCGCGCGGACCACATCCACGCCTCTGGTGGAGGCGGCATCAGCCCCCATGGCTAACAGGTTCAGCGGGCGCGCGAGCCACGCAAAACCCACGAGTGCCACCACAATCAGCGGCAGCGCAGCCAGCAACGGTGAATACCCGGCCACATCGAGGTCGCCCATGAGCCACCGGAGGGCGCGGAATGTCTCGGTGAAGTCGCTCAGGTACTGCACGAACAGAATCAGCGCAGAGAAGAACGAATTCATCGTGACACCCGCCAGGAGCAGAACCGTGGTGGACAACCCTGAGTGGCGGGCCGACGCCAGGGCGTACACCACCAGCACCGCAATCCCCGCGCCGGCGAGACTCGCGCCGGTGACGCCGCCGATGGGCAGACCGAGAGGAATCGCCGCCCCGAACGTGATCGCCACCATGGCGCCGAAGGAGGCCCCGGCCGAGATGCCGAGGGTATACGGCGTCGCAAGTGGATTGCGGAGCAGGGCCTGGAAGACCACGCCCGCCGTGGCGAGTGTGCCCCCCACCAGCGCGGCGGCGAGCGCCCGCGGTAACCGTGCCAGGAAGAAGATTTGCGCGTCGAGGTTGTCCGCAAACGGGAGGGTGGTCGAGAATACGTCGCGAAACGAGAGCGGCGTCGGGCCGACGAAGGGCGCGGCCATTGCGGCCACCACTGCGGCACCGAGGCACAGCAGCACGGTCATGACGCCGCGACGCAGTGGAAGTGTCACTGGTGCACCGTCGTGGGGATCAGCGACGCGGCCAGTGCGTGAGGCAGGCCGTACACCGATGACAAGGTGGCCGGCGTCAGCACATCGGCAGGCGCGCCAGCGGCCACTACCCGACCTTCGGCCAGCAACACGAGCGTGGTGCACACCGCCGACGCGAATCGCAGGTCATGTGTGCTGGTGATGATCGACAGTGGCGACGAGGAGTGAAGCGCCTCATCGTGCAGCCGCGCGATTAACGCGGCAATCTCCACCTGGTAGCGCAGGTCCAGCGAGGCCGTCGGTTCATCAAGCAGCAGAAACCGTGTGGCGCCGGTATCAGTGGACGCACGCACATCCAGTTGTGCCAGCGCCGAGGCAATCGCCACACGTTGTTGCTCGCCGCCACTGAGCGTGGTGAACGCACGGTCCGCCAGATGGTCGGTGCCGGTGGAGGCCAGCGCGGCATGCGCCGCCGCGAGGTCGTCCGGCCCCTCCACCTCAAACGCGCCAAGATGCGGATACCGTCCCATCAACGCAATCTCCATGACGGAGTAGTCGAATGCCGGTTCTGTGTGTTGGGGGACGACGGCGATGCGGCGGGCGAGTGACCGGCGATCGATATCCACCGCAGGGCGGCCGTCGATCGTGATGTGCCCACCCATCGGCGAGAGCGCGCCTGCGAGTATGCGCAGCAGCGTCGTTTTGCCGCAGCCGTTAGGGCCGAGCACCCCAACCATGCCGCCTGCCTCGACACGCAGCGACACGTCCTGCAGGACACGCTGTGTGCCGTAGGCAAACGACAGGTCGGTGGCGGTCAGCGCGCTAGTGGGCATTGATCACCAAAGTTGGTACGGCTTCTGTTGCCGAGCAGTAGAGCGGTTCACCATGAGGCTCCATGAGGTTCCATGAAGAAATGCGCGTCCGGTGATCCGTGAGGGTTGGGGGCCAGGCGTAGCCTGGCCGTGCGGATGGAGGGTGGTTGGAAACGAATGCACCGGTCGCATTCCTGCGGTGTATTCGTTTCCAACCACCCTCCATCCGCATCTGCCGCCTGTGGCGGCACCCAACCCGGTGTCCGTCGTCATCTCTCAAGAACACGATGTCTCGCTGCCTTCACGATCATCACGACCTTCACCACCTTCATGTTGAAAGCTCTTGCCTTTCCTCATGGAACCTCATGGAACCTCATGGTGAAAAATCCGGGCACTAGTCTTAGAACCGGAGTCGCAAGCCCGCGTGTACGGTGCGGCGCCACGCCTGATAGCCAAGCGGTTCCATGTAGTCCACGTCGGTCAGGTTCTCCATGCGCACAAATACAGTGGCCTGCGCCGTGACGTGCCAGGCCACCTGGCCGCGCCACAGCGTGTAGGCGTCCGATGACGTGATGGCGGGAACGAGTGAGGAGAAATCGCTGTCGTTGCGGCGGCCGAGCCACGTGGCGCCGAGGTCGGCAGACAACCGTCCGCGATCGAGTGTCACCGCCGCCTGTCCCGAGTGGCGCGGACGCCGCAGCGCCCACTGGCCCGCCGCGAGCGCCGCACTGAACTCCGAGGAGGCGTCGATGATCTCGGAGTCCACAATCGTGTGGCTGGCCACCACACGCACACCGTCGGTCGGCGCAAACTCCGCGGCGATCTCGAATCCGCGTGCGTCGGTGCGACCGACGTTGAAATACCGCGCCGTGTACGGCGAGAAACTGATCGCGCGTGTCGAGATCTGATTGGTGAACCGGTTGCTGAACCACACGACCTCCAGCTTCGTGCGGTCGCCGAACAGGCGCTGCTCAATGCCGGCATCGATGGTGCGTGATTCCTCCGACTCCAGCTCGGGATTACCCAGGTCGAAGCGCGACAGGCTGAAGGACTGACGCAGGGTCGGTTCCTTGATGCCCGTGCCGGCGTTCGCCTTGATGGTGGTGGTGCCGAAGGTGTCGCTCCCCTGATGCAGCAACAGCGCACCGGAAATTCTCGGCACCACCGCCGTGCCGAAACTGGCGTTGTCTTCAAACCGGATCCCGGTGGTGATCGCCAGACGTGCACTCACGTGCTGGTGCTGCAGCGAGGCGCCTACATTATTGCGGGAGGGCGAGGTCTCCATGTTGTTCAGGAAGTCGCGGAGCGTGCCGCGTTGGCCGTCCCAGTCCACAACAACGGTCAGGATTTCGGCGCCGGCCAGAGCGCCCCCGTGGGCCAATCGCAGGTCGGCCTGATAACTGGCGTGATGGCGACGAAAGGTCGAACCGACGTCATAGGTGAAGTCCCAAAACTCGAACGGTGCGGTGCGACCTTGAAACGTCGGCGTGTACGGCGCATCCATCAGCAGGTTCGTGGAACGCTGCTCGGACGTGGCGAGGGCGTACGTGGCGCGCTGCGTGAGGCGCGGGGTGCGATGGTCGAGCGTGACACCCCCCACGAGATGTCGCTGGAGGAATGAGGCATCCATGTCCGGTCGACCAAACGCGGTTTGTCCGGGGGCGCCTGTCGTGCCATCTTCAAATCGGCCCACCACCCGCAGTGTCAGCTGCGGAGAGAACGTCGCGCCCGCCGACGCCGACACGGTGTGTGCTTCCAGCCGGTTGTTGGCGACACGGTTGTCTGTCTGATACCGGTTCGCATGGATGGAGTAGTCCAGTCGCGCCGTGCCGCCGGAGATTCGGCCGCCCGCCTGTTGCGAGCCGTAGCCGCCACCCGAGATGTCGAAGGCGGCCACAGGGCGCGCTCCGGGGCGACCGCGCATCGTGACGAGCTGCAGGACGCCCGCCATCGCGTCAGACCCGAAAACAGCGGACTGTGCGCCACGTACAAGTTCCACACGATCAAAATGCCCGGACGTCAGGCCACCAAAGTTGAAAGTGCCACCCGGCTCGTTGATCGGAATGCCATCGAGTAGCACCTTGGTGTAGTTGTTCTCGCCTCCTCGTACAAACAACGAGGTGACGTTGCCCTGACCGCCGGTCTGCACCACCGCCACACCGGGGGCAGCACGCAGCAGGTCGCCGACCAGCGGCGCGCCTCGGCGCGCGATCGCCGCCGCATCAAACACGGTGACACTCGCGCCGACCTGGCTGGTCGGGGCGGTATCACGCGTCGCCGTCACCACGACAGACTCCTGAATCGGGGCCACGTGCAGCACCAACGGCGTGTCTGTGCCTGCGACGTGCCGCGCGGTGCTGGTCATGAACCCAGGCAGCGCGGCCACGATGCGGCAGGACGCGCACGTGTCCGGCAGCACAAACCGTCCGGTCACATCCGTCAGCGTGGTCGCCCGCGCCACGCCAGTGGTCGGATCCACCAGTCGCACGGGTACACGCGACATCGCCGCGCCGGACACGTCAGTGACGACGCCGGTAACGACGTCCGGGGCGGCGTTCTGTGCGACAGCCGCCGCAGGAACACTCACAAGGAACACAACACTCAGAAAAATTGAACAGGAAGAAAACGTGCAGGCAGACAGACGTGATCGGATCACGGGGCTCCTTCTCCGGCGTGGAACGCGCCGGTCTGGCGTCGCGGCATGCGACGACCAGCAAAGGACGGTTCCCGGAGACCAGGTATCCTGACTTGCGGATCAATGCCGTGTGTTCGCGTCTTCCCATCCGTCGACTCGGACACGCTTTCGCGGGCCGTCGCTCAGAACAGTGACGTGTGTTCGACTCGGCTGGGCTGACGCCCACCCTCGCTCACCACAAAATGAACACGCGACTCCCCGCTTACAGTGGCGTCACCGTGTGGGATTTTCACCCACTTCCCAGTGGCCGCCGGGCAGACGTCGGTTGTCCCCGCCAATATAGCATGGCAAAATGTGAGGCTTGGACATCGTACGCAGGAGTTCCCTGAGCACCGCCCGATTTGCACCGATTGCTCCGGAGGTGGCGGAGTCTGGCCCCTGCCATGTGCGCGCCGAGCTGATCCCGCTTGAATCGACGTCGCGCCTCCAGATTGTGGACGTGACTGACGATGTGATGGAGAGGGTGCGGGCGCTGGGTGTGCAGGAGGGGACGGCCACGCTGCAGTCGCTGCACACGACCTGTGCAGTGTTCGTCAACGAGAGTCAGGACGCGCTGGCGGCCGATTTCGTGACATTCCTCGAATCGGTGGTCGACCCCGAGGACCAGTGGCGGCACGACGACCCCGCGGTGTCCGACTGCGATCGCCGCAACACCGACTCCCATTTGCGCGCCCTGGTCCTCTCGTCGTCGATCACGCTGCAGGTCAGCGGGGGCGAACTGGTGCTCGGACAATGGCAGCGTGTGCTGGTGGGAGAGCTGGATGGCCCTCGCGCGCGTACGCTGCGGTTACAGGTGATGGGCATTGTCTGAAGGGAACGCCACGATGTTGGCACGACTCGCCAGTCTGGGACTGACCAGCATCAGTGACCGGCTGGCCGCCGGCGAGCGCCTGACGCTTGAGGACGGCGTGCGCCTCTTTGCGTGTCCCGACCTGCATGCGCTCGGCTGGCTGGCGAACCGCGAACGCGAAAAACGCCACGGCGGCCACACGTTCTACAACTACAACCTGCGCCTGGAAGCCACCAACGTGTGTGTGGCGACGTGCCTGTTCTGCTCGTTCTCGCGGCTTCAACCCGGCGATGCGCAGGCGTACACGATGACGCTCGAGCAGGTCTTTGACAAACTCCGGCAGCGGGGGCATCAGCCCCTCACCGAAGTACACGTGGTCAACGGCCTGCATCCCGACCTGCCGTTTGACTACTACATCGACCTGTTGAAGGGCTTGAAGGCCATACGCCCTGGCATTCACCTCAAGTGTTTCACCGCCGTCGAGATTGCATTTTTCTCGGACATCTACGGCATGACCGACGAGGACGTGTTGCGCCAGTTGATGGCGGCCGGCCTGGACTCATTGCCGGGTGGCGGCGCCGAAATTTTCGCCGAACGGGTGCGCAAGAAGATCTCGCACGACAAGGCCGATGCCGATCGGTATCTCGACGTGCACCGCATTGCTCATCGGCTGGGCATGCGCTCAAACGTGACCATGCTCTATGGGCACATCGAGACCATGGAGGAGCGGGTGGATCACATGATCCGCGCACGCGAGCTGCAGGATGAAACCGGTGGGTTCCAGGCGTTTATTCCCCTGGCGTTCCATCCCGACAACAACCAGATGCGGAAACTGCCGGCGCCGTCGGCGTCCGATACGCTGCGTGTGCATGCGGTGGCGCGGCTGATGCTCGACAACATTCCGCACATCAAGGCGTTCTGGATCGCCACCGGGGTGGACGTGGCGCAGATCTCGCTGTGGTACGGTGTGGACGACCTCGACGGTACCGTGCAGGAAGAGAAGATTTACCACATGGCCGGAGCTCGCACGCCAGAGATTCTGACGACCGACCGCATTCGTCAATTGATTCGGAATGCGGGGCGGCTCGCTGTTGAACGCGACACGCTTTACAACGTCGTCACCCCGCCGGACGCCGCCTGATCGCCATGGATGTACCACTGCTGACCGCCTACGAGAAGACGCAACTGGCGACACGACAGTCGTTGCCGGAGGCGTATCTCGGGCTGGATGACGAGGTGATGGCGGCCCGCATCGGTGCTGCCCGAGCCACGCTCGGTGAGCGACTGGTAATTCTCGGTCACCACTACCAGCGCGACGAAGTGATCCGATTCGCGGATGTCACGGGCGATTCCCTGAAACTCGCGCAGTACGCAGGTTCGAAGCAACACGCAGACTTCGTCGTGTTCTGTGGCGTGCACTTCATGGCGGAAAGCGCGGATGTGCTGGGTGGGCCGCATCAACAGGTGATCCTGCCGGATCTGGCGGCGGGCTGCTCAATGGCCGACATGGCGGCGATCGATCAGCTTGAGATCTGCTGGGATGAATTGCGCCAGCGTGGGGTCACCGGCGTGATTCCCATCACGTACATCAACTCTGCGGCGTCCATCAAGGCGTTTTGTGGTGAACATGGCGGCAGCGTGTGCACGTCGAGCAACGCGGCGCAGGTGATGGCGTGGGCGTGGGATCGCGGCGAGAAGGTGCTGATGTTGCCCGACCAGCATCTCGGCCGTAACACCGCGTACCGGATGGGGGTGCCGCTCGACGAGATGGTGGTGTGGGATCCCGATCAGCCCTATGGCGGGGTGTCGCGTGACGCGCTGGAGCGGGCCAGGCTGATTCTCTGGGCCGGGCATTGCTCGGTGCATACCCGATTCAGTCCGACGCAGATCGCACAGTTCCGTCTGGAACACCCACAGGGCCGTGTCATCGTGCATCCTGAAGTGACGTTCGAGACCATGTTGGCGGCCGACGAGTGTGGGTCGACCGAGTTCATCATTCGCACGGTGACCGCGAGCCCACCGGGATCGGTGTGGGCGGTTGGTACTGAAGTGCATCTGGTGAGCCGGCTCGCGCGGACACTGGCTTCGACACACACGGTCGTCACCCTCGACACACTGGGGTGTTTGTGTTCGACGATGTTCCGGGTGTCGCCGAATCATCTGTTGTGGGTGCTCGACAGCCTGGTGGCGGGTACGGTGCCGAATCGCATTGTGGTGCCGGAGCCGACAAAAACCTGGGCGCGTGTAGCGCTTGATAGAATGTTGACAACCGTTTAACAAGGAGTCCTTCGCACATGGCACATGAACTCGCCCCTCTTCCGTACGCATTCGACGCACTCGAGCCGCACATTGATGCGCAGACCATGCAGATTCATCACGGCAAACACCACGCCGCGTATGTGAACAACCTGAATGCCGCCCTCAAAGACCATGGCGATCTGCAGTCCAAGAGCGCGGAAGACCTGATCAAGGACCTCGCTGTGCTGCCGGAGTCGATTCGCACGGCTGTGCGCAACAACGGCGGCGGCCACGTGAATCACACGATGTTCTGGCAGATCATGGGTCCCAAGGGCGGCGGCGCACCAACCGGCAAGGTGGCGGACGCCATCAACGGCGCGTTTGGCAGCTTCGACGCGTTCAAGGAACAGATGAACAAGGGCGGCGCCACACGTTTCGGCAGCGGCTGGGTGTGGCTGGTGGATGCCGGCGGCAAACTCGTCGTCGAAAGCACAGCGAATCAGGACAACCCGATGATGGAAGGCAAGCGTCCCATCATGGGCATCGACGTCTGGGAGCACGCGTACTACCTGCACTACCAGAACCGTCGTCCGGACTACCTCGCCGCGTGGTGGAACGTCGTCAACTGGGACGCGGTCGCCGAGCGACTTTGAGCAAATCGTTGATGTGTACGTGCACTGGTGCACTTGCGCACCAGTGCACCTGCGCACTACAGTAGGTCGGTGATGAGCCGCTGGCTTATAGGGTTGGGTATTCTGGCCGGTCTGGTGATGGGGATCGGCGGGTACACATTCATTTACGCCAAAGGCGCGTCCTACCTGACGGATGATCCGGCTGCGTGTGCCAATTGCCACGTCATGTCGGACTACTACACCCAGTGGCAACGGTCGAGCCATCGATCCGTGGCGGTGTGTAACGACTGCCACACGCCCTCCGGATTCCTGCCCAAGTACGCCAACAAAGCCAGCAACGGCTTCTGGCACTCGTTTTATTTCACGACCGGTAACTTTCCCGACAACATCCAGATCACGCCCGGAAATCGAACGGTGGCGGCCGATGCGTGCCTGAAGTGCCACGAGCCCATCACGCGCAGCATGTCGCCCGGTCACGATAAACCCACCGGCTGCGTCAAGTGCCACGGGAAGATAGGACACCCACAATGAAATCCTCCAAACTCATCTTCGTGACGGCGTTGGTGGCTGCGCTGGCGGCTGCCGGCGTGACGGCCCTGCTCGTGAACATTTTTGAACGACAGCAGGAGGCACGCGAGACGTTTTTCCGCGTGGTGGAAATCACCGACGACATCGATGACCCGGCTGTGTGGGGCAAGAACTTTCCGTTCCAGTACGACAGCTACCTGCAGACCGTGGATCAGGTGCGGACGCGCTACGGCGGCAGCGAGGCCATTCAGCGGACGCCGACCGACGCCGACCCGCGCTCGATCGTGGCCCAGTCGAGGCTTGAGGAAGACCCCCGGTTGAAGACGATGTGGAACGGGTACGCGTTTGCGGTGGACTTCCGCGAGGAGCGGGGGCATGCCTACATGCTCGACGACCAGACGTTCACCGAGCGCCAGGAAGTCGTCACACAACCTGGCACCTGCATGCATTGCCATGCCTCGGTGTATCTGCCGTACAAACGCCTGGGGAAAGGCGACCTCATGGCCGGCTTTGAGGCGATGAACAAGATGCCCTACAAGGACGCGCGTACCTTGGTGGAGCATCCGGTGACGTGTATCGACTGCCACGACCCGTCCAACATGAAGCTGCGTGTCACGCGGCCCGGTTTCATGGAAGGCATGCGCGCCTACAAGGCGTCGCAGGGTGTGCCTGATTACGACGTCAACGCGTCAGCCACCCATCAGGAGATGCGGTCGTTTGTGTGCGGCCAGTGCCACGTCGAGTATTACTTCAAGGGTGCCGACAAGCGGCTGACGTATCCCTGGACCAAGGGGCTCAAGGCCGATGAGATTCTTGAGTACTACGAGGAAAACGGGTTCCGCGACTGGACGCATGCCGATACGGGAGCGCCTGCGCTCAAGGCGCAACACCCGGAGTTCGAGATGTGGAACCAGGGCATCCACGCCAAGTCGGGTGTGACGTGTGCGGATTGCCACATGCCGTACGTCCGGCAGGGTGCCATGAAGGTGAGTGACCACCACGTGCGCAGCCCGCTGCTCAACATCAACAACGCGTGTCAGACGTGTCACAACTGGCCGGAGCAGGAGTTGCTCGACCGCGTGCACACCATCCAGGACCGCACGTATCAGATGCGCAACACCGCGATGGACGCGCTGGTCGAACTGATCGGTGACATCAAGCTGGCGCGGTCCAACGGTACCTCCGCTCCTGCTGTGACCGCGGCACAAACGGCGCAGCGTCGCGCGCAGTTCCTGCTCGACTTCATCGAAGCGGAAAACTCCATGGGGTTCCATGCCCCGCAGGAATCCATGCGCATCCTGGGGCTCTCGATCGAGAACGCCCGCAAAGGCCAGCGCGCCCTGTTCCAGCGGTAGGGCACCGAGCATCCGGAGCTGATGCTTCACAGGGAGGCACGGAGGGGCTGAGTTACAGAAAGGCTCTTCTCCGTGCCTCCCTGTAAAAAGATCTACTCGAAGTACGTCACCGTCACCATAGCCCCAGCCTCGATCGATTCCACATCGGCGGGAATGGTGACGTAGCCGTCCGCGTGGGCCATGGATGTGATGTCGCCCGAGGCCTTGAACGCGGGGAGCGCCTGGCCATCCTCGACGCGCACGGTATAAAACTGCATCCGGCCCACGGCCGACGTGATGCGCCGGGCGAGCGGCACGGTGACCTCGCGAGGCTCCCACTTGGGCAGACGCGCGGTCAGGCGCAGCAGCGGCACCAGCAACACGTGCGCGTTGGATAGACACGACGTGGGATATCCGGACAGCCCGAGCAACAGCGAATCCCCGATGCGCCCGAACACGGTGGGCTTGCCGGGTTTAATGGCAATACCGTGAAAAAGCACCTCGCCATGCGTGCGCAGCATGTCGATCACCAGATCGTGTGTGCCGACCGAACTGCCGCCCGACGTCACGATCAGATCGCATGTGCGCGCCGTCGCGAGTGACGCGTCCAGCGCCTCGATCGAATCGCCGGTGGTCGGAATGATCACCGGTTCGCCTCCGTGACGACGCGCGAGTGCTTCGAGCGTGTAGCGATTGACGTTGTAGACCTGGCCCGCGCGCAACGGCCGGCCGGGGTTGACGACTTCGTCGCCCGTACACATGATCGCGACGCGCGGTCTGGCATACACCTCGACGTGCGTGTTGCCAACGGCCGTCACGGCCCCGACGCGCGCAGGTGTGAACACCGCCCCGGCCTCGAGTAACGTCTCGCCCTGCCGGATGTCGCCGCCACGCGCCCCCACATGTTGCCGCGGGCCCGCTGGCCGCTGCACGTGGACGTGCGTCGCGTCACGCATCGTGTGTTCCACCATCACTACCGCGTCAGCGCCAGGCGGCAACGGCGCCCCGGTCGCCACCTCAATGCAGGTGCCGGCCACCACGAACGAGTCGGTGGTCTCTCCTGTGAACACCCGACCCATGTGACGCAGTGCGACAGGGGCATCCCCGGTGGCTGACGTCGTGTCTGCGGAAATCACCGCATATCCGTCCATGGCCGCGCGATCAAACGCCGGCACGTCCTGGTCGGCCGTGATTGTGACGGCCAGCACGCGCCTGTCGGCCCGTTCCACGGGCACCGACTCGGTGCGGGAGGTCGGCCGGGCCGCCTCCAGCACGAGGTGGAGGGCGGCGTCAAAGGGAAGAGTGCCGGCGAATGGTCGCATCAAAAAGACGTTATCATCGGGCCATGTCCGTGGCCTCCCATCGTGCTGATGCCCCGGCGTCTGTGCCCTGCCTGGTGTTGACCGTCAGCGATACCCGTACGCGCGAGACGGACACCAGCGGCAAGGCCATCGCCGATTTGCTTTTGGCCGCTGGTCACACCGTTGTGGCCAGGGAACTGGTGCCGGATGACCCGATCAAGGTGGCCGACGCCATCCGGGGCCATCTTGGGCGCAAGGATGTGCGTGCCGTCATCACCACCGGCGGCACCGGAATCAGTCGCCGCGACAGCACCTACGAGGCCGTGAGCGCGATGTTCGACAAACAACTTGACGGCTTTGGCGAACTGTTCCGCATGTTGAGCTTTGAGCAGATCGGCGCGGCCGCCATGCTCAGCCGCAGCTGCGCCGGCGTGGTGGCCGGCTCGATCGTGTTTGTATTGCCGGGCGCAGAGGCGGCCGTCCGCCTCGCCATGGAAAAACTCATCCTCCCCGAACTGCCGCACATCGTTCGGGAAACCGCACGATGATCGCCGCGTCGCGTGTTGTGGTCGCCGGCGTACTCATCGCCGGTGCCACTCTTGTTGCGTCCCAACGTCCGTTCCCCGCACCAATACCGGTAGCGCCGGCCGCGGCGCTGGTGGACACACTCGATCGGCAGGCGCAACGGTGGGTGGACGAGACGTTCAAGCGGATGACGCTCGAGGAGAAGGTCGGTCAGCTGTTCATGACCTCGATCGACTCGATGTATCTGGCGTCGGATACCGACAGGTTTGACGCGCTGGTCGAGAAGATTCGCACGCTGAAGGTCGGCGGCATCATCGCCTTCGGCGGATCGGAGCGTGCGCCGTCGGTGCTGCTCAACAACACGTACGGGACTGTCACGCTTGGGCAACCGTTCGCCGTGGCCTCCACCCTCAATCGCCTGCAGGACGCCTCGGCGATTCCACTGCTGAATGCTGCCGACTTTGAAACCGGAGTGGCCTTCCGCATCGCCGGCGCGACGGGGTTTCCCAGGGCGATGGCGTTCGGAGCGGCGGGTGACGCACAGCTGGCCTACGAGGCCGCGCGCATCACGGCGAAGGAGGGACGCGCGCTGGGGATCCACCTCAACTTCGCCCCGATCGCCGACGTCAACAACAACGCCCGCAATCCGGTGATCAATACGCGTGCATTTGGTGAGGTGCCGGCAGCCGTCGGCACACTCAACGCGGCGTACATCCGCGGCCTGAAAGCCGGCGGGATGTTGTCCACGCTCAAACACTTTCCCGGCCACGGCGATACCGACGTGGATTCCCACATCGGTCTGCCGATCATCACGCACCCCCGCGAGCGGCTCGATGCCGTCGAGTTGCCCACCTTCAGGTCCGGCATTGCTGCCGGGGCCGATGCCGTGATGACGGCCCACATCCAGCTGCCGGCCCTTGACCCGGGCGAATTCAGCCCGGCCACGCTCAGTCGGCCGATTATCACCGGCCTGCTGCGCGGCGAGATGCAGTTCGACGGCCTCATTGTGACCGATGCAATGACGATGGATGCGGTGTCGAAGCGGTTGACACCAGGGGCCGCAGCCGTGCGCGCGGTGCAGGCGGGCAATGACCTCATCCTGCAGTCGCCCGACGATGCGTCGGCGATTGCCGCAGTGATCGCGGCAGTGACCGCCGGCGAGATTCCTATGGCGCAGGTGGACGCGTCGGTGCGCCGCATCCTCAGTGCCAAGGCGCGGCTGGGGCTGCATCGCACCAAACGGGTGTCCCTCGACGACCTGCCGACCCTGGTCGGGGGGCGCGAACACGCCAAGGTCGCGCGCGAGGTGAGCCAGCGAGCCGTCACGTTGCTCAAGGACGACCGCAATCACGTCCCGTTGCGGGTACCCCGCGAGGCGGCGGTGTTGTACCTCTCGATACTCGACTACCCGTCGGGGTGGCGCATTGCTTCCCCGAGTCGAACGGTGATCCCCGAACTGCGCCAGCGCTGGCCGTCGCTCACCGCCATCGAACTGTCCGATCGCTCCACCCCTTCGGAAATTGATCTGGTGCGCGCCACCGCCTCCCGCTACGACGCCATCGTCGTCTCCATCTTCGTCAGGGCATCGTCGGGCAGCGGGCGCATGGATCTGGCACCGCCAATCACGAAGCTGCTGCAGGACATCGCGCGGACGACCGCGAACACGCCGAAACCGTTTGTGACGATGTTTTTCGGCAATCCGTATGTGCCGATGTTTGTACCCGAGCTGCCGGCGGTACTGCTCACCTACGACTTTTATGACCTCGCCGAGGTGTCAGCCGTGCGGGCGCTGGCGGGGGACGCCCCCATTGGCGGACGCCTTCCCATCACACTGCCCGGCTTTTTTGATGCAGGATTCGGGTTGATCCGCTGAACCTGCTATAATCCCCAAGTTACGCGCCCTTAGCTCAGCTGGATAGAGCGTCTGGCTACGAACCAGGAGGTCGCACGTTCGAATCGTGCAGGGCGCACCACCTCTCTTTCGTATCTCCACATCTCCCCATCTCCACATGTCCCCATCTGTTCGTGGTGCTCCGTCAAATCCGGCGGGGCGGTTCGAGCGGCTGGAGGTTCTGTACGACCCGGCCGACCTGACGCCAGACGATGAGCGTCCGGACCTGAAGACCGAGTTTTACCGCGACACCTCCAAGAGCATCATCACGTTCAACGACAGCCCCGACGTGCCGATGGAGGCGTCGGTGAATCCGTATCGTGGGTGCGAGCACGGGTGCATCTACTGTTACGCGCGGCCGTATCACGAGTATCTCGGTTTGTCGGCGGGTGTGGATTTCGAGAGCAAGATCTTCGTGAAGCAGGATGCGCCTGCATTGCTGCGCGCGGCGCTGATGTCGAAGGCGTGGAAGCCCCAGCGTATCGGCATGAGTGGCGTCACCGACCCGTACCAGCCCGTGGAGCGTCGGCTGGGCCTCACGCGTGCGTGCCTTGAGGTGCTGGCGGAATTCCGCAATCCGGTGGTGATCATCACCAAGAATCGTCTTGTGACGCGCGACATCGATGTGCTGCGCACGCTGGCGGAGCATCGCGCTGCCCAGGTGTTTGTGTCGATCACCACGCTTGATGACAGGCTCGCGCAGGTGATGGAACCTCGCGCGTCGCGCCCAGCGCTGCGACTGGAGGCGGTGCAGGAACTGGCTGACGCGGGAATTCCTGCGGGTGTCATGGTCGCGCCCATCATTCCGGGGCTCACCGATCACGAAGTGCCCGCGATTCTCGAAGCCGCCGCTGCGGCCGGTGCCTTTACCGCCGGCCACAACGTGGTGCGACTCCCCCATGGCGTGAAGGACTTGTTTGCCGAGTGGCTTGAGGTGCATGCACCCCACCGCAAGGAGAAGGTACTCAACCGGCTGCGGGCGATGCGCGATGGCAAACTCAACGATTCCACGTTTGGCTCACGCATGGTCGGCTCGGGCCCGTTCGCGGACTCGATCCACCAGATGTTCGACCTGCATCGGCGCCGAACCGGGCTCACCCGGACGCTGGCGCTCTCGACAGAAAGCTTCCGCCGGCCGCCTGGAAACCAGCCATCCCTGTTTGACTAGCGCGAGCGCCAGCGGCGGTCTCACCTCGCATTTACAGGGAGACGCGGAGGCACGGAGGCTGTCTGGGAGCGCGTCACGAACGGGGTTGGCCGCTGGTAAGTTGAGCACCCTCCCGATAAGCTTGGTCGCAATGTCCTACACACCACGTCGCGTGTTGACGCTGACCGGTCTGGCTCTGGCGGTCTGGTTGCTCCTGGTTCCGGTGTCAGCGCAGCTGTTGCCGCCGCAAACGCCCCAGCCGCCGCCACCTCCTCCTGTGTTCCTGACGACGGCCGAGCAGCGCCAAGCCATCGAACTGGCAGCGGTGCGGAACCTCGACTACATCCCCGGCGAGGTGGTGGTGAAGTTCCGCGTCGGCACCACGGTGATCGGCCAGGCGCGGGCGCTGGATGCCCTGCGCTCGCGTCCCTTGCCCGAACGGTTGCAGTGGATTGCCGACCGTACCGCACGCTTGCGCGTGGATGGGGACCTCGACAGCCCGGCCATCGCGGCCAGTCTCGCCCGGCAGCCCGAGGTGGAATACGCACATCCCAACTGGTTGTTGAAGACGAACCAGGTGCCCAACGACCCGCAATACGGCCTGCGCCAGTGGAACCTCACCGCGATCAACATGCCCGGCGCGTGGAGCATCAATCCCGGGGCGGCCGGTCTGACGGTCGCGGTCATCGACACCGGCATGACGACGGTGAACGCGACGTACAACTTCAGGACATGGAACGGTACGGCCAATGTCGTGACCAGCATGCCGTTCGCCATGAGCACCGACTTTGACGCGGCGCGCATCGCCCCGGGGCGCGACTTCGTGTTCTGGACTGGTCCGGTTCTGGACTCAGACGGTCACGGCACGCATGTGTCTGCCACCGTGGCCCAGTCCACCAACAACAGCGTGGGGTATGCCGGCATTGCGTATGCCGCGCGCGTCATGCCACTCAAGGCGTGTCTGAGCTACTGGGACATCCAGATTCTGCGCAGTGAATCCGGTGTGCCTGGTTACGCCCCACTTGACGCCGGCGGGTGTCCTAATTCAGCGGTGGTCGCCGCCATTCGCCATGCGGCAGACAACGGCGCCAAGGTCATCAATCTGAGTCTCGGTGGCACCAATCCGTCGCCAGCGTCGCTCGACGCGCTCAACTATGCGGTGGGCAAGGGCGTGTTTGTGGCGATTGCGGCCGGCAACGAGTTTAACGACGGGAATCCGACGACGTACCCGGCGTCGTATGCGGCACAGATCCAGGGGGTGATGGCGGTGGGGGCGGTAGGCCGGTCGCTCACGAGGGCCCCGTATTCCACCACCGGATCGTTTGTGGAGATCGCCGCGCCCGGCGGCAACTCGGCGGATGGGGGAGCGGCCGGTGTGATTTGGCAAGTGGGCCTGCGGGAGTCCGACTTCAACCCGGCCACGATCATTTTCCCCAGGTTCGATCGATATACCGATTCGGCAAAACAGGGCACGTCCATGGCCTCACCGCACGTGGCGGCCGTGGCAGCATTGATAATCGGCCAGGGCATCACGTCACCCGCGGCCGTGGAAGCGATCCTGACGATGACGGCGCGCGACCTTGGTGCACAGGGCCGCGATGATGACTTTGGAGCCGGACTCCTCGAACCGCGCAGTGCGCTGCGTGGCTTCGGGGTGGTGAGGTAACCGTGCGGACGCGAGTGGGCTTCTGCGCCGTGTTGGTGTGGACAATCTCTGTGATCCCAGCCCTGGCACAGACCGGTGCGCCGATAGGCGGTCGGGTCTTCGTGGCGGTCGAGGGGCAGTCCATGACGGCCAAGGACACGTTCGACGCCATTGCCGGCGAGTCCACGATGTTTGGTGTCGGCGGAGGCCTCGAAGTGCATCGGCTTTGGCGGCAGGTGTTTCTGCGCGCCTCGGTGTCGCGCCTGCAGGTGGAAGGCGAACGGGTGTTTGTGTTTGATGGCGCCGTGTTCCGTCTCGGCATTCCCCTGGACGTGCAGTTGACACCCATCGAGCTGACGGCCGGGTGGCGGTTCGACCGCGAGGGACGCCGTGTCGTGCCGTATCTGGGAGGCGGCATGGTGCTGATGAACTTTCGAGAGGATTCCCCGGGGGACACGGCATCGGAACGCGTGCGGAAGCAATATACCGGCTCGGTGGCGTTTGTCGGCGTGGATGTATCGGCGTGGCAGTTCCTGTCGGTCGGTGCGGAAGTCGGGTTTCGTATGGTCAAGGTCACCAGACCCGGCGGTGCCCTGGGTGCCTTCCGCGAGGATGACCTCGGTGGCGCGACGATGCGCGTGATGGTGTCGGTCGGCCGATAGGAGCCATGCACGAAACGTACATGCGTGACGCCCTGGCCCTGGCGCACGAAGCCGCCGACGCTGGCGAGGTACCTGTAGGCGCGGTCGTTGTGATCGACGGGCAGGTTGTCGGCCGCGGGCGCAATCAACCAATCGCAGCGCACGATCCGACCGCGCACGCAGAGATTGTGGCATTGCGCGACGCGGCGCAGCGTGTGGGCAACTACCGACTGCCTGGGGCCATTCTGTACGTCACGCTTGAGCCCTGTGTGATGTGCGTCGGTGCGCTGATGCACGCGCGGGTCTCGACCGTGGTGTATGGCGCGACCGAGCCGAAGGCTGGTGCCATGGAATCCACGCAGCGTGCCCACGAGCACCCGACGCTGAATCATCGTGTGACGGTCGTCTCCGGTGTGTTGGCGGCTGAGAGCCGCGACGTGCTCCAGACGTTTTTCCGCGGACGACGAGGGCCGACAGGCGTATAACTCACCGCGTGTGACAAGGAGAGGCGTGTGTGTGCGCGGCCGTTGTGCAATTGCGCACAGTGGCGGTGTCACGTCGTCGGTACCATTCGTACCGGCACGCTTTTTCCTGGGAGACCAACACGCGCATGGCCCTTATCTTTGAACGCATTTACACCGAGGGCATCGCCGAGCTGTCCTATCTGGTCGGCGATGACTCTGCGGGTGTCGCGGCGGTGATCGATCCCCGTGCGGACGTCGAGGTCTACCTTGACCTCGCCCGCGAGAAGCAGGTGTCGATCACGCACATCTTCGAAACCCACATCCATGCGGATCTGGTCAGTGGCGCGCGCGAACTGTGTGCGCGTGTCGAGACCGCCACAATATTCGTCAGCCACGAAGGCGGGGCGCGCTACGGGTTTGACCACGAGCCCATCCATGACGGAGACACCTTTACGTTCGGCGCTGCGCTGGTCACGGCCCGGCACACGCCCGGGCACACGCCGGAACACCTCGCGTATCTCATCGCGGAGACGGACCACCCCGACGTGCCGTGGGGTGTGCTCACGGGGGATTCGCTGTTTGTCAGTTCGGCCGGACGGCCCGATCTGCTCGGCACCGCGCAGGCGAAGAAGCTGGCGGGGCAACTCTTTGACACCCTGCGCGAGTTTTACCTGCGGCTCGATGATGGGGTCATCGTCTATCCCGGTCATGGGGCTGGTTCGCCGTGTGGCGCCGACATCGGCGACCGGCTCAGCAGCACCATTGGCCATGAGCGCCGCTTCAACGCGTTCCTGCAATTCGACCAGGTGAAACCCTTCACCGAGTACGTGCTCTCCACCGCCCCGCCCGCGCCAACCTACTATCCCCGGATGAAGAAGGTCAACGCGAAAGGCCCCGAGGTTCACGGCAACCTCCCCGACGTGCCCGCGCTCCCGCCGACAGTGTTCAAGGAGGCCCTCGAGCGGAAGGACACGGTGTTGATTGACACCCGTATGATGCTGGCGTTTGGCGGTGGGCATATCCGTGGGGCCCTCAGTATCGGAGGCAAGCCGATGCTCTCGATCTGGGCCGGTTGGCTGCTGGATCCGAAAAAGCCACTGCTGCTGGTGCTGGAGTCCGACGATCAGCTCGACGACATCGTCAGTTATTTTGTCCGCACCGGTTATACACGCTTCGCCGGCTATCTTGTGGGCGGAATGACGGCATGGAACAACGCCGGCCTTCCGTTGGACTCGGTCGGGCAGAAGACCGTGCATGACATCAAACGCGCCGGCAAGAAGTTGCAGGTGCTTGATGTGCGCTCACCGGACGAATGGGCTGAGGGTCACATCCCGAATGCTCGTCATATCTTTCTGGGTGCACTGCGGGAGCGCCTTGACGAACTGGACCGGGCCACACCGACGGCGGTGTATTGCGACAGCGGCTATCGCGCGAGCATCGCGACCAGCATTCTCCAGGAGGCGGGGTTCGCCGAGGTCTGCAATGTCCCCGGAAGCTGGCAAGCCTGGAAGAACGCGGGTTTCCCGGTTGAAGGAGCGCCGTGAACGCGCTTGAGTATTCCGGGCCCGCCTGGTCACCGTATGTGGTGGGAGCGGCCATAGGCGTGTTGTCGTGGCTGACGTTTTATTTGTCGAACAAGCCGATCGGCGCCTCCTCGTTCTACGCGGACATTGCCGGCTTTCTCGGTAAGGCCGTCGCACCCCGGCACACGCAGTCGCTCGCCTATTTCAGGGAGAATCCCCCGGCCGTCAGTTGGGAATTTGTCTTTGTGGTGGCCATCGTTGTGGGCGGTGCGATTGCCGCGCTGACCGGTGGTGAGTTTGCCAACGAGTGGGTGCCGCCCATGTGGGAGGCGAGGTTCGGTGACAGTGTTGGCCTGCGTGCGGCGATCGGATTTGGTGGCGGCCTGCTGATGGCCTTTGGCGCACGACTGGCGGGCGGGTGCACCAGCGGCCACGGCATCAGCGGCACCATGCAGCTCAACCCCGGCTCATGGATCGCCGTGATCTGTTTCTTCATTGGCGGCATCGCGGTGGCAATTCCGCTCTTCACCCTGTGAGCACCATGAGTAATGCTGTCAAAGCGGCTGCAACGCCAACGCTGATGGCTGGTGTGCTGTTTGGCCTCGCCTTTGGTTTTCTTTTGCAGAAAGGTGGCGTGGGCAAGTTCAATGTGCTCATCGGCCAACTCCTGCTCCAGGACTTCACCGTCGCAAAGATCATGCTCACCGCCATCGTTGTAGGCATGGCCGGCATCCTCACGATGCATCACTTCGGCAAGGTGACCCTGCACCTCAAACCCACACAACTTGGAGCCAACACCATCGGCGGGCTGCTGTTCGGCGCCGGCTTTGCCTTGCTCGGTTATTGTCCGGGCACGGCCGCCGCCGCACTGGGACAAGGCAGCTGGGATGCGCTGTTCGGCATGGCCGGATTGGTCGCGGGTTCGTGGGTATTCGCTGAGCTGTCGGGATGGAGCAAACGGACGATCGAGACGTGGGGCGACCTCGGAAAAGTCCTGCTGCCTGATCTGCTGCATCTGCCGCGCACCGCGTTTGCCATCGGCCTGGCGGTGACGCTCATCACGATTCTGCTGGCTCTTGAACGATTCACCATCCGTTAGGCACACGCCCATGACTGGCCGACGAACGATCACGCTCCTGCAGATCAACGATACACACGGCTATCTGGAGCCACACCCGGAGCTGTTCTGGGCCGGCGCACACGTCGAACATCGCACAGCGGGCGGGTACGCACGGGTGCTCACGATTCTTGAGTCGGTGCGTCAGGAGCGGAACGGCGCGGTCATCGCGCTGGACAACGGGGATACCTTTCACGGGACCTTTCACGCGGTACAGTCGAGAGGCGAGGCGTTGATCGCTCCGGTGAACCGTCTGGGACTTGATGCGTGGACCGTCCATTGGGATTTCGCGTATGGTCCCGACCGCCTGCGCGAGCTGGCGGCGGCGCTCCATCATCCGCTGTTGGCGTCCAACTGCTACGTCACGGCCACCGGCGAGCTGGCCTACCCGGCCTTCACAGTCATCGAACGCAGCGGTGTGCGCGTTGGCATCATCGGCATCGCCGCGACGATTCTCGACAAGACGATGCCCCCGCAGTTCAGCGAGGGGCTGCGTTTCACGCTGGGCAACGAGGAGCTGCCTGGCCACATTCGCACCTTGCGCGAACAGGAACGCGTGGACGTTGTGGTCGTGTTGTCGCATCTCGGGTTTCCACAGGACGTGAAACTGGCGGTCGACGTCTCCGGCATCGACGTGCTCCTGAGTGGGCACACGCACAACCGGATGGAGGCCCCCTTGGTGGTCAACGGCGCGACCATTATCCAATCGGGTTGTCATGGTTCGTTTGTCGGTCGTCTGGACATTGACCTCGACGACGGACGCGTGGGTGTCATCCAGCATCAGTTGATCCCTGTTGACGACTCGATTCCGGCCGACCCCGATATGGAACGCCTGATCGAGACTATCGTGGGGCCCCATCGACAGATGCTCTCCACAGTGGTCGGACACACCAGGACGGCACTCAACCGGAATACCTTCCTCGAATCGACCATGGACAACTTCCTGCTCCAGGCCGTGGCCGAAGCCGCGGACACCCGCCTCGCATTCTCCAATGGCTGGCGTTATGGCGCACCGGTCGCGCCTGGTCCGATCACGGTCAATGACCTGTGGAACATCGTGCCTCCCAACCCGCCTGTGTCGACGGTGGAACTGACGGGCCAGGAGATGTGGGACATGATCGAGGACAACCTCGAACACACGCTTGCGGCGGACCCGTATCGGCAGATGGGGGGGTATGTGAAGCGGTGTCTGGGCCTCACCCTGTATGTGAAACTTGAGAACCCCGCCGGCTCACGCATCCAGCAGTGTTTTGTCGGCGGCGACGCCCTGAAGCGCGAGGCCTCGTACACGGCTGCGTTTGTGACGACGCAAGGCGTGCCGAAGAAATACGGACGCCACCGCCGCGATCTGGACCTGCACGCCATCGAGGCCCTCACCCGCTACTGCACCGCTCATCCGTACGTGGACGCGGAACTCCGCGGCACGGTGATCCCCGTCTGATCCGGTCACGCCATTGCTCGCAACCCTCCTCTCGTGGCTGAAGCGCCGGGTGCCGGCCGTCGAGTGGCTTGGGCACTACGACCGCACGCATCTGCCGGGCGATGCCCTCGCGGGGGTGATCGTGACGACCTTGCTCATCCCCCAGGCCATGGCGTATGCGCTGCTCGCCGGCCTGCCGCCGGAGGTCGGCCTGTACGCCAGCATGTTGCCGCTTGCCGTGTATGCACTGCTGGGCAGCAGCCGGTTTCTGTCGGTTGGTCCATCAGCGCTGGTGTCGCTGCTCATCGTGACGCAGGTCGCCGTGTTGGCGGAGCCGGGGTCGCCGCGTTACCTCGCGCTGGCGATGGCCACCGCGCTCCTCACCGGTGCGATGCAGATCGCGATGGGAGTCGCACGGTTGGGGGTGCTCACCAACTTTCTGAGCCATCCGGTGCTGTCCGGCTTTACCAGTGCCGCGGCGTGTCTTATTGCGTTGAGCCAGGTGAAACATCTGCTTGGCGTGCAGTTCCCACAGACCGACCATCTGCATCAACTGCTCGGCGAACTGACCCGAGCGGTGCCGCAGCTCCACTGGCCGACAGTAGTGATCAGTATTGTGAGCGTACTGATACTGCTCGCGTTCCAATCCCTGCTGCCGCGGGTGCTCGAGCGCTGGAAGTTTGTTCCAGCGGCCCTGGCGCCATCACTGTCGAAGAGCGGTCCGATTGTCGTCGTGGTGGTCGGCACGGCGGTCGTGGCCGCGTTGCACCCTGATGTGCGCAACGGGATCAGCATCATCGGGGATATCCCGCGCGGATTGCCAACGTTCGCGCTCCCCGCGCTGTCGGCGTCCGAGTTCCTGCCGCTAATTCCGCTCGCCTTCACAGTCAGCGTTGTGGGTTTTCTCGAGAGCATTTCCATCGCGAAGTCACTCGCGGCCAGACGTCGGCAGAAGGTGGATGCCAACCAGGAATTCATCGCGCTGGGTGCGGCCAATCTTGCGGCGGGTGTCACCGGCGGGTATCCGGTTGACGGCTCCTTCGCCCGCTCGATGGTGAACTTCACCGCCGGCGCGCACACCGGCCTGGCCTCGCTCATCACGGTAGTGCTCGTGGGCGTGGCCGCGCTGTTTCTGATGCCGCTCTTTCACGATTTGCCTCGGGCCGTACTGGCCGCCATCATCACCGTCGCGGTCACCAGCCTGATCGACGTGGGGATGCCGCGCCGGCTCTGGCGCTACAACAAGGCGGATGCCGCCGCGTTGCTCCTCACCTTCGTCGCGGTGCTTGCCGTCGGGATCACCAAAGGCATCGTCATCGGTGTTGCCTCGACGATTGTGCTGTTCCTCTGGCGCACGAGTCGACCACACATGGCGGTCGTCGGTCGCATGGCCAACACCGGGCATTTCCGCAATGTCCGGCGGCACACGGTGGACACGTTGCCCCACGTCCTCATGTTGCGGATTGATGAGAGCCTCTACTTCGCCAACGCGAAGTACATTGAGGACTTCGTGGTGGCCGCAGCCGCCGAGCGCCCCCAATTGCGCCACCTTGTCCTGATCTGTAATGCGATCAACTTCATTGACGCCAGCGCGCTCGAGACGCTGACCGACCTGCGCGAACGAATGGCAGACGCGGGCATCGACATGTACCTCACGGAGGTCAAAGGTCCGGTGATGGACCGGCTCGCCGACACGGACTTCCTAGAACAACTGGGTTCCGAACGCGTCTTCCTCACGACGGAAGAGGCGTATGACGCACTCGCCTCCGCCGGTACGGAGTAGCGCACAGTGAGCAACGTCGCCGGGCGAAGCCAACCGAAGCTGCGAGCGTAGCGAGCGTTAAGCGAAGGTTGGCGGAGAGGGTGGGATTCGAACCCACGTGCCGGTTACCCGACAAATCGCTTTCGAGGCGATCCCGTTACGACCACTTCGGTACCTCTCCGCAGAGGGGGACGGCCCATAAGGATCGCACATTGCCATGCAGTCGGGCAACTCAATCCTTTGGGGACGGAGGTTGGTCATCCCGCTTCAGGTCCTCGACCCTGGCCGCTTCCTCGTCCGTGAAGCGGTGTGTGCGAGCGCGCACCAGACGCAGAAACTCCCCAGCAGTGACGGTGTCTCCCGGCCGTGCCGCTATCGGGTGTACGTACGTCTGCTCCTCAACAGAAACGGCTTTGGGGTCCATGCCTGCACTATGCCCATGAGACGCGCTTGACGTCAAGCCATCAGGAGTATCATCTCGAACCATGGCCCGAATTCGACGAAGTCTCGTGCTTGCGGTGCTCGTGGCGGCGGTGTCCGTGCAGGCGCAGCAGACCGTGGTTATTCCGGCGCCGCAGGGCACACACACCGAAAACGGGTTGGCTGGGTTCGCCAAGATTCTGTGCTCCGGGGTCTTTGTCTCGGGCCGGGCTCCGGAAGACGTGGTGCACGGCAGCGCGTACTTCTTCATGCCGGCCGCCGAACGTGATCAGGTGAAATGGCGGGTTGATCGCGAGGCGAAACGTGTGTACGCGTCGCTGGGGGCGACCACTCGCGAAGCCCGTCTTGTGGGCGACCAGGGCTGCATCATTCCGAGCACGACCGCACCCGGGCTCCACTTCACGCCGGTCGCGGTCACGACCACGCTGCCGGACGCGATGACGCAGTCGTGGCCGATGGGCGACCGGCCGGATGATTCGCCGCTGCCGGAAGGGCTCGACCAGGCCGCGCTCACCGCCGCGGTGGACGCCGCCTTCGCCGACCCCGCCAGCCTCACTGCCGCCTTCCTCGTCGTCCATCGCGGCCGCATCATCGCGGAACGGTACGCCCCGGGCATCACCAAGGACACCCAGCTTGAGAGCTGGTCGATGGGCAAGAGTCTGGCCGCGACATTGTTCGCGCTGTTGGTGCAGGACGGCACCTACACGATCGACCAGCCCGCACCGGTGCCGCTATGGCAACAGCCGGACGATCCGAGACGGGCGATTCGCAACAGCGATTTGCTGCGCATGAGCGCGGGATTGAAGTTTCTTGGCAACCAGGAAGCCGGCTCCAACGCCACCTATCCGGATCACTACTACATCTATACAGGCGGCATTGACGCCTTCGACTATTCAATCACGCGGCCGCAGGAGTATCCGCCGAACACCGACGGTCGGTATCGGAACAGCGATCCGTTGACGATCACGTACCTCACCAAACTGGCGGTCACTAAGCGAGGAGAAAACTTCCTCACATGGCCGCAGCTCGCCCTGTTCGATCGGATCGGTATCCGCCGACAAGTGCTCGAGACCGATCCGTGGGGCAACTTCCTGATTACAGGTTACGACTACGGCACCGCACGCAACTGGGCGCGCATCGGGATGCTGTACGCGCAGGACGGAATGTGGATGGGGCAGCGCATTCTGCCCGAGGGGTGGTCCACGTTCGTCAGTACGCCCGCACCCGCCTGGCGCCGACCCGAGTACGGCGGCCAGTTCTGGATCAATGGCATCAGCACGTGGAATCTGCCGACCGACACCTACTTCGCAGCGGGCGCCGGCGGACAGAACACCTGGGTCGTGCCTGGCCACGATCTCGTCATCGTGCGCATGGGGCACATGCGCGGCCAGGGCGCCGCACGTCAAGCCACCAACACTGCGTTGGGACTGGTGATGAAAGCGATCAGCGGCGCTATTTCCTCTTGACAGCGTCTTTGACGTCGTCAACGGCCTCGCCGACCTTGCGGCCCGCTTTGCCAAGTCCTGCTTGGGTCTTGCCGGCGATTTCGTCCACTTCGCCCTCTTCGACAAGCTCCGGGTCATTGGTCACTTTGCCGGCGACCTGCTTCGTCTTGCCCTTCAGCTCCTCGACCTTGCCATCGCGTTCATTCTTGTTCCACATGTCAGCAGTGTACCCACCGGCGGTGGAGCGCACTGTTCCGCACGGCACACACCTGTACGGAGCAGACGGACTTCAGTCCGTCTGATGTCCGACGGGCTAAAGCCCGTCGGCTCCGTACTGCATGCTTGTCGAAACTGCCTATAGAGCCCGTTGGCCCCGAAAGCCGCTCTCCGAAACTCACCTTGAGCTACAGGGCCCCCGGATCGACGTTCCAGCCCTGCAGAATCACGCGCTCGTCGGCGGCACTAACGGCTTTTTTGAACTTGGCGCCCGACCGGCCCTTGACGCGGCGCTCGCAGTCCGCCCAGGTGGCATGGCGCATCGGCGTGCCATCGACGACGCTGAGGTAGGAGTGCGCCACGACCTTCTCCTTGCGCGGTGAGTTGGACCGTGCCGGCACGGTCGTATCCGATGGCAGCTCCAGGACGTCCACGCCGTACCCGTCGCGTGGGCCGTCGTATAACGCGAGCGGCACCTGGCGCGCGTGGGCATCCGCAATGCGATCCACCCGTTCGTTGCCGGGTGTACCGACATGGCCCCGCACGTAGTGCCAGGTCACGTTGCCGGTGCCGCGTGCGGACACGAGCGCAGACATCTGCTCCCACAGGTCGCGGTTGAGCACATCGTTGCCCTCAGCCGTTTTCCAGCCGCGGCGTCGCCACGCCCAGATCCACTCGCGAATGCCCTTGATGACGTACGTCGAATCCGTATACACGTCCACCGGCGTGTCGTCGTCCCGGATGTGGTCAAGCGCGGCGATCACACCAGAGAGTTCCATCCGGTTGTTGGTGGTCTGCGGCGACCCGCCCCCCAGCTCGGTCACGTGACCGTCCGGCGTGACGACAAGTGCCCCCCACCCGCCCGGGCCGGGATTCCCCTTGGTGGCACCGTCGCTGAAGATGATTGTGCGTTGCGCAGTCGAGCCGTCGAGCATCGGCAAATTGTACTTGGGCCAGCCTCCACACCTCACTGTGCTATTTGGTATAGAACTCGGCAGTCCGAATAGCTTCCAATGGCACATAACTTGAATAACCAGTTCCGTATGGAGGCAAAAATGTCATTTCGTCTACGATTCATCCCCGTTGTGCTCGTTGCCGTGACGCTTGTTCCCGTCGTCGCAGCCGCACAGTATGCACCAGCGACATTCGGCTTCAAGGTGGGCGTCAACTCGTCGACCTTGAGCCTGAACGACACACCCATCCCGGCGGTTAGCCCGATCTGGGGTGCGGTCGGCGGCGCGTTCATCGGCAAGAACATGTCCGAAAACTTCGGTCTGCAGCTCGAAGCGCTTGTCAGCCAGCGCGGCGCCAAAGAGGATGCCTCCCCGTCGGTTGGCACGATTCGCACGAACTATCTTGATGTGCCGCTGACCGCTCGTTTCGGCAGCACCTCCTCTAACGGTACGCACTTTCACGTGTTCACCGGGCCGCAGTTCGGCTATCTGCTGCAGGCGGAAGTCACTGACGAACCGCTTGACGTCAAACGTGACATCAAGGACGACCTGAAAAGCTGGGACCTGGGTTGGACACTCGGCGCCGGCGTCGAAATGAACCGCGTGTCGCTGGACGCGCGGTACACGATGGGCCTGACGAACATCAACAAGTTCGATTCGGACGGTGAACTGAAGAACAAGACGTTCACGTTCCTGCTCGGCTACCGCTTCCAGTAACTCTGCTCTAAGATCCCGGGATGGGCACACGCGCATCCCGGGATTCCTCCGTCGGCGCACTGTGGCACGCCCTTCCCGTCGAGGATGTGTTCACGCAGGTGGATACCTCGTCGCGGGGTTTGACGATAGAGACCGTCGCCGCCCGGCAGGCGGAGTACGGCCCCAACGAACTGCCTGCGCATCGTCCACCTACGCTGGTGGCGATTCTGCTGCACCAGTTTCTCAGCCCCCTCATTTACATCCTGCTCGCGGCGGCACTTGTGTCGGTGCTGCTCGACGATTGGGTCGACGCCGGATTCATTCTCGTCGTCGTGGGCCTGAACGCCGGGCTCGGTACGTTCCAGGAATGGCGTGCGGAACGCAGTGCGTCCGCGCTGCAAATGATGTTGAAGGTGCAGGCGCGTGTGCGCCGACAGGGCAGGGAGTCACGGATCGCTGCCGATGAACTGGTGCCTGGCGATATCGTCCTGCTCGAGTCCGGCAACACGGTGCCTGCAGACCTGCGCCTGGTGCGGGTGAATCACCTCACGGTGGACGAATCATTCCTGACCGGTGAATCGCTGCCTGTGGAGAAGCAGGTCGCACCAGTGGATGCGGAGGTGATGGTCGGCGATCGAAAGAGCCTGGCGTTTGCCGGCGCCACCGTCAGTGGCGGTCGCGCGGAGGGTGTGGTTGTCGCCACTGGTCTGCGGACCGAGGTCGGTCGCATTGCCGCCACCGTCACCGCCACGGGCACCACCAAACCGCCGCTCGTGATCCGCATGGAACAGTTTGCGCGCCAGATCAGTCTCGCCGTGCTGGTGGTGTGTGGGGTGCTTGGCGCCATTGCGCTCGTGCAGGGCATCCCTGCCAGGGACGTGTTTTTTCTGGTCGTGGCCCTTTCTGTCTCCGCGATTCCCGAAGGGCTCCCGGTGGCGATCACCGTCGCGCTGTCGATCGCCACGACGCGCATGGCACGGCGCTCGGTGATCGTCCGGCGTCTGACTGCGGTGGAGGGCCTGGGCAGTTGCACTTACATCGCCAGTGACAAAACGGGCACGCTGACCGTCAATCGGCAGACCGTGCGGCGTCTGCTGTTGCCGTCAGGCGCACGGTTAGAGGTCTCTGGTGAGGCCTATGACGGCGTTGGAGAGGTGACGACCGAAGAGGGGCACGCGCCTGACGTCGCCACACGGCAGCGTGTCGACACGCTTGTGCGAGTCGGTGTGTTGTGCAATGAGTCGACACTGCACCAGGACGATCAGGGGCAGTGGGCACACGATGGAGACGCGATGGACGTCGCCCTGCTGGCCCTTGGCTACAAGTGCGGGATGTCCCCGACAGTCGTTCGCGCCGAAGCGACCGTACGCGCCGAGATCCCTTTCGAGTCTGAGCGACGGTTTTCCGCGGTGTTCTTCGAACACGACGGGCGCGTCATGGCCGCGATGAAGGGCGCGCTTGAAGCCGTGTTGCCGCATTGCACCACGATGCGAACACCCGCCGGTGATGCAGCCGTGGACCCCTCGCACATCGAAGCACTCGGCCACGAACTCTCCCAGAACGGGTACCGGGTGCTCGCGATGGCTGAAGGGCCTCTCGAGGCCATGCCAAGCGATCCCACCGAGGCGGACCTGCCCCCTCTGATCATGTTGGGCCTCGTCGGATTCATCGATCCCGCCCGTCCGGAAGCGCGAGAGGCGATCGCCAAGTGCCAGGCCGCCGGAATCAAGGTGGCGATGGTGACCGGCGACCATCCCCTGACCGCGTTGTCGATTGCGCGGGAACTTGGCCTGGCCCGCGACGAGTCGCAGGTGGTCGCGGGGCCCGCGCTTGAGGCGTTGGGGCCGCCGGAGTCTGCGGCGTTCCGGGAGGCCGTGGCGAAGGGACGTGTCTTTGCCAGAGTCTCGCCGATGCAGAAGCTGCACATCGTGCAAACGTTGCGGGCGCAGGGGCACCATGTGGCCGTCACCGGTGACGGAGTCAACGACGCGCCGGCCTTGAAGGCCGCCGACATCAGCGTGGCGATGGGATCAGGGTCCGATGTGACCAAAGACACCGCCTCGCTGATTGTGACCGACGACAACTTCGCGTCCATCGAAGCCGGTGTGGAGGAAGGCCGGTTCGCCTACGACAACATCCGCAAGGTCACGTACCTCCTGATCTCAACAGGGGCCGCCGAGGTCACACTCTTTGTGATGGCCCTGCTGGCCGGCATGCCGCTGCCCCTGATTCCCGTGCAACTGCTCTGGCTCAACCTGGTGACCAACGGGATTCAGGACGTGGCACTGGCGTTTGAAGGCGGGGAGCCGGGCACGATGCGACGCCAGCCCCGTCCGCCGTCAGAAGGCATCTTTAACAGGCTGATGATCACCCAAACCGCCACCGCCGGTCTGACGATGGGCATCCTGGTGATGATCAACTGGGTGCTGCTGCTCGAGATGGGTTTCTCTGAGGCCGAGGCCCGAAATCGGGTCTTGCTGCTCATGGTGCTGCTCCAGAATTTCCACGTCTTTAACGCCCGTTCCGAGCACGAATCGGCATTCCGGGTGCCCCTGGCACGCAACCGCGTGCTTGTCGCCGGCGTCCTGCTTGCGCTGGGTGTCCATGTGCTCGCCATGCACGTTCCCCTCATGCAGCGGGTGCTGCAGGTGGCGCCGGTGGCCATAGAGGAATGGGTCGTACCCGTCATGCTGGCGTCCACCATCATCGTGGCCATGGAAGTCTTCAAGTGGATCCGCAGGCGGGCGGTCCGCGAGGATGCCGGAAACGTGGCATGATCGGAACTGTCTATGGCGACCCCGTCAAAAGCCCGTTTTAACTGGACTGACCCCTTCCTTCTCGACCAGCAGCTGACCGACGACGAGCGGATGATCCGCGAGGCGGCGCGTGAGTACTGTGCCGACAAGCTGACGCCTCGCGTGCTCGACATGTTCCGCAACGAAGGTGTGGACCCCGCGATCTTCAGGGAGTTTGGCGCGCTCGACATGCTCGGCATCGTCATCCCCGAGCAGTACGGCGGCGCGGGGCTCGGTTACGTGGCGTACGGTCTGGTGGCGCGGGAAGTGGAACGCATCGATTCGGGCTTCCGCTCGATGATGAGCGTGCAGGGGTCGCTCGTCATGGTGCCCATCAATGAATTCGGCACCGAAGCCCAGAAGCAGAAGTTCCTGCCGAAGCTCGCGACCGGCGAATGGATCGGCTGTTTTGGCCTGACCGAACCCGGCTACGGCTCCGACCCAGGCGGCATGGTCACGCGGGCGAAGAAGGTGGACGGCGGCTTTCAGATCACCGGCTCCAAGACCTGGATCACCAACAGTCCCATCGCCGACGTCTTCATCATCTGGGCCAAAGACGATGCGGATGAGATTCGCGGGTTTGTGCTCGAGAAGGGCATGAAGGGGCTGACCGCACCGGCCATTCACGGCAAGGTGGGATTGCGCACAAGCATCACCGGCGAAATCGTGATGGATAACGTGTTTTGCCCTGACGAAAACGCCTTCCCTGATGTGCGAGGTTTGAAGGGGCCGTTTACGTGCTTGAACAGCGCGCGGTATGGCATCGCGTGGGGCGCCCTCGGGGCGGCGGAAGACTGCTGGATGCGTTCACATGCGTACGTGATGGAGCGCAAGCAGTTTGGCCGTCCGCTCGCGGCCAACCAGCTGATTCAGAAGAAGCTCGCCGACATGCAGACGGAAATCGCACTCGGCCTGCAGGGGTGCCTGCGACTCGGACGCATGAAGGAAGAGGGGACGGCGTCGGTCGAAATCACGTCACTCCTCAAGCGCAATTCCTGCGGCAAGGCACTCGACATCGCCCGCATGGCCCGCGACATGATGGGCGGCAACGGCATCACGGACGAGTTCGGCGTGATTCGCCACATGGTCAACCTTGAAGTGGTGAACACCTACGAAGGCACACACGACATCCATGCGCTGATCCTCGGTCGCGCACAAACAGGCATCGCGGCGTTTTCCAACTGAACTACGGCTGCAGTCGTAGTCTCCATTGTTCATGGGACTGACCTGCGCGTCCTCGCGTGATATTCGTGGGGGATGTTCAGATGGATCGACATGAAGATTGCGCTGCGTGCGCTTGTCAGCAATCGCCTGCGCACCAGTTTAACGACGCTCGGTCTGAGCATTGGAATTGCCGCCGTGATGGTGACCGTGGCGCTTGGGCACGGTGCGACTTCTGAAGTTCAGGAACAACTCGACGCACTCGGTGAGGACTTCGTCCTGATTCAGGGCGGCGCGTCCCGCGAAGGCGGCGCGCGCGGTGGCTGGGGTACACGGCGTACGCTGTATGCCGAAGACATCACCGCCATTGAACGCGATGCCCCGGATGTCGCGGCGTGTTCCCCGATCATCAGTGGACGCGAACAGGTGATTTCCGCAGCCGAGAACTGGAACACCAGGTACCAGGGTGTGTCACCAGACTTCGTGCACATCCGGCGATGGCCGGTCAGGTTGGGTTCCAATTTCACCGATCTGGACGTGCAGAGCATGAGTCGCGTGCTTATTCTCGGCGGTACGGTGTCCGAGCGTCTGTATGGCGCTGAGAACCCCGTCGGCCGTCAGATGCGCATGGGCCGATTCACCTACACCGTCGTCGGTGTGCTCGAGTCACGTGGCGTCGGCCGGGGAGGACTGAATCTGGACGACATGGTGTTGCTGCCATACACGACGGCACAGCGGCGGGTGAAAGGCACTACGTGGCTGGACGAAATCGTGTGCGGAGTGTTTGATCCCATCCGCATGCCGCTCGCGGAGGACCAGATTGCGTGGGCGCTCCGGCTCTCGCACAACCTGGGACCTGACGACGAGAATGACTTCTCGCTGCGTAGTCCGACCGAATCGCTGCAACTGCGTGCGGAGTCGATGAGCACGATGACGATGATGATCGCGGGGGTGGCGGCGATTTCGCTGCTGGTCGGTGGCATCGGCATCATGAACATCATGCTCGTGTCGGTGACCGAGCGTACTCGTGAGATCGGCGTGCGCCTGGCGATTGGTGCGCGCATGCGCGATATCCGCCGTCAGTTTCTGGCCGAGGCGTTGTCGCTCGGCTGTCTGGGCGGCGCGACAGGAGTGGTCGTCGGCCTGATAGGGATGGTGGTGTGTGAACGCTACTTCGGCTGGCCGATGGCGTTGTCTGTGGACGCAATCCTCGCCGCGGTGGCGTTTTCCATGGGCGCCGGCCTTGTCTTTGGCTACTACCCGGCGCTGCACGCGTCAGGGTTGGATCCGATTGAGGCGCTTCGCACGGAGTAGCTTCGGAGCTGTTTAACGTGAAGGACGGTGAAGATCGTGATGGGCGTGAAGAAATGCCCGTCAGTGACTCGCATCTGCCTCCTTCGGAGGCACCCAACCCGTAACACAGAGAGCGTTCAAACCCTCGTGTCTTCCTTCACGACCATCACGACCTTCATGGTTAAAACGCTCTACTGATGGCCTGAGCTCTCAGGTTTCGATTCAGCAGCAACCGTGAGCGTCGATTGCGCGCAGCACTGTCACCAGTCGATCCCGGTCGGATGGGGTGCGGTCGCAGTACTCCAGCACACTGAAACCGACGACAGTGGTGTGGCGGTGGAGCGCCGAGAGCACGTCGGCGACTTCGGCCAGAGTCGGGCCGCCGTTGGCCCGCATGAGGGCGTTGCCGAAGTCGTTCGGGTTGATCACGTCCACGTCGAAGTGGACGTAGACGTGGCGGAACCCCGCCGCGGCGATCGCTGAGATCAGCCGCTGCGGATCGCCGAATGCTTCGTCCCGCATCCATGTCACAGGCTGGTCGTTGATGTAAGCCTGTTCAGGCTTGTCCATGTCGCGCGGCCCCACAAGAAAGACCTGCTCCGGCCGTAACGGGGTGGGGACGTGTGCGGTGAGTGCGGCAGGACCGTCACCAAGCAACGTCCGTAGCACCATGCCGTGAAAGTGGCCGCTGGGGGACGATTCAGGGGTATTCAGGTCGGCATGCCCGTCGAGCCAGACGACGGCGAGGTCGCCGACGTATCGGTCGTTGAGGTACCCGACCGGCGCCACTTCTGCGCCGCACGTGCCCGCGACCATCTGCAGCCGCGCGGGTCCAAGGTCGGTCAGCGCCGCCAGCAGGTCCCCGGTGCGCGGCGCAATGGAGGCGAGGCCCAGCACACCCTCCGCCACCTCAAGCGCCTCGGTTCGAGGCACGTCCACCGCCGCCCCTGGGGTATCGCTCCACCACGCGCGAGCCAGTGCGGCAGCCCCGTCAGCCACCTCCGGCGTCAACCCGTACCCCTGCCACTCCGCCACCAGCAACTTCAACATGGCCCGATTATCCCCCCATCTCCCCATCTCCCATCTCCTCATCTCCTCATCTCCTCATCTCCCCATCCCCAATCCTCCATTACCATTAGGTGAGCGTATGAAGGACGTAGTCGTCATCGGTGGCGGAGTGATCGGCATGGCCAGTGCCGTGGAATTGGCCAGACGGGGTGCCCAGGTCACCGTGGTCGAGCGGGACGAGGTTGGGCAGGGGTGCTCGTATGGCAATGCCGGGTGGCTGACGCCGTCGCAGGCGTTTCCGCTGGCCAACCCGGCGATGATCCTCAAGTCCTTCAAGTGGATGCTCGATCCGGAAAGTCCGCTGTACATTCAGCCGCGCCTGGACCCGGCGTTTCTGCGTTGGCTTGTGGAGTTCTTGCTGGCGTCGCGCAAAGCCAAGTTCGAACGTGGGGCTGCGGCGTTGCTGGAGTTGTGCCGCGTCAGCACCGACATGTGGGAGGACATCGCGAAGCGATCCACGGTGGACTTCAACTTTGAGCGTCACGGCCTGCTCGCGGTGTACGAGAAACCGGGAACGATGGAAGCGGCCAAAGGGATGATCGACATGCTGGCGAAAGCCGGGATCCCGGCCGAGCGATGGACGGCCGACGAGGTCCGCGCGAAGGAACCCTCAATCATCGGACCGACAGTCGGCGCCTATCTGTATCCCGATGACGCCCACTGCGAACCGTTTCAGGCGGTGATGGCACTCAAGGCCGAGGCGTTGTCACTCGGCGTGACCGTGCTTGAACACACGGAGGTCTTCGATATCTCAAGCGACTCCGGTCCTCGTCGTCTGAAGACGACCAGAGGCACGATGACGGCGGAGCAGTTGGTGGTGGCTACCGGTCCATGGTCCGAGGCCCTCGGTCGAATGTTGGGGTTCCGACTGCCCGTAATCGGCGCGAAGGGGTACTCACTCGTGCTGCCGCCCGCGAACCCGCATCCAAAGCGATCGATCTATCTCATCGAGCGCAAGGTCGCCGTCAATCCGCATCGTGATGCGTTGCGCATTGCCGGCACGCTCGAACTTGTGCGCAACGACTTCTCGATCAACACCCGACGTGTGAACGTGATTGTGCGTGGGGCCAAGGCGATGCTGAACATTGGTGACGCACCGGTGGCGCGCGAAATCTGGCGCGGACTTCGACCGTGCCTGCCGGACGGCATGCCCGCGATCGGCCGTGCGCGCGGGCGGGGCGATGTGTGGCTGGCGACGGGGCACCAGATGACCGGGCTCAAGACGGCGCCAGGCACAGGTGTGCTGCTCGCACAGTTGATGAGCGGCGAGACGCCCCAGTTCGACCCCGAGCCGTTCAGGGCCGATAGATACTGATGACGGCATCCATGACCGACGACGAGTTTGTGGCTGCCATTGAGGCATGTACGCTACCGCACAAGGACTTTACGCACCGCAATCACGTGCGCCTGGCGTGGCTCTACCTGCGCCGATACGAGGCGCCGGAGGCCGACCGACGCATCTGTGACACCATCCTGCGCTACGCCACGAGCCTGGGTGCCGCCACGAAGTTCAGAGAGGACGTCACCCTCACCTGGATGCGGCGCGTTGAGACCGCGATGGGTGAGGCATCTGCGCCTGATTTCGAAGCGTTCATTGCCGCCCGCCCTGAATTGATATCCTCCACACCATGATTGGCACAACCGGACTTCACCACCTGCGCGTGGACTGCATCATCGGCGTCCACCCCCACGAGCGCGAGACACCGCAGTCAATCTTTGTGGACCTTGAACTGGACTACGACTTCGCCCCCGCCGTGGTCTCCGATGCGATCAGTGATGCGGTGGACTACACGTCGCTGGCGACGCTGATCACCACGTTGTGCCAGACCCGGCAGTTCCAATTATTGGAAGCCATGGTTGAGGCTGCAGCCCAGGCGGTGCTGGCTCATGATTCCAGGATTACGCAGGTGCGGCTGCAGATTCGAAAGCCTGCCGCAGTGCCGGAAGCGGCGGACTCCTTCGTGCGCTTCACGCGGGTGCGGCCCACGTGATGGCACCCCCCATGCCGGTCGCAGTCGTCACGGGTGGCGCACGCCGCCTCGGCCGACACCTGTGTGAGGTACTCGCCGCACGGGGCTACCGCATCGTGAGCGTGTACAAGTCGTCAGAGGCAGATGCGGCGTCGTTGGTTGATGACCTCGTCACGAGCGGAGCCTCCGCGCGGTCTGTCCGCACGGATATCAGCGTGCATGCCGAGGTGGAGGCCCTGTTTGCGAATATTCAATCGCAGGAGGGTCGCGTCGATCTGCTTCTCAACAACGTGGGCAACTACAACCCGCAGGATGTGACGAAACTCACCCCGGAAGTCTGGGATGCGACGATTGCGGCAAACCTGTCTGGCGCCTACTACTGCTGTTACCACGCACTGCGTCTGCTGCCAGACGAGGGGCAGATCATCAGTATTGGCATGGCCGGACTCGAGGGCATTCGGGCCAATCGTCGGGGCGCAGACTACTACGTGAGCAAGACCGGGTTGCTGGTCATGACCCGCGCTCTGGCTGCCGGGTACGCCGACCGGATGATTCGCGTGAACATGGTGTCGCCCGGGCAACTCGACAACTCCATCGATCTGCCGCCACCCGACGAGATCGGCCGGGACGTGCCCCTGGGACGTGCCGGCACGATGCGCGACATCAGCCAGGCGGTGGAGTATCTGCTCGACGCGCCCTACGTCACCGGCGCGAATATCGATGTGGCCGGTGGGTATCGCCTCTAGCAGTACCAGCGCCTCGTCGTTCGAGGTGTTGTGGGCGCGGCAGGCGGAATGGCAACGCCGCCTGACGATGGTGCGGGAGGCGCGCACCTTTCTGTATCTTTCATTGTTTTATCTTGAGTACGACCCGTATGGCCGCGAGATGCTCGACGCGCTGCTCGCGGCCCAGCGCCGCGGCGTGCGCGTCCAGCTGATCCTCGACACCTTCGGTCAACGACTCGGCGGCGTTCTGATGACCCGGCAGCAGCGACACGGGCTGACGACAGCGCTTGACGCGCTTCGGGCCGCAGGCGGGCAGGTGATCTTCTACCGGCCTCCACGCTGGATGCAGCGACGTCTGGCCGGTGGCCATCACGTGAAGGTCCAAGTGTCTGAGGCCGGTGAGGCTTTGTTGTGCAGCGGTAATGTGACGAAGTCCTCCTTTGAAGGCTGGAACGAGTGCGCCGTTGCCCTGCGAGGCCCCGTGGTGCCGCAACTGCTGACCACCTTGCGCGACATCGGTGGCCGCGTGCGGTCCGATGACGAACACACGTTGTCTGGCGTGTCGCCATCGTCGGCTGTCGACGCTCCGATCGATGTGGATTTCTGGTACTGCAATCCCAATACCCTGCAGGGACCGTTGGGGCCACTTGGGTGGCGAGGACCGAATGAGCTGACCGACCGAATGGTTGAGATGGTGGATGCCGCCACGGTGTCGCTGCACATCACGAGTTTTTATTTCAAGCCGACGCCGGTGTTGTTCGAGGCCGTGTGCCGCGCTGCGCGCCGTGGCGTTTACGTCGAGGTGCATCATTCACACAGAGACGCCCTGCCGGCGACCGACCTGGCCTGGATCGCGGCCGCCACGTCGTATCCGGTCTTGCTCGACGCGGGTGTACATCTCTACGAAAACCGTCGCGGCGAACACTCCAAGATCGTGCTGGTGGACGACGACTGGGTGGCCTATGGCAGCTACAATTTTGAGGATGCGGCACACGATCGCCTCGCGGAGGCGATGATCGCCAGCCGGGATGTGAGGGCCGTCGCGCCCGCCATCGGGATATTTGCACAGCTACGCGCTGCGGCCGGCAACCAACAGGTGTCTCACGAGTCGTTCGCGGCGCTGCCTGAGGCAGTGCGAACCCGCGTCGGGCGATACGGACGATTTAAACGGTGGATGTGAGGGCATGAGCACACTGCAGTTCAAGGAGATCGAACACAAATTCATCGTGCCGGCCTCGTTCGATCTGGCCCGGTTTCGGGACACGCTTGAGACGATGCGGCCCACGCGTCATGCGGTGCTGCGTGTGCGCGACCGCTACTTCATCACCGAGGCAGGGCAGGCGCGAGGATTTGTCCTGCGCCATCGTCATGACCGTGAGCTGCACGAGCTGACGCTCAAGACGGTGGTAGGGGATGCCGAGGTGCGTGATGAGGTGAACCTGAAGCTCCGACCCGAGGATCAGGATGTCGTCGTGGACGCGTTTGTCGCTGCCCAGGGCATCGTCTGGCAAGGCGCCCTCTGGAAGGACCTCGAGGTGTGGCACTTCGCCGACTGTGAGGTTGTGCATTATGTGGCCACGGCGGACGACCAGACGGTGCATTGTGTGGAGTTCGAGGCGACGACAAAGACGACGCTTGCCGAAGCCCTGGCCGTGGTGGCGCGATACGAAAAGGCAACCGGGTTCGCAGACGCGGTCCGGACGCCCGCGTCACTCGTCGATCTCGTGTGGCCGGGCGTGCTGGACCGCCTGCGCGCCGGCGCCCCGGTACGCGACTAACCGGGTAGACTGGGCGCATGACCCGGGTCGTTTCCGACTACGAAGCCTATCTGTTTGGCGAAGGCACCTGGCTGCGGGGCTGGGAGAAGCTGGGCGCTCGACCTGCGACGCGTGATGGGGAGGTCGGGTACACGTTTGTGGTGTGGGCGCCGACGGCCAGTCGTGTGTCGGTGGTGGGCGACTTCAACAGTTGGGATGGACGGACGCACCCACTCGACAGCCTTGGCGCCAGCGGTCTGTGGGAGACGTTTGTGCCCGGCGTGGCCGCCGGTCAGCCGTATAAGTTTGAGATGCAGTCGTCGCTCGGGGGACCGCCCTTTACCAAGGCAGACCCGTTTGCCCTGCGCGCTGAACATCCACCCAAGACCGCGTCGGTCACCGCTGACTTCGGGCAGCACGTGTGGCAGGACCACGCGTGGATCGATGCGCGGACGAAGCGTGGGATTGCCCTCGACGCGCCGATGTCGACGTACGAAGTGCACCCGGGTTCGTGGCGACGCAAACCCGAGGACGAGGACCGGCCCCTGACGTGGCGCGAGTTGATCGACGAATTGATTCCGTACGTCACCCGGCTCGGCTTCACGCACATCGAGTTGATGCCGGTGATGGAACATCCCTATGACCCCTCGTGGGGGTACCAGGTCACCGGATATTTTGCACCGACCAGTCGGTTCGGGTCGCCCGACGACTTCAGGGCCTTTGTGGATGCCTGTCATCTGGCCGGCATTGGCGTGATTCTCGACTGGGTGCCCGGACATTTCCCCAAGGACGCGCATGGTCTCGCCCGGTTTGACGGCAGTGCCCTGTACGAACACGAAGACCCTCGGGAGGGCGAACATCAGGACTGGGGCACGCTGATCTTCAACTACGGTCGCCACGAAGTACGCAACTTCCTCACGACCAATGCGTTGTACTGGCTGGAGTCGTTCCACATCGACGGGCTGCGGGTCGATGCCGTGGCGTCGATGTTGTACCGCGACTACTCACGTGACGACGGGCAATGGATCCCGAATCAGTTCGGGGGGCGCGAAAATCTCGAGGCCATAGACTTTCTGCGCGAACTCAACACGCTGACGCATCAGGAACACCCGGGCACGGTCATCATCGCGGAAGAGTCCACGGCATTCCCCGCCGTCAGTCGGCCCACGTGGGTGGGTGGTCTTGGTTTCACCTACAAATGGAACATGGGGTGGATGCACGACATCCTGACCTACACAAGCAAGGACCCGGTGTTTCGTCGATGGGAACACCAGCATCTGACGTTCTCCATGTTGTATGCGTGGAACGAAAACTTCGTGCTGCCGCTCTCCCACGACGAAGTGGTGCACGGCAAGGGCTCACTGCTCAGCAAGATGCCAGGGGACGAATGGCAGAAAGCCGCCACGCTCCGCACCCTCTTCGCGTACATGTTCGTGCACCCGGGCAAGAAGTTGATCTTCATGGGCGGCGAGTTCGGACAGTGGCGCGAGTGGAGCCATGAACAGTCGCTCGACTGGCATCTGCTCGACGGTCCTCTCCACGCGGGATTGCAGCGTTTCATTGAAGACCTGAATCACCACTACACCGGACAACCGGCCCTGTATCAGCAGGACGTGGCTGCCGCCGGATTTGAATGGATCGATTGCAACGACCATGAGGCGAGTGTGATTTCCCTGCTCCGGCGGGCGAACGATCGGGACGACTGTATCGTGGCGGTGCTCAACTGGACCCCGATCGTGCGCCACGGCTACCGCATCGGTGTGCCGGAGCCCGGTTTTTACACGGAACTGCTCAACAGCGATGCCTCGGTCTACGGCGGCAGCAACGTCGGCAACGAAGGTGGGCGCCACGCGGAAGACATCCCGGCCCACGGCCACGCGCAGTCGCTCTCGCTCACCCTGCCGCCGCTCTCCGGCCTCCTCTTCAAGCGCACATCGTGATCGAGAGTCCCTAGAGTCCGTGCTGGGTCTCGGCGATCATGAAGTCCATGACGGCTTTGAAGTCGTGGCCTGATTCCTCGTACACCTTCAGCTGCCGGTCCGCACCGGTGCCGTTCTCAAGAATCCACCGGATGGTCTCGATCTCTTCCCGGCTCCCCAGCTCATCCAGCACATCGTCAACCCACGCCAGATACTCGTGCAGCAGTTCGCGCTCGGGTACTTCGCGTTCCTTGCCGAAGTCGATGAGCATGCCGTCGAGGCCGTAGCGGGCGGCGCGCCACTTGTTTTCCATCAGCAGCGCCCGGCTGTAGACACGCCAGCTCTGATTGGCGGCGTGCAGCCGATAGAGCTTCACCATCGTGGCCTGAATGAGCGCGGCCAGCGCGATGGTTTCGTCTACGCGCATGGGGATGTCGCAGATGCGCACTTCGAGTGTGTCGAACACCGGATGCGGGCGAATGTCCCACCAGATCTTCTTGGCGTTGTCGATGGAGTTGGTCTTGACGAGCAGCGAGACAAAACTCTCGAAGTCGGCCCACGACGAGAAGACGTCGGGGATGTTGGTGCGCGGGAAGCGGTCGAACACCTTGGTGCGGTAGGACTTGAGCCCGGTGTTCATGCCGATCCAGAACGGCGAGCTGGTTGACAGCGCCAGCAGGTGCGGCAGGAAGTATCGCATCTGATTCATCAGATGGACCATCGTCTCGCGGTCCTGGATGCCGATGTGCACATGCAGGCCGAAGATGAGATTGGCGCGCGCAACGATTTGCATGTCCTCGACGACCTGCACATACCGGAGATCTGGAGAGATGTCCTGCACGCGCCAGTCGGCAAACGGATGTGTCGCGCCGGCCACCATCAACAGCCCGTTCTCCTTGGTGAGGCCGAGCATCTGCCGACGCAGATCTTTGAGGTCGAGTGACGCTTCCTTGATTGTGCGGCAGACGCCGGTGCCCACCTCGACCACCGACTGGTGCATCTCGGATTTGACCTTCTCCTTCATCCGGCGTTTGCCTTCCTCCACAATCTCGGTCTGAATGTGGGAGCGCAAGTCGTACGTGCGCGGATCGATGGTCTGGTATTCCTCTTCGATGCCGATCGTGAATGTGGGTTCGGTCATGGGGTCGTTGCCTTACCCGCGCAGGAACGCATCCCACCGGTACGTGGGCGGGGCAGGGGGTTCGAGGGCCTTCCGGACGGCAAGGTCGGCGACGGCGTCCACGATCCAGGTGAAGTTGGCTTCGCCGATGGAATGGCGGTCGGCATCGGGTGCCGGGTTCATGAAGTCGATGGCGTAGGGCACCCCGTCCTCCACCGCGAATTCGACGGTGTTGAAGTCGTACCCCAGTGCGCGGCATAACGTCAGGGAATCGCGTTCGACCCGGGCGAGCAGCGCCGGATCATATTCGGGGGGATTCTGCAGGTATCGCTCGTGATAGGGCAGCCGCGGGTCGTACGGCATGATCAGCACCTTCTCCTGACCGATGACATAGCAGCGGAAGTATTCGTTGAACTTCACGGCGCGTTGCAGGGTCATGCACAACGTGTGTGTCTGGTCGTACGCGGCGAAGAACTCCTTCGACGACCGCACCTGAAACACGTCCTTCCATCCCCCGCCATCGTACGGCTTGAGGAAGGCGGGGAAGCCGATGTAGTTGAACACTTCCTCCCAGTTGAGGGGGTACTCGAGATTACGCATCGACTGGTCGGTGGTGCCGGCCGGATGGGTCTTGTGGGGCAGAATCACCGTTGGCGGAATCGCCACGCCCAGTCGCGTCGCCAGCGCGTAGTTAAAAAACTTGTCGTCCGCGCTCCACCAGAACGGGTTGTTGATCACCGTGGTGCCGGTGAGCACCGCGTTTTTCAGAAACGCGCGGTAAAAAGGAATATCGTGCGAGATGCGGTCCACGATGACGCGATACCGCTGCGGCTCATCCATCCGGATGCCCCCAATCGACACAAATTCCGCCGACACCCCAGGCACCTTCATCTCGTTAATCTTGTCCACGAGGGCAGGCGGAAATGTCGTCTCCATCCCAAACAACACGCCGATCGTCAAGCTCATCTCCTCATCTCCTCATCACGGAATGTAGGTGCCGGCCATTTTGACCCACTCCGGCCAGTCGTGCTCGGACCCGTGGCCCCAGACGTGCAGGCTGTGCGGAATGTCCTTGTGTGAGAGCAGCTTGGCAAGATGTTCGGTGGGCGCGCGGCAGATATCCCGTTCGCCGGTGACGAGCACCCACTTGTTCTGGCGGATGCGCTCAAGAAACCAGGGGTCGGTCAGGCCGGGAAGAAAGTGTGGCGGCGAGAGCAGGTAGGCATCTTCGTCGAAATAGCCGTGCAGAAAGCGCATGATGTCGAATGCGCCGCCCATCGTGATGCACGAAGTGAAGACGTCCGGATGCCGCAAGGCCATCACCAGGGCGTGGTAGGCCCCGAAGCTGCACCCGGTGACGCCGGCAGTCGTGCTGCCGTTGCGGTGGGTGATGTACGGCATGACCTCATGGATGAGATAGTGCTCGTACTGCAGGTAGCGGGCGATGCGATCGCGCGGATCCATCATCGAGGCGTAGAACGTCTCGGCATCCAGCGTGCTGACGCAGTAGAGCTGTACCGCGCCCGCGTCCAGCTTGTCGGCGAGTGCCCCGACCATGCCGCGGTCCTCATATTCGAAGAACGCGCCCCGGGAGGTCGGAAAGACGATCATGGGTGTGCCGGTGTGGCCAAACACCAGCATTTCCATGTCCCGTCCCAGGGTTCCGGAGAACCACCGCTGGTACTCACGCCGCATGATGTCCGATACTACGACAAGTTCATGACGCGCCACGATGTCTCTTCGCACTGGATCGACGGGCCAAGACGGATTACCGTCTGGACCCCCCCATCTCCTCATCTCCCCATCTCCTCATCTCCAAGCCTCCTCATCTTGCACGATGGGCAAAACCTGTTCGAGCCCGACCGTGCGCATCGTCCCGGGCACCACTGGCGTGTGGCTGAGACCATGTCGGCGCTGGTCGAGGCCGGGGCGGTGCCGCCTTTGGTGGTCGCGGGGGTGGACCATGCGGGGGATGGCCGCATCAATGAGCTGACGCCAACCGAGGGCACCCATTACGGGGCGGGCGACCTGTGGCGGCACGGCCGGTTTCTCATGGAGGAACTCGTGCCCTTCCTGGCCGCTGAGTACGGCGTCACCACCGCCCCGGGGGCGCTGTCGCTGGGCGGTTCGTCACTGGGCGGGTTGGCGACGCTGGCGGTCGCGCAACAATTTCCAGGGCGATTCGGACGCCTGCTGGTGATGTCGCCGTCGGTCTGGTGGGACGGCAAGGTCATTTTGCGCCGCCTGCAGCGGCATCCGCTCGTGCCGTCCACACGCGTGTGGCTTGATGTGGGGCACCAGGAGGGACGCGAAACCCTCGCCAACGTCAGGCGCTTGCGCCGCGTGCTGCGCGACCAGTTGAATGCCGGTGAAGTCGGTGGGACTGAAGATCTCGAGGGGGATCACAGCGAGGATGCCTGGGCGCGGCGGTTGCCAGAGGCGCTCACGTGGTTGTTCGCGTAGCGCGTCGCGCTCCGCGGGTTACTGGTTCATCGGTTCCTGATTCATGGTGCTGGTTCCAGATTCCCGCAGGAACAAGAACCGCTGAACCAGTAACCGATGAACCAGGAACCCGGCGCGCCTAGCGCCCGGCCCCGCCGCGACCACCCCGGCCTGCGGGTGCCGCGGCGGGTGTCATCACGATAGGGCGGCCGTCGATGAAGACGTGCCGCACGCGGGCGTTGGCTTCGAACAGTTCACCTTCCATCACCACAATGTTGGCGATCTTGCCCTGTTCGATGGAGCCCAGTCGATCGGCTGCGCCGGCCAGGCGGGCCGCGTCGAGGGTGAGTGCGCGCAGTGCGGTCGCCGCCGGCAGGCCGCCTTCCTTGACCGTGCGGGTCACGTTGGCGAGGAACGCCGAGGGCTGCAACACGCCGCCCGCAGTGAACGCAAACGGGATTCCGGCTTCAGCCAGTCGCGCCGCAGTCTTGGGTGCTTCTGCGAGCGCCTGCATGGCGGTCATGCCGCCACCGCCGCCACCGCGTCCGCCACCACCAGCGCCCCCCTGGAAGTTCACGCTCAGGATCACGCTCGCCTGCGCCTTCTTCAGGTCATCAATCCGGCTGGCCGCGCCCGACCCGCCCACGATGATGGGGGTCACGCCGAAGTCGGTGGCCATGATGAGTGAACGATCAATTTCGCGCGAGGCCTGGGCGTCAAACGCGACGGGCATTTCCTTGGCCAGTGCCGGGCGCAGCGCGTCGAGCGCAGGCTCCACCATCGGCCGAGGACCCCGTGCACCGGTCTTTTCATAGATCGTCGTGGCATCACGCTGCCACTGGGCGTCAAGGAACCCCTGCCGCGTGAACGCGATCGTGCCCAACAGCGAGTTCGGGTAGCCCGTGCCGCCGCCACGACCGCCGATGTTGACATGCTGCGCGACCGGCGCCTTCACCACCGCGAGACCGCGACGATACGCGGCCACGGTGCTGATCATCGGTTCGGACGGCGGGTACGCCGTGTTGACCAGGGCACTCTGGCCCTTGAAGATGCCCGCGGTCGGCACTGCCAGCACTGACGTGATACCGGCCTGGGCCATCACGTTCAGCGCCTCATTGGATTCCACGAGGTGCTGCGCGGCATCAAAGTCGGGACGCAGAATGGCGGCACGTTTGGCGCGTTCGGCCTCTTCGCGGCTCGCGAATGTCTCGCCACCACCGCCGCCGCCTCGTCCACCGCCACCACCACCACGGCCAAATGCCGCTTCAGGAGCTGCTGGAGCCTCCGTCTGCAGCGGCGCCGCACTGGCCATGTCGATAAAGCCCGGGTACACCGTCAGGCCCGCGCCGTCGGTGACGACCGCGTCGCTGGGGACGGTGACCGACGTGCCGACGGCCTGAATGACGCCGTCACGAATCAGCACCGTGCCGTTGTCGATCGTGGCTCCCGACACGGTGACGACCTTGGCGCCGCGAATGGCGTAGGTCAGCCCGCCCTGCTGGGCACCGCCTGTGAGGGAGAACGTGAGCGTCGCGGCAAGCACCGCGACGCCCTGAACGCAGAGAAGTTTCACGTTGCGCATGACTGAGGGCCTCCTACTGCCGACCCATGTAACGGTTGAATAAATCCGTCTGCTTGTTCTGCAGCGGCACATCTTTTCCGGCGATGACCACGTGCATCACGCGCGAACGAATCTCCATGGCATCGCCATTGGTGACCACCAGATTGGCCACCTTGCCTGGTTCGATGCTGCCCACCAACTTGTCGGCACCAAAGATCTTCGCCGCATCAAGCGTCATCGCCTGCAGTGCGCGCTCCTTGCTGAGCCCCCACGCCACCGACATGGCCGCCTGGAACGGCACAAGCCGCACGGTCTCGAAGCCACCACTCGAGAACGCAAACGTCACGCCCGCCTTCTCCAGTTCGCCGGCCGCCTGATACGTGGCCGCATGGAACGTCTCGTCACTGCCGGCCGGCAGCGCCAGCACGGTGCTGAGAATCACCGGCACGTTGGCCGCCTTGAGCGCCGCGGCACTGGACACCGCCGCCGCCGGGCTCGTGCGAATAACGATGTTGACGTCCTGCTGCTGGGCCCACTGCAGGGCCTGATTGATCGCAGTTTGGTTGCCGGCGCTCACATAAAACACCTGCTGCTTGTTGAGAATCGGCAGGAACGGCTCGAGGTTCCAGTTCATGTCGCGGTTCGGGTTGGTGCCGTACACCTTGGCCTGCGCCATCAAGGTTTCCAGTTCACGCAGACCGGAGTTGCCGCCCGCGCCGCCTGCACGACCCCCGCCGCCTCGTCCGCCACCACCACCAGGGAACGACAGGGCGAGTCCGGCCGCCGGACGCACCATGTTTTCTTCCCAGGTCCAGCCGTCAAGGTTCATCAGCGGCACTTCACCGCCGATGATGCCGCCGCCGGGGAAGATCCCGGCCGATGTGATGCCCTCGGTGCGCGCCACGGCAATGGCGTCACTGTCGGACTGATACGCCACGCGTGTGCGCAACATCTGGTTGAACGTCAAAATTTCGTTTACGTCATCGAAGCTGCGCACGCCGGGTTCATTGAGGCCCAGGTCGGTCTGTGCATCGATGAAGCCGGGGTAGACGTTCGCACCACGGACATCAACGGTCCGCGCGCCCGAGGGGATGCTGACGTTGGCGCCGACCGCCTGAATGGTGTTGCCGCGGATGACGATGGTGCCGCGTGGAATCACCGGACCCGACACCGGATGGATGCGTGCATTGGTAATCGCCCACGCCGGGCCGTTCTGGTTATAGAGCACCTGGCCGGCTTCCGGTGTGACGTTGAAGAGGTTGCCGGTCACCGACGGCGTGGCCGCACTGCCGGCGGTCGCGGCCGCCGCCGTGCGCGCCAGGTCGGCTGCGCGGTCGTAGTAAAGAACGCCATCGATGTACGTCTGCTCGACGAGCGCGAACGTGCTCAATGGCGGATTGTTCCAGATGACCACGTCTGCGTCCTTGCCCACATCGAGTGAGCCCACGCGATCTTCGATGCGCAGCTGCCTGGCCGGGTTCATTGTGACCATGGCCAGCGCCTGCTCGTCGCTCACATCACCCCAGCGCACCGACTTGGCGGCCTCGGTGTTCATGCGCCGCGCGTGCTCCGCGCTGTCGGAGTTGATGGAGACGTTCACACCCTTGTGCGTCATCAGGCCCGCGTTGCCGGGGATCGCGTCTTCCGCTTCAATCTTGTAGCCCCACCAGTCAGAGAAGGTGGAGGCACCGGCGCCGTGCGCGGCGATTTCCTTGGCCACTTTGTAGCCTTCAAGCACGTGCTGGAACGTGGCGACCTTGAAGCCCATCTCGTCGGCGAGCCGAATCATCATCAGGATTTCGTCGGCGCGATATGAGTGCGCGTGCACCAGGCGTTTGCCTTCGAGCACTTCGACCAGTGCATCAAGCTGCAGGTCGCGGCGCGGCGGAATCTGCGACGCCTTGTCGGACGACGCGTTGTACGCCGCCCACTGCTTCTGGTAGGCCTTGGCGCGTGTGAACGCGTCACGGATGACAAACTCGACGCCTTGGCGGGTGCCCGGGTAGCGGGCCGTGCTGTTGTTGCCGCCCTGCAGACCGCCGGCACCGCCACCCTGACGCTTGGGGTTTTCACCCAGCGCGAACTTGATGCCGGGCATCGACCCTTCCATGATCAATTCTTCGCCGCGCTCCACGCCCCAGCGCAGCTTGATGGTCACCGCACCGCCGCCGATTGGGTTGGCCGATCCGTGCAGGATGTTGGCAATGGTCAGGCCGCCTGCCACGTTGCGCTGAATCGCGATGGCCGTGGGGTTGAGCACCTGGCCCATGTCGGTCATCGAACTGACGGCCGTCGCGCCTTCGTTGATCGCGTCATTGCCGATGTGTGAGTGCGCGTCGATCAGGCCGGGCGTCACATACTTGCCCGTCCCGTCGATCACCGTCGCACCGGCGGGTACCTGCACGTTGGGGCCGATCGCAGCAATTTTGCCGTCGCGCAGCACGATGGTGCCGTTGTTGATGGTGCCGCGTGACGACATGGTGACCAGCGTCGCATTGCGGATGGCCACCACCGACGCCGCCTGGGAGGCAGGTGTCGCCGTCTTGCCGATCAAATGGGCTCCGGTGGACGGAATCAGGAATGCGGCCGCCGCCGCCACTCCCAGAACTAGTGTGTGTATACGTCGACGTACCAATGCAGCCTCCAAGAGGGGAAAGAACCGGGGGAACTGTAACGTACCGATACTCCCGACGGCCAACGGTCGGTGCCGCTCAGGTTCGCGAGCGGCGGCCGATGGCGACCACCCAGTACACGAGCGCTGACCACCCGCCGCACCACGCGCCCAGGCCGGCCCACCGCGCGGCTGTCTCCAGCGTCTCCCTCGTGTACGGTTCCCGCACAAGCAGCAACATGTTCATGCCGATGATGTACCCGTCGAAGATCAGAAACGGCACGGCACCCAGCACAATTCCAGTGAACGTCGTTCGCAGCACGGTGGCCCGGCCCAGTTCCTCGAGGCGATGCACGTAGGGGGCGCCAAAGGCCACGGCGACAAACAAGGCGACAGGGGTGCAGAGAATCGCGTACGTTCGGATGCGGTCCTGCACGATCGGCCACGGCAGTCCCGCAAATCCGTCGGCTTCGGCGTACCAGGCGCCGGCAAACATCGCCGCCAGCGCCACCGGCGCCGTCACGCCGGCAGCCAGCACCCCAACCACTATGCGGAGGGCCCTCATCAGGTGCAGAGCATATCCCGGAGGCAACGCCACACGTCAGGTTTCACAGGGAGACGCGGAGCACACGGAGGGTAAGGGGTTGCGTGCCGCCTTCGGCGGCACTCTAATGGCCGTCGAGTACGACCACGGCGCGGCCCGCCGTGCGTTCCCCGAGCTCGGCCACCAGCGCGTCGAGTTGATCCAGGGGTACAGCGAGCACCTGCGTCACAGCCTCGGCAAACACCGAATCGACTCGGGCCACCGCATGCGCCGTCAAGACCGACTCCAGCGCCCCTTGCAGTTCGTAGGGCACCGTCACGCTCACCTGCTGCGTCGGCACGCACTCGACCATCGGTGCCACGTCGAGCACGGCGCCAGCCGCCGCCGCGTAGGCTCTCACCAGTCCGCCGGTCCCCAATTTTGTGCCACCGAAGATCCTGCTGACGACCACAAAGGTCTGATCGAGTCCCCGTCCGTCCAGCCGTTGAAGTATCGGCCGGCCGGCTGTACCCGATGGCTCCCCGTCGTCATGAAACCGAAACCGGTCTCCTGAACGCCACGCCGAGCAATGATGCGTGGCCGCGGGATAGTCGTCTCGCAGACGCGCGATGATGGAGGCCAAATCGTCCTCATCACGAAAAGGGCCGGCCGTCGCAATGAAGCGGGATCCCTTGACCTTCGCAATCTCGCACCGGGTCTCCCGGGTGACAATTCGCCTGACACCTTTCACGCCGGCAGCATACCCGACAGGTGCGTGGAACCACGGGAAAACACGATCTCACAGGGAGGCACGGAGGGCGATGATCGTGAGGACTGAGTGCCGCTCAGTGCCGCATGCTGATACGCAGAAATTCTCCGCTGTCTCCGTGTCTCCCTGTTAAAAGACGACGCGGGAACCTCGTCTTATCGCGCCGACATCATCGCGAGCAACGCCTTCTGCGTGTGCAGGCGGTTTTCGCTCTGATCGAACACGATGGACGAGGGCGAGTCGATGACCTCATCGGTCACCTCGAGGCCCCGGTGCGCGGGGAGACAGTGCATGAAGAGCGCGTCGGGTGCGGCCGCGGCCATCAGCGCCGCGTTGACCTGAAATGGCTTGAAAATCACCGTGCGCCGTTCGGCATCCGCCTCCTGGCCCATCGATGCCCACGCGTCCGTGTACACGGCATCAGCGCCGGACACGGCCGCCTCGGGGTCATGCCCTTGCGAGAAGGTTGCGCCAAAGCGTGTGACGCGCGTGACGGACTCGGCGAGCCCCGCGTTCAGCTCAAAACCTTCCGGCGTGGCAATCCGCACGTGCATGCCGAGCATCACCGACGCTTGCGCCAGCGACGCCGCCACATTATTCCCATCCCCCACATACGCCATCGTCTTGCCCTTGACCGACCCCCAGCGCTCGATAAGCGCCAGCATGTCGGCCAACGCCTGACACGGATGTTCCTCGTCGGTCAGCGCATTGATCACCCGCATGCGCGACGATGATGCGGCGAACCGGAGCAGCCGCTCCTGACCAAAGGTGCGGACGACGACGATGGGGACCCAGCGCTCGAGATTGCGGGCCACATCCGAGGCGGACTCGCGTCCGCCGAAGGCGACGTCGGACGCCGGCTCGATCACGTCCCCGCCCAGCTCGCGCACGGCGATCGTGAACGCAGAGTGCGTGCGCAGCGACGGCTTCTCGAAGAGCAGGGCCACATGCTGACCCTCAAGCACTGGCGCATGAGGTCGTCCTTTGACGCGTTCAGCCTTGAAGACCGACGCCAGTTCCAGCGCCTGTTCAAGCGCTTCAGGGCTGAGGTCGAGGATGGAGAGGAAGTCCTTGGACCTCAGCTCAGGCAATTGCGCAATCATCACGTCTGGCATTACGTTCGGTACTCCGCGTTGATCTTCACGTATTCGGCACTGAAGTCACATGTCCACATCGTGGCTTCGAAGGCGCCCCCGGTGCCGAGGTCAACGGTGATCGTCATCTGTGTGTCCTTCAGCACGGTGGCTGCTGCCTCGGAGCGCTCGTCGTACGGGACGCCGTTGACAAACAGATCCACGTCACCGATGCGCACGGAGGCATGGTCGAGCACAAAGTGTGCGCCCGAGCGGCCCGCCGCGGCGATGAGCCGTCCCCAGTTGGGATCGCCGCCATGGACGGCCGTTTTCACCAGCGGAGAATTGCAGATCGTGCGTGAGGCCAATCGGGCATCCTCGAGCGATGCGGCCCCGGTCACACGCACGGTGAGCAGTTTGGTGGCCCCTTCACCGCCGCGCACGATCTCGCGCGCGAGGTGGCCGGCGACGACGCGTAGAGGTTCCACGAGAGCGGGGTCGGCGGGGTCGGTGATCTCGATGCCGGATGCGCCCGACGCCATCAGCAGCACGCAATCGTTGGTGGAGCACTCGCCGTCGACCGTGATGGCGTTAAAGGTCTCGTCGCAGACGCGTCGCAGGACGAGCTGCAGCACATCGGGGGCGACCTTCGCGTCAGTCGTCAGAAACCCGAGCATGGTGGCCATGCGCGGCTCGATCATGCCGGAGCCCTTGGCGATACCGCCGACAGTGACGCGACCTTTCGGCGTGTCGATGACGGCGGCGCACGACTTCGGGAAGGGATCGGTGGTCATGATCGCGCGGGTGGCTTCAGCGCCTCCCTCCACCGAAAGCGCGGCGTGGGCGGCGGTGATGCCGGCGCGCACCTTGGCGAGACTCAGCGGCACGCCGATGACGCCCGTGGACGACACAAAGATGAACTCGTCGCTCACGCCCAGAGCTTCAGCCGCTGCGCCCGCCATACCTTTGGCCACGGCCATGCCGGGTTCGCCCGTACACGCGTTGGCACAGCCGCTGTTGACGACCGCGCCGGCACACAAGCCGCCGGCACGCGTCAGATGTTCGCGCGAGACCACCACGGGGGCGGCCACGGCGAGGTTGGTGGTGAACACTGCCGCCGCCGGTACGGGTCCAGAGGTGGACGCGATCAGGCACAGGTCGAGCGGGTGTGTGGCAGGGTTCGGCTTCTTGATGCCGCAGTAGACGCCTGCCGCGGTGAATCCGGCCGGCGTGGTGACGCCGCCTTCAATGCGTGTGGCTTCCATAATGATGACTCAGCTTAGGCGGCGCTGGCGCCGAGTGTGGCGCTGGACGAGAGCGAGGCCCGTGCGGGCGCGACACGATACGTCTGACGCGCGACCAGCGGGAGCACCATCGCGTACTGGTCACAGTGCCGGAAGAGCGGGCAGCCGACACAGTCGGTCATGATCTTCTCGGGCACCCAGACGTGCGGCACGATGGAGAAACCCTGGCGCACGAAGAAGCGGGCGTCGTGCGTGAAGGCCGTCAGTGTGTCGAAGCCAATCGTTTTGGCCTTGGCGCGCAGCTCGTCGACGAGGCGCTGTGCCAGACCGACACGGCGGAAATCGCGAGAGACCACCAGGGAACGCACTTCGGCGACCGTCGGCGAGAGCGGTGCCAGCTCGGCACACGCCGTGATGCGACCAGCGACATCACACACGACGAACCGTTCAGCGTGGGCGCGCAATTCCGAGAGCTGACGTGGCAGCAGGTGTCCTTCATCGAGGTGCGACTGCACCAATTGGTGAATGGCTTCCGCATCGGCCATCGTGGCCGTTCTCACAATCAGATCCGTCATTTCGCGTCCTTCCCAGCCGCCACAATGGCGTCTTCCAGCAGCGGCAGCGCTGCTTCCACGTCCTGCACTGTCACCGTATACGGCGGCAACAGGCGCACCACCGTGGAACTGGTGCGATTGATCAGGAGGCCGCGCTCAAACGCGGCGGCCACCACCGGTGTCGCGTCATGCGTCAGGTCGATGCCGACCATCAGGCCTGTACCACGCACGTCGCGGATGGACTTTACACGGCCCATCATTTCGCACAGGCCCTTGCCCAGACGTGCGGAAGCCGCCGCTTTCGAGGCCTGCAGTTCCGGCGAGGCGAGCGCATCAAGGAAGTACAGCGCTGCGCGGCAGGCCAGCAGGTTGCCACCGTACGTGCTGCCGTGATCGCCTGGCGAGGCGGCTGATGCCACCTCGTTGGTGAACATCGCGACTCCCACGGGCACGCCGGCACCCAGTGCCTTGCCCAAGGCGACAAGATCGGGAGTGAGGCCCAACGTCTGGCTGTAGAGGAACGCGCCCGTGCGTCCCGACCCGCTCTGCACCTCGTCGGCGATCAGCAATGCGCCGGTCGCCGCGCATGCGGCCTCGATCGCGGCTGCCATCTCCTTGCTGACCGGTCGAACACCCCCCTCACCCTGGATCGGTTCCACGATGATGGCGGCGGTGGTGGCGTCAACCGCGGCAGCCAGTGCAGCCGGGTCGTTGTTGTCCACAAAGACGACGTTCGGAATCAACGGCGCAAACGGCGCGCGGTAGTGCTCGTCCCACGTCACCGACAAGGCCCCCATCGTGCGGCCGTGAAAGGCGTGAGACAGGGCGATGTATGTGGTGCGCGACGACTCGCCTTTCGTGTGCCAGTAACGACGGGCAAACTTGAGGCACGCTTCGACGGCTTCGGCGCCGCTGTTGCAGAAAAATGCGCGGTCGAGGCCCGTCAGCGTGGAGAGGCGCGTGGCGACCTCGCCCTGCAGCGGGTGGAAGAACAGGTTCGACGTGTGCAGCAGCGTGTGCGCCTGATCCGACAGGGCGTCGGCCAGACCCTGATGGCCGTGGCCGAGCGACGCAACACCGACGCCAGAGATAAAGTCGAGGTAGCGCTTGCCCTCGGTGGTGATCAGGTACGAGCCTTCGCCGCGATCAAACACCACCGGCGTGCGTTTGTAGACCTGCAGAATGTGCAGGGCTTCCTGTTCCTGGGTGGACGAGCGGAGCGTGGCGGAGGTACTCATGCGTGAACAACAACCTTTGCAGACAATGTGGTGCCGGGCGCGTCGCACGGGTTGACCCCGGCGGAGAATCCACGACCATCAACCAGGCGAATCGCCGGCACACCCTCCTCGAGGGCCGTGCGACACGCGTGCAGTTTGGCGATCATCCCGGCCGTGGCCGTGCCGGCGCCAATAAGCGATTCCATCTGATCAGTCGTGAGCGCCGGGAGCGTTTCGCCCTGTGCGTCGAGCACACCCGGCGTCGTGCCGGCAATGATCAGTTCCGCGCCCAGCGCCGAGGCCAGGCGGCACGCCATCACATCGGCATTGACGTTGAGGATGCCCGCGCCGGTTGCACCCCGTTCGATGCCGAGGCTGGCAACGACAGGCACGTATCCGGACGTCATCAGCAGTTCCACAAGAGCTGGATCGACATCTTCGGGATCACCGACCAACCCCAGGTCCACGTCAGCCCCTGAGGCGGTGCGCAACGCCGGCGCCTTGGGCGACTCGGCCATCGCCGCATCGACGCCCGTCAAGCCCACTGCAGGCACCATTCTCGCGACCAGCGCCGCGACAAGGTCGGTGTTCGCAGACCCCGCAAGCACGGCGACCACCGCATCGCGGGTCGGTGCGTCGGTGACGCGCAGGCCGTCAGCCTTCTTCGGGGTGATACCTCTGCGCGCGAGTTCTGCGTCAATGGCCCGGCCACCACCGTGCACGATCGCCACGGGCCGTGACGTGCGCAGGTCCGCCACCATCGCGGCAAACGCGGATCGCGCCTGAGCCGTTTCAAGCAACTCCCCACCGAGTTTGAGCACCAGGGGACCGTTCATCGCAGCCCCGTCCGTTCGTCGAAGCCGCAGATCACGTTGAGGTTCTGAATCGCCTGACCTGCGGCTCCCTTGACGAGGTTGTCGATGCACACGACGAGCACCAGACGCCGGGTGGCCGCATCAAACTTCCAGCCGATGTCGCAGAAGTTGGTCCACGCGACGTGTTTAATCTCCGGCAGAGCATCACCGGTGAGCCGTACAAACGGCGCGTGCTGATACGCGCGACCCAGCGTCTCGCCAATGAGTTCCGCTGTGGTGCCTTCATGCACACGCACGTAGATGGTTTCGAGAATGCCGCGGTCGAGCGGCACCAGATGCGGCACAAACGTGACCTCGCACCGGAGTGCCTGTTCCATCTCGGCCACGTGCCGGTGCCCAAGCACGCCATACGCGGCCATCGAGCCGTGATTTTCGGAGAAGTGCGTGCGTTCACTGGCCGTCCGGCCCGCACCCGAGATGCCGGACTTGGCATCAACGATGACGTCGCGCGTCAGATCAATCAGCCCCGCCTGTACAAGGGGCGTCAGCGCCAGCAGGGCCGCCGTCGGATAACAACCCGGGCATGCCACAAGCGAGGCCTTTTCGATGGCCGCGCGGTTATGTTCGACAAGCCCGTACGCCACATGCTCGGGCAACAAGGTGGTGGCTGGATACCACTTCGCCCGTGTCGCGTCATCGGTAATCCGGAACGCGCCGGAAATGTCGATGACCTTGACGCCCGCGTCGAGCAGTTCAGGGGCCAGGCCGGCCGCCGCAGCTTCCGGGACCGCAAGGAACACAAACGTGGCTTCGGCCAACTTCGCCCGATTCAAGGGTTCGATCGAGCCCCCCCACGTGCGGGCGAGCCGCGGCATCGGCCGGGCCGCCGAATCAGGACTCGACGACATGGCGGCCGTGATCTGAACCTCCGGATGCCGGTTGAGCAGCGTCAGCAGTTCCTGACCCGCATACCCTGTGGCTCCCGCGATTGCGACACGTACTGGAGATGAATATCTATCCATCAGAAGAGTGGAATTATACAAGAACGTGGCCGCCAGGTGCAAGTTTTAGTACGTAATATCAGTGCGCTATTGAATATGCAGCATAAGTATGCATTGTTTCATGTATAATCATCCCGTTTGGTTGGATTCTTATGAAGGCGTGGCGACAGTCCCAGATTCTTGACGTGATCGACCAGGAGCCGGTGGCCTCGCAAGAGGAGCTGCGTGTGCATCTCGCGGCCCGGGGGATCACGGCCACGCAGGCCACCATTTCCCGCGACCTCAAGGACCTGGGACTGGTCAAACGGGCCGGGGACGGGGCCTATGAACGCCCGGGTGTCGAGCGCAGTTCGCCCGCGACCGAAGAACAACTGCGTCGTGCGATCAGCACGCTGGTGCGGGGGCTCGAGCGCGTGGACACGATGGTGATCCTGCGAACCGACCCAGGTCAGGCGCAGAGTGTGGCGGTGCTGATCGACCGCGTGAAGCTTGACGAGATTGCCGGCACGATTGCCGGTGACGACACGATTTTGATTGTGTGCCGTGGGGCGGACGCCGCCTCGGCACTTGACGTGCGATGGAACGAGGTCATGAGGCAGTGACGAAAGTAGTACTGGCGTATTCGGGGGATCTGGTCACATCAGCCGCGCTGGCGTGGTTGCTGGAGAACGGGGCTGAGGACGTGGCCACGGTCACGGTGGACCTCGGTCAGGGCCGGGATCTGAACGACGTGCGTGACCGCGCCCTCGGCATCGGCGCCGCGAGAGCGCATGTGCTGGACGTGCGGGCCGCGTTTGCGCGTCAAGCGGTAGTGCCGGCCTACCAGTGGCCGTTGTCCGAGCCGAGAGCCGCCGCACTGGCGAGACCCTTCATTGCCAAACATACACTCGAGGTCGCGCACATCGAAGGGGCCACAGCGATTGCGCACGGCAGTGCGTTTCCCTCTGACGATCCCCAGGGGCTTGAGGCGGCATTCCGTGCGGCCGGTGTGCACGTGCCGATGCTGGCTCCCGCCCGCGACTGGCAGATGAACCACGCGGCGCTTATCGGCTATGGTCGCGACCGTGGCATTCCGGTGCCGTCGACCCACACCAGGGACGTCATAGAGGTGCGTAACTTGTGGGGACGTTCGGTGACCACTGACGCACTCAACACTCCGATCGCCGATCCCCCGGCTGACCTGTTTGTGTTGACTCGTACAGTGGAGGAGTGGGCGAAGGAACCCTCGGTCGTGGACATCGCGTTCGTCGGTGGCGTCCCCGTGTCACTCAATGGCGTTGAGATGCCGCTCGTGGATCTGATCGTCTCGCTCGACACGATCGCCGGCGCACACGGCATCGGCCAACTCGACTATCCGGCGCTCGACGGGGTGCGTCCGCGCACGCTGGAAGAAGCGCCGGCCTCCGTGCTGCTTCACCAGGCACTCGCCGCACTGGAGGGAGCCGACGGCAGGATTCGGTTCACGTGTTTCATGGGCGACGCAAAGCGGGAGGGGCAGTAGTCGTGGCAAATCTGTGGAGCGGCCGGTTCGACAACGCCCCCAACGCGGAGGTCTTTGATTTCGGCAAGTCGTTGCCCGTCGACAAACGTCTGATCGACGAGGACATCACCGGCAGTCGCGCCTGGGCCCAGGCCCTCGGTCGTGCGGGCGTGCTCTCCTCCACCGACACCGATGCCATCGTCTCAGGTCTCGACGCCGTGCGAGTCGCGGTTCACGCTGACCCCTCCATGCTCGACAGGGCTGACGATGAGGATGTGCATGCGTTTGTGGAGCGCGAACTCGTCGAGCGCATCGGCGAGGCCGGCAAACGGCTGCACACCGGTCGGTCGCGCAACGAGCAGGTGTCGGTCGACTTCCGGTTGTACCTGCGCCGGCAGATTCCACAGCTGCAACGAGCGGTCGTCTCTGTGGTGGAAGCCCTCGTCGCCCAGGCCGAGCTGGCCGGGGACGCGACGATGCCCTCGTATACACATTTGCGGCGCGCGCAGCCCGTGCTCGTGGCGCATGTGTGGCTGTCGTATGCGGCGGCGTTACGGCGCGACTGGGACCGCCTCGAGACAGCGCGACACGAAGCGGATTTGATGCCGCTGGGCTCTGGAGCGATCGCGGGCACCAGTTACGCGATCGATACTGAGTTTCTCGCCGAGACGCTCGGATTCTCGCGTGTCACGCTCAACAGTATCGACACCTCCGGTGACCGCGACTTCGTAGCGTCTTTCCTCTACGCCTGCGCGATGTGCATGACGCGCCTGAGCCGCCTGGCGGAAGATGTGATTCTGTTCACGTCCGAAGAGTTCGGGTTCTTTGAACTGGCCGATGAAGTCGCCACCGGTTCGAGCCTGATGCCGCAGAAAAAGAATCCTGATCCGATGGAGCTTGTGCGCGGCAAGGCCGGTCGCGCCATCGGTGTGCTCTCCGGGTGGCTGGCGACGATGAAGGGGTTGCCGCTTGGGTACAACAAGGATCTGCAGGAAGACAAGGCGCTGGCGTTTTCTGCTGAAGACGATCTGGCGGGATGCCTGATGACGTGTGCCGCCGTGGTGCGCACCCTGACGCCCCGGCCTGCAGTCATGCGGCAGGCGGCGTCCGGATTGTTGCTCGCGACAGAGGTGGCCGATTACTTGGTGGGACGGGGCGTGCCGTTCCGCACGGCCCATGAGGTGTCGGGCAGGATCGTGCGCGACCTGTACGAATCAGGCCGCGACTTCTCATCGCTGACGCTCGACGGGTGGCGTGCGTATCACGACGTCTTCGAGGAGGGCGTGTTTGCCGCCATCACGCCTGAAGCCGCCGTCAAGGCGCGCCTGACACCCCAGTCCACCGGCCCAGGTCCTGTCGCCGCCGCGCTGGATGAGACACGCGCCTGGATCAATAATCCCGCTGGAGGTTCTTCGAGATGAAACGTCGACTGCCCGTCGTGCTGATTGCCCTGCTGCTCTTGTTGTCGTCGCAGTCGTCTGCACAGCAAGCTCCGCAACAAGCTCCACAGTACGGTCCCCCCACAGGCACCCTCGTCATCGTCGGCGGCGGGTCAACGGCAGGCACCGGCATCGTGGAACGTTTCATCGAACTGGCGGGCGGGCCCGACAAGAAGTTTGTGATCGTTCCGACCGCCGGCGGCAATCGCGGCGGCAACGGCGACGTGCGCGTGTATGACGAAAAGCAGATCATCGCGTCGTGGGTGGCGCGAGGTCTCAAGAATGTCGTGATGCTGCACACCCACGATCCGAAGGTGGCCGACACGGAAGGCTTTGCGTCAGTCCTTCGGGATGCTGATGCCGTGTGGTTCAACGGCGGTCGTCAGTGGAACATCGTGGACTCGTATGCGGGCACACTGACCTACAAGGAATTCCACAATGTGCTGGCCCGTGGGGGCGTGATCGGCGGCAGCTCGGCCGGGGCGACGATCCAGGGCGAGTATCTGGTGCGCGGCGACACGTCGGGCCCCAACGTGATGATGACCGAAGAGCCGAATCACCAGAAGGGCTTCGAGTTTCTGCGCCGCACCGCGATCGATCAGCACATCAACGCGCGCAATCGCTGGGACGATCTGATTCCCGTGATCACGAAGTTTCCCGCACTGCTTGGCATCGGTCTCTCGGAAGGCACCGCCATCGTGGTCACCGGAGACACGTTCGAGGTGATCGGCAAGTGGAAAGTCTCAGTCCACGACAACACGCGCGTGTATCAGCCGTGGGAGAAGCCGTATTTCGTGCTGGCGCCAGGCGATGTGTACAACATGGCCGCGCGGAAGATCGAGAAGCTCGGCGTCGGACGGTAAGAAACCTTTCGGGTAGGTTTTTCGCAAAAATGGGACTCGCGCGTTGTTGCCGCGCGAGGGCCATGTTTGCGAAAAACCTACCCGACAGGTTTCTTACCGTCCGACGCCGAGCTGCTCGATCTTCCGCGCGGCCAG
>JBBQDM010000002.1:0-420856 GCA_038319675.1 Vicinamibacterales bacterium
CGATCGAGGATCACGTTCTCGTCAAAGGCCAACGACACTTCGTCGAAGTTAATCACCACGTCCTGAGGGGTTTCGTCAGCCATGTCAGTCCTCAGTACAACAACGTCAGAATCAACTTGGTGAGCAGAAAGTCCACGGCGAGCACACCGACCGAGGACGCCACCACGGCGTTTGTGGTCGCGCGTCCGACGCCCTGAGTGCCGCCGCTGGCGCGCAGCCCGACGTGGCAGCCGATGGACACAATGACAAACCCCAGGAAAAACGGCTTGATGAGGCCCATCCAGACGTCCTCCATGTAGAGACCCTGCACCACGCTGTTCCAGAACACGCCGCCGCTCACGCCCAACTGCGTCACCGTGATGATCCACGCTCCGACCATGCCGACGGCATTGGCAATCACCGTCAGGATCGGCACCATCACGATGCCCGCCAACACGCGGGGCACCACCAGTTTTCGAATCGGGTCGGTGCCAAGAGCGCGCATGGCGTTGATTTGCTCTGTGACGACCATGGAGCCTATTTCGGCGGCGATCCCTGATCCCACTCGGCCGCTGACCATCAGGGCCGTCAGCACCGGCCCCAGTTCCTTGACCATCGTCGCACTCACGAGACGGCCGACCATCGACCGCGCGCCGAACTGGTCGAGTGTCACGCCTGACTGCAGGGCGAGCACCATTCCGGTGAACGTCCCCGTCAGCAGGACCACGGTCATTGAGCCGATACCGATCTGATTGAACTGCTCGATGACGTCGCGCGTGTAGAACGGACGAGTCACGAGTGATCGGGCCACCTTGCCCATCAGACAGACGTACTCCTGCACCTCGAGGATGCCCTTTTTGATCTTGTCGATCATGCGCCGCCTCCCACGAGCACGCGACCGGGGTCACGCAATCGGCGCAGGTCATCACGAAGGCTGGCCGCGCGTTCGAACTCAAGATTGGCCGCAGCCGCGCGCATGCCGCTTTCCAGTTCCGCAATCCGTCGATCCAGATCGGCGCGGGAATGGAACGTCTCCTTCGGTGCCTCCTTGGTCGGCACCGTGAGGTAATCCCGCTCATACACACTCGACAACACATCGTCGATGTGTTTGACGATCGAGGCCGGGGTGATGCCATGTTCGAGGTTGTACGCCTCCTGGACGGTGCGTCGGCGGTCAGTCTCGCTCATGGCGAACTTCATCGAGTCGGTGACCTTGTCGGCATACAGAATCGCCCGCCCTTCGACGTGGCGTGCCGCGCGACCGATGGTCTGAATCAACGCACCACCCGAGCGAAGAAAGCCTTCCTTGTCGGCGTCGAGAATCGCGACGAGCGATACTTCAGGCAGGTCGAGTCCTTCGCGGAGCAGATTGATGCCGATCAGCACGTCGAACGTGCCCAGGCGCAGGTCACGCAGGATCTCGACCCGTTCAAGGGTGTCGATGTCCGAGTGGAGGTAGCGCACCTTGACGCCGAGTTCCTGGTAGTACTGCGTGAGGTCCTCGGCCATCCGTTTGGTGAGCACGGTGACGAGAACCCGCTCCCCTCGCGCCACGACCTCCCGGATTTCACCGAGGAGGTCGTCCACCTGCCCTGCCACCGGGCGCACATCAATCGGTGGATCGACCAGACCGGTCGGGCGAATGATCTGTTCCACGATGACGCCGCCGGCGTGACGCAGTTCATACGGACCAGGCGTGGCGCTGACATACACCACCTGTGGACGTCGCTCTTCCCACTCCTCAAACGAGAGTGGCCGATTGTCGAGGGCGGAGGGCAGACGGAATCCGTATTCGACCAGCACCTCCTTGCGTGACCGATCCCCGTGATACATCCCCCGCACCTGCGGCACTGTCTGATGGCTTTCGTCGACGATCAGCAGCGCATCCTCAGGGAGGTAGTCGAGGAGTGTGGGTGGCGGGTCCCCCGCCGACCGCCCGGACAAATGCCGCGAGTAGTTCTCAATCCCGTGGCAGTAGCCAATCTCCCGCATCATCTCGAGGTCGAACATGGTGCGCTGATGCAGGCGCTGCGCCTCCAGCACCCGCCCGGCGCCTTCCAGGTCCTTCAGGCGCTCCTGGAGTTCCTCTTTGATGCGTTCAATCGCCTCAAGCGTCTTGGCGCGCGGCGTGACAAAGTGCGACTTTGGGAAAATTTTCAGGATGTCGTGCTGGCGCACTTCCTTGCCGGTCAGTGGATCGAAGGTGACCAGGGCGTCGACCTCATCGCCGAAAAATTCCACGCGAAAGCCGATGTCTTCGTACGACGGGTAGACCTCGACAATGTCGCCACGAACACGAAACGTCCCGCGGGAAAAGTCGTGATCGTTGCGTTCGTACTGGATCTCCACAAGGGAGCGTAACAGGGCATCCCGTCCGGTCTGTGCGCCTTTTTGCACATCCACAACGAGGCCGAAGTACGATTCAGGCGAACCGAGACCATAGATGCACGAGACACTCGCGACAACCAGTACGTCCCGCCGTTCAAACAACGAGCGTGTGGCCGACAGCCGCAGCCGGTCGATCTCCTCATTGATGATCGACTCCTTCTCGATATAGGAGTCACTGGCCGGCATATAGGCTTCCGGCTGGTAGTAGTCGTAGTAGGAGACGAAGTATTCAACGGCGTTCCTCGGGAAAAATCGCCGAAACTCCTGATACAACTGCGCCGCCAGCGTTTTGTTGTGGACCATCACCAGGGTCGGGCGATTGACCGTCGCCACCACCTGCGCCATGGTGAACGTCTTGCCCGAGCCGGTGACCCCCAGCAGCACCTGCGCGGGGTCGCCGCGCCGGAGCCCCTCGACCAGCTGCGGAATAGCCCGCGGCTGGTCGCCACGGAGCTCGAAGTTCGACTCGAGTTCAAAGCGATCAGTCAGTGAAGGCATGGGTGACGGTGTCCGAATCACTCATGTTAACACTCCGGGATTTCACCGCACGGGTGCGTAGTAGCCCGGGCGCGTACGCACCGTCAGGCCACGCGTGTCCGGGGCGTTCACCCGCACCTGTATATTGCGCCAACGACCGTCGGTCGTGGTGTTGGTCGAGGTGTATCCCAGCGTGTATCGCCCGTTGAGCTCGTCAAGGATGCGCGCATAAATGCGGTCCAGGTCGTCACGCCCGGTGGGGTAAAACGCCGCCCCCCCGGTCTGCGTCGCGATGTTATTCATGCGCATCTGGTGCACCATCTGGCCCGAACTCGGCTGATTCTCCAGATAGCCAATCACATACACGATGACCTGACTCAGACGGAGCATCTCAATCACGTCCGAAAACGAAGTGGAACTCCGTGAGTCGGCGCCGTCGGAGTACAGCAGGAGCACCTTTTGTCCCGTCTGGTCCTCGGCGGACGCCAGGTACATCGCCACCGCGTCGTACAACGCCGTGTAGCCATCGGCCTTGTTGTCGCGAATGCGCGCGAAGAGGTGCGGATAACTGTCGGGCTCGAACCGCGACACACGCACCCGCGTCGAAAAATCCACAAACGTGACGTCACGGGCTTCGTCAAACCGGTTCACAAACCGTATCGCTGCGGATGTCGCTGACGGCAAATCCCGCTGCATGCTGCCGCTGGTGTCGAGCAGCAGTCCCAGGTGCACCGGCACCTCCGGGGTGGCACCGGTCGCGAAATACGACACGGTCTGCGCCTGCCCGTCTTCGAGCACCGTGAACTGGTCGCGTCGCAGGCCGGCCACCAGCGCGTCCCCGCGCGCCGTGACCGTGACGGGGAGCGTCACCACATCGGCCGCCACCCGGAACACCTGCTGTTGGGCAGGCAGAGGGACGCCCAACAGCACCAGCGCCACCCCGGCGGCCACCAGGCTCGTCACCGCCGCTCCGGCCGTCCGGTATGCCATGATTTCCGGATCATATCCCCTTGATGTGTCAGATACGTATAATGGAATTTCGCACGATGGGTACACTCGCCACATGAGAGCACTGGCCGTCTGTCAGGACGAACTGGTGATCAGGACGCTGCATCAAGTTCTCTCGAGCACATTCGACCTGGAGTTCCTGGTTGAGAGTCGCCCGCTCGCCAGACGTCTCATTGACGACCAGATTGCGGCCACGGTCGCGGATCCAAAGCGCGTGGACTCGTATCTGCGCGCCGACCTCTCGCCCTCAACCTGCGTTCTGCTCGAAGACAACGGCAAACGCAGCCTCAAACGCATCGTGACCGCAATTCGTGATGCCGGGGGCAGCCTCCTGTATGTGCTGCACGCCGGCACCCGTCCTGAAAAGCGCAAGAACTACGACGACCTGCAGGCGCTGGTGCCGGAACTCACGCACCTCGATCTGGCGGAACTGCTCACCGGGGCGCTGACGACGGAGCTGGACCGTGCGATGACGCGGGCCCGCGTGCAGCAATACCAACGCTATTTTGCCGACGCCGACAAGGTGCTCATCCTGCTGCACAACGATCCCGATCCGGATGCGTTGGCCGCCGGTCTCGCACTCCGTACGTTGCTGCGGCGGACGAAGGCCACCGCCATCATCGGCGCGGTGCACGGCATCACACGGCCCGAGAACCTGCGGATGGCCGACCTGCTCGACATCGTCGTGGAACCGGTGACGCCGGAAGACTTCGCCTCCTTTGATCGCATTGCCACGGTCGACGTGCAGCCGCACTATTTTCCCGGCCAGCTGCCGCGCGTTGATCTTGTGATCGACCACCACCCGGAGCAGCAGGGCTACACGGCCGTCTTCAAGGACATTCGCCCCGAGTTCGGCTCCACCTGCACGATCCTCACCGAACACCTGCGTGCCGTCGACGTGAACATCTCCGAGCGCACGGCCACGGCGATGCTCTACGCGATCAAATCTGACACGCTGTTTTTTGCGCGCCACACGAACCGCTCCGACCTTGAAGCCTTCACGTTTCTGTATCCGCTGGCCGACGCTGCGCTGATTCGCAAGATGGAAGGCTCCGAGATCACGCTTGAGCGCCTGGAGCATGTCACGCGCGCCTTGGCCACCAGCCGCCTTAAATCGCAGGTCTTCTCGGCGTTTGTGGGTGAAACCAGCCGTGAAGACTTCATCCCCTATACGGCCGACTTTCTGCTGCAGGTGGAAGGCGTCAAGTGGTCCATCGTGTCCGGCATTGTCGGCGGCCAGATGATCATCAGCGTCCGTAACCTCGGCTACTCAAAAAACGCCGGCGAGTTTGTGAAGGCCAACTTCGGCGACATCGGCAGTGCGGGCGGACATCGCGCGTTGGCGAAGGCGGTGGTGCCCGCCGAACGGTTCGCCGGCAAGTTCGGCAGCCTGTCAGGCATCGGCATCGCCGCACGCATCGGCGAACTGGCGGAACAGTTCCTCGCCGACGCCAAGGACGACAAAAAGACCGAAAAAGCGCGCAGCGTTTAGCCGAGAGCCTGCGCGAGGTCGGCGATCAGGTCGTCGGGTGATTCCAGGCCGACGGACAGGCGCACCATCCCGCGTGTGACGCCCGCGTCCTGCAACTGCGCGTCCGTCAACCCAAACTGCGAGGTCAGCACCGGGAGAGAACAGAGGCTCTCGACGCCTCCGAGACTGGCGGCACGGGCAAAGAGCCGCAGGCGATCGAACGTGCGCACCGCCCCCGCGTACCCATCCACGTGATCGATACACACCATGCCGCCGAAGCCACTCATCTGTTGCGCCGCGATGGGGTGGTCTGGATGGGACTCCAGGCCGGGATAATACACGCGTGTGATCATCGGCTGTGTGTCGAGCCAGCGCGCAATCGTGAGCGCGTTCTGGTTGTGGCGTGCCATACGGACGGCGAGGGTCTTCATGCCGCGTCCCAACGCATACGCAGAGGCCGGTTCGAGCACACCACCCAACATCTTGCGCGCAGGTTGCAGCCGGTCTATCAGCGCGCGTGAGCCGACCAACGCGCCGGCGGTCACGTCACTGTGCCCGTTGAGGTACTTCGTGGCCGAGTGCATGACCAGATCGACACCAAGCGCCAGCGGCTGCTGGTTGATCGGACTCGCAAACGTGTTGTCGAGGATCGAGAGGACACCCGCCGCCCGGCATCCGGTCGCCACGGCCGCAATATCCACACACCGCAACGTAGGATTGGTGGGCGACTCAAACCACACCACCTTCGTAGCGGGGCCAATCACGTCTCCGGGGCGGGTCAGCGCCTCAAGCGCGACCGTGCGGGTCGTGATGCCGAACCGTGACAGAAAGTCCGTCAGCAGATGGAACGTGCCGCCGTAGATCGACGACGCGCACACAACTTCGTCACCGGACGTGAGCAGCCCAAACAATGCCGTCGACGTGGCGGCCATGCCCGACGCGGTCACCAGCGCCGCCTCTCCGCCCTCCGCCGCCGCGAGCTTGGCCTCGACCGCCTGCACCGTCGGGTTCGCGTAGCGCGAATAGATGTAGTGGTCGGACGTGCCCTGCTGGAATCGTTCCAACTCGGCGGCGTTGGGGAACGTAAATGTCGTGGCCGAATAAATCGGCGTCGTGACCGGTGTCGCCGACGTGCGCTGGCCTTCGCCGGCATGCAGGATCTCGGTCTCGGGGTGCCGCGCGTCAGCGTCCGTCTTCAATGCGTTCTCCTGTGGCGACCACCGGCTCTATGAACTGCCGATAGGCATCGTCATACCCCTGCTGCATGAGTTCAGGCAGGGTGCGCACGCGATCGGACGATTCGTCGTAGGTGCCGGTGAAGTCGAAGGGGCCAATGGGGTTGTGATCGGGTCGAATGGCAAACACGCCTGAGAAGCGGCTCGCGGCTGCCGCCCAGGCTTCCTGAAACGCAGCGGTCTCCACCGAGCGCACGGTCTCCCCCATGCGATGGCGGAAGTCCACCCGTCGTGCGCGCATGTCGTGCGGCACGGCAGCCGGTGGTGCCGGCGTCACAAGAATGATCTGCTCCACCCCGAGCCTGGCCACTTCATCGATCAGGCGTCCGACAAGCTCCGGCCGGTCACACCACCGGTGTGTTTCGCCCTGCCAGAACGAGGCGACAGGAAACGTCACCTCATGGGGAGCGGAGGCCACCGGCAGGCGCACGCCCGCGATGACCGCGTCCACGATCACGCCGCGTTCGGCCTCCGCGCAGGTCGCCACATTCAATGCTTCGGCTTCACGCGGGCCGGCCCCAACCCGGCGCTGGGCAAACGCGGACTCCCACTGCGGCGCGATGAGGCCAACGACCAGGTCGCGTCGTGCATCAAGGTCGTGTACCGCCAACACCACCTCGCGAAAACCCGGCTGGCCGAAGTTTTCCGTCACAAGGTCCACATACCGTCGACCCATCTCCGTGTGGGCGGGTGTCGGGGTGCCTGTAGCACCACGGGTCAACCGCCACATGCCCTCCACCGCCAACCCTTGCGGCTCGGATGGGTCGAGTGGATGTCCCAGCAGTCGCCACCAGAACAGTCCCCGCGCCGTCCGTCGGCGCCGGCGTCCGCGCCGGGACTGCCACGCGGCCACGAGCAACACGCCGAGCAAGACCAGGAGCACCAGCACCACCAGACGCGGCACGATCGTCGGCATCATCGGCGGATCAAACAGCAGACCGAGCAGCCGCGTGTATCCGTTGAGCAGTTGGTTCGAAATGTCGGGGAGATTGGCCAGCGACGCCACCATGCCGGCGCCATACACGGCTGTAGCAATCAGAATCAGCAGCAGCGGCGACAACATCACCGCACACGCCAGGCCCAGGGCCCACGCCGCGATCCGCAGCGACTGCCGCCATCGGTAGGCACGTGCCGCCCGTCCGGTCATCCACGGACCGTCGGCCGCCCAGAGGTGACTGCCACTATCGACGGCGCCACTCACGGCACCGATCGCGCCCACGCCGTGCGCCGCCACAACGTCGACCTTGATCCCGGCCTCAGTCAGAGCGCGAAGCACGCCGGCGTGATACACACCCGCCGTGCCGGTTCCAGACAACACCAGCGCCGTACGGAGGCGTGGAGCGTAGGATGACAGGGCCATGCGCGGGGATCAGGCTTCGTCGTGAATGGTGATGAGTCGCACGATTTCGAACTCGCGCTTGCCGGCGGGCGTGATGACAGTCACGTCGTCGCCCTCCTCTTTGCCCACGAAGGCCCGACCGATTGGAGACGCCACCGACACCAGGCCCTTGTCGGGATCGGCATCTTCAGGCATGCAGAGTTCGTAGGAGAACTCCTTGCCCTTTTCGGTCACGGTCACCTTGGAGCCGAAGCCGGCCTTGTCGGTGGGAATCTTGTCGAGGTTCATCAACTGCAACTGCGACACCCGGGTGCGCAACATCGAGATGCGCGACTCCACCAGGCGCTGGCGTTCCTTGGCGGCCGCGTATTCCGCGTTCTCGCGCAGGTCGCCCAGTTCACGGGCGCGCTGAATCTCTTTGGGCAGATCGTGGGTCAACTCTCGGTCGAGCACGGCGATTTCATCTTCAAATCGCTTGATCAGACGGTCTTTCATCGTGAGAAAAGTCTACTCCATCCGATGCGCGGCGGGGGTAGCATCAAACGGTGACTTTTCCCCGCCTGACCCGGCGTCAGGACCCTGTCGTGGCCCGCTTCCGCGCCTGCGCCACTGAACGCGACCGCAGCAGCACCGAGGTGTTGCTCGACGGTGTCCATCTTGTGCTCGATGCCCTGCGTGCCGGCGTGTCCGTGCACACCATCCTGGCCACCGGACCGCTGCTTGATGACGATGCGCCAGAGGTACAGGAATTGTGGTCGCTGGCTGCCGCCGCCGACGTGAGCATCTACGACGTGCCTCCACCCGTCATGAATGCCGCCAGCCCCGTGCGGACGCCCAGCGGGGTGGTGGCCATGGCCGAGTGGCAGCCGTCGCCTGTACGGACCGTGTGGACTCCCCCACCGGCCCTGGCGGTGGGCCTGGTGGATGTGCAGGATCCAGGTAATGCCGGGGCTGTGATTCGCTGCGCCGATGGACTCGGTGCCACCGGTGTCGCCATGCTCGGCGCGACTGCAGACCCTGGGGGCTGGAAGGCGCTGCGTGGTGCAATGGGCAGCACATTCCGGCTACCAGTGACACGCGGTGAGACGGCCGACGTGATCGCCGAAGCACGCGCCGCTGGGGTGCAGGTGCTCGCCACGGCGGCGCGTGATGTCGTCGGCGCGATCGAACTACGCGATGCCGATCTGCGCGGCCCTGTGCTGTTCCTGCTCGGCAACGAAGGGGCAGGGCTTCCGTCAGCGACGCAGCAGGATGCTGATGTGCGCGTGTACATCGCGATGCGTCCAGGGCTCGACTCATTCAACGTGTCAGTCACCGCCGGGCTCCTGTTGTACGAAGCGCGCCATCAGCGAGGTACTTCGTGAGCGGGTCGCTCTTTGCGGATGAGGACCACGCCGGCAGCACGACGGGCACGCCGTTGGCCGAGCGTATGCGTCCACGAACGCTTGATGAATACGTCGGCCAGACACATCTGGTTGGCCCTGGTCAGGCGCTCCGTCGTGCAATCGATGCGGGTGTGTTGCACTCGCTGATCCTCTGGGGCCCACCTGGCACTGGCAAGACGACACTCGCGCGGGTGATTGCCCACGCGAGTGGCGCCGAGTTCGCGGCATTCAGTGCCGTCACATCCGGGATCAAGGAGATCAAGGACGTGATCGCGATCGCGGCGCACACACGTCAACGCGCCGGGCGTCGCACGATCTTCTTCGTGGACGAAATCCACCGGTTCAACAAGGCGCAGCAGGACGCGTTCCTGCCGCACATCGAATCGGGAACCGTTGTACTGATTGGAGCCACCACCGAGAATCCTTCGTTTGAGGTCAACTCGGCGCTGCTCTCTCGTTCGAAGGTCTACGTTCTGCAACCCCTCACCCATGACGACGTGGTGACGATCCTGCGGCGGGCGCTGACCGACACTGAGCGCGGACTCGGCCGCACCGGCATCGAGGCGGATGACGACGGGCTGGCGGCAGTGGCGCGGTATGCCAATGGCGACGCGCGTGTCGCGCTCAACCTGCTCGAGCAGGTGGTGTCGTCACTCCCCTTCACTGGTGCGAAGCGACTGACGGCCGAGGTGCTGACTGACCTTGTCGATCGCCGGGCGTTGTTGTACGACAAGTCGGGCGAGGAACACTTCAACATCATCTCGGCGCTGCACAAGTCGATTCGTAACAGCGATGCCGATGCCGCTGTCTACTGGCTGGCCCGCATGCTTGAGGCGGGCGAAGACCCCATGTATGTCGCTCGTCGTCTTGTCCGGTTTGCCTCGGAAGACATCGGCAATGCCGATCCACGGGCCTTGCAACTCGCGATTGCGGCGAAGGATGCCACGCACTTTCTTGGCATGCCTGAGTGCAACACCGCCCTGGCGCAACTCGTGACGTACATGGCGGCGGCCCCCAAGAGCAACGCCGTCTACATGGCCTACAAGGCGGCCGCGCGTGATGCCCTCAGCACCGAAGCCGCGCCGGTGCCCTTGCACCTGCGCAATGCGCCGACACGGCTGATGAAAGACCTGGCGTATGGCAAGGACTACCAATACGCGCACGATGCGCCTGACGGGCTCACGGACATGTCGTCTCTGCCGGACAACCTGAAAGACCGGGTCTACTACGAACCCACCGAGCGCGGCCTCGAACCCAAGCTGAAAGAGGCGCTCGACCGCGCGCGGGCGCGCCGACGGCGCACGTAGAGCCCCTCCGGACGATCAGATTTCTTCCGGATCCGCCAGGAACCACTCCATCAACCCGCATGCCGTGCAGGTCAGCGTGGCGGCGCTGCGATTGGCCCAGTCGAGGTTCAGAAACGACAGGCCCGCCGTGTTCAGCTGCGCCCGGCCTTCGACGAAATGGTCACCGCTACAGTGCCGACACCGAACTTCCTTGCCGGCGACGACGAATCGGTCACCCTCAGGTGCCTCTCCCATCGCCTTGAATCCAACCTTGACTGACTGGAAAAACCGTCCCAATGGATACCTCCCGGCTAGACGTGCTGTGACGAATTGCGCGCCTGCCAGACACGCACCCAGAACACGGCCTCGAGCAGCAGGCCGAGCAGAATCAGTGCGCCGACACCGGCACCCCACCCGCCGGCGTACGCCGCGAGTGCGCCCACGAGACACAAGACCGTCAACACATGTTTCATCGGGTGGCTCCGTGCAGAGAGATATCACGGCTGCACGCACCGGAGCAACCGTCATCGGCTCAGGCTGTCTGGTGACGACGGACTGTGCCGCCCACCACTAGTGCCGCCGACAGGATGAGCAGGTTCTTGATGATGTATTGGCCTTCGATGGTGGGCGCCCAGGGGTAACGGCCCATCTGGAACGTGACCTCCGGTAACATCACCAGCGGCAGAAACGTGCCGGCCATCTGCAGGAACAGCAGGCCGATGGCGATCCGCAGGGTGGCGCGGAACAGGAATGTGACGCCGATGGCCACCTCCCACCATCCGATGACGCTCACCCACTGCGTCGGCGTGAACAGCGGCATCCAGCCTACGGTGGTTTCGACAAGCGCCTGGGCTGGTGAAAGCCCAAGCGGCTTCAGCAGGCCGAACCAGATGAAGATGATGGCCAGTGACACACGCAGGGCGGGCACCCCGATGCGGCCCATGGTGTCGGCGATGCGGCGGTCGAGATTTTTGAATTGAGTCATGACGTCAGCGGTCGATCACTTTGGCCCAAATCGCCTGCCGATGCACCGGACCCCAGTGCCGTGAGTCCGACGAGTTCGGGCGATTGTCCCCCATCACAAAATATTCATCGGTGCCGAGGGTGACCGGTCCCCAGGTATCGGGCGTCCGGCGATCATCGGACACGTAGCCTTCCGTGAGTGGCTCGTCGTTGATGAAGACCTGCCCACTGCGCGACTGCACCCGTTCGCCTGGCAGCCCCACCACGCGGTGGACAAAACGCTTGGACTCGTCCCTCGGGTATTGGAAGCCGATGATGTCGCCGCGCTCCACGCGGTCAAACGTGCGGGTGAGCAGCGCCTTCTCGCCATCTTGCAGCGTGGGCACCATGGCTTTCCCCTGGACTGTCACATATTCCATTCCGCATCCGGCGACGACCACCGCCAGTGCCACGACGATTCCGACTGTGCGTGCATTCACGGTATTGTGTGCTTCCATCGCGGCGCTCTTTAGTCAACAGGTCGCTTCGTGTCCCAGAATAGCTGAAGCCGCTTTGTGGCTGCGGCATACGCCGCTCTCGCCCGGTCAACTTCCGCGTTGGCCACGTCACCACGCGCGAGCCTGAGCTGCGCCAACTCGTAGTAGGCCTGCATCAGCTGATAGTCCTGTTTGAGCAGCGTGCCTTCAACAACCAGAGGAATACTGTGAAATCCAACGTTCTGCAAGCCCCCCTCGGTGTTGCCTACGCTGCTCAGCTCCGCTTCCGTCAGCGTGCCACGCGCACGGGCCGTCAACTCTTCGAAGCTCTTGAGAAAACCCCGGATCTGGTCCAAGCGCTGAACAGCCATTGTCGGCGAGTAAACCGTGGCCAATTCGGTCGGTCCGTCATAGCCGTCCGGATGGCGTTTGGTGAGATTGAGATACCCCACCGACGATGGGTCTGAGGGCACCGCGACAGGGACGCCTGTTTGCGAAGGCGATGCGGTGCCGTAGGTCTGTGACCACGCGATACCGACCAGAAAACACGCCACGAATCCGATCCACTTGATCATGGAGCTCTCCTATCCCGCGCGAAACGTGCAACGAAGCTGACGGGCCGCGGGCGCTCTTCATCACACGCGCCGCCGTCGGCTACACGGCAAGTCAACGCGCGTCATTGAACAACACGCTTCTGTTCTCGACGGATAAGCCACAACCCAGCCCACGTTGCAGCAGCGAATATCCAGACGAGGCTGGTACCCACGATTGTGTTGTTAAAGACCAACCCCATCGCCGTGAGCCCGCCAAACACCGTCATCGCCGCAGCTATCAGTCCACTGCCACGACACGGACGCCCCTGTCGGTATAACTGTGAAGCGGTCCATAGTTGTGCAGATCCGCCAATCAGGAGCAGCGTGCCGCCAATAAGAAACAAGTTCTCCATAAGCCCCTAACACATTTCCTGTCGCTCAACGCTGGCGTTCACCAGCGGCGGCCCATCATTGCACCGGCCGCGGTCTGGTGCAACGCAAGTTGGGCCGCTCTTGACTCAGCCGAGCTCCAACACGGTCGCATCGGATTGGGCGTCGAACTCGCGGATGGCTTCCGCGTGTTTGGTCAACAACTGAGCGATGTCCGCCGTGGCGCAATTGCCAATGCGGAGCCACACCACTTTCGGGGGCGCGCCACGGAGCAGGCTCAGTCGATGAAAGTCGCCATCCTTTGTGACCAGGATGCAGTCGTGCTCCCGCGCCAACTCCCATACGTCTGGATCTGGAGCGCCACCTCGATTGAGGAGGCGTACGTGAAGAGCGTGCGGAAACACGTCGGCCAGCTTTCGAACCAGAACCTCCGACAACTGTTCGTCGAAGAGCAGTTGCACAGCTTCACGCCGAGACGGCGACTGTTCGGCGCTCCCGCTCGGCGGCATAGGTCAAGCAGGCGCGAATATCGTCTTGGGTCAGCTGGGGAAAATCGGACAGCAGATCTGTCTCGGACATGCCGCCGGCCAAGTAGCCGAGGATGTCGCCCACCGTGAGGCGCGTCCCGCGCACGCACGGCTTCCCGAACCGGACATTCGGATCAATGCTGATGCGGTCCATGGGGCTCATACGCGGATCTTACGGCAGGTCCTCGGGAACTGCCAGTGGCTTGCCTGTGGCGGTTTCGGAAAGTGGATTCGGTGCTTTGCCGGCCCAACGCTGGGCATCAGCCGCAGCGGCGCTCATCATGACACGCGCCGCTGTCGGCTGCATGCCAAGTTAGCCAGGCCGGCCCGTCTGCCGTTTCGCAGGAACGCACAGGTCCTCAGCCGTTCGAGTAAGTCCGAGGGCCAGCGCAGCAGCTGGAGGATCAGGCACGCGATTGTCTACATAGTCAGAGCACAATCGGAACGCCAGCACTTGGCACCGGAGTGAAGACTCGAGTCGCATGGCGGGCTGCAGGTCTCGCCATGCGTGCGCAGAATCGTTGCGTACCGCGAATGCTCGATAGTACTCATCCAAGAGGCTCTCGCCAGAATCCAAGAACTCATCGTCAGGCCGGACCTTCAGAACCGCAGTCCATCGGTCACGCATCCGTTGATCCCCGGCTGAGCGTGAGCGTTTGCCCGGTTTTCCAACGAGGGTTTCGATTGCCATGACGGCTTGGACCGAGGCGTTTTCAAGGTCGGCCAGGAGCTCTGGATAGTCCCAGGGCTGAGGCTCGAAATGCTCGTGCATGCGGCTGCCCGTAACTGCGCATCGGAGGCAGGTCTGGAAGGATCTGAAAGATGCCCGTAGGTGGCCAAGCGCCAGCCGCGCCTTCGAGTCATTCTCAAGCAAGGCCATGCAAGGAAGGAGATCCAGGAAGCGCGCGGCTGACAGTATCGACGCGTCCCGGGTCCCGAAGAGAGCGTGGTCGCCATACAGAAAGCACTGTTCAGAAAAGGACCGTTCAGGGGCGAACTCGTAGATCCAGTTGTATTGTGCCCGCAGATCGAAGAGGCTCTCAAACCACGCCACATAGCTCTCTGATAGAGCGAGGGCCCTCGAAAAGTTGACCAACGCCAGACTGTTGCGGGCCTCTGGTGCAACCTCGGACACCAAGAAGTGTTCGACCTCGTCGAGGCGCCCAGGACGCTTTCCCACTTCGACTGACCAGGCAAAAATCTTTTCAACGCCGAACGTCAGAAGTGGCCAGTACGCTGTCTCCTGAGCGACAAAGGTCGGTCGTATGCCACATACGAGGCCGTGTTTCGCGGCCGAATTCGGAGGGTTGGCAGGAAAACGGCGATCGAACTCGTCGCCAGGTCTGAAGAAATGTGGGACCTGGTCGAGGGTGGCGTCGCCCGGCCGCTCCTGAGGCCGGAACCGGGGCCGCTCCTCCGGAGGACTAGTCAACGGCATGAGCGCCCGAAGTCTACGCACTCGTATCCCCCCTGCTCACTCTGGCTAACTACTCTTGGAGTAGACCGCCAAACGAGCCCCCGCAGCCATACACGGACCGGCCGAAGGTGTCATCCCGCTAACTCCTTGAACGAGAACATGATAGCCGTGATCCCCTCCGGGGCAACCCTGTGGATGGCTGCGAGCGGCGTGGATGGCTGCAGGGCCCCGCAGCTATCCACAGGAGGCCGGAAGGACTGAGTCGCTGCATCTGATTGCAGGCCGGGAACTTGCCGGGGTCGAGCTCCGACGCCTACCGTGGATGGCTGCGAGGCTGCTGCAGCTATCCACGATGGTGACCGGCCGCAAGGCTGGAAGGCGCAGACCTCAACTCGGCGCGCGCGGGTGACGCCGAACGGGGCCGCCCCGTCTGGCGCGCAGCGCAGCGAGCACCAGATGGGGCTGTTCGGCGGCAGGACCCGCCTACGCCGAGCACCGTTCGATCAGCCGGATGACTAAGCCGAGTAACTTGCTCGACGAACCTAGATTCGTTCGAAGCTGCGCTCGATCTCGCGCCGCGTGAGCCGCAACACGACCGGACGCCCATGGGGACACACGGTCGAGTGGGATGTGCGTCGCAGCTCGTCGAGCAGGTACTGCATCTTCTCGCGCGTGAGCGGATCGTTCGCCTTCACCGCCGCATGACACGCCATCGTCGCCGCCATCTGACGGAGTGAGACATCGACGCTGGCGCCCGGAGAAAGACCGTCGAGGTCAGAGGCCACCGCCTTGAGTGCAGTATCCACCTGCTTCCAGTCAAGCAGCGCGGGCGCAGCGGTGATGCGGAGACTGCTGCCGCCAAAGTCCTCGCACTCGAACCCCAACCGCTGCAGTTCGGCCGCATGCGAGAGCAACGTCTGGTGTTCCCCCGACGACAACTCCAACACCACAGGTGTGAGCAACGGCTGCACTTCCACCCGCCCTGTCGTCAGTCGCTCGGCGATCTGCTCAAACAGAATGCGCTCGTGCGCCACGTGCTGGTCGATGATCGCAATGCCCTCGTCGTCAATCGCGAGGATGAACGTGTTGCGAAACTGACCAAGTGGAGTCAGTGGTTTGATCAGCGATTGGACCGTGGACGTGCCGCCGGTGAGGCCGATGCGGGGATCGGCCTGGGGGCCAGCAGCACCGAAAGCCCCCTGCCCACCGGAGCTTTGCACAGGTTGGCCGCTGAACGAGCCACCAAGCTGGCCCTGCCCAAACGACCACGGCGGCGAGGTGCCGAGAGCCTGTAGCGCGGGGACGTCACCCGGTCGCAGCACCAACTCCGGCACACCGCCCTGCCCCAACGCATCAATCAGCGCACGACGCAGCACCTCGTGTACAAGACTTTGATCGAGAAAGCGCACTTCAGCCTTCGTGGGATGCACGTTGACATCCACGCGGTCCGGCGGCACCTCCATGAACAGATGCACTTCCGGACTGCGCTCCTTGATGGTGGCGACACTGTAGGCCGCCGAAATCGCATGCGCGATGGTGCGATCCTTCACCAGACGCCGGTTGACGAACACATGTTGCGGCCCTCGCACGGGCCCTTGCTCGGCCAGCGCGGCGATGAAGCCGGTCACCCGCATGCCGGCGGCGTCCTTCTGCACAGCCACAAGGTCTGGCCGGTCCCCGTAGATTTGATAAAACCGTTCCTCACTCGACCCGGCCGGCGGCGCTTCGATCAGCACCCGGTCCCGGCTTCTGAGCGTGAACCCCACCTCGGGATAGCCGAGCGCCATCTGCGTGATCAGTCGTGAGACCTGCGCAGCTTCCGCGGTATCCGCTTTCAGAAACTTGCGACGTGCCGGCAGGTTGTAGAAGAGTTCGGACACCTCGATGAGGGTGCCCTCCGGTGCGCCGACTTCCCTGTCGGACACCACGTGTCCCGCGTCGATGCGAATCTCCGTGCCACTTAACGCCCCACGGGCGCGCGTGCGCAGCCGGAACTTCGATACCGACGCAATCGAAGGCAGCGCCTCACCCCGGAAGCCCAGGGTAAGGATCGCCGCCAAATCGTTTGCTTCACGAATCTTGCTCGTGGCATGCCGCTCAACAGCAAGCCGCGCATCCTCCGGCGACATCCCCAGCCCATCGTCTTCAACGCTGATGAGCTTCTTGCCGCCGAACTCGATGACGACCGAGACCCGCGTGGCCTCGGCGTCAATCGCATTTTCGACCAGTTCCTTGACGACGGAGGCCGGGCGCTCGACGACTTCGCCGGCGGCGATCTGATTCGCCAGTTCCGGCGAGAGACGATGAATGCGTCCGGGCGTGGTACTCACTGTTCTCCAGGAACATTCCACAGGGAGGCACGGAGACACGGAGGGCTAAGAATCCCACCTCTCATACTCCGTGCACTCCGTGTCTCCCTGTACAACACATCCTCAGGCTTGCTTCTGCCTCAAGGCCGCCTGCGCTGCGGCCAAACGCGCCACGGGCACGCGATAGGGCGAGCAGCTCACGTAATCGAGGCCGACCGACTCGAAGAAGAAGATCGACGCCGGATCGCCGCCGTGCTCGCCACAGATACCAAGCTTGATGTTCGGGCGCGTCGCCCGTCCCTTCGTCACCGCCATCTGCACGAGCTGGCCAACGCCGGCCGCATCGATGGTCGCAAACGGGTTCTTCGTCACGATTTCGAGCTCGTGATACTGCGGCAGGAACGACCCGGAGTCGTCACGCGACATACCGAGGCCGGTCTGCGTGAGGTCGTTGGTGCCAAAGCTGAAGAACTCGGCTGACTGCGCAATCTCGTCGGCCGTCAACGCGCCACGCGGCACTTCAATCATCGTGCCGACCAGGTAGTTCAGCTTCACCTTCTGCTCCGCTTGCACTTCACGCGCCGCCTGATGGACGACGGCGATCTGCAGGTCGAGTTCCTTCTTGAAGCCGACCAGTGGAATCATGACCTCCGGCCGCACCTTGATGCCTTCCTTCTGCACCAGCGCAGCGGCTTCGAACACCGCACGCGCCTGCATCTCGGAAATCTCCGGGTACCCGATTCCAAGGCGGCAGCCGCGGAAGCCGAGCATCGGGTTGAACTCGTGCAGGCTGTGCACACGGTGCTGGATGCGCGCGACCGGCACGCCCATCTTCTTGGCCAGTTCCTCCTGCGACTCCAGGGTGTTCGGCAGGAACTCATGCAGCGGCGGATCCAGGAAACGGATCGTCGCCGGGTAGCCCTTGAGGGCTCGGAAGATCCCCGCGAAGTCCTCGCGCTGGAACGGCAGCAGCTTGGCCAGCGCGGCCTTCCGCTCGTCCACGGTCTCCGCCAGGATCATCTCGCGCATCACGTCGATGCGGTCCCCTTCAAAGAACATGTGTTCCGTGCGCGTCAGCCCGATGCCCACGGCGCCAAATGCCACGGCGTTTTCGGCCTGTTCCGGCGTGTCCGCGTTGGTACGCACACTCATGCGCGTGGCCTTCGCACACCAGGTCATCAGCTGCTGGAAGTCGCGGAACTTCTCGGAGCGAAGCGCGGCCTTGTCGCCATGAATGAGCGCCGCCACAATCTCCGACGGGGCCGTCTTGACTTCCCCGGCGTACACCTTGCCCGCCGTGCCATCGATCGACAGCCAGTCGCCTTCCTTGTACACCGTGCCGTCGACCGTGGCGCACTTGGCCTGATAGTCGACGTCGATTGCCGCCGCCCCGCAGACACAGACCTTGCCCATCTGACGCGCCACGAGTGCCGCGTGAGAGGACACCCCGCCGCGCGCGGTGAGAATGCCTTCGGCCGCGATCATGCCGCGCAGATCCTCCGGTGAGGTTTCGACGCGGACGAGCAGGACCTTCTCGCCACGACCCGCTGCCTCGACGGCACGTTCCGCGTTGAGATACACGCGTCCGGATGCGGCACCAGGGCCGGCCGGAAGGCCCGTGGCAATCACCGGCGCGTTCTTCACGTCGGTGGCGTCAAACACCGGGGCCAGCAGCTGTTCGAGCTGATCCGCCGGGTTGCGGAGGATCGCGGTCTTCCAGTCGATCAGCCGCTCGTTCACCATGTCGATCGAGAACTTCAGCGCGGCCATGGCTGTCCGTTTGCCATTGCGCGTCTGCAGCATGTACACCACATCGTCTTCAATCGTGAATTCGAAGTCCTGCACGTCCTTGAAGTGTTTCTCCAGACGCACACGGATGCGCTCGAGTTCAGCGTACGCCTTCGGCATCTGCTTCTTGAGTTCAGCCACCGGCTCCGGGGTGCGGACGCCGGCGACGACGTCCTCGCCCTGGGCGTTGATGAGGAACTCCCCGTAGAACTCCTTGGTGCCGTTGGCGGGGTTCCGCGTAAACGCGACGCCCGAGCCAGACCGCTCGCCGGTGTTGCCGTACACCATTGCCTGCACGTTGACGGCGGTGCCCCACTCGCTGGGGATGTTGTACTTGCGGCGGTAGACCATGGCCCGGTCGTTCATCCACGAGCCGAATACGGCGCTCACGGCGCCCATGAGTTGATCCCACGGCGAGTCCGGGAACTGCCGGCCGACGCGGTCCTTCACCAGCGCCTTGAACCGCAGCACCAGCTCCTGCAGGTCTTCGACCGTCAGGGCGGTGTCTTCGATGTCGGCGTGGTAGCGCTCGTGCTTCAGGCCGTGAATGACCGTTTCGAACGGGTCGTGATCCTCATCGGGGCGCTTCTGCACACCGAGCACCACGTCGCCGTACATCTGGACGAACCGGCGGTAGCAGTCCCACGCAAAACGCGGATTGCCCGTCTTGGTCGCCAACGCGTCGACGGTCTTGCCGTTGAGACCGAGGTTGAGGATCGTGTCCATCATGCCGGGCATCGAGTCGCGCGCGCCGGAACGCACAGACACGAGCAGCGGATTCTTGAGGTCACCGAACTTCTTGCCGGTCTCTTTCTCGATGGCGACGATACCCGCTTCCATCTGGGCGCGGAGCGCCTTGGGATAGGTCCGCTTGTTGGCGTAGTAGTAGGTGCACACCTCGGTGGTAATCGTGAACCCCGGAGGGACCGGCAACCCGATGCGGCGCATCTCGGCCAGGTTGGCGCCCTTGCCGCCCAGCAGCGGCTTCATCTGTCCGTTGCCGTCGGTCGTGCGGCCGAACTGATAAACGAATTTCTGGGCCGCAGTCTTCCTGGCGACCTTCTTGGCGAGCTTCTTGGTGACCTTTGTTACGACCTTCTTGACGGCCTTCTTGACGACCTTCTTGCTCTTCGTGACCGCTTTCTTGACGACCTTGGTCGCCGCCTTCTTGACGCTGCTCTTCTTCGTGACTTTCTTTGCCATCGCTCTACTCCACTACTCCGCTGCTACGATCTCGGAAATATCTCCGAGCTGTAAAATGACGTGCTCCAACCGCTTCATCAATAACAACCGCGCCTGACGCAGCGCGGGGTCTTCCGCCATCACGAACACATCCGTGAAGAACCTGGCCACTGCCGGTTCGAATCTTGCCGCTTCCTGATACGCCTCCCTATAACCCGTGCCCGTGGCTACGGCCTGGGCGATCACTGCTGAGCGGGCGTCGAGCTCGGCGAGAAGTGCCAGTTCAGCCGGCTCGATGAGCACCGCTCTGAGGTCAACTGTTGTGTTGTCACCACTCGGCGCTTCCGGGTCCTGCCGCCGAACAGCCCCAGCTGGTGCTCGCTCACGCTGCGCGCCAGCCGGGGCGCCCCGTTCGGCGTCACCCGCGGGCGCCGAGCTGTCTCTTGCAATATTGCGCACACGCTTGAAGAGCGTCGCCAGCTGGCGGAAGGCATCGGTCGAGGCCACATCTGGCAGTGCCGAGACATTCGCTTCCAGGTCGCGGACGGGTCGGCCTGCGCCAGATGCCAGCACAGCACGCACGTTGCGACGATCCGCGCCACGCGCGACCAGCGCGTACTCGAGCCTCTCACGCAGGAACGCCGTCAGGTCATTCCACGCTGCCTCAGACATCACATGCACCGATGCCGCCTCGTCAGGCTCGGCAAAGCCCTTCACGGCGCGTTTGATGAGCCCGTCAAGAGTCGGTCGAACGGTGAGGCCCGTGAGTGCCTCCAGGTCGAGCAGCACGCGCAATACCCCATGGGCTGCGCGGCGCAAGCCGAACGGATCACGCGAGCCTGTCGGGCGCTCGCCTGCGTGGAACAACCCGGCGATCGTGTCGAGTTTGTCCGCCAGTGACACGGCCGCCCATGTGACACGGGCGCCGCCGAGAGCCGACACGGAGGGCGCCCCCGTCGATTCCACGCTGATGGGCTGATAGTGGTGATAGATCGCCTTCCAGATGGCCTCGTGCGCACCGGATTCCCGCGCGTAGACACCACCCATCACGCCCTGCAGTTCGGTGAACTCGCGCACCATGTCGGTGGCGAGATCGGCCTTACACAGCCGGCCGGCCTGTTCGGCCTGCGCGGCAATGTCGTCGGGTTGCGCAAAGACGTCCGTGGCGATCCAGCGCGCCAGCGCCGCGATGCGATCGGCCTTGGCCTTGTAGGACCCCAGCTTTTTATGGAACACCAACGTCTCGAGGCGCGGCAGCCGGGCGTCGAGGCCCACGGCGCGGTCGGCATCCCAGAAGAACCGCGCATCACGGAGCCGGGCGCTGACAACCCGTCCGGCATTCACCGAGATGCCCCTGGTATCGGTGCCCTGTGTATTGGTGACCGCCAGAAACGCGGGCAATAACCGTCCCTCCGGCCCCACCACCGGAAAATAATGCTGATGGTGAATCAGCGTGGTCGTCAATACCTCGGGCGGCAGCGTAAGAAAATCAACAGGAAACGCGCCCGCCACCACACCGGGGTATTCCACCAGGTCGGGCACTTCCTCAAGCAGCGCCTCGGCCTGCGCCGATTGATGCAGCAGAATCCGTCCGCCCAACTTGCGCGCCTGACCATCGAGCTCACGCACAATGCGGTCCTTGCGCTCGATGCGCGACAGAAATACGAAGTGCTCCGCGAGCTTCTTCTTGTACTCGTCGAAGCCGCGCACCTTGATCGCCCGCCCGGCGCGGCCACTGTTCGCCAGCACGCGATGTCCATACGTCACGGCGCCTGAGGCGACATCCTGCACGCGCACGCTGGCCGCCAACTGCGTCCGGTGAATCGTGAAGGGCACCACACGCCCGCCGTACAAGAACAGCAGCCAGCGAATCGGGCGCCCGAACAACAGCTCCCCCTTGCCATCCCCGAGCTCCGCATCCCAGTGCATCTGCTTCGGAAAGGGCAACGTGCGCAGCACCTGCGTGAGCACGTCCGGCAACACGTCGACCGTGGCACGACCCCGGGTCTTCTTCTCGAATGCGAGATACCGCCCCTTGGGCGTGTCGACTTCAATCAACGCACTGAAGTCGACACCGTTCTTCTTGGCGAAGCCGAGCGCGGCCGGCGTTGGTGTGCCATCCGCCCCCCGCGCCGCCGACACGGGCGGTCCGGTCAGCGTTTCGTCACGGTCCTCCTGTCGATCGGTCAAGGCCGGCACACAGGCGGCGAGCCGCCGCGGCGTGCCGTGCACCTCGATCGACTCGGTGTTCACCAGTTGATGATCCTGCAGCGCTTTTCGCAGTGTGTCGCTGAGATGCTGGGTCAGCACCGGCAGCCACGAGGCCGGCAGTTCCTCGAGCCCCAGCTCGATGAGCAGTTCACGCTCCATGGTTCGACTCCCTTCGGTCGCTCACCACAGGTGGCGGTGTTTCTGCCTTCGGATCCGCCGTCCAGGCGGTGGCGATGCCGACGGCGAGTTTGCGGACGCGCAGAATGTAGGCTGTCCGTTCCGTCACGCCGATGCTGCCGCTGGCATCAAGCACGTTGAAGGCATGGGAACACTTCAGGGCGTGATCAAGCGCGGGTAACACCAGTCCCGCCTCGAGCAACTTCGTCGCGAAGTCAAAATACTGATTAAAGAGCGACCGGTGAAACTCGGCGAACTCGCCGTCTCCCAGCGTCGGCACCTGACCAAACGCGTACTTCGACTGCTCGACCTCATCGCGCAGTCGCACGTCGCGGTATTTCACGCCGGCGGTCCACTCCAGGTCATAGACGTTGTCCACGCCCTGCAGCGACATCGCGAAGCGTTCGAGGCCATAGGTGAGCTCGACCGAAATCGGCGCCAGGTCCTGGCCGCCCGCCTGCTGAAAGTACGTGAACTGCGTGATCTCCAAGCCGTCGTACAACACCTGCCAGCCGATGCCCCACGCGCCCAGTGTGGGCGACTCCCAGTTGTCCTCTTCAAACCGCACGTCGTGCGACTTGAGATCGATGCCACACGCCTCGAGACTCTGCAGATAGAGATCCTGAATGTCGTCGGGGGCCGGCTTGAGAATCACCTGGAACTGATGGTGTTTGAACAGCCGGTTCGGGTTCTCGCCAAACCGCCCATCGGCCGGGCGTCTGGAGGGCTGCACGTACGCCACATTCCAGGGCTGCGGTCCCAGCACGCGCAGGAACGTTTCGGGGTGCATCGTGCCCGCACCCATTTCAATGTCCATGGGCTGTTGGATGAGGCACCCCTGCGCCGACCAATACTCCGACAACTTGAAGATCAGATCCTGAAACGTCACGACGGCCTCAACTCCCTCACCACCCGCGCAGATCGCACATCGCGCTCCAAGTGCATCGCAATCAACCGCGCGTGCACCACTTCCAACTCCCGCAACACCGTCCCGTCAGCGCCCGCGTCTGTGACGGCCGCCGGCGTGGCCGTGGCCGCCACGCGCAGCCACCGAAACGCCTCTTTCGAGACCCGCAAGGCCCCATGCCCACACCGCGCACACACAAATTGCCAGTCGCCAGTGTCGAGCACCGCGCCGTCGGCCAACGTCTGCCCACACCGTGCGCACCCCTGCAGCGCCGGGTACACCCCTTCAAGTCTGAGCAACCAGAACTCGAAGTATCGCGCCAGGCATTCGGCCGACCCGGCCCGCCCCAACGCATCCCCCACCGAGGCCGCCAAGCGGTACAACCGCTCATTCGCCATGGCATCGGGGGCCCACTCGTCCACCAGTTCCGCGAAGTAACTCGCGTACCCGAGGGCACTGGCGCCGTCGCCATCCGGACGACCGGCCGACGCCCCCATCGGGCTCGTCACCACCTCGATGCGCTCGAGTCGCACCAACTCGCGCCCTTCGCGCTCCACATACGTCACGCGACCGCGCGTGAACGGCTCCAACCCGGCCCCGAATCGCCGACGCGAGTTGGTGGCATTCTTCGCCACGCCCCGTTTCTTGCCCCGGTCTTCCGTGAGAAAGACCACAATCCGATCCGCTTCCGCGTACCGGTATGTGCGCAGCACCATCGCGTCCGCGACCAGCGTCTTCATCGTGCCCGGCTACCCTGGGTGCAGGAACCGGAGGAAGATCGTCGCCAATCCCAGGAACGACAGGAATCCGAATACGTCCGTCAACGTCGTGATGAACACCGACGACGCCAGGGCTGGATCCACCTTGGCGGCGCGGAGTCCCAGCGGGATCAACGTGCCGGCCACTGCGGCGATGAACATCGTGATGATCATTGCAAGCCCGAGAATCGCGCCGAGCGCCCAGTCATCCGCCAGCAACCACGCGCCCACGACGGCCATGACACCCAGCGCGAGCCCGTTGCCCAAACCGACCAGGCCTTCCTTCAGGACCGCCTGTCGCGCGTTGCCCCAGGTCAACTCGCCGAGCGCAATACCGCGCACCACTACCGCAAGCGTCTGCGTCGCAGCGTTACCACCCATGCCGGCGACCACGGGCATCAGTGCCGCCAGGTACACGACCTTCTCAATCGTGGCGTTGAAGCGCGAGACCACGAACGCCACGCCGAAGGCGGTCCCAAGGTTCACCAGTAACCACGGAATGCGTCGTTTCAGTGAGTCCCACGGCGGCGTCAAGACCCCGTCTTCCGCCGAGACGCCGGCCAACCGGAACACGTCTTCGGTGGCCTCGTCCTTCAGGACGTCGATCACGTCGTCGACCGTGATGACACCCACGAGTTTGTTCTCGATATCCACCACGGGAATGGCGAGCAGGTTGTAGGAGGCGACGTGCCGCGCCACTTCCTCCTGGTCCACATCCACGCGCGCGCTGTAGACGTCCGTGGTCATGATGCGCTTGAGCGGCGTGTCGGGCGAGACCAGAATCAGCCGTCGCAGCGAGGTCACGCCGACCAGGTGCCGACGCTGGTCCACGACGTAGAGGTAAAACACCATCTCCACATCTCGGGCGCCCTGGATCGCCGTGATGGCCTCTCCGGCCGTGAAGTCCTCCGGCAGCGCAAACACGTGCGGATTCATCAACCGGCCGGCGGTCTGCTCGTCGTACTCGAGCAACTCCGAGACACCACCACCCGGCTTCGGACGAATCAGCTCAAGCACGGCCCCTGACAGCTCATTCGGCAGGTTGTCAATCAACCCTGCCGCGTCGTCGGACGGAATCTCCTGCACGAGGCGCGCGATCTCTTCAGCCGATCGATCGGCCAGCAGCAGCGCGCCCTTTTCAGGGCCCAACTCCGACAGGGCCTCGACCGCCAACCGGCCGTTCCTTTCCACGAGGATGTTGAAGACCGCGTGGCATTCCTTGTCACCCAGTTCTGCAAAGACCTGGGCCAAATCGGCCGGATGTTGCTTCTGGAGCAGGTTCAGGAGGTTCGGGGTGGCCCCCATCCGCAGCAGGCGCCGGACGGACTCCAGCACGAGATCGTTTCTGCGAGGCGCGGACATCCTGACATTTTAGTCTGGTCTGGGTCTTGCAGGGGGCTTCACGGACGGTGGGGGTGAAAGAATTTACCCCGCGGCGGAAGCGGGCTCAGCGGCGCAGGCCCAGCTCGTCCAGCAGGCGCTCGTCGTCTCGCCAGTCGCCCCTGACCTTCACGTGCAGGTCCAGGAAGACCTTGCCCTGGAGTAATTCCTGGAGATCGGCGCGAGCTTCGGTGCCGATCTGCTTGATCATCTCGCCGTTTTTGCCGATGACGATGGGCTTTTGGGATTTGTGGTCGACGAGGATCGACGCAAAGATCTTCGTGGGTTCACCCGGCTCCGTCGGTTCCTCGAACTGGTCGATGATCACGGCGGTCATGTACGGCAGCTCATCCCGGGTGTAGCGCAGCACCTTCTCGCGGATGAGCTCGGCAGCGAGTGTGCGCTCGCTCTGGTCCGTGAAGTAGTCCGCGTCAAACAGCGGCGGTCCCTCCGGCAGTGCGGCGAGCAGTTCCTTTACAAGAGCCTCCAGCCCTTCCCCATGGAACGCCGACATGGGCACGATGGCCTCCACCTTCAGGGCCTTGCCGTAACTCTCCATCAGCGGCAGCAGGTCGGTCTTTTTTTTGAGGCGGTCAATCTTGTTGAGGACGATGATCAGTTTGCACTGCGCGCGACTGAGCAGGTCGTTGACGTAGCGATCGCCAGGGCCCGGCTTTTCGGTCACGTCCACCACGAGCACGGCAACGTCCACCTCACGCAGTGTGTCCACGGCGGCATCCACCATGCGCTGGTTCATCCGATGTTCCGGTTTGTGAATGCCCGGCGTATCGATGAAGACGATCTGCCCTTCGGGTTCGTTGCGAACGCCGGTGATACGGTGTCGGGTGGTCTGCGGCTTGTCGGAGACAATCGCGACTTTCTGGCCCATCAGCTTGTTCATCAAGGTGGACTTGCCGGCGTTGGGTCTGCCGACAAACGACACATACCCAGCCTTCACTGCTGGTCTCCGTCCGGCGCGGGTGGCAGACGGCGCACGCGCACCTTGTGGATGCGCCGGCGTTCGGCCTCCAGCACCTCGATGGATACCCCATCAGCCTCGATGGTTTCACCTGCCGCAGGGACACGTCCGCTGCGGCTCATGACATACCCACCCACGGTCTCGAACCCTTCGTCTTCGATGGACATGCCCAGCCGTTCGGTCATCTCATCGATGGCCACCTTCGCGCTGAATACGAAGACACCGTCCGACTCCACCACGATGGGCTCGGCTTCCACGTCGTATTCATCCCGAATTTCACCGACGATCTCTTCAATCAGGTCTTCGACCGTGACCAGGCCGGCGATCCCGCCGTATTCGTCCACGACCATGGCCTGCTGGAACCGTCGCTGCTGAAACTCGCGCAACAGGTCCGCCACACGTTTGGTTTCCGGCACAAACGCCGCCGGGCGCATGAGGGCATGCACCGGCGTGGTGTCCGTCACGTGCTCGCGCTGAATCAGATCTTTGACGACGACCAGGCCCACGATGTTGTCGAGGTTCTCGCGATACACCGGCACGCGCGAATATTGCTCCTCGCGCACCAGCGTGCGCAGGTCCTCCACGGTGGCATCGGCGTGAATCGCGACCACGTCCGGCCGGGGCGTCATCACTTCGCGCACCAGTGTGTCGCCGAAGTCGACCACTGACCGCAGCAGTTCCCCGTCTTCCTGCTCGGCGGTTGCCTCGTGAGGCTGCGAGTGCGACGTGGCGCTGCCGTGTCCATTGCTCCGCGGCATCGAGGCCTCTGCGGGCCCCAGCCACCCGATGATCAGTCCGGTCAGCGGAGTGACCACGTTCGCCATCGCCGTGAACGGCGGCAGCAACATGGCGAGCAATCGTTCCGGTGCACGCCGGACGATGATCGCCGGGATGAGATGGCCGGCAACGACGTTGAGGATGACGGCCAGGGCGAACAGACCGAGCCCCGCATAAAACCCGGTGCCAAGGGGCTGGGCCAGCAGCACGACCACCAGAATCAGCAGGAGTCCCCGGAGGAATCGCGCCGGGACAAACAGCTTCAGCGGATCATCAAGGTACGACGCCAGACCATCGGCTTCACCTTCACGCTCGGCCTCGAGCCGCTCCGGCAGGCGCATCAGCACGCCGAACGCCGTCTCGATCACGGCGAGGTACGCCATGCCGCACACCACCACAAACACGAGCAGCGGAATCCAGATCATCGGCGCCCGTCCCCGTGCTCGCGCGCAATCAATCCGAGCGGCAGTCCGGCTTTCCGACGCAGTCGCTCCTCCGCACGAGCCATCTCGCCTGTATCCGTCTCGTGGTCGTAGCCCAGCAGATGCAGCAACCCATGCAGCACGAGCACCCTTAGTTCCACGCGCAACGAGTGGCCCAGGGCCTTCGCCTGACGTGTCGCGACCCCGCGTGCCACCGCCATATCGCCCAGCCGGCCGCGCACGTCCGACGGGAACGACAACACATCGGTCGCATAGTCAGCATCGCGAAACTGTTTGTTGAGCCGACGCATGGCCGGGTCGCTCAGCAGCGCAATGGTGAGGCTTCCGCGCGCACGGGCCGGGGCCACGCCGGCGAGCCACGTCGCCAAGCCCCCATCGGGCACCGGGCGGCCACGACCATCCGTGATCCGTACACGCAAGCGGGGTTGGGCAGGGTCAGCCATCACACGGGTGGAATCGCGCGCGGCGTGTGGGCTTCATACGCCTTCACAATGCGCTGGACAAGCGGATGTCGTACCACGTCGCGGTCGTCGAACCGGACGATGCTGACGCCCTCGACACCGTTGACGATGCGCAGCGCTTCGATCAGGCCTGAGCCTCGGCCGGCCGGCAGGTCTATTTGGGTGATATCGCCGGTGATTACAGCCTTGGAGCCGAACCCGAGACGAGTCAGAAACATTTTCATCTGTTCGGACGTCGTGTTCTGTGCTTCGTCCAGGATCACAAATGCATCATTCAGTGTGCGACCGCGCATGAAGGCGATCGGCGCCACTTCGATCACGCCACGCTCAAGCAGCCGCTCCACACGTTCGGCATCCAGCATGTCGTGCAACGCATCGTACAAAGGACGCAGGTAGGGATTCACCTTTTCGGCGAGGTCACCGGGCAAAAAGCCGAGCTTCTCCCCCGCCTCCACGGCCGGCCGCGCCATCACGATGCGGTTGACACGTTTGGCGAGCAGATACGTCACCGCCTGCGCCATGGCCAGGTAGGTCTTGCCGGTGCCGGCGGGGCCCACGCCGAACACCACGTCGTGCCCGTCGATCGCTTCGAGGTATTCCCGCTGCATCACGCTTTTGGGCGCGACCTGTTTCCGTCCGGCGGCTCTGGCGTTGCTGCGGAGAAAGTACTCCTGCAATTCGATCGCAGGGTTCTGCGTCAGCAACTGCGCCGCTGTCTTCACGTCGCCACGGGCAAAACGGTAGCCGGAAGTCAACAAACGACCAAGTTGCGCCAGCACGTGTTCGGCCTTGCCCACCTCGTCGGTCGAGCCTTCGATGATGAGCTCATGGCCTTGTGTCTTGAGCGTCACCCCCAGCGCACCTTCGAGCGTGCGCAGGTGTTCGTCGAACGGACCATAGAGGGTTTCGATACCCTCGTCGGGCATCTGGATGTGGCGCACGGTCGTGGATGGCATCAACGGGTGTCCTGAGTATACAGGGGCCAGAGCCACGCCGCGCCGCGAACGCCACTGGCATCCCCATGCGTGGCGGTGACCAAGCGCGTGACGACCGTGTCTGAGAAGACCCAGCGCCCCCATAACGCCGGAATCCGCTCATCGATGCCGGGCAGTTGCGACAACCCGCCCCCGACCACGATGACGTCCGGGTCGAGCAGGTTGATCACCGTGGCCAGTGACTTGGCGAGCCGCTGCTCCCACCGCTCGAGCGCGGCCACCGCCCGCCCGTCGCCCGCGATCGCCTGGGCCGCCACCTGGGCAGCGGTCACCACGTCGCCGCCGTGTCTCGCGTAGTCGCGCGCCAGGGCCGGGCCCGACAACCACGTCTCGATACAGCCGGACCGACCGCAGTAACACGCGTCGCCTTCGAGTTCCGCCGTGTCCGGCCACGGTAACGGGTTGTGGCCCCACTCGCCACTGATGGCATTTGCGCCTTCCACCAGTCTGCCGTGCACGACGAGTCCGCCACCCGTTCCGGTCCCGAGGATCACCCCAAAGACGACCGGGGCTCCTGCCGCGGCGCCGTCGGTGGCCTCGGACACGACGAGACAGTTCGCATCGTTGGCGAGCCGCACCTCACGGGTGAGCGCACGTGACAGATCCGCCTCGAACGGGCGCCCGATGAGCCAGACGGAGTTGGCGTTTTTAATCAGACCTGTCGTCTGCGAGGAGGCACCGGGAATCCCGACGCCGACACTGACCCTCGCGCCGACGGCCTGCTCGGCCTCACGCACGAGATCAACAATGGCGCCAATCGTGGCTTCGTAGTCATGACGCGGGGTGCCGATCCGCGTCGACCATCGCTCCCTGCCGTCGGGCCCCAACACGACGGCGGCGATCTTCGTGCCGCCCAGGTCAATTCCCAGGCGCATGGACTATTTTCCCGGCACCGTCGTGATGTGGAGCTCGCGCAACTGGCGCTCATCGACCGTGGACGGCGAGCCGGACATCAGGTCCACGGCCTGTGCCGTCTTGGGAAACGCCATGACCTCGCGGATGGACGACTCGTCGCAGAGGATCGCCACGATACGGTCGAGACCGAACGCGATACCGCCATGCGGTGGCGTGCCGTACTCGAGCGCTTCGAGAAAAAATCCGAACCGCTCGGCCGCCTGGGCATCCGAGATGCCGAGCAGGCGGAACACCTGCCGCTGCACATCAGGCCTGTGGATGCGGATGCTGCCGCCGGCGATCTCCGAGCCGTTGAGCGCCAGGTCATACGCCCGTGCCCGCACCTCGCCAGGCGCGTCCTCCAGCAACGCCACATCATCAACCCTCGGCGACGTGAAGGGGTGATGCATGGAGTCCCACCGCTGTTCATCGGCATTCCATTCGAAGAGCGGAAACTCGGTGACCCAGACGAAGCGGAAGTCATCCCACTTCAGCAGGCCTTCCGTGCGTGCGATGCTGAGGCGCAACGCCCCGAGCCAGCCGGCGACGCCCGCCTCAGGACCGGACGCGAGCAGCAGCACATCACCCTCGACGCCGCCGCACGCCTCAAACGCAGCGCGCAGCGCGGCCTCACCGGCCACCTTGAGCGCCGAACTCTGCAACACGCCCTGCGCGAGGCGCACCCACACGAGGCCTCCGGCGCCGAGGTGTCTGGCCTGTTCGGTTAACGCGTCCAGTTCCTTGCGCGAATACCCGGCGCGGCCCTTGACGACAAAGCCGCGTACCACGCCTCCGCCGCCTACAGCATCCGCGAATACGGAGAACGGCGATTCCACGAACAGGTGGCTCACATCACCAATCTCCATGCCGGGACGCAGGTCGGGTTTATCCGATCCGTAGCGCCGCATCGCATCCGCGTAACTCATGCGTGGAAACGGCGTCACCACCTCATGCCCGGCCGCCCTCCACATCGCGGCCACCGCGCCTTCGACAACGCCATAGACGACATCTTCGGTGGCGAAGGAGACCTCGACGTCGATCTGGGTGAACTCCGGCTGGCGGTCGGCGCGCAGGTCCTCGTCTCTGAAGCAGCGACAGATCTGAAAATAGCGATCCATGCCCGCGATCATCAGAATCTGCTTGAAGAGCTGCGGTGATTGCGGCAACGCAAAAAACTCGCCCTTGTGCACGCGGCTGGGCACCAGATAGTCACGCGCGCCTTCTGGAGTGGATTTGGTGAGAATCGGCGTCTCGATCTCGAGAAACCCGTGGTCATCGAAATACTTGCGCGCGGCGATCGACACCCGGTGACGCAGGATCAGGTTCTGTTGCAGGCCAGGTCGCCGCAAGTCGAGGTACCGATATTTCAGTCGCGTCTCTTCCGACACCGGCGAGTCGTCGTTGATCGAGAACGGCGGCGTCCGGGCTTCATTCAGAATCTCGATCCGGGCCGCGCCCAGCTCGATCTCCCCGGTCGCGATTTTGGAGTTCACGGCGCCCGGCTCACGGGCCTCCACCTCGCCGGAGACCGACACCACAAACTCGGGCCGGAGCGTGGCGGCCTGCACCATGGCTGCATCCGCGCGGGCGACCACCTGCGTCAGGCCGTGGCGGTCGCGCAGGTCAAAAAACGTCACGCCGCCCAGATCGCGTACGCGATGCACCCATCCCTGCAGGTGGACGGTCTGGCCAACGTGGGCACGGCGCAACTCGCCGCAGGTGTGTGTGCGATAGGTGGTCACAGGTAAGTCCGTACCGTTTCGATGATGGTGTCGCGTGTGATGGCGTGTTGGTCGCCGGTGGCCATGTCGCGCAGGGTGATCTCGCCTCGCGCCAGTTCGTCGCCGCCCACGATGAGCGTGACGCGCGCCGCCACGCGGTCGGCGCGTTTCATCTGCGCACGCACGCTGCGTGCATCAAACTCCATCTGCGCGGGTAGCCCGGCGTCGCGCAAGGCGCGCAACAACGTCCATGCCGCCGCCCGGCCCTCGTCACCAATCGCCACGATGAAGGCGCGTGGCGCGGCGGCGATCGGTGCGCCCTCAGGCAGCGCGAGCACGAGCCGTTCCATGCCGGCGGCAAAGCCGATACCCGTGCGGTCTGCCCCGCCGAGTTTCTTGACCAGCCCGTCGTAGCGACCGCCGCCCAACAGCGCGTTCTGCGCACCGAGCGTCTGGCCCAGCACCTCAAACGTGGTGCGTGTGTAGTAATCAAGTCCCCGCACCAGGCGGTGTGACTGGCGCCACGGCACACCGGCCGCATCGAGATACCCCTTCACACGCGAGAAGTGCGTGCCGCACGGCTCACAGAGGAAATCCACCGAATGGGGCAACGCGTCGATGATCGGCTGGTCGGCCGGCACCTTGCAGTCGTAGATGCGCAACGGATTCGTGGTCGCGCGCCGCTGGCAGTCGCCACACAATCGAGGCAGGTCCGCGCCGAGGGCGGCGAGTAACGCCTCCTGGAACTTCGGTCGACACGCCGGACACCCAACGGAGTTAATCACCAGTTCCGCCTGTGCGATACCCAGTTGTGTGACCAGCGACCAGGCCAGGTCGATCACCTCGGCATCCACCGCCGGGTCTTCGATGCCGAAGGCCTCGACGTCGAACTGATGGAACTGGCGGTAGCGGCCCTTCTGGGGACGTTCGTACCGAAACATCGGCCCCATCGCAAAGAGCTTCGCAGATGGCAGTGCGTGTTCAAGGTTGTGCTCGACAAACGCCCGCACCATGCTCGGTGTGGCTTCCGGTCGCAGGGTGATGCGGTCGCCCCCCTTGTCGGTGAACGAGTACATCTCCTTCTGCACGATGTCGGTGGTTTCGCCCGTGCCTTTGGCGAAGAGTTCCTCGCGTTCAATGATGGGTGTTCGGACTTCGACGTACCCGTAGCGATCACAGAGCTGGCGTGCGAGGCGCTCGACGTATTGCCACTTCTCGACCTCGCCCGGAATGATGTCGTGGGTGCCGCGTATTGCTGGAATCATGCGCTGGGCATCCATTATCCCGCATAACGTGCGTTATGGCATGTAGTCGAGACGGTATCGCACGTAGTTGTCTGCAAACTCCCGAATCATCGCCACGTCCTGGTCCGTCAGCGTGCGCCGGACCTTGCCGGGGCTGCCCATGACCATCGACCGTGCGGGAACGAACGTCCCTTCGGTCAGCAGGGTGCCGGCTGCGATGATGCAATCCTCCCCAATGGTCGCGCCGTTGAGGATGATCGCCCCCATCCCCACCAGCACCCGGTCCGCGATGGTGCAGCCATGGACGATGGCGCCGTGCCCGATGGTCACGTCGTTGCCAATGAGGGTCGGATGGGTGTCGTGCTGGACGTGCACCACCGTGCCATCCTGCACGTTGGTCCGGTCGCCGACGCGGATGTAGTTGACATCCCCCCGCATGACGACCTGCATCCACACGGAACTCTCGGCGCCAATCACCACATCCCCTATCACCTGGGCGCTTTCATCCACAAACGCCGACGGGTCGATCACCGGGAGCTGGCCACGATAGGGACGAATACTCATGCGCCCTGATTTTCGCACAGGCCGCGGGTCAAGCCGTACTGGCGCCGGCCAAGCAGTGGGATAATGACCGGGCGGATGTCTACGCTTGACACATTGGGTCGTCCCCTTCGAAGCCTGCGCCTGTCGGTGACCGACCGCTGCAATTTGCGGTGCCACTACTGCATGCCTGAGGAGGACTACGTCTGGCTGCCCCGCCTGGACGTGTTGAGCTTTGAGGAAACCAGTGGCCTGGCCGACCTGTTCGGCGAGATGGGCGTGGACCGGATTCGCCTCACCGGCGGCGAACCCCTGTTGCGCCGCGACTTGCCATCACTGGTGGCGCAACTGGCCGCCAAACCGTGGCTGACCGATCTAGCGCTCACGACCAACGGCGTCCTGTTGGCCGACGCGGCCGCCGATCTGCAGCAGGCGGGCCTGCACCGCGTCACGGTGAGCCTGGACACGCTGCACCGCGAACGGTTCCAGACACTCACCCGCCGCGACTCGCTGCCGGCGGTCTTCAACGGCATTGACGCCGCCCGTCGTCTTGGCTTTCGCGATCTGAAGATCGATACCGTCATCACCCGCGGCGACAACGACGATGAGTTGGCGGACCTGCTGGAATACGGGCGGACGGTCGGTGCCGAGGTGCGCTTCATCGAATACATGGACGTGGGGGGCGCCACGCGCTGGCGGCCCGAGGCGGTGGTGTCACAGACCGAAATTCTCTCCCGCCTCGCGGACCGGTACGGCAGCATTCGCTCGTTGCCCAGCTCCCCGTCGGCACCGGCCGATCGTTTTCAGTTGCCCGACGGGCTCGCCTTCGGGATCATCGCGTCCACGACGCAACCGTTCTGCCGCACCTGCGATCGGGCGCGATTGACCGCAGACGGCGTGCTGTTGCTCTGTCTGTATGCACAGCACGGCACGGATCTGCGTCGTCCACTGCGCGCGGGGGCGTCCCGCGATACGATGCTCAACCTGCTCAAGGCGGTCTGGCGCGGTCGCGCCGATCGCGGGGCCGAAGAACGACGCGGCGTGCGCGATCGCGGCACCTACATTCCCCTCAATGTCCTTCGACGTGACGCGCATCTCGAGATGCACACGCGCGGGGGCTAGTTTCGTCGCAGGAGTTCTTATGAGTGAGTCCCGTTCGGCTATCAGTACGCGTCTGAGCTCCTGGTTGCTCGTCGCTTTTTTTCTGTCGGGTGGCGTCGCCCTGATCTATCAGGTGTTGTGGACCCGGCAGCTTGGCCACGTCTTCGGCGTCACGATCCAGGCCGCCAGCACGGTCCTCGCCTGTTTCATGGCTGGCCTGGCCATCGGCAGCTTTCTCGCTGGCCGATGGTCCGACTCCATGGCGCGCCCGCTGCGCGCGTTTGCGATCGTGGAGGTGCTCATTGCGGTCAGCGCGTTGCTGACGCCCACGCTGCTGAGCCTGGCTGACAGCATCTTTGTCGGGATGGCACCCAGTCTTGAGAATGCGCCGCTCCTCACGACGATCGCCCGCATCGGCCTGACGGCGCTCGTATTAATCATCCCCGGCGCGTTGATGGGCATGACCTACCCACTGGTGTTGCGTGCGGCCAGCCGCACGGCTGACGGCATTCGTCGCACGGCCTCACTGCTGTACGCCATCAACACCTCCGGTGCGATCGTGGGCGTGTTGTTTGGCAGTTTGTGGCTGGTGCCCACACTTGGTCTGCGGGCCACGTTTCTGGCGGCGGCCGCGATCAACGTGCTGGTCGCCGTGGTCGCGTGGATCGCCAGTCGTAACGAAGTGCCTCTGGCCAGTGCCGCCGCGTCTGCTACTGCCGCGCCGCACGCGGAGGACGACGCCTCTGCGCTGGTCACCACCCCCCTGTCGGATCGTGCGCGCTGGACAGTGCTGCTTGTGATTGCGCTCTCGGGCGCCGTCACCCTGGCGCTCGAAATCGTCTGGTTCCGCATCCTTGTGTTTTTCCTGCGGCCCACCACCTACGCGTTTGCCAGCATGCTTGCTGCCGTGCTGGTCGGCCTCGCCATCGGCAGTTTTCTGGTGACGCCGTGGCTGCGTCGCCGGGCCAACTGGCTCGCCATCCTCGGCGCGACGGAGATCGCCATTGGTCTCACCGCCGTGCTCTCGGCATTCGCACTGGTGCGCGCCCACGATGTGATGAGCTGGATGTGGGTGGCTACCGAGGCGATGGCACCGCCGTGGGACTTTGTGCTGCCCCTGCTGATCGCTGCGGCGTTCGCGATCTTGCCTACGGCCATTCTGCTGGGGGCGGCATTCCCGATGGGGCTGATCCTGTGGACCACCGGTGGTCGGCAAGACGATAGCCGCGTGGGCCGACGCGTCGGGATGTTGTATGCGCTCAACGTTGCAGGCGCCATTGTCGGATCCCTGGCCGGCGGCTTCGTACTGATTCCAACGCTCGGCGCCCAGACCAGCCTTGTGCTCATCGCCGCCATTCCCCTCCTGGGCGGGCTGGCCCTCTTCTGGATGGCACAACCTCGGCTGCGCACGCCTGTGATCGCCACGAGTGCCGCTGCGTTTGTGCTGGCCGCCGTGCTGCTGCCGGACGTCTTCCAGGATGTCATCACGCGCCGGTATCCCGATCATCACGTGCTCTGGCACGCCGAGGATGCCCAGGCGACCGTGTCGGTGGTGCGGCATGGCGACCAGCGCGTGCTGCTGATCGACGGCATGCATCACGCCAGCGACGGCGCCAACATGGTCGGGTATCACCGCGCCATCGGCACGCTCGCCGTGGCGGTGCACCCTGATCCGCGGAACGTGCTGATTGTGGGCATGGGAGGCGGCACCACCGGGGGCGGCGCAAGCATTCTGCCGAACTCCCGGACGACGATCGTGGAATTGTCACCGTCGGTTGTGACGGCCGGCAGCTGGTTTGCGGGGATCAATCGCAACATTCTGGAGAATCCGAATGTGCGCTTCAAGGTCGCCGATGGTCGGCACTTTCTCAAGACGACGCCCGAGCGGTTTGATGTCATCACGGCAGATCTCATGCTGCCGCATCTGGCCGGGGCCGCCAGTCTCTACTCCGCAGACTATTTCGCACTCGCCCGACAGGCCCTGGCCCCCGGCGGCATCATGGTGCAGTGGATCCCGGGCGACAGCGAGTACCAGCACAAACTGATGTTGCGCAGTTTTCTGTCGGTGTTTCCGCACGTCACGAAGTGGATGGGCGGCAGCATTGCGATCGGCTCCAATGAACCCTTACTGCTGAGCGAAGCGGATTTTGCGCTGAAGGTGGCCTATCCGGCGGTGCACGCGGCCCTGACCGAGTCAGGGATGGGGACGTTTGAGGATCTCGTCGGCCGGTACTTCGCTGGCCGGGCTGAGATGGAGCGGTATCTGGGCCCGGGCGATCTGCTGCGGGACGACCGACCGATCACCGAGTATTTCCTGTCGCTGCCGCCCAACCCGCGGCCCGCAGACCTCACCGGGTATAAAGGACCGCGGGAGGCCATTATTCGCCAGCCGTGACGACGAAGTGCCTATAGTCGGTCACGGCATCCGGTTTGGACCACAGACCGACGCGTCCTGTGGGATCCTCCGGCAGCGTGAACTGGAGCGTCTGCAGATCGTCGACCCACCCGGTGATGACCGCGCCCTGTTTCCGCATGCGCAACGTGCGCCACTGCCCCATCGGCACCTCGAGGTGCACGCCGCCATGGTGAATCCGTTGCCGTTCGCCATCCACCACCCGCCACAACGCGGTGTCGCCGTCCTTGGTGTTGTATCGATACGCGTAATGGTTGCCATCGTCGTTCAGGCCGAACAGGATGCCGGCGAACTGGTCGGAGGCCCCGCCAATCAACCGGAAGTCGACCTGAATCTCGCCATCCTCAAACATCTTCACGGACCGCTCCACGCCGTAGGCGAACTGCAGGCCGCCCAACACGCGCGTGCCGAAGGTTTCCGCCGCCCAGGGAAACAGGGCCATCGCCTTCGCTGACAGATTCGCCGGCGTCGTCCCCACCTTCCACTGGCTGCCGTCCAACTGCAGAATGCGTTCACCGTCTTCGTCGCCGACAGTCCACTGCCCAGCCAGCACGACAAACGACGACGGCTCACGTCCGACCGGGTCGTTGGACAGCCACGGCGTCGGCTGACCGCCACACGCCGTCAAGGCGAATGCACAGACGATTCCAATAGTCCCTCGCACGTTACCCTCCCGTCCCTCGGACTGCGGACTGCGGACCGCGGACTGCGGACCGTTTCTGCCACGCCAGATAGACACGCACGGCCATCAGCACAAGGAAGATGGTCGCATAGGCGTACGGCCAGAACTCGGGCACCTTGGTCTTCCAGATGAAATGGACGACGCCGGCCGCGCCCGCCAGATAGGCCAGACGATGCAGCGACTGCCACCGACGGCCGAGCCGCCGAATCCACCCCTTCGTCGAGGTGAGCGCGAGGGGCACCATGGCCAGGAAGGCCACCATGCCGGACAGGATGAACTTGCGCTTGACGATGTCTTCGATGATGAGTTGTACCTGGCAGTCGGACCAGTACAGACAGGCGCGGTCGAGCAAAAGGTAGAACGCCAGGTGAAAGAAGGCGTAGAAGAACGCCCACAACCCAAGCATCCGTCGTATCGACTGGACGCGATTCCACCCGGTGATTCTTCGAATCGGCGTGACGGCCAGCGATCCCAACAGCAGGACCAACGCGGTCTCGCCGCTGGTGAGCAGCAGCGTTTCCAGCGGGTTGACGCCGAGGTCACCCCAGAAGGTGTTGTAGAGGAGGTCGGCGCCCGGCCAGGCCGCGGCGACGAACACCAGCGCCTTCAGCCACATCAGTAGAATTTTCTGAGGTCCATTCCCTCGTACAACTTCGCGACTTGGTCGGCGTAGCCGTTGAACATCAGCGTCTGCTTGTTCTTGACGAACGAGCCGAGGGAGTTCTCACGCGCCTGACTCCACCGCGGGTGATCCACCGTCGGATTCACGTTGGAGTAGAAGCCGTATTCACGGGCGTTCGCGATGTTCCACGAATTCGGTGGCTGGTTCTCCACAAAGCTGATGCGCACGATGGACTTGATGCTCTTGAACCCGTATTTCCACGGCACGACCAGCCGAATCGGCGCGCCGTTCTGGTTCGGTAGTTCCTTGCCGTAGAGGCCCGTGGCGAGAATCGTGAGCGGGTGCATGGCTTCGTCCATCCGCAGGCCCTCGACATAGGGCCAGTCCAGCGAAGCACCGCGCTGTCCAATCATCTCCGACGGACGCAGCAGCGTGGTGAAGGCGACGTATTTCGCGCGGCTGGTCGGCTGCACACGGGTGATGAGGTCCGCGAGCGAGAAGCCGACCCACGGAATGACCGCCGACCACGCTTCCACGCAGCGGAACCGGTAGATGCGTTCTTCGAGCTGGTGGGGCTTGACGAGATCTTCCAGCGCATAATCGGCCGGCTTGGCGATGTGACCATCCACCTTGACCGTCCAGGGCTTGACGGTGAGGCGATGCGCGTTGGCGGCCGGGTCTGACTTCCGCTGGCCGAACTCATAGAAGTTGTTGTATTCGGTGAGCTGTTCCCAGGTGTGCGGCCGTTCGTCGGTCGACAGCGGGGACTTCTTCACATTCGGAATCGTCGCCTGCGCCGAGAGGCCGTCGCTGAGCGGGCCACAGGCCACGGCGCCAAACGCCCCTGCAGCCGCGATCCGCATGAACTCGCGGCGCGAGCGATACACCGATTCAGGTGTGATCTCTGAAGAGCGGATCTCAAACGCGTTGCCGGACTTGATCAACATCTGTGGAACTCCCAAGGGCATTCTACCCCGACACACTGCGACGTTTCCCGCTCTCCGGGGGTGACAGGAGTGTTACGTCAGGGCGCCGCAGGTGGATGTGCTCAGGACGCGTCCGGCGAGAGCCCAAAGAACCGGGCGCTCTGTGTCCAAATCGTATCGATGGAATCGCTGAGCTGATGGCCGTCATCGAGGACGTGCAGGTCGACGAGCGTGCGGCCCTCCGCCCAGCGGCGCACCATGGCGGGATCCACCGACTCGTCGTGATCGCCTTGGAACACGAGCGTCGGATGCCGGGTATCGAGCGTGATGGCGTCATACCGGGCGGCGTCTTCGTAAAGGGCGTATCCGACCTGACGCTCCTTTCCGTCGGCGTAGTGGAACACCGTGAGGCTGCCCGACTCTCTCCACTCGTCGATGCCGTGGGGACCGAGCTGTCGCAGGCGGTTCCCCCCGAAGTCGAGCGCGGGTGCCAGCAGCACGAGGCGATCCACCTTGCCAGTGGTGTCCCGGTCGGCGGCATGGACGGCCACAAAGGCACCGAGGCTCGAACCCACCAGGGCGACTGGCCCATCCGGGACGGCGACGAGTAGCGCGTGGACTTGGGCGAGCATCCGGGTTGTCGTCAGGGTTTCAAATGCCGGCTCGTTCAGGTCGGGACACGACCACCCGGCGCCCCGCGCCTCAAGCTCCTGCCGGAATCGCTCGGCCTTGCCGGACGCCGGCGAGGACGCAAAACCGTGCAGGTAGATGACGTGGCGTACCAGCGTCGTCGGCATCACGTCAGATCTTGCTTGTACACCCGGGGACGCATCGACAATCCATGCCGGCTTCCCCTTCGGTGTTGTAGTCGTATGAGAGCTCCGCACCCTTCGGGATGTTCTTCGAGGCGCGAATCCAGACCGTGTCCTTGATCACTTCCGCGTAGCAGTTGCCCTTGCAGGCGTGATTGATAAACCGGGCGGTGCTGCCGTTGACGTTGCCGTCACGGAACCAGCGCCGGTTCAGGGTGAAGCACCACAACTGGCCCTTCTTCTGGTACTTCGTTTCGCGCCGATCCGCTTCGTCCGAGGTGATCTTCTCGCCCGTGTATTGGATGATGCGTTTGTTCTTGTTGATCGGCGCCGCCGCGTACACGCCCCAGCCGGAGATGCGTGATTTCTTGCGAATGATGCGGCAACCGGTCTCGGTGATCTCTACTTTGGCTCTCGGGGTGGTCATCGACCAATTATTGTAACGCGAGGTGAAAAACCTTTCGGGTAGGTTTTTCCAAGGGAATCCCATTTTCAGGAAAAACCTACCCGAAAGGTTTTTCGCCTCATTTAATGGAAATCGTGAGACTGCGGGCGCGGGCCGGTCTCGGTCAGGGCCTCAAGGCGTTCGGCCTTCACCGAGACAGCCCCGTCCTGATTCTGCAGGATGCCTTCGATCAGCAGATACGGCGCATCCACCGCCGTGCGCTTGAACGTGGTGAACACGTCCGGGGTGAGGATGGCGTTGGCGATACCGGTCTCATCCTCGAGAGAGAGAAACACAAACCCCTTTGCCGTGCCAGGCCGTTGCCGCGTAATCACCGCGCCGGCTACCCGCACACGCCGACCCGGCCGCCACAAGGCCAGGTCGCTCGCCCGCAGTACCCCGCGTGAGGCCAGGCCCCGCCGCACCAACGCCATCGGATGCGGGCCGATGGTCAGTCCTGTCGTGGCGTAGTCGGCCCCCACACGTTCGATCAGCGACATCGCCGAAATGACGTCGGGAGGCTTTTTTTTATTGTCCATTGAAAAAAAGCCTCCCGACGTCATTTCGTCGGTCAATAAAGGCCCCGCCGGGCGCGCGGCGCGTTCGGCCTGCCACAACGCCGACCGGCGGTCGCCCCCCAACGACGCCAACGCGCCGGATTCCGCGAGTACACGCAGTTCATCCCGCCGGATCCCGGTTTGGGTGACCAGGTCATCCATCGACGTGAACCGCAAAATGACGTCGGGAGGTTCCGACGTCATTTTCTTCCCCACCTCGGCGCGGAGGCCTTGCACATACATCAGGCCCAGACGAATCGCGCCGTCGTCCTGCAGGGTGCAGGGCCAGTCGGAGACCTGGACGTCCACGGGGGCAAAGCGCACACCACGGCGCTGGGCGTCCTTGACGAGCGTGGCGGGGGCGTAGAAGCCCATGGGCTGGTTGTTGAGCAGCGCCGTGTAAAACGCCGCCGGGTAATGCGCCTTGAGATACGCACTCGCATACACGATGAGCGCAAAACTGGCGGCGTGGGATTCGGGGAATCCATACAACGCAAACGAGGTAATCGACAGCACGATCTGGTCGGCTGTCACGCCGGTGATCCCGTTGCGGGCCATTCCGGTGCGCAGGCGTGCTTCGATCTGCTGCATGCGTTTTGCCGAGCGCTTGAACCCCATGGCCCGCCGCAGTTCCTCGGCTTCCCCACCGCTGAACCCGGCGATGACCATTGCCATGCGCAGTAACTGTTCCTGAAACAGGGGCACGCCCAACGTGCGCTTCAGTACGGGCTCCAGCGACGGGTGGGCGTACGTCACCGGCTCATCGCCGCGACGCCGCTTGAGATACGGGTGCACCATCTGCCCCACGATCGGCCCAGGTCGAATCAGTGCGACCTCAACGACGATGTCGTAAAAGGTGCGGGGTTTGAGCCGCGGCAACGTCGCCATCTGTGCGCGGGACTCGACCTGAAAAATGCCGATGGTGTCGGCCGCCTGCAACATCCGGTAGACCTCCGGGTCGTCGGGCGGCAGATGTGCGAGGTCGATCCCGGTGAGTGCCACCGACTCCTCGAGCACCGCCATCATGCCGAGGCCGAGCAGGTCGACCTTCACGATGCCGAGGTCGGCGCAGTCGTCCTTGTCCCACTGCACCACCACCCGGCCCGGCATCGACGCGGGTTCCAGAGGCACCACATCATCGAGTCGTCCTTTGCAGATCACCATGCCGCCGGAATGTTGCCCGAGGTGCCGCGGCAGGTCCTGCATCTGCGTCCACAGCCGCGAGAACTGTCGATACACTTCACGGCCGGTATCCAGCCCCGCATCGGTCAGATGTTTGGTCACCGTCTCGTCAGGGTCCACGAACTCGAACCGGCTCATCATCTTCGCGAGCCGATCAATCTCGTCCTCCGTCATGCTGAGGACTTTGCCCACCTCACGGGCGGCACTGCGGCCCCGATACGAGATGACGTTGGCCGTCATCGCCGCCCCCAGCGCCCCGTACCGCTGATACACATACTGAATCACGCGCTCGCGTCGATCCCCGCTGGGCAGATCAAGATCGATGTCAGGCCACTCGCCACGTTCCTCCGACAGGAACCGCTCGAACAGCAACTCCATCCCCACAGGATCCACGGCAGTAATCCCCAGCGAATAACACACGGCACTGTTGGCGGCCGACCCACGACCCTGCACAAGAATCCCCTGCTGCCGGCAGAAGTTGACCAGGTCCCAGACGATGAGAAAGTAGCCGGCGAGGTTGAGCTTGTCGATGAGATCGAGTTCGCGCTGGATCTGTGTTTTTGCGCGTCCTCCGAATGCCTCGTCAAGCGGGTGATACCGATCACGCGCGCCCACCATCGTGATGCGCCGCAGGAATGAGGCCTGTGTCTCGCCAGCGGGCACCGGATAGTCCGGAAACTGGTAGCCCAGATTCGCAAGTGTAAAGTCCAGTCGTTCAGCCAGCGCGTCGATACCCGCCAATGCCTGCGGTACGTCACTGAACAGCCGGGTCATCAACTCGGGGGGCTTCAGGTAACTCTCGGCATTCACACTCAATCGTCGCCCGGCGTCGCGGAGCGTGGTCTTGTGCCGCAGGCACGTCAGCACGTCATAGATTGGTCGCTCTTCGACGGTGGCAAATCGGACGCCATTGGACGCCATCACCGGCACACGAAACGCGGCAGCCAGATCCAGCAGCGACGCGTTGGCCGCCTCTTCATCACGTCGCAGATGCCGCTGCAATTCCATCCAGACGTGGTGTCGTCCAAAAATACCGACGACCTTGTCCACCAGTCCGCCCACGCCATGCCGCTCGGCGACCAGGGCCTGACGCCCCACCAGTGCGATGAGTCCATTGGTGTGGCCATCCAGATCCTCCAGCGTCAGGCACGACTCCCCTTTGGGGACGTCCCGCTTGGCGCGCGTGATCAATCGACACAGGTTGCGGTAGCCCTCGAGGGACGAGACGAGCACGGGTAAACACCATGGAGTGCTCCGGTGCTCACGTGCTCCGGTGCGCGGGTGCGCGGGAGCACCAGAAATCGTGAGTTCCGCCCCGACGATCGCTTTGAGACCAGCGGCGCTGGCGGCTTTATAAAATTGCGGTGCGCCGTAGACGCCGTCGCGGTCGAGCAGCGCCAGCGCCGGATAACCCAGATGTGCCGCGCGTGCGATCAACGTTTCGGGCAGCGACGCGCCGGCGAGAAATGAAAAAGCTGACGCGGTGTGGAGCTCGATGTACACGCACTCAGTCCACTTCTCCTTCGAGTTCCCACATGTCGGTCTGGCGATTGCGCGCGATGCGATAAATCACACCGGTCTCGAGTGCCACGTCCCATTCGTCCCGATCCCACGTGCCCGCATCCGTCGTCCACCACTGTCCGGACGTACGCCAGGGGCCGGCTGCGGTCATCACGGTTCCGCTCGAAGCACGCGGTGCCATCTGGAGACGCTCGCGCAAGACGACGCGCACGGGGGTGCCTTTGTCCACACGCACGGAGATTGGCATCGGGACACGAAGGCGACGCAACGCGGTGCTCGGGTGCGTTGGTGCACTCGTGCGCGTGTGGACCGGTGCAAGTGCAAATGGTTTCATCGACGAGACACGGGGGTTGTGAGTATCCACAACCACAGGGGCGCCGACGCGGGTGTCACCCACCAATGCAGAGAGGCGTGCGAGGAGCGTGGAGAGATCCTCGGGCGTCGGCACGGCGTAGGCGAGCAACGACCCCTGCGTGATGCGTCCGGGCGTGACGCCACACTCCACCTCCACCACATCGATTCCGGCGGGTGGAGGATGGGATTCGAGGTCGAGCAGGATCAGTGTGCGCAGCGTTTTGGATTCACGCATCGGCGACGGCAACGTCAGCGTGCGTTCGTGCGTGGTCTTTGTCACCAGGCGCAGCCGCGTGGTGAGCGTCACGGCGCCGCGATCGGCACGCGCCAGTGTCGCGGACAAGCCGTCACACAGACGGGCCAGCACAAACGACAATGGCTCAAGCCCCTCCACCGGCCATTCAAGTACCATGCGTTCGACAAACTGCGGAGCCTCATCTGTGGGCACCATGGGCGCGGCATCGTCGCCGCACGCGGCCTGGTGCAGGCGCTGCCCCACGCGCCCGGTGCGTGTGAGCACCTCCGCACGCGGCAAACGCGCCAGATCCCCCAGTGTCGCCAGGCCCCATCGGGCGAAGATGGCCAGCGTGTCATCCACCTGTTTGGTGCCGGACGTGGCGCCCCATTCACGCGCAGGCAACGCGCGCAACGCTGACAGCGGCAGCCGCTCCAACCGGCGTGCATCCTCCCCGGCCGGCACAATCGTGGTCCCCGGTCGTGCGTGGGCGAGCAGCCAGGCCGTCGTCTGTGATCCGGCGATGGCGACACGGATGCCGACTTCACGTTCCCACGCCATCCGACGCATCTCTTCGGCAATCACGGCGGGCATGCCAATCACACGTGTGAGCCCACGCGCATCACACACCACCACGTCGGGCCCATGCGATTCCACACGCGGGGAACAGGCACGCGCGACGGCGTCGAGTACGCCGGGGCGTGACGGACTCAGAGAGTCGCGGACAAGGCAAACAAACATGGGGTGTCGTCCTTTCGTGATGTGCGCACACGACGAACGCGGCGTGAGGCCTCCGGTGTCACGGCCAACCCCGTCAGGCGGCGGCTCTGCGCACTGGTGCCCGCCCACTCTGCCCTGGCCCGCAGGGACAGCGACACACCATGCGCACTGCGGCCCCACGGCTGGGCCCCCACCAGCAATCCCACGGTGTCGCATCCTTCCAACACATGCGCCAGTCGCAACCACGTGGCCGTCGGCAACGACCGCAAGTGCCGCGCCGGCACATCGGCCACATCACACACCACCACGGCGATGCCCCCGGCACGCGCCATCAAGTCGAAGGCCCGCAACCCGCGCTGCACGGCCATGTCTCCGACGGTGATTTGTGAGGCGCCCCACGAGAGGTGTGGTCCCCGCACCCACAGCACTCGATCCAGATCCACACCGGCCGCGGCTGCCGATGCGGGGTCGAACCGGTCTGCCACATCGGCCAGGGCGACCATCCCGCCCTTCTGTGTCACCGCCGCCAGCGTGGCCAGCACCACCGACGTGCGACCTGACGATGGCGGGCCGGTGATTTCGGAAAGTTGTCCCTTGGGCCATCCACCGGCCAGATGGTCATCAAGGAGCGAGACCCCTGTACTGGTGACTGGGCGGTTGTTATCAGCAGGCCTGGTGAGTGTGCCTGCAAGTTGTTTTGAGTCAAGCAGTTGTGTGAGATAAGAGAGAGCTGCAGATGCCATTGTTTTCGCCCTACTTTCGCCTGATGGGCGAAGTATGGCACAACAGGCATCAGGCGATCAAGAGGCGAAAGACACTGTCCGCGGTCCGCAGTCCGCAGTTCGCGGTCCCGGCTTACCGGGCGATGAGGCAGGTCAGGGCGCCGATGCCTTCGACGCCGTCGTGGGCGTCGAGATCGCGGGCAGCCTCGACAGTGCGGTCCGAGGAGATGAGCTGGAGGCCGCTTTTGGCGAACTCGGCGTAGCGCTCACGGCCCTCGCGTGCGAAGCGGCCGTCCCATGAACGAGTGGGATTGCCGAGGGTGCCGAACATGGCTTCCACACCACGCGCAGCCAGCGCCTGATTGAGCTCGGCATTGGGCGTGTCGAGTCCCGTCCATGCCAGCACCCGCGTGAGGTCCACCCCACGGGCCTCCAGCGCGTCCAGCGCCGGAACGTCCTCAATCGACACCGAGAGCATCATCCCGGGCGCGAGTTGATGCACCCGGACGGCGGCGTCGGTGCTGTAGGTGATGAACACGACACGGTCGATCGCCTTCGCAGCCTGCACCTCGGCGATGACGTCCTCATATGAGACACCGCGTTTCACATCCAGCTCAAGAATCGCCTTGCCTGCCGCCCAGTCCAGCGCCTCCCGCAACGTCGGCACACGCGCATCAAGCACCGTACCGGCCTCGTCGCGCAGGTGCAGCGCCTTGATCTCGTCGAGCGTGTGCGCGCGCACCTCGCCGGTGCCGGTGGTGGTGCGGTCGAGGGTATCGTCGTGCATCAGCACCAGGACGTTGTCGCGTGTGCGCACGATGTCGATTTCGAAGAGTGCCGGCACCTGCGTGAGCACATGGGCCATGGTCTCAATCGCATTTTCGGCATACCCGGGCGAGGGTCCCCCGCGATGGGCGGCCACCACGGCGTGGCCACTTGTGCGTAGACAATCAAAAAACGCGCCTACGTCGGGCGGGGCCAGCACATGCACGGCCCCCGGTGTCAGGTCGGGAGGCGCCGACGATGGCCTGTCGGGTGACGCACAGGCGGCGACGAACAACAGGGCACCACAGGTGAGCGATCGCAGGAGGGACATCACTGCGCGGGATGCTACCACGCGCCTGTTAAGATACCGACGTCTTGTCCACGCCCGCCGCGCCTCCAGGCGTACCACCTGCCGACATGCCCCACAGTTGGGGCAATCGTTTCGCCGGCGCACTCACCCATCGTGACTTTCGGATTCTCTGGCTGGCCGCGTTGGGTTCCACCATCGGCACGTGGATGCAGAAGTTCGCCCAGAGCTGGCTTGTCCTTGATCTGACCGATTCAAATTTTTATCTCGGCCTCGACGACTTTCTCTCGCAGTTGCCGATTCTGCTCTTCATGTTGATCGGCGGTGTGATCGCCGATCGCTATGACCGTCGCAAGCTGCTGACCTGGTCGCAGTATGTGCAGGCGGCCACCGCCTTTGCGCTCGCCGCACTCGTCTTCTGGGACGCCATCACCATCTGGCATGTGCTGACGCTGTCCTTCATCTCGGGCATCGGGCAAGCCTTTGGCGGGCCGGCCTATCAATCACTGATTCCGTCGCTCGTCCCGCGCCGTGATCTGCCGAACGCGATTGCGCTCAATTCCACACAGTTCAACCTGTCGCGCATCCTCGGGCCGATGGGCGGCACCGCGATTCTCATCTCACTGGGCATGGCCGCGTGTTTCTTCCTGAACGGCCTGTCGTTTTTCCTCGTGGTGATCGCGCTGATGTTGATCAAGGCGCCGGTGCCCACCGCGCACACGGGTCCGCGCCCGCACATCATGACGGACCTGCGTGAGGGCCTGTCGTACGTCCGCCAGCAGCGCTTGATGCTCACGTTGATGGTGCTGGTGGTCATCAGCATGGCCCTCGCCATGCCACTCCTCACCTTTCTGCCGACGTTCGCCAAGACCGTCATGGCCGATGCTGGAGGGACACCCGAGACACGCTTGTCGCTGCTGATGGCATTCCAGGGGGCCGGCGCGATCACCGGCGCGATGCTCATCGGCGTCATGAGCGGTCGACTCAAACACATCGGCCGGCTGCTGCTGGGGGTGCAGTTCTCGATGGGGCTGATCATCATGGCGTTTGGCTGGTCCACCACGCCGCTTGTGAGTTACATCCTGATTTTTTGTGGCGGGATCGCCTTCATGGCGTTGTTCTCGATGAGCTTCTCGATCGTCCAACTCGCCGTACCCGAGGCGCTGCGCGGCCGCGTCGTCAGCATCTACATGGTGGCGCTGCGTGGTGGGGGCCCCATCGGCGCGCTGATTGCCGGGTACTTTGCCGACATCTACTCCGCCCCGTCCGTGATGATCGTCAACGGCCTGCTGCTGTCCCTGGTCACGGCCGGTGTCGTGATCTCAGGCAAGGGATCCAGTCTCAAGACCATTTGATCCGGATTTTTTCACCATGAGGTTCCATGAGGATCCATGAGGAAGACACGGACGCTCGGAAAGCGGGTTGGGTGCCGCCAAAGGCGGCAGCTGCGGGAGAAGAACGGGCGGAAACGAAAGACGTCGGTGTCTTTTCTTGGCGACGTCTTTCGTTTCCGCCCGTTCTTCTCCCGCACGGCCAGGCTTCGCCTGGCCCCCAACCCTCACATGTCAGTGACAGGTATTGCTCCATGGCCCCCCATGCGCTCCATGGTGAAAGCTCTACCGCACGACCAGTGAATAGCGCAGTGCCGCCGGCTCAGTAACCCCGAGCGGGATCGACGATGTTCTTAAGTGGCTGGCCGGCGACGAAGCGCTGCCAGTTCTCGAGGAAGAAATCGATGGCGGGTGTCCAGTAGTCACCATCGCAGGCGCCAGTGTGCGGTGTCAGGATGGTGCGCGGCGTGGACCAGAGCGGACTGGACTGCGGCAGTGGTTCGTGCGCCATCACATCCAACCCGGCGCCGCCCAGACGACCGGCGTGCAGCGCCTCGGCCAGCGCGACTTCATCGATGAGGCTGCCACGCGCCACGTTAATCACGCAGGCCGTCGGCTTCAGTCGCGCCAACGCCGCGGCGTCGAGCACCTGACCTGTGTCCGGCGTGTGCGGCAGCGCCAACACGATGGCATCCACGGTGGGCAACACGGCGGGCAGGTCCGAGAGCGCCACGACGCGGCCAACACCGGGCGGTCGCGGCGCCATCACGTCCCGACGCACACCGATCACCTGCATCCCCATCGCGGCGGCACACCGGGCCACGCAGGTACCAATGGCACCCAGGCCTACGACCAGCACCGTGGTGGCGCTGAGGCGAGGAACGGGGATCGCCGCGAGTTCCTCCTGCGCCCAGACGCAGGCCGCCCGTCGTTCGGCGGCCAGCGGCAGCTGTCGTCGCAACCCCAGCAGCAGGGCCATGGCGTGTTCCGCAAGGATCTCGGCATGCAGACCACGGGCATTCGTCACCGGAATCTCACGCGCCGCCAATGCCGCCAGCGGCAACCACGACACGCCCACCGCCGTCGTCTGGACCCACCGCACGCGTGAGGCCACCGCGAGCGTCTCGGGCAACATCCGCGTGGCCAACACCACGTCAGCATCGACGATGGCTGAACGACACGCCGCAGTGTCGCGCACGTCCACGACGTCCACGTCCGGTAGCGCCCGCCGAATCCGTTCGACCTGAGAGACAGGCAACGACCACATCGGGAGGTCGTGCACATGAACGACCAGCTTCATCTCCTCATCTCCTCATCTCCTCATCTCCAAGTCTCCCCATCTCCAAGTCAGCGTAGAATGCGCCCATGGCAGAACAGACTCCTCGCCGTGGCTTTCTCAAGACCCTTGGTGGCCTGACTGCGGCGGTCGCTGCGTGGCCGGCCCTGAGTCGTGCCCAGTCCTCCGTACCGTCCCGTCGGTCAGGCGCACAATATCGCGGCGACTTCGCCGCCCCCAAACTCGACAAGGTCCGCGTGGCCCTGATCGGGGTTGGGGCGCGCGGTTCCGGCCACACGACCCAATTGTCGGCGATCGACGGTACCGAGGTTGTCGGTATCAGCGACTTGTATGAAGACCTGGCGCGCCGCGCCGAGGGCCGCGCCAAAGAACGTGGCCACTCGCCGCGAGTCTACTTCGGGGATCCGAACGGCTGGCGCACGATGCTGGCCGAGACCAAGCCCGATGCCGTCATTATTGCGACCCCGTGGGAATTGCACGCGCCGATGGGCATCGCCGCCATGCGTGCGGGGGCCCATGCCTTCATCGAGATCCCCATCGCGGTCACGCTGCAGGAGATGTGGGATCTTGTCGACACCTCCGAAGAGACCGGCCGCCACTGCATGCTCCTCGAGAACGTCTGTTACGGGCGCGAAGAGCTGCTCTACTTGAACATGGTCCGTCGGGGGCTGCTGGGCGAGTTGCTGCACGGTGAAGCCGCGTACATTCACGACCTGCGCGCCCAGATGAAGGAAGTGGAGCGTGGCACCGGGTCGTGGCGCACTTATCACTACGCGCAGCGCAACGGAAATCTATACCCCTGCCACGGCCTCGGCCCCGTCGCGCAGTACATGAGTCTCGCGCGCGGCGACGATCAGTTCGGACGCTTGTCGTCGTTCTCATCCCCTGGCCGCGGCCGCACGTTGTATGGCCAGGCCCACTTCCCTGCCGACCACAAATGGAATCAGTTGGATTTCAGTCGCGGTGGCGACATGAACACGTCGATCATCAAGACGGTGCAGGGCAAGACGATCATGGTGCAGTGGGACGAAACGTCCCCACGCCCCTACACGCGGCACAACCTGATCCAGGGCACCAAGGGGACACTGACGGGTTTCCCGAACCGCCTCTCGATCGAAGGCGTCAACCGTGCGCATCAGTGGGCGCAGGGCGAGGAGTTTGCGAAGATCACGGCCGAGTATGAACATCCGCTCTGGACCCGTGCCGGGGAACTCGCCAAACAGATGGGCGGTCACGGCGGCATGGACTTTCTGATGCTGTATCGCATCATCGAATGTCTGCGCAGCGGAACGCCGCTCGATCAGAACGTCTACGAAGGATGTGCCTGGTCGGCCGTCGCGCCGCTCTCGGAGAAGTCGGTTCGCGAAGACGGAGCCGCACAGGACTTTCCCGACTTCACGCGTGGTGACTGGAAGACGACACAGCCCTTGGGCGTGGTGGGATGAAGAAGAAGGCCTACGAATCGGCGCTCGAACCGCTGCATCTGGAACTCAACAACCTGATGCGCTGGTTAAAACACACGGGGCGGCGCATGGTCGTGGTGCTCGAAGGTCGCGACACCGCCGGCAAGGGTGGCACGATCTCGGCGATCACTGAACGCCTCAACCCCAGGCAGGTGCACGTAGTCGCCCTGTCGAAACCCACGGAGCACGAGCAGACGCAGTGGTATTTCCAGCGCTACGTCGCTTCTCTGCCCTCCGCGGGTGAGCTCGTGCTCTTCGATCGCAGTTGGTACAACCGCGCGGGTGTGGAGCGCGTGATGGGATTCTGCTCAGACGCGGAGTACCGAACATTCCTGAAGGAGGCCCCCCGTTTCGAGCGGATGCTGGTCGACGACGGGATCCTGCTGCTTAAATACTGGCTGGCCGTTGATCAGGCTCACCAGGAGGAGCGATTTGCCGAACGCGCCGCGGACCCTCTCAAACGCTGGAAACTCTCGCCGATCGATCTGAAGGCCCGCGAACTCTACACCGCGTATGGTGATGCCCGCGATGCCATGTTCAAGGCCACCCATACCAAGACGGCCCCCTGGTTCGTCGTCAACTTCAACAACCAGCGTGAGGGGCGCATTCGCCTGATCAGGCACCTGCTCGACCAGGTGCCCGACACCAGGATTCCGCCACTGACCATCGACCTGCCCCCGCTCGAGAACGCTCCCGCCAAGGAACGCCACCGGGTGATCAAACCGATTTAGCTCGCTGGAGCGCCGGACGTCCGGGGACCTCGTACAATGCCGCCTGTGGCCAGGATACTCATCGTGGAAGACAGCCCGGACATTGCGGGACTGATTGATCACTATTTGCAGGGGGCCGGGTATCTCACCACCGTGCTCACCAACGGCAGTGACGGCCTGCGCCACGCCCGGCTGTCTCCGCCGGATGCGGTGGTGCTCGACTTGATGCTGCCCGGCATGGATGGTCTGCACGTCTGTCAGGCGTTGCGTGGCGAGGCGGCCACCTCGGCGATCCCAATCATCATGCTCACCGCGCGGGGTGAGGAAGCGGATCGGATCCGGGGGTTGGAACTGGGTGCCGACGACTACCTGACCAAACCCTTCAGCCCGAAGGAACTCGTGGCGCGTGTGGCCGCGCTCCTGCGACGCGTGCACCGCCCAGTCGGCGCGGCCAAAGTACTGACCTACGGCCCCCTGTCGATTGATATCGATCGTCATGTGGTGACCATGGGCAGCGAGACCGTCACACTCACGGCCAAGGAGTTTGTGCTGCTGCAGTATCTGATTGAGCATCGCGGCCGCGTGCTCTCCCGGGACGTGTTGCTCACCGACGTCTGGAGTTATCAGTACACCGGCGGTACGCGTACGGTGGACGTCCATATTCGCCGGCTCCGCGAGAAGATCCCGTATCTGGGCGACGCCATCACCACCATCAAACAATTCGGCTACAAGCTGCAAGACCCCGCGCCGGCGTCGTGACCTTCCGTACACGGACATTTGTCGTGCTGCTGGTCGCGAGTACGCTCGCGGTCGTCGCCTCCACGCTGCTGATCACCTCGTCGCTCCGCCGCACGATGACCAGCGACATCGAGGCCTCACTGGTCAAACAGGTCCATCTGCTCGCGCTCCTGGTCGCGGACTGGCCCGACACAATCGAAGCCGATCCGGAGGCCGCCACCCTCGGACAGCTCCTGCAGGCGCGGGTCACCATCATCCAGACTGACGGCACGGTCATTGGCGATTCCGGCGTGGCACCCACCAGGCTTGGCGCCATGGAGAATCACCTGACCCGAGCCGAGGTCCAGGCCGCGCTGGACACCGGCACCGGTGTGGCGATTCGGCGCAGTGTCACCACTGGCGAACAGACGCTGTATGCGGCCGCACTCGTGGCTCGGGGGCCGGCGCGCATCGTGCGCCTGGGACGCCCGCTGACGGGCGTCGAGGCACAAGTCGCCAGCACCCGGCAGTATGTCTGGCTCGGGTTGGCGGGCGGATTACTGGCTGCGGTGCTGCTCACCTGGGTCACCTCCACCTGGCTCAGTCGCCGTGTCCAGGCCATCGCCGCCCTGGCGCGTCGGTACCGCGACGGGGACTTCTCCCGCTCCACCCATGATTTCGGGCACGATGAAATCGGCACCGTGGCGCGCGCACTGGGTGACGCGGCCCGCGACCTGGGCACCCGGCTGGCCGACGTCGCCCGTGAACGCACACACATGGACGCCATCCTGCAAGGCATGGTCGAGGGCGCGCTGCTGGTGAACGCGCAGGGACGCCTCGTCGTGTCAAATCCGGCCGTGCGCGCGATGTTGGGCCTCACCGCCGATCCCCAGGGGCGCCACATTCTGGAGGTGGTCCGTCATCCGGACATTGCGACACAACTGACCTCGGCCCTCACAGGCGTCACTCCCGCGCCCATTGAGGTATCGCTCGATCGCCAGTCCCGCCGCGTCTTCATCGCACGCGTCGTGCCGGTGGACACCGATCGCGGCGGCGGCGCCGTGCTCGTGCTGCACGACGTGACCGAGCTGCGCCAGGCCGACCAGGTGCGTCGCGACTTTGTCGCCAATGTGTCGCACGAACTCCGAACGCCGCTCACTGCGATTCGTGGGTATGTCGAGGCCCTGATCGACAGTCCGCTCGATGAAGAACAGACGCGACGATTTCTCTCCATCATCGCGCGGCACGCCGCACGCATGGAGCGGCTGGTCAATGACCTGCTGCGCCTGGCCCGGCTGGATGCACGACAGGAACAAATTCAAGCGGCGGTCGTCCAGGTCGACGTGCTGCTGGATCAGGTCTGCGGCGACGTCGAGACCGCGATGGCCCCGCGTCACATCACCGTGCGTACGGCCGTTGCGCCGGGCATCGTGACCTGTCACGGCGATCCGGCCAAACTCCACGATGTCTTCAGAAACCTGCTCGAGAACGCGGTCAACTACAGCCCGGACGCCGGGCAGGTTGAGGTGACGGTTGAACGCGACGACCACGGCCTGCGCTTCGTCATCAGCGACCGCGGTCCAGGGATTCCAGAGACCGAATTGCCGCGCATCTTTGAACGCTTTTATCGCGTCGACCGCTCGCGCACCCGGGACCCGCGCGACCCCGGTGGCACGGGCCTCGGCCTGTCCATCGTGCGCCATCTTGTGGAACTGCACGGTGGACGCGTCGCCGCGAGAAATCGTGACGGCGGTGGGGCCAGCGTGTCGGTGTGGCTGCCGGACACGCCGCCGACCACGTCCTAGTCGGGAGGCGCTGTGGTCCTGGACGCCTCCTCCCTTGCCTTCCTCTCGCTCACGTTCGCGCTGGTCATCACCCCGGGCTCCACGACGGCAGTCGTCGTCAGGAATACCCTCGCGGCCGGACGACGAGGAGGACTGCTGGCGGCCGTGGGCGCTGCGCTCGGCAACAGCACCCATGCCCTCGGCGCGGGCCTCGGACTCGCCGTCGTGCTCGCTCGTTCGCCGCGCCTGTTTGTGGTGATCCAGGTGGCCGGTGGCCTCTACCTCGCCTGGCTTTCGCTCCAGAGCCTCCTGCGCATCCGTGCGCACCGCGCCCTGCCGGCCTCGCACGCCATCCTGGCGGACGGTCGCGCGCGCCCGCACCACGCGCTGCGGGAAGGCCTCACCGTGAATCTGCTGAATCCGGCGATTGCCACTTTTTACCTCGCGGTCGTGCCCTCATTCCTGCCTGATCGTGCCGGGGCCGGGCCGTTCGCCGCACTCGCCGCCACACACGTGGCCATGGCGTTCGGCGTACACACCACCTGGGTACTTGCCCTGCATCATCTGCGGCATGTGCTGGAGCGACCGACCGCCCGTGTGGCGCTGGAACTGGTCACAGCCCTGGCACTCGGTGTGTTGGCTGGTCGCATCCTTGTCGCGGGCGTAACGTCAAATTAACGCTGGTGTCACGCAAGGGAAATCACAAGTCCCTAGGCTGGATGACACATGCCTGGTACAGATCGGACTCGCATTCTGGTGGTCGACGATGAAGCGGATATTGCCGGGTTGATCAAACACGGCCTTGAGCGCGGGGGCGACATCGACGTGAGTGTGGTCGCCAGCGGGGATGCCGCACTGAAGGCTGTCTCGGACCACCCCCCTGACCTGATGATTCTTGATCTCAACTTGCCGCAACTCTCCGGCACCGAGGTGTGCCGGCTCGTGCGGGCGAAGCCGGCCACCGCCCACCTCCCGATCATCATGTTGACGGCGCGGACCGGCGAAGCCGACCGGGTATCAGGACTCGACCTCGGGGCCGACGACTACATCACCAAACCCTTCAGCCTCCGGGAACTGGCCGCGCGGGTCCGTGCCGTTCTGCGCCGAAAGACAAACGGGGCCGCCGTGACTCCGCAGGTCTATCAGGGCGCACATTTGTTCGCGGACTTTGATGCCGTGGTGGTCACCGTCGAGAGCCGTCCTATCCGACTCACTCGGCGCGAATTTGAACTCCTGAAGTGTCTGGTCGAGAATCGAAACCGGGTGCTGTCCCGCGACCGCCTGCTCGAACGGGTCTGGGGATATGACCACTACGTCGAGACACGGTCGGTCGATGTACACGTGGGCCGCCTGCGTTCAAAACTTGGCGTCGCCGGCGCACAGATCGAAACCGTGGTCGGCCTCGGTTATCGGTTTGTCGAGTAGGCGTCCAGCGCGCCCTGGAGATCGAACACCTGCAGCGCCCGCTCCACCCGATGCCAGTCGCTGTACTGCTGCGTCCGAATCACTGCGCGGTCATGGGTCTCCCGCACCTCCCACCCGTGAAGGGTCTTGGTGATCACGAGGGTGTCAGTGTGGCCGGAGGTCGTGCGTTCGCGGGTTTCCATCGTCATTAGCTCCTGGGTGCAGACTAGTTATCGCAGAACCCGGCGCCCGTGGATGTAAACTTTTCGTAACATTGTGAAAGTCTTTTAGAATGGCCCCAATGCACAACGTTTTGACCATTGTTCTCGGGGGCGGACGTGGGACGCGACTCTTCCCTCTCACCCATCTGCGATCGAAACCGGCTGTGCCGCTGGGCGGCAAATACCGGTTAATCGACATTCCCATCAGCAATTGCCTGCATGCGGGTCTCAAGCGCATCTATGTGTTGACCCAGTTCAACTCGGCGTCCCTCAATCGCCACATCGCCCAGACCTACCGACTCGATAATTTCTCGGAAGGGTTCATCGAGGTGTTGGCGGCGGAACAGACGCCCGAGGGGGAGCAGTGGTTTCAAGGCACCGCTGACGCGGTGCGCCAGGCCACGCGGCACTTCCGCAACATCGATGCGGACTACTACCTCATCCTCGCTGGCGACCATGTCTACCGCATGGACTTCGATGAATTGATCGAATCGCATATCGAGCGGGATGCCGACATCACGATCGCCGCGCAGCCGGTGAACACCGAGGACGCCACGCAGATGGGGATCCTGCACTGCAACGGCGAGGCAACGGTTGTGGGGTTCGAAGAGAAGCCGAACATCGATCGACTGGCCGAGCTCAAGGCGTCCGTCCCGTCCGGCGCGGGTGCCGGCCTGAGTCCCGACCGTCCGTTCCTGGCCTCCATGGGCATCTACGTGTTTTCGCGCGACGTGCTGCACGAAGTGCTCGCGCGCGACCGCGCCGTCGACTTCGGCAAGGAGATCATTCCGCACGCCCTTGGCACGCACCGCGTCCAGGCCCACTACTACCGGGGATTCTGGGCTGATGTGGGGACTGTCCAGGCGTTCTACGACGTCAACCTGATGTTGACCAGGCGAGGGGCGCCGTTCAATTTTTTCCACCCGACGCGGCCGATCTACACGCGTCCGCGGTTTCTGCCGGCGTCACGGATGCACAACTGCCGGATCGATGAGGCGATCGTCGCCGAAGGGTGTTACCTGGACTCCTGCGAGGTCAGCGAGAGTGTGGTGGGGATCCGCACGTCGATCCGTCACGGCGCGCGCGTCACACGCTCGGTGCTCCTCGGGGCCGACAACTATGATGATGGGCATTCAGACTTGCCGATGGGCATCGGCAAGGACGCGATCCTCGACAAGGTCATCGTCGACAAAAACGCCAGGATCGGCGACGGCGCCCGGCTCATCAACGAGCGCGGCATTCAGGATGCCGACGGTGACGGGTATCACATCCGCAACGGCATCATCATCGTGCCCAAGGGTGGCGTCGTGAAGCCGGGCACCGTGGTCTGAGCAGCTTGCCTCGCCGTAGCCTTGGCGAAGGCGGGTTCAGTCGCCGAGTACGAGTTTCGGCGTCACCAGCCAGACCAGACGACCGGTGCCGGGTCGCGGTCCCTCGTCAAAATCCACACGCGCCACGCCGGCCTTCTTGAATGGCACGGGCGACGTGGCGCCAATCATCCACGCCAGAAGCTGGCCCAGATCCGGCTCGTGCCCCACCAACGCCAGCCGATGGTCTGCCGGGTACTTCGCCAGCGCCAGTGTCACTTGGGCGGGCCGGTGACCTGGCGCCAGTGCCGTCAGCTCGCCCACACCACCTTCGGCTCGCCACACGGAGTGCAGGTGCTCCGCCGTCTGCTGCGCTCTGACGAGCGGACTCGTCAGTATCTGATCCACGGCCACGTCCCGATCGCCCAGTCGTCGCGCCACGTCCACCAACCGGCCAATGCCCTTCGCGGTCAGGGGGCGCAGGTCATCGTCGGGCCAGGCGGGGCCTCGCTCTTCGGCAATGGCATGACGCACGAGGTAGACCGTCATCGCGCCGCCCTCGACGCAATCCGCGTCAGTGCGGGCACCATGCTTCTGATCGTTGCGTGCCGCGCCCGGCACTCGCGCTCCAACTGCGCCGCCATGTGTTTGAGATCCCGCGACACCTCCCGCGGGTGATCGCCCGACCGGCGGACGCGATTGATGCGTTCCTGCAGCACGAGACGGTCGTGCCACGCACCCAGTTCGTCCTGCGTTGTCTCAAATACCGCCCGTTCCCGCTGCCAGCGACGCTGCCCGATCTGCTCTTCCCATTCCAGTGCGTAACGCGCCTTCTTCAGGGCGATACGCAGTTCGTGGAGATGGTCCGGCACATACAACGCACTCAGCGCCGCCAGTCCGTTCCGCAACGATTGCCCGCGCTGACGACGTCGCAGCCGTGCGGTCGTGCCCACGTGTCGTATCACGGCCGGGGTCGTCAGGTTCCGTACGACATCGCGCACGCGGGACAGATGCCGTCGCCAGCGCTGCTCCTCAATGACCGCCAGCAGTTGACCGTGTCGGCGCGCCCTGTCCGCCTCCAGACTCGCCTGCACGAGCGCGACGGCAGCCGCCGGCCATTCATGTCGGAGGGCCTCGTCGGTGAGCAGGCCGATCGTGCAATCACACTCGCGGACGGCCCCCAGCGCCCGCGCGATGACCCGCAACGTGCGGAGCGCACGCCGGCGCAGGCCCTTCGGCAGCACCACATCGAGCGCCCGCAGGCTCTCGCGCAATCGCCGTGACGCCACGCGCGACTGATGCACCCCACGAGGCACACCCTGCCGCGCACGCTGGAGTTCGCGCGTGAACTGCGCCAGTTGGCGGGTCAGCGAGTGAAGCACTGCGTCTGCAACCATCGTGGTACCATGCGGGCTCGGGTGTCGATCCTGATTATCCGTATCACATCCATGTAAACACATGCGTCTCGCGGCCATCGACATCGGCACCAATTCCATCCACATGATCGTGGTTCGTGTACGCCCCGATCTGTCGTTTGAGGTGGTGGATCGGGAGAAGGAAATGGTCCGGCTTGGGGCCGGTGGTCTGGATGGCCGACGCCTGGCGCCCACCGCCGTGACCGCCGCCTTCGAGACGCTCGCCAGATTCAAGCGCCTGGCGATGACGCACGAAGTGGACGAAATCCTGGCGTCGGCCACCAGTGCCGTGCGGGAAGCCGAAAATGGCGGGGACTTTGTGGCGGCGATCCGTCGCGATTTGGGCATTCGCGTCCGGGTGATCTCCGGCAAGGAAGAAGCGCGGCTCATTCATCTCGCGGCGGCGTATGCGGCCGGCGTCGGTGGCCATCCGGCGGTGGTCGTGGATATTGGCGGCGGCAGCGTGGAGATCACGCTGGGCACGGCGGCGCGGATGCAGGTCGGCGAAAGTTTTAAAGTGGGCGTGATTCGCCTCACGGAACGCTTCGTCACCAGCGACCCGCTCTCGCGTACCGACGAACGGCGGATGGTTCGCCACATCCGGCGTCAGACCGCGGGGCACCTCAAAGCGCTTCGCACCCGTGGCTTTCAGCGGGTGATCGGCACGTCGGGCACCATTCATGCGCTTGGAGCCCTGGCCAGCGAACGCGTGCGCGACGGGGGCGATCTGCGCAATCGGCGCATCACGGCCAAAGCGTTTGGGCGTGTCCGACGCCAGCTCACCTCCCTCACCCTTGAGGAACGCCTGGCCCTGCCGGGACTTGACCCGCGACGAGCGGACGTGACGGTGGCGGGTGCGGTCCTGCTCGACACCGTGCTCGCCGGCCTGGGCGCCGATGCCCTGACGTTATGTGATTTCGCGCTGCGCGAGGGGCTGGTCCTCGACTACATCAAGAAAAACGGGGCGCACATCCGCACCGTGGAACGGTATCCGGACGTCCGCCGACGCAGCGTGATCGAACTGGCTGAGCGGTGTCGCTACGTCCCCCCGCACGCCCTGCAGGTCGCCCGCAACGCCCTCGCGCTGTTTGATGCCACGCAACCGGACCACGGCCTGGACGCGCAGGCCCGTGAGTGGCTGGAGTTCGCGGCGCTCCTCCACGACATCGGGGTGCACATCTGCTACGAGGGCCACCACAAACACTCGCAGTACCTGATTCAGCACGGGGACCTGCGGGGTTTTGACCCGGACGAGATCCAGTTGATGGCGCTGGTGGCCCGGTACCACCGGCAAAGCCCACCGAAAAAATCCCATGCAGACTTCGGCGCGCTCGCGCCCCCGCAGCGACGGGTCGTGCGGATCCTCGGCGCGCTGTTGCGGCTGGCTGAAGGGCTGGACCGCAGCCACGCCCAGGTGATCGAGGCGCTGGAGGTCGAGCGCACACCCACGGACGTCCGCGTGCGACTGCGCGCAAAGAGCGACCCGGAACTGGAACTCTGGGCGGCCAACCGGCACGCCGCCCCCCTCATCAAAGTGCTCGGCCGACCCATCCGCTTTGATGCCGTGTAACACGGAATTTACACATTCGAAACTGGTGCGAAACCGCCTGCGGATACGCTCCTCTTCATGAGATTGCGAACCCTCGCCACCGCCGCTGTTCTGTGCTCCCTTACCCTCCTGGCCGCCTGTGGCGGCTCGTCTGATTCCGCTGAAGTCATCCGACTCGACGGGTCCTCTACAGTCTTCCCGATCAGCGAAGCCATGGCCGAGGAGTTTCAGCTCCAGAACGCCGGCATGCCGGTGACCGTGGGCGTGTCGGGAACCGGCGGGGGTTTCAAGAAGTTCTGCCGTGGCGAAACGGTCATCTCCAACGCGTCTCGCCCCATCGCGGCCAGCGAAATTGCTGACTGCACCGCGGCGGGCGTGACTTTCATGGAATTGCCCGTGGCCTACGACGGCATGGCGGTGGTCGTGAACCCGAAGAACACCTGGGCGAACGACATCACGGTGGCTGAGCTCAAGCGCCTCTGGGAACCCGAAGCACAGGGCACGATCATGCGGTGGAGCCAGGTGCGTGCCGGATGGCCCGACAGCCCGATTCGACTCTATGGTGCCGGGGCCGACTCCGGAACGTTCGACTACTTCACGGAAGTCATCAACGGCAAGGCCAAGGCCAGCCGCGGCGACTTCACCCCCAGCGAGGACGACAACGTCCTCGTGCAGGGCGTGGCCGGCGATGAACTCGCCCTGGGCTTCATGGGCCTGGCCTATTACCAGGAAAACCGCGACAAGCTGAAGCTGCTCGGCGTCGATGATGAAGACTCGACAAACGGCGAAGGGCCGATCCTGCCGTCGTTCGACACCGTGCGTGGCGGCACCTACCGCCCGCTCTCCCGCCCGATGTTCATCTACGTCCACGTGCCCGCCATGCAGGCGCGGCGGGAAGTGAAGGCGTTCGTCGACTTCTACCTCGCCAACACGGTCGTCCTCACCCGTGAGGTGGGTTTTGTGGCACTCGCCGAACCCGAACTCGCCCTGGTCAACGCGCGGTACGCCGCCGGCACGACCGGCACGATGTTCACCGAGGGCGACCACACCCCGAAGACGCTTGAGGAGCGACTGCAGGGCGGCGGTCGGTGACACGAGCGGCACGACGACGCATCGAGTATGTAATCGAGCGTCTCCTGTTTCTCTGCGCGGCGACGTCGGTGTTCGTCACCGCCGGCATCATCGGGGTGCTGGCGTTCGAGACGTTGGGGTTTTTCGGCAAGGTGCCGATCACCGACTTTCTGTTCGGGACCGTGTGGACGCCGTTGTTCAGCGACCAGCAATTCGGCGTGTTACCGCTGGTGGCCGGCACGATGCTGGTGTCGGTCATCGCGATGCTTGTCGCGTTGCCGACCGGCGTGCTGGCGGCGATATATCTCAGTGAATACGCTCCGCCCATGGTCCGTCGTGTCGTGAAGCCGGTGCTCGAGGTGCTCGCCGGTATCCCCACGGTGGTCTACGGCTACTTCGCCCTGCTCTACGTCACCCCGCTGCTGCAACAGGTGTTCCCCACCATGTCGGCGTTTAACGCGCTGAGTCCCGGCTTGGTCATGGGCATCATGATCCTGCCGCTGGTGTCATCACTGTCGGAAGACGCCCTGCACGCCGTGCCCAACGGCCTTCGGGAAGGCGCTTATGCCTTGGGCGCCACGCGGATGCAAGCGGCGCTGCGCGTGGTGGTGCCCGCGGCGTTCTCGGGGATCTCCGCGTCGTTCATCCTCGCGATGTCGCGCGCCATCGGTGAAACCATGATTGTGGCGATCGCCGCCGGGCAACAACCCCGCATGACGCTCAATCCCCTCACCTCGGTCGAAACGATGACGGCCTACATCGTGCAGGTCAGTCTGGGCGACAGTCCGTCCGGGTCGCTGCAGTACCAGACAATTTTTGCGGTCGGCATGCTGCTGTTCCTGATGACCTTTGGGTTGAACCTGGTCAGCAACTGGCTGCGACGCCGCTTCCGGGAGGTGTACTGATGGCGCGGCGGGTCACACACCTGGCCGGGGATCGCCTGCTGCAGGTCTCGGGGCTACTCGTGCTGGCGCTCGCGCTGGTCACGCTCGGGGCCCTGATCTACGACGTTGTCGCAGACGGCTGGTCGCGTCTGAGCTGGCAGTTTCTGACGAGCCCGCCCTCGCGATTCCCTGCGGCCGCCGGCATTTATCCCCAGTTGCTCGGGAGCCTCTACGTCATGGTCGTCACGGCGGCGCTGGCCCTCCCTGTCGGCATCGGCGCGGCGATTTATCTGGAGGAATACGGCGGCGGCGGACGTGTGGCGCGGATCATCGAGGTCAACATCGCCAACCTTGCCGGTGTCCCGTCCGTCATCTACGGTCTGCTCGGCCTCGGGTTGTTCGTCCGCTGGCTGGAGCTCGGACCGAGTGTGCTCGCCGGCGCGGCCACGTTGGCGCTCCTGGTGTTGCCGGTGGTAATCCTGTCCACCCGGGAAGCACTCCGCACGGTGCCCATGTCGGCGCGTGAGGGCTCGTACGCCCTGGGGGCCACCAAATGGCAGACCATCTGGCATCAGGTGCTGCCCGGTGCGTTGCCGGGGATCTTCACGGGACTGATTCTGGCGATGTCGCGCGCGGTGGGTGAAACGGCCCCCCTCATCACGATTGGTGCACTCACCTACATTCCGTTTGCCCCCACCGGACTCGACTCGCCCTTTACAGTCCTGCCGATTCAGGTCTACAACTGGGTATCGCGTCCCACCGCGCCGTTTCTGGAAAACGCCGCGGCGGGGATCATCGTGCTCCTGATATTGCTGCTGACCATGAATTCGATCGCGGTGGTCCTGCGCGACCGCTTTCAGAAAGTTCGGACATGACGACGCCCCTTCGTACGCTGTCAACGTTAGCCACCAGCCAGCCCCGGCCTGAGACGCCGGTAAAAATATCCGTCCGCGGCATGAACTTCTTCTACGGGGCGACTCAGGCGCTCTCGGACATCACCATCAATCTGCACGCCAACGTGGTGACGGCCTTCATCGGTCCGTCCGGCTGCGGCAAGAGCACGTTTCTGCGCACGATCAACCGGATGAACGACATCATTCCGTCGACGCGTGTGGAAGGCGAGGTCACGATTGATGGCGCCAACATCTACGCGCCGTCCACCGACGTGGTCGATCTGCGTCGTCGCGTGGGCATGGTCTTCCAGAAGTCGAACCCCTTTCCGAAGTCCATTTTTGAAAACGTCGCCTACGGCCTCCGAATCAACGGTCTGACCTCCAGTCGCAGTGAACTCGAAGGCCGCGTGGAGGACAGTCTGAAGGCGGCCGCCATCTGGGATGAGGTCAAGGACCGCCTGCATGCCTCGGCCCTGGCGCTCTCTGGTGGCCAGCAACAACGACTGTGCATCGCGCGAGCGCTGGCGATCCAGCCGGAAATCCTCCTGATGGACGAGCCGGCGTCTGCGCTCGACCCGATTGCCACGCAGCGCATCGAAGAACTCATCTATCAGCTGAAAGCGAAGTACACGATCGTGATCGTGACGCACAATATGCAGCAGGCCGCGCGCGTCTCCGACGCGACGGCGTTTTTCTGGCTGGGCCGGCTTGTCGAACACGGCCCGACTGAGAAGATCTTCACCAATCCTGCCGAAACGTTGACGGAGGATTACGTGACCGGACGATTCGGATAAGCGCGGAGATACTGTTCATGGAACGCCACGTTCGACACTTTCAGGAAGAACTCGACGAACTCAAGGGCCGGCTGCTCGAAATGGGCGGTTTGGCCGAGGACCGGCTGCGCCTCGCCGTCCGTGGGCTCGTGGAGCGGGACGCCACGCTGGTCGAGAAGGTCCTCACCGGTGACGGGGCCATCAACCAGTTGCATATCGACATCGACGACCGCTGCTTCAAGCTGCTGGCCCTGCACCAGCCGATGGCGGTGGACCTGCGGTCGATCGTGGCGGCTGTCAAGATCAACACGGACCTCGAGCGGGTCGGAGACCTGGCGGTGAACATCTCCGAGGCGGTGCGTCGCTATCTGCAACATCCGCCGGTCAAGGAACTCATCGATATTCCGCGGATGGCCGAGCTCGCGCAGGACATGCTCCGGGACGCGCTGGATGCCTTCGTCCGGCGCGATGTCACTCTCGCGCAGCACGTGCTCGCGCAGGACGACACGCTGGACGCCCTCAAGACCTCCGTCTTCCGAGAGTTGCTGACCTTCATGATCAAGGACTCGTCGACGATTGAACCGGCGCTGGACCTGATTCTTATCTCCCGCCACCTGGAGCGCATTGGCGACCACGCGACCAACGTGGCAGAGGATGTCATTTTCATGGTCTCTGCCAAAGACGTACGGCACCAGTAGGGTGCCGGTGCGTTCGCGGTAGTACAATAGGCCCATGCCGGCGTCGACGTGCGTCTACTGCCGCCTGCACCCCGCGGACAGCCGCTGGCACCCCTTCTGCAGTGAGCGGTGTCGACTGGCTGACCTGGGCCGCTGGCTGCAGGGTGACTATCGCGTTCCCGGTGCTCCCGTGGACCCCACCGGCCCGCTCTCCGACGACGAGGAGGAGCCGGAGGGTCCCTTCTGACTCGTGAAAGGTACGTGCGTTCCCATATGGCCGAGACACTGACGATCACCGATAACCGCACTGGCAAGCAGTACGACATTCCCGTGACCGACGGGACGATCAAGGCGATGGATCTGCGCCAAATCAAGACGTCGGCCGATGACTTCGGGCTGATGACGTATGACCCGGCGTTCCAGAACACAGCCTCCTGTCGCAGCGCCATCACCTACATCGACGGCGACAAGGGCATTCTCGAGTATCGCGGCTACCCCATCGACCAGCTCGCCGAGCACAGCACGTATCTGGAGACGGCGTATCTGATCCTGTTTGGCGAGCTCCCGACGCCCTCGCAACTGGACGCCTGGTCGCGGGAGATCACGCTCCATACGATGCTGCACGAGAACATCAAGAAGTTCATGGACGGGTTCCAGTACGACGCCCATCCCATGGGCATCTTCCTGTCGACGGCCGGCGCCCTGTCCACCATCTACCCGGATTCCAAGCAGATCGGCGACGGGGAGGTCCGACGGCTTCAGGCCCGCCGGCTCATCGCCAAGGTGCCGAGCATCGCCGCCTACGCGTACCGCCACTCGATCGGCCGACCGTACGTGTATCCCGACAACGATCTGAGCTTCACCGGCAACTTCCTGAACATGTTGTTCAAGATGACGGAGCTGAAGTACAAGCCGCATCCGGTGCTCGAGCGGGCGCTTGACGTGCTCTTCATCCTGCACGCGGACCACGAGCAGAACTGCAGCACGAGCGCCATGCGCGGCATCGGCAGCTCACACGCCGATCCGTACGCCTCATTGGCCGGCGCGGCGGCGGCGCTGTACGGCCCGCTGCACGGCGGTGCCAACGAGGCCGTGTTGCACATGCTCAAGGAGATCGGCTCGGTCACCAAGGTGCCCGAGTTCATCACGCGCGTGAAGAACGGTGAAGGCCGGCTCATGGGCTTCGGCCATCGCGTCTACAAGTCGTATGACCCGCGCGCCCGGATCATCAAGGAAACGGCGGACCGCGTGTTCGAGGTGACCGGACGCAATCCGCTCACGGACATTGCGCTCGAACTCGAACGCATCGCGCTCGAGGACGACTACTTCGTCAGCCGCAAGTTGTACCCGAACGTGGACTTTTACTCGGGCCTCATCTACCAGGCCATGGGATTCCCGCTCGACATGTTCCCGGTGTTGTTTGCCATCCCGCGTACGGCGGGCTGGTTGGCGCAGTGGGACGAAATGCTTCGTGATGGCGATCAGAAAATCGCGCGCCCGCGACAGATCTATACGGGATCGGCGCGCCGCGATTACGTCGCTCTTGACGCGCGGGCCTGACGCCCGCGCCCTCAACAGGAGGGTCTGAATGCTCCGTGGTCTCTTTGTCGCGACAGTCCTGCTGACCTCGGTGGTCTGCACCTCGGCCGCCCAGCCCCCCCAGGCCCCCGCACAGGCCACGTTCGACGGCACCCGCGCCTTTGAGCACCTGAAGGCCCAGGTGGCCATTGGCCCTCGTCCAGCCGGTTCCGCCGCCCTGCGGCAAACGCGCGCGTACCTCACCCGCCATCTCGCCGACATGGGGGTGACGATGCAGGAACAACCCTTTGTGGCAACGACGCCCATCGGGCCCATTGAGATGGTGAACCTGATCGCGGTCCTGCCCGGCACCCGCACCGACCGCATCCTGTTCACCGGCCACTACGACACCAAGCTGTACAAGGACATCGTGTTTCTCGGGGCCAGCGACGGCGCCTCGAGTGCGGCGTTACTTGTTGAGCTGGTGCGCAGCCTCAAGGACCGCCCCCGGGAGTTCACCTACGAATTTGTCTGGTTCGACGGTGAGGAAGCTATCCTCGAGTGGGACATCAACACCGACTCCACCTACGGCAGTCGGTACTACGTGCAGGCGGCCCAGAAGGCCAACGCGCTGGCGCGGATCAAGGCGATGGTGCTCGTGGACATGATTGGCCACAAGGACCTGCAGATCGAACGCGACAGTCATTCGACCGTGTGGCTGACCGACATCATCTGGAACGCGGCCCGTCGGCTCGGGCATGGCCACATCTTCCGCGACGTGATCACAACCATTGAGGATGACCATCTGCACTTCGTGCGCGCCGGTGTCCCCTCCGTCGACATCATCGACCTCAACCACTTCAACACGCAGGGCCACTGGCATACCGCCGGCGACAACCTGGATGCCGTGGCTGCCGGCTCGCTGCAGATTGTCGGGGACGTAGTGCTCGCCGCGCTCCCGGATATCGAAAAATATCTCCTGAAGTAGTGCTCGGGTGCTCTCGTGCGCCAGTGCTCTGGTGCAGGGCTCCGTACAAAAAACAAGCGGCGGCTGCAGGTGCAGCCGCCGCGAGTCTTACCCGTCTTGCGACGAGTTACTTCAGGTGCTTGCTGACGAGCTTGGTCATTTCGAACATGTTGACCGCGCTCTTGCCTCCGAAGACGGCCTTCAGGTTGGCGTCCGCCTTGATCATGCGGCGGTTCACCTTGTCCTGCAGACCGTTCTTCTTGATGTACGCCCAAATGCGCTTCGTCACTTCGGTGCGCGGGATCGGCTTATCGCCCACGACCGCCGCCAGCGTCGCGCTCGGCGTGACCGGACGCATGAACGCCGCATTGGCCTTCCGTGCCGTCTTCTTCTTCGCCGGTGCCTTCTTCGCCTTGGCCGGCGCCTTCTTCACAACCTTCTTCGCGACTTTCTTCGCAGCTTTCTTCGCAGCTTTCTTCGCCATCTCGTCTCCTTGGAAGACGCGTTACGCGTCGGGATAGTCTCGCACGAAAATCAGGTTTTTCAGAGAGAAAATCACATCGCCCCAGAGGGGAATTTCAGAGCAGCGCACGGATCGCGCGCTCGGTCAGCACCCCGTCGGCACGTTTCGCCGCCTCGAAGATACGCTCCACCCGCGCCTCAGAGGCCTCCAGCGCGCGGCGCTCGAGCCAGTAGATCACGTTCGATTTGCCCGACATGGGCCCCACGTCAATCTCCTGCTCGCGACCGACGAGTGAGGCCGGCACCCCCGAATACACCGCATCCACGAGGGCCGCGTCCTGCTTGCGGTACGCCTTGATGACCGCCGCGGCGTGCACGCCGGTGGCCGTGCGGAAGGCGTCTTTCCCTATGACGGGATAGTTCGGCCCCATCGGCACACCACACGCCTCCTCGACGACCCGACCGTATTCGACAAGGTGTGTCAGGTCCGCCGTCCGTGCGCCCATGAGCACCAGATTCACCAGCAGGGTGTCCATGGGGGTATTTCCCACTCGCTCCCCGATTCCGAGCGCCGCGCCGTGGAGGCGCGTCGCCCCCGCCTCCCACGCGGCCAGCGAGTTGGCAATCGCCAGGTCACGATCACGGTGTCCATGCCAGTCGATGCCAATGCCGCCCCCGCACGCCTCAACAATCGATCCCACAAACCGGGTGACCGCGGCGGCCCCGGCCGGCGTGGCATGACCGACCGTATCCGCGATACAGATGCGAGACGCCCCGGCACGAATCGCGGCGGTATACAGGCGCCGGAGGGACTCGGGGTCGGCACGGGTCGTATCTTCGGTCACATACATGACCGGCAACCCCTCCTTCACCGCAAAACCGACGGCCTCTTCCGTCAGCGCCACCAGGCGATCCAGCGTCCAGTCTTCGGCGTACTGGCGAATCGGGCTCGACCCGATAAACGCGCAACACTCGATCGCCATCCCGACCTTCTGCGAGATTCGCGCGATGGGTTCGATGTCGGCAATGACCGTGCGCGCCGCGCAGTTGGCCCGCACCGCCAACCGGTCTTCAATGATGGCGCGCGCGAGGCGCTCCACGTCGGCCACCACATGGGGCCCTGCACCGGGCAGCCCAATGTCCGCTGTATCGATCCCGAGTTGGTCAATCAGGTGCAGAATCCGCAGCTTGTCGTCGATCGACGGCGTGCGCACCGAGGGCGACTGCAGTCCGTCACGCAGCGTCTCGTCATCGAGTAACACGGCAGGACGCGCGGGCGTGGGGTCGGTGGTGTTCCAGTCGTGAATCAGTGGATGCATGCGTCCTACGTCTGTGGCCCCAGATAGCGAATCACCATCGCGGTGATGTCATCGCCCTGCGCGGTGCCCGCGGTAAACACCCGCACCTCGTCGAACACACGCGCCACAATGGCCTCCGCGCTCAGTCCCTCGGTGGCCAACACGGCCGCCTCAATCCGATCGTCGCCAAATTCCTCGCCTCCGCTGTTTTCCGCCTCGGAGACCCCGTCGCTGAACACCACCATGATGTCTCCTCTGGTGAGGGTCACTGTGGCCTGCGAGAACGGCGCGAACTCCAGCAAGCCGACCACAGGCCCTCCCTCCTCGAGCCGACGCACCCCGCCGGTGCCAACGATGAACGGCGGGTTGTGGCCGGCGTTGGTGTAGGTCAGCTGCCCCTCGGTGGTCACGACGCCCACCATCAGTGTGACGAACCGCGACTCAATGCCACGCAGGCACAGCACCTTGTTGGCGACGGTCACAAACGGCCCGGGCCCCTCGAACCCCCGCGCCTGCGCGGCAAACATGCCCTGCACCAGGGCTGACATCAGCGCAGCCGGTGGGCCCTTGCCTGCCACGTCGCCCAGGATGAAACCGAAGGCCGCCCCATCAAAATCCACGTAGTCAAAAAAATCTCCCCCAATCGATCGGCAGGGGATCGAGGCTGCCGCCGCTTCCACAAATTTCAATGTGGCCAGCGGCTTGGGCAGCAGCGCCTGCTGAATCTCGGCCGCGATGCGCATCTCCTGCTCCATCTTCGACTTCTCAATTTTCGCGCGGTACAGCTGGGCGCTCTCGATGGCGACAGACGCCTCGGCGGCCAGTGTCTCGAGCGCGCGCTGCGTCTGATCGGAGAGGAGCGTGCCCTTTTCTCGACTGTCGAGGTACAGGACGCCGATGCGGCGGTCCTCGCTCTGCGCATCAGCCGCATCCACGTACTGCACGAGATTCAGCGGCACACACACAATGTGGCGAATCCCCAGGGCCACGGTCCCCTGATGATCTCCAGCGAGGGCGTCATCCAGCAAATCGGTCACGACGCGTATCCGGCCGTCTGCAAACACCTGGTCGGGGATCTTCCGACTGACCGCAAACGTCCCGTCAGTCAACGTGACTTTCCCACGACCCCGCGCCAGTTTGAACTCCAGACCGTCGGCGCCCGCCAGCATGACAAACGCGCGCTCCGCACCGGACAACTCGATCGTGGCATCCAGCACCAGCGCGAGCACATCCTGCAACACTCGACCGGACCCCAGCGACCGGAAGCCGTCGAGCAGAGCGGTGATCTGGCGCAAGTCCCCCCGCGCATCGGCACTGGAGCGGGCGAACGAGATGGTGTCCGACCCGATGATGCAGGCGATATCCGCACCGCCACCTCGCCCCAGCCGAATCCGGTCGCCGGCCTGGAGCACGTGTGTGGTGATCTGCGCCTCATTGACGAACGTCCCGTAGCGCGACTCCAGATCCGTAATGACGTACCGGCCGTCCCGTACATCAATCACGGCATGTTCGCGCGAAACCTCACTGCCGGTCAGGCGCAGCTGATTGGTCTCCCGGCGACCGATCGCAAACGGCGTCTGGTCCACCAGCACCGCACGCGTACCAACCGCGTCCTGCACGTCAAGCTTGAGTGGGTCGAGCATCATCGTGAACGCAGTCTACTTGAACGCGAGCCGCGGGTCAGCCAGAACCCCAGGGTGAGTGCAAGCGGAATACCCGCAAGGGCCGCCCATCGCATCCAGGTGCCCTCGGCCGTCTGCGGAACAAGCCAGACACTCAGTGCCACAACGCCGGCGATCCAGGCACACATCAGTAACAGCTGACGCATCCACGGCCTACCCGTCGGTCTCCGAGACACTTCTGGGCCGTCCTGTGTCGGAATCCCGCACTTGTAACAGACAATAGCTTTGGCCGCGATAGTGGCCCCACATCCTCGACACGTCATACGATGCTGCGCTTTCCCTTACGCGACGTCATTCCGTCGCGCACTCGTCCCCTGGTCTCCCTGGCTGCCGCCAGTGCGGCAGGACTTCTGCTGCTCTGGCAGGCGCCGTCGATCGCGGCGGCCGGTCTCATCGTCGCCCACCTGCTGCCCCTTGTCGTGCTCGGGGAGACAGTGGAAGACCAACTGGGCCATGACCGCCAGGCTGGCCTCCTGCTCGTCGCCGGCGTGCTCGGCTCCACGCTCTCAGGCCACCCGGGCGGCGTGTTGCCGGCACTGACTGCGGCCGTCATCGGCGCCCATCTGGCGCTGTTCCCCACGACGAGAATTCTCTGGAACGTCGTGCTGGACGTTCTCGAGGTGCCGTCGTACTTCCTCGTCGGCTGCTGGGTGCTGCTGCTCGTCCTCACCGGTGGTCCCCTTGAAGCCCCAGCCCTGATGATGGGCCTCTCGGCAGCCGCCGCCCGCCTACTGCGCCGTCGCGATCGTGCGAGCTGGTCGCACTTCGACCGCGCGGATTAGTCGCCGCCACCCTTTTTTCGGATCTCCGCTCCGAGGGTCGCGAGTTCGACCATCAACTTCTCCCAGGCGGCCTCGTACTCGGCTGACGCCATTGAGGCCTTCTTGCGGCGGAGGTCATCCGCCTGTTGGGTCATGATTTCCTGACGCTGCAACAACATCTGTAACGCCGGATCGGTCGGTCTCGCCTCGACTACCGCATCGAGATACGTCATTGTCGCCAGCATCCCATCGTCGCCGGTTGCCGTGGCTGCGTCGCGGCCTTTCCCGTCTCCGTTGTCCTCGATCAGCGCCCGCTCGGTGGGCAGGTTGCCCTTCTGGTCGAAGTACTCCTTCTGCAGACGGGACGCGAATGTAAACGCCTCCCAGATGGAGATGCGGCCATTTTTGTCGAGATCGGCCTCCGGAGCACCCAGCGCTCGCGCGAACGACCCGGCAAACACCGTGGCGTACCGTTGCGCCGGTTGCGCGGTAGCGGTGATGATGATGCGCCGGTCGCCAGTCAGCCCGGCCACGAAGGGAAAACTCCCACTCGCCGTATTCACAAACACCACGCGCCCGGCAATCGGGTTGAGCACATCGTTCCACTCGGCCACCGTGAGGTCGGGTCCGATCAGGTTGAACTTCGCGTGATCGCCGTCACCAGTGCCATGACCGATCAACATCACGAAGACCACGTCGCTGTGTGTGGCCTCTTTGGCGATGCGCGCAAACGTCGCGCGCACCTCTTCGGCCGTGGCTCGACGCTCCCCTTCGCCGGGACGCTCGGCCAGAACGGTGAGGTGGTGTGCGTCAATCTTGAACCCGTCGCGCAACGCCGCCACCACCTCGTCGAGCCATCCGCGGTGTTGCTCGGCGAACTGGGGCTCCCCGGACACGCCCTGCACCAGCAGCACGTGACGCGTGGTCTGCGCGGCCGCGTTGACGGCCGCGCCGCACACCATCCACGCGCCCACCAGCACACACGTCAGTCGGCTCGCACTCACGCGCCCCCTCCAATCGCGGCCAGCAGCAGGTCCTGGGCTCGGGCAAACGTCGGCGCGTACTCCAGGGCCTTGAGCGCTGCACGTCGCGCGTCCTCTTTGCGTCCAAGGCCGAGGTACGCTTCCGCGAGATCCGCATGTGCCTCGGCGGCGTTGGGCGGGCCGAGCGCGAGCGCAGTCTGCAACTCGACAAGGGCGGTCTCAAAATCCTTCTCGGCCACAGCCATGCGGGCCAGCGTGGCATGTGGTTCTGCCTCAAACGGATCCACGTCGACGATAACGCGCAACGCGATTCGTTCAGCGGTCGCGTCCTTGGTGGTGCGCGCCATCGCCACCAGACGACGGGCCGCGTCCACGTTGTCGTGGTGCCACGTCAGCAGCTGTTGCAGATGCTGCATCGCCCTGGGCAGATCGCCCTCCTGCACTGCGATCGTCGAGAGCAACGCGTGCGGACTGGCATCCCCTCTGGCCATCGGCGCAAGTGCGGCCGCCCGCTCAAGGTGCACACGCGCCTCGACCGGCCGGCCGCCCTCCATCAACGCGCGGCCCAGCGCTGTACGCACCAGCACGCTGTCCGGTTCCTTCTCCACCAGCGCGGTCAGCGCCTCGATCGACGACGGGGTGTCACCGTCCTTGAGCGAGGCCGGTGGGGCCATGGCACGAGCCAGGTCACCATATTGCGTCTGCACAAACGCCGCGAACGACTGCTCAATGGCCTCGACCGACTGGCCAAAGGCCTTCGCAAACGCCGCCTCATCCTTGGCACCGTCGGCGTACGCCGCCAGCAGGGCGCGCAGGCCCGCATCGCCGTGGGTGAGCACAAGGTGTTCGGTCAACGCGGAGGCTTCGAAATACGCCAGCGAGAGGTCGTGTGGACGCTGGAACGCGTTGGGCAATCCGGCGACGCCGAACGTGCTCTTCGCGGCGAGTCGCCGTGCAAACTCCAGTGTGAGTTCACGGCCCCATGCCTTGTTGTACCGATGTTCCTCGTAGACCGAGATCCCTTCGGTGAGCCAGCGCGGCACCTTGTAGTCAGACGCCTGCAGCGAGAACACGTGGGCGATCTCGTGCCACAACGTGCCCTGCCAACTGAAAGGCGCGACGCCTTTCTCACGCATGGTGATGGGCGACCGCATCGCAATCACACGGCCGAAACACGCGCCTAGGGCGCCCTGCAACCCAGGCAGGCCCATGGTCCGCACGGCGAAGTCGTCGGGCTGGGTGAACATCTCAATGAGGATGGGCCCCTGCGGCGTAAATCCGTACCGCTCCGAAAACACCTGGTACGCCTCGTCGGCCAGCGGCAGGGCGTATGGTGCAAGGACTGCGGCCTCGTCCTTCGCAAACTTGAAAATGAACGGTCCCGACTCCACCTCGACGAACGACTCAATTTTGTCGAGCAGCGTCAGCAAGTTAAACGTGACCGTGTTGAATGGGTCAAGGCGGAAGGCGCGCTCCAGTTCCGTACGTGCGGTGGCTTCGTCGCCGGTGCGCATCAGATACAGCCCCAGATCCGCATGGGCTTTGGGATGTTCCGAATCCAGGCTGACGGCCTGCCGTGCATAGTTCGCAGCGTCCGCGAAGCGGTACGCCCACGCGGCCTCGCCTCCCAGACTCAGATACCCATCGACAAACAACGGATTCGTGGCCACGGCATTCGCGACGAGCGCCTCCGCCTGTGCGATCTCCCTGGAGGCGTACAACACTGCGGCACGTAATGCGGTTTCGTCGTAAGTGCCCGGCCGTGCGGCAGCCACCTTGTCGAGCGCGGCGGTGGCCGCCGCACGGTCCTCGGTGCGCAGGGCTCGTTCGGCGGTCAGCAGCCACACGTCGGGGTGCTCAGGAGCGAGGGTCGCCGCCTGCGCCAATGCGGCGGCTGCAGTGGCAGGGTCCTCTGGCGCGAGTACGCGTGACAGCCCGATATGTGCTCGCACCCACGCCGGGTCAGCTTCCACCGCGGCCCGATAACTCCGCGCGGCGTCGGTGAACTGATACCGCTCAAACAACATGTCACCCCAGGCGGTCTCCATCTCTGCCAACTGGAGCGGCAAGGAACCAACCCGCTGAAACAATGTGTGCGCTTGCCGGATGTCGCCCAGCGCGTGCGCGGCGCGAGCCATCCGGAAGGTATTCTGCGGGGTCATGTCCGAGCGCTGCTGCAACAATTGGTCGAGCCAGCGTCGACCCTCCGTGCGTCGCCCCATGCGCAGATCGAGCAATCCCAGTTCCAACAGCGCGTCCGCCGAAGCGCCGGCCTCAGCCAACGGCTTGAGTCGTGATCGCGCCTCGGTGGTCTTCCCCTCAAACAGGTCCACCAGTGCCGCAGCAACGTTCCGTACATCCGCGGGGGCTTCAGTCGTCGTGGCGAGTGTGCGGGCCCGCGCCACAGCGCCACGCCCGAGCGTTTGCCGCACATGCGCGACAAGTGTGTCGGCAGTCACGGGCGGCTCCGCACTTTGTCCCCACGGCGTGGCACTCGGGACCGACGCCAGAGCCAGGCAGACCATCGCGGTCAACAACAGTACACGTCGGGGCGAATGCTCCATGAACAGGTCTTCAAAATCTATCACGCACCGACACTGCATATAATGTGCGGGCACGTGCGCATCGCCAGCCGCTCCTTCGCCCTCCTTGCCAGTCTTGCGTTTGTCGCCAGTCTTGGATACTTCGTCTATTCGTATGCGCAGTTCGGCGCGTCTGCAGGGCCGTGGCATGTTGGGGCGTGGACGGTCGTACTGCAGAACGTGTTGCTGTTTTCGGTGTTTGTCCTGCACCACGTCGTGCTCGCCCGACGCGGGCCCAAGCAGTCATTACGACAACTCGTTCCCGCGCACCTGCATCGCGCAGGGTATGTCGCAGGCGCCGCCGTGCTGTTTGCCGCCACGCTCGCCCTGTGGCAACCGGTGCCCGGCGTCGCGTGGACGCTGACAGGCCTCTGGTTTTTTGTGGGTGAGGCGATTTGTCTGACCGGCGTGGTCCTGATCGGTCTGTCGCTCTCCAAGGTTGATCTACCAGCCTTCGTCGGACTGCGACAGGGCCTGGGTCTGGCCTATCAGCCCGCTGACGACCTCAACACCGACGGCCCCTACCGATTCGTGCGCCACCCGGTGTATCTGGGATGGATTCTCCTCGTGTGGACCCTTCCCGTGATGACGGGAACGCGCCTGGTTTTTGCGGCCATCAGCACGGCGTATCTGCTCTTGGTGATTCCGATCGAGGAGCGGAGCTTCCGTCGCGCACTGGGGGCCGAGTACGAGGCCTATGCCCGGAAGGTCCGCTGGCGGATCCTCCCTGGTCTCTACTGATCCCCGCTAGTCCCTCATACCTGCGCGCTGTTGGTCACCATGGAGCGCATGGAGGGCCATGGAGGAACACATGTGCGCTGACCGGCGAGGGTTCGGGGCCAAGGCGAAGCCTTGGCCGTGCGGATGGAGGACGGTCGTGAACGAAAACGCCGGTCGCATTCATGAGGCGTGTTCGTTCACGACCGTCCTCCATCCGCACCTGCCGCCTCTGGCGGCACCCAACCCGATCCCAGGACCGGCTTGGTGTCCCAGCGTGCAACGCTGTTTGAAGGACATACAAGCGTGCGCCTCCATGGAACTCCATGTTCTCCATGGTGAAAGGCTCGAACTGAACGACCAGCAGGGAGCGGTTTAGAGAAACACCATCGACTGGTGTGAGGGAATCTCGAAGCGGCGACGGCACTTGCTGCAGTTCACCATGTCGTCCACGCGGTAGAGGTGGTCCCGCACCTTCTCGAAGATCGCCCGATCACGACTGTCGGCGCCGTTGGGGATGCGGTCCTTTTTGGTCCGGCGCAGCCACGTGATCTGGTAGTCATCGCGGTGCCGACACTGCGGGCACGACAACGACATCGGCTTGCGTTCCTGCTTTTCGGTGAAGAAGTCCCGCTCGTTCAGCGCCATGCCCACATTCTACCCCCGCGCCGTAGCCTTGGCGGAGGCGGGTACAATTCCGTGTGCCATCCGTCGTGTTCTACATCTCCGGCCATGGCTTTGGCCATGCCTCACGCGAAACCGAAGTCATCCACGCGCTGGCGGCGCTCAGGCCGGACTGGCCGATCGTGCTCCGCACCGCGGTCAGTCCGTCGCTGTTGGCTCGCTCGCTGACCGTGCCCTATACGCTGCTCGCGGGCCCCTGCGACACGGGCATCATTCAGCGCGACAGTGTCACTCACGATGATGACGCCACAGCCGAGGCGGCACTCGCCTTCCACGCCACGTGGGATGCACGAGTGGACGAGGAATGCCGACGGTTGACGCCCCATGCCCCGCGCGTCATTGTCGGTGACATTCCGCCGCTCGCCTTCGACGTGGCCGCACGGCTGGACGTGCCCTCCATCGCCATCGCCAACTTCACCTGGGACTGGATCTACGAGTGGCATCCGCCCCTGCGGGACGCACCAGGTCTGCTCGAGCAGATTCGCGCAGCCTACGCCAAGGCGACGCTCGCCCTGCGTCTGCCCTTCGCGCCCGTGTTTGATCAGTTTCCTCGAGTCGAGGATCTGCCGCTGGTGGCGCGCCTCTCCAAACAACCACGCGTTGTCACGCGCGAGACACTCGGCATTCCCCACGACCGCCACGTCGCGCTACTCTCGTTTGGTGGATACGGCCTGCAACGTCTCGATGTCGCCGGTTTGGATTGCCTCGACGAGTGGACCGTCGTGCTCACCGATCGGCTGTCCTCGGCCACTCCCGTCCCGTCACACGTGGTCTATCTCGACGAATCACGCTTGAGCGCTGATTTCCGGTACGAAGACCTCGTCGCAGCCAGTGACGTTGTCGTCACCAAACCCGGCTATGGCGTCCTGAGTGAATGTGCGGCCGCCGGCACCGCGTTGCTCTACACCTCCCGGGGTCACTTTCGCGAGTACGACCTGATGGTGCAGGAGATGCCGCGCATGCTGAGGAGCCGCTTTCTGTCGCAGGAGGCCCTCTTTGCTGGACGATGGAAGGACGCGCTTGGCGCGTTGCTGCAGCAACCGCCACCGCCGATGCGGGTCGACGCCACCGGGGCCGCACACGCGGCCAGACGGATTGTGGAGGAGGCGGAACTCGCGGTTACGCGCGGACGATGACGAGGGACCAGATGCGGGGGCGATTGACGACTTCCACATGGTCCGGCGTCATACCCACTTCTGCAAACAACGCCTCGCGATCCAGATCCGCCTTAAACCCGACATGCACCGTCAAGGGCGACAGCCACCGCTCCACGCGCGACCAGACGGGCCCTGTGCTGCGGAAGTGGTTGAGAATCACCAGGCGCCCCCCGGGACGGCAGACGCGCCGCATTTCCCGGAGCACGGTCACCGGATCGGGCACCACCGAAATCACGTAGGGCGCGTAGACCACATCAAAGGACGCATCGGGAAACCGCAGGTCCGCCGCATCCATCTGAAACAGTTGCGCGGTCAGGCCCTCACGGGCGACCCGATCGCCGGCCCGCTCAAGCATCTGCGGCGAGAAGTCGATGCCGGTAACGTGGCATCCCTGTGGATACAACGACAAGCCGATGCCGGTGCCCACGCCTACTTCAAGCACTTTGGTACCAGGACCTGGAGCCATCAGTGTCAAGGCACGACGGCGGCCTTCCTGCAGGATGGGCCCAAACGCCAGGTCGTACACCCAGGACAACTTGCCATAAACGCGTTCGACGAACGCATTCTCGACTTCGGTGACCGACAGTTCACTGGGGGGTTTGATCAGACTCATGACCGGCGCCATTCCAACACATAGGCGGGCGGAAGATTCCGCATCACCAGCCGGCGCGACGGCGGCCCTCCGAGGTGAGCCGACAACGACGCCCTGAAGGCGGCCGCCAGGGGGGTATGAAATCCATGCACGTATTGAAACGTCGTCATGGTGCCCCCAACCGGCAACACCTGGCTGATGCCCTCAAGGATGCTCGAAGTGACCGGTCCAGGCAAGGTGGCAAATGGCAAACCCGAAATAATGTGGTCCACGCGCCCACATCCGGCCGCAGCCACCAGCGCGGGCAGATCAGCCGCCGAGCCGCACACCGCCTCCACGCGCGAACAGGTGCGCCGTAGCGCGTCGACAAAACCCGGATCCACATCAATGGCGAGCGCCCTCGCCTCAGGCCCCAGCCGCGCGGCAATCTCCCGCGTGAACACGCCCGTGCCGGGTCCGAGTTCCACCACACAGACCGGTTGAGACAGGTCGAGCGACGCCACCATGGCGCGCGCCAGTGTCCTGGAACTGGGGGCCACGGCACCGATCGTTCTCGGACTGCGGATGAACCGCCCCAGCAAGGTCAGGTGTTCATTCATTCCGATTGGACGGACCTCCCGGTATCCGTCAATGCGCTCAGCAGTCGATGCGCGGCCCCCACGGTGCCATGCAGGGAGCTGATGCGCACGCCCTGCCCACGCGCCCGCAGGGCCGCCCCCATTCTCAGCGCCCACTGATGCCCGGTCGCAGCTTCGTCTGTCGACGACCGCAGGGTGTCCACCAGTCCGTCGGGCAGGCGCACCCCAGTGACCTCGCCGGCATGAAACTCCACCTGTCGTGCGCTTTCCACAGCGACCACCGCGGTGATGATGGGCAGGCCTGTGGCCTCCAGGCGTGGCCAGACCCGATCGAGGGCGGCCAAATCAAACACCGGGGGGGTCAGCAAAAACTCCGCGCCGGCCTCCACCTTGAACTCGAGTCGCCGCCACTCCGAGTCGAGGTCGTCGGCGAACGGATTCACCGCCGCACCCACATGGAACGCTGTGGCCTGTCCAAGTGACTGGCCGCCGATGTCCACACCATGATTGAGCCGCGTGACCATGTTCAGCAGCCCGATGGCGTCCACGTCGAATCCGGTGGTGGTGTCGGCATAGGCTGACTGTGGGACTGGATCTCCGGTCGTCAGCACGACGTTGCGCACGCCCATGGCATGCGCGCCCAGCAGGTCCGACTGCAGCGCCATCAAACTGCGATTGCGACACGGCACGTGCAGGAGGGCTTCCAGCCCGGCCGTCTGTTCGATGTGCAGCGCCAGGGCCAGGGCGCTGACACGCGCGCCGTTGCGGGGATAGTCCGGCACGCTGACGGCAACCGCCCCTGCGGCCTTGAGCGCGACGGCGTGGTGCGTGGCGCTCGCCAGATCAAGCCCACGCGGCGCGCCCGCTTCGCCCACCCAGGCGAACCCTCCGGACGCGAGCAGTCGTCCGAAGCCTGACTTCTGATCGCGCGGCACGCCGGGTAGTTCGACAACCGGAGTGGCCACGGGGGCGTGGCGGGCTGGCGCCGCGAAGGGCGTGGTGGCCCGCACGACTTGGGCGATTTGTCGAATGTGGTCGGGTGTCGTCCCGCAGCAGCCGCCCACCAGTCGGACTCCGGCCGCGAGAAATCGACGCGCGTAACTGGCGAGAAATTCCGGCGACCCGAGGTACAGATTCCGACCGTCCACATCGCGCGGCCGCCCGGCGTTGGGCTGTGCCGACAACTCACACGCCGTCAAGCCCGCCATGCGCTCGACGGTCTCGAGCATGGCCGCGGGGCCCACGCTGCAGTTCACGCCGATGACGTCGGCGCCGGCCTGCTCGAGCATCGGGGCAAAGGTCTCGGGGGGAGTGCCGTCCAGACTGTTGCCGTCATCTTCGGTCGTCATCTGCGCGACGATCGGCAGCTGCGACACGCGACGCACACCGGCAATGGCGGCCACCAGCTCGTGGACGTCACGGAACGTCTCCAACATGAACAGATCCACGCCGCCCTCGACCAGAGCGGTGGCCTGCTCGCAGAAGATGGCTTCCGCCTCAGCCACGCCGGTACGTCCCCACGGTTCAATGCGGACGCCGAGCGGGCCGATGGCCCCTGCGACAAACACACGATCCCCCGCCACGCGGCGCGCCAGCGTTGCTCCGGCGACATTGATGGCGTGCACCTCGGCCGAGAGACCGAAGGTGCCCAGCTTCACGCGGTTGGCCCCGAACGTGTTGGTTTCGATGATGTCGACACCCGCACGCACGTACTCCTGATGCACCTCAGACACCAGGCCGGGTTGCGTGAGATTCAGTTCGTCGAAGCAGCGGTTGAGAAAGACCCCACGTCCGTACAAGACGGTGCCCATCGCGCCGTCGCAGACGAGCACGCGCTCGCGAAGCGCGTCAAGCACATCGCGGGGCACAGTCACCGCGCCTGTGGCGCAGCGGGCGTGGACGGGGCCGCCACGAGCAGTTCAGTCTTGTCCCAGATGAAATCCTGGTTGCTGTAGACCGCCAGCTCGTAGTCCTTGCCCATGAAGATGGCCGAGACCGGACAGGCCTCTTCGCAGTAGCCGCAGAAGATGCAGCGCGTTTTGTGAATCTGATAAATCTCGGCGTACCGTGGTCCCGCCTGGACGCCGCCGCGATTTTCGGCCGCTTCGAGATAAATGGCATCAGCCGGACACGCCACGGCACACAGCCCGCACGCCACACACTTTTCGAGGCCGTCTTCATCGCGCATCAGCACCTGCTTGCCGCGGTACCGCGGAAACACGGGCACCTTCTGATCCGGATAGTTCACCGTGATCGGTTTCCGGAACATGTGCTTGAAGGTGTTGGCAAAGCCCTTGATAAACGGCCCAATCATGGCGCAATGATATCAAATGGTGTGACAAAATCCCGGAAGGGGCCGTCTAACACCTTGAATGCCCCAGACCGAGAACCACTTCGACGAGAAGGAGCCTTTTGCCGTGGAACACCCCGAACGCCCACCCGCCGAGCAGCCATGGCCTCGGATGGTCGAGCCCGAGAGTGATGAGGCGTGGGCCGCACTCGGCATCCCCGTGCCCCCACCCTCGCAAGCAACCCCGCTGCCACCCACAGCCTCCGGCGCGGCGCGTTTGCGCCTCGACCGCCGCTCCGCCGTGTTGCATCGTGTCGGCGAAGAGGTCGTCGCCTGGGTGAAGACCCTCGCCTCGGCCGCGGTCTATGCCACGTTGATTGTGACATTCGGCTTTCAGGTGGCGCGCGTCGAGGGCCAGAGCATGGCCCCGACGCTCGAGGATCAGGATCGCCTGATCGTCAACAAGCTCGCGTACCAGTTTGATTCGCCCCAGCCCGGCGACATCGTGATGCTCTATTACCCAAAAGACCCCGGCAAGTCGTTCGTCAAGCGGGTGATCGCTGAACCGCTCGACACGGTGCGCATGGTGGATGGCCGGGTCTACGTCAACGAGGTCCTGATCGAGGACGATTTCATTCCGGCGGAATACCAGTCCTCAGACAATCTGGGACCTGAACTCGTGCCGGAGGGGTATTACTTCGTCATGGGGGATCACCGGAACAACAGCTCCGACAGCCGACACTGGGGCATGGTGCCGAAAAAATACATTCTCGGCAAAGTGCAGTTGCGGTGGTGGCCCTTCAGCGACGCGCGGATCTTCTCCGTCCCTGAAGGGTTTACTGGTAGATAGACGCGATCTCCGCGGCATACATCGCGTCGATGACGCGGCGTTTGACCTTGAAGGTGGGCGTCAGTTCACCCGACGCCAGCGTAAACTCCCTCGGCAACAGGCGGAACTGCTTGAGGCGTTCGTACTGCGCCAGCCCCTGATTGATCCCCTCGATGATCCCGGCATACAGTCCCTGCACCTCGGGCTGCGCCAGCCAGTCGCGCGCGGCATCGGGAGTCGCCGGCACGGAGGTCTCCAACCGCGCCGCCAAGGCGGCAAAGTCAGGCACCAGCAATACCGCCGGGAAGTGACGCCCCTCCCCCACCACCACGGCTTCTCCGATGAGCGGGTGCGCCTTGCAGAGCGCTTCAATCGCCTGCGGCGCGATCTTCTTGCCCCCGGACGTCACGATGAGTTCCTTCTTGCGATCCGTGATGCGCAGATACCCGTCCGGATCCAGCGCCCCGATATCGCCGGTGTGGAACCACCCGTCGCGCAGCACCTCGGCCGTGTCCGCCGGACGATTGTAGTACCCCTCCATGATGTTGGGCCCCTTCGCCAGGATCTCCCCATCGTCCGCGATCCGAATCTCGACATTCGGGATCGGCACACCGACCGCGCCCAGCCGCACGGCCGAGAGCGGGGTCACAGTGAGCACCGGCGAGGTTTCCGTCAACCCGAACCCTTCGATGATCGGCAACCCGATCCCGAAGAAAAACCGCGCCACTTCCACGTTGAGCGCCGCGCTGCCTGACACCACAAACCGGAATCGTCCGCCCAAGCCGTCACGCACCTTGCTCAACACAAGCCGATCCGCGAGCGCCGCCTGCACGCGCAGTCCGAGCGGCATCGGTCGGTGCTCCGGCACATACTGTCCGCGCGCGCGGGCCACACGCATGGCCCACTGAAAGAGGCGCCCCTTGAGTCCGGTGAGCAAACCGCCCTTCTCAAGAATTCGGGACTGCAGTTTCTCAAACACACGCGGCACGCCGGTCATGACAGTCGGCCGCACCAGCAACAGGTCACGACCGATCGTCTCGTTGGACTCGGCAAACGCCATGGAGAGGCCATTGGCCAGATACACCCAGGCCACCATGCGTTCGAACGAATGCGACAGCGGCAGAAACGACAACGCGGTATCCGCCTCGCTGACAGGAAAAATCGCGCAGATATCCCGGAGGTTTGACGCCAGGTTCCGATGCGTCAGCATGACGCCCTTCGGTTCCCCTGTCGTGCCGGACGTGTAGATCAACGTAGCGAGCTCGTCGGGCTCCACCGCGCGGGCGCGCGTCTCAAACGCGGCTGCCGTGTCCGCGGTCGTGGCCTGACGCCCGCGGGTGATGACATCCGCCAGTGACAGCACCGCGAGTCCATCATGCGACGGGAGGCGTTCAGGCGGGTCCACGACGATGAGCGTTGTCAGGGCCTGGATCGACGATGCCACACTCAGCACCTTGTCGAGCTGCTGGGCCGTCGACACCACGACGATCGACGCCCCACAGTCGCGCACGATATACGCCACCTGCTCGGGGGCCAATGTGGGATAGACCGACGCCGACGCGGCGCCAGCAGACAGAATGGCGAAGTCGGTGAGCACCCACTCGGGCCGGCTCTCGCATACCATGGCCACACGATCACCGGGTGCCATGCCGAGCGACGTCAATCCGAGACTGATGTCACGCACCAGAGGCACCAGATCGCGCCCGCGCGTCCAGTCCAGCCCATCAGCACGGCAACGGGTCAGGAGCTCAGAGTCGGGGTACCGACTGCTGACAAACAGGGGCAGCGCAGCGATCGTGGACGGCAGGTGGGGGACGAGATCAGCGGCCATTGGGCAGCAGTCTACGATAGACGCCGCTCCGTCCGCCCTGTTTCTCGACCAGGCATACCCCGGTGATGGTCATGGTCTGGTCGACCGCCTTGAGCATGTCGTACACCGTCAGGGCCGCCACCGAGGCGGCCGTCAGTGCCTCCATCTCGACCCCGGTCTGCCCCGTTGTCCGTGCCGTGGCTGTGATCTCGTAGCCCCAGCGTCGCGGTACCAGCGCCACCTCCACGTAGGTCAAGGCCAGCGGATGACAGAGGGGAATCAAGTCAGCGGTGCGTTTCGCCGCCATGATCCCGGCCAGTCGCGCCGCCTGCAGGGGGTCGCCCTTGGCCACCGCTCCAGTGCGAATGGCACGTACTGCGGCCGGACGCATGTGAATCTCGGCCACTGCGACGGCCTGGCGCGAGGTCCCGGGTTTGTCGCTAACATCCACCATCGCGATGCGGCCCTGCTGATCCACGTGCGAGAGCGCCGCGCGCTTATTCTTCGTCGCCATCACCCGACTCCCCTCGTGCGAGAAAAAACGAGAGACTCTCAAGCGACACCGTCAAATCCACATTCTTGAGCTTGACGCCCGGCGGCACCTTGAGTGTGCCCGGCGAGAAATTCAGAATGGCGCGAATGCCGGCCGCCACCGCCGTGTTGGTCACCTCCTGCGCCGCCGACGCCGGCACGGCCAGCACCACGATATCGAGATGTTCGCGTTTGACGACCTTCCGGAACTCGGTCATGTCGATGATGCGCACGCCGCCCCGGGACTTGCGCCCCATCTTGCTGCGGTCCGCGTCAAACAGCGCAACGATCTCGAATCCTTCCTGTCGAAACCCCGGGTAGTCCGCCAGCGCAAGCCCGAGGTTGCCGGCCCCGAGAATCGCCACACGCACGGTGCGATCAATGCCGAGGATCACGCGCAGATGCCGCTTCAACTCGCGCACGTAGTAGCCGACACCACGCACACCAAACTCGCCGAAGTAGGCCAGGTCCTTGCGGATCTGCGCCGCGTTGAGGTGAAACTGCTCCGCGAGCGTACGCGAGGAGACCGTCTTGACGCCCGCCAGATCCAGCGTATTCAAGCAGCGCAAATAGACCGACAACCGACTGGCCGTCAATTCGGAGACTTGTTCTCCCCCGCCGCGAACCTTGTTCCGTGCAGTCACAAGCCTGAAATTCTAGCCCGAATGCGTGCCTGCCACTTGCGTGTAACATCGAACTTATGCAACTCATGCGCGCGGGTCTCGTGCTGACCGCCGGTCTCGTGCTCGTGGCGACGACGACGCACGGACAGGTATTGAGTCGGTTTGCCACCACCGTCGATGCCGTCTTGCGATACCCCGCATTTTTTCACGACAAGTCCGTCAGCCTGATGGCCGAACCCGTCCCGGTCGCCAATGGGGCGCAGGTCGGCGTCGCTGTGGAGGCCCCACGCACGTTCGTGATCGCGCCCCGGAGTGGACAGCCGCCGGACCGGGCCCAGGAGTTCCGCGGTCGCCTGTTCGACATCGGCCGGTTCGTCTCGGATGATTCCCGCCTTGGCCCGCTGAACCTCCCCGCCATTATCACCAGCGTCATGGGCGATCGGTGGCCGGCCCGTGAGCGATTGTTTGTGCTCACTGGCAGTACGTGGACCGACGGTCCGGATCGCGGCGACGTATCGCTGCGCGCCATCAGCCTGACACCCGCGGCGTTCGCAGGCCAGACGGTCACGGTGCGAGGCCGCTTCCGCGGACGCAATCTGTTTGGCGACATGCCGGCCTGGCCGCGCCAGAGCGAGTGGGATTTTGTGTTGCAGTCGGCCGATGCCGCCATCTGGATCCTCGGTCGGCGCCCCCGCGGCGATGGATTTGATCTCAGCACCACCAATCGCGCGCATACCGGCCGCTGGCTCGAAGTGACCGGGCGCGTCGAGGTGCGTGACGACCTGCCGGTGCTCATTGCCACCGGCATGCGCCCCACCGAGGCTGAGCCCGATCCAGAGGAGGTCCCGGCGCCGGCGGTCGTGGCGCGCCCGGCGCCAGATGTGGTGTTCTCAGCGCCGACGCCTGGCGAGATTCAGGTCACCCCGGACGTCGTGGTGCGCCTGCAGTTTTCGCGCCCCATGCGTGCCGGAAGCTTCGACGATCAGATCCAGGTGCGCTACCGCGAGGCGCCGGAGATGCCGACACCCACCTTTACCGTCACGTATCGTCCCGCGCCGATGGCGGTTGAAATCAGGTTTGAGGGGCCGTTGGCGCCCGGTCGTGAGGTGGAAGTGGTGATCGAGTCCGGCGTAGAGACGGCTGACGGCGTGGCCTTCGGTGGGTACACGCTGCGGTTCACGACCTCAGGACTGGGTCGGTAGTCGCGCTTCGATCGCACGGCGCACGGCCTTGATGACCTCGTCGCGCTGGGCAAATGACAACCCGGCGGTGGGCACCGGCGGGGCAAACGTTACCGACACCGTCGCCGGCCACAACAAGGGGCTGCCTTTGCGCATCGCTGCGCTGGCGCCGGTAATGGTCACTGGCACCACCGGCACTTGCGCACCAATCGCCATGATGAAGCCGCCCTTCTTGAACGGCAGCAGCGCCCCCGTCCGACTACGGGTGCCTTCGGGAAATATCATGAACGACTTGCCAGCCTTCAGCGCGTCAGTGGCTCGGTCAACGGCCGGCAGACTTTGGCCAGGATTCGCGCGCTCGATCGGCACAAAACCGGCGGCGTCGAACACCCAGACCATCAGCGGCAGCCGCCGAAGCTCGGCCTTATAGAGCACCGCGACATCTGGATACAGCGTCCGCAGCGCGTGGAACAGCGCCGGGGGTTCGATGTTGCTCGCGTGATTGGCTGCATACACGGCGGCCCCGGTGGTCTGGATGTGCTCAGCGCCGTTGATGTGCACCCGAATCCCGGACAACGTCAGTCCGAGTCGGACACCGGTACCACCGGCCATGTATAGCAGACGTGGATTCCGGCTGATCACGGTCCAGAGCAGCGCTGGTGGCGCAATCAGCACGACGTACAGTGCGACCCCGACCAGGGTGGTCAGGGTGCGCACTGCCGCAATACTCGTCGAAATCACTCAGTGCGCGCGCTACGATGCGCGCGCCGTGCGAGCGGCCCGAGCCGCCGGGGCTGCCGCCGCCGGTGCCTTGGTGGCACGCGTCGCCTTGACCGCCTTCGCCCGTGCTTCGTTCTTGGCTTGTGTGCTGAAGCACTGCTCCAGCGACTCATCCACGCGCACGTCGATGAGCGGTGCCTTCTCCCCCATCACCTCGGAAATCTCCGAGACGACCAGGAACTTGGCGCGATCCAGCATCCGCTTTTCGCGGAACGACAGACTCTTGGATTTGGCCAGATGGCTCAAACTCTTGAGTACTTCGACCACGTCGTAGATCGACCCCGTCCGCATGCGGTCGGAGTTGTCCTTGAAACGGCCTTTCCAGTTCTGATGGCTCTCGATCTTCCCGTCGCCGAGCAGGTCGAACAGCCGCTGGACTTCTTCGTCTGTGATGGCTCGCCGCAGCCCAACGCCGTCAACGTTGTCGACTGGAACGAATACAGTGGTTTCATTGGCCATGCGCAGCTGATAGAAGCCACACGTTGTGCCCATGATGGTTTTGGTCTCGATCCGCTCTACGATGCCGAGCCCGTGATTTGGGTAGATGACCTTGTCGCCGATCTCGAATGCCACGTGCCCCCCGGTTTAATGAAACAGCAAGATGTCATTATAGCCGACAGAAGCGTAATCAGCAACTTCAAAGACGACAAAATCTTATATTTCAATCACTTACGGCCCTCAGGCTCCTATTTTACGATCTTGCCCACATGGCCCTTGCCCGTGCGCGGCCCCTGGTTGTCGCGCACGAGCGGCGCCTGGCTGTCAGCCGCGACGAACCCGGCTTCGTAGACCATCTGCGCCACACGCTGCAGTTTCGGGAAGATGATCTTGTCCACTGAATCGGTCACCTGGTGGTAGTCCGGGTGCGTGCCGGTAAAGAAAAACGCGACCGGAATGCCCTTGAGGGCGTAGCTGTAGTGATCGCTGCGCGTATAAAAGCTGTTCGGATCGAGCGGGTCGTTGTACTCGTAGTTGAGGGCCATCGGCTCGGCGGTGGCCAGGTTCGCATCCACAATCAGATTGTGCAAGTCGGTCGAGATGCGATCGGCCCCGATCACATACACCGTGCTCGCTTCCGACGGGTTGTTATCGCGGTTGCGGCCAATCATGTCGATGTTGAACTGCGCCTGGACCCGCTCCACCGGCACCACCGGAAAGTCCGCCATGTAGCGCGACCCCTGCAGGCCGGACTCCTCCCCCGAATGCCAGACAAACATGACCGACCGTCGAGGTTTCGGTCCGGTCGCAAACGCTTTCGCGATCCCCATCAGCCCCACCGACCCCGAGCCATCGTCATCGGCGCCGTTAAAAATCAGGTCGGGTTTACCATCGGGCCCCAGCGGACTGCCGCCGCGCCCACCGACCACCACGGGCGCTGTACGGTAGCCCGTGTGATCGAGGTGCGAACCAAACATCACGTACGTATCTTTGAGGGCGGCGTCACGACCTTCGACCATGCCGACCACGTTCTTGGTGAGGCGTGTCGCGATCACCTCGTAGCTGTTGTTGATGTCGAGGGTGACCTTCACGCCTGGCACGGCGAAGGTTGGCACCTGGTCACCGGCATCGGCCAGCGCCTTGAGGGTCGCAAACGGCTGCGGGGCTCCCGCGAACATCGCCTCGAACACACGCTCATCCGCGGTAATTTGCGGCGGCACCAGGCCATCCAGACGCTGCACGGAGCGCAGATCGTAGTCCTGCGTCGGCGCGGCACCACGTCCCCGCCCCCCGGCTCGACCGCCGCGTCCGGTGCGTGCCTGCTGCAGCGCCGCCTGCGCCTGCGCCACCGCCAGGTTGGCCTGCTGCAGGGCGTCCTGGGCTTGAGCCAATGCCAGTTCCGCCGGCGTGAGCGGTGCGGCAGCCGGAGCCAAGCCCAGTGCCGCGCGGGCGCCCTTGACTTCGAGGGCATACCGGCTGCGCGCGCCCAACAGGCGCTGCACGTTGGTAACGTTCGACGGGCCGTTGCCCATCCAGACGACGAGTTTGCCGGTGACATCGCGCCCGGCGTAGTCGTCGTGGACCGGATCAGCGACCGTAAGCCCGTAGCCCACAAACTCGACCCCGTCAAAGGTGAGCGTCTGGCGTCCCCCGGCGTTCCCCGGCACCGTGATGCCCTCGCCGTGTTTAAACACCACGGGGGGCCGACCAGGCACCTCCACCGTCAGCGTTGAATTGTTGGTGATCCGATAATCGTGCTGTTTCACCGACTGGAAATACGTGCCGTTGTCGCCGGCGGGTTTCACCCCGAGTTCACGCAGGCGTTCGGCGACATACTGCGCGGCCAGGCCATACCCTTCCGTGAATATCTGCCGGCCCTCGAGTTCATCAGCGGCCAGATAGGTCAACCATGTGCGCAGGTCCGACTCGGCGATCGCCGTGCGTCCACCGCGTTGCGCCTCAGCAACCGGCCAGGCCGGGCTCGCCGCCACCGCCACGAGGCAGATCATCAACCCGACAAATCGCGTGCGCATGGTCATCGTCCTTCCTTGCGCGTCGCTCCGTGCAGCACGCTGGTGATGACAGCACTGATGAATCCCACCAGGAGTGCTGCCACAAAGGTCGTGAGGTAGCCGGTGACCTCGAACCCGTCAAGGAACCAGGAGGTCAGCCACAGGCAAAAGGCAGAAATGACGAAGTAGAACAGCCCCAGGGTCAGCAGGGTGACCGGCAGGGTCAGGATGACCAGCACGGGGCGCACCACCGAGTTGATGATGCCCAGTACAGCGCCGGCGATGATGGCATCCTGGGCAGAATCCACCCGCATGCCGGTCAGCAACGACGCCACCATGTAAATCGCGATCGCGTTGGCGATCCACCGCAGTATCAATCCCACCATCTGCGCCTCCGTCGGTGAATGTTATACTGCTCTTCCTCCCGCCGGAGTGGCGAAACTGGCAGACGCGCGAGACTCAAAATCTTGTTCGCTTAACGGCGAGTGTGGGTTCGATTCCCTCCTCCGGCACCAACGCTCACCTTCTGCTCGCTCTGTGCCGGCGGACGGATCAGGCGCGTACCTGCCGCGCGTCGCACGGCAGGCAGCGCGCTCGAATTCCCTCCTCCGGCACCATAGAATCTCTGCGTGCGTTCTCTGTCACGTCGCGAACTGATCAAAGCGGGCCTGCTGTCGGCCTCCGGGGCGGCGTTGGTCCATGCCGTCCCGACCTGGGCGCAGGGACTTGGTCAGTCTGTGGCAACGTCAGCGCTCGACGCGGCGGCGCGGCGAGGTGCGGGGTTTCCGCTGGCAGCCTCACAGTGGCATGGCGAGTCATCCATCGGTGCAGCGCTGCGCTCCGGCAAAGTGGCCACTGACGCCGTGATGTCTGCGGTGCAGCAGAGCCTCAGCACGGCTCCCGGTGGCCCGCGCTTTCGCCACGACTTTGACCGGCGAGTGCCCGTCGAACCGCGGGACCCGCACGGGGAGCCGCCGGCCCGGCTGTCGGCCGCCGCCATCCGCCTGCGCACACGCTTCCCCCAACTCCGACGACACTTCGCCTTTGAGTACTACCCGTGGTACTCCACCGATCCCATGCGCCACTGGAACGAGGCCGGCCATCAGCCCCCCTCGAGTATTGCGGCCACCATGGTGCCGGCGCTGGGGGCCTACGACTCGGGACAGGCGTCGGTCATCGAACAACATGCCCGCTGGATCGCCGATGCTGGCGTGGGCACCATCGCCCTGAGCTGGTGGGGACGCGACTCCTACATGGAAGGGTGGGTCCCACTGATCATGGACGTCATGCGCGCGCACGACATCCATGTGGCCTTTCATCTTGAACCCTACCGCGACGACCGGGCGCGTTTCTATGCCGACGATATCCTGTACCTGCTGCGCGAATATGGCGACCGGCGGCGGTGGGACAATTTTTTGTTGCTGGAACGTGCCGATGGGACCTCCGCCCCGGTGTTCAAGTCGTTTCGCACGATTCTGCCGCGTACTGTCATCGACTGTATGGGGCGCGTGCTGATGGTGCCGGACTACACCGAGGATGCCATCTGGCGCCAGCAGACCGACACGGTGCGCGAGACCCTGCACACCACCTTCCCAGGCCTGACGTTGCTGGCCGACTCACTCGACATCGAGCGCACCCGCGCCGGTGGCTTCGACGGCATCGCCATCTACGACAGCTACGTGCGTCCAACCACCTGGCCCGGTGTCGCTCTCGACTTCAGTGCCAACGACCTGCTGTATTCGTTTGCCCTCAACTGTGGCTTCAGCGGCTACCTGCCGGTGGTGCCTCGTGGCGAGTGCGACATCCCGCTCCCCTTTGAACCGCCGGTTGGCGTGGTGGACTGGAATGCCGATGCGTCCCGCCTCATGGCCGAAGAGGCGTCGCGCGACCGCGTCATCCACTCGCTCGAGACGACAGTGGCGTTGCAGGCCGACCCCGGACTGTTGAATGCGCAGTCAGGGTTTTTCCTGACCTACGTCAACACGTTTAATGAATGGCATGAGGGCACGAGTTTTGAGCCCGCCAAACATCGACGTGATCTGACGCCGCAGGAGCGCGCCCGCGGGTACCACAATCCCGAGAACGGTGCCTGGCGGCTTGAGCTCCTCCAGACTCAACTGCGTCCATTCCTCAACAACCAGTGACGTCTATGGTGGAGCGACCTGCCGTACGGGTGCTCTCGTTTCACGCCGGGTACGCCTGCCGACATTCAGGACGGTGCTGCGCCTCGAATTGGCCGATTGTGGTGGACGCCGATCACGCGGCTCGCCTTCACGATGTTCTGGCGGTCGCCGGGGTCGAGCACCACCCGGAGGGCGTGATCCTTCTCGCGCGTGACCACGGGACGTGTGTCTTTCGCGACCAGCATCAGGCGGGAGGCTGTCGCATTCAGCGGTCGCTGGGTGAAGCGGCAGTACCGCTCGAATGCCGGCAGTTCCCCCGGCAGTCGCTGAGCGATCCGCGCGGCACCTCCGTCACACTGTCGCACTACTGTCCGACAGCGCGAGCGCAGCTCGAGGCAGACACTGGGGCGGTCACCATTCGCACTGGTGCGCCCGGCTTTCCTGTCAGCGGCGAATACGTGGGCCTGCAGGCGAACCCCGACCTGCCACCACTGCTGCATCCGCGGTGCGTGCTGGACTGGAAACAGTGGTGGGCCATTGAAGCGGCCGCGGTCGCCCTGGTGACGGCGATGCCCGACACGGCGCTGCCGCGGCTCGCGCTGGCTGTCGAGTCACTCCGCACCTGGCAACCCTCGAGCCTGCCGTTGCGGGACGCCGTGCACCGCGCCTTTGATCTCGCCGCCGTGGAGCGCCTGCCACCGTGGGTGCCATCAGAGGCCCTGCTGACGTCGCACCGTGCCGATCTCCAGGTCGCGATTCCCCGCGCGTGGCAGGCGCAGGCCGACACCGCACTATCCACGCGACACCCACCGGTGGCGGGGCCGACCTTCGGGCGGTTTCTGGCGGCGCATGTCTTTGCAAACTGGGCGGCGTACACGGGCCACGGCCTGCGGACGTGGTATCGCTCGATCGAAGCGGCGGGGTGTCTGGTGTGGAGGACGGGGGATCCGGGCGCAGCGGACCTGGTGTTGCGCCATCTCGCCGACTCCAGCGCGCTCATCGCGCGCTGGAGTCTGGCTGAACGGTCGCCGGTTATTCGCCGGCCATGAACGGATATTTGTAGTCGGTCGCCGGCACGAACGTCTCCTTGATCGTGCGCGTGCTCACCCACCGCGTGAGGTTGGACTTGGACCCGGCCTTGTCGTTGGTGCCCGACGCGCGTGCCCCACCAAAGGGCTGCTGCCCGACCACCGCGCCGGTGGGTTTGTCATTGATGTAGAAGTTGCCGGCGGCATTGCGGAGGACGCTGGTCGCCTCCCGCACGGCCGCGCGATCACGCGCGAACACGGCGCCGGTCAGGGCGTAGGGCGACGTGCTGTCGAGAATCTGCAGCGTCTCTGCCCATTTCGCATCCGGATACGCGTAGGCCGTCACCACCGGTCCGAAGATTTCCTCACACATCATGCGGTACGACGGATCCTCGGTCTGGACCAGTGTCGGCTCGATGAAGTAGCCCTTTGAGCTGTCGCACCCGCCACCCTGGATAATCGAGGCGCTCTGTTTGGCGTCGGTGAGGTAGCCGCTGATCCGGTCAAACGCCTTTTTGTCGATCACGGCGCTCATGAAGTTGCGGAAGTCGCGCGGGTCGCCCATCTTGATGTCGCGCATCATCGCGACCGTGCGGTCCCGCACCTCGCCCCACAGTGACTGCGGAATGTAGACGCGGCTGGCCGCGGAACACTTCTGCCCCTGATACTCAAAGCCGCCGCGCACAATCGCCACCGCCAGTGCCTCGGGATCGGCCGAGGGGTGGGCGATGATGAAGTCCTTGCCGCCGGTTTCACCCACGAGGCGCGGGTACGTCTTGTAGCGACCGATGTTGCCACCGACCGTCTTCCACATGCTCTGGAACACCTCGGTGCTGCCGGTGAAGTGGATGCCCGCCAGATCCGGCGAGTTGAGCACCACCTCGCTGACCGCCGCGGCATTCCCAGGCACAAAGTTGATGACACCCGGGGGCAGGCCCGCCGCTTCAAAAATCTTCATCGTGTAGTACCCGCTCAGCACGGCCGTGCTGGCCGGCTTCCACACCGCGGTGTTCCCCATCAGTGCCGGGGCACTCGACAGGTTGCCACCGATGGCCGTGAAGTTGAACGGGGACACGGCGTAGATGAACCCTTCCAGTGCACGGTATTCAAGCTGGTTCCACACGCCCGGTCCGTTGGCCGGCTGCTCCTGATAAATCTCCTGCGCGTACTGGGCGTTGAAGCGCCAGAAATCGATCAGCTCACACGCGGCATCGATCTCCGACTGATACGCGGTCTTGGCCTGGCCCAGCATCGTGGCGGCGTTGAGCGTGGCGTTGAACGTGGTGGCCAGCAGATCGGCGGCCTTCAGGATGACCGCCGCGCGGTCCTCCCACGGCCAGCTCGCCCACTCGCGCCGAGCCTCCAGTGCCGCGTCAATCGCCTGCTGTACATGTTCAGGAGAGGCCAGATGGTAGTCGGCCAGCACATGGCCATGGTCAAACGGCATGACCGTCTGCCCCATCTTGCCGGTCCGGATCTCCTGCCCCCCAATGATAATCGGGATATCAATCCGTTCCGCAGCCATGGAGGTCAGCCGGGACTTGAGTGCCGCCCGTTCGGGCGATCCGGGGGCATACGACTTGACGGGTTCATTCACGGCCGTGGGCACACGGCGAACAGCGCTGAGAGAAGCAATGGACATGCGCAGTATCTTAACAGCCCGTGGCGTCCCGTATTACAGGTAGAATCGTGCAGGTAGACGATGGAGATCACGCAGCGGCTTGACGGGGCAATTGCAGTGCTGGCGCTTGTGGGCCGGCTGACGATCAACGACACGCCGGGCCTGCTCAAGGTGGCCGCCGCCAATGCGATCACCAACGGCGCGTCCACCGTCGCCCTCGACTTGTCACAGGTCCCCTACATCGACAGCACCCGGCTCGGGGAGTTGATCGCCGCCCACATTTCCGTCGCCCGCCAGGGCGGGCGCCTTGTGCTGATTTGCCCGACCGAACGCATCACGGCACTGCTGACACTCGCCGGCCTTGAGGGCATCTTCGAAACCTACCCCAGTCTCGACGCCGCCCGCACGGCGATCGGCTAACCGCGCCTACGCGCCGGCGGCGGGCTCAGCGGCGCGCGCGCCCAACTCCCGATCCAGGTCCAAAATCGACGACGGGTCGTCCTTGATCATCCGGAGTTTGGTCACGATCTCACGGACGTTTTTTTCTTCCTCAACCTGCTCAGTGATGAACCACTGCAGCTCCGCCATTGCGGCAAACACCTTCTCGGTGAAGGCCATCTCGTACAACGCGTCGATTTGCTGGGTGACCGTCTTCTCCTGCGCCTGTGCGGTCTCAAAGACCTCAAGCAGCGATCCGAAGGTCGCGTTCGGTTTGGCGATATCCCCCAGCGCAACAGGGTGATGCCGCGCGATCAGAAAATCGAACAGCCGCATCGCGTGGGCATGTTCCTCGCGACTCTGCAGACGGAACCAGTGGCCGGCGCCGGTGAACTGATGGTGTTCACACCAGGCCGCCATTCCCAGATAGGCAAACGACGCCGAGAACTCTGCGGCGACCTGCCCGTTGATTGCACTCAAGACTTTTGGTGTCATGCTCATTCCTCGCACACCCAGTATGTCCTATCATGTCGGCCATGGGTCGACGTTCACGCTTTCCACTGCTCCTGGTGCTCGCTGCCCTGCTGGTCGCCGCGCCTCGCCCCTCCGCGCAGATCGCACCCTCCGGGCCGGCGGCGGACTACCGCGCCGCCCTCGATCACTGGAACTCCGGACGCTACCACGAGGCGTTGCCGCGTCTGATTGGTGTCCTGCAGTCTCCGGCCGCCGCCGAGTACCTCGAGCCCATCGCGTTGCTGACCGGCGAGTGGTACCCCTCTGTGGAAATCGCGACGGACGGTCGCGCGCCACGTCTGTCGCCCGATGGCCGGTTCGTCAGCTACGAAGTGGGCCCGACCGCCGCCCCCCTGACCCGCATCGTACGTGCGGAGGCCGGTGGCACCGTGGTGGCGGACGTCGCCGGCTCCGGCGTGGTGTTCAACGCGACGAGCACCCAGATCGCCTGGATTCGGCGGCCCGAGGGCCCCGCATGGACAGACGCTCAGGCCGTGCCGTTGGGCGCCGCGTGGGCGCTGGCCCGGGACGGCGTGCTCATGGTGCGTGACCTCGCGACCGGCGCAGAACGGCAGGTCGACACCGGCACACTCCTGAAGGCCTCACCGCAGTTCGCGGCGGATGGGCAGTCGTTGTTATTCGTGGGGGGCGATGAGGCCGACCTGACGCGTTCCGACATTTACCGCACTCGCGCCACCGGGGCGCCTGAGCGGCTGACCACGGAACCCGGATTCAAGACGCTGACCGCGGTTGACTCGTCGGGGGCCGCCTTGCTGTACACGGCCGGCGGCGCGCCGACGTTCCGACGCCCGGTGGCCCCCGATGCGCCGCCCGCGCAGTCCGGCCGGGCCGGTGGCGCCGGGCGTGGCGGGGCTCGCGGCGGTGGCGGCGGTGCCACCGCGACGTTCTCCGTGCTCACGCTGGCCACCGGGACCACGCGCACCATGGCCGGCACGGCCGCCACGATGTCAGCCAACGGCCGGACGATCGCGTGGGTCACACGCACGGCCGAGGCCTACACCCTCCATACGTCTCCGACGCTCACCGATGCGCCCACCGTCATCCGCACAGGGCGCGAGCGTCTGGAAGCCCCCACCCTCTCGCCCGACGGCACCGCCGTGGCGTATCAGTGGATGCCGTTCAGTGACTGGGAGATCTACGTGTCACGTGGCACGGTCCACACCCGCGTCACGCGCGACATTCAGCATGATGTGCTCCCCCGGTTTCTCACCGACACCACGCTGCTCGGGATGATGGGCGAAGCGCGGCACCGACGCAGCCAGGTGTACGACATCCCCCGCGGCACCCGTCGTCGCGTGCTGCACAACAACACCATCCGCACGGTGGTGCCCGAGTATTCGTGGCAGGCCTCGACCGATGGTCGCTACGTTCTGACCGTTGCCGACTACGACGGCGATACGGTGTCGCCAGAGCGGGGGTTCTATCTCACCGATCTCACCCGCACGATCACCACGGCGGAGTTGCTGGGCCGCCTCACCACGCAGTTGGCGCACGAAACCGAGCTGCGTACCCGCACCACCGGGATGTTCGCCCCTGTCGCGGCACTGGTCCGCCAGACGCTGGCGCCGGCCTCGGTGCATGAGGTGTTCAACCACGCGAAGGCCCTGTTCGCGTTTGACTCCAAGCACATCTCACAACCCGGCAACGCGAAGGCGATCGACTACCTGACCGAGGCGTATCGGGCCTACGGTTACGAGCCGCAGCAACAGTGGTTCACGCAGAGCAACGCACTGGGTGGTCGGACCGCCAACGTACTCGCCACTCTCCGTGGCACCGTCGATCCGGATCTCGTGTACATCATCTCGAGTCACTTCGATTCAGTGGCGATTGGTCCCGGGGCTGACGATGACACGTCCGGCACAACGGCGTTGCTTGAGGCGGCGCGCCTGCTGGCAAAGACGCCGATGCCGGCGACCATCATCTTTGCCTCACTCACCGGCGAAGAAGCCGGGCTGCTCGGCAGCCGCGAGTTTGTGCGTCAGGCCGCCGCCGACAAGGTCCGTATTGTCGGCGCCCTGAACAACGACATGATCGGGTGGGCCGGTGAAGGTCCCCAACTCAACAACACGATCCGGTATTCCAACAGCGGGATTCGCGACATCCAGCACGCCGCGGCGTTCCTCTTCACCGACCTCGTGTTGTACGACACGAAGTACTACCGCGGCACCGACGCGGCGGCCTTCTACGAGGCGTGGGGCGACATTGTGGGCGGTATCGGGTCGTACCCCATTCTGGCGAATCCGCACTACCACCAGCCGACCGATTACCTCGACACGATCAATCAGCACCAGGTGACGGAGACGGCGAAGGTGACGGCGGCCACCATCATGTATCTCGCGTCGAGTCCGTCGCGACTCACCAACCTGGTGACCGCGCGCACGGCGGCGGGCGTCATGGTCACATGGGCCCCGAGTCCGGAGAGCGGTATCCCGTCGTACACGGTCGCGTATGGTCCCGCCGCGGATCCGCTGCGCACCCAGGTGACGGTCACCGGGCCGTCCGCCACGCTGCCTGCGCTGCCGGCCGGCACCCATATCGCCGTCCGAGCGGTCAACAGCCGCGGCCTGGTGGGATGGGACTGGGCACGGGCCATTGTTGAGTGAATCCAGAGTGAGTCCCGAGTGAGCGTCCGCGTCTGTCCACGCTGCGGGTTCTCCCACCTGCGGCCCTCGCGAGCCCACACGTGGGTGGAGTCTGCACGGGCGTGGTGGACGGGCACGCGCTGGTTCCGCTGCCAGACGTGTGAATGGCGCGGACGAATCCGTGATCTCTGGAGTCTCGATACTGCGTTTCCCGATTTGCCGCCCCTGCGCCTTGGTCGGGAACTCGACATGGAGATGCTGCAGCAGCGCGACGAGGAGGCCGTTGTGTCTCTCGTCCTGGCACACCAGGACAAGCTTCTCCACACGGTCAATCTCTGGCTTGATGACAGCCGGCCGGCGCCGACCGACTGGCTGCGCGTGACCACGGTGGCCAGCGCCCAGCGCCTGCTTGAAGCGCAGGTGGTGCGCGAGATTTCGCTGGACTACGACCTGGGCTGGTGCCCGGACTGCCTCCACCGTGGTGAACACCTGCGACACACCGGGCAGCGGCACTGCCCGCACACCCCCACCGGATACGACCTGGTTGCGTGGATGGCGAAGACGGGGCATTGGCCCCAGTTGCCACCGAACGTTCACAGCGGCAATCTTGATGGAGGGGCACGCATGCTCGGCGTGATTGCGCGTCACTGGCGGGGTGGCGTGCGCATCTCCGCCGACCCGGAGCAGGGCGCGGCGGCCGCCCCCGCGCCTGCCGCCGCACCGGTCCTGTCCCCCACCGTGCAGGCGGCTGTCGCCACACTGACCGTTTGCCCGCAGTGTCATGGCCCCTACCTGCAGCGGTCGCACCGCCATTCCAAGATCGAGCGGTGGCGCACCCGCCTCACGCGGCGTTTTCCCGTGCGCTGCGCGTCCTGTGGGTGGGCCAAATGGGTGTCGGCGCCTATTCTGGTTCGCCTCAGTTCGGGCACCGAGACGCCGTCAGAGGAACTCGACTCGCGCCAATTTGAGGGGATCGAGCCCGACGACCCAGACACGTAGGGCCCGACGTAGAATAGGCAGGTCATGCCCTACAACGACTTGCCCCTTCGTTCAGGGTCGGGTGCAGGCTCGACGCCTCCGCCGCCGCCTCCCCCCCCGTCATCGTCGGCTACGCGATGGATCGCCGCAGGTGCCGTCGCGCTTGTGGCCGGTGCCGCACTCGCCTTGTGGTGGATGACCCGTGCCCAGCCCGATGAACCCGTGCCCGCACCAACAACGGCATCGGACGCGGCGCGCAGCGCCAATCGACCGCAGCGGGATCCAATCGAGCTGCCGGGCCTTGACGGCAGTGACACCTTGTTTCGGGAGCTCGTCGGCACGTTGTCACGGAATCCGGCACTCGCGCGTCTGCTGGCCACTGACGGACTGGTGCGTCGCACGGTGCTGACGGTCGAACAGATCGGTGACGGGCGCACACCGTCGGTGCCCCTCGCCACACTGCGCCCAGGCGCACGGCTCGCCATTGTCGGCAGCGAGTCCGGTCCGATCGACCCACGCAGCTATGCGCGGTGGGACGCCGCAACCGCGGCGCTGACCTCGGTCAATCCTCAGGAGGCCGCGCAGCTGTACGTCAATCTCAAACCGCTGTTTGATGCCGCGTACGCCGACCTGGGCTATCCGGATGGCGACTTTGACGGATCGATCACCCGCGCGATTCGGATGTTGATGGCGACACCCACGCCGACATCCGACCCGGTGCTGCTGCGTCGCCCCGGGTACTACGAACACACGGATGGTACCCTGCGCGCGCTGCGCCCTGTCCAGAAGCAGTTGCTGCTGCTCGGCCCGGCGTCACGCGATCAGATCCTCACGTGGCTGCGTGCGCTTGCGTCGGCGCTCGACCTGCCGATCACGTAGTGGCGCGTGGCGTCATCCGGTAGTGCGTGACGAGCCATTCCTCGCCACCGCGCCAGCCCCAGAGTTCCGCACACGCCATGAAGAAGACCCGCCAGCGCACCCACCAGCGCGTGGCCTCACCGGCCCCATAGGTCGCCTCGAACAGGGGCCACAACTCGGCCTTGTGCCGGTCCATGTTGGCCAACCAGGCCTCCGCCGTCTTTTGGTAATGTGTGCCCGACTCCCGCCAGTGGTCGGCCACCACCAGATGGTCCTGGAACCGGGTCGGCAGGTCGTCTGAGGGCATAATGCCACCCGTGAAGAAGTGCGCTGCCATCCAATCCGAACTGTCACGCACCTCGTAGGCATAGGCGTACTGGTGATGCGTGAAGATGTGAAAGAACAGGAACCCGTCCGGCCGCAACCATCGGGCGATCCGCGAGAACAACTCCTGCCAATTCCGCATGTGTTCGAACATCTCGACCGACACGACGCGGTCAAACGTGCCGGGCGCGTCGAACGTGTTCATGTCAGCGGTGATGATCGTGAGGTTCGTCAGCCCCTCGCGTTGCGCCACCTCGTCAATCCAGCCTTTCTGGGAGCGGGAATTGGAGACGGCCACGATCTCGCTGTCCGGGAAATGACGCGCCATCCAGAGGGAGAGCGAACCCCAGCCACAGCCGAGTTCGAGGATACGCTGGCCGTTGGCCAACTGCGCCCGTTGAGCGGTGATGGCCAACATCCGGGCTTCGGCGTCGTCGAGCGCGGTGACGCCGGGCTCCCAGTATCCGGAGGAATACTTCAAGTGACGTCCGAGGACACGTTGGAAGAACGCGGTGGGCACCTCGTAATGCTGGGTGTTGGCCGCGCGCGTGGCCTCGGCCAGTGGCCCTCGACGCCGGGCGTCAGCGAACGCGCGAACGCGGGTCTCGGCCTCGGCGGGGGACGCGGACCGCTCCGCACGCAGTCGACCAGCGATCGTGCGGCGCACACCCCATCGAATCAGCCAGTCGGGCAACCGGTCACGCTCCAACCAGCGCTGGCTGACCGACTCCGTCCACTGCCCTTCCTGCTGCTGCATCTGTCCGCCCTGCTGGTGTTCCTCTGGCCCGTCAGTCCCGGGCTGGTCGCCTGGTGTGTGGGGTCGTACGTCGTACGCATGTTCGGAGTCACGGCCGGTTACCATCGGTACTTCAGTCATCGTTCCTACTCACTCACGCGCGGCTGGCAATTCGCCCTGGCCGTCCTCGCCCAGACATCCGGGCAAAAAGGCGTCCTGTGGTGGGCCGCCCACCACCGCCACCATCATCTGCACTCCGACCGCAAGGTGGACGTGCACTCGCCCGTGCAGGAAGGCTTCTGGTGGTCACACGTCGGGTGGATCCTGTCGCCCGACTATGACACCTACGATGCCCGACGCGTACCGGATTTTGGGGCTTATCCGGAACTGCGGTGGCTCGATCGCTACCACATGGTGCCGTTTGTGGCGTACGGCGCCGCCATCTGGGTAATCGGTGGGCCCGCAGCGTTCGTCTGGGGCTTCCTCCTCTCCAGCGTCCTGCTCTATCACGGCACCTTCCTGATCAACTCCCTGGCGCACGTCTGGGGCACGCGTCGCTTTGCGACACCTGACGAAAGTCGCAACAACTTCTGGCTCGCGCTGATCACGCTCGGAGAAGGATGGCACAACAACCACCATCACTTCATGTCGAGCGTGCGACAGGGGGTGCGCTGGTGGGAGGTGGATGTCACGTACTACATCCTCCGCGCGTTGTCGTGGGTCGGGATCACGCGCAACCTGCGTGAGTTCCCTTCGGCGACATCGGACGAGTCCGCATCATGAGTCGCGTGGCGGTCATTGGTGCCGGCATTGCCGGCTTGTCGGCGGCGTGGCTGCTGGCTCGGCGCCACGACGTCCAGCTGTTTGAAAAGGCGTCGCGCCTCGGTGGCCACACCCACACCCATGACGTCCCCGACCCGGCCGCCCCTGGGGGGACACTCCGACTCGACACGGGATTTCTTGTTCACAACGATCGCACCTATCCCCGGCTGATCCGGTTGTTTGATGAGCTCGGCGTCGAGCGCCTCGACTCGGACATGTCGTTCGGGGTGACGAGTCGGGCCCCCGATTTCGAGTACAGTAGCCGCGACCTCAACGGACTGTTCGCGCAACGTTCAAATCTCGTCCGCCCAGGTCACTATCGGTTGTTGAGCGAGATTCTGCGATTTAACCGGGAGGCTCCGCGCCTGCTGGCCCAGCCGGGTGCGGATCGTGTCCTGCTCGGTGATTTTCTCGACAGTCACAAATTCACCGGTGAATTTCTTCACAGGTTCTTGTTTCCCATGGCGTCCGCGGTGTGGTCCGCCGCGCTGCCGACGCTGCGACACTTCCCCGCCACCACACTGATCCGGTTTTTTCAGAATCACGGCATGTTGTCAACGACCGACAACCCCGTCTGGCGTGTGGTGCGTGGCGGCAGTGCGACGTACATCCCCCGCCTGGTGAACGTCCCCCGATTGCAGGTGCACACCAGTGCGGCGCCGACGCGCGTGGCTCGCACACCGGGCGGCGTCAGGCTCGAGTTCGCCGACCGCGCGGCCGTGGACGTCGACGACGTCGTGTTTGCCTGCCACGGCGATGAGGTGTTACCAATGCTCGACGACGCCACGCCGACCGAGCGTGCGGTGCTGGGCGCGTTCACGACGAGCACCAACGAGACGTGGTTGCACACCGACGACGCCTTCCTGCCCAGGCGCGCGGCGGCGCGCGCCTCCTGGAATGTGTTGATTGGCGAGCGCGACGAGGCCTGCCTGACCTACGACCTCAATCGCCTCCAGCGCCTCCAGACACCCACGCAATACTGCGTGACGTTGAATCCCCCGCGCCCCATCGCGCCTGACCGCATCCTGGCGCGTATGACCTACACCCATCCGCTCTTTACCCGTGAGGCGGTGGACGCGCAGGCGCGTTGGACGGAGATCAGTGGTCGCCACCGCGCGCACTTCTGCGGCGCCTACTGGTTTTATGGGTTTCATGAAGATGGCCTGCGCTCGGCGGTCCGGGTCGCCGAATCACTCGGAGTGACGTGGTGACGCCCTTCGTCCCGGGGCACGCGTTGTACGTCGGACGACTGCGGCATCGCCGCTTCCGTCCGACGCCCCACGCCTTCACCTACCCGCTGTTCATGGCGATGCTCGACATCGACCGTCTGGATGAGGCGGCGGCCATTTCACCGTGGCTGTCGCGCAACCGATTCAACTGGGCCAGCCTCGACGACCGTGACCACGTGGGGGATCCGGCATTGCCGCTGCGCACGCGCCTGACGCAACGAGCGACGGCGCAGGGGATCACACTGCCCGACGGCCCCATGCATCTGCTGACCCATTTGCGCTACTTCGGCTACGCCTTTAATCCGATCTCCTTCTACTACTGCTTTGATCGCGCGCACACGCTCGGTGCCGTGGTCGCAGAGGTCAACAGCACGTTCGGAGAACAGGCGCTCTACATGCTGCCGGGTGTCACCACACCGGGGGGCGTCGTGCGTCATCGCACGGCAAAAACCATGCATGTCTCACCCTTTAATGAAGCGCACCTCGACTACGACTTCACCGTGACGACGCCCGGCCCCTCGTTGGTGGCCCACATGACGACCATCGACCGCACCGAGGTCGGCGATCTGCCGTTCTTTGATGCCACACTGACACTCGAGCGTCGACCGTGGGACGGCCCCCACCTGCATCGCGTCCTGCGACGCCATCCGTGGATGACCGCGTCGGTGATTGGCGCCATTCACTTCGAGGCGCTGCGGTTGTGGTGGAAGGGACTGCGCTACGTGCCGCATCCCCTCACACCCGCCGAGCGCCGCACCACACGCCACCAGGAGACCAAACCATGACATGGATGCAGACACCCGCGCGCCGCGCGTTTTTTGCCGCGGCGGAGCGCATCACCCACGGGTCACTCGACGTCGTGTGTCCCGATCGCACGCATCACTTTGGGCGGCCAGGCACCGGACCGGCGGCCATGCTCGTGGTGCACGACGAACGGCTGTTCCAACGGGCTCTTCTGGGCGGCGACCTCGCGCTCGGCGAAACGTTCACCGACGGCGACTGGTCCTCCCCCGATCTCGTCGCGCTCATGCGACTGGCCGTGCGCAACATGGCCGTCTTCCGTGCGCTCAACGGCCCCTGGTCGTGGATCAGTCGTCGGCTGGAAGCCGTGGCCCACTGGCGGCGGCGGAACACCCGCGCAGGCAGTCGCCGGAACATCGCGGCGCACTACGACCTTGGCAATGAATTCTTCGGACTGTTTCTCGACGAGACGATGGCCTATTCGGCGGCGTGGTACGCCACACCTGACGTGTCGCTGGAAGAGGCGCAGTTCCAGAAGTTTGATCGCATTTGCCGCAAGCTCCAACTCACTCCGCAGGATCACCTGCTCGAGATTGGCACCGGCTGGGGCGGATTCGCGGCACACGCCGCCGAGCACTACGGCTGCCGCATCACCACCACCACGATCAGTCGCGAGCAGTTCGAAGGCGCACGGGAGCGACTGGCGCGCCTGGGCTCCGCCGGCGATCGCGTGACTCTGCTCTGTGAGGACTATCGCGATCTCACGGGCCAGTACGACAAACTCGTCAGTATCGAGATGTTTGAAGCCGTGGGCCTCGAGCATTACGACACCTTCTTCCGCACCTGTGACCGGTTGACCAGTCCCACCGGCGCCGCCCTCCTCCAGTTGATCACGATGAACGATCAGGACTTCCACCGCGCCTACCGCGGCACGACGGACTGGATCCAGACGTACATCTTCCCGGGTTCCGAACTCGGCTCCCTGGCCGAAATCCATCAGTCGCTCGGACGCGTCACCACGTTCCGGGCCTTCCACATGGAGGATCTCGGCCGGCACTACGCCTTGACGCTTGCGGCTTGGCGCGCCCGATTCCACGAGCGCCTCGACGACGTCCGACGGCTGGGGATGGACGACCGCTTCATCCGCATGTGGGACCTGTACCTTGCCTACTGCGAAGCGGCCTTTGCCGAACGTCACATCAGCGATGTGCAGTTGGTGCTGACACGTGCGTACCACGACCAGACGTACATGGGGGACCCCGTCGAGCGCCTGGCGTCCGACCGCCAGATACGACTTCAAGCGACTTGGGCTGACATTTAGCACTCTCGCTGTAGTACAGTCGGCAGGTTCATGCGCAAGTGCCCTGCCTGCGGCTCCTCTCGGATTTACCCCTCGCGCCTCAGGTCAGTCGCCGAGCGTCTTCGACGTACGCTCAGCGAGAAGCAGCCGTACCGCTGTCACGCCTGCAACCACCGCAACTGGTATTTGATCTACCTGCCGCTCACCGAGGGCCCGGATGCCGAGCCGGAAGACCTGCGGACGGGCCTGTCAGCCTCCCCCATCACCCCTGCCGACCTCGACGACCTCGATCGCTCCTGACGGTCGCGCTACGACCCCGCGACCGCTCGCTGCATACCGGGTGTGAGCAGCACCCGGAGCACGCGGCTGTAGCTGCGCACCCCATCCTCCACGCGATTGCTGCGCAGGTACCCGTCGTAGACACGGAAGGCTTGCGCACGCACCCCGGGTCGCTGGCGCATCAGTCGCGCTGCCAGCGCGGCGATATCCTCGCGTACTCCGGGTGAGAGCGTCTCTCTGATGGCGACCCACTCGGCACGCGGCATGGCGGATGCGGTTTCCAGCACCACAAAGAGATGGGCGCTGTAGGCCAATCCCGCGTCGCCCGTGACACAGGCCAGCCAGGCCAGCGCGCTGGCATCCGCTTCATCGGCCAGTCCCGCCAGATGCGCCCATTCATGCGCCAACACCATCGGACGCTCGAACGGCAGCAACTCCGGATGCACGATTGACTCGAGCGCCACCGGGTTCAGCATGCCGGTGACTCCGGCCGCCGTGAAGAATGGCGTCAGCACGTGCGACACCTTCGGTCGGCCCGGCACGGCCAACGGCGGGAGACTCAGGCGCGACAGAGCGTCCTGGAAGGATGGCACGAGTCGTTCCGCGATCGTGGTGTACCCGGCGTCGCGCCCTGCGGCCGTATCACGCAGCACGTTGGCCTGCCGCGCCGCCTGCTGCGCCAATGTCCGCACGGCCTCCGGTGACGTCACGGACCCGCCGAGCGTGGTCTCCAGCGGCAGCCGCCGGTAGTTCAGTCCCCACAGCAGCAGAAACACAAGCGCCAGGACCGCAGCCAGTCGCACGACGCGGCGCACACCATCCCACAGTCCACCGAGCCGGCCGCGCCCGTCACGGGGACGCACCATACGCACGACCACTGTGGTGAGAAATACCGCGACCAGCACCAGGCCCACGTCCATCCACGCGAATGGTGTCAGGTTGCTCACAGACGTGACCAGCGCCTGCATGCGGGGAAAGAGCCCGCGCGAATACCACTGCTCGACCATCAGCCCCGGCCATGGCATCACAAATACGGCGACGGCCAACACCGGCAGCCCCCACCAGCCACGTACCCGCGCCTGTGTGTGCACGAGACGATGACTCATGAAGGCGGAGGCTCGTGCTCGGTGATCAGACGCACCGACCGCTGATAGGTCAGGTAGGAGGCGGCCCACTGCAGCACGACTGACAGTCGATTCCGGAATCCGATCAACTGGAAGACATGGATGAACAGCCACGCGAGCCAGGCCGGGTATCCCTTCAGTCGCATCCAGCCGAAGTCCCCGATCGCCGCGTTCCGTCCGATGGTCGCCATGTTGCCGTAGAAGCGGTACACAAACGGCGTACGCGGCCGTCCGGCGATCGCCGCCCGGATGTTGCGCGCGGCGTGTGCCCCCTGTTGCATCGCCACCTGCGCCACGCCGGGGAGCACCGCTCCGTCGGCGGTGGTGAACGATGCCAGATCACCAATAACCGAGACGTGCGGATCGCCGGGAATCGTCAGGTCGCTGGTCACACGCACACGCCCGGCGCGGTCGAGCGGGACGCCCAGTGATGCCCCCAGCGGCGACGCCGCGACGCCTGCGGCCCACAGGATGGTCCCGGCCTGAATCGCATCGCGCCCCACGTGGACCACACCCGCCTCGATGTGGGTTACCAGGCTGCCGGTCCAGACGGCCACGCCCCGCGCTTCGAGGGCGCGCCTGGCAAACGCCGGTAGCGGTGCCGGATACGTCTGGAGCACATCCGCACCTCCCTCGATCAGAATGATGCGCGCGGTCTCGGGATCGATGGAGCGAAAATCGTTCACCAGCGCGTGCCGCGAAATTTCGGCCAACGCGCCGGCGAGTTCCACACCTGTGGGGCCACCTCCGACCACCACGAACGTCAACAACCGGCGTTGCTCCTCGCGGTCCTGCTCGATCTCGGCGCGTTCAAAGGCCGTCAGCACGCGCGCGCGAATCTCCAGGGCGTCTTCCAGCGTCTTGAGGCCAGGCGCGTGTGGCTGCCAGTCGTCGCGCCCGAAATAGGCGTGCGTCGCGCCGGTCGCCACAATCAGATGGTCATACGCCACCTCGCCGGGGTCGGACGCCAGTTCAACGACGCGCCGTGCCGTGTCGATGCGACGGACGTCGCTCAACCACACGCGCACGTTGGCTTGTCGCCGCAGAATCCAGCGGATAGGCGAGGCGATATCACTGGGCGAGAGTGCCGCAGCCGCCACCTGATACAACAGCGGCTGAAAGACGTGATGGTTCTTCCTGTCGAGCACGACGACCTCGACATCGGCACCGGCCAGCGCCTTCGCGGCCCACAGACCGCCGAATCCCCCGCCGATGATCACGACTCGAGGCATGGGAGCCTTCTACGACACCCGGCTGGAGCCGAGTCCCAGCACGAGAAACACAACGACGCTGACCAGCCAGGCGAGGAAACAGACCAGGATGGCGCGAAAGGTGTCGTCGTAATCGAGGGCTTGCCGCACGGCGACGAACGTGGCGGCGATGATCCAGACAGCCACCACAAACGGCACAAACAGCCCCAGCACCGGCACGACAGCCAGGAGCCCGAACAGCCCAGGGGCCTGCGCAAATCCCACGGTGCGCAGGAGTTGCCCGAGGTCCGCTTGCGTCTTTTTTCCCGGCAGCAATCGAGTGCCGATCAGCCAGAGGGCCACCGCGCCGATGAACCACGCCACCAGCGACTGGACGGCGCCCCACAGGATGGTGCGCACGTCCCACATGCTGAAATACCACGCGACGCTCGTGGTCACGCTGACCAGCACGACAAGCACCACGGCCTGCGGCATGGAACCGGCGTCGTGCTCCACATCCTCGAACGTCGCCGCATCAAGCTGGATGGCACCGAGGACTCGGCGCTGGAAGCTGGCCATGGCGACATCGTACACTCTTCGGATGGCTACTGAAGATCCGCCGCTGCCCCCAGATGACATCACGCCTCCGGCCTCCTGGGGACGCACCACCGTGCACACCGCGTGTCCACTCGATTGTCCTGACTCCTGCAGTCTGGCTGTGTCACTCGAGGGCGGTCACATCCAGAAGATCGACGGCAGCCATGTGGCGCCCGACACCGACGGATTCATCTGCGGCAAGGTGCGCGGGTTCGATCGCCGCGTCTACAGCGCCGAGCGGGTGCTCTACCCGTCCATCCGGCGCGGTCCCAAAGGACGCGGCGACTTCACGGTGGTCAGTTGGGCAGAGGCGCTCGACCACATTGCCGAAAAGATGACCGAGGCCCGCGAGACCCACGGCGCGGAGTCCGTGTTGCCGTTTTATTACGGCGGCAGCAACGGGTTGCTCACCAACGAGATGGAAGATGCCCGACTCTTCCGCCGTTTCGGCGCGTCACGACTCGCCCGCACGGTCTGTGCCGCGCCCACCGGGGCCGCCGCCATGGCGATGTACGGCAAGATGGCCGGCGTCGGATACAGCGACTATGCGCACGCACGCCTCATCCTTGTCTGGGGCGCCAATCCTCCCGCTTCCGGCATTCACCTGGTGGCGCACATCAAACAGGCCCAGAAGAACGGCGCGAAGCTCGTGGTGATCGACCCACGACGCACGCCGCTGGCCCGCACGGCAGACCTGCACCTCGCCGTACGGCCGGGCACGGATCTGCCGGTGGCGCTTGCGATGATCAGGGAATTGTTCGAGTCGGGCCGCGCAGCCGACGACTTCCTCGCCGCCCACGCCACCGGCGTAGCGGACCTGCGTGAGGCCGCCGCACCGTGGACGCTCGAACGCGCCGCCGACGTCGCCGGCGTGTCGGCTGACGATTTGCGCCAACTCGTGGAGTGGTACGCCACGATCTCTCCGGCGGTCATCCGATGCGGCTGGGGCCAGGAGCGGAATCGCAACGGCGGTGCAGCCACGATGGCCATGCTCGCGCTTCCCGCCGTGGCCGGCAAGTTCGGTGTGCGCGGTGGCGGGTACACGATGAGCAACTCCGGCGCGTACGGCCTCAACGCCGAATCCTGGATCAACACCCCACACGCCGACGCACGCATCGTCAACATGAATCAACTCGGTCGCGCGTTGACCGAATACAACGACCCGCCGGTCCAGGTGCTGTTTGTCTACAACTGCAACCCGCTCTCCACGATGCCCGACGCCAACCGTGTAAAGCGCGGGCTCGAGCGCGAGGATCTCTTTACCGTGGTCTACGAGCAGACGATGACCGACACCGCGAAGTATGCCGATGTCGTGTTGCCGGCCACGACCTTTCTGGAGCACTACGACGTGGCGCGCGGGTATGGCGCCTATCACCTGCACATCGTGCGCCCCGTGATCGAACCCGTCGGGGATGCGCGTCCAAACCACGAGGTCTTCCGCGACCTCGCCGTGCGACTGCAGCTGGTGGATGACGACGGAGATGACCTGGGTGAGGCGGAAGGTCTCATGGAGATTACTTCGTCCATGCCTGACGCGCTCGGTCACACATTACACGACGGCGGGGTCGCGACCGGACCCGCCGGTGGCGCACCGATCCAATTCATGGATGTGTCGCCCAAGACGCCGGATCAGAAGATCCACCTGTTTCCGGACGCGCTGGAGTCCACCGCGGGGCTGTACACCTTCCAGGCGGATCCGGCGACCGAGACGTATCCACTCGCGCTGATTTCGCCCGCCAGCGAACACACCATCTCATCCACCCTCGCAGAATTCAGACCCGGAATCGCGAAGTTGAAGATGCATCCGGATGACGCCAGACCGCGCGCGATCGAGTTGGGTGATGCAGTGCGTGTCTTCAACGATCTCGGTGAAGTGTGGTGTCACGTCGATGTCACGCCTGAAGTACGAGCGGGCGTCGTATCTCTGCCTAAGGGACTGTGGGCGCGCAGCACCGAGAATGGCGAGACGTCGAATGCGCTGGTTCCGGACACCCTCACCGATTTGGGTGGTGGCGCCTGTTTCAACGACGCACGAGTTCAGGTAGCATTGCGGGCGAAACACTAAGTTCTGGTTCTACCTCAAGGAGATCTCCATGCGTGCTCTGCTCAGCCTGACGACGATTGCGACACTCGCGGCCGGCTCCGCTCTGCTCGCTGACGACTGGCCGACGTGGCGCGGCCCCAACAACAACAGCGTCAGTACGGAAACGAATCTGCCGACCACGTGGGGTGCCAAGTGCGCCGACGCCGAGGTGCCGTCCGCCAGCACCGTCGAGAGTACCGAGGCACCCGACGGTGCCGTCGTCGCTCAGCAAGGTCGGGGACGAGGCGGCGGCAGAGGCGGGGGCCAGGAGGGTCGCCCGTTGCTCCCCTTTGTGTGCAACAACCTGCAGACGGAAAACGTGGCGTGGAAAATCAGCCTGCCCGCCTTCAGCGGATCGACGCCGATCATCTCCGGCGACATGATCTTCCTCAACGTCGCCACGGCGGCCAACACCGGCGCGCTGGAACTGTGGGCGGTCGATCGCGCCACCCAGGCCGTGTCATGGAAACGCCCGCTCGCTGACACCAACCACATGGAGCGCAAGCAGAACATGTCGTCGCCGTCGCCGGTGACCGACGGCACACATGTGTGGGTGATGACCGGTGTCGGTGCGCTCAAGGCGTTCGACTTTGCCGGCAAGGAACTGTGGTCGCGCAACATTCAGGACGACTACGGCCGCTTCGGCCTCAACTGGGGCTACGCATCGTCGCCGCTGCTGCACAACAACGCGCTGTACATCCAGGTACTGCACGGCATGAAGACCGACGACCCGTCCTACCTCATGAAAGTCGATCCGGCGACCGGCAAAACGATCTGGCGCGTCGAGCGGGCCACGCCCGCTGTCGCGGAATCCCCAGACTCGTACACCACGCCGGTGTGGTACGAAGGCAACGGCCGCGCGGAGTTGATCATCACCGGTGGTGACGTGATTTCCGGCCACGACCCGGCCACCGGCGCCGAGTACTGGCGAGCCGACGTGCTCAATCCCGGCCGCGCGCGCAACTACCGCATTGTGGCCTCGCCCACCGTGGTGGGTGATCTCATCATCGCGCCGACACGCGTGAACCCCATGGTCGCGATTCGCCCCGGCGGCAAGGGCGACGTGGCTACCACGCATGTGGCGTGGTCGTTTGCGCAGGGTCCCGACGTTCCCACTCCGGTCAGCGACGGCACGTTGCTCTACATCGTGCGCGACGGCGGTGTCGCATTCGCGCTCGACGCCAAGACCGGCTCAGTGGTGTACGGGCCCGAGCGCCTGCCCAGCGGCACCTACAGCTCATCTCCCGTGCTGGCCGACGGCAAAATCTACGTGACAACCGAGGAGGAAGGGATCACCACGGTCTACCGTGCGGGCCCCAAGTTCGAGATCCTCGCGTCGAACACGTTGGGCGGCGACTGCTCGCCCTACTGTCTGAGCACGGTGGCCATCTCGGACGGCCAGCTCTTCATGCGCACCGCGTCGTTTCTCTGGGCGATCGGAGAGCGACGCGCGCAGTAGAGCACTAGAACCCCTGCACCATCCCGAGCTGCCACTTCCACGGACGCCCCGCGCGATCGATCGCGCGTGCCGCGGACAGTTCCAGCGTGACGAACCCCAGAATGTTGCCGCGAAGCGCGGCGCCATAACTGCGCACCAGGCCGCGCTCGCCACCGGCAAACGACGGGCGTGAGTCCGACAACCACGCCACACCGGCGTCGAAGAATGCCGCGACCTCGAGCGGCACGTAGCTGCCGTACTCAAGTTCCCCGCGGAACAGCCCGAGCAGCGGGGCTCGCACTTCGACATTCCCCACGGCCACCCGGCTACCCATCAGTCGATCGAAGGCGTAACACGCATCCGGCTCGAACGCCGTGCACTCCCCCGCTTCGTACGATCCGAACCCATAGCCGTGCACCAGTGGCTGATGCCCCGCATACAACTGCGCCAACTGCGGGTGCTCGGCGTCCGTGCCGTACCGCCCGACATGCATCACGCGCAGCGCCAGCGTGACCGGCTGCACCGGCATCAGATAGTGCCGCCAGTCGACTACCGCCGTCTGGTAGTGCAACGAACCGCGCGTGGCCTTCATCTCCAGCCGATACCGGCCACCCAGGATGGGACTTGTTGCACCGAAGAAGGAGGTGTCGCGCACCAGTGCCGCGCTGAACACCGCCAGCCCCAGTGACGGTGCGGTCTCTTCTGTGCGGTCCTGTCGCTCCAGGAACACTTCACTGCCCGTCTCATACACCTCGTCGCGGATGCGCCGCGAGAATGTCACCGCGTGTCCACCGACACCGGCTTCGAGTCGCGTGGACCGACTGAACGGAAACGCCGTCATCGCCGATCCCCCGCGATAGGTCTGCCGCTCGATGACCTGTCGCAACGTGGTCGTCCCTGCGGCGGGATCCTGCATCCACGTCAGGTATCCGACCCGGTACGGCATCGACTCAAGCGATGCCACCCAGTTCCAGCGATGACGCCGGCTGAGATACGAGACCTGTCCGCCCAGGTCATCGATATCCCCGGACACCTGCGCGTTCACACCGAGCATGCGATCCCCGAGCATGTCGCTGAACAACGCACCGACGCTGCCGGCGACGAAGCCCCCGAATGAGTCAATCCCTGCCGACACCATGGGCTGACTGACGATATCGAGTGTGAGGGGACGACGGTAGGGTTCCGACTCGACGGGCGGTCCCAGAGGCGGCAGTCCACGCTCGTGATCCTCGAGCAGGCGCGTCACATCTCCCGTCACCAGGCTGGCCAGACTGCGTGGGCGCCCCGAGGCGGCTTCCGGTGTCAGCGCCGCTGCGATTGTCGAGACGGTCGGCGCAACCATCTCCACCACGTCCTCTTGATCGAGGATGTACAGGGCGTGGCCATCGCGCTCAAACACGCTGAAGGCAAGGCGGTCGGTGTCGGCCGCCATCGACAACGCCGGGCTCGTGCCGGCGATCCCCGCGATGCCGGTGGCCATCGCGGTGAGCCGAGTGACTGGTCCGCCCTCAAGACTCATGCGGTAGAGGTTGCTGATGCCGTCGGGATCCGCGACGAACGTGACCGTGCGACCATCCCGACTGACCTGTGGACTCAGATGTTTGCCGCGCAGAAAGGCGGTCAGCGGCGTGACCTCACGCGTCGCGAGGGTCAGTGTGGCGAGTTGCAGCGTCGCCGGACGCAACGTCGCCATGTCCGTGCTGAAGCGTTCCGTCGTGAAGACGATCGTGGCGCCGTCGGGGGTGAAGACTGGTTCCAGATCCGCGTACGGGTCCGACGTCAGGGCGGTGACCTCTCCGCCTGGCAACGCGACGTGATACAGGTCGGCCAGTCCGCCCCGGTTGCCACTGATCACGATCGAGCGCCCATCCGGCGCCCACGCCGGGCTCAGCGCATCGTCGAGGTCGTCGAGCACGATCTCCCGGGTGATGCGTCCATTGGCGGGGTCGATGAAGGCCAGCGCCGGTCGTCCACGGCGCACCACGGTGATCACCAGTTGACGACCGTCAGGGCGCCACGCGCCGGCGGACTGCAGGAACTGCAGACTGTCGAAGTGGGGGTCTGTGGCGGAACTGATGAGCTTGCGTTCAATCCGCCCGGTCTCGGCGCTGGCCAGATAGAGGTCTACAGAAAACCGATCGCGCTCTGAAAAAAAGGCCACGCGTGTGCCGTCCGGACTGAGGCGCGGACCGACGTTCAGTCGCCCACCGCCGACGTCTTCGCTCAGCAACAGGCGTGGATCGCTGGTCAGCGCCGGCAGGTCGGCCTGCAGGGTCGCGATCGACGCACGAATCGACGCGTGCCATTGTTCGGTCAGCCGATCCGGGTCACTGCCCAGTTGCGCGGCGAACCCCTGCATGTCAAAGCGCGGGTTTGCGGCGGACCGCAGCAGGGACGACACGGCGCGATCGCCGTACTGCGACCCGATAAACGCCCAGAAGGCGTGCCCCCACCGATATGGAAACACCCGAGGGTCGTTGAGGTCCTTCATATGGGGCAGCCGTTCGGTGATCGCGGCATCCCGCAGCCACATGGCGGTTTGGGCGTCGATGGGACCAATCGACAGGTACTCCGCCATCCCTTCCGCGAACCAGAGGGGATACTGCAGGATGTCCGGCAGACTGAACTCCGTATCGCGGGGATCGGCGCCGGTGATGTCGAACTGGAACGCGTGCACCAGTTCGTGTCCGAGCACGTGGTCCGTGTCGGCAAGCGACCCGGCCATGGGCAGCACGATGCGCCGTTTGAGGGCTTCGGTGGCTCCGCCTGTCCCTTCACCAATCGCGCCTTCGATGGCATTGGTCTGCCGAAAATGGGCTGGGGCGGCATACAGAATCAGCGGCTGTCGGCCACGCAACTGATGCGTGAAAAACCGTGACAGGCGCGAATACCAGCGTTCGGCCATCCGCGCCACAATGCGAGCGGCCTCCGCTTCCTCAGGGTAGTAGTAGATATCGAAGTGATTGGTGGGCAGCACCCGGAAGTCGAACGTCCGGTACTGCACTTTGTTGCGACCGAAATATTGCGCCCCGGCAGCCGCCGGGAGCAGCAGGACCAGCACCAGGCCCAGGGCCACCTGACGCAGGCTGGCACCGCGCAGACGGGAACGCATGCAGTAAGATGCGGGAGCACTATGGCTGATGAGGCTCCCGCTCGAACGGTTCACTGCGTCAAACTGCATCGCGAACTCCCGGCACTCCCGGCGCCCCCCTGGCCCGGCCCACTCGGTCAGCGCATCTACGAACAGGTGTCGCAGGAGGCCTGGGCGATGTGGGAAGAGCAGATGAAGATGATTCTCAACGAGTATCGCCTGTTGCCCTTCCAGAAGGAAGCTCAGCAACTCGTCGCCAAACACATGGACGAATATTTCTTCGGCAAGGGGTCCACCTTGCCGCCAGGCTTCGTGCCGGAAGAGAAGACGCCGGACCCGAAGTAATCGCAGGCTGACGCGTCAGCGTCGAGCAGTCAGACAGGAGGACGAGTGGCCGCTATCCCGAACGTGTCCAACACCGACCGCGCATTTTTTGGTCATCCCCGTGGCCTCGCCACCCTCTTCTTCACGGAGATGTGGGAGCGGTTCAGTTACTACGGGATGCGGGCGATCCTTGTGCTCTATATGACCCGCGCCACCGTGGATGCCAATCCAGGGCTCGGATACGACATCGCCACCGCCGGTGCAATCTACGGCCTCTACACCTCGCTGGTCTATCTGATGACCATCGCCGGCGGGTGGATCGCCGACAACATCTGGGGACAACGCAAAGCCATCTTCGTGGGCGGCTCCATCATTGCCTCGGGCCACTTCAGCATGGCCGTCCCCTCAACGTCGATGTTTTTTCTCGGCCTCGCCTTGATCGTCGTGGGCACGGGCCTGCTCAAACCCAACGTCAGCACCATCGTCGGCGACCTGTATCCGGAAGGCGGCGCGCGACGCGACGCGGGATTCTCGATCTTCTACATGGGGATCAATCTCGGCGCGTTTGCGGGCCCGTTGCTCTGTGGCCTGTTCGGCGAACAGTACAACTGGCACCTCGGCTTCTCCTTCGCCGGCATCGGCATGGTGCTGGGCCTGGTGCAGTATCGCCTGGGTGAAAAGTACTTCGGCACAATCGGCCTCTACGATGGCCGCGACACACCGGCGGTCGTGGCGACACGCGCGCGGGCGATGTATGCCATTGCCGCGATGGGTGCGGCCCTCGCGCTGATTGCGGGGTGGCTTGTAACGTCAGGTGCCTGGACGCCGGACCTGCCGGCGATCGGGACCACCCTCGGGTACTCGATCATCGCGCTGGCCATCCTCTACTTCCTGTACCTCTTCGTGGCCGGCGGTCACACCACACTCGAAAAAAAGCGGCTCGGCGTCATCTTCTGGCTGTTCATTCTGGCGGCGCTGTTCTGGTCCGGCTTCGAGCAGGCGGGGTCATCGCTCAATCTGTTTGCCGAACAGCTCACCGACCGCGTCGTGTTTGGATGGGAAGCGCCGGCCAGCTGGCTGCAGTCGGTCAACGCCCTGTTCATCATCATCTTTGCGCCCGTGTTCGGCTGGCTCTGGGTGTGGCTGGCGCGCCGCAACGCGAATCCGTTCATCGCCATGAAGTTTGCCCTCGGCCTGCTGGGGCTGTCGGCCGGGTTCTTTGTGCTGGCGTGGGGCGCGGCCAACGCCACCGAGACCAACAAGGTGGCGCCCACCTGGCTGATCGTCACCTACTTCTTCCACACGGTTGGTGAGTTGTGCCTCTCACCGGTGGGCCTGAGTTCAATCACCAAACTCGCGCCACGCAATCGGCTGGGGCAGATGATGGGTGTGTGGTTCGTGGCTGCGGCACTCGGCAACCTCTTTGCCGGACTGGTCGCCGGACGCCTTGAGTCATTGGCCCCCGCCTCCCTGTTCGGACAGGTGGCCATGATCATCGGCGGCGCAGGGATTGTGGCGATGTTGCTGAGTCCGGCCGTCAAGAAGCTCACCGGAGACATCAAGTAGCACCAGGGACCTGGCTGTGGCGCTCGACAACTACCGGCAGAAGCGGAACTTCGCTTCCACACCGGAGCCGAAGGGGAACGACACCGTCGTGCGGAAGCGCCGCGCGGCGAAGACGAAGCCCCGTGCGTTTTGCGTCCAGAAACATCTCGCGAGTCACCTGCACTACGACCTGCGGCTTGAGCACAACGGCGTGTTGCTGTCGTGGGCGGTGCCGAAGGGGCCATCGCTCGATCCGTCCGTGAAGCGGTTCGCTGCCCAGGTCGAAGATCACCCGCTTGAGTACGGGTCTTTCGAAGGCGTCATCCCGGATGGCTACGGCGCCGGTGTGGTGATGGTGTGGGACCAGGGCACCTGGGAACCGGAGTCGCCGGACATTGATGCCGCTCTGGCCAAAGGGGACCTGAAGTTCACGCTCGACGGATACAAACTCAAAGGATCGTGGGTGCTCGTCCGGACGCGCGGCTACCACCGCCCCGGGGAAAAGCCCACCGGTCCCAGCTGGCTGCTGATCAAACACCGGGACGAATGGTCCGGCGACCTCGACATCACCGAATTTGCGCCGCTGAGTGTCACATCGGGCGAGGATTTTCCGGCGATCGTTGCCGCGCAGGACCCGGCCCTGTGGCTCAACACACTGACGACCGGTCGTGGCGCAACCGGTGCTATGCTGCGAGACGTCATTCAACAGGCGGCTGAGCTGAAACTCGCCGAACTGGCGCGGGCCACCCCCGCGCGCACAACAAGGGAGAAGAAGAGATGAAGCGTATTGTCACAGCTCTGGCCGCACTGGCCATTATCACCACCGCCGTCCCGGCAATTGCCCAGCAGGCCCCCCCGACGACACCTCCCGCGGCAGCCACGGCCCCAGCGGCCGACCCGAAAGTCGCCGCGTCCTACGTCGGCAAGTGGGCGATGGATTTGCAGAGTCCGGAAGGCGCCATGCAGGTGGCCCTGGACGTCAAAATCGATGCCGCCAACAAGGTAACGGGCTCCATCGAGACGCCGAACGGTGCGACCCCCATTGCGGGCGAATTCAAGGACGCCACCCTCGGGTTCGCGATCAACTTTGACGCCGGCGGTCAGATGATCGAAATCTGGTTCGAGAGCACACTGAAAGACAACAAGCTGGCCGGAGCGATGTCGCTTGGCGAGATGGGCAGCTTCCCCTTCACCGCCGTTCGTGCGAAGGGGCTGTAATGCACGCGCGCGTCCGCACGGGGATGGTCGGCGTCGCACTGCTGCTGGCTCTGGTGGCCTCCCCCTTCGCTCAGGCGACGCAGGAGAAGCCCACAGCCCCGATCTCGATCGCGGGCAAATGGCAGACGTCCCTGGAAATGGAAGTGGGCACGGCGAGCGTCGTGCTGGTCTTCCAGCAGAACGCCGAGAAGCTCACGGGGACCTATACAGGTCGATACGGCGAATACCCGCTGGTCGGAAAAGTGGCCGGGCGGAAGATCGATTTCGTCGTGACCATCGTCGCTGAAGGTACTGAGACGAAGATGTACTTCGAAGGTGAGATCACCGACACGCCCCAGGGCCTGCTGCTCAAGGGTGTCGCCGATCTCGGCGGCATGGGTGAAGCCGGCTGGACAGCCAGGCGCCCGGCGTAGTCGACGGCCACCTCACAACAATCGTTTCGCCAACACCGCCCAGATGGCCGCCCGCAATCGCGGGCGGTCGTGTCTGGCAATCGCCCCGAGCCAGAACCGGCCCTCGACCAGTTCACAGTGTGCCGGCAGGTCGCCCAGCACCAGTGGGGCCTTGTGCTCGCGCGCGTAGCGCTCACGAATCTCGCCATCGGGGGGATTGATGTTGTGGATCACCACATCCACAGGGCGACCGATAGCCCCTTCCAGTTGCGCCACCGCGTGAGCGACCGTGAAGGCCTGCATGCCGCGCCCCTCCGTCATCAGGTTCGCCACATAGACGATCGGCCCCTGGACGCGACTCAACGCCTCGCGGCACCCCTGCACGGTAAAGATGGGCAACAGACTGGTATAAAACGAGCCGGGCCCGATGACCACCGCCTGCAGCGAGGCAATCATGTCCGCGACCCGCGGATGAATCTGCGCCGGCGGTTCCAGCCACAAGCGCGTCACCGCCCCGCCGTCGGTCTGCCCGGCATCCACTTCCACTTCTCCGCGCGACGTCGTCCCATCGGCGTACTCCGCACAAATGGTCGCGTGCTGATCGGTGATGGGCCAGACGTGCCCCTTGCAGCCCAGGAGGGCCCGCAAACCATCCACAGCGGCCAGAAAGTCGCCACTGTGCGTCGCCATCATTGACAGCAACAGGTTGCCCCCCGTGTGCCCGGCCAGCCGCTCGTGTTCCAGCATCGGCAGTCGCGCCAGCAACAGCCGCCGCGCATCCTTCTCGCTGCGCGCCAGGGTCAACGCACACTTCAGGATGTCTCCCGGAGGCAACACCCCCAACTCATCGCGCAACTGCCCCGACGATCCGCCGCTGTCAAACATGGTGACCACCGCATGCAGGTTGACCCAGGGGTTCGCCTTCAGCCCCCCGAGCACGCTGGGCAGGCCTGTGCCTCCACCAAAACACCCCACGGCCAACTCACGCATGCGCATCCCGCTCATTCTATGCACTCCCCACGTCCCCCACTACAATTGACACACGAATGGCCACCTCGCCCCTGTCTCTCTCCTCCACGGCCCGCCAGGCGATGGATCGCCTTGCGGCGGACCTCACACGGGTGTTCGAGAGCCGCCTCGTCGGCGTCGTCGCGTACAGCCCAACCCGGGCGGCCGCGTTTGCCACACGCGTCACCGCCCAAGACCTGCAGGCACTGGCCTCCCTGGTGGACCGGTGGCACCGCGAGGGCCTGGAAACGCCGCTGCTGCTCACGCCTGAGGAATTCCGACGGTCCTTCGATGCGTTTCCGTTGGAGTACGAAGCCATCCTCGACCGCCACGTGCTGATCGCCGGCACCGCGCCGTTCGACGACCTCCATCCATCGGACGCTGACCTGCGGCGCGCGTGTGAGGTGCAGGCCAAGTCGTTCCTGATCCACCTGCGCCAGGGCTGGCTGCACGCCGCCGACCACCACGACGAGCAGGCGACAATGCTGGCGCAGTCCGCCGCGCCGTTGCGTGCAGTGTTGTCGAATGTCGCACGGCTGAGTCAGATCGCCGAGCGAACCGATGAGGCGCTCGTTCTCTTCGGCGAAGGGCACGTCGGCCTGCCGGCCGAAGTCCTGCGCCGCGTCCTGGCGCTGGAGCACCATCCGGATCAGGCCGTCGCGTTACTTGAGGTCCCGGAATTCATGAACGCGTATCTGCTGACGGCGGAAACACTCTGGACGTTTGTCGACACATGGCGTCCGTAGCCGTCCGCCGACTCCTGCTGAGCCTCGTCGCGGTCGTCATCCTCGGCGCGACACGCCCCTCACCTGTCGAGGCGCAGACCACGCTCCCTGTGCTGACCGCGCCGGTCAACGATTTCGCCACGGTGATCGATCCCGCGTCCGCGGCGGAGCTGGATCGGATTATTCGGGTCCTGCAGACCGCCTCTGGCGACGTGCTGGTGGTCACCACCATCGACACGGTCGGCAGCGACGGCACCATCGAGGAATACGCCGTGCGCCTGTTTGCGCAGGCGGGCATCGGCGAACGCGCCACTGATGGTGGCGCCTTGATTCTGGTGGCCGTCGAGGATCGCAAGGTCCGCATCGAGGTGGGGTACGGGCTCGAAGAATTCATCACCGACGGCTTTGCCGGCGACACGATTCGTACGCACCTGCTGCCCGCCTTCCGCGAGAACCGTTACGGCCAGGGCCTGGTCGCGGCCACCAGTGTGCTGGCCACACGCATCGCGGAAGGTCGCGGGGTGACACTCACTGATGTGCAGGTGCCTCAAGCCCTCTCCCGCAACACCCGCGGCGGGACCATCGGCGGCATGTCCACGCTCATCATCCTGTTTGTGATTCTTGCCGTCATCAATAACCTGCGTGGCGGCGGAAGGGGGCCCACGCCGTTTAACCGGCACTCCCGCCGCAGTACGTGGAGTGGATGGCATGCCGGTGTGGGCGGGTTTGGCGGAGGCTTTGGCAGCGGCGGTTTCCGCGGCGGCGGATTTGGTGGCGGCGGCGTTGGCGGTGGTGGGTTCGGAGGGTTCGGCGGCGGACGCAGCGGAGGCGGCGGGGCCTCGGGTGGATGGTAGTGAATGGTAAAGTGATCGTCATGCGCAGGCTTCTGACACTCGCCGTTGTTCTCACCGCCGGAGTGCTGGGCTCGGGTTGTTCCTACAACACGTTCACGGCGCAGGAGGAGGCCATCAAGGGTCAGTGGGCGCAGGTCGAGAACCAGTTGCAGCGCCGCAGCGACCTGATTCCGAACCTCGTGGAAACGGTCAAGGGGTTTGCCGCGCAGGAGCAGGCCGTCTTCGGGGCGGTGGCCGACGCGAGAGCGAAGATGGCGGGCGCGTCGACACCGGCGCAGAAGATTGAAGCCGGCAATGCCGAGAGCTCCGCACTGGCGCGACTGCTCGTGGTCATGGAGGCCTATCCCCAGCTGAAGTCCGACGCGAGTTTCAACCGCCTGATGGACGAGCTGGCCGGCACCGAGAACCGCCTGTCCACCGAGCGGATGCGGTACAACGAACGCGTACAGGCGTACAACACGATGCGTCGGCAGTTTCCCTCCAACATCACCGCGTCGGTCTTCAGCTTCGACGAGTATCCGTACTACGAGATTCCCGAGAGTGCGAAGGTCACGCCACGGGTGAACTTCGGCGGATGATTGCTCCTGGCCTGCTCGCCGAGTTCGATCAGGAGACGGCCGTCACCCGTCGCCTGCTCGAGCGTGCGCCGGCCGCCGCCTTCGCCTGGACGCCCCATCCGAAGTCCTTCACACTCGGCGCGCTGGCCACACACCTGTCGCGTATCCCCAGTTGGGGCGAGCGCATCCTCACACACCCCGGTTACGACCTGGTGACCGACGGCAACACGACCGCCCCCGTATTGGCGACGCCTGCGGAGGTGCTGGACGCGTTTGATCGCGCCGTCACGGCGGTGCGTGTCCTGCTGACCGCCCTCAGTGACGCTGAACTCAACGCGCCCTGGCAGCTCACGCGCCACGGGGACGTGCTGTTCGCAGCTCCACGCGTCGCCGCCTTCAAGGCCTTCGTGGTGAATCACCTCGTGCATCATCGCGGCCAATTGAGCGTGTACCTGCGATTGCAGGACGTCCCAGTCCCGCCGATGTACGGGCCGACAGCCGACGAGCCCCTGTGACCCGCGCCCGCCTCGGCCCCTCCGTGGCGATGGCGACCGCCGCCGCCGTGGTGTTCGTCGTGTTGGCCTCCGCCAACTCCGGCGGGTATCGGTACGGTGTCTCCGACCAGGCCTTCTACGTGCCGGCCATCCAGCAACGCCTCGATCCCGACCTGTTTCCAAAAGATTCCGACGTGCTCGACGCGCAGTCCCAGCTGGTCACCTCAGACCAACTGATGGCCGCGATTGTCGACTCGGCGTCGAGCACCCTGCCGACAGTCGCCGCGGTGTTCTACATCGTCTCCTTGGTGGTCCTGCTCGGCGCGGCGGTCGCCTACGCTCGAGGCCTGGCGTATTCCTGGTGGGCGGTCGCGGCCGTGGGACTGCTGCTCACCTTCCGACACCGGATTGCCAAGACAGGCGCCAACTCGCTCGAGGGATACATGCATCCGCGGCAACTCGCCTTCGGCCTGGGCGTCGCCGCACTCGCCTGTGTCTTGCGCGATCGATTTCTGCCGGCGGTACTCATTATTGTGATCGCCGCAGTGCTCCATCCCACCACGGCCTTGTGGTTCGGTGTGGCCGTGGCCGTGGCCGCATTCGTCCGACGCCCTGAGTGGCGGCGCCCGCTGCTCGGCCTCGGTGTCGTGGGCGCCATTGTCTCAGTGTGGATGGTGACCGTGGGCCCACTCGCCGGACGTCTGGTGACCATGGATACCCTGTGGCTGCGCGTGTTAGGTGAGAAGGACTACCTCTTTCCCGCTGAGTGGCCACTCGACGCGTGGTTGATGAATCTGGCCTATCCGGTCGTCATCTGGGTCACGTGGCGCGCGCGCACGGTGCGTGGTGTCGCGGTGGCCGGAGAGTCGGCGCTCGTCTGGGCGTCGCTCACGCTGCTGGTGATGTTCCTCGTCTCGGTGCCGTTGACCGCGGCCGATCTGGCCCTCGCCGTCCAGTTGCAAATCACTCGCGTGTTCTGGGTGCTCGACTTTATTGCCCTCGCGTACGTCGCCTGGTGGCTCACCCGCACGCCGCGGTGGGCCATGACAGCAGTGGCGCTCCTCGCGATCGCGTCTGCGGCCCGCGGGTATTACCTGCTCGAAGTCTGGCAACCCGATCGCGAACTCGTCACCGTCGAGTTGCCCGACACGCAGTGGATGGACGCAATGCACTGGCTCAGGACGCAGCCTGATGACTGGCATGTCCTGGCCGACCCCGGTCATGCGTGGAAGTACGGCATCAGCGTGCGTGTCGCCGCGCAGAAGGACACAGTGCTTGAATCGGTCAAGGACAGCGCCATCGCGCTGTACGATCGCGACGTCGCCGTGCGTGTGTCCGCTCGAACGCAGGACCTCGTGGACTTTGACCGCATGACAGATACGCGGGCGCGCACACTGGCCGCCCGGTATGACGCGGACGTCCTTGTCGCTGAATCCGCACACGTGCTGATGCTCCCCGTGCTCTATCGCAATGCCCAGTTTGTCATCTACGATCTTCGTTGACCGGCCATTTGTGCCGGCACTCGGCCTCAGCAACGGCCACGCCATGACCATCGCGGCGTGGGCACGACGCCGTCGGTACGCGGCGCTGCCTCCAGCCCAGACCCGATGTGTGCCGGTGGATGCCGAGTCACAGGTGCGCCTCGACTGTTTCTGGCAACCCCATCGTGCCGATGCGCCAACGCTCCTGGGGCTCCACGGGCTTGAAGGCTCCAGCGAGGCGCATTACATGCGCGGCATTGCCGATAAAGCGTGGGCACGTGGCTGGAACGTGGTGCTGCTCAATCAGCGCAACTGCGGAGGAACCGAGCACCTCACCCCGGGGCTGTATCACTCCGGCCTCACCGAGGATCCGCGTGCGGTCCTTCGCCTGCTGCATGCAGAAGTGCCCTTCACCCGACTGGCGTTCGTCGGGTACTCCCTCGGCGGCAATCTGGCGCTGAAACTGGCGGGCGAAGCCACTGAGATGCCCGATCTGCCGGTCACGGCTGTCGCCGCCGTGAGTCCGACCATCGATCTGTCGCTCTGCGTGGACGCGATCGAGCTCCGCCAGAACGTGTTGTACCAGTGGAACTTCGTGCGCGGTCTCAAGGCCCGGATGCGCCGCAAGGCTCGCGTATGGCCCGGTCGCTTCGACCTCGCGCCTCTTGAACGCATCCGCACCATTCGACAGTTCGACGATGCGTATACGGCTCCGCATCATGGGTTCGGTACGGCCGCGAATTATTACGCGCGGGCCTCCGCCCTGCGGGTCATCGACCGGATTGCCGTTCCGACTCTGATCATCGCCGCTGAAGACGACCCCTTCGTGCCCGCAACGCAATTCCTGCGTCCTGAGGTCCGTCATAACCCGCATGTGCACGTGTCGCTGCAGCGACACGGCGGGCATTGCGGCTTCATCGAACGGCAGACACCGACACACGATGGCTACTGGGCGGAAGCACAGGCCGTCGGCTTCCTCGGTGTTACTTGATGCGGGCCCCGTTCTTGATCACGATGTCCACGCGCTGAAGGAGGTTGATGTACTTCAGCACATCACCGCGCACGGCGATGATGTCGGCGAACTTGCCCGGCGTGATCGTGCCGACATCGGCGTCCTGTTTCATCATCAGCGACGGCCAATAGGTGGCGCTGCGAATGGCCTCCATCGGGGTGATCCCCATCTCGCGTACCCACACGTCGAGTTCGTTCCACGTGCTCTGGCTGTGGAACTGCGTCGGAATGCCGCTGTCGGTCCCGATGAGCAACGTGACGCCGGCCTCGCGCAACTGCGTGATCTTCCGCTTCAGGGTGGGCGTGCGCGCAGGCGTCAGCTGGAAGTACCCGAGCTCACCAGGCTTCTGCAACGACTGGCGGATGTCGGCGATGATGTCCGCGCCCAAACCGAGGTGCCATGACGGGTCGTCGAGCGACTCCGGATGATCGCGGAGGTACTCGTAGTTGAAGAGGCCCTGCACGGTCGGCGTCCAGTAGAACGGCCCCTTGTTCATCTGCGCCGTTCGTTCGCGAATCAGGGCCATGATGTCTTCCGGATATTCCGGTGCCGTGGCCAGGCCCGTGTGCTCGAAGTTATCGACCCCCGCCGCAATCCCGAGCCGAATCTCCTCTGGGCGGTGTGCGTGACCGACGACGGGCACACCCGCCGCATGGGCCTCCTCCACCACGGCGTTGAGTTCCGCCAGGCTCAGCTGGTCCTGATCGATGAGTTTGATGACGTCTACGCCGGCCGCGACCAATCGCTTAACCTTCGTGCGCGCGTCGAGCTCACCGTCCACGCCCCAGCGGAACGCCTCGGTCCCCGGATACGGCGCTTTCTGAATGAAGGGGCCCGAGACGTACAGCCGCGGGCCGGGAATCTCGCCGCGGGTGATCCGCTCCCGCACATTGATGCTGGCCTCGAGCGGGGCACCGAGATCGCGGGCGGAGGTCACACCCGCGCGTAACAACTGGTGCGCCGACGCCGGCATGATTTCGTGCTCGAACCTGGCAGGATAGGTCCGGTCCCAGTGTGCGTAGTCCGAGTGGCCATTGATCATCAGATGCACGTGCATGTCCCACAACCCGGGCAACACCGACATGCCTTCGGTGGAGATCACGGTCGCGCCCTCCGGCACTGCGAGGGTCCCGACCGTGCCCACCGCCGTGATTCGTTCATCCCGGACGAGAATCACGGAGTTCCGGATCGGTGCGCCTCCGAAGCCGTCGATGAGTGTGCCGCCCACCAGGGCTGTGACCCCGGACGTCGGCCCTTGCTGAGCGGCGACCGGCGGTGTCCCCGAGGCAAAAAGCAGACCTCCAACCAGACCCAAACCTGTGATTCCCGCGATGAGTGACCGTGTGCGCATGCTGTCTTCTCCTCCGCGGCGTGGTGTCACGCCTCGTATGCCTGCTCGAACGCTTCCGCGAACTCAGGCCCCTTGCCCTCGTCTTCGTGCTTGAAGTACACCCACGCGTGGGACCACCCGTCCGCGAGCGTCTTCACCGTACCGGCCCACCGTGCGAGGTCCGCCGGTCCGTACCCTTCGTCACGCAATCTGAAATACCCATGCGTGGCCGTCGCCACCAACGGCGTCGTCTTGTCCCCCATGTCGGCGATACAGAGCGCCACATTGCGCGCGGACAGGAGCTGGAAGACCTCGTCGGAGTGCCAGGAGTCGTGCCGGAATTCGAAGGCCGCCCGCACGTCAGACGGAATGAGTGTCAGAAAGGCCTCGAGTGTCGCCGCATCAGCCCGGAAGAACGGCGGCAATTGGAACAGCAGGCACGCCAGATGCTCCTGCAAGCCCCGCGCGCTCTCGATGAACATCGCCATCGCCTCGGCACAGTCGGAAAGCCGACGATCGTGGGTGATCCGTTTTGGCGCCTTGAGTGTGTACGTAAACCCGGCCGGTGCCTGCGCACGCCACTTCTCAGTGAGTGCGGGTGTGGGCATCCGGTAGAACGTGTAGTTGATCTCGACCGTCCGAAATCGCTCGGCGTAGTACCCGAACATCTTCGACGCCGGGAACTTCTCCGGATAAAACGTGCCTTTCCACTCCGGGTAGTTGTAGCCGGAGGTGCCGACCTGAACCTGCATCGCCGGCTACGATACCACCGTCCTACACGGTCTTCCGATACCGCAGCGCTGCCACGACCAGCACCGTAACGCCCCATGCGGCCATCGCCGTGAACTGCGGCCAGAGGATCTCCCACCCGACACCCTTAAGGAAGATGCCGCGGACGATGACGAGAAAGTACCGCAGGGGGATCAACGTCGTGAGCGCCTGAATCGCCGCCGGCATGTTTTCGATCGGAAAGATGAAACCCGACAGATAGATCATCGGCACCAGAAAAAAGAACGTCGACGTCATCATGGCCTGCTGCTGTGTCTGGGAAATTGTGGAAATCAGGAGCCCCAGGCCCAGCGTGCACACGAGGTACACGAGGCATCCGGCAAACAGCAGCAACGGGCTGCCCAGCAGCGGCACCTCAAACCACCACACGGCGACAGCCACCACCAGCACCACGTCGATGACACCGATCACGCCGTAGGGCAGCAGTTTGCCGAGCATCAGCTCCCAGCGGCCCAGGGGCGTCACGTTGAGTTGCTCCAGCGTCCCGACTTCGCGTTCGCGCACGATGGCCATCGACGACAGGTTCGTGGTGATCAGCAGCAACAGCAATGCCAGCACCCCAGGCACCATGAAGTCCTTGCTGACCAGTTCCGGGTTGTACCAGACCCGAGTCTCGGCCCGAATCCCCGCGGGGGGACGGCCGCTCATCTGCGACGCCACCAGCGCGCCGTTGAACTCCGCGACGAGTCCGCCGGCATACGCGAGTGCCTGGCCTGACGAGTTCGCATCCGTCCCGTCCGCCAGCAGCTGCACGGTACGGGCAGCCGGCGGGCCCGCCCCCAGCAGGCTGTCGCCGAACCCCGGCGGCACAATGACGGCCAGCCAGGCGGTCCCTGCCGTGATGGCCTCCCCCGCCTGTCGCGGATCGAGAAACTCGTCCACCACGTCGAAGTACGGCGACACGGCAAATCGTTCGAACAACGCGCGACTCGATGAGGACCGGTCCCCGTCGACAATCACCACCGGCACATCCCGCACATCTGTGGTGGCCGCATAGCCCAGCAGCGTCAACTGCAGGATCGGAGCCACAATGACGACGGCGGCCAGACGGGGATCCTGCCGGAGTTCGAGGAACTCCTTCCACACCAGCGTCCGCACCCGCCTCCACATGGCCTTCATCGTCTGGCCAGCCTCACCGACGCCACGCCAAGAACGAACACGGCATACACCACCAACGCACTCACGGGTTGCCACAACGACACCAGGTCGGTGCCCTTGAGCACAATGCCTCGTAACGCGATCAGGAAGTACCGCGCGGGCACGACCGCCGTGACGTATTGCAGCGCCTCCGGCATGCTCGCAATCGGAAAGATGAACCCGGACAGGATGAACGTCGGCAGAAACGCCACGAGCGTGCCGACCTGGAACGCCACCTGCTGCGTCTCAGCGACGGTGGACACCAGAATCCCCGTGCCGAGCGCGCCCACCAGGAAAATCGCCAGCACCACGAACAGGTCAATCCAGCTCCCCCGCATCGGCAGATCAAACAGCGCCATGGCCGAGAGAATCACCAGCAGGGCCGATATCTGCGAGAGCAGTAGATACGGCAGCGTCTTGCCAAGGATGAACGCCGGCGTCGAGATCGGTGCCATCCGGATCTGCTCCATCGTGCCCTGCTCTTTCTCACGCACGATGGAGAGCGCTGTGGACACGACGGCGGTAATCATCGAGATGTAGGCGATGAGTCCGGGCACCAGAAACAGCGCACTGCGCAGCTCCGGGTTGAACCACACACGCGCCTCGACGCGCACCAGTCGCACGTCCGGTGTGACGTGGGCCAGCGACGCCTCGCGCACCAATGCGTTCACATACCCGAGCACCGTGGATGCCGTGTTGGCATTGTCCCCGGCCAGCAGCACCTGAATCTGTCCCTCCGCCCCCTGTCGCAGCCGGCGTCCAAAACCCTCAGGAATGACCAGCGCCACACGAGCCCGTCCCGCATCAAGCGCGTGCGCGACCTCGTCATCCGACAGCACCACCCCGCGATGGTCAAAATATGTCGACGCCACAAACCGGCTCACCAAGTCGCGGCTCTCTGTCGATGCGTCGTGATCCTGCACGACCATGTCGATGTGCCGAATATCAAAATTGAGCGCGTAGCCGTACAGCAACAGAAAGACCGCGGGGAGCACCAGCACCACCAGCATCGATTGCCGGTCGCGCACGAGCTGGCGTGACTCCTTGATGGCGACAGCCCAGATGTGGTTCATGGCTCCCCCGCCGCACGCGCACGGGTCACCACCTCCACGAACACATCCTCGAGTGTGTTGCCGTCAGCGGTCAGCGCCTCCGGCGTCCCCAGCACCGCCAGTCGACCGGCGTGAATGATCGCAAGCCGATCACATTGCATGGCCTCTTCCATATGATGGGTCGTCACCAGCACCGTCGTGCCCGCGGTCGCCAGCGTGCGGATCAACCGCCAGAACTCCCGTCGAGCCGTCGGGTCCACCCCGCCGGTCGGTTCGTCGAGAAACAGGATGGGCGGTTCGTGCAGCAGCGCACACCCGAGCGCCAGCCGCTGCCGCCAGCCGCCAGACAGCGTGCGCGCGAGTTGCCGCTCGCGGCCGTGCAGACCGGCCATCTCGAGCACGAAGCGCCGACGTGCGGTGAACCGCGCACCCTGCACTCCGTACAGACCGGCGTAAAACTTAATGTTCTGATCCACGGTCAGGGCCTCGTAGAGCGAGAACCGCTGGGACATGTACCCAATCCGACGCTTCACCGCTTCCGGATCGCGACCGACGTCCACGCCCCCGACGAACGCGCGTCCACTGGTGGGGCGCAGCAGACCGCACAACATGCGAATGGTCGTGGACTTGCCGGCCCCGTTTGAGCCGAGAAAGCCGAAGACCTCCCCTGCCTGCACGTCCATGCTCACGTCATCGACCGCCACAAACGCCCCGAAGCGCCGGGTCAGACCGTCGAGCTGGATGGCCGGCGTCACCGGACGATCGTCCCCAGGCTGCGTTGGAGGCGCGACTCCGCCACACGGAGAGCGGCGAGCAGTGTGGTGCGTTCGAGCGACGCGTCCAGCCAGGCCACGTGTGCGTCGAGCACCTCCGTGCTGGTGGCGACGCCGGCGTCAAATCGCACGCGCATGACGCGATGCAGTTCCGCGGCCGCGGTGACCGCCTCGGTGGAGGCCTCGACTGCGGCCGTGCCAGACTCGAGATCGAGCCGACGCTGCGTGATCTCCACCTCCAGCCGAGCGTCGAACTCCCGCAGGCGGTACCCCACCGCGCTGGCCTGGGCCTGCGCCGCCGCGCGGTCGGCGGCAGCCCGACCGTTGTCCCACCATGACCAGGTCACCGCCACACCAACGTCCCACGAGGTGTGCCACCGATCGGTGCGCGGGACAAATCGTGCATTGGGACGTGCCGGCTCGACGCCGGCAAACGTCACCACCTGGGGGGACCGCGCCGCAAAGGCCGCCCGACCCGCAGATTCAAACGAGGCCTGCCGCGCCTGCAGGGCCGCCCGCTCGGCCCGCTGAGGGACCGAGTGCGCGCCGCCCTTCGCTGGGCCACTGGCTACAGTCCCAGGGCGATCCACCGGCGTCGTCAGCAAAATCGGCGCATCGGCCGGCAGCCCCGTCAGTCGCGCCAGCTCCCGCTCGCCAACGGTGACCGCCTGCGCCGTCTGGATGCGGTGCACACGCAGGCGCGCCCGGTGCGCCTGCGCCTGTACCACTTCGTGCGGCGCACTTACGCCCGCGTCCACGCGCGCCTGCACATCGGCGACCCACGCATCGGTCCGCGCCAATCCCTCATCGAGCACGGCGAGCCGCGCGCGCGTCGTCAGCACGTGCCAATACGCTAGGGCAATCTCCAGCGTCAGGTCGGCGGCCACCACCGCGGCATCCGCTTCCGTCGCGGCCAGCTCGGCCGTCGCGCTGTCCACAAGGGCCCCTGTGCGGCCCGACGTCCACACGGGCAGCATGACGTCGGCACGCAGTCGCCAATTGTCAGGAATGTCGGCAAAGATCACGCGCGTGCCGCCACCGGGTTGCGGCAGGCCAAACTCGTCCACGTGATTGGTGCGGGTGTAGCCCGAGGTCAGCGAGGCGGTCGGGCCCGTGAGTGCCTGCCGACTGTCGCGTACGGCGGCCGCGGCAGCGACGCGGGCGTGCGCCTCGAGCACACGCGGCGCCGTGGCTAACCCGCGCGCCACCGCGTCGTCCAGCGTGAGTGAGACCGGCGTCTGCGCCGCCACAGGGAGGGCGAGTCCGCACACCAGTGCCGACAGCATCGAGATTGTCCACGTCACCGCACCATGGCGAGTCATACCGTGCCTCCTGTAGCCAGATCCACGAATACGTCGTCGAGCGTCGGGCTCGTGTGCCGCGCACGCACGAGGTCTTTCAGTGCCGCGGGCGTCTCCACCGCCAGCAGTCGCCCTTCACGCAGCAGCGCCACCCGGTCGCAGCCGTCGGCCTCCTCCACGTAGGGCGTGGCCAGCACCACGGTCATCCCCTGCGCCCGGCACTCCGCAATCAACGTTCGAAACTCCCGCCGCGCCACCGGGTCCACCCCGGTGGTCGGCTCATCGAGTATCAACACGTCGGGTCGATGCACGAGTGTGCACGCCAGCGCGAGCTTCTGTTTCATGCCGCCCGACAGACGGTTGGCCAGCCGGTCGCGAAACGGCCGCAGCCCGGTGAGGTCGAGCAGCCGATCCCGCTCGGCGGTGAAGTCCGCCACGTCGTGCACACGCGCAAAAAACGCGATGTTCTCGTCAATCGACAAGTCCCCGTACAGGCTGAACCGCTGCGACACATATCCGATCGATGCCGTGATGTGGCGCCGTGCACGCGGGTCCACTCCGCCCACACACACCTCGCCGGTGTCCGGGGCCAGCAGCCCGCACCACAACCGCAGGGTGGTGGACTTGCCCGCGCCGTCGGGCCCCATCAGGCCAAACAACTCCCCTCGCGCCACCGACATCGTCAGTCCATCCACGGCCCTGACCGCCCCAAACGATTTGCTGACATGCGAGAGCTCCAACGCAGGCTGTGGACCGAGGACCGCGGACAGCGTCACCACACGACCTCCACCGGCATACCGGGCTTGAGCAGGCCGCTGCGGTTATCCACACTCACCGTGACGCGGTAGACCAGACGTGCGCGTTCGTCCGCGGTCTGCACGTTGCGCGGCGTGAACTCCGCGCGGGAGGCGATGGCACTGACACGCCCCGGCACCCGTTCGCCGGCATCGGTGATGACCGTGGCTTCCTGATTGAGTGTGATCGCGCCTATCTGCGGGGCTTCCACGTAGACAGAGGCCCACGCGCGATCCAGATCGAGCAGCACGAGCAACGGCAGGCCAGGGCTCACCAGTTCACCGGGTTCAATCAGTCGCGACGTCACCACGCCATCCGACGGGGCCGTCACTGTGGCGTCGTCGATACCCGCACGGACCGTAGCCAACGCCGCGTCCACCACAGCCAGACGCGCACGCGCCGCCTCCACATCCTCGCGTCGCGCCCCCGCACTGACGCGTGTGACGGACACCTGCGCGGACGTCACCCGTTCGGTCATCGCCTCGACTCGGGCCTCAGCTGCCCGACGTCGCGCCTCCGCATCGTCGCGGGCCTTGACTGTTCCGGCGCGCTGCTCAACCAGGCGGGAAAAGCGGGCCACCTCCACCTCCGCAGCCTCGAGATCGGCACAGGCGGTCTTCAGGTCCGCTTCCGCGACCGCCACCTGCGCGTTCGCCTGCGCCACATCTTCAGGACGGGCGCCCGCCAGCACCAGCCGCAGTTGCGCATCGGCCTGGGCCCGTTCGGCGAGCAGCCGGTTCACCTGCAAGTCCGCATCCGTGGTCGACAACGTGACCAGCACCTGCCCCACGACAACCCGTGCCCCTTCCTCAGCGGCCACGGTCACCACCCGTCCCCCGACCTTCGCGGCCACACGCACCTCGGTGGCCTCAACGTAGCCCGACGCCCGTGGCGGCAGGTCGGACTCAATGGTGTTGCACGCGAGCGCGAGGGTGAACACGGGCAGCAACACAACACGGCGTAGCAGGGTCATCGCGCGCTCCGGGGTTTGGGGGCCAACGTGGCCAGGGTCATGCGGGTGAAGTGATCGGTGAGCACCGTCAGGTCGTCACTGTCGGCCGCGCTGATCCCGGCGCGGGTTCTGATGGCGCGTGTAGCCAGAACCAACATGATCGGCGCGGCAATGCCGGCCTGAATCAGAAACGGGTCGACGGTCCGCCAGCGCAGCTGCCGGCTGCCCGCCTGCAGGATGCCCGCGAGGTTGGCGAGGACGCCCCGCAACTCCGCGAAGATGTCCGGGTCGAGGTTCCGCCCGGCTTCTGCCACCTCGCGCAGCCAGATGGATGGAAAGTGCGGCCGTGCCTCGGCCGCGCGCACCATCGCGTCGACGTAGCCGCGCAGTTGCACATCCGGCGGCCCTCCAGCACTGCGCACGGCCGTCGTCGCGCGACCGACGGCGGCAAACATGTCTTTGAGAATCGCGCGGTACAGCGTGAGCTTGTCGGCAAAGTGGTAGTAGAGCATCGCCTTGTTCACGCCGGCGCTGGCGGCGATGGCATCCACCTTTGCGCCGTCATACCCGCGCTCGGCAAACGCCACCGCCGCCGCCTCCCACACCCGCTGGCGCGAAGCGTCAGCGTCCCGTTGTTTTCGGACGACCTTCATAACTAACTGGATAGTTAACACAACCAGTCCGGCATTGTCAAACGGCCGTCGCCGTTACAGCAACTGTTGCAGGCGCTGGTATCCGGCGCGACTGACCGGCAACTTCGTCCCGCTCTGGAGGATCGCGATGCGGCTGTCCTTCGCGTAGAGTTCAACCTTGGTCAAGCGGTCGATGTTGAGAATGTAGGAGCGGTGTATCCGCACAAACCTGCGTGGGTCGAGCTGTGATTCCAGCTCACCCAGTGTCTGTTCCTTCAACAGCGCCCGGCCCGCGGTCTGCACACTGATGTAGTCGTCCTGCGCCTCGACGTAGTCGATCTTCCCCACCGGCACGACGTGCACGTCGGCTCCGTCCCGAATGATCACGCGTTCGAGTGGCGTACCCGGCTTGCGTGCCGCGTGTCGCAGGACCGTCGCCGTCACCGCCGGCACCGTCCTGGCCCGCGCGCGCGCCAGCGCCTCTCGCAGCCGGTCGACCGAGCACGGTTTGAGCAAGTAGTCCACGGCGTGCACCTCGAACGCCTTCAGCGCGAACTCGTCGTAGGCCGTGATGAAGATGACCGGCACGTCGCGGCCAATGACCTCGAGCACCTCAAACCCGTCGAGCTTCGGCATCTGCACGTCGAGAATCAATACGTCCGGCTTGAGCTCGGTGGCCGCCTTGATCGCCTCAAATCCGTTGGCACACTCCCCCACGATCTCCACGCCACCGGCCGCCTCGAGATCCTGCCGCACCGCCAACCTCGCCGGCTCCTCATCATCCACAATCACGACGCGCAGCATGGGTGCATTCATGTCCCCCATCCCCCATCCTCCATCCTCAATCCTCCATGCTCTCAATGGGCCATGTCAGTGACACGCGATACCCCTGTTCGGACGGTTCCACGGCGAGTGCCGCACGGTCGCCAAACGCCGCGTGGAGCCGACGACGGACGATCTCCATGCCGAAGCCGGTGCCGCGACGGCCCGCATCGGGATCGCGTGGGTTGGTCACGGTCAGCCACACCACGCCGCCACGTGTCTCGGCGTGCACGGCAATCACGCCGCCGTCCAGACACGTCGCGATGCCGTGCCGCACAGCGTTCTCCACAAGCGGTTGCAGGAGCAGCGGCGGCACGCCCACGTGCGGATCGACGACCGATGTGATCCGGACCTGCAGCCGCGCCCCGAAGCGCACGCGTTCAATTTCGAGGTACTGCTCGGTCAGGGCCAGTTCCCGCGCCAGCGTGATGCGCGGGACGGCGCCCAGTGTCAGGCTCTCGCGCAGGAAATCCGCCAACCGTCGCGTCATCTCGCGCGCCCGCGCAGGCTCGGGCGCGATCAGTCCTGAGATGGCATTCAGACTGTTGAACAAAAAGTGTGGATCGACCTGTGCCCGCAGGGCGCGCAACTCGGCATCCCGCGCGGCGATCTGGGACTGTAATTCGCGCTGCGCCAGTTCTGCGGACGCCTCGACCGCCTGCACGACGTAGTGCACGGTCACTGACATCAGGTACGCCATTCCGCCGAAGCCGGCCAACAGCGTCACCAGCGACGGACCGGGCGCCGGCGGCAGGCCCAGGCGCCCCAGAGCGCTCCACCACCACTCCCCCACAGCCGCCCACACCGAGGACGCCACAGCGGCCGCCGCCAGCGCACTCACCGCCACCCACCACACCGTCGTGCGGGAAAGAGGCATCGCACGGCACAGGTACCAGGCCGACAGCGACACGGGAATCGCCAGCAGACTCAACGGCAGCGCAAAGGCCAGCGCCTGCACGACCGTCACGCCGAACATCGTACGCGTCAGCAGGGCAATCAGCCCTCCGGCCAGGGCCCAACCAACGGCGTGCAGTTGCAGACGGCGCGTCACCACTGCTTCTTCGACGTGCCGCCCTGGGTGGTGATGTCCACCCCGCCCATGATGCAGAAGCCCCGCACGATCAGCCGGTGCGTGGCATCCTGCGTCCCAGTGCTACTGTCATCGGCGCCCCCCATGATGACCATGACCTGATTGGACACCGCCCAGTCGGGCGGAACCGTGATCTCCACGCCGCCCCACCAGACGAACACATCGATGATGGCCTCCTGCCCCTGGGTACTCGCCCCGCGCAGATCCAGTTCCACGCCCCCCATGACGGCTGTCAGATCGGCGCGGCGGAAAGCCGGCGAGGCATTCTTCCGAACCTTGCCGGACCAGAAGGCAAATTCACTCAGGTCGGCATCGGCTCCCGCCGATCCCGCGGCCCCGGTGGCCGCATCCCCGCGCGCAGCGCGATACACGATGAAGGCGCCGACGACCACCAACGCCAGCGGCCACCATCGCATGATGTCGACATCGACATGCCACACCTCGTCCGCCGTCATCACCAACCCGAGCAGCACCAGCACGCCGCCGAATACTCGTCCCGACGTCGTATCACTCTGCAGCAGCTTGGTGACACCGACCGCGGTCAGAATCAGCGGCCAGAACTGCAGCAGCCGATCGGCGTCCACCCAGCCCAGGTTGTCGGCGGTCAGGATCAATCCCAGTGCCACGATCAGCAATCCGAGCACCGCCTGTGGCGTCATCCGGACTCCCGGGGTCGGTGTCGGTGAGCCCAGTTCCATACGGTTCATGATGTCTTTCCCCTCTCTCCGCGCCCACTTGTGCACGACGCGGCGAGGATGCCAAGACCTGCGGACACGATGAACAGTGGCCACGACTGGCGGATGTGCAACACGTCGTAATTGTGCGCGAGAAAGATGCCGCCGACCAGCAGCAAAGGTGCCCCGGCCAGACGGGAATCTCTGTCCGGAAACAGCACCTTCCCCGTCCCCAGCACCACCAACACGACCGGCCAGAGCCGACCCAGCTCCCAGGGCGGCATCAGATCCAGATTCATGCCCAGCAGTACCAGCCCAACGCCGATGAAGACCAGGCCTCCGAACACATCGTTTCTCTTCACCACATCGCTCCAGTCACCAGACGCCACCACAGGGTGACGGCCCCTACGATCGCCACCTCCGCCGCCAGCACGAGTCCCACCAGCAGGTATTCGCGTGTTCTTGTCACACTGGCAGATTACGGACACCCACCTCGCCGCGCCCGACACAGTCGGCGGGTGGCGGCCCGTTGTCGGTGAACGCCGCCGGGGTATCATCGGCCATGGGATTTTTTTCGCGCACGCCACACCCAGCGCCGGCACCCGACGATCACGCTTTTGCGCCTGACGGTGTGTTGATCTCCCTCCATCACCTGGAGAAGTCGTACGCACATGGCGCCAGCCGTTCATGGGTGCTGCGACGCATCACGCTCGACATCAAGGATGGCGAGTTCGTGTCCATCATGGGCCCCTCCGGCGCCGGGAAGTCCACGCTGCTGCACATTCTCGGGATGCACGACAGCGCCTGGAGTGGCGAGTACTATTTCGGCGGCCAGCCCGTCCATCGACTCAGCCCAAAAGATCGCGCGGCCCTGCACAAAAAACACATCGGCTTTGTGTTTCAGAGCTACCACCTGCTCGATCACCTCACCGTCTACGAAAACCTCGACGTCCCGCTCTCGTATCGCGACATCAAAAAGTCGGAACGCGACAGCATGGTCTGCGACATCCTCGATCGCTTCGCCATCGTCGGCAAAAAGGACTTGTATCCGAACCAGTTGTCGGGAGGCCAGCAGCAACTCGTGGCCGTGGCGCGCGCCGTCATCGCCAATCCCAAGGTGATTCTGGCGGACGAACCCACCGGCAACCTGCATTCGAGTCAGGGCCGCGACATCATGGAGCTCTTCAAAAAGCTCAATGACGAGGGGACCACGATTATCCAGGTCACCCACTCGGAAGCCAACGCCGAATATGGATCGCGCATCATTGAATTAAAGGACGGCTGGGTGGTCGGCGCCCCCCAGTCCGTCTAAGGCGGGACCTGCGCATGCGTATGTGGATACCCCTTGTGTGTGTAGTGGTGCTGCTGTCGGGCTGTGACCGACGCGATCCGCCCAAACGGTATGAAATGACCGGTCAGGTGTTGGCCGTCCATGCCGACCGTGGCGAGCTCACCATCAAACACGACGACATCCCCGGCTACATGCCGGGGATGACGATGAACTTTCCGGTGGAGGCGGGCACGCTCATGCTGGGACGCGAACCCGGGGAAGTGATTGCAGCCACGCTCGAGGTCGATGGGCTGATCGGACGCATCGTCGCGCTGCGTCGTACCGGCATGGCGCCACTGCCCGAGACCACGAACGAAGTGGCGATGGCCGGCGGCATCCTCGAACCCGGCGATGCCATGCCCGACGCCGCACTCGTCGATCAGACAGACCGGCGTCGATCGTTGTCGGAGTGGCGCGACACACCAGTGTTGGTGACGTTCATCTACACGCGCTGTCCGCTGCCCAACTATTGCCCGCTGATGGACCGTCACTTTGTGAGTCTGCAGCGATCGGTTGCGGCCGATCCCACGCTGGCCGGGCAGCTCCAGCTCATCTCCATCTCGTTTGATTCGGAGTACGACACGCCTGAGGTGCTGGCCGCACACGCGAAGACGCTGGGCGCGGACACCGCGACGTGGACGTTTCTCACGGGTGACCGTGTGACGGTCGACCGGCTGGCTGGCCGATTTGGCGTCGGCGTCATCCGTGGTCCCGAGGGCGAGACGGAGATCACGCACAACCTCCGCACGGCGCTGTTTGCCGCCGACGGAACCATGGTGGCTATCTATCCTGGCAGCGACTGGGCTCCGCGCACCGTCCTGGCTGATCTGCGTGCGCACCTCGCCCGGTGAGGCGGCCCTCCGGGTCGGGGTGGCGCCACCGCGTTCAGCCTTTACCCGGGCGGAACGCCGCGTCATCGATCGGCTGCGTACGCCACACGCCGTCCAGGCGTACCTCAACGACCTGACGTACAACACCGAACCACCGCCGGGCGGCCCCCAGCAGCGCACCTTCCGGAGTGTGGTGGCAACCGGCACGGCCCACTGTCTTGAAGCCGCACTCACAGCCGCGGTCATTCTGGAACAGCAGGGGTATCCCCCCACCGTCATGAGTCTCGAGTCGATCGACGGACTTGATCATGTGTTGTTCGTCTACAAAACCCGCACCGGCTGGGGCTCAATCGCAAAATCACGCGATCCCGGGTTGCATGGCCGCCGCCCCGTCTTTCGCTCGCTGCGTGCGATGGCCCTCACCTATTTTGAGCCGTTCATCGACACCACCGGCTGCCTGCAGGCGTATGGCATGGTCGATCTGCGCGTGCTGGGTCGGTACGACTGGCGCTTGTCACCCGGGCACGTGTGGAAGGTCGAGCGCCTGCTCTACGAGATCCCGCACACCAGGATTCGGTACTCCGAGGCGCGTGTGGATCGCCTGCGCCGACGCTATTTCACGTTTCGACGGCAACACCCAGGCCTCAAACCGATCGCCTACTACGACAGGCGCACGTGGTCGGCGCTGCCTGATCATTTTCGGTAGCAGCAACGGGGAGAGGGGCGAGGTGATGGCCTCTCAGTCGAGATCGAAGTCGCGCGTGGGTTTGGTGATGGGTTCGGTCTGCGCCTGCTTCAACGCCTCCTCGAACCGTTTGGAGAGGGCATCACCGCGGCCCTTTTCGGCCTGGACGGACTTGTCGAACAGCGCCTCACGGCGGGCCTTTTCGTCGGCGAGAATCTGCGCGGCCTGATCGAGCTTCGGCTTGTCCGGGCGTTCAGGTTCCACATGACGCACCACCCGCTGCAAACCCTCGTCGATGACGAGCACACTCTGACAGCACGGACAAACAACCTCGAATTCAGTACGCAGGCGGGCCATGCGATTATCATAGAGCCATGCGACACCTTCGCTCCACGCCGCGGCTCCCCCGCCTGGCGGCGTTTCTTGCGGTGGCCGTTCTCGTCACGGCCGCATGCGGCGGCGGCTCCGCAGCCCGATCGCTGCCTCCCGCCCCGGTGCCCGCAGCCGGCCCGCCACCCGCCGTCGCGGGAGCCCCCGGCCAGGCAGCAGCCGTTGCCCCCGAGGACCTGACGCCCCCGCCGATTCCGCGAGGTGTGCTGGCCGGCCGCGTCACGGCCTTCTCGACCAACGCCCCGCTCGCCCGGGCACGCGTCATCCTGTCGAGTGACCCAGCCGTGCTGCCCTTCCCCCGCGTGCTGCTGACCGAGGCGGATGGCACCTTCCGATTCACCGACCTGCCGGCCAGTGACGGGTACTTGCTCACCGTCACCAAGACCGGGTACGCGCCGCGCGGCTTTGGCGAGGCCCCACCGGCCGTGCCCCCCTCGCTGATCCCCCTCGGCCAGGACGAGGTCAAGGAGGGTGTCGTGGTGCAGTTGGCGACGCAGGTGTCGATCACCGGACGTGTGCTCGATGAGGACGGCACCCCATTTGCCGGGGCCTTTGTCGAAGCCATGCGGGCCGTGTTTGATGGAGGGCGCCGCACGCTGGTGACCGTGGCCGAAGCGATTACTGATGACCGAGGCGAGTTCCGGCTCGTCGGGATTCCCCCGGGCCAGTACTACCTGAGTGCATTTGATCCGGCCTTCAGCAACGTCGGCGACAAGGACGGCCAGCTCTTCTACTCCCCCACCTTTTATCCCGGTGTGGTGTTTCCCGACGAGGCGACCCGCATCACGCTCGATCAAGGCGCGGTGTCCGAACGCCTCGAGTTCCAGCTGAAGATTATCCGGCCCGCCCGCGTGCTAGGCTCCCTCACCACCCCACTTGAATTCGGTGTCGTCAAGCCGCTGCTCGCAGCGGCCGTCATCCTGAGTCCGTTGCGGAATGATCAGTTCTCCCTGTTCACCCTGTCACAGGCCGCGATGAATCCAGATAACTCTTTTCTCTTCGCCAATGTCCCGCCGGGACGGTATCGCATTCAGGCGCGTGGGGAAACCGAACGTGAGGGCGTCACCCGATTCAGTGTGTTCACCATCTCGCTTGATGGGGGCGACCGACTGAACGCGGATATGACGTTGTCACAGGGCGCGGTGGTGAGCGGGATCGTGGAGTGGGATACGACCACGGGCCGCCCGCCGGTTTCCACCGACGACATTGTTGTGCGCATGCCCATGGAGGACGGCAATGACTTCGGGGATGCCGTCACGGGGTACCTGCAGCCCGGTGACCTGTGGAGCATCAATGGCGTGATGGCCGGACGCCACTATGTGCGGGTGGACGGCTTGCCGCCGGGCTGGTACCTGAAGCGCGTCGAATACCGCGGGGCCGACATTACCGACGTGACCACGACTTTTGAATACGACCAGGTTGTACCCGACTTCAAGGTCGTCCTGTCGAACCGCTCCACAGTGGTGCGTGGCTTTGTCACGCCCCGCGGCCGTGACGACGTGCAGAGTTACGCGGTCGTCGCCTTCTCGACCAGCCCCCTGCATTGGACGTCGCAGAGCCGGTACACACAGTTAACCTACCCGGACGCCCTGGGCCGGTACGAGTTTCGAGGACTCCCGCCGGGCAATTATGTCGTCGCCGCCACGCGTGAGGTGGATGTGAGCGACTTGAGTGATCCCCAGGTGTTCGATGGCCTCCTCAGGCGCGAGGGTGTCTCCTCTCCCTTCAGCCTCCGGGAGAGTCAGGTCTGGCGGCAGGATGTCGTTCCACTCCTGCGCACGCGCAGCGTGGACGGCGGCCGCTGACCGTGCACCTCCGGATCGCCACCTACAACATTCACCGCGGTCGTGGCCTGGACCGACGGACCAGTCCGGAACGCATCGCCGATGTCCTCCGCCCGCTGGAGGCTGACATCATCGCCATGCAGGAAGTCGTCGGCCCGGGCAAGGCGTCTGCCGGCCACGCGGAGATCATCGGCGCGGCACTCGGGATGGGCTGGATCATGGGGCCGGTGCGCGAGTTGCGCGGACACCAGTTCGGCAACATGATTCTGAGCCGGTTTCCCATGTGGAATCACGCGCAACACGACCTGTCCTGGCAGACGTGTGAACCCCGCGGGGCCCAGCGTGTCTCGGTGGATGTCGGGGCGGGCACCCTGCAGGTCTACAACGCCCATCTCGGCACGGCACTGCTCGAGCGGCGGTATCAGGCCGAACGGCTCGGCCAGTGGGTGCACGACCGCCGCGTCGCCACGCCGAAGATTCTCCTGGGTGACTTCAACGAGTGGTCCCGGGCCCTCGCCACCGACATCCTGGCCGAACGACTCGAAAGCATCGACGTCTTCCCCTTTCTCAAGCGCCGGCGCACATATCCTGGATTTTTCCCGCTGCTCCACCTCGACCACATCTACTACGAAGGCAACATCGCCGTCCGCGACGTCTCGCTTCCCAAGACTCGCCTCGCCAAACTCGCCTCAGACCACTTGCCGCTTATCGCGGACATCACGGTCAAGTTCTAGTGCTCAAGTGCTCGGGTGCTCCGGTGCTCACGTGCTCTCGTGCTCGGGTGCACCCGCACCGGAGCACCGGAGCACTTTGCCCCAGTTGACGACCGAGATATTACTGTGATATCACTTTGCCATCACATTCCGAGGTGGGATGGAGAGATGGAGGAGTCATGGTGCAGGAACGAGTGCGAGCGTCGGTGTCTGGATGGATCATGGTGCCGGTGATCACGGTGGTGCTGGGGGTGTCGGTCTGGCAGATTGTCGTCGCAGCCCAGGCCACACCGGCCAGCCTCTGGGGTGTCATCCTCTGGTCGGTGGTGCTCACCGTGGGCTGTGTCTGTCTCGGGGGATTTTTTGTGGTGGACCCGAACGAGGCCAAGGTCCTGACGCTGTTCGGCAAATACTGGGGCACCATCAAGCAGGACGGGTTCCACTGGGCCAATCCCCTTCTGACCAAACGCCACATCACGCTCCGCGTGCGGAATTTTGAGAGCACGGCGAGCAAGGTCAACGATATCGACGGCAATCCCATTGAAATTGCCGCGGTGGTCGTCTGGAAGGTCACCGACACGGCGGAAGCCTGCTTCGAGGTCGACAACTACGAGCACTACGTGAAGGTGCAGAGTGAGGCGGCGATCCGCAACCTGGCCACGCAGTATCCATATGACGCGCACGAAGAGGAGCACAAGTCCCTGCGCGGCAACACGCAGGAGATCGCCGAACAACTGAAGACCGAGGTGCAGGAGCGGTTGAACAAGGCGGGCGTGGCCGTACTCGAGGCGCGGATCAATCACCTGGCTTATGCGCCCGAGATTGCCTCCGCCATGCTCCAGCGTCAGCAGGCCGGGGCCATCATTGCCGCGCGCCAGCGCATTGTCGAGGGCGCAGTCGGCATGGTGGAGATGGCGCTCGACATGTTGTCAAAGCGTGATGTGGTGACGCTCGACAACGACCGGAAGGCCGCCATGGTCAGCAACCTGCTCGTGGTGTTGTGTGGCGACCGCAACACGCAGCCGGTCGTCAACACCGGCACGATCTACCAGTAGGTCGGAGACCGTCTGATGGCCGACCGTAAACCGTTCCTGCTGCGCATGGATCGTCAGGTGCTCGACGCGTTACAACGCTGGGCCAATGACGACCTGCGCAGCCTGAACGGACAAATTGAATTTGTGCTGCGCCGGGCGCTGCAGCAGTCTGGCCGAGTGCCTCAGGAGGGACCCGCTCCGCCGGCGCCGACCGACGACGAGGTCTGAGCAGGCACCGGTCGTTTACCCTTCTTCTTCGAAGTCGGGCTGCACGTGCGGCAGATGGCGGGTGGCTGCGCGCAGCGCCTCCCGGTGATCAAACATCGGCATGCCGGCCACATGCAGCAGCATCGGGCAGCCGTCGGCCTTTTGCAGCACCACCACGGTCACGGGACTGCCTTCCACGCCGTTCCGAAAGGTGATGTGACATCCGCACGCGAGCCGCCCGCCCACCAACGGGTGTGTCTGCGCCTGCGCCACTTAATGCGCCCCCTCAAACAGGTGCTTGATTCGTTCCTCGAACCACTCCTTGGTCTGCGTGCCGGTGTGTTTGTAGTCGACGGTACCGTCGGCCCGAACAAACCACGAGACGGGCAGCGAGTACGCGCCGTAGTGCTCCTGCAGCTCGTCGTGCCCCAGCCCCACCAGCACCGGATAATTCATCTTGAACTCGGCGGCAAACGTGCGCAGGTCCTCCGGCGTGTCGTCCACGGAAATTCCCAGCACGATGAACTGCTGGTCGCGGTACTTCTCGACCAACTCGACAAACGCGGGAATCTCGTGCCGGCACGGCGCACACCACGTGGCCCAGAAATTAATCACCATCGGGCGGCCACGAAAATCGCTCAGGCGCACGTCCTTGCCGTCCATGTCCTTGAGCGTGTAATCCAACTTGGCCAACTCGGCCCCCTCTGGTGTCGCCAGTTCCTCGTGGCTGCCGCCATCGGGCGCACATCCCAGGGGAAGCACCATCAGCGTGGCCGCCAGGCCCAGCGCCACGGTCCAGCGGGCGACCCACGGAGTCGAAAATCTCATCCCTCAACCTTATCGCGTCGTGGTGATGCCCACAAGGGACACCCCGCCCCTCGTCGACCAGGCATGACCTTTGCTGCACCGTCGGCAGGCGTCCGCAGGAGCGGACACTCTCCGGCATCCAGCGGCGCGGGCCTGACGTAACCTTGCTAGTGGATGTTTCGGATTAAGATGCGAGTTCCACGAGTTTGATTGAGGTGACGTTATGCGAGTGACTTCCCTGCTGGCGATGCTGCTGGCGCTGGCCATCGCGACACCGACCGCCGTGTCGGCCCAGACCCCGTTCGTGCCGTATTTTGGCAAGAACCAGGTGAAATACGACAAATTCGACTGGCATATCTACGACACCGAACACTTCGAGATTTATTACTACCCGGAGTTGGAGCCGCATCTCGAGCGCATCGCCGCCTATGCGGAGAGTGCCTACCAGCGGATCAGCTCCGAGCTGAGACACGACCTCTCCTCGCGGGTGCCCCTCATCCTCTACAAGACCCAGAGCGAATTTCAGCAGCAGAACATCACCGGCAGCGAGTTGCCGGAAGGGGTGTTGGCCTTTGCGGAACCCTTCCGGGACCGCATGGTGCTGCCCATCGACGAACCGCCCGATCAGCTCTACCGGTTGATCGTCCACGAACTGACGCACGTGTTCGAGTTTGATGTCATCCCGCGAGGCATTCTGGGGTCGGCCATTCCACTGTGGGTGGACGAAGGGCTGGCCAACTACATGGCCGGGTACTGGAACGTGCTCGATCTCATGCAGGTGCGGGATGCGGCGTTGAGTGACAACGTCCCCCGCATGAGCGAATTCGAGAGCCAGCCACTCTCCGGGCGCCTCCCGTACTCGATGGGCCACGCCGCCTTCGAATTCATCTCGAGCAAGTGGGGGCAGGACGGGCTGCGGCAGTTTCTCTTCTCGTTAAGGAAAAACGTCATCGGCGGCGGCGAAAGTGCCTATGAAGAAGCACTCCGCGTGGAGCCCGAGGAGTTTGACGAGCAGTTTGACCGCTACATCAAGGAGCGCTTCCGCCCCTTCCGCGACAAGGAGCGGCCAGCCGACTACGGCCGCAATCTCGCCCCCCGGCCCGATCGGTCCCACTTCGTCTCGGTCCTGTCGATTGAACCCTCCCCCATCGGCGACATCATCGCGGCCGTCGTCGGCAATGCCCGTGATCAGGAACTCGACATCATCCTGTTGTCGGCCCGCGATGGGCAGTTCATCCGCAACCTGACGAAGGGCTTCGATCACCGGCGCGGCTGGGAATACATCACCACGGCGGGAGGCCTGCGCGGCAACATGGTGCCCTGGATCTCCTGGGCGCCAAAGGGCGAGCGTGTGGCGTACTTCGCCCGCACGGAAAAGAGCAAGTCCCTCATCATCCAGAACGTGGTGAGCGGACGCGTCGAGCAGCGACTGAACCTTGAGGCCGTGGATGCACCGGAGTCGCCGGCGTTCAGCCCTGATGGCACCAAGGTCGCGTTCGCCGCGCTCCAGGGCGCCGTGGGCGATATTTTTGTGGTTGACCTGGCCAGCGGCGTCCTCACGAACGTGACCCGCGACGGGTTTGCGGACTATGCGCCCACGTTCGCACCGGACGGACGGTCGATCGTGTACACCGCCCGTATCAGCGGCAACGACAAACTCTTCCGCGTCAGTGCCACCGGCGGGGAGAAGACCCAACTGACCTTCGGCACACACGACGACACGGCGGCGAAGTTCTTCGATGCCACCACGATTTTCTTTACCTCGACGGCCACTGATCCCGGCGTCATGCTGGCACCGGAAGTGGCCCGTGACGGCAACATCCCGAACGTCTGGTCGCTGAATCTCGACAACGGCGAACTGCAGCAGTGGACCGATGCCGCGACCGGCAATGTGTCGCCGGCGATCCTGCGGGAAGGCGCGACCACCCGCGTGGCGTTTGTCTCCTACTACAAGGGCGAGAACGGCATCCACGTCATGAGCCGCGACGAGCCGCTGCTGACCGTGCCCTCGGCAGACTTTGGGGCGCCGAGTCCGATCATCGACTTCCAGCCGCCGCTCAGCCACACCCTGGAGCGCGACAACATTCATCGCAAGGGCGCGTTCGAGAAACTGACCCTCGATGGCCGCCCGCCGGTGAATCTCGGCGTCACCAGCGGCGGCGACTTTTTCGGCGGCACCCAGGTGTCGTTCACGGATCTGCTCGGCGGCAAACAGGTGAACTTCTTCGCCTCCTCCGTCTCGCAGTACCGCACGCTGGCGCTGACGTACATCAACATCGAGAACCGGCTGCAGTACTCCGCACAGGCATATTCGCAGGACATTTTTTACTACGGGCAGCTCGACAACTATCTGTACAGCGCCGGCATCTCGCCCTTCATTGACCGCGACCGTGCCCTCTCGGTGCGGTCACAGCGAGGCGTCACCGCCTTTGGCATCTATCCGTTCAACCGCTACACGCGGGTCGAGCTCTCCGGCGGGTACGTGTACTTGCGCGAACGGTTCGCGGATCCGGATCTGCAACAGATCTCCGAACAGTACCAGCGCGAGAACTTCGGTACGACGTTCTATCAGAGCGGCCATGTGGTGCCATTGGGCCTGCAACTCGTGCACGAAACCACCGTGTTCCGCAGTTATGGACCAGTCGCCGGCTCGGCGGCAAGCGTCGGCGTGCAGTACGCGCCGAAGGTCGGCAATTCCCTGACGCGGCGCACAGTGGAAGGCGACCTGCGGCACTACATCCGACTCGGTGCCAACGGGGTGCTCGCGTTCCGGGGACGCGGCCTCCAGAGCTGGGGCACCAATCCCGACTTCCTGTTCTTCGGCGGCAACTCCGAGATGCGGGGGTACGAGTATCTGGAGTTCCTCGGCCACAAGGCCTTCTTCGGCAACGTGGAACTCCGGGTGCCCCTGGTCGAAGCCATGCTGACCCCCTTTGGGGTCGTCGGGGGCCTGCGAGGCACCGCGTTTTTCAACATCGGCGCGGCCGGCATCAACGACCAGCCTTTCACGCCCTGGACCAGCGCAGAGGAGATCCTGCCGGTTTTGGTGGACGTCCAGCAGAACCAGTTCGGCCAGTTCATCCCGATCACCGTGGACGTCCCGTTCTCCGGATTCCGACTCAAGGACGCACGCGCGTCGTACGGCATCGGACTGCAGAGTTTCCTGCTCGGCTTCCCGATGCACTTCGACTGGTCGTGGAAGACCCACCTCAACCGCGATTACGAGGATTTGATCTACTACTTCCAGGGCGGCAGCGAGACCTTCCGGAAAGCCAAGTTCTCGTTCTGGATCGGCTATGACTTCTAACGCCCCCCATGCCGACTCCTGCTGACAGTTACACCGAAATGGTCCAGGTCGTGCTGCCGAACGATGCCAACCCTCTGGGGTTCATCCTCGGCGGCACGGTCATGCATCTGATTGACATCGCCGGTGCCATCGCCTGCCACCGACACACGCGCAGCCTGCTGGTCACGGCCGCCGTCGACGATCTGCAGTTTCTGCACCCCATCAAAGTGGGGGATCTGATCATCCTGCAGGCACGCGTGACCGCTGCGTGGACGACCTCGCTTGAAGTGGAGGTGGAGGTCTACTCCGAAGAAACGCTCACCGGCATCCGATGCATGACGAGCCGTGCCTATCTGACGTTTGTGGCGATTGACCGCGACGGCGGCAAGGTCACCATTCCCCCGCTGGAGGTGACCACCGATGCCGAGCGTGCCAACGCCGCGGGCGCGCAGGAGCGCCGCCGCGCACGGCTCCAACGCAAGACCGTGACGGCCAGGTAGGGCCCAACGGCCCGTCAGAGGTTTCGTAGTCGGACGCGCCGCACGGCGTGATCGGCGCCTTTTTCCAGGATCAGCCGCGCACGCTCGCGCGTCGGCAGAATGTTGTCGCGCAGGTTGACGCCGTTGATGGTGCGCCAGATGTCGTTCGCCGTCTCGGTGGCCTGGGCTTCGGTCAGCGAGGCAAATCGATGAAAGTAGGAGCGCGGGTCGCGAAAGACGGTCTCCCGCAAGGTCTGAAAACGGGCGACATACCAGGCGGCAATGTCCGACTCGTCCGCGTCCATGTAGATTGAAAAATCAAAGTAGTCCGACACGAACAATCGTGCCGGTCGTCCCGGCGCCCCTTCCCCGGTCTGCAGCACGTTGAGGCCTTCGACGATGACGATGTCCGGGCGATCGACGACCTGAAATTCTCCGGGGAGAATGTCGTACGCCTGATGGGAATACACGGGCGCGTGCACCGCGCCCCGGGCCGATTTCACATCGGCCATGAACTGCACCAGCGTCCGCACGTCGTAGCTCTCCGGAAAACCCTTGCGCGACAGCAGGCCCCGCTCGTCGAGTACGCGGTTTGGGTGCAGAAAGCCGTCGGTCGTGACCAGGTCCACGCGCGGATGGTCGGGCCAGCGCGACAGGAGTGTTTTTAGAATACGCGCCAGTGTGCTCTTGCCCACCGCCACGCTGCCCGCCACACCGATCACATACGGGATAGGCGCCGGCAGGCTCCCGAGAAACGTATCGGTCGCCTTGTGCAGCGTCTGGGTGGCTGAGACGTGAAGGTTCAGCAGCCGGGAGAGCGGCAGGTAGATGGTCTCGACTTCCTCCAGGGACACCCGCTCATTGAGCCCCTGCAGTTCCTCCAGATCGGATTCACTGAGCGTGAGCGGCGTGGCGGCCCTCAGGGCCGCCCACGTCCGCCGATCAAAGTCGAGGTAGGGAGACGCCACCTACTTCTGGTAGTACGCCGAGTTCTCCTCGATGAAGCTCGACCACTTCTCGGGCACTTCGTCGAGCGCGAAGATCGCCTCGACCGGGCACGCGGGCACGCACGCGCCGCAGTCGATGCATTCATCCGGGTGGATGTAGAGCATCTTGGCTTCTTCGTAGCCCCCTTCGTCCTTGCGGGGGTGGATGCAATCGACCGGACACACGTCCACGCAGGCGGTGTCCTTGGTGCCGATGCAGGGCTCGGTAATGATGTACGCCATAGTTCACGCATTTTATACGGAAACACGTGCCGCCCGTACGCCCTCACCATTCGGTGACGGCGGCACCGGGGCGACAGGTGAACGACTCCACGTGCCCGGTGGGTCGGCAGGCGTCCACATACGCCTGCCGCCAGCGTGCGGCGAAGGCCTCAACCCCGTCGGTCGGTGCCAGGGCCCAGACGCTCCCGCCGAAGCCCGCACCAAACGCGGACGCCGCAAAGGCGCCGTGGTCATACGCCAGTCTTGCCAGCGCGATGGTCTCGGGAATCTGGTTGCCGAGCAGCGTCTCGGCATCCCCCTGTGACGCACGGGTCAACTCCCCCAGCGCCGCGGTGTCCGCCTCGGCGAATGCCTGCGCCGCACGCGGCACGCGTTCCAGTTCGCGGCAGACCTGCAGTAATCGTCGCTCCAGGTCGCTGGAGCCGAAGGCCCCGACCGCGCCGCGTGCACACGCCGATCGCAACCGCTCCGCCGCATCCGGCGCACTCGCCAGGGCCGCCGCCAGGGACGGGTTCGACGAGCCGGTATCCTGCTGCCACAGTGACACCAGCGCGTGTACGGCGTCGGCCGCGCGGTTATAGCGGTCCTTGACCGACCCGGCTTTGTCGGCGTGGACGCCGCTGGAGAGGACGACAAACGTCCACTCCGGTGGCATCGGGGTGTCGCCAATGCGCCGTACGGGCATGAACGAGAAATGACTCACATGTTCGGCACGACACGCCAGGATCGCGGTGTGGTCCTGACTGCCGCCGTGGGTGCCGACCCCGGCCGTGCCCGTCAGCGTTTTGTACGTCAGCCCGTTCTCGAGACATCCGAGATACCACGCCAGTTCCTCCGGAGTGCCAATGGCCGCCTTCCAGTCCTCACGATGGTCCGCGCCGGAACGACGAATCAACGCCGTCGCCAACCCAACCACCAGCGCACTCGAACTGCTGACCCCGGCCGCGCGAGGCAAGTCGCTGGCAATGGCGATATCGGTGCCGAGCGCGAGTCCCGGAAAATTTTTCGCCAGCCGTCGCACGGTCACGGCCGCATAGTTGACCCAGCCACGCCGAGGCTCCATGTCCCCTGCCGGGATCAACACTTCCTCCTGATGGCGGGCGTCGATGACCCGCAGGTCGCCGTCGACACGTGGCCCCGCCACGACGCCGAAGCCTCTCGGCACCGTCGCCAGCAACGACGTGCCGCCCGCATAGTCCACGTGTTTGCCGAAAATCTCGATTCGACCGGGCACATGCCAGCGCCACGACGGCGCATGCCCCGTGCGGGCCCGAAAGGTGCGGTCTGCCAGTGCCACCAACGACTCACTCACGGGTGTGCCTCCTCCGCCTGCAGCCGTGCCACCACGCCCGCCACATCGTCCTGCCTCGACAGATCGAGCACCGGACCCCGTGCCGGGAGCGCACGAATCCGCACCCCCCGCGTGATGGCCAGCCGCATCGCAGCCGGCAGTTCGAACTCCCCTCGCGCCGAGAGGGCCACGTCCCGACAGGCCTGCATGACGCGTGCATCGCCACGCCAGCAATTCATGCTGATCAACGCGTGTGCGCCGGCTGAGGCCATGAGAGCAGCGTCGGGCTTTTCCACGATGTCCGCCAGGTCGCCGTCGGGGGTGATCTGCAGCAGCGCAAACGCGGCGACACGTTCGGCAGCGATACCGCTACGGGCCACCAGCTCGGCGCGTGTATAGACCGGTAGTGCAGGGCCGGGTGCCTCCCGCAGCGCCCGCAGATCGGTGGCGTCATACCGATTGTCTGCGTTGAGGACCACGAAGGCGCGACCGACGATCCAGTCGGCGGCGGCCACGACGGCATCCGCCGTGCCCCTGGGTGCGGCCTGCACGACGAACGACAGCCGAAGGCGACGAGGTGTGCCGCGGCCGGTGTAGTACTCCCTGAGTGGATCAGCGGTGCCGTCAGAGGGACTGGGTGCCACGACAAGCGCCACGTCGGTGAACCCGGCATCGGCCATCGCGCTGAGCACCCAATCGAGGAACGGCCGCTCACGGCCGTCAGCGCCCGTCAGCGGCATCATGCCCTTGTACCCCGCAGCGGCCGCGGCCCGCTGCGCCGGCGTCAGCGGGTGCACAGCATCCGGCTGCGCCGCACGCATGCGACTGCCAAGTCCGCGCGCCAACACGATCCCTACGACTGGTTCGTCCACAACGATGGCCACAGCCTCCGCAACCACACCACGCTGATGAGAAAGATACCGGCAGAGACCAGCGCACTGGTCGTGTGGCCCAGCAGCAGGTGGCCGGTGCCAAACAACGCGCTGTACACGAGCACACACCCGAGCGCCCACGCACCAAACGCCGTGTTGAGCGAGTCGAGCGGGGCGAGGTGCCCACACTGCTGGCGTGTCTCGCTCCAGCCAGGCCCTGCGGGTCTCGCCAATCGATAGAACCGCTGTAACGTGGCGGCATCCGTGGGTGCCGTCAGATAGGTCACCGCCAGCCACACCCCCGTCGTGAGTGCCACGGTGGCCACCAGCGTCTCGTGGGCCGCCCAGGCCGTCCCCTGCCGCTCCATGACATACACCACGATGGCGAGCACGAAGGAACTCACCATCGCCGCGATCTCGCTCCACGCATTGATGCGCCACCAGAACCATCGCAGCAAGTAGAGCAACCCGGTGCCGGCACCAATCGACAGCAGAATATTGAAGCTGCCGCGCGCCGATTCCAGCGCCAGGGTCACCAGCGCGGCCACCAGCATCAACCCGGCAGTCACCAGGCGGCCCACCAGCACGTAGTGCGCTTCGGACTGGTCCGTGCGCAGGAAGCGGCGATACATGTCGTGCACGAGGTAGGACGTGCCCCAGTTCAGGTGCGTCGAGATCGTGGAGATATACGCCGACAACAATCCCGCCACCATCAGCCCGAGCACACCGGCGGGCAGGAACGTGAGCATCGCCGGATACGCCATGTCATTGCCGAGTAACGCCGGATCGACATGCGGCAGCGCACGTCCGATGTCGGCGACCTCAGGAAACACAAGCATTGAGGCCAGTGCCACGATGATCCATGGCCAGGGACGAATCGCATAGTGCGCGATGTTGAAGAGCAGCGTCCCCGAGAGGGCGTCGCGTTCGGACTTGGCGGCGAGCATGCGCTGGGCGATGTAACTGCCGCCGCCGGGTTCCGATCCCGGGTACCACGTGGACCACCACTGCACCGCGAGCGGCACAATGAAGATCGGCAGCGCCACGCCCCAGTCACTCAAGTCGGGCACCATCGCCAGCGTCTCTGGCGCCAACTTGTCGACCAGGCCATCGAGTCCACCCACTTCCGGGCGGCGCAACGCATACACGGCCGCAGCGATCGACCCCGTCATGGCAATGCCGAACTGCAGGAAGTCCGTGACCAGCACACCCCACAGTCCCGACACCGCAGCAAACGCGACATTCAGCACGCTGCAGATGAGCAGCGTCTGGCCGATCGGCCACCCCAGCAATACGTTGGCGATCTTGGCAGCGGCCAGATTCACGGCCGCCATGATCATGACGTTGAAGATCACCCCGAGGTAGACCGCACGGAAGCCCCGTACCCACGTGGCGGCACGTCCGGAGTACCGCAGTTCGTAGAACTCGAGGTCCGTCACCACGCCCAGCCGCCGCCAGAGGCGCGCGTAGAAGAACACGGTGGTCATGCCAGTCAATAAAAATGCCCACCACACCCAGTTGGCCGACACGCCGCCTCCGCGCACCAGGTCGGCGACCAGGTTCGGCGTATCCGTGCTGAACGTGGTGGCGACCATCGACACACCGACCAGCCACCAGGGCGCGGCGCGCCCGGACGCAAAAAACTCGGTGGTGCTCTGCCCCGCCCGCCGCGCCATCCAGAGCGCCGGCACAAACGACAGGGTCAGTGCCCCGACGACAATGATCCAATCGAGCGGTGTCAGATGCATGAATCCTCCGCAGCCTCAGCGACCGGTGAACGTCGGCGGACGCTTCTCAAGAAACGCCGTGGTGCCTTCCTGTTTGTCGTCGGACTGGAAACAAATTGCCTGGGCGAGGGTCTCGATCAGCAGTCCCGACTCGAGGTCCACGCGGGCCGACGCATTGATGGCGGCCTTGGCCAGACGAATCGCCAGCGGTCCCCTCGACAGGATCCGATCGGCGAGCGCGCGTGCGGTGGTGAGCACCTGGTCACCCGGCACCACCGACGACACCAGCCCCCAGTCGAGCGCGGTCCGCGCATCAATGGGATCGCCGGTCAAAATCAGATGTTTCGCCCGCCCGAGGCCGATCAACCGTGGCAGCCGTTGCGTCGCGCCGGCACCGGGGATGATCCCCAGGGCGACCTCCGGCTGGGCAAACTTCGCATGCTCCGCGGCCACCCGAAGGTCACACGCAATCGCCAGTTCACAGCCGCCGCCAAACGCAAGACCATTCACCGCCGCGATCGTCACCTTCGGGCACCGGTCAAGAATCGCGAACAACGTCTGATTGATGGCCGCCAGCCCATCATCACGATCCCGCTCGCGGATGGCGTTGATGTCAGCCCCCGACACAAACACCTTGTCGCCAGCTCCGGTGACGATGATGGCGCCTACGGCAGGGTCGGCCACCAGCGCGGTGAGCGCCGTGGTCATCTCCTGCACCGTCGCGCTGTCGAGCGCATTGCGCACATCGGGTCGGTTGATGCACAGCGTGGCCACGCGGCCGTCCACCGTCACCTCAATATTCATACACGCCCTTACCCACCTTTTTGCCCAGGCGACCCGCCTTCACATACTGCGCAAGCAACGGACAGGGCCGGTACTTTTCGCCCATGCTGCGGTGCAGATATTCGAGGATGCTCAGTCGCGTGTCGAGCCCGACAAGGTCCACCAGTTCGAACGGGCCCATCGGATGATTCAGTCCGAGCTTCAGCGCCTTGTCGATGTCGCGCGCTGTGGCCACGCCTTCCATCAACATGAAAAACGCTTCGTTGCCGATGCTCGCATTCACACGGGATGTGATGAATCCTGGCGCCTCACGCACCAGCACCGTCTCTTTCCCCATGCGCTTCGACACGGCCTCAATCGTCTCGAGCGCGCGTTCACTGGACTCCAGCGCCCGCACGATCTCGATGAGCTTCATCTTGTGAACCGGGTTGAAGAAGTGCATCCCCGCGACCCGGCTGGGATCACTGAGAGTCCCGGCCATCTCTGTGATGCTCAAGGCCGATGTATTGCTCCCCACAATCGTCGTCGACGGCGCGTGGGCCTCAATGGATGCAAACAGCGAGAGTTTGATGTCCATGCGCTCGGGCGCGGTCTCGATGACGAGGTCCACACCGCCAAGCGCGGCGGCGATGTCCGAGGTGGTGGTCAGGCGCAGCATCGCCGCGTCCGCCGCCGGGGTCTCCAGTTTGCCGAGGTCCACGGCTTTGCGCAGAATGCCGTCGATTTGGGACCGGGCCTTCGCCAACTGTGTGTCCGACACGTCATACAGTCGCGTGTCGAATCCCGATGCGGCCGCCGCGTGCGCCACCCCGTGTCCCATCGTGCCGGCGCCCAGCACCGCAATTGTCCGAATGTCCGTCATCGTCGTCCCACCAGTGCTGCCAGCGTCTCGACCGCGTGGTCGATCTCGTCTTCCGTGTTGTAAAAATGCGGCGCGATGCGAATGCCCGCGCCAGGGCGATGATCCACGATGACGTCACGGGCAATCAGCGCCTGTGTCACCGCCGCCCCGTCAGGCACGTCAATCACAACAGACGCGCCACGCTCGTGGTCCCCGTCCGGGGTATTCAGAATCCACCCACGTTCCTGAGCGGCGGTCATCAGCCGACGCGTGAGGCGCAGCGACTTCTCGCGGATCGCCGGCACCCCAATCTCCGCGACAATCTCGTACCCGCCACGCGCTGAATACAGCGACGGCACGTTGGGCGTGCCGCTCTGAAAGCGTTCAAGACCCTCGGCATACGTGATCGGACCCGGCTCGAATTGAAACGGCGCGGCGTGCCCCGCCCACCCGACCACGGCCGGACGCAGATCGTGCATCAGATCGGGCCGCACGTACAGATAGCCCGCGCCAGGCCCGCCACACAACCACTTGACGCTGCCGCCGACGGCGAAGTCCACGCCCAGTGCGGTGACGTCCACAGGCACCGCGCCGGCGACCTGATACAGATCGAGTACCACGTGGGCGCCCACCTGGTGGGCGCGCTCGATCACCGGCGTCACATCCTGCAGATGCGCGCTCCGGAACAACACCAGGGAGAGATTGACCAACGCGGTACGTTCGTCAATCGCGTCCACGACCTTATCGATCCGCCCGCGTACACGATCATCCGACGGCACCGTGACCACCTCGGCCCCGTAGCGCTCAAACCCGTGAAACAGGTAGTGATTGGATGGAAAGTCGAGATCCTGCACGACGATGCGTCGACGCGGACCGTCGAAGGAAAAACACGACGTGATGATCGACTGGGCGACCGTCGCGTTCTGGTGCATCGAGATCGTGCCGGGCGCCGCACCGATCGTGGGCGCGAGGAGGTCGCCGGTGACCCGGCCAACATCCCACCACCCTTCATGCCATGCCCGCACGCCGCGTGTGCCCCACTCCCTGGTGAACGTGGCGAGATGCCGCTCCGTACGCGTCGGCATCGCACCCAGCGAATGGCTCACCAGGTACGTGCACGTCTCGAGGATGGGGAACTCTCGACGCCACTCGGCTAACGGGTCAGGCATGCACGCTCGCTGTGGTTCATGGTTCATCGGTTCATGGTTCCGCGGTGCTTTTCAGTGTTCGGCGTTCTTGGTGCACGGTGCAAGGTCGGTTCAAGGTTCCGCGGGACCTTGAACCAGAACCGCGGAACCATGAACCGAGGAACCATGAACCCGTTGGCCTACCGGACGATGCGCAGCGGCATTGGCGTCGGTGCCATCACCTTGAAGATCGGCACCAGCGGCGGTGTGGCCGCCTGTCCGCCACCACCACGGCCGCCGCCACGCCCGCCGCCGGCAGCGGCACCGGCCCCGGCACCGCGGCCTCTGCCCGCCTGCGGCGGCGCATCATCGTCATCCGCGCCGGCCGCTCCGGCGCGACCGCCAGGCCTCGGAAGCCAGGCGTCCATCCGGTTCCAGTAGATCACGTTGTCGGTGGACTCCGGCTCGAGCAGGTGAACGATCACCCGTCCCTGCATCTGGGCTGTGCGCACCACGTAACTGCCGGCCGGGAAGTTGCGCGTGAGTTCGAGCACCTCGCCAACCTCGATGGAAGCGGCGGCCGCGTGGTTGTACTGCTGGCTGTACGACACACCGGCAATCGTGTAGGCCGACACGTTCAGCGACGATGGAGCGGTGAGCTGTTCCACCGTGATGCTGTGCTGACGAAGCAACGCCACTGCCGCGGTGGCTTCGCGCGGCAACACGTAGGCGTACGGACGTGGGCGCGAGATCACCGGCACGGCCTTCTTCATCAGCCGGGCGCCTGTCACTTCCACGATCTTCCGAGCATCGCCCTGCCCTTCGCCAATTAGATAGTTGACCGGGTAGTCTTCCGCCTCGTAGCGCACTTCAAGCGGCACGATGTCACCGGGCTTCTCGCCCATCAGAATCGTCTCGCGGCGCGCACGGTCCACAGTTTCGCGCAGCGACGTGGCGTTGGCGGCGGACCACTCGGCCACGGCTTTGTATCCAAGCACACCCGACTTCACGCCGATCTCCATCGGCTGACCGCCCGGTGATTCAAACAGGATGCCCACCGTGTTGGCAAACGAGCCGTAGTTGCGACCGATGCGCGGCTCGCTGCCGCCCACGTTCCACTGCTGCGCATTGCCGCCGGAGTAGTACCAGGAACGGAATTGTTCCGCCTCCAGTCGTTTGTCAATCGCCGGAAAGATGCCCTTGTCGCACAACTGAGTGATGCGCTGATCGGGTGCGGCGTGACTGCCGCACTGGTAGTTCAGGTTGTACGGGAACGAGCCGCCATTGTGCCCATCGATGAAGAGGTAGGGCTGCCATTTCAGGATGATGTTCTGCACATACCCCTGAATTTCCGGCTGTTCGAGCTTCATGTAATCGCGGTTGAGGTCAAGGCCCCAAAGGTTGCCCCGCGTCGGATTCGGCTCGTTCGAGAACCCATCCGGATTGATCTGCGGCACCACCACAATCACGAGGTCGTCGAGCAGTCGGTTGGCGGCCGACGAGGTGTCGGCGAGTTCACGCATCAGAATCAGCACCGACTCCCGCAGTGTGCGCTCCCCACCATGCACCCCTGACGCCAGCACGATCACCGGCTTGCCCAGCGCCCAGGCCTCCCAGGGTTGCGTCACCGTCGGTCGGCTGTACACCGCGTACGGCAGCTCACGCCCGCTGTGGGTTTCGCCATACGTGCCCAGCCGCATCTCCAGACTGCGCGCCTGCAACTCCTGCAGGTAGGTCATCATGTTGGTGTAGGAGGTGTACTCCGTGAAGTTGGACGTCTCCGCCTGCGTGCGCAGCGCCGACACATTCTGCATTTGGGCGTCCGGCGCCACCACCAGTGCGCACCACACCGCCATCACCACCATCGTCATCGTTCGCAGTCGTCTCATCGATCCATTCTCCTCAACGTCGATACTTCGGGATTCGCGTCAGCGCTCGCCCACTGTCGGCACGTATTGCCGGATGAAATTGCGTACGGTCGGGTTGAACACCGCCAGATAAAAATTTGTGCCGTCATTGCAGGCGCTGCCGGACGTCGCCGACGTGATGCCGGCAATCGTCCAGATGCCGTTCTGTGAGAGCAGAATCGGTCCGCCGGAATCACCCGAACAGACCGACGCTGACGGTGGTGCGTGCAACGTTTCGAGGTAGGTCCCATTGACGGCGGAGATCTTTGTGCTGCCGGCGCGCAGCTGTGTGGTGCTGCTGTTCTCGTCCCGGCCCCACCCGGCGACGATCGCGGTCTCACCGACCTGCGCCTGCCGACTGGTCAGCAGTGACACCGGCGTGCGCGGCAGGTCCTCCGCAAACAGGAGGACACCCACATCAAAGACGTTGGGGGTATTAAAGCTGTATCCGGGAAAAAAGTGGAAGGCCGACGCCACGATCTCGGCGCTGCCAACGACGCCAAACCAGATCTGTGCGCCGCCGACGTCATCATCAAGGCAGTGCGCGGCGGTGAGAACCGCGCGTGTCCCGATGACCGTGCCCGTGCAGATGCCGGCTGAACTGCCGCCGGTCGTCTTGAGATTAATCTTCACGACAGGTGACGTCGCGACGCCGCACTGTTCGCCGCTCAAAATCGACACACTCGACGAGGCCGTTCCCAACGCCGCACAGGCCTCACTGGCCGAGATCGGCGCGGCGACTGTGGGCGCCACGGGTGAAGACCCGCTGCACGCCACCGCCGCCATCGTGACGACTACGAGCATCGCGCGAAGCATGGCGCAATGATAGCCTTACCGGACACAACTTTACAGGAGGTGTCCAACGATGTTTCGGTTTTCCCTTCGGACGTGGTCCGCAGTGTGTGCGGGTCTTCTGGCGCTGGCTACAGCGGCGCCGACGATGCAGGCGCAGTCGCAGACCACCAATCCGTATCCGACCTACGACCAGATGACCAGTGCCCTGCAGGCGCTCGTCTCCCAGCATAGTGCCCGTGCGTCCCTGACCAGCCTGACAAAGACCGACGCGGGCCGCGATATGTGGCTGCTCACCCTGGCCAACAAGCAGGGGCCTGATCCGCAGACCCGACCAGCCCTGCTCATCGTGGCCACGCTTGAGGCCAACCATTTGATCGGCGGCGCGACCGCATTCGCCACGGCCGAACATCTGCTGACCAGCTACGGCACCAATGCCGAGGTCACGCAGCTACTCGACGAACACACGGTCTACATCGTGCCGCGCGCCAATCCGGATGGCGCCGAGTTGGCGTTCACGATGCGTGGCTATGAAATCCCCTACAAACCCTTCAAAGGAGCTGAAGCGCAGGGAGGCCTCAACATCCGAGAAATCGGGACTGACCTGAACGGGGATGGCCTCATCACGATGATGCGGGTTCTCGACCCGACGGGTACGTTGATGCCGGACCCGGCCGAACCACGTCTGATGCGCGAGGCCAACCGAGCCCGCGCCGAGCGCGGACGCTACACGGTGATGGTTGAAGGCATCGACCCGGCCAACGTCGACGCGTTTGTGTCGATGGGCACCGACGGCGTCAATCTGAACCGGAACTTCCAGCACGAGTATCTCTACTTCCAGCCGCACGTCGGGCCCCACATGGTGAGTGAAGTCGAGGCACGGGCGCTGGTTGATTTTGTCTACGACCGCACCAACATCGCGGCCGTGCTCACCTTTTCGATGCACGACAACCTGCGCACGGCGCCGCCGGCGCAGCGTCAGGCCGCCTCGGGTGTGCAGGGCAACCCGCCCGCCGTACCGACCAACCTGTTGCCGCAGGATCGGGCGTACTTCGAATACGTCAGCCAGCAGTTCAACGAGATCACGGGCTTGCGCGGGACTGGCGCCGAGAATGAAGCGGGTTCGTTCGCCCAGTTTGTGTACTACCAGATGGGCCTGCCGTCCTTCACGACGCCGGTGTGGGCCCTGGGGCCCGCCGCGGGAGGCAGTGCCCCGGCAGGCCGTGAGGCACGCTGGCTCGCGCAACTGACGGCATCGAACATCGACGGCTTTGTGAACTGGACTCCGGCGAAACACCCCACACTGGGTGATGTGGAGGTCGGCGGATTCAAGCCGAACGCACGCGTCAACCCTCCCGCGTCCGAGGTACCGGCCCTGGTGAGGGCACACGCCGAGTTTGCGACATGGCTCGGTCGGCAGTTGCCGAAGGCCGAGATCGTGGACACCCGCGTCGAGGCCCGAGGTGACGGCGTGTTTCAGGTCACCACTACGGTCATCAACGAGCGCTACTTCCCCACGCAGATGCAGATGGGAGCACGCGTCCGGTTTAATCGTCCGCTCACCGTACGCCTGATGCCCGCCGAGGGCCTCACGGTGCTCTCCGGCAACAGTCAGCAGCAGACGCCACGCATTGACGGCATGGGCGGTCGGCAGACCTACACCTGGCTGGTGCAGGCCACGGCAGGCACCACCACTCGTATCGAGGTTCACGCGGAACGCGCCGGGGGCCTGCTGTCTGCTCCCGTGACGCTGCGATAAGGAGTTTTTTGACCATGAACAAATCCCTTGTGTCCACGGCGCTCTGCGCCCTGATCCTCCTCGGCTCCGCGCCCGCGGCCTCCGCGCAGATGTTTGCGCAACCCGATCGCGAGCCCACGGTGAACCTCCGGTTCGACCGCTACTACGACCACGCCGCTGTGACCGACGCACTGCAACGGCTACAGAAGGCGTTTCCGAAATTCCTGACGCTCCAGAGTCTCGGCACGTCGATTGAAGGTCGCGATCTGTGGATCGTAATCGTCAACAACCCCGACACCGGGCCGCACACCAGCAAGGCGGCGTTCTGGGCCGATGCCAACATTCATGGCAACGAGATCCAGGGCACCGAGGTGAATCTCTACCTGCTCTGGTTCCTCATGGAGAACTACGAGGCGCTGCCGATGGTGAAGGACCTGGTGGATCGCCGCGTCTTCTACATCGTGCCGACCATGAATCCGGACGGCCGCGACAACTTCCTCAAGACCGGTGGTCCGTCGCGGTCCGGCATGAAGCCGATGGACAACGACGGCGACGGGCGGGTGAACGAAGACGACGTCGATGACCTGAACGGCGACGGCGAGATCCATCAGATGCGCAAACATGTGCCCGGCCAGGGCACACATGTCCTCAGTCCGATCGACCCGCGGCTGATGGTGGTGGCGCCGGCCGGGACCCGTGGCGACTACATCATGCTCGGCAACGAGGCGCGTGATGTGGACGGCGACGGTCGCCGCGGGGAGGATCCGAAGGGCGGGTACGACATGAACCGCGACTTCCCCTCCGACTGGCAGCCCGCACATGTGCAGGGCGGCGCCAACCGGTATCCCTTCAGCTGGCCCGAGACTCGGGCGGTGGGCGACTGGCTCAAGGCGCATCCGAACATCGCGGCGGTGCAGTCGTGGCACAACAGCGGCGGCATGATCCTGCGCGGCCCCGGCTCGCAGTATTACAAGGGCACGGGCAACTACACCAACCGCGATAACTCGACCTACGAATACCTCGGCGAACGCGGCGCGCTGATCCTGCCCTACTACCGTTACATGACTGTCTGGCGCGATCTCTACACGGTGTACGGCGGCACGCTCGACTGGGCCCACGACGCCCTCGGCGCCGTCGCGTTCACCAACGAGCTCTTCTCCACCAACCAGCTGTACAACGAAGCCTGGACGCCGGACAGCCCGGTGCCCGACGAGATGCGACAGCTCTTCTTCAACGACAAACTCGGCATGGGCGCGTGGTGGAAGGACTGGACGAAGTTTGACCATCCGGAACTGGGCGAAATCGAGATCGGTGGATGGTCCAAATGGTTCGGTCGCACGACGCCGCCGTTCCTGCTGCAGGATCTGGCGCATCGCAACACGATGTTCGCGCTGTTCCACGCGGACGAAATGCCGTTGCTGGAATTCGGCGATGTACAGGTGGAACGAATCGCCGGTAACACCTGGCGGGTGACGGCCGCGATGAAGAACCTGAGGGCGATCCCCAGCCGTATCGAGGCCGCCGAGATCTACAACTCGGGTCGGCCCGACACCTTCACGCTGACCGGAGCCACCGTGCAGGCCGGTGGCCGAACCACGGGGGCGCAGAACGAGACATTCGCACCACAGGAAAGAACCCCTGCTGCCATCGAGTTCGCCAGCGGCATTCCCGGGCGCAATCGTGTGTCGGCCACGTGGATTGTGACGGGCTCGGGGACCGTCACCCTCGAGTATTCGTCGCTCAAGGGCGGCGTGCATCGCCGGACTGTGGACCTGCGCTGACGCAGCCTGCGTGCGGAGTGCGACGTGCGGAGTGCACGTCGCACTCCGCACGAATGGTTATTGTCCGCGGGGCGTAATCTTGAAGCGTTCGACAATCGGCAGTCCCGCTTCAAAATCGAAGAACGTCACTTGCTTGAGCCGGCGGAGTGTCCGCTGATAACCCGAGTACGCATTCAGCAGATTTGTCGCGGTCGTGTCCTCGCGCGACAATGCCTGCAGCAGGTCGGAGAGGCCCACCTCTCCTGCGCGGTACCGTGACACAGTGGTCTCAGTCAGTTCGTGCGCCAGGCGCAGGGTATCGAGCATCGTCAAGGTCCGCTGCCCGAAGTCGTCGAGGCTGTTGACCAGATTCCGCACCTCGGTCTCAATCTCCGACAACGTCTGTTCTTCCGACAGGTTGGCGCGGTCCAGCGAAAACTGCTGCGCCTGGATGCGGTGACGGCGCTGGCCCCAGTCCCAAATCGGGACGGTGGCGGTCACCTCGACGGTGTAACTATTACGGGGCTCCGTCCAGAGATTCTGAAAGCGCGGGTCCTGCACTTCCCGGCCATAGGTCAGCCCCACATTCATTCGGAACGCATTGTTGCCACGGGTCTCGTCGAGGCGAATCTCGTTCTCACGCGTGGAAATGGTCAGTTGACGCATGCGGGGGGTCAACGTCGAGGCAAGACGAATCGCCTCGACCACATCCACCTTGATCGGCAGGATCGCCAGGCTGGGACTGACGGTCACCGGCGTCCCCGCAGGCATCTGGAGACGCTGCTTGACCGTCTGCTCCCTGTTCCGAAGGGTGCTGGCGGTCTGGCTCTCGGCCTCACGCGCGTTTGCCAATTCCACCCGCAGCAAGTCAAGGTCGCCCGCCCGTGTCGGCGTCTCTTCGAGCACTTCACGGACGGCATCCATCGCGACCATCAGATCGCGGGCAAAATGCGAGGCGCGATCCACGCGAAAGGCATCGCTGACCAAATTGAAATAGTCCTCGGCCAGATCGTCAATGGCACCGACAACATCACTGGCATATCGCAGTTCGGACTTTTCGAGATTGAGCTCCGCCGCCTCCAGGTCGTTCTTCATGCTGTTGGGCTGAAACAGCGGCTGGTTATACGCGACGAAATAGCGGTTGTAGAACCGGGTGTCGCGGTCATCGCCGTCCACCTGTGTATAGCGATACATCCGATTGTTGAGCGACAACACCCCGTTGGTGGGATAGCCAAACAGGATCACCGGCTGCCGTACGGACATCTCGGCCTGAAAGCGTCGCGTATCTTCGCGCACCAGCTCGTTACGCTGCAGCGTGGAGTTCCACTTGTTATCCGAGATCTTCTGAAACTGCGGCGCCGAGATATTCAGGGACACGCGCGACTTCATGCCGGCGCGTTCCGCACTCAACAGGCTTCGCGTACGCTCCACCTCGAGTTGCAGGTGGCGCACACGGTAACTGTCCCGCAGGCCCATCTCGACCATCCGGTCCAGTGTCAATGCCACCGGCGCATCCATCCCGGTCGTCTGCACCTGCGCCACGACGGCGCCAGGCCATAACATCGCTGCCGCGGCCACTCCACACGCGTACATCCTCAGTCGCATGCCCACCATTGTAGAACGGGTCCATGAAGGCTCAATGAAAGCGGTAGACGGTCCGCAGTCCGCAGTCCGCAGTCCGCGGTCCGCAGTCCCACACCTTGAACCCTGAACTCAGCTGCCATATGCTGCCCAGCGGGGAGACCAACCACATGGAACGCAAGACGGCCGCTGACTTTGATCCCGATCTACTCATTCTGTTTGACGCCTACGTGCACGGCCACATCGACCGCCGCGGATTCCTCGACCGTGCAACGAAATTCGCCATCGGCGGGGTCACGGCAGGCATGCTGCTCGATTCGCTGAGCCCGAACTTTGCCGCCGCTCAGCAGGTGGCCAAAGACGACGGGAGGATCAAGGCGGAGTATGTGGAATACCCGTCACCCCAGGGCACTGGCACGATGAAGGGGTACCTTGTGCGGCCGGCGAACGCCACCGGCACACGACCAGGCATCGTTGTCGTCCACGAAAATCGCGGGCTCAACCCGCACATCGAGGACATCGCTCGTCGTCTCGCGCTCGACAACTTCATCGCGTTCGCCCCTGACGCGCTCACGCCGCTCGGCGGCTATCCGGGGACTGAGGACGCGGCGCGCGGACTGTTCCCGAAGCTGGATCAGGACAAGACACGTGAAGACATGGTGGCGGCGGTCGGCTTCCTTCAGAAACATGCGGAATGCACCGGACGAGTCGGTGCGGTCGGCTTCTGCTACGGCGGCAGGATCGTGAAGATGCTGGCCGCCCGCGTGCCAAGCCTGGCCGCCTCAGTGCCTTTCTACGGCGACGGCAACCCCGAGGACGCGGCGTCCATCAAGGCCCCGTTGCAGATTCACTACGCGGGCACCGACCCTCGTATCAACGATGCGTGGCCGGCGTATGAGGCCGCGCTCAAAGCTGCCGGTGTGACCTACGAAATGCACATGTACGAGGGCACCCAGCACGGCTTCAACAACGACACCACGCCTCGCTACGACGAAGCCGCCGCGAAGCTCGCCTGGTCACGGACTGTGGCGTTCTTTAATCAACACGTTCGACAATGAGTCTGATGGGGCCGTGAGGCATGGCCTCGCGGCCCCATCAGCCCGAACGCGCGACCAGGCGATCAAAGGCATCCGGCGACAGGTCGGTCAATCTCGAGACCACGAGGTCGGCGGGTAACGTCAGGTCTGAAACCCCGATACACGTCATTCCGGCACGGCGCGCGGCTTCGATGCCGGCGGCGGCATCCTCCACGACGATGGACGTCGCCACGTCGGCCCCGACACGTGCGGCGGCCGTCAGAAACACTTCCGGGTCCGGCTTGCCCTTCCCCACATCCTCGGACGCGACAATGGCGTCAAACGCGGCATCCAGGCCGATCGCCGCCAGCATGACCTCGACGTTCTTGCGTGGCGCGGACGAGGCGATCGACTGGCGCCACCCGTCGGCGCGCAGACGCGAAACCCATTCGCACGCACCGGGCAGCGCCAACAGGCCGTGCACGGAGACGAGGCGCCGATACTCCGATTCCTTGGCCTCCGCGATTTCGGCAATACGTTCGGCAGTCGCGTCGGGCCCCAACCACGACCGCAGGATGCGGTCGTTCTTCTGCCCGAACGTGCCCGCGAACTGTTCGTAGGTCACGGGCACACCGGCGGCACCGAGCACATCCCGCCACGACCACCAATGCATCTCTCCAGAGTCGACGAGCGTCCCGTCGAGATCCCACAGCACCGCGCGCGTCATGACTGCCCGTAATACTTCGACGCGCCGTGTTTGCGCCGGTAGTGTTTGTTGATCAGGAACTCGTCCGGCTCAGGCACGTCTCCGCCCATCGCCAGGATGCGGCATTCAAGCCGCGCCAGGAACTCAAGCACACGGGCGTGTTCGATCGCCGCGGCCGCACTGGCTCCCCACGTGAACGGTGCGTGGTTGGCCACAAGGACGGCCGGCACCTCGAGCGGATCACGATTGTGCTGCCGGAACGTCTCGACAATCACCAACCCGGTGTGCCGCTCGTAGTCGGTGACCACCTCGTCCTCCCGCAGCGCACGCGTCACAGGCACATCGCCACGGAAATAGTCAGCGTGTGTCGTACCGAGGCACCGTACGGGTCGACGCGCCTGCGCCAGCGCTGTGGCGCACTCAGAATGGGTGTGCACCACCGACTCACACGGGAACGCACGGTACAACTCCAGATGTGTCGGGGTGTCTGACGAGGGGCGGAAGCGTGTATCGAGCGGCTGCGCAGTCTCGAGCGACACAGCCACCATGTGTGCAGGCGTGAGTGCATCGTACGCCACGCCACTCGGTTTGATCACCATGACGCCGGCATCGCGGTCGACGATCGACAGGTTGCCGAACGTCCCCATCACGAGGCCCGTTGCCGCCAACTCCAGATTCGCCTGGTACGCCCGCTCACGGAGTGTCTCAATACTCTCCATTACCCCGTTGCCCCATTTCGCAGCGCCATCAGTCTCTTCATTATGGTCGGCAAATCCGCCCGGGCGCCCTCGACCCCACCGAAGACATCGTGCAGTTCACGATACATCGTGTAGAGCTCGGAATAGACAGCCACGGCCTGTGGTTGAGGCTCGTACCGCTCCTCTTTGACCGACGTCATGCGCTCCTGGGCCAGCGCCCAGTTGTCGTAGCCTCCAGCGGCGGCGCCGGCGGTCACAGCGGCAGCGACGGCCGACCCCAGCGCCGGCGTCTGCGGCGACCCGGCGATCAGCATCGGTTGGCCGATCACGTCCGCATAGATCTGCATGAAGAGCGGGTTCTTCTCCGCGATGCCGCCGCAGCACACGACACGATCCACCACCACACCATACTCACGCACCCGCTCAATTATGGCGCGTGCCCCGAACGCGGTCGCTTCGATCAGCGCACGATAGATTTCCGCACGCGAGGTGTGGAGTGTCTGACCGAGGATCAGTCCTGTCAGGCGCGGGTCCACGAGGATCGTGCGGTTGCCGTTGTTCCAGTCGAGCGCCAGCAACCCCGATTCCCCTGGCCGCAGGTGCGAAGCCTCCACCGACAGGTGCACATGCTCGAACTCGTCGCCCTTGCAGATGTCGTCCACCCACCAGTGCAGCAGATCACCCACCGCCGACTGGCCAGCCTCGATGCCATAGTAGCCCGGCAGGATCGAGCCATTCACGATGCCGCAGATGCCCGGAATATCCGCCACCGGCGTCGTCGCCGGCGTCACCGCGCAGTCGCAGGTGGACGTGCCGATGATCTTGACCCATGTGCCGGTCGTCACCCCGGCACCGATCGCCGCGTAGTGCGCATCAAAGGCGCCCATCGCTATGGGAATGCCCTCGGGCAGCCCCAAGCGATCCGCCCACTCACGACACAGGTGACCCGCCGGCGTGCCCGTGGGATACGCCCGGTCGTACAAGCGCTCGCGCAGCACCGCCAGTTTGGGATCAAGACGTGCGAGAAAGGCCGCGTCGGGCAATCCGCCCCAGCTGTCCGAGTACATGGCTTTGTGCCCGGCGGCGCAGATGCCGCGCACGATCTTTGTGGAATCGTTGACGCCCGCCAGAACAGCAGGCACAAAGTCAGCGAGTTCCACCCAGCTGGCCGCCGCGTCAAAGACATCAGGCGCCACCTTCAGGCACCGCCAGATCTTCGACCACCACCACTCGGAGGAGTACGTGCCACCAATCGGCGCGAGCAGGTGCGGCGCACACTGGCGTGCGGCCTCGGTGATCGCAGCCGCCTCGTCGGCCGAGGTGTGGTCTTTCCACAACCAGGCATGTGCGGCGAGATTGTTGGCCCACCGCGGATCAAGGGCGAGTGGCCGCGCCTGCGCGTCCACCGGCAACGGCGTCGAGCCGGTGGTATCCACACCAATCCCGATCACCTGCGAACGGGAGAAACCGTCTTCCCGTTTGGCGTGGGTCAGGGCACCGGTGACACTGGCCTCCAGACCGGCAAGGTAGTCGCCTGGATGTTGTCGGGCCAGATGCGGGTCGCTCGGCTGCAGCAGGACGCCGCGATCGCCGCTCGGATAGTTGAACACCGACGTGCCGACGATCCGGCCGTCCGCACAATCCACCACCACGGCGCGAACCGAGTTGGTGCCGTAGTCGATCCCGATGGTGAAGGCCACGTGTCCCCCTGCCGTGGTTACCCGACGAGGACGGGCGAGACGATGTCGAGAATATCCGGCCCGGTGCCGGCGGTACGCGCCGCGGCGATCTCGGTCTGACGGTCATACAGCCGCACAGCCTTGAGTGACAGATTCGCGAAGTTGATCATGCTGCGTTCGATCGCGCGAGTCGGCTCCTCACGATAGGTGAACTGGTCCTGACTGTAGTAGCCGTGGTAGTTCCGCACAAACGTCGTGTACAGGTACTCGACTGACTCGGGAATCGACACCGTGCCGAACATCAAGTCCTGATCGTTGCGCCCCTGGCGGGCATCGTTGATGTCGAACTTGTGCACGGGAATGCCGGCATAGTCCGCCAGATCACAGGCCGTGGACGCCGTGGTGGCCTCCATCTTCTGATGGCCGTAATCAATGGTCAGGCCGCAGTTGGTGCCGCCGGTCGCGCTGTTGACCCGCTGCGCCACGAGAATCGCCGACGCGGCTGTCGGAATGATCATGTAGAGCTCACGCGGCTCGTACGGCTTCGGTTCGAGGGCCAGCTTGATGCCGTGAGTGACGCACGCCCTGTTCGCCTCAACCAGCGCCTCGGTGAACCACTCCAGGGACTGCTTGTAGTCGATCTGGAAGTGATAGTCGGCACCGTCCGACCCGGGCCACACACTCAGCACGGGGATCTTCATCCGCCGGCAGATCTCCACGCCCTTGAGCAACTCCTCAAGCGCCGCCTTGCGCAGCGCGGCGTCAGGATTACACGCGCCACCCAGCCGGAACTTGGGATGTGTCCATGTGTTGATGTTGCAGGCGGTCACGGTCAGACCGAGTTCGGCGAGGAAACCCGTCTGCGCTTTCTCAATGGCCGCGAAGTCGACATCCCCATTCAGCGTCGGCTCAAACACGCTCTGGTGGATCTCAATGGCCGAGACGCCGGCAGCCTTCGTGCGGCGACACTGCGCCTCAAAGTCGCTGCCGAAGGAGGGGTCATCCGAGTGATACCCGGGTGGCGCGAAGCGATCGCAGAAATCACCCGCCGACCAATGTCCCACACTGTGTTTGATGTCCATCTCGCGCAGGAACTCGATACATTCCTCGCGCGCCATGTACCCGGTCTTTGTCCGGGCGAACGCCAATTGCTCTTTCGTAAACCGCGACATGTCGTTCTCCGTCTCGATGGGCGCCGCTACTTGTCGACGCCGAAGCTGAACACCGTCTGCGACGTATACCGCTCGCCGGCGCGCAGGATGGTGGAGGGAAACGCCGACTGATTCGGCGAGTCCGGATAATGCTGGGTCTCCAGGCAGAACCCGTTGCGGTGCGCATAGACCTGGCCGCCCTTGCCCGTCAGTGTGCCATCCAGGAAGTTACCGGCGTAGAACTGGATACCCGGCTCCGTCGTGTGCACATCCATCGTCCGTCCGCTGGTGGGTTCGGTGACCCGTGCGGCCAGTTGCAGGCCATCGCCCGCGCGCGACAACACCCAGTTGTGGTCGTAGCCTTTGCCGTACACCAGTTGCGGGTCGGTGCCATCAATGCGCGCGCCAATCGGCATCGCCTGACGGAAGTCGAACGGGGTGCCTGCCACAGTGGCCAGTTCACCCGTGGGGATCAACCCGGCATCCACCGGCGTGTAGCGATCCGCATTGATCAGCAGTGCGTGATCAGCGATGGATCCGCGTCCGGCCAGATTAAAATACGAGTGCTGCGTGAGGTTCACAGGGGTCGCGGCATCAGTGGTCGCCGCATAATCCACCACCAGCGTGTTGTCATCGGTCAACGTGTACGTCACCGTCACGTCCAGGTTGCCCGGGTACCCTTCTTCTCCGTCTGGACTCCGCCGGGTGAACACCACGCCCCGGCCGGTGCCTGACGGCTCGGCATCCCACACGACCTTGTCGAACCCCTTCACACCGCCATGCAGATGGTGCTCGCCGTTGTTCGCGGCCAGGGTGTACGTCCGGCCCTCCAGCTCGAACTTTGCGCCACCGATGCGGTTGCCGTACCGGCCAATGATGGCCCCAAAAAACGGATGGTCCTGCAGGTAGCCGTCCAGGCTGTCAAACCCCATGACGATGTCACCAAGCGCGCCGGTGCGATCGGGTACATGCAGTTCGGTGATGATGCCGCCGAGCGTGATCGCCGTCAGGCGCACGCCGCTCGTGTTGGTGAGCGTGAACGCCTCGACGACGGTGCCGTCGGGCATGGTGCCGTAGGTGGCGCGGGTTACGCCTGCAGTGGAGGCCATAGGGTCTGAAGGAGTCTCACTGGCGCCGCCACAGCCGACGACGGTTGTGCAGACCAGTGTGACGCACAGGGGAAGAAGATGGGCGCGCAGCATACGGGCGCCAGCCTACCACGTAGTAACATGCGCCGCATGACGGAAACGTTGGCTTTTACACGCATGCTGGTGGCGGTCGCCGGCCTGACAACGGCGGTCTGGATCGCGCCACAGGCGCAGGAGCAACGTGGTGGCAATCAGCCTCCCCCACCGCCGCCGACACTGGGCCTCGAAGCCGGCACGCTCGACTTCGACACGCCGGCCTTTGTGCTCAAGCTCGTCAAGGCGTCCCAGACCATCGCCGCGCTCGAACCCAAGGGTGTGCCCACGTATACACCGACGCCCACACCCGCCCGGGGCCGTGGTGCGGGTGCCGCCGCCGGCGCTGCGGGTCGTGGGGCCACGCCGCCGCAGCCCGTGGGCCCGTTGACGTTTGACTTCACACCGGCCGACCGCCTGACCCAGCGCGCGGCCAACGGTTACCACCACCTCGGCGACCTCACCCTGCGTGCCCGACCCGCAGGCGCGACCGAATGGGCCGACTACGATACCGCCCGCGAACGCCAGCCCGTGGCCGCACTGCCCACCCCCGCCGGCGGACTCGCGTCGTCGAACCTCGCGGCCACCCTGCCCGCAGATATCCCCCTGCAGATCACGAGGCACTGGGCGCTGCAGAACGGCACACTGGCCCTCCGATTCGACCTGACCAACCGCACACAAACGCCTGTTGAGATCGGCGCGCTTGGGATTCCCGTGGTGTTCAACAACATCATCAGTGGCCGCAACCTCGAGCAGGCCCACGAGATCACCTCGTTTTTTGATCCGGCCATCGCGCAGGACGCCGGCTTCGTGCAGGTGACGCGTCTGTCCGGCAAGGGCCCCGCCCTGGTCGTGGTGCCGCACGGCCGCACGCCGCTGGAAGGCTGGCGCCCAGTTGACGACCGCACCCGCCGAACGCAGACGTCCGAGGCCATTTTTGAGTGGATGGCGCACACGCGGGCGTACGCCGACGACGAGTGGAAAGATGCGCAACCGTGGAATCCGCCGACACAGGCCACGCTGGCCCCGGGTGAGACCCGCTCCTACGGACTCGAGTTTCACCTCGCCCCGGAGATTCGCGCGATCGAAGACACCCTCGTGAAGGCCGGGCGACCGGTGGCCGCCGGCTTTCCGGGCTACGTCGCCCCGATGGACGAAGACCTGCGGCTCTTTGCACGTTATGGAACGAGGACCGCCACCGCGTCCGTCTCCCCTGCCGGGGCGCTGGATGTCTCGGCTGGCGGTCTTACCCCCAACGGCTGGCGCGAGTTCACGGTACGTGGTCGCCAGTGGGGACGCGCCCGCCTGACGCTCACCTGGGATGACGGATCGGTGCAGGCGATCAACTACTACGTGATCAAACCCGCAGCCGAGGCCGTCGGCGACCTGGGGAACTTCCTGTTCACGAAACAGTGGTACGAAAACCCCACGGACATCTTCAAGCGCAGTCCGTCTGTCATGAGTTACGACCGCGCGCGCAACGCGATCGTTGAACAGGACCACCGCGCGTGGATCGCGGGGCTCTCGGATGAGGGTGGCGCGGGTTCGTGGTTGGCCGCGGCCATGAAGCAGTTTGGTCAACCGTCACGCACCGAGTTGCAGAAGTACGAGCGCTTCATCAATGAGGTGTTGTGGGGCGGCATTCAGTATGCCGAAGGCGAACGCCGCTATGGCGTGCGCAAGAGCCTGTTCTTCTACGCGCCCGACGAATTTCCCGGCTTCACGTACGACCCGGCAAAAAACTGGACCACCTGGTCCAGCTGGAATCGTGAAGGGGCCGAAGTCACCAACCGCGCGTACAACTACGCCCATGTCGTGGCCGCCTACTGGTCGATGTATCGCCTCTCGCGCAACACCACAGGGCTTGTGACGACACACCCGTGGGACTGGTACCTCAACCAGGCGCACGAAACCCTGATGTTCCTCACCAACCCGGCCAATCGTGTTGGCTACGTCAACGTCGGCCTTATGGGCGCCACGACGTTTGCGCTTGTGCTCGAGGACATGAAACGCGAGGGCTGGACCGAACGGGCGGCCGCACTCGAAGCGCGCATGAAGACTCGCGCGGACCGATGGGCGGCGCAGAGTTACCCCTACGGCAGCGAGATGGCGTGGGACTCCACCGGCCAGGAGGAAGTGTTCGCGTGGATGCGGTATTTCGGTCACGACCAGCAGGCCACCACCGCTCTCAACTCCATCGTCGGCTACATGCCGCTGGTACCGCATTGGGGCTACAACGGCGCGGCCCGACGCTACTGGGATTTCATCTACGCGGGCGCACCGGGCTCCGGCTACGAGCGACAGTTGCACCACTACGGCTCGGGCCTCAACGCGATTCCCGCGCTCACGCGCTTCCGTGACGACCCGACCGACCTGCATCTGTTGCGCATTGGCCACGCCGGCACGATGGGCGCGCTCACCAACATCGATCAGGAGGGCTTCGCGTCGGTGGCGTTTCACGCCTTCCCGGAGAAGCTGCACTGGGACGCGTACAGCGGCGACTACGGCCCGAACTTCCTCGGCCATGCGCTCAACACCGGGCTGTATCTGATCACCCATCCGGAATTTGGGTGGCAGGCGTTCGGCGGTAACGCCACGGTGTCTGCCGGGCGCGTGACCGCCAGGCCCACCGACGCATTCCGGCAGCGCATCTATCTTGCGCCCGTGGGGCTTTACCTCACGCTTGAGGCTGGCCGGTTCGAACAGGTCGAATTCGATCCTGCCACTGGGCAGGTTCGCGTGACACTCGCGCCTGCCACCATCCACGAGCCGCATGCACGGCTGCGCGTTGAGCAGACGGGCAAGACTGTGGCGCAGCGCACGTGGACTGTCGCCGGTGGATTCACACTCGAACGCGGCGCGTATACCGTGCCGCTTGAGACGCAGTCGAAGACCGTTCAGATTCGTTGATTCGACCATTGGAGATCCGCAATATGCCCCGTGTATTTTCCCTGGCGCTCCCTCTCTTGTTGATGGTGTCGACCATCGTCGCCGTCGTGGCCCAGAACAGTCCGCAGAACGTCGGCCAGGGAGGGGATCAGTTTCTCGACGGCATCGGCGAGACCGGCCTGATCGCGAGATACGTGTTCAATGGGAACACCGAAGACTCGTCCAGAAACCAGCTGCACGCAAGCCTGCGTGGCACCGGTGGCGCCTTTGTGGAGGACGGCACACGTCGCGTGTTGTTGCTGACCGGCGACGGTAGCCACGTGCAGCTGCCCGCCGAGGCGCTGGCCGGCGAGGATGCCATGGCCGTTGTCGGGTGGTTGTATCTGCCTACTCGCGCCACCGGCCCGATCTTCGACTTTGGTCAGAGTGCGACCACCAGACTGTTCGCCGTCGTTGATGGCGAGGGCTTCCGCGCGTCGGCGGTCATTGATGGCCAGGTCCGCGGCGTCACCCCATCGAAGCCGGTGGTCGAGAACCAGTGGATCCACTTCGCGGTCGTGCTTGATCCCGCAAGCCGGGTGTTGACGACGTATGTGGACGGGATGCGCGCCGGCCAGGCAACCAACGTCGCCGTCACGCCAGCGGACCTCGTGCCGCAGGCCTCCACGACGAACCGGCTCTTCCTGGGCCGCACGCAAGACGAAGGGGCCCCCACGCTGCATGGGCGCTTCCGTGACATCCGGCTGTATCGCATTGCCCTGGGTGATGAGCCCGTGGCCACCATCCGCCGCAACGCCCTGGCTGCCACGCAGGTGGCGCAAGGCCGTGGCCGGGGTGCCGCGCCGCCCGAGATCTCCACCGCGAACATTCCGCGTGAGTCGCCGTTTGCCGCGCGGTTGACCATCGTCCCAGACGTCACTGTGCACACCACGGTCGGTATGATGCCGCGTCTTCCGATGGCGATCCCGGCCACGTATGTGGGTGGCGTCGCCGGTGAGGCGCGTGTGATCTGGCCTGCGCCCGCCGACAATGCGGAGGTCCTGACACCACGTATTTACACCGTGCGCGGCCACGTGCCGGGCACACGCTTTCAGCCCACCGCCACCGTCATCGTCTCGGCGCCGGTCGGCACCACGACGACACCCGAACGGCTGGTGGAGGCGTTCCCACTCGACCGTGTGGTGCTCGACCGTGACGCACACGGTCAGGACACGCCGTTCATTAAGAACCGCGACAAGTTCCTCCGCGGCCTGGCGGCCACAAGTCCCGACAGCTTCCTGTACAACTTCAGGGACGCGTTCGGCCAGCCGCACCCCGAGGGGACGCGTCCGCTCCAGGGCTGGGACAACCAGACCACCAGGTTGCGCGGGCATGCGAGTGGGCACTACCTGACCGCCATCGCGCAGGCGTATGCCAGCACGGGCTACGACCCGGCGCTGCAGGCGACCTTCCTGCAGAAGATGAACTACCTGGTGGACACGCTGCACGAGCTCTCGCAGAAGTCAGGTCGACCGGCGCAGCCTGGTGGCCCCTCCGTGGCGGATCCCACGGCCGTACCCATCGGGCCGGGTCGTCAGAGTTTCGACTCGAACCTGCGCGCAGAAGCGATTCGCACGGACTACTGGAACTGGGGCACCGGGTTTATCAGCGCGTATCCGCCCGACCAGTTCATCATGCTCGAACGCGGGGCCAGTTATGGCACGCAGGACAGCCAGATCTGGGCGCCCTACTACACGCTCCACAAGATCCTCGCCGGCCTGCTCGACACGTATGAGGTGGCCGGCAACACCAAGGCGCTCGACATCGCGCGCGGGATGGGGGCGTGGGTACATGCGCGACTCAGTGCCGTGCCCGCGGAGACACGCACCCGCATGTGGGGCCGGTACATCGCTGGTGAATACGGGGGCATGAACGAGTCGATGGCGCGCCTCTATCGGCTCACCGGCGAACGCCGATTCCTCACCACGGCACAGTTGTTCGACAACACAAACTTCTTTTTTGGCAACGCCGACCACGACCACGGCCTCGCGAAAGGCGTGGACACCGTGCGCGGCAGACATGCCAATCAGCACATCCCGCAGATCACCGGAGCGCTCGAGACGTTCCGCAGCACGAAGGAACTGCCCTACTACCTGATTGCCTCGAACTTCTGGGACATCGTCAACACCGGCTACACCTACAGCATCGGCGGCGTCGCGGGCGCCCGCACGCCGAACAACGCCGAGTGTTTCACCGCGCAGCCGAACTCCCTGTGGGAACAGGGTTTTGCGACCGGCGGCCAGAACGAGACCTGCGCTTCGTACAACATGCTCAAGCTCGACCGGCAGCTCTTTATGTACGACCAGACGGCGAAGTACATGGACCACTACGAGCGGGCACTCTACAACCACATTCTCGCGTCGGTGGCCGAGGACAACGCGGGCAATACGTATCACGTGCCACTCAACCCTGGCGCGCAGAAACGCTTCGGGAACGCGAACATGAACAGCTTCACCTGCTGCAACGGCACGGCACTCGAAAGCCACACGAAGCTGCAGGACACGATCTACTTTCACAGCGCGGATCACTCGGCTCTGTACGTCAACCTGTTCATTCCCTCAACGCTCACGTGGACTGAGCGCAAGGTGACTGTGCAGCAAATTACCGACTTCCCCAACGCCGACACCACACGGCTCATCGTCCGCGGCTCAGGACAATTCGACCTGAAGGTGCGGGTGCCCGGATGGGCGGTGCGTGGGATGACCGTGCGTATCAATGGTCGCGACGAAGCCGTCGAGGCCACACCGGGCAGTTACCTGACCCTGTCACGCACCTGGCAGGACAACGACACAGTCGAACTGCGCATGCCGTTCACGTTCCATCTTGATCACGTGGCCGACCAGCCCAACGTTGCGAGCCTGTTCTACGGCCCAGTGCTGCTCGCAGCCGAGGAACCGGCCGCGCGCACGGACTGGCGGCAGGTCACCCTTGACGCCACAGACATCAGCCGCTCGATCGCCGGCGACCCGGCCACTTTGCGATTCTCAATCGCCGGGGTGCCCTTCAAGCCGTTCTACGAGACCTGGGGGCGACACTCGGTGTACGTGCATGTGCAGTTCAAGTAGCGCTGCGTGACGGGGAGGCTCCGCACCGCGTGCGTCGTCACCGCGCTGTGCCTCACAGCGGGAACCGTACAGGCGCAGAGCCCTCCAACACTTGCCGTTGAGGCCCCGCCTGCGCTTGCTGCGGTCAAGGCCCGCCTCGAGGCCTACGACTCACGCCCACTGGCCGACATCGTCCGCGTCGTGGGCTTGGAGCAGCCGGGGCCACCCATCCGCGTTGTCCTGGCAACCGACGATAACGAGTGGAGCGCCCCTGTGGCCTCCTGGGTGGCCGGGTACGCCATCGGCCGCGAGAGTCTCGTGGTGCTCTTCCCGTCGCGCTCGCCCACGTACCCGCAAGACAGCCTGGAAGACGTGCTGCGGCACGAAGTTGCACACGTCCTCATCGACCGTGCCGCCGGCGGCTACCCCGTGCCGCGGTGGTTCCACGAAGGCCTCGCGGTGGTCGCCGAACGCCCGATGGGCATGGAAGACCGGGTGCGGCTTGCTTCCGAACTGCTCTTCGGGCGACGGTCCACATTCGAGGAACTCAACCAGTTATTCGCGCAAGGCCAAGGGACCCAGTCACGCGCCTACTCGGTGTCGGCTGCTGTTGTGCGCGATCTGATTCAGGCGCACGGTCCGACCGCCCCGGCCACGATTCTCAAACACGTCGCATTAGGTGAACCGTTTGCGCTCGCCCTTACACGGGTCACGGGACGCACCGCCCCAAGCCTCGAGCACGAATTCTGGGACCGGCAGCGGACGTGGACCATGTGGGTCCCCATCCTCGGCTCGTCAACCGTCCTGTGGGTTGCGATCATCGGTCTGGCGGCACTCGCCCGCCGGCGTCGCCGGGCTCGCGCCGCAGACATTCGCCGCCGATGGGAGGCTGACGGCGACCGCATGTGACCCTTGTGCCGTTCTGAACAGACGAGGCGGAACCAAGCGCTCTACAGTGCTCACTGTGGAGAAACAGCACATGACACCGCACCGTGTGAGTCGAGTCGCAACCCTGGTGATTCTCGCAGCGATCGCGCTGACCTCGGGGGCGTGTGCCTCAACCAAGACCATCAATGAACTGCTGGCAGACCCCAGCCGGTACGCCGACCGTTCGGTGAAAGTCTCCGGTGAAGTGGTCGACAGCTATTCCGTTGCCAACCGTGGGGTCTACCGCCTCAACGATGGTACCGGTGAACTCTGGGTGGTGTCTGAGACAGGTGTGCCGCGCACGACGGCGCGCGTGACGGTGAAGGGCAAAGTCCGTGACGGCTTCAACCTCGGATCACTGATCACCGTGCTTCGGCTGCCACCTGGCGTCGCGGCTGGCCTCGTACTGGTCGCCTCGTCTCACAAAGCCAAGCGATAACCCCTCAAGGGAGATGACATGAGCTCAAAAACTACTCGAACGGCGGCCCTTCGCGCCCTGTTACTCGACAAACGACACGCCCTTCAGGTGGATGTCTCGGGACGCCTCAAAGCCGGACGCGAGACCCGCGATCGGGATGTCGGGGACGACCTCGACAACTCCGACGCCGATGTCCAGCACGGCATGGACTTCACGCTGTTGCAGATGAAGACGGAAACACTCTCCGCGATCGAGCACGCGCTCCGTCGGCTGGACGCTGGCACCTACGGGATCTGCGCAGAGTGTGAGGACGACATCTCCGAACGTCGGCTGCGGGCGATTCCGTTCGCCAAGCGCTGCCACGAGTGTGAGGGGCAGCTTGAGGACCTCGCGCGGCGGAACATGCCTTCGCGTCCGCGATTTGAACCCGACGCCAAAGGCTCCTCGTCCTGGTAACGGACCGCTCGCCGGCCCCTACGCGCTGAAGACGTCGCGAATGGACTCGTCCTTGCGGAACTGCCCGAGGGCGTAGGGGCAGGTCGCCATCACCGTGATGCCTGCCTCGCGGGCCCAGGTCACCAGGGCGTCCAGCAGCTGTCGCCCCATGCCCTGCCCTTTGAGGGCCTCGGACACTTCCGTGTGGTCAATGATGATGAGCGCCGGCGTCGTCCGCGAATACGTCATCGCCGCCAGGCGGATGTCGTGGCGTTCGTAGAAGAACGCGCCATGGTTCCCGGTTTCCTCGTGTTTGATCATCTCGTGTTCATCCACCCCGCGCGTCTCCCGACGCGCCCGACCAAGCGCTACGCCAGATCGACCCAGACGGTCTTGACCTGCGTGTAGTACTCAAGCGCGTGCATCGACATGTCGCGCCCGAAGCCGCTCTGCTTGTACCCCCCGAAGGCGGCAGCGGTGTCATACACGTTGTAGGTGTTGATCCACACCGTGCCCGCCTTCAATCTCGACGCTACATGATGTGCTTTTTTGACGTCCTTCGTCCAGACACCCGACGCCAGCCCGTACACCGTCGAGTTGGCCTTGGCGATGGCATCCTCAACGTCGGTGAACTCGATGGCCGCCAGGACCGGGCCAAAGATCTCCTCCTGGGCGATGGTCATGTCCGTGGTGACGTCCCCAAAGACCGTCGGCTGCAGGAAGTAGCCCTTGCCCGTGCCGATGTCGGTCCGCGCCCCGCCGGCCAGCAGCGTCGCGCCCTCCTTCTGGGCGGTCTCGATATAGCCGAGCACGCGCTCCATCTGGGACTTCGACGAAATGGCCCCAAGACGCGTCTTGGGATGCATCGGGTCGCCGGCCACCATTTTTTTTGCCCGGTCCGCGACCTTGGCGAGAAACTCGTCCTTGATCGACGCTTCGACCAGCAACCGTGACCCGGCCGCACACACTTCCCCCTTGCCGTAAAAGATGCCCATGGTGGCACCGCGCACGGCGGCATCCAGATCGGCGTCGGCAAAGACGATGTTGGGGGACTTGCCACCGAGTTCGAGGGTGACGTGCGCGAGGGTGTCGGCAGCCGACTTCATGATGCCCTTGCCGGTGGACGTGTCGCCGGTGAAGGCAATCTTGTTGATGCCCGGGTGCGTCACAATCGCCTGCCCGGTGCTCGAGCCGGGCCCGGTGATGATGTTGAGCACGCCGGGAGGGAATCCGAGTGCCGTCGCCATCTCGCCGAGTTTGAGCGCGGTCAACGGCGTCTGGCTGGCGGGTTTGAGGATCACGGTGTTGCCCATCGCCAGGGCCGGCGCCACCTTCCAGATGGCAATCAGCAGCGGGAAGTTCCAGGGCACGATGGCCGCCACCACACCTACGGGCTCGCGCAGCGTGTACACGAGCTGCCCGCCCTTGACGGGGACAGTTTCGCCATGCACCTTGTCCGCCCAGCCCGCAAAGTACTGCAGGCACTCGGCGGCCATGGGAATCTCCACGTGGCGCGACTCGGTGATGGGTTTGCCGTTGTGCTGGGTCTCAAGCGAGGCCATCTCGTCGGCCTCGGCCATCACCTGCTCGCCGAGTTTGTAGATGAGGCGTCCACGCTCACGCGCTGACATGGTGCCCCACGGGCCATCAAGCGCCGCACGTGCGGCCTGCACGGCCAGGTCCACATCCTCAGCCGTCGCCGACGCGACCTCGGCAATCACCTCTTCGGTGGCCGGGTTGATGACGGGCTGCGTCTTGCCGTTCGAGGCGTCGCGCCACTCACCGTTGATCAGCAGCTGTTTTTTACCAAGCATCATGGGTCAGATCCTTACAACAGAGGTTCACAGAGATGTTCACAGGGAGGCACGGAGGACACGGAGATTTTTTTAAGAGCTTGGCCCCAAGTATCCTCCGTAACTCCGTGCCTCCCTGTGAACTACTTTCCTTCAAACTTTGGCGCGCGCTTTTCGAGGTTCGCCGCGATGCCTTCTTTGGCGTCGGCACTCTGGAACAGCAACTGTTGCAGCTCGCGTTCCATCGCCAGGCCTTCATGGAACCCGGCTTCGGGGCCGGACTGTACCGCACGTTTGATGCGGCCCACCGCGAGACTGGCCTTGTGCGGCGGCGTAAACGTCTGCGCGTACGCCAGCACCGCGTCCAGAAAAGACCGGCCCGCGAGCGTGTCGGCGTCCCACACCTCGGTGACCAACCCGGCCGCCAGCGCCTCGTCCATGGTCAGCAGTCGTCCGCTGATCAGCAACTCCATTGATTTCGCCTTACCCAGCAGCCGCGCGAGACGCTGGGTACCGCCCGTGCCCGGCAACACTCCGAGGGCTACCTCAGGCAACCCAATCTTGCTGCCACCAGCCTTCGCGATGCGCAGGTCAGCGGCCAGCGCCACTTCAAGCCCACCGCCCACCGTGTGCCCATTCAGGGCCGCAATCACCAGCTTCGGCGTCTGCTCAAGGCGGTTGAGGGTCTCGTTGGCATGCAGACAGAAGTAGTACTTGTACTCGGGCGTCGCGTCCTTGAGCATGCCGATGGTGGCCCCGGCGCAAAAGAACTTCTCCCCCGCGCCCGTCAACACGATCACATGCACGGACGTATCCATCCGCGCATCGAGCACCGCGCGATCGAGCTCCTGCATCAATTCGTAGGAATACGTGTTTGCGGGCGGTTCGCAGAACGTCAGAACCCGAACGCCGTCGTGATCAGAGATTTGAATCTTGTCCATCAGCAATAAAACTCCGTGCCTCCGCGTCTCCCTGTGAACGGAGCTCTACATTTCGGTTCTGACGTATTCAAAGTCCACCGGCGTGCCCTTGACTCCGCGTGCGGGCGGCGTGATGTAGTTGGCGAACTTGCCGACTTCATAGACGGGCGCGTTCATGATCGAGAGCAGATACTGCTTGTCCTTCGGACTCGGCAGCCACTCGAACTTCCGGCGCTCCCACTCGTCCTGCGAGAGCACGCGGCCATCAGGATCCGTCTGAATCGACGCGAACTGGCCGATGCCGCGGTTGAACTTCCGGTCCGGCAGGCGCAGGCGGTCCGAGAGGCCGTACCGCTCCAGCGTCTTGTTCCAGCGCGTCACGCCCGACTGGCAGTCGTCCACGTACCAGTCGCGCAGTACTTCGTTCATGGCGTTGCGCATCGGCACCGCCTGGCGCTTGATCTGGCCGTCTTCCACCAGGTCAAGCTCATACATCGTCTCCTTGACCTCATGCTCCGTCCACTTGCCCTCTTCGGCACGGCCCTTCAGTCCGTTCGCGAAGTACGCGGCGGCGTTGGTGGACACTTCGTTGCCATGCAGGTCGAGGCTCAATGAGAACCACAGGTTGATGTGTTTCTGGATCGTGGGCAGGTCAATGCCGCCCAGCTTGCGCACATCCTCCGAGAAGCCCGTTTCCTTCATCAACTGCGCCGTACGTTCGACGATGCGCCCGATGCCGGTGTCGCCAACGAACATGTGGTGCGCTTCTTCGGTGAGCATGAACCGGGTGGTGCGTGCGAGCGGGTCAAGCGAACTCTCCGAGAGCGAGAGCAACTGGCTCTTGCCGTCACGGTCGGTGAACATCGTGAACATGAAGAAGTCGAGCCACGTGTCGATCGGCTCGTTGAACGCATCGAGGATGCGCGGCTTGTCACGGTTGCCCGACTGACGCGCCAGCAAATCTTCCGCTTCGTCGCGCCCGTCACGTCCGAAGTACGAGTGCAGCAGATACACCATCGCCCAGAGGTGACGGCCTTCCTCGACGTTCACCTGAAAGAGGTTGCGCATGTCGTAGAGGCTCGGGCACCGATGCCCCAGCCAGCGCTGTTGTTCGACCGAGGCCGGTTCGGTGTCGCCCTGCGTCACGATGAGGCGGCGCAACTGATTGCGGAACTCGCCGGGCACTTCGTGCCACACAGGTTTTCCGTAGAAATCGCCAAACCCGATGGTGCGATTAATCACCGGGTCCGCCAGGAAGATGCCCCACCGGTACTCCGGCAACCGCACATATTCAAAGTGCGCCCAGCCGGCCGCGTCCACGCTGATCGCCGTGCGGACGTAGACCTCATGAAAGTGCTGGAAGCCCTGGGGCCCCATGTCCTTCCACCACTGGATGTACGCCGGCTGCCAGTGCTCAAGCGCACGCTGCAGGCGCTTGTTCAGGTGCAAGTCAACGTTGTTGGGAATCTTGTCTGAAGAAATCATGAATGCGCCCCGGTGTTCAGTTGCCGTTACGTACGGTTGAAGTCAAACTCTGCACGGTCTGAGGTGCCGTACGAGGTCAATGCGCCAGTCGGACCGACGGCGTTGGGCCGCTGAAAAATCCAGTTCTGCCACGCTGTGAGACGCCCGAAGATCTTGGTCTCCATGGTCTCAGGTCCCACAAAACGGAGGTTCGCCTCCATGCCGGTCAACGCGTCCGGCGACATCGATGCGCGACTCTCGACCGCCAGTCGCACTTCGTCATCCCAGTCGATCGAGTCGGGCGCAAACGTCACCAGCCCGGCCTCAAGCGCTTCAGTGGGATCAAACGGCCCCTCGTGCGCCAGCGCTTCTTCCACCTTCTCCGGGTCCCCGTAGAAGCGCGTCTGCAGACGTGTGAGTCCGTTGCTCATCGGCAACGGTCCGGCGTTCATGCCGGAGAGTGCAATCCTGTTTGTCTGGTCGTCGTCGTCAAGCAGGTACGACCGATCGGCGGCCAGCGCCAGCTCAAAGAGCGTGCCGGCAAACGCGTTGCCCGGTTCGATGACCGCAAAGAAGCTCTTCGCCGTAAGGTCCACACGCTTGAGGGTGCGCTTGATGTAGTGCATCACCTCGCGCACGAGCCAGTGCTCCTGATGTGCGAGCAGCACCTCATCCGCCTGCAGGACGAGTGCTGGGTCGCCTTCGGCCTTCAGCACCACCGACCCGATTTCGCGTTCGTTGGTCCGCAGCCTCAAGATCGCATCATCGAGTTCGCGAAACACTCGAAGCGGCCAGAACTGGTCGCCGGCCGCATGAATCGCGTCGGGTGTGGATTCCACGGCGGCGGTCGGCGCCATGACCGTCAGTGTCGCCGAACGTTTCTCGCGATCAAACGTGACCGTCACTGACGAATACGTGTAGCCGGCGTCGGTGATCGTGGCATTCAGCGGCCCCAGCGTGATGCCCTTGGCGTCGGCTGGACGGTCGGACGTGGCCGCGAGTTCGACCGCGCGCTTCTGCACTGCGTCCTTGAACTTGCTCAGCGGCGCGACGGCATCCACCAGCTTCCACTCCACCGCGCGTTTACCCTTCACGCCCTCCGCGATTGTGCCGAAGAAGTCTGCCAGGTCACGACGCACGCCGCGTTTGTCCACCACGCGGGTGAGGCCACCGGTGCCGGGTAGCACCGCGAGCAGCGGCGTCTCAGGGAGGCTGACGGCTGAATTCGAGTCGTCCACCAGCAGAATCTCGTCGCAGGCCAGCGCCAGTTCGTAGCCGCCGCCCGCGCAGATGCCGTTGAGCGCAGCCAGGAACTTCAGGCCACTGTGCTCGGACGCGTCCTCCATCCCGAGACGGGTCTCGTTGGTGAATTTGCAGAAGTTCACCTTCCACGCATGCCCCGAACTGCGGAGCATGAAGATGTTGGCGCCCGCACAGAAGATCCGCTCCTTCAGGCTGGTGACCACCACCGTCTGCACTTCCGGGTGCTCAAACCGCAAGCGCGTAATCGCATCCGCCAGCTCGATATCCACGCCCAGATCGTAGGAATTCAGCTTGAGTTTGTAGTCCGGCGCCAGTCCCGCATCCTCCTGCACATCCATGCCAAGCGTGGCAATCGGACCATCGAAGCTGAGCTTCCAATGTCGGTACAACGAAGGATTGGTTTCAAACGAAACCACGGGCGTCACTACGGATGCGGATTCTGCTGCCATGTCTGAACGATCGTAGCGGTCCGCCCGCAGAGGGTCAAGACACAAAGCGCACTATAGTGCTCGCGTGCTCGGCTTCGGACCGCGAACTGCGGACTGCGGACTGCGTCGAGAGCACTATACTGCTCTAACCATGCCCTCGCCCCTGCTCCGAACGCTTGGTCTCCGAGTGCGACTGCACCGCTCCAACGCGGGCATGACCGTACGCGAGCTCGCCGCGGCGGCGGACCTGTCACCGCGGTTTTTGTCGGAGGTCGAAGCAGGGCGCGGCAACATCTCGATCACCCGTCTCGCTGCGCTGGCGCAGGCGCTCGGCGTGGCGATGTCCACCTTACTCACGCCAGACGCCCCCAGCGACACGCGCTCGATCGCACTGCTTGGCCTTCGGGGCTCCGGCAAGACCAGCGTCGGGCGCCGGCTGGCACGACGGCTCAAGCTGCCGTTTGTGGAACTCGACACGCACGTCGCCGCCCGCGCCGGTCTGGAGCTCGGAGAAGTCTTCTCGCTGTACGGGGAGGACTACTACCGGCAGCTGGAGCGAGCGACACTGGGCGACCTGTTGGCCGACACCACCCCCAGAGTGCTCGCTGTCGGCGGCGGCCTGGTTACGGCCGGCGAGACGTTCACCCTGCTCCGCCGGCACGCCACCACGGTCTGGCTCAAGGCCCGCCCCGCCGACTACTGGAACCGCGTCGTCAAACAGGGCGACCGTCGCCCGATGACCGATCATCCTCAGGCCCGCGAAGCCCTCCGTGAACTCGTCGCCCGCCGCGAGCCCCTGTACGGGCAAGCGGACCTGACCGTGGACACCTCAAGCCTGACCATCGCCCAGACCGTGGATCGAGTGGTGCAGGCGCTCGGCTAAGCAGCCTCCGACCTGCAGTCGTATTCAGTCCCGGTAGATAACGCTCCCGTCCAGGGAGCGAAGGAGCATCCGTATATGACTGACGTCCTCTCAAAGTTCCGGCGACATCTCGTGATGGCTGCCGGCGTGACGATTCTGCTCGCCCCGTTTGCGGGCGATCTGGTTGCCCAGTCCATCGGCACCCAGGCACCGCCGCCCACGGGCACGCTGCTCAACGCCCCGACCGACCCCCGCCTCGCGGGATTCCGCTGGCGTTCGGTCGGCCCGACCGGCCAGGGAGGCCGCATCGACGACCTCGCCGTTGTGGAATCGGATCCGAGCACGTTCTACATCGGCTACGCCGTCAGCGGTCTGTGGAAGACCACCAACAATGGCGTCACCTACGAACATCTGACCGCCCTGCCGAACCACTCAGTCGGCGACCTGGCGATTGCTCCGTCCAACCCCGACATTCTCTACGTCGGCAGCGGTGAACCCAACAACCGGCAGAGCTCCTCCTTCGGCGACGGCATGTACAAGTCCACCGACGCCGGCAAGACCTTTACCCACATCGGCCTGCGCGAGACCCAGTCAATCGGTCGGGTCATCGTCCACCCCAAGAACCCGAACCTCGTGTGGGTGGCGGCCGTGGGCCACCTCTTCGGCCCCAACGAAGAGCGCGGTGTGTTCATGACGACCGACGGCGGCGCGACCTGGCAGAAGACGCTCTACATCAATCAGGATGTGGGCGCGACGGACCTGGTCCTCGACCCGTCGAACCCCAACGTGTTGTTTGCCGCAACCTACGAGCGGCGTCGCACCTCATGGGGATTTGTTGGCGGTGGCCCCGGCTCTGGGATCCATCAGTCCACGGACGGCGGCAAGACGTGGCGCAAAGTCACCGGTGGCGGTCTGCCGGCGGGCACCATGGGTCGCATCGGCATGGACTTCTCGCGGTCCAATCCCAACGTCCTCTACGCACAGATTGAAGTCGCGCCCGACAAGGAACCCGCCTCCGCCCCTGACGGGGCTTCGGCGGGGCAAGCCCCTGCGCAGGCGGGTGGCGGTGGACGCCAAGGCGGCGCCCCACAGCCACCGAACCCCAACGCGCCCGGCGTTTGGCGTTCGGCGGACAAGGGCAAGACGTGGACATTCATGTCGAACGAAAACCAGCGCCCGATGTACTACTCGCAGATTCGCGTGGACCCGACCAACCCCGATACGGTGTACGTCGGCGGCGTGCAGCCGCGCAAGTCGGTGGACGGCGGCAAGACGTTCACGACCATGACGGGCCAGGGACATGTGGACAACCACGCGATCTGGATCAACCCGCGCAACCCCAAGCACGTGATGTACGGCAACGACGGCGGTCTCGACATCAGCTGGGACGCGGGCGAGACCTGGGAGTCGGTCCGTCTTCAGGCGGTCGGCCTCCCGTACCACGTCTCGGTTGACATGCGCCGCCCCTACTGGATTTGCACCGGCCTGCAGGACAACGGGTCCTGGTGCGGCCCCAGCGCACAGCGCTCCGGCGGCATCTACATGTGGAACTGGATCAGCGTCGGCGGCGGTGACGGCTTCCAGACCCAGGTGGATCCGAACGACCCAAACATCTTTTACACCGAGTCGCAGAACGGCAACATCAACCGCTACGACCTGAACACCGGCACGACGCAGAACATCCGTCCGCGTCTCACCGGGGGCGGGCGCGGCGGTGGCGCAGGCGGCGCCGGCACCTCCAACATCGTCGGCGACCTCCCCGAGGAACAGACAATGCAGTTCAACTGGAACTCGCCGATCCGCATCTCGCCGCACAATCCGCAGACGATCCTGTTCGCAGGCCGTCACGTGTTTGTGTCGCGCGATCGCGGCACGACGTGGACGATGACCCAGCCCATGGGCAAGGGGATCGACATCAACGAACGCACGATTCTGGAACAGTCGTACAGCCTGCCGTCGTGCGGCCGCGGTGCCGGCCCCGGCACCAAGTGCATCCTCTCGAAGCACGACGGATACGTTGCCAACGAATTCGGCACGGTTGTTGAGCTGGAAGAGTCCCCGGTGGTGCCAGGCATCCTCTGGTCGGGCACTGACGACGGCAACCTGCAGGTGTCACGTGACTACGGCAAGACGTGGACGGAAGTCGGCAAGAACATCCCGGGAGGCACGCGCGAGTACCAGATTTCCGGCGTGCAGCCGTCCTACTTCGACGCGGCGACCGCGTACGTCTCCCTCGACGGGCACCGCGACAATGACCACACACCGTACGTGTACAGGACGACGGACTACGGGCAGACGTGGACCTCCGTGGCGGGTGACCTGCCGCGCGGCAACGTGAATCAGATCCGTCAGGATCCCAAGGCGAAGTCGCTGCTCTATGCGCCCACCGAGTACGGGTTCTTCATCTCGCTCAATGACGGCGTGAATTGGGTGAAGTTCTCACCGGGGCTGCCGAACAGCCGCGTGGACGAAGTGGTCGTGCACCCGCGCGACAACGACCTCGTGCTCGGCACACATGGCTACAGCGTGTGGGTGATGGATGACATCACGGCACTGCAGCAGATCGCCAATGCGACGCCGACCGCGCCGACGCTCTTCCAGCCGCGCGAAGCGGTGCAGTGGAAGACCGACCGTCGCAACATGACGGAAGTGCCCGGCGCCAAGCACTGGGTCGGCGAGAACATGCCGCGTGGTACCGCGATCTCCTGGTATCTGCCGCAGGCGACCACCGACCAGGTGCTGGTGACGATTACCAACACCGCGACAGGCACCGACGTGCGCACATGTGTGGGCACCGGCGACGCCGGCATGAACCGCTTCCAGTGGGCGTTGACCGGCAACCCTGCTGCGGGTGGTGCGGGCGGCGGCCGTGGCGGGCGTGGTGGTCAGGCGGCTGAAACACCGGCCACTCCGGCGGCACCGTCCGCGCCAACCTCATGTGCGGCGCCTGCCGGCGGCGGCGGTCGCGGCGGGTTTGGGGGTGGCGGCGGCGGTGCCATCAGTCCAGGCGTCTACAAGGTAACGCTCGCGATCGGCGGCACCGCGATCGGTACGCAGACATTCACCATCGTCGAAGACGTCTGGATGAATCAGAAGTAGTCACTCGGGACGTGTTTTTCGGCGGGGCCGGCGGATGCGTACGCGTCCGCCGGCCCTTCGTGTTTACGTGCGGTCGTAGGGCACGCCGAAGTAGTCCGGGTCCTGATCGATTCTCACAATCAGCTCGGTATACATGAACGTAATGGACATCAGCCCCGTCGGAGGACGCCGCACGGGAATCGGCAGCCGGTTCTTGATGTGCCAGTCGTAGATGTCGTAAAAGACGTTCGTCCCCACATCCAGGAAGTCCGGAAACTTGCCGTGGATCTTCCAGTAGGTCGTGTAGATGTCGCGCAAGCGTGGCACAAAACCGAAGGCGAGTGAGTTGCTGCTGATCCCACGAGCCAATCCGTCGAGCGTCGCGTCAATCTGGGTGGTCTTGTCGGCAATGCGCCGGAGCGACGCGTTGTCGACCTCCTGCGCCGCGGACTCCGATTCGACAGGCGCCGGCGGGACCGGAGCCGTGTAGACACTTCCGACCGTGGTCGCCACCGCGCCCAGGGCTGTTCCTGTCACCATTTCACGACGTGTGAGCATAGGGTCTCCTTGACTGAATGTAGGACGCCCGTGCGGGCGGAACTGTCTGAGTGCAGGACCCATGCCAGACGCTACGACGCGGTCTCACCTGGCTGCAACTCGAGCACGTCGATGCTCGTACCCGCCAGATGCGTCTTGAGCATCGTTGGCGTCCCGGTCAACAGCGGGAAGGTCCCCCAGTGCATAGGCACGACCTGGCGCACGCCGAGCCACTTCGCTGCGAGGGCCGCGGTGTCGGGCCCCATGGTGTAGTGATCGCCGATCGGCAGAAACGCGATCTCGGGGGCGTAGAGCTCGGCAATGAGTTTCATGTCGCCAAACAGCGCCGTGTCCCCCGCGTAGTACACCGTGGGCATGCCGTCCTGCCGCAACACAAACCCGGCGGCCCCACCGAGGTAGATGATTTGCGAGCCGTCCGTGTAGCTGCCGGAGTGGACGGCATTGGTCATGGTCACGCGCACACCCGCCACCTCCTGCGTGCCGCCAATGCCCATGTCGCGCACGTCCTGCAGGCCCTTCTGACCGAGGTATTGCCCCACCTCGTACAGACACACCACCGGGGCCCCGGACTCACGCGCCACCTGCACGGTGTCCCCGAGATGGTCGCCGTGTCCGTGCGACAGCAGAATCAGATCCAGGGGCACGACGGATGTGGCCTTCGTCCATTCCGCTGGACACGACGGATTGCCCAGCCACGGGTCGGTCAGAATGCGCGTGCCCGAAGGCGTCGTCAGCAGAAAGGCCGAGTGACCGAGCCACGTAATCTGGAGTGTCGCCATGGGGGAAGTATACTGACTGGACACTGGGTTCATCGGTTCCTGGTTCATGGTTACTGGTTCTGGTTCCGGGTGCCATGAACAGAACCGCGGAACCATGAACGAGGAACCAGGAACCCTGCGAAGCGCATGCCCACATTCGATTTACCGCTGATCCGTGGCCGCCATGTGCGGCAGGCACCGCTGGAGCGATCACAAAAGCCGGAGTGGCTGAAGGTGCGCGCACCGGGCTCCGAGAACTACGTGCGCATCAAGGGCCTCATGCGTGACCTGGGCCTGCACACGGTGTGTGAAGAAGCGCATTGCCCGAACATCGGCGAGTGCTGGCATCACGGGACCGCGACGTTCATGATCATGGGCGACACGTGCACTCGCGCGTGCACCTACTGCAACGTGAACCACGGCACGCCCGACGCCCTCGATGCCAACGAACCCCACAAACTTGCGCACGCCGTGCAGACGATGGCGCTGGAGTATGTGGTCGTCACGTCCGTGGACCGCGATGACCTGCCCGACTTTGGCGCGGGGCACTTTGCCGAGACCATCCGTGCCATTCATGCCGAACGCCCGACGTGTCAGGTCGAGGTGCTGATTCCGGACTTCCAGGGCAAAGAGGCGCCGCTGCGGGCGGTGCTTGAAGCTGAGCCCAACATCCTGAACCACAACATGGAGACGGTGCCGCGCCTGTATCGCGTGGCCCGCCCGGGCGGCAAATACGATCGCGCGCTCGAACTGCTCGACCGCGCACGTCGATGGGCGCCACACATTCCCACGAAGACCGGGCTGATGGTCGGCCTTGGTGAAACACCCGAGGAAGTCGTCGAGGTCTTGAAGGACCTTCGGACAATCGACACCCAGATCCTGACCATCGGCCAGTACCTGCGCCCGTCGCTCGCGCACATCGCGATGGATCGCTACTACACGCCCGACGAGTTCAAGGAGCTCAAGCGCATCGCGCTCGACCTGGGGTTTGGCCATGTCGAAAGCGGCCCGCTGGTGCGCTCAAGTTATCACGCCCACGAGCAGACGAAGTCGTTCGAAGGACGTCAGTAGATGCGTGTGCTGCTGGCGTTGCTGCTGGGGGCCGTTTGTGTGCTTCCTGCGGCGGGCCAGGCGCCGCCTCCCCTCCTGACCCCGTCCTCGCTCACCGAGACCGCTCCGGCCGAGTTTCATGCGGTCGTGCATTCGTCGGTCGGCACCTTTGTGATTCGTGTGCGGCGCGAGTGGGCCCCCAACGGGGCCGACCGCTTCTACAATCTGGCGAAACACGGGTATTACAACCAGAATCGCTTCTTCCGTGTGATTCCGAACTTCATGGCGCAGGTGGGACTGCACGGTGACCCCGCCATCGCCGCCGCCTGGAAGGACGAGACGATCCCGTCCGACCGCCCCCTCCTGAGCAACACACGTGGCAGAGTCACCTTCGCCAAAGGCACACTCGCGTCGTCACGTACGACACAGTTTTTTATCAACTACGGTAACAACTCACGACTCGACATCGACGGCTTCGCCCCGTTCGGCGAAGTGATCACCAGCATGGTGATGGTCGAGCGGATCTACAGCGAGTATGGGGAAGGCCCGGACCAGGGACTCCTTCTGGCGCAGGGCAACCAGTTGCTCCTGCGCTACTTTCCGCGCATGGATTTTATTCGGACGATCACGATTGAATAGAGCGGCGGGACGCTACGCGACTTCGAATATCCGAACGCGCCGCAACAACAGATCCCCGGCCCACATGAGGGCGGCGAAGAGCACCAACCATGGCCACAGGGCGATGCGTGCCGCGCGCGTGTCGCCGGCACCACGCTGCAGGGCGGCGGCATCGGGCATCACCGCCCCGCCGGTGGCGTCGGCGATCGACGCCAGCAACGACGTGTCGGTCTGACGGAAGCGGTACTCGGCACCGACATCAGGCACAAAGCTGCGTGACAAGCCTGACGACTCCGGCGCGGACTCGTCCACCAGCGTTGCCTCAATGGCCACATCCGCATCCGTCGTCAGTCGGGCTTCATACCGGCCGGGCGCCACCTGACGGGCCACCAGCGTGCGCTCGACCTCGCCGGCCTGCACCAGGATGGTTGGCCGCAGCAGATTGCGAGGGGCACCATTCGCATCACGTGCCTCCACGGTCAACGTGACGGCGCGGCCCGGGCCTCGCGCCGGGGCCACATCCATGTCGAGCGCCCACGGGAGGGGTCGCTGCCCCGCCAATTCACGCACCACCGCCGAGAAGAACGGGCCGTACCCACGCCACCGCACCCAGTCAGCCGCCCACCGGTCCTTCACGTCCGACGCAAACACTGCCGCACGACCGGCCCCGATCGGCCAGTACGCGAGCAACGGATCTTCGTCCTCGGTACTCAGCAATTCCAGCGCCGTGTCCTTGATGACGGTGGCCGTGCGACCACGCAGCGCCGGAGCGCGCGAGAAGTCGATCCCTTCCAGGAAGCCCACATGATTGACGACCGGCGTCAGCGGTTCTTCATCAAAGCCGGGCGACATCACGTCCTTGGCTTCCTTGACGAAGATCTGCGGCACGTCCTTGGGGTCGTCGGCCGCGTAGTTGCGTCCGCGTCCCCACCGCGCGATGTTGCTCAACAATTCGCGGTCAGCCGCTGCGCCCATGGCGACAGTGGACACGGTCATCTTCTCGTCCACCATCTTCTTCACGAGCGTCTCGTAATCATCCGGATACGACCGGCCATCCGACAACAGCAGGATGTGTTTGGCGCGCGCCTTGAGCTTCTGCAGGGCGAGATACCCCTGCTCCACGGCCGGGAAGATGAGCGTGTGGCCGCTGGGTTCGATCCCGCCGATGGCCTTGCTGATCGCGTCCCGATTCGGCCCAACCTGCATCGGCAGCAGCGTCCAATCCAACCCGTCGTTGAAGGTCACGATGCCGAGGGTGTGGTCGTCGTTCATGACGTTCACGGCCGCCTGTGCGGACACGCGAAGCATTTCAATGTTGGTGCCGGCCATCGACCACGATTTGTCGAGCACCATGATGAGCGCCACTTCCGGCTCATCCTTCCGTTCGAATGTCACGGGCAACAGACGCTCAATCGGTGACTCGCGATACCCATCCTCGCCGAACACGGCTTCCCCGCCGGCCACCAGTAGACCGCCGCCCGACTGCTCCACCCAGGAAGCGAGCACCGCTACCTTCTCATCCGGCAGCAACGATCGTGCGATGTCGCTGAGAATCACGACGTCGAACGGCGCCAGGCCGTCCTGCGTGGCGGGCAGACCCGACGCCGGGCGCGTGTCCACATCAAATCCCGACTGATCGAGCGCTGTCTGCAGGTACCGGGCTGACGTCGGGGTGCCTTCGATATACAGCACGCGGGGACGCGGGGCCACCCAGGCCGCCTGGCGCAGCGTGTTGTTCTCCACGAACGGATCGCCGCTGGTCGTCACCACCGCCTCAAACGTCGTGGCCCCCGCATCGTCGAGCGACACATCCAGAGCGACGGGCGTGCGCCCCACGGTGAGGGGCACGGTGCGTGTGGCCAGGACGCGATCGGCGTTCTTGAGTTCCACCACCGCGTTGACCGCGCGTTGGCTGCCGACCTCCACCGTCACCGCAATCAGGCCACCCGGTGCCAGGCGCTGCGGCAGGTGAATGGCCTCGACCCAGATGTCGCCAAGGTCACGCGGTGCCATGGGAAACACAAACACGGCCACCCCGGAGGCCGACAACTGCGACACCGCCGCCATCACGTCACCACTGGTGGGTCGGGCGTCGGTAAAAAGTACGAGGCGCGGCACATGGCCGGGTGCCAGTTCCGCACGTGCGGACGCAAGCGCTGCTTCGAGGTCACTGGCCGTACGCACGAACGTCGAGGCGTCAGCCACGTCGGCCTCCACCAGCAGGCGCAACGCGGAGGCGTCGGCCACCACCTGCGCGCCGTGCGCGAAGGCGACGATCCGGGAGTGGTCGGGACGCAACGCTGCGGTGAGTTCGTCAATACGCGTCGCCGCGTCGGCCACCGCCTGTGACGAGACGCTGTAGGAGGTGTCCACGAGATACACCACCGACAGCCGCGAGGAACCGGTTTCCATGACCGGGCGGGCCAAAGCCAGCGCGAGCGCGACGAGCACCAGTGCGCGCACGAGTTGCTGCAACAGATGCTGGCGCGGACTGAAGTTCGTCCGGGAGAACTTGCTGGCCACCCACACGAGCGGCACAAGCGCCAGCAACCAGAGGGCCGAGGGTGTGGTCCAGATCACACCGTGATCCTCCGGTGCCAGGTCCACCATTCAACGAGCACCAGGAAAAACGCCAGCCCGACGATCACCGGCCACCACGGGTCGTTGGCTCGAGCCGCAGCACCGAGCGCCTGCACCTCGTCACTGAGCGAGGTGCGACTCACGTTCGACACGAGTGGATCGCCGACGTTGACGGCAAAGGTCGTACGCATGCCGCCTCCCTCCGCCAAATACAGACCGGGGCCGGGGAACCGCACCAGGTACGCATCCCCGAAACGGGTGATCGGCAACACGTCGCCGCTCGTCGAGATCACCCGCGACAACGCCGCCTCTACCGGCACCACGCCTGGACGCAACTGCCCAGTCAGCCTGGGACGCCCGAGCCATTCGAGCGCATTCACGACGAGTACCGGAAACGCCGGCTGCAGGGCCACGTTGGATTCCACCTCAAGAAAGCCGAACCCGAACATCACGCCGCGGCGCTCGACTGTTTCCAACACGCTGACCAGCGGCACGCCGGTTGCCGAGCGCGCCACCGGCAGCCAGGCGTCCGACTCCACCGCACGGGCTCGTTCGAGGGTCACCGTCGCTGGGTCCACGCCACGCAACACCGCGTGCCGGTCAGCGGTGGCCCACGCAGGTTTGGATTCCACACGAGGCTGGCCCAGCCACTCGGTGCCGGGCGTCATCATTGGCGATACGTAGAGCGCCGGCTTGCCTGGTGCGGTCGGCGGCACCCAGTGATCAAACACCACCACATGCTCGACTCCCTGGCGCGGCTGGTCGTACACGCCCGGCGCGATGTAGGTCACGCGCATGCCGGGCAACGTATCAAACAGCACTTTCAGAAAACCCGGCTCGGCACTGACCACGGTCACGGCCAGCGCTTCCGCCCGTGCGATCCACGCCACCGCCTCGTCGTCAATTGCCAGCGCATTGTTCGGGGCCGAGATGCGGGCACGCACACGCGCATCTCCCGTGCGCCCCACCGGCACCATCTGGCGCACGGCCTCACCGGCCGCCAGGTCCACCGCCACGTCCGCCACCGATGTGGTCCCACGCGTCACCACCAGACGCGCCGTCTGCGGTGCATCGGCGTAGTTGGCCAATTCCAGGTAGGCCTCTGCCTGCGCCTCGGGGTCGCCGGGTTCGTACACTTCAAACGCGGTAATCGCCACGTTTGGCGCCGGATCAAACACCGACTGGATCACCACATCGGCGCCAGTCGCTTCAAGGGCGCTCATCGACCGCGACACCGTGCCATCGGTGAGGAAATGCACCTTTGACACGTTCGCCAGCTTTGGCCAGTCGGTGCCTTCGCCGCCGGCCGGCGACAGACGATCAAGGGCGGCTTCCAGGAGCACCGCATCGGTTGTGGGCCCCTCCACCAATCCGTCGGCGGTGGTGGCTACCGCCACCTCGTCACCCGCTGACGACTGAATGAGCGCGCGCGCCTCCGCGATTGCGCGTTCCCAGCGTGTCTCGCCTGCCGACGTCCGCGCGCCCATCGACCACGACGAATCCACAATGATGAGTCGGCGTCCCCCCGCGGCTGCCGTCACCGCCGGTGCGGGGCGCAGGATGGCGAGAATCAGCATGACGCCGACGGCCATGATCACCAGCCACGACACCGTCTTGCGAATCCGCTCCCACAGCGTCATCTCGCGGGTCTCATCGAGCACACGCTGCCACAACAACAACGACGGCACGGCGACACGCGGCGCACGAATCTTCAGATAGAACAGGTACGAAAACAGTCCCGCCGTCGCGGCGAGTGCGAGCCAGGCCTGCCATCCCGCCAGGGCACCAAAACTCATGCGACGAACCGTCCCTGTCGGAAGGTCTTGAGCACGATTTCTTCAACCGGGCGTTCCACATCAGCGCGGATGTAGCCGATGTTGTAGCGACCGCAGAACGTCTGCAGATCCTCGGTGTGTTTTTCCCACGCGGCCGTGTAGGCCTTCGCCAGCGCCGGCGTCACTTCCACATCACGCGTGTCGCCACTCTCGGCATCCACGAAACGCACATCGCCCAATGCGCCTGGATCGCGATCCTTTTCGGACGCCATCTGCACGGCGTACACATCGTGCCCGCGCGCCTGCAGCATCTTGAGCGGTTTTTCGTAGCCGTTGGGATCAAGAAAATCCGAGATCACCACCGTCAATCCAGCGCGCCGACCGCGGGCCGCGAAGTTCTTGAACGCCTCGGCCATGTCGGTCTTGCCGCCGGTCTTCAGCTGCTCGAGCATCTCGAACACGCGGAAGATGCGGCCTTTACCCTGGCCGGGCGATCGCTCCTCGCGTACCGTCACATCAAACGGCATGATCGTCACGCGATCGAGATGCGCCAGCCCGATGTAACACAGTGCCGCCGCGAGGCGCAGGGCCTGCTCAAACTTCTCGGCGCCCCGTCCGGGCGGGGCCATCGACTGACTCGCATCGATGAACAGGTAAATCGGCAGGTCCTGTTCCTCATCAAACAGCCGCAACAACAGGCGTCCCAGCCGGCGATAGGCCTTCCAGTCGATATGCCGGAAGTCGTCGCCCGCCGAGTAGGGACGGGTGTCGGCAAACTCCAGGCCACGTCCGCGTTTGGGCGCGAGGCGATCGGCCCGCGCCTGTCCTGCAAACGCCTTCTTGGAGACGACGTGCAAGTACTCGAGCTTCTTGAGGAAGTCGCTGTCGAACCCTACTGCCACGGTACAGAACCGTTCTTATGCGTCGGGTGAGACGCCGGCGAGCAGCTCGTTCACCATGACGTCGGCATCGACCTGTTCGGCCTCGCCTTCAAAGTTCATCAACACACGATGCCGGAGCGCCGGCAACGCCACTGCCCGGATGTTCTCCGGCGACACAAACGCCTGCCCGTGGCACAACGCATGAATCTTGGCCGCCAGCACCAGGGCCTGCGCAGCGCGCGGGCTCGCGCCGTACCGCACATACTGCTTGATCATCGGCGTCGCGTACGGCGATGTCGGATGGGTGCCGAGCGTCAAACGAATCGCGTACCCCTGCACCGGATTCGCAATCGGCACCAGCCGCGCCGCGTGGCGCATCTTCAGAATTTCCTCGGCGTCCACCACGCGCTCCACCTGATCACTGGTCGCCTGCGTGGTGCGCTCCAGAATCGTGTGCATCGCCGCTTCGGTCGGATACTTCACCTTCAGCTTGAAGAAGAACCGGTCGAGCTGGGCTTCCGGCAGCGGATACGTGCCTTCCATCTCAAGCGGGTTCTGCGTCGCCAGGACCAGGAACGGCTGTTCGAGTTTGTAGGTCGTTTTGCCGACCGACACGCTCATCTCCTGCATCGCCTCAAGCAGCGCCGACTGGGTCTTCGGCGTCGCTCGGTTGATTTCGTCCGCCAGCACGATATTCGCGAAAATTGGACCGGGCTGGAACTCGAAGAATGTCCCACCCGCATCGTGCTCCTGCACGATATTCGTGCCCACGATGTCGGCAGGCATCAGATCGGGCGTGAACTGGATGCGTGAAAACTTCAGGTGCAGGACGTCTGACAAGGTGTGCACGAGTGCCGTCTTGCCGACGCCGGGAATGCCCTCGAGCAGCACATGGCCACCCGCCAGCAGGCTCGTCACCGTATTGGCGACGATGTCTTCGTTGCCGACGATGCGGCGTCCGACTTCCCTGGTGATGCGAACGAAACGTTCCTGAAAGTGATCGATGTGTTGTTCGACGGCTGTGCTCATTGGCGGCGTTGGAAGTAGCGCTGAAGGAGCGACCGCTGGGCCTCCGGAACTGGAGGCGGCAGGGCCGCGCGGCTGCGATCAAAAGTGGTCGGCGCGGGCACACGGGTGAAGCTCACCTTGGCCTGGCTCTGTTCGGTCTTGCGGCGAAGTTCGGTGTCGATGTTTTCGCCAAGCTGGTCTTCCTGGGCCTGAATCATCTCCTGCCGCAACACCTGCGCGAGGGCCTTGAGATCGATCTGGCCCTGTCCGCCCTGGTTGCCACTGGCACCGGCCTTGGAGTCGCCCCCCATCGCGCCGCCTCCGCCCTGCATCATCTGGCCCTCGGCCGCGTCAGACGCCGCCTCGCGCACCATCTGCATGCCCGCGGCTTCCTGCATCTGCGCGGTCTCGGCGCCGTCAGCCGCATTACCCTTCTCGCCGGTCTGTTCCGAGGCGGCCGGATTTTCGTTCTTGGCCTCGTCGCCCGGCTTCTCTTTGGCGTTGGCGAGCCGATTGGCGAGATCTTCCAGCGACCATCGCACATCTTCGGGCAGTCCCGCGTTGGCCTGCGCCGCTTCTTCGGCTTTTGCGGCCATCTGTTCGGAACCGTCGGTCGGCTTCTCGCCGCCGGCCAGCTCATCACTCGCCTCGCCCTGCGCCAACTCGGCTTCCTTGGTCGCCTCATCCAGCTTGCCAAGCAGGTCGCGCAGTTCATCCATCTTCAGGCGCGCCTGATCGTCGGTCAGTCCGCCTTCGGCGATCTCGCCGAGCAGTTCATTGATCTTCGCTTGAATGTCGTCGGGCAGCATGTCGCGCGCCATGACCGCCGCAATTTCTTCGGGCGTCAACCCCTGACTGGCCAGGATCGCTTCGCGCGACCGCGGCCCCACGACCAATGCGATGACGGCCACCGCCACCAGCGCACCGCTGGTGAACCACTGGCGCGACACCCGGACGGGTGGATACAACGCCGGCCAATCAACAGCCTGAATGCGGCGGGACGCCTGGGCCAGATGGAACGCCGCCCAGGACGTGCCCTCGCCGGCGCCCGCGTCGGGCAACGACTTGCCGGCAAACCAGTGCGCGCTATGAAGTTCGCCACCCAACTGCGCGTCCTGATCGATCGACGCGGCGGCGGCATCAGACACCGGCATGGCCCGGCTGCCCCACCACGCCATCGCCACCAGCGCCACGGCCAGCGCGATGAGCGCCGCCGCCGGCACACCCGCGGTCCATCCGAACCACCGGCTGGCCAGCGCAAGCACCAGCCCCGCGCCTGCGGCATACGGCGCCAACTGGGCCACGCGCGCACGTACAGCACGGGCGCGGCGCCGCTGATCAATGCCAGCGACGGTCGCGCGCAACGTGGGATCTGACGGTGTGGATGGCTCCATCATCTCTATCTTCGGTGGATACGATACCCGAAGCCACCCTATTTACGAATGCTCTGCTATGAATCTGCGTGCGGGGCCGTGCGGTTCATGGTTCCTCGGTTCAGGGTTCCTGGTGCCGTCTAGGGTGCTGGGTTCACAGGTTCAGCGTTCTGGGTGCGGGGTTCTGCACCAGAACCAGTAACCATTCACCAGGAACCATTAACCCGAGTTCCGGCTAGCCCCCCGCGAGTCGCACGTCCTGCGTCTTGCGTTCACCATCGGACAACGTGACACTCAAGGCCGACGAGATCAGCGACTCGAGGAACGCCCCACTGGCCAGTTCCCTCGGATCAATATTCGTCACCGCGGCGAGGTAATACGTCCCGGCCGGCAAACCGGCCACCACATAACTGCCATCGGTGGCCGGCTGCACGGTGTGGACGCGACGACTCCCAACGCCCCAATGTGCGCGATCGGCCGAAAAGACGACGAGCGGGAACGCTGAAAAGGGCTGCGACGCCGCATCGAGTACTCGCCCCGTCAATTCGGATGGGCGGTTGGTCAACGTCACCACCAGGCCACTGAGACTGCCCCCCGCGTTCAGATCCACCCCATCGTCGGCCAAATCACGGTCCCCGAGACGGGCGGACTTGATCATCCAGCCCTCCCCGGGCTCGGTGGCCGACAGGCGCAGCCCCGGCATCATCACGGACAGCCGATACCGACTTGGCACCACGCCGTTGATGGCAAACGTACCGTCGGCGGCCGTCTGCCCGACAGACGGATTCATCCGAAGCATCGCGATGTCCGGCAGTCCGGTGTTGACCTGTGGTTCCGAGAGGGTGAGGCGGACCGCGTCGAGGGCGGGTGCGCCCTCCCCTTCCAGCACCACCGATCCCGACACCGACAGACCGTCGCGCAGTTGGAGGCCAAGCGGGCCAATGGGCAACCCGTCCACCTGCAGGGGCTCACGCGCCCATAACGACAACGTGCCGCCGATCCCAGCCATCATGCCGCCCGCCAGACCCGCCATCATCCCGGCCATCATTGACTCGGGACCTGCGGCCTGCCTCGCCCCTGGTGCGGCCGGTGGCGCCGCGCGCACGTTCAACACATACGCACCCGGCTGCACACCGGTGAGCACAAACGTGCCATCGGCTCTTGTGGTCGTCTGCGCCGCACCCACCAACTGTTCGAACAAGTTCTCCTGCCCGGCAGAGGCGGGCAGGGCCAGCGACACCAGAGCCGATGCCGCGGGTTGACCGTTCACACTGGTGACGATGCCGCTCACCGTGGCGGTGGGCACTTGTCGCAACTCGACATCCACATCCACCCGCTGGTCTCCGGCACGCAGCACGATCCCCATCGCATCGGACAGATACGACGTGCCCGGGAAGTACGTCGTGGCATAGGCCACGGTGGGGCCGGGGTCCGGCGCCGCCGGGAGCGCGCCCGCCAGCACACCCGGCGCTCGCGCCGCCTGTGCCTGCGCCAGGACACCTTCCGCCCACGCCACCTCCGACGGCAACACCTGTCGCACTTCCTGAGTGCCAAACGGTCCCAACGCCGCGCGCACTTGCACCACGTACTCGCCCGGCTCGAGGCCATAGATGCGATACCGCCCCTGGTCGTCGGTCGTGCCCGGTTGCGCGATCATCGACGCCACACGCGCCCCATCCACCCGCGCGGTCTGCAGCGCCTGCACGGTCATGCCGGCCGCCTCACGTCCGCCAGGCATCCGCACCACACCGCTGATCACGGCGCCGCGCTGCAGGCGCAGCGTGATGCCCTCGAGAGCCGCCCCAGCGGCCACCGCCACGGGCACGCCCTTGCCGGCAATCCTGGCCAGGCCGGCCATTCCGCCGCCGGCCCGCACCCCGGACGCCACGGGCACCCACGCGGGCTTCTGGGCAACGATGCGGTAGCTGCCGTCGGGCAGATCGCCGAACCGAAAGCGTCCCTCTTCATCAGTCACCGTCAACCGTGGCAACGACACGATGCCCGTCGACAGCGCGACGGTGGCCTGTCGCACCGGCTGCGGATCCTCCCCCTCGGTCAGTACCACGCCTGACACTGACGCGGTGCCGGACGCCATCGCGGTCGGTGCGACCGCCCGGTCACGGGCGGGGGCCTGTTGCAGCAACACCATCACGACGAGTGTGACGAGCGCGTTCATCGCTGCACCTGTGTAACGGTCAGGGTGACCGTGCGTGTGTCGCCCTCAATGGCCGACACCGACGTGGCCACACGGGCGAGCGCCTCAAACACGGTCGGGTCGGTGATGTCCGGTGCCCTGTCATTCTCAAGCGCGACCAGCAAATAGTCGCGCGGAGCCAATCCCGCCAACGAGAATGTGCCTGCCGTCGGGGTGCGGACCATGCGCGCCAGCTGCGGATTCATGCCCCCGGCGATCCACTCACGCCAGGCCGCTGGAAACATCACGACCGACGCGGCGGCGCTGGCGGCACCGACCGGCTGCTGCACGGTGCCGGTGATGGTGCTGCGTTTGTCGGTGAACGTCACAATCGCGTTGGTGATGTCGCGGCCCGACAATTCAAACGGCTCAAACGTGACGTCACGCCCGTTGATGATCGCGGACTTGAGAAACCAGCCAGTGCCCGGACGCCCTCCGGTGGTGACGACGTACCGGCCCGGCGGATATCCGCCGGTCACGAATGTGCCATCCTCGTTGGCACGCCCCGCGAACGACTGCGTCAGGGTTTCCACGCCCTGCCCAGACGTCCACTCGCCACCCACCGGCGTCAGGCTTACCTGAATATCCTGCACTGGCGGCGGGGAGCCGGTGCCTTCAAACTCAATACGCCCGGCGACGGTAGCCCCACTCGTCAATGTGAGAGTCAGGCCGGTCACATCGTCCTCCAGCGGCAGGGGCACCTCGGCGAACAGCGTCATCGCATCGAGCGGGCCGGGATTGGCGAGAGCACCCAGTGTCTTCTTGATTTCCTCCGGCATCTGCGCGAGGGCAAGCGCGGGTATCTGCATTCGAGGACTGCGCAACACGCGCACGAGATAGTTGCCTGTAGGGACCGCCGGAAACAGGAACGTACCATCCGCACGCGTCGTGGCCGCCGCCACATCGCCGGTCGTCCGGTCCTGCACCAGAAACTCCCCCGCCTGCCGCAGTCGCACGCCCACATTGCCCACCGGCCCGGTCGGCCCCATGACGATGCCACTCACGCTGACCGTGGGAGCCAGCGGAAGGGCGATGTCCACGCCGCTGCGTTCATCGCCGGAACCCAACGGAATCATCGTCGCCTGCGACGGCACATCCACACCGGGATAAAACCGCGTCGTGTACACCCGCCACCGGCCATCGGCATGCGGCACAGGCATGAGCCCACTCTGCGTACCCACGATGAGGTCACCGACGCGGACACCAGCCTCCAGCATGGCGCCACCTGAGGACAGGAAATCGAGCCCCGCGCCCATCAAGGCCTGCGCGTCGCCGGAGACCATGCCCTGCATCGCATTCTCCATGGTCGTGGTCGGCATGCTCAGCTGCGACTGCGGCGAGACCACGGCATAACTGCCGGGCACCAATCCCGAGAGGCGGTAGACGCCGCGATCGTCAGTGGTCGCCATCGAGGTCCCCGTCAGCCGCGGTTGCCCCCGCTGGTAGGTTTGCCGAAGCGCGCGCACCTGAATCCCGGGTCGCGGCTCACCCCGTTCATCGGTCACCACGCCGGTGATCGCCGCCGTCCGCCACACACGAATCGTGACCTGTGCCACCGTGCTGCCCGCCTCGACGGTGAACGGCGCCACCGGCCCGCCCGGCCGCGTCTGTCCGTATCCGCCGTTGACGTAGCCGCGGGCGGTGGTCGACAACTGCACGTTGCCCGCAGGCACATCGCGCACCACGAACTTGCCGTCGGCACCCGTCAACAGCCGCAGTTGATTCCCTCCGGCCGCCATGCCCGGCACCATCGGCGCCGCACCCGCGCCGCGCGCTGGTGCCACCCGCATCGCCAGCAACACGGTCACATCCGCAACGGGGTTGCCCGTATCGGCATCCACCACCTGCCCCAGAATGGCCGCGCGAGGCGGAGGCGGAGGCTGTTGCCCTGCCGGTCCCTGCGACGCTGCCACCGACCATCCCACCAGCAACACAGACAGACTCGTGACGCACATCATTCGGCGCATGCCAGACACGGTAACACCCCCCGCCCCACACCCAGCACCACCATGTACAACAATCGGTGTCATCGCGGACTGCGGACCGCGGACCGCGGACTGCGGACCGCGGACTGTTCAACGATCTCTGAACACCTGACTGCCGCCAATTTGCGCGGATACACGTCTAACCTCGACAATGAGGCACACCATGACCGTCCGATTCCTCGCACTGATGCTGGCCACCACCGCTGTTGGCCACGCCGCCCAACAGGTCACTATGACCACCACGACCGTCGGTGGCCCGCCGGCCGAAGTGCAGCAGATCCTGGGTGAGATGGGGATGCAGGGCCCCGGCTCCCGTCCCATGGAGACGGGCACCGGCGTCATCATCGGACGCGTGAGCGATGGTGACGCCAACACGGCCGTCAGCGGCGCCATCGTCTCGCTGACGCAGGCCGGATTCACGCCTGTGCGTGTGCAGGCAGATGGCGATGGTCGCTTCGCGTTCAGGGGGTTGCCCGTGGGCAACTTCTCCCTCGCAGCCTCACGGCCCGGCTACCTCGACGGCGCGGCAGGACGCACACGACCGGGTGGGCCAGGCAGCAGCATCGTGATCAGCACCGAGCGACCGACGGCTGACACCACGGTGTGGCTGTGGCGCTTTGCCGCAATCGCCGGTACCGTGCTGGATGAAAACAACGAGCCACTGGTCGGCGCGCAGGTGCGGGTGTTGCGCCAGGGTTTTGTGTCGGGTCAGCGTCGACTCACGGTGGGTGCCAGTGACACCACCGATGATCGCGGCCAGTATCGCATCAGCACGCTGGAACCCGGCGACTACCTCGTCGCACTCCCGATGATTCACCGAGAACAGAACCCGGCCATTATCAGCGGCATGCCGGCCGGCGGTGCCGGCGAACGAGTCACGATGGTGGCCGTGCGCGCCACGACCGCCGGCGGTGGCGGCAGTGCGCCGCCCATGATGCTGGCGAACTTTGATGTCACCGTACCTCCCGCCGGCACCACGGAAGACGGCCTGCCGCTCACCTATCAGACCGAGTTCCACACCAGTGCGTTGACGCCCGACCGCGCCACGCCGATCACGCTCGCGCCCGGAGAGGAACGACTGGGTATCGACTTTCGGCTGACGCCGGTGCGCGCCCTCACGGTGGCCGGCACGGTCACCGGCCCGGACGGTCCCGTCGCCAACGTCCAGGTGCAGTTGTTGCCTGGGGATGGCGGGGATCTGGTGTCGCCCATTGAGGTGGCCACGACCGGCACCAACGCCAACGGAGAGTTCACTTTCGCGATGGTACCTGCAGGTCAGTACGTGTTGCGGGCGCTGCGGCAGGGACGCGGTGGCGCCGGCCAGACCATGGCACTCACCCGGAGCGGAACCGCGACGACGTTCACCATGCGGCAGGAGGTCACGCCGACGGGGACCGGCGGCCGAGGCGGAGCACCCCTTGTTGAGACGCCGACATTATGGGCCGAGACGCCGGTGGCGGTGGGCACGCGTGATCTGGTCGATCTGCACGTCACGTTACACAGCGGCCTCACGGTCAGCGGCACGGTGGGGTTCACCGGCACGGCGGTGCAGCCCTCTCCCGAACAACGCACCAACCTCATGGTGATGCTGGAGCCCGCCGACCCGCGCACCTCCGCCATGGCCGGCATCACGCCGGGACGCGTCGATGCCAGCGGCACATTCACCACGGTCGGTGTGCCGGCCGGCAAGTACATCCTGCGTGTGATCGGCGCACCACGCGACTGGTATCTGCGCGACGCGGCCCTCGGGGGCAAGGACATCACCAGCACGGCCGTGGAACTCGACGGCGACAGCGCCACGGGAGTCATGGTCACCTTCATCGATCAGCAGACCGAACTGACCGGCACCGTACGCGACGCGAGTGGCAATCCGGATGCCCGCGCCTCCGTCATGGTGTTTCCGTCTGATCAGGCCCTCTGGGTCGACACCGGAGCTCAGCCTCGCCGATTGCGCCTCATCCGCGCCCAACAGGACGGCACCTTCAGCGTGAGTGGGCTGCCGCCGGGTGACTACTACGTGCTGGCGGTGGACGACTCGGGACCGTCCGCGTGGCAGGACCCGGCGTATCTCGCGCGCATGGCCCGCGAGTCCGCATTCGTGCGCCTCATACCTGGCACACCGCACACACAAGCGCTCACCACGAAAGGCGATCGATGATGCGACGCGTACACGTCCTGTTTCCGCTGTGTGTGTTTGCGCTCAGTCTGTCTGGCTCGGCGCAGATGACGATGCAGCAGGCGCCCATGCGTGACACACGCGTGGCCCCCACCGGCCCTGCCGAAATCCATGGCGCGTTGCTCACCGAGGGTGACGATCCCCAACCCGTGCGCCGTGCCGAAGTACGCGCGACAACATCCGGGGCACCCCCTCAGACGACCTACACCGATGCGGAGGGACGTTTCGTCCTCCGCAATCTGCCGCTTGGTCGATACACGGTGGAAGCCACCAAACCCGGCTACGTACGTTCCGCCTACGGGGCCCGCCGCTACGATCGCCCTGGAACGCCGGTCACGATCACCGATGCCGATCGGTCCCACACGCTGCAGTGGCGGATGGCGCGCGGTGCCGTCATCACCGGGCGCATCCTCGACGAATACGGCCAGCCCGCACAAGGTGGACGCGTGAACGTGCAACAGGTGCGCGTGGTGAACGGGGAGCGCACGCTCGTGCCGGTGCCGATGGTGTCATCGATCCTCGGTGAGATCGTCGACGATCGCGGCGAGTATCGCCTCTTCGGACTGCCGGCTGGCGACTACGTCGTCTCGGTCATGCCCCGATCGATCGGGACAGGTGACATCCGGCGCATGACGGATGCGGAAATGGCGGCAGCCCGCCACGCTATTCAGCAGGCTGGCCAACAGGGCGGCCAGCAACCAGGCCAGCAACCGGGCGCATCAACGCCGGAGCCCCCGCCTCCAACGACACTCGGCTTCAGCCAGGTCTACTTTCCCGGCGTGTTGTCGCAGGGAGAGGCGGGCGTGATCACGGTGAGTACGGGTGACGTACGGGCAGGTGTCGACTTCAATGTGCGCCTCGTGCCAACGGCGACCCTCGAAGGCATGGTCATCACGCCCGGCGGCGTGGCGCCGGCATCCGTGCGTCTGTCGTTGACACCCAAGGGTGGCGGCGTCACCAGCAGCGTCGGACCAACAGGCGCCACGATGATGGTCATGGAAACGCGCATCGTGAGCAGTGGCAATCAGGTGAGGCCGGATGGCACATTTTCGTATGGCGGCGTCGCCCCGGGTGCGTACACGCTCAACGCGAACGTGAGCCGCGATGGCGATACGCCGCTCTGGGCGGCGACCGATGTGACGGTGGATGGCCAGACGGTGTCAGGACTCTCGCTGGTCCTGCAGGAAGGGCTCACCGTCTCGGGCACACTCGCCTTCGAGGCAGAGGGTGTGGATCCCCCGGTCGACCTCAGCCGCGCACGCATCAACTTTCTTCCGACTGGTGGCGGCGGCATCATGGTCATGAACACGGGCACCACCACGATCACTGAGAACGGATTCACCGCACGCGGCCTTGTCCCTGGCCCCATCAGGGTGATCGGCGCGTTCAGCACGCCGGAGGTGAACTGGACGTTGAAGTCCGCCGTGATCAAGGGACACGACGTGCTCGACCTGCCATTTGTGCTTGAACCGGGCGACACCATCACCGACGCCGTTCTCACCTTCACCAATCGCGTACAGGAGGTGAGCGGCACGTTGTCGGATGCCACGAACCGCCCGGCCCCCGACTACACCATCGTGGTGTTCCCTGAGGACCGCGCGTTGTGGTCATCAGCCCGCCGCGTGCGCACGGCCCGCCCCGGCACCGACGGCCGCTACACGCTCACGGGGCTGCCCTCCGGCCGCTACCGCATCGCGGCGGTGACCGATATCGGCCCGGAAGAGACCCGCGATCTCGCCCTGCTCGAAGAACTCGCGGCCGCGTCGATTGTGTTCTCACTGGGTGACGGCGAGAAGAAGGTGCAGGACCTCCGCATCGCAGGGATGTAACAGTACGGAGCGGACGGACTTTAGTCCGTCCGTTTCCGACGGGCTGAAAGCCCGTCGGCTCCGTACCGTCGGTTGCTTCTTCGCCTTGCTTCCCTGCCTCCCGCTCGCGTCAGGCGTGCTAAAATTCGGGCACTTTCCCAGATGTCCCGGAGGACGTGTCCATGCGATTTGTACGTCGAAGTTTGATGTTGGCCGCCGTGTTTGCGGCCACGTTCCTTGTGAGCCAGTTCGGCTCGAACCCCACGGTGAGCGCGACAACGGCCCCTGCAGAAGTGATGGTCGGCTTCGGCGGGACCGTGCTGGTGGGCGACAACGAAGTGTTCTCGGCGGAAGCCACCAACCAGTTCCGCCCCGGCATGGTGTATGTGTTCCGCAAGAACGGCGGCGCCTGGCAGGAAGCCGCGGTGCTGACCGCGCCTGACGCGGCGGTGAACGACCGGTTTGGTGCGTCGCTGGCCCTCGACGGCTCGCGCCTGTTTGTCGGAGCCGGTGGCCAGGCAGTCCACATGTTCACCAAACAGGGCACGACCTGGAGCCACGCGGGGGTGATCGCGTCCTCATCGGTGCCTGGGGCCGCGCCTGATGCGGCGGTGACTTTCGGCACAGCGCTCGCCGCCACCGGCGACTGGCTGCTGATCGGCAAACAAGTGGTCGGCGCTGGTCGCGGTGGACGCGGCGGACGCGCCGGCGGCGCCGATGCGCCTCCCCCACCGGCGGGCGGCGTGTTCGCCTTCCGTCGCGGCACGGATGGTCAATACACCTACCACTCCACGATTCAGTCGGCAGACGCGAACAACTCGGGCGACGAATTCGGGGCCTCGATCGCGGCTGACGGTCCCGTTGTCTTGATTGGTGCCACCGGACAGTCGAGCCGCGCCGGTGTGGTCCACGAATTCGCATTCGCCGAGAACGCGTGGGTCAGCCAGCGGACATTTGCCCCGGTCGGCCTGCAGAGCAACGAGGCGTTCGGCTCTCGCCTGTCGTTCTCCGGCACCCAGGTGGTGGCATCGGCATCGGCCCCCGGCAGTTACGGTGCCGCCTATGTCTTCCGTCGCGTGCCGCAGGGCGGCCGTGGTCGTGCTGGTGGTGGTGCGGCCGGGCAACAGGAGCCCCCCGCCGCGCCTCCCGCGTCGGGCAACTTCACGTGGCAGGAAGTGGCGCGCCTCGCGGCGCCCGCCGGCCTCCGCAGCGATCGCTTCGGGGTCGCGCTCGCCGCTGATGACAAGGAAGTGTGGGTCGGGGCCCCGGGCGCGGGCGGCCCCGGTCGTGTGTTTGTGTTCAAGGGCAACGCCTCCGGCTTCGCGGTGGACGGCCTGCAGCTTATTGGTCCGGGTCTCGATCAGCCGGCCGCAGCGGGTCAGAGCGTCGACATGAAGGGCAACCTGGCGGCGGTGGGCGCGGTCAACGCCAACAACCGTGGCGGTGCCCTCTTCATCTACGAACGTGATGCCAACGGCTCCTGGGCTGAACAGCCGATGCTGACGACACCCCTCGACGAAATCGGCGCCCTCACCGGCAGCGAACGTCGCTGCGGCGGCGACGGCAAGGTGGAAATTTTCGAGTGCGGCGCCACGGACCTGCTCGCGTTCCTCCCGCCATCGCGCCTCACGCACGACGGACACTACGTCGAGATGAACGACATCTGGGGCTGGACCGATGAAACGACGAAGAAGGAATGGGCGCTCGTCGGTCGCCGCGACGGCACCACGTTTGTCGACATCACCGACCCGTCGAACCCCGTGCCGGTGGCTGACCTGCCGCTGACCGAGGGCGCACGTCCCGCCTCCTGGCGTGACATGAAGATCTACAAGGACCACACGTACATCGTGGCCGACTCGGCGGGCCAGCACGGCATGCAGGTGTTTGATCTCACGCGTCTGCGGACACTGGCCCCGCAGGCCAGCGGCCTGCCGGTCAAGGTGGACGAGGACACCGTGTACACCGAGATCGCCAGCGCACACAACATCGTGATCAACGAAGAGAGTGGCTTCGCCTACTCCGTCGGCTCCTCAGGCGGCGGCACCACGTGCGGCGGTGGCCTTCACATGATCGACATCCGTGAACCGAAGAAGCCCGTCTTTGTCGGGTGTTTCTCCGACGCCGGCACGGGCCGCGCGGGCACGGGATACTCCCACGACGCACAGTGTGTGAACTACAAGGGACCCGACACCCGGTACGCCGGCAAGGAGATCTGCGTCGGCTCGAACGAAACGACCGTGTCGATCGCCGACGTCACCGACAAGAAGGCGCCCAAGGCCATCTCGCGCGTCACGTACCCGAACGTGGCGTACGCCCACCAGGGCTGGCTCACCGAGGATCACAAGTTCTTCTTCCTCAACGACGAAGGTGACGAACCCCGTCCGGGTATCGACAAGACCCGCACGCTGATCTTCGACTTCACGGATCTCGAAAACCCCACACTGCTCAAGGAGCATATGGGTGTGGAACACACACACGACCACAACCTCTACATCAAGGGCAACCTGATGTATCAGGCGAACTATCGCTCGGGCCTCCGCATCCTCAACGTGAGTGATCCGGCCAATCCGCGCGAAGTGGCGTTTTTCAACACCGCGCCCTTCATGGAGAAGACGCCCGGCTTCAACGGCGCATGGAGCGTGTTCCCGTACTTCAAGTCGGGCACGATCATCGTCAACAGCATCGAGCAGGGCCTCTTCATCGTGAGGGCCTCGGACCGATGACACGACTCGGTGCTCTCGTCGTTGCATTAGGCGTGATGGCTGGCAGCCTTGTGGCTGCCAGCCCATCCCCCCGGCAAGTCATACCGGCAGAGCACCTGTATGTGTGTGTGCAGGACGATGCGAAGGTGGCCGTGGTCAGCATCGCCACCCGGGAAGTGGTGCAAACCATCGACCTGCAGACGCTGGGTTTCCCTGCCACCGCCAAGCCCCACTTCATCGTCGTCGACCCCGATCGCCGGCACTGGTACGTGTCGCTGATCGGGGCCAACAAGGTCGTCAAGTTCAACGCGGCCAATGAGGTGGTGGGCTCGTTCGAGATGGAAACGCCCGGCATGCTCGCGGTGTCAGGGGACAACCAACTCGTCGTGACACGATCGATGAGCGCCGTCAATCCGCCCAAGCGGGTGGCCGTCCTCGACCGCACCACGATGCAGGGCAACGAAGTGGACATCCTCTTTGCGCGTCCACATCCGCTGGCAGTGTCTGGCACCTACGCGTACACGGGCAGCCTTGGCGTCAATCAGATCGCCAGCATCTCGCTCGACACCGAACGCGTGAGCATCATTCCCGTCACCGGCCCCACCCACTCCTTTGTGCAATTCGCGGTGTCGCCCGACGGCAATACGCTGGTGGGATCCGCCGAAGTGTCCGGTCAGCTCCTGGTGTTTGACATCACTGACCGTGCGAAGCCGGTACTCAAGACCGCGCTGCCGCTGGGCAAGATGGCGTTTGACCCGGTGTTCACGCCCGACGGCAAGTTTGTCTGGGTGCCTGTCAAGATGGACAACGTGATCGCGGTCATCAACACCGCCACATGGACCGAGACGCGCCGCATCACCAGCGACTCGTTTCAGCAGCCGCACCAGGTCGTCTTTTCGGCGGACGGTGCCACTGCGTTCGTCACCAACAACAACAAGATGGACCACATGGCCGACCCGGCACACGCCGGCCACGTCATGCCCGGTTCCGATGCCCCGGCCGCATTGTCGGTGATCGACGTCGCCACCGGCACCACCGTGAAGTCGCTCATGCTCGGCAAGAACCTCACCGGCATGGGCGTCGCCCGGTAACCGGCTGTGATTATCCGTCCGCGCGCCCTGATAGCACTGCTGGCACTACTGACGTCGGGAGGCTGTTTCGCCTCTGTCATGACGGAGGCGACTGGCGGTGGCCTGTCGGACAGCGAACGGGCACAAGCCCGTCCATCCCATCCCTCGTACGAACGCATCGTCTCGCCCTTCCCTGTGCTGGGCCCGGACGGCCGCGAGTATGCCCTGCCGTTCGTGGGTGGACTGGACGTGCCTCGGCCGCAGTTTGTGGATATCGACGGCGACGGCGACCTCGACCTGTTCATTCAGGAATACGCAGGCCAGCTCTGGTTCTTCGAGAACGTGGGGACGCCGACGACCCCCCGGTTCGAGTGGCGCACCAGTCGCTACCAGGACATCAACATCGGCGAGTGGTATCGCTTTGTGGACATCGACCAGGACGGTCTTGTTGACCTCGTCTGCGAGAAGCCGTTCAGCCACATGAGCTTCTACCGCAACGTCGGCACAAAGACCGAGGCCAAATTTGAATACGTGGACGTGTTGCGCGATGTTGATAACGAGCCCATCTTTATGGACCGGCAGAACATCCCGTGGTTCGTGGACCTCGACTGCGACAAACACCTCGACTTGTTTGTGGGCCGTGTGGAGGGCACACTCGCCCGCTTTGAAGCGATCGCCCCCGGGTCCACGCGCTTCAGTTTCATCACCGAGAACTTCGAGGACATCGAAATCATTGGCCGGGTAGGTAATTACCCAAGTCCGCCGGAAATGACGTCGGGAGGCTTTTTTCTCGAAAAAGCCTCCCGACGTCATTTCCCGGGCTCAGCCCCCGCCTCAGGTCGTCCGACGTCGCGCCACGGTGCCAATGCCATCGCGTTTGCGGACTTTGATGGCGATGGTGACTTTGACTTGTTCTGGGGTGACTTCTTCGAGCCGGGCATCCTGCTGATCGAAAACATCGGCACCACCTGCAGCAGCCCGTCCTTTTTCGTCGAGCCCGTGCTCCTGCCGTGGGCGGCCGAACAATTGACGTCCGGGTACAACGCACCGATGCCGGTCGACATCCATGGCGACGGAGATCTGGACTTCTTCATGGGCGTCCTGGGCGGAGCCTTTAATCCTGTCGGTACATCGGCTGACAATTTTTTCTTCTGGGAACGTACTGCGGAGGACGCCTTCGCACTGCGCACCAAACGTTTTCTCGACATGATCGATCTCGGCAGCGAAACCGTGCCCGCGTTCGGCGACATCAACGGCGACGGCGTGACCGACATGCTCGTCGGCAGCAAGATTGATCCCACCCTCGGTGACTCAGGGCGCCTGACGACGTTCCTCAACGAGGGCACCACGACTGCGCCGCGTTTCAGGCAGACCACCTCGGTGGTGATGGCCGACGCCTACCATCTGGCGCCGGTGCTCGGTGACCTGGACGGCGACGGGTTGCTCGACCTGCTGGTCGGCACCTGGAACCAGGACATCCTTTATTACCGCAACGACGGCACAAAGACCGAGCCTCAGTGGGCACAGGATCCCGAACGCACGATCGCACTGCCCCGCGCCAGCAACAACATTCCGGTGCTCGTGGACATTGACAGCGACGGCGACCTCGACCTGTTCGTCGGCACCGCCAACGGCGTCGTCGCCTTTTTCAGAAACGTGGGCTCCACGACGGACGCGAAGTTTGAGCTCGTGACCGAACGACTCGACGATGTGAAGGTGGTGCGCCGGAGTACACCCGCGTTCATCGACATCGATGGCGATGGTCTGCTCGACCTCGTGCTTGGCCAGGAGGCCACCCCGGCGGTCGCCTTCCGCAACGTCGGGACCAGGACCGACCCGAAGTTCGCCGCCTACGCCGACTTCACGCTCGACCTGCCCCACGTCTCCACGCCGCGTTTTGTGGACATCACTGGCGACGGCACACTCGACGTCATCGCTGGTACTGTCAGCGGCGGTCTGGTGTTCCTGCGCGGCCGGTAACCTGCTCCGCCGCCTGTGCCATGCGATCGATCATGGTGCTGAAGATGGGGCCATGGATCGGCGTCAGCGCATACCAATAGAGGAGGCCGAAGAGGCCTTTCGGCGCGAAGAAGGCCGCCTGCGTGAGCAGCGTCTGCCCATTCGGCTGCGGCGTGGCTTCAAACTGGAGCCAGGCGCGGCCGGGCACCTTCATCTCCGCACGCAGGCGCAGCAGGCGGTCAGGCTCGACGGCCTCCACACGCCAGAAGTCGAGCGTATCCCCGACTCGAAGCACTTCAGGATCCCGTCGTCCGCGCCGAAAGCCTACACCGCCCACCATCCGGTCCAGCTCGCCACGCAGGCGCCACAACCAGTTGAAGCTTGGCCAGCCTCGGTCACCACCGATGCGCGAGAAGGCGGCGTATACCGTGGCGACAGGCGCCTGCACCAGTCGCTGGCGCCGCTCGATCAACATGCCGTCCTGCGCCGCAAATACAAATGGCGCCACATCACCGGCTGACGTGAACAACGCATCGCTCCACGTGGATTCCAGATGCCCCGCGTCCAGTTCGGCCAGCGCCCGCTGCACGGACGTGTGGTAGTCGATCGGCTGGACCAACGGAAAGAGTGTGCGGGCGGTGTCATCACGGACCACCACCTCGTTACGTAGCCCCTCAATAAGCGGTCCGGCAATTTCGGCGGGGATCGGGGTGACCCAATGCACCCAGTAGGACGACAGCCGCGGACTGAGCACCGGCACAGGCACCAGCCATCGCGTGAGGCCGCGCACCTTCGCGTAGCCCAGCATCATGCCTCCGTAGGTGACAACATCCGCACCGCCAATCTCCACGACCTGCCCAGTGCTCGCCGGCACGGCCGGGGCCGCCACCAGATAGTCGAGCACGTTGTCGATCGCGATGGGCTGTACCCGCGTGTACACCCACCGCGGGCAGACCATCGCGGGGAGCCGCTCGGTGAGATGTCGAATCATTTCAAATGACGCGCTCCCGCTGCCGACGATCACGGCTGCGCGGAACTCCGTCACCGGCACACCGGCCGACCGCAACGCGTCACCGGTCTCATGACGCGAACGGAGATGATGCGACAATTCGGCGGCGGCATCCCCAAGTCCGCCAAGGTAGATGATGCGGCCGACACCGGCGTCCCGTGCCGCAGTGGCAAACCCGGTAGCCGCCGCGATGTCGCGATCACGAAAATCCGCGCCACCAGCCGTTTTCTGCATGCTGTGAATCAGGTAATACGCACACGTCACATCGCGCATGGCGGCCATGAGCGACGCCGGCTGCAGGGCGTCTCCCTGCGCCACCTCGACGTCCGTAGCCCACGCACGGCCCTGCAACCGCGCCGGATCGCGTACCAGCACCCGCACGCGGTGCCCTGCCGCCAACAATCGCGGCACCAATCGCCCTCCGACATACCCCGTTGCACCGGTCACCAGAATCATTGAGATCGATTATGAGGCCTGAGGGGCTACAGTAGGAGCATGAGCACAGACATCCCGACCCCGCGTGCACCCCGCCCCGAGGATGATCCGGCACGTGCGAATCCTGACGACGCGCATGAAGGCGCCACTGACGAACAGGTCAGTGATCGGAAGGGCCCTGGAGCCGGCTACGACCAGGAACCTGAAGAGGTCGAGAACGGCAGCGGCACCGCCACGTAACCAAACCGGGCGCTACGACTCGTGCGCGCCGCGCAATGATCGCAGGTCACTGCCAGACGGATTCTGGAACACCCGCAGGTCGAACTCCGGCACCACGGCGAGGATGTGGTCGAAGATGTCGGCCTGAATGCCTTCATAGTTGGCCCAGTCCTGGTCGCGCGAGAAGACGTAAATCTCAAGTGGGAGTCCCTCGGCGGTGGGACTCAGGTGCCGCACCAGAAACGTCATGTCCTGGTGAATCATCGGGTGGTGCCGCAGATACGCGGTGATGTACGCCCGAAAGGTGCCGAGGTTCGTCAACCGACGCCCGTTGACCTTCGACGACGGGTCCACGCCCTGTTCGCGATTCCACGTGGCAATCTCCGCCTGTTTCCGGTCGATGTAGGCCGACACGTACTGAATGCGGTGAAACCGCTCGAGCATCCCCTCGTCGCAGAACGCCACGGACGTCATGTCGAGATGGATGGCGCGCTTGATTCGGCGGCCGCCTGACTCGCTCATGCCACGCCAGTTCTTGAACGAGTCGCTGATCAAGGCGTAGGTGGGAATCGTGACGATCGTCTTGTCGAAGTTCTGCACCTTGACGGTGGTGAGCGATACCTCGATGACATCGCCGTCGGCGCCGTATTTCGGCATCTCAATCCAGTCGCCGACCGCCAGCATCTGGTTCGCCGACAACTGAATCCCACCGACAAACCCCAGCAGCGGATCCTTGAATACCAGCAGCAACACCGCCGTCATGGCTCCGAGACCGCTGAAGAAGATCACCGGCGACTTGCCGAGCACCAGCGACAAGACCGCGATCGCCAGAAGCCCGAACAGGATGATCTTGCCCACCTGCACGAACGTCTTGACCGGCAGGTTGCGTCCTCTCGGTGTCAGGTTCAACAGATCTTCGAGACTGTTGAGCAGACTCGACACCACCCACGCCCCGGCCGCCAGCATGTAGATGATGCTGCCCTGCCGCACGGCCGCCAGCCAGCCGGGAAACCCGTCGAGCACCGCAGGCGCGAAGTGATAGATGACCATCGCCGGCGCGAGGTGTGAGAGGCGATGGAATACCTTGCGGCGCACCAGCACGTCGTCCCACACCGAGGGGCTGCGCTGCATCCAGCGCTGCAGTTGGTAGACGACGATGCGCTTTGTGACCAGGTTGGCCACCATGGCCAGTAGCAGGACGAACGCGACTTCGCCGATGGTGACCACGCCCTGCGCCATCTCGCTGTCGAGTCCGCGGGTACGCAGCCAGGGCAGGAACGAATCAAACATACGTAATTATTTCACGGGCGCCCCACAGGGCCAGAAACGCGCGCAACACGGAGCGCCGCCGCGGGGCAGGGATGAATCGGCGGCCGAATGCCCGCGTAGGACGAAACGGTGCACTTAGTGGTAGTGGCCGTGCTCTTCGGACCAGACACCGCTGCTCTGGCCGACATGGCCGGAGGTGTCGCTGGTGAAATTGCTGACGGCCGCCACGACGCCGGCGACCAGGATGACGCTGATGAGCACCACCATCAACATCGTGCCGCGACTCAACCCAGTGGATTTGTTTTCGCAGCACCGCTTGAACTTCTTGCCGCTTCCGCACGAGCAGTCGTCATTACGTCCGATCTTGGCCATACCAGCTGTTCTCCCTCCCGCTGATCGTGGACCGGCACAGGGGCCAGCGTCAAGCACGGCGTCGCTGCCGGTATAATTCGGGCATCCCATGCTGATGACAGCCCGACGTGTGGCCATGAGGGCCGGAGCCTGTCTCGCTCTGGCCCTGACCGCCGGCCTGTGGGGCCCTGCGCTGTTCGGCGCCCCGCAGGTCCCGCCTTCGGCGGCGCGTGTGCTCTGCGGGTAACGAGCTACATCCGCTCGAAGAACTTGTCGTCAGGCACAACAGGGCGACGACGCACCCAGAAGGTTCGGGCCGCAGGACGCCGCCGAAGACGCATGGTGTCTCCGATGATGGCGACCAGAGCGAACACCGGGACGACCACGAGATAGATCAGGCTGAAAAGGATCGTCTGTACGACGATCTGCAGCCCATGTGCAAACGCCATCCACCAGGCATACATGGTCAGGTCCCTCCCGAGTGTGCACGGCGGGCCCAGATGACGAAGAACCCTGGAAAGTAGCGACCCTTCGCGAGCGCACGCTCGCTGCGGCGGGTCATTGTTTTCTCGAACGCCACCAGATTCGCCATGTCGGGACGACGTTTGTCGCCGTTGAGGCTGACGGCCTCAATCTCGAACCCGAGTGCCTGTACGAGGGCGCCGATCTCCTCAAACGTGTGCTGCGTCTCATGTGGATGCAGCACCTGATCACGAAACCACGACTCGAGATGTGTCTCGTCGGTGATGTCGCCGGCGAGCGCCTTGAACGTCTCAAACAACTGCGCCTCGGTGGCCCCCGCGTCACGCAGACGTGCGAAGTGATCAAGGAAGGGTTTCCGTCCGTAGTGGTGATACAGGCCGAGGTGCAGATAGCCGCCGGGCGTCACCCACCCGGCCACCCGCCGGATGGCACCGACACAATCGGGCGTGTGGTGCAGGACACCCAGTGAATTCACCACGTCGAACGCGTCAGACGGCGTGTACTCAAACAGGTTTGCCTGCTCGAAGTGCACCCGGGAGTGATCCGGCAGCATCCGTGTCACGGCACGTGCCTGCCGAAGCGCCACGGGGTTAATTTCGAGACCGGTCACCGCGTGACGATAGAAGTGGGCGCACGAGTTGACGAACCACCCGGCCCCGCAGCCGACGTCCAGCAACCGCAACCCGGCTGTGCGTTTCAAATGCTTGTGCAACACGGGATACGCCTTCACGCGGTTGCCCGCCATCAATTCCCGCGCCGCGTCCACCGCGCCGGAGTAGGCGTTGAATGGCAGGCCTCGATAGAACCGCAACACGGTGCTGGTGGTCTCAGCCGCACCTCGCTCCAGCGCATTGCTGATTGCATACCCTTGCTCGGGTGTAAGGGCATCCCCCTGCTTGTGCTCGATCAGGTGATTACCCAGCACAAGGGCGTCGATCCCCGTTCGTACAAAACATTGATACACGTCATCAATGCCGCACACCACCGGCTCACCGCGCACGTTGAAGCTGGTGTTGAGCAACACTGGCACCCCGGTACGAGCCCCCATCGTTCGGAGCAGACGATGGAACACAGGGTTGGTGGCCGCCTCGACCGTCTGCACGCGCCCTGTGCCGTCTTCGTGCGTGACTGCCGGAATCCTCTCGCGCATCGACTCGCGCACCTTCGGGATCTTGAGCATGAACGGCAGCGGCGTGCCGGGCGGCACGTCGAAGTACTCGTGTACGTGCTCAAGTGGAATCGATGGTGCAAACGGCCGGAAGAACTCCCGATATTTCACCTTGGTGTTGACGATCGCCTTCATCTCGGCCGACCGTGGCGAGGCCAGGATTGACCGCGCTCCGAGAGATCGCGGGCCAAACTCCATGCGCCCTCGCGCCCACCCGATCACCAGCCCATCATCAAGGCGCCCAGCCACCTCCGCGATCAACGCATCGTCTCCCAACCGTCGACTCGGAATACCCTCGCGCTCCACAAACAGCGCCACCTCGTCATCATCGAGGTCAGGCCCGAGATACACATCCTGGAGCGCTGGCGTGCGCGGGTCCTTGAAGAGTTGCTGCGACACCACCAATGCCGCGCCCAGTGCCCCCCCGTCGTCACCGGCGGCAGGTTGAATCCACACCTGCTCAAAGAGGCCCGACTCCTCCACCCGCCAGTTGGCTACGCTGTTGAGCCCGACCCCGCCGGCTATCACCAGGTTGGCGCTGCCACTGACACGTTTGGCTTCCGCCGCCAGGGCCACCACCATCTGCTCCACCACGGCCTGGCCGGAGCGCGCGAGGTCATGGTGGCGCTGATCCAGTGGCTCCTCGGGTTGCCGCATGGGGAATCCGAACAGGGTTTGCCACGCCTGGAGGTTGGCTGAATGTTGCGTCGAGTAGTGGTGCGCGAAGTAGCTGAGGTTCAACGCGAAGCTGCCGTCATTCCTTCGATCGACGAGTTGCTGAAACTGGTCGACATACGTGGGCCGGCCATACGGCGCCAGCCCCATCACCTTCCACTCCGCGTCGTTGACGCGAAAGCCCAGGTAGGCCGTGAGCGCCGAATACAGCAGCCCCACCGAGTGCGGAAAGTGCAGGGATTGCAGAATCTGAATATCCTGGCCTCGTCCCACCCCAATCGTCGTCGTCTCCGACTCTCCAACGCCATCAATCGTCAGGATCGCGGCCTCGTCGAACGGGCTGCAGTAGTACGCCGACGCCGCATGGGACAGGTGGTGTTCGGAGAAGAGAATACGCCCGTCATACCCCGGCAGCGCGCGGGCAATCACGGACACGAGGTTGACCTTGCCCTTGAGATAGTCGGGCAACTTGCGGGTGAACGCCGGCAGACTCCGCGGCCAGGTGGCCACCATGCCTTCAACAACGCGCAACATCTTGCGCAAGGGTTTTTCGTAGAACACGATGGCGTCAAGGTCATTGACCGACTGCAGGCCGCCCTGCTCAAGACAGAACTCGACGGCTCTCGCGGGGAACTCGTGTGTGTGTTTGCGCCGGGTAAACCGCTCCTCGGCCGCAGCTGCCACCACGCGCCCGTCGACCACCAATGCGGCGGCGCTGTCGTGGAAGTAGAAACTGAGTCCGAGCACCTTCGCCATGTCGCGCCCCGAGTATACTTGCGCGCATGCGCAGACTGTTTCTGCGACTGATCCTGCTCAGTGTTCCGCTGATCGGTCTGGTCGCCCTCGAAGGAGTGGCCCGCACCTATTTCTGGCTCAGCCACGGCGTGCCCGGTCACAGTTACGGGTCGTCCAAATACGACCCCGTGATGGGCGCCGTGCCTCGAGAGAACAGCTACAGCGCGACGGCCTACCTGAATGACTACGGCTTCAGGAACTCGGAGCCGGTCCTGATGCCCAAACCCGAGGGCAGCCTTCGGATGATCACCTACGGCGGGTCCACCACCTTCTGCCACCACCTGACCAACGATCAGGCGTGGCCCATCCGCCTGCAGGAACGCCTGCGGAGGGAGCGTGCCGGGGGGGACCGCGATCAGGTACTCAACGGCGGCGTCATCATGTGGAGCCTCGCACACAGCTTCGAGAAGGCCAGGCGTGATGTGCCGCTGCTCCGGCCGGACGCGGTCATCATCTACTCGGGTGTGAACGAAATCTTCAACGCCAACTTCCTTGCGGCCGAGGGCGAGCCCATGCGCGATCTGGTCGCCCGCGGTGAGTACGGTCGGTTCACCACTGAGTTGGCATTCAATACGCCGTTCCGTAACGTGATTACCTACAAGTTTCTTCGTGACCGCGTGTACGTGCGTCTGGTCGAGTGGTTGCGTCCTTCACCACCCCCGCCGCCACTCACTGCCGAGGTGGTGTTCGACCCGGACGTCATGACGAACTATCTTGAGACGCTTAAACGTTTTGTGACCTACCTGCGCGAACAGGGTGTCACCCCCGTGTTCGTCAAGGAGGTGCACGACCCGTCACACCCGAACGCGCCGCTCATGGCCGGTCAGCTGGCATACTCGACTCGGGCGGCGACGATGGTGGAGGCGTGGGGCGCGGTGCTGGTGGATCCGACTACGGCCTTCGCAGACCCCGCGAATCAGACGACGCCGCTATTCCAGAACACCGGAGTACATGTCACAGTCGCAGGCGCCGCACTGATGGCATCGGCCATCTACGATCAGGCGTTCCGGTCTACAGCAGCGGATAAATAAACGGCGCGAGTGGCCCCGACAGGGCGGCCGCCACCATCAGACCGGCAATCACGAGCAGCAGCAGCAGCAGCGGCAACAGCCACCACTTCTTCTCGGTTCGCGCCAGCTCGAACAGATCCGACACCAGCCGACTGAACCAGCCTCGACGCTTCGCCACGGCCTATTTCTTCTTCGGCCGGTACACGTGCGTCGAGTGGCCGAAGAAGACTTCGGCGGCCTCCATCAGCGTCTCCGACATCGTGGGATGTGGGTGGATGGAAAGCTTGAGGTCGCTGGCCAGTGCCGCCATCTCGACTGCGAGCACACCCTCGGCGATGAGTTCGCCGGCGCCGGCACCGACGATGCCGACTCCCAGGATACGTTCGGTTTCAGGGTCGATCAGGAGCTTGGTCATGCCGTCCGGCCGATCGATCGCAATGGCGCGGCCGAGCGCAGCCCAGGGGAACTTGGCCACAGCGACCGTACGCCCCTGCTTCTTGGCGTCACTTTCGGTGAGCCCGCACCACGCGACTTCGGGGTCCGTGAACACCACGGCCGGAATCGCCTGCGGCTCAAACGCCACTTTGTGACCGAGGATGGCTTCGACGGCCACGCGGGCTTCGTGGGATGCCTTGTGCGCGAGCATCGGCTCGCCCACCACATCACCAATCGCCGAAATGCCCGCCACGTTCGTGCGCATCGCAGAATCCACCGGGATGAAGCCCTTTTCGTTGACGGTCACGCCCGTCTTGTCGAGGCCGGGGATCGCCGAGTTCGGACGCCGACCGATGGACACGAGTACGCGGTCGTAGGTCTCCTCGGACGTCTTTCCCTCCGGGAGTTCCATCGAGACCGTGATGCCCTTCTTGGTCTCCTTCATGCCGGTGACCTTGGTCTTGAGGAGGATTTTGTCGAGCGTGGTCTCAAGACGCCGTGCGAGGAACGTGACCAGATCACGATCGGCGCCTGGCAGCAGGCCGTCGGTCATTTCGACGACCGTCACCTTGGTGCCGAGGGCTGCATACACCGAGCCCAACTCAAGACCGATATATCCGCCGCCCACCACCAGCAGCGACTTCGGAATGTCGGGCAGGTCGAGGGCGCCGGTGGAGTCCATCAACCGATCACTCTTGATGTCGAGGCCGGGAATCCGCGTGGGATACGACCCCGTCGCGATGATGGCGTGCTCGAACGCAAGGTCCTGCGTGCCGCCGGCCGTCAGGGCAATCGACAGGTTCTTCGCGTCCACAAACGACGCCTTGCCCTGAAGGAACGTGATCTTGCGTTGCTTGGAGAGTTGCCCCAAACCTCCGGTCAATTTCTCGACCACCGAGTCCTTGTAGCCGCGCAGTTTGTCGAGGTCGATCGTGGGCTCGGCGTAGGTGAGACCCCAGTGCGATGCGTGTTTCGCTTCGCTGGCGACCTTCGCGACATGCAGCAGCGCCTTGGACGGAATACAGCCGCGGTAGAGGCACACGCCGCCCGGGTTCGGCTCCATGTCCACGAGCGTAACCTGCATGCCGAGGTCGGCGGCATGAAACGCCGCCGCATACCCGCCAGGTCCGCCACCAATCACGACCAACTGTGTTGAAGCCATATCAGTTCCAATCGAAAACAAGATCTACAGGGAGGCGCGGAGGATGTTTTTTGAGAAACAAAGACTCCGTGTCTCCCTGTGAAAAGCATTAAAGAACCATCGTTAACGGCGATTCCAGGGCTTCAGCGATGAAGCGGAGGAACCGCGCGGCGTCGGCACCGTCGATGACACGGTGATCGTAGGACAACGACAACGGCAGCATGGGGGTCGGCACAAACTCGTCACCGTCCCACACCGGTTCGATGCCGCCGCGTGACATACCAAGAATCGCCACCTCAGGCTGATTGACGATCGGCGTGAACGACGTGCCGCCGATGCCGCCCAGGTTGGTGACCGTCATCACGCCGCCCGACATGTCGTCGAGGCTCAGTTTCTTGTCGCGCGCCTTCTGCGACAGCGTCGCCAGGTCGATGGTGATCTGCGTAATGGACTTGGTGTTGACGTCCCGAATGACCGGCACCAGCAGGCCGTTCGGTGTGTCGACCGCCACGCCGATATGGCGGTAGCTCTTGTACACGATCGCATCGTTGGCCATATCCACCGACGAGGCGAACTGCGGATATTTGTCCATGGCGACCGCGAGAATCTTGATCATCACGGCGGTGATCGTCAGCTTGCCGCCGGCTTTCTCAACCCGGGCGCCGTACGCCTCGCGGAAGTCTTCGAAGCCCGACAGATCAGCCTTGTCGTGCTGCGTCACATGCGGCGCCATCCACGCCTGCGACAGGTGTTCGGCCGTCTTGCGACGGATGTTCGACATCGGCTTGCGCTCGACACTGCCCCACTTCGAGAAGTCGGGAAGGGCTGCGTACCCGCGAGCGCCGGTCGCGGCACCACCGCTGGTCATGGCGGTCTTCACATACGCCTTCACGTCATCCTGGCCGATGCGGCCACCAGGGCCGGTGCCAGGCACCTGCGCGATGTCCACGCCGAGTTCACGCGCGTAGCGACGTACCGACGGCGCAGCCGGGACCGGTTCATCGCGCCGTAGCTCCGCAGGAGCGGAGGCGGGAGCGGAGGCGGAGGCGGAGCGAGACGTAATGTTGACGACCTCAGCGGGTTTTTTCTCTGGGGCCGGCGTCGCCTGCGTCTCTTCGGTCGGCTTCTCCGACTCCTCTTCAGCCTGCTCTTCCTGTTGGTCGTCGGTCGGCTTCGCCGACTCGTTGGCCTTGCTCGTGTCGGCCTTGTTCTCGGACTTCGGTGCCTCGGGGCTCTTCGCTTTTGCGTCCCCCGTCACCGTGAGCACGAGTTGCCCGGGTTTGACCTTGTCGCCTTCCTTGATCTTCATCTCGGCGATGGTGCCGGCGACGCTGGAGGGCACTTCGATCGTGGCCTTGTCGGTTTCAAGTTCGAAGACGGGTTGGTCGACGGCAATCACGTCGCCGACAGCGACCATGACGCGGACGACATCGCCCTTGTCGACGTTTTCGCCCAATTCGGGCACGTGGAATTCAGTCGCCATGTCTTAGGATGCTCCCTTGCCTACGAAATCGCCGGATTCGGCTTCTCGGGGTTGATCCCGAGGTCGGTGATAGCCTTCGCCACAACGCTGGCCTCAATGTCGCCCTGCTGGTGCAAGGCCGACAACGTGGCGAGCACGATGTAGCGGGCGTCCACTTCGAAGAAGTCGCGCAGCGACTCACGGTCTTCCGAACGACCGAAGCCGTCCGTGCCGAGGGTCACCATCGGCCGACCCACCCAGCGCGACACCATGTCGGGCTGGCTCTTGAGATAGTCGGAGGCGGCCACCACCACGCCCTCCGTCTTGGCCAGGCACTCCGTGACGTACGGCACCCGCTGCTTTTCAGTTGGATGCAGACGGTTCCAGCGCTCTGCCGCGTGCCCGTCGCGATACAACTGGTTGTAGCTGGTCGCACTCCAGACGTCAGCCGCCACGCCATAGTCGGCGAGCATGCCCTGCGCCTTGATCACTTCATTGAGGATCGTTCCGCTGCCCAGCAGTTGGGCCTTGTGTTTGGCCTTTTTGTCCTTCGCCGTCGAGTAGCGGTACAGGCCCTTGACGATGCCGTCCCTGAGGCCCTTGGTGTCACCCATCGGCGGCATCTCGTACTGCTCGTTCATCACGGTGATGTAGTAGAAGCAGTCCTCGCCATCGATGTACATCCGCGTGATGCCGTCTTCGATGATGGCCGCCAGTTCGTAGGCGAACGTGGGGTCATACGAGCGGCAGGTGGGCACCGAGAGGGAGAGCACGTGGCTCTGGCCGTCCTGATGCTGCAGACCTTCGCCGGCCAGTGTGGTGCGCCCGGCCGTGCCGCCGAGCAGGAAGCCCTTGCAGCGGGCATCTGCAGCCGCCCAGATGAAGTCACCCACACGCTGGAAGCCGAACATCGAGTAGAAGATGAAGAACGGAATCGTGTTCACGCCGTGCGCGGCGTAGGCGGTGCCCGCCGCGATCCACGACGAAATGGAGCCAGCCTCGGTAATGCCTTCTTCGAGAATCTGGCCGTCCTTCGCTTCCTTGTAATACAGCAGCTGCGCCTTGTCGACCGGCTCGTAGAGCTGGCCGATGCTCGAATAAATGCCGACCTGCTTGAAGAGCGACTCCATGCCGAAGGTGCGCGCTTCGTCGGGGACAATCGGCACGATGAGTTCGCCGATCTGCTTGTCCTTGAGCAGTTTGGTCAGCATCTTGACGAACACCAGCGTCGTGGACGCCTTGCGGCCTTCGGTCCCCTTGTAGAACTCCTCGAAGTCCTTCGCCACCGACGCCTTCACACTGACGTCGAGCAGGTTGTTCTTCACGACACGTCGGGGCACCGGCCCGCCAAGGGCCTTCCGGCGCTCCTGCATGTAGACCATCTCGGCGGAGTCGGCGCTCGGTTTGTAGAAGGGTGCGTCGGCGATCTCCGCGTCGGAGATCGGAATCCCGAACCGGCCGCGGAAGTGTTTGAGGTCGCCCTCATTCATCTTCTTCTGCTGGTGGGTGATGTTCTTGCCTTCGCCCGCCTCGCCGAGGCCGTAGCCCTTGATGGTGCGCGCCAACACCACGGTCGGTGCGCCCTTGGTCGTCGTCGCCGCGAGATACGCGTTGTAGACCTTGGTCGGATCGTGACCGCCGACGTGCAGCTTCTTGAGGTCGGTGTCCGACAAGTGGCGCACCATCGCTTCAAGTCGCGGGTCCGCGCCCCAGAAGTGCGTCCGCAGGTACGCGCCGTCTTCGACCACATACCGCTGATACTCGCCGTCGACGATCTCGCCCATGCGTTTGATGAGCAGGCCTTCGGTGTCGCGCGCCAGGAGTTCATCCCACTCGCTGCCCCACAGGCACTTGATCACGTTCCAGCCGGCGCCGCGGAACACGGCTTCCAGTTCCTGGATGATCTGGCCGTTGCCACGCACCGGGCCGTCGAGCCGCTGCAGGTTGCAGTTGATCACGAAGATGAGGTTGTCGAGTTTTTCGCGTGCGGCCAGCGAGATCGCGCCGAGGGCTTCCGGTTCGTCCGTTTCACCGTCGCCGAGGAACGCCCAGACCTTCTGATCGGAGTTGGGTTTCAGGCCGCGGTTGACCAGGTACTTGTTGTAGCGGGCCTGGTAGATGGCCATCAGCGGGCCGAGCCCCATCGAGACGGTTGGATACTCCCAGAAGTCCGGCATCAGCCACGGGTGCGGGTAGGACGACAGACCGCCGCCCTCACGCAGTTCGTGGCGGAAATTGTGCAGGTGCTGGTCGTCAAGCCGACCTTCCATGTAGGCACGCGCGTAGATACCGGGCGAGGCGTGGCCCTGGAAATAGATAAGGTCGGCGTCAGGGCCGGCGTCCTTGCCGCGGAAAAAGTGGTTGAACGCCACCTCGTACAACGTGGCGGCCGACGCGTAGGTCGAGATGTGGCCACCGATGCCATCCGACTCGCGGTTGGCACGCACGACCATGGCCAGCGCATTCCAACGGACGTAACTCTTGATGCGGCGTTCAAGTTCGCGATCGCCGGGGTACGGCACCTGCTCGGTGGCGGGAATCGTGTTGATGTAGGGGGTATTCGACGAAAACGGCTCCCGGAAGCCGGCCGACCGCGCCCGGGTGCGCAGGGCATCCAGCAGGCGAAAAATGCGGCTCTTGTCGCCGGTTTTGATCACGTAGTCGAGCGATTCGAGCCATTCGCGAGTCTCAATCGACTCCAGCGTCTTTGCGTCTTCGGGTGCCATGTTCTTCATTGCCTCGTGTTCCTCTGATTCCTTAAGCCTTCCATTGTAAACCGCCAGGGTGACGCGGGGGATACACGTCCTGTGCATTTTCGTGCAGAATCAGGCATATGACCTCGCAGTGGAACGTCCTGTCGGCCTCTACCCTGCTCGTATCCCTCACCCTGGCCTCCGCGTGTACCGCGCAGGCCCCCTCGGAGTCACCCGTGCCCGGAACGCCGCTTGCTGCCCAGATTGCCCGCTTCGCCCCGGTCGACATCACCGCCGACCTGTCAGCCCTGCCGCCCAATGAGCGTGAGGCGCTTGAGGCCATGGTGGCGGCGGCGCGGGTGTTTGATGGACTGTTCCTGCAGCAGGTCTGGGCAGACAATCCAGCCCTGCTTACACAGCTCGCGGCCGATTCGAGCGCGGAGGGACGAGAGCGGTTGCGCTACTTCCTGCTCAACAAGGGACCGTGGTCGCGCCTCGACGAGAACGCGCCCTTCATTGACGGCGTCGGTGTCAAACCCGCACAGGCGAATTTTTATCCGGCAGACGCCACCAAAGAGGAAGTGCAGGACTGGCTCGATACCGTGCGTGGCGCGGATCGCGACCTCGCGGTCGGGTTCTTCTCCACCATCCGACGCAACGCGTCCGGCTCCTTGATGGCGGTGCCGTACTCGGTCGAGTACCAGAACACGCTCGACACGGCCGCGGCTCACCTGCGCCGCGCGGCATCGCTCACCAACCAGGCCACGCTTCGCCGCTTCCTCGAGCTGCGTGCCCAGGCGTTCAAGTCCAACGACTACTACCTCTCCGATGTGGCGTGGATGGAACTGGACGCCTCAATCGAACCCACCATCGGCCCGTACGAAACGTACGAGGATGGCTGGTTCGGCTACAAGGCGGCGTTTGAGGCGTTCATCACCGTGCGCGACAACGTCGAGACCACCAAACTGGACGTCTTCGGCGGCGAGTTGCAGGGCCTGGAAGACGCGCTGCCGATCGATCCCCGCTATCGCACCGCGCAGATTGGCGCGATGGCGCCGATGCGCGTGGTGAATGTGGTGTTTACCTCCGGCGACGCCAACAAGGGGGTGCAGACCGCCGCCTTCAACCTGCCCAACGACGATCGCGTCATTCGCGAGAAGGGCTCCAAACGCGTGATGCTCAAGAACGTGCAGGAGGCCAAGTTCCGCCACGTGCTCTCGCAGATCGCACAGGTGGCGATCGCGCCGGCGGACCGCGATCAGATTTCCTTCGACGCGTTTTTTACACACATTCTGATGCACGAGCTGATGCATGGCCTTGGCCCGCAATTGGTGCACGGCACCACCACGCCCGTGCGCGAAGCGTTGTCGGACACCTACTCCGCCATCGAAGAGGCCAAGGCCGACATCTCGGGCTTGTGGGCGTTGGCTCGTCTGGCGGACACGGGCGTCGTATCCCCCGAAGTGGCCCGCACGATGTACACCACCTTTCTCGCGTCGTCGTTCCGCTCGATCAGATTCGGCCTCTCGTCGGCGCACGGGCGCGGCCAGGTGCTGCAACTCAACTACCTGCTCGACAACGGCGCGGTCGTCGTCGGAGCTGACGGCACATTTGCGGTGGTGGTCGACAAGATTCGTGACGCCGTCACCGCGCTCACGCGCGACATCATGACCCTCCAGGCCGAGGGCAACTACGCCGCCACCCAGGAGTTACTCGCCCGCATGGTCGTCGTGCGCCCCGAAGTGCAGACCGTCCTCGACCGGCTCGAGGGTATCCCTGTCGACATCGCGCCTCGTTTCATCGCCGTGCGCTAGCGCCGTCCCTTGCTGGGGAATTGATCTAGACTGTCCCCATCATGCGAAAGACCCTGCTGACTCTCGCCATTCTGGGTGTGCTGGCTACCAGCGCATCCGTGTCCACTCAACAGGCGCCGGCGCCCACGCAACCAACCGATCCGATCCGGGAACTGGTGGGTCACCTTGAGTTGGAGCGCTATAAGGACATCCTGCGTGGTCTGGGTCAATTCGGCGACCGCCAGCAGGGCACCAAGCGCAATCGCGACGCCATCGACTGGATCGAGGCGCAGCTCAAGAGTTACGGCTGCACGAATACCGAACGCATCACGTACCAGTTCCCCTCGGATGGCGCCTCGGACCCTGAAGTCGTGGCGGCACGCATCGCGCGCGAACAGGCTGCGGCCGGACGCGCCGGCGGCGCACAGGCGGCTCGCGGTGGCGGCGGTCAGCGCGGCGGGCGCGGCCAGGGAGAACCGCCTCCCCCACCCACGACCATGACCGTTCCCCTGCCGGGCTCACCCGAATGGGTCCGCAGGAATCGTGAAGGGGGCTCCTCACAGTACGGCTATCGCGGCCGCACAGGCGTGAACAACTCGCTGCCGGCGCAGCCCGATCCTCGCCTCCGCGAGATCAACGCCGAACCAAGCACACCCGGCGAACGCCAGCAGGTCTTCTGCACAAAGATCGGCACCACCCGCCCCAACGAGATGTACATCGTCGGCGCGCACATGGACGGCTTGGGTAAAGGTGAAGCCATCAATGACGATGGCTCGGGCACGGCGTTAGTGATGGAGCTGGCGCGCATCCTGCACATGCCCGGCGTGACCACGGACGTGTCGATCCGGTTCATCCTGTGGAACAACGAAGAGAGCGGCCTCAACGGCGCGTGGGCGTATGTCAATCAACGTGAGGAACTGCAGGGCATGGAGAGTCCCGCTGGGTCAGGCCGGTACCCGGAACCCAAGTGGCTCGGCATGATCCAGCACGACATGATGTTGTGGGACCACGGCATGCCGAGTGCTGACGGCTCCGTGTCGCGCGACCAGCGCCCCGAGGCGGATGTGAACATCGAATGGCAGGAGAACTCGAAGTTTGCCGAACAGTCAATGAAGCTCGCGCTCGCGCTCAAGCTGTCGGCAGACCGGTACACGACCCACTACCCCGCGACGCTCGGTCCGCACATGACCAACACCGACTCGCGTCCGTTCCAGGATCGCATCGCCGCGGTCAGCCTCCGCGAAAACGAACGCGGCATGCAGACCGGCGCCGGCTGGAACCCGCACTGGCATCAGCCGACCGACGTCTTCTCCACGTTCACCGACAAGGACTTCCTGCTCGGCCTCAACGCCGCACAGGTCACGTTGTCAGGCATTGCCCAGTTGGCTGGCGCCAAGATTTCAAAATGAGGCCATTCAGGAATGAGGCAATGGGGCAGTGAGGCAATGGAATTTCCGCAATTTCACAATGGGCTAATGCAATTACCGGAATTCTGAGAATTACATTGAGCCATTCTGAAATTGCGGGAATTCCATTGCCCCATTGCCTCACTGCCCCATTGCCTCATTTCTTAATGGCTGGATTCGTCACCGCGGCGTTGGGCCGGCGGGACCAGTCTTCGAACGACCCGTCGTAGAGTCGGACATCAAAGCCCAGCAGGCGGGCGGCGAAGATCGTTGCCGTCGCCTGCTGGCCGATGTGGCAGTACGCGACGACCGTCTCACCAGGCTGGACACCGGCCGCGGCAAACAGCGACTGCAACTCCTCGACCGACTTGAAGCGCCCCTGCTGATCGTAGGTGCTGTTGAACGGAACGTTCACCGCGCCTTCGATGTGGCCGGTCTTGTGCGGCGTGTCCCGGCCACCGCCGGTCTGCTCACCACTGTAGAGCGCTGAGGCACGGGCATCCACGATGCGCACCCCAGGCGACTTGCGCAGCGCCTCAACGGCATCTCCATCCACCACGAGCGGCATCACCGTCAGCGGACTGAGCGTGCCTGGCGTGACGACGGGCACGTCCGTGGACAGCGGTCGATTCTCCGCGCGCCACGACGCGAGGCCACCCTGCATGAGCCACGTGCGCTCACCCAACCCCGCATACTGCAGCGTCATCACCACTCGTGTCGTCGTCGTCATCACCGGGAGCGTGGCCGCGTAGACCACAATGCGCGATGTGTCCGAGATGCCGAGTTCCTGGAGCGCCGCATGCAGCGCCGCGGGATCAGGCATCTGCAGATTCAGCGTGCCGCCGTCGGCGCTGGTCCCTGTCACGCTGATCATCGGGGCCGTGACTGCGCGCGCACCCGGAAGATGGCCCGAGTCGTAGGACGCCGGCGGCCCAACGTGCAGGATCACCAGGTTCGGATCGTTCAACTGCGCCTGGACCCACTCGGTTGATGCCAACGGCCCCTGCGGCGCCGGGGACATTTGCGACATCTGCCCCTGCACGCCCACCATCGAGCACATCACCACGACCACCACACTCAATTGACGCTGCATACCACTCCTGTTTGAGACCTCAAATACGGTACATGATCCGGTACGGAGCACACGGGCTTTAGCCCGTGTGACACCGACGGGCTAAAGCCCGTCGGCTCCGTACTGTCTGGCGCCGGCGTTACGCCGTGCGTCATGGCAGAATCATCGCCCGTGGCGCCGCCAGATCATAAATCAGCGAACGAAGCGCGTCGGGGGACGTCACTGGCACCTGACAGGCGAAGTCATGACAGACGTATGCCGCCGGTTGCCCATCCACCATAGACATCGCCGACAACCACGGCAACTGCTCCGCTAGACGGTGCTGCTGCTCTTCAGTCTCAAGCACGACGAGCGTCACGAACGGCAGATACCGTGCCGCCACTTCGGCTTCGAGCGCCGCACGGGCGGTATTAGCAGGCCCCACGATCACGATCTGTGCCTGCCGCGCATGCCACATCGCAATCGTCGACACCATCATCGGCATCACACGCGCCACCGTGCCCAGCGCCGGACCGTACCGCTCAAGCGACCGCTGCGCACGATCCTTGTAGCCGCGCTCGCCTGTCAACTCCGACAGCTGAAGCAGGTTGCGCACCGTGACCGACGCCGCGGCCGGTTCCGCGCCGTCGTAGTCTTCCTTCAGTCGCAACACCACGGTCGGGTCGTCGTCGGTCGTGCTGAACCAGCCGCCGTCAGCCTCATCCCAGAACAACGTCGTCTGCCGCTCGGTCAGTGTGATGGCCCACTCGAGCCACCGGGCATCGCCCGTGGTTTGAAACAGTTCGAGCAGTCCCCAGGCCAGGCACGCATAGTCTTCGCAGAACGCGTCAACCGCCGCGTCCCCATCGCGATACCGTCGCAGCAACTGCTGTGACTCCGGCCGCCACAACGTGCGCTCGATGCTCTCGGCCGCACGCACGGCTGCACGGGTCCACTCGTCGCGCCGTGGACTTGTGGCGAGCACCCGGCCTGCCCTGGCAAACGCGGCGATCATCATTCCGTTCCACGCGGTGATCACCTTGTCGTCCAGGTGTGGCCTCGGCCGTGACGACCGCGCCTCAAACATCGTCTGACGCATCTCGCCCAGCACACGCACCACGTCGGCGCTCGTGCGACCGGTCCGTGTCGCAATTTCTTCCACCGACTCCGCAACGTACGGAATGTTCAGCCCTCGGAACTCCCCGTGGGGATCCGACGGTGCATTGCCTTCATCCACAATGCCAAGACGACGACGGACGATGGGGGCATCGGTGCCGAAGAGCGTATCGATCTCGGCGGCACTGAACACGTAAAAGGCGCCTTCGGTCTTTTCGGTGGCGCCAGGGGCAAGCGAATCGGCATCCTCAGCCGAAAGGAAGGCACCGTCCGGTGACGAGAGATCGTGCTGCACGTAGTCGAGTGTGTCTTCCGCGATTTGTCCGTAGAACGGTTCGCCGCTGGCCTGCGCGCCGGCCAGATACGCCAGTGTCAACTGCGCCTGGTCGTAGAGCATCTTCTCGAAGTGCGGCACACGCCACTGTGCGTCCACCGAATACCTGTGAAATCCGCCGGCCAGGTGATCGTGAATCCCGCCGAGCGCCATCGCGCGGAGTGTCTCGGTCACCATCTGGCGGGCCTCGGGTTTGCCGGTGAGCGCCCACGCATCAAGCAGGAACAACAATTCGGAGGGACGCGGAAACTTCGGTGCCCCCCCAAATCCCCCGTTGCGTCGGTCGTAGGCGGCGGCAAAAGCCTCCACACCCTGCAGCACCGCATCAACACCGGCCACCGGCGCACGCGCCGTCCCGCCTGCGTCCGTCGAGGCGCGCAATTGTGTGAGGGTCTCCCCCGCGTCCTTCCTGACCTTCGCCGGGTCTGAAGCCCACACCGACGCGAGTTGCGTCAGCACCTCGGTGAACCCCGGTCGTCCCCACCGCGACGTGGGTGGAAAGTATGTACCTCCGTAAAACGGCTCCAGGTCCGGTGTCAGAAACACACTCATCGGCCAGCCGCCGGCCCCGGTCGTGGCCTGCACAAACGTCATGTACACGCGATCGATGTCCGGGCGTTCCTCCCGGTCCACCTTCACCGCGATGAAATGGCGGTTCAGGAGATCGGCAATCGACGGGTCCGCAAACGACTCGTGCTCCATCACGTGGCACCAATGACACGTCGAGTACCCGATGGAGAGGAAGATCGGCTTGTGTTCGGTCCGTGCGCGGGAGAAAGCGTCCTCGCCCCATGGATACCACGCGACAGGGTTGTTGGCGTGTTGGAGCAGATACGGACTGCGTTCGTGCTGCAGTCGGTTCGCCATGCGCTACGCGTCCTCGCCGGTGGAAGGCGCGTCACGTTCCGGCGCGGCTGGCGCGGACGCCGGAAGCGCCTTGCGCAGCCGCGCATACGCCGCGGACACTTCGGCCCCGTACAGCAACACGACGGCCGAGGCGTACACCCAGAGCAGAAACGCAATCACGGCCGCGATCGACCCGTGGATGTTCGTGAACCGCGACAGGTCACTCAGATACCAGGAGAAGAGAATAAACGCGAGCTGCCATAGGGCTCCGGCCGCGAGTGCGCCCACCCAGACATCGCGCAGCCGAACCTTCGCATTGGGCACGTAGTAATAGACCATCCCCACGACCAGCGAGAACAACGGCACGTGGATGTTGCGCACCACGAACCCCTGCACGGCCCCCAGCCACTCCCAATCGCCCACGACATCGGCAAACCACAGGGTGTTCACCACCTGAGCGGCTGACATGAGCAGCAGGGTGACCACCATCAGGAAGCCGGCCGTCACCAACATGACAAACGCGATCAGCTTGTGTTTGAAGAAGCCGGGAGGCTGCTCCACGCCCCACGCGTGGTTGACGGCGGAGGTGAGCGCCCCGAACACCCCCATGGCGCCCCACAACATCAGGATGGTGCCCGCGACGCCGAGTTGCACCTCGGACATGGTCTCGATGCGCAGCAGAAACTCGACGTCGGCCGGCATCGCCGACGTGATCACCTGCAGCAGGCTGGCGCCACTTTCTCCGATGTTGATTCGATCCAGCGCGGACAACACGAGCAACGAAAAGGGGAAAATCGACAGCAGGGAGTAATACGCGATCGACGAGGCGAACGTCAGATTCTCGCTGTTGAAGAATTCGATGGCCCCGCGTCCCATCGCCTGCCCGCCGATCCGCACACCACGGATCGCGCGACGCTTCAGTCGATCCAGGCGCGACGGCTTGAGCCGGTCAGCGAGTGAAGGGACGGACATCCGCGCGTGGCTGCCGGGGCGTCTCCAGGTCCGCCATCATCGATCGGGCTTTCTCAAACTCGGTCACCAGTTCCACCAGACGAGGCTCCAGATCCTCGCGCAGGCGCTGGCCCTCCTTCGTAAAGAACAGGTACCCGACGGCCCCACCGGCCGCCGCACCGGCCAACGCGCACAGAAGGATCGAGGTTCGGTCGCTCACAGTAATCCCATTCTATCCGGGTCGCCCCTCGCGGTCGCACTCTATAATGGCAACGAATGGACGTCCTCGCGAGCCACATCAAGACGACTTCTCCGGAGTTCGCCACCAACCAGTCGCGCATGTTGGGCCTGCTGGAGGAGCTGCAGTCACGCACCACGCAGGTCCACGAAGGCGGCGGCCCCAAGTATGTGGCGCGGCACCGGGAACAGGGCAAACTCCCCGTCCGCGAACGCATCGAGGCGCTGCTCGATCCGGACACGCCTTTTCTGGAGCTCTCTCCACTGGCCGCCTGGGACCTCTACGACAACGGCGCGCCCTCGGCTGGCATCATCACGGGCATCGGTCGAGTCTCCGGGCGCGACGTGATGATCGTGGCCAATGACGCCACCGTCAAAGGCGGCACCTACTACCCGATGACGGTCAAGAAGCACCTGCGCGCCCAACAGGTGGCCATGGAAAACCGACTCGCCTGCGTGTACCTCGTGGATTCGGGCGGCGCCTTCCTGCCCCTGCAGGCAGAGGTCTTCCCCGACCGGGAACACTTCGGGCGCATTTTTTATAACCAGGCGCGCATGTCCGCCGACCGTATCCCCCAAATCGCCATCGTCATGGGCTCCTGCACCGCCGGGGGCGCCTATGTGCCGGCGATGTCGGACCAGACGGTCATCGTCAAGGGCACGGGCACAATTTTTCTCGGTGGACCGCCACTCGTGAAGGCCGCCACGGGCGAAGACGTGACGGCGGAAGACCTGGGCGGTGCCGACGTGCACACGCGCCTGTCGGGCGTCGCGGATTACCTCGCGGAAGACGATGCGCACGCGTTGCATCTGGCGCGGACGATTGTCTCCACGCTGCACACGACCAAACAGCTGCCGCTCGACATGACGACGCCCGAACCGCCTCGTTATGCGCCCGAGGAACTGTACGGCGTGGTCAATATCGATCCGCGGCATCCGTACGACGTGCGTGAAGTCATCGCCCGCCTCGTGGACGGCTCGCGCTTTGATGAATTCAAGGCCCGGTACGCGACCACGGTCGTCACCGGATTTGCCCGCCTGCACGGGTTTCTTGTCGGTATCGTCGCGAACAACGGGGTGCTGTTTTCCGAGTCGGCGCTCAAGGTGACGCACTTCATCGAGATGTGCAATCTGCGCAAGGTGCCGTTGATCTTTCTGCAGAACATCACCGGCTTCATGGTCGGCCAACAATACGAACGCGGCGGCATTGCCAAGGACGGCGCCAAGATGGTGCATGCCGTGGCCAACTCCGTGGTGCCGAAGTTCACGGTGGTGATTGGTGGCTCGTTTGGTGCCGGCAACTACGGCATGTGTGGCCGCGCCTACGAACCGCGGCTGCTGTGGATGTGGCCCAACAGCCGTATCTCGGTCATGGGCGGCGAGCAGGCGGCCTCGGTACTTGCCACGGTCAAGAAGGATCAACTCGCGCGCGAAGGTGCCCCCTTCAGCGCCGACGACGAGGCTGCGCTCAAGGCGCCGATTCTCAAGAAATACGATACCGAAGGCTCCCCGTATTACTCCACCGCGCGTCTATGGGACGACGGGGTGCTCGACCCGGCGCGCACGCGTGATGCGCTCGGCCTTGGTTTGTCAGCTTCGTGTAACGCGCCCGTGCCCGATGCCCGTTTTGGCATCTTCCGGATGTGATGATGCGCACAATCACGGTGGACGCCGGCACAGTCACGACAGTGACGCTCAACCGACCGGAGGTACGCAACGCCTTCAACGAGGAACTGATCCGCGATCTGTCGGCGTGGGCGGCCGGTGTGCCGAGCGATGGGTCTGTGCGTGTGGTCGTACTTCGCGGAGCGGGTGCTTCCTTTTGCGCGGGTGCCGACCTGCAGTGGATGTCACGCATGGCCGCGTACACGCGAGAAGAGAACATCGCCGACGCCACGCTGGCCGCGCAAATGTTTCTGGCGCTCGATTCGCTGCCTGTACCGGTCATCGGTCGTGTGCACGGTGCGGCACTTGGTGGCGGCGCGGGCTTGGCGGCCGTGTGCGACGTGGTGGTCGCGGCTGACGACGTGGTGTTTGGATTCACCGAAGTCGTGCTCGGCATTCTGCCGGCGATGATTTCACCCTATGTAGTGGGCAAGATCGGCCTGTCGGCCGCACGGGAGTGGTGCCTGACCGGTGCGCGCTTCAGTGCGGCACAAGCCCGCGAGATGGGCCTGGTGCACGACGTGGTACCAGTCGACCAGCTGGATGCGGCCGTGGAGCGCTACGCGCAGAAGTTCCTGAAGGCGGCACCCACGGCCATCGCGGGGACCAAGGCGCTGCTGCGGGAGGTCGCAGGTCGTCTGCCCGCCGACGTCCTGCGCACAACCGTGGAGGCCATCGCGACCCAGCGCGTGTCGGTCGAAGGTCAGGAAGGGATGCGGGCGTTCATGGAGAAACGACCCGCGTCGTGGCAGGCATGATGCGACGCGTACTCATTGCCAACCGCGGCGAGATCGCCGTGCGCATCATCCGTGCGTGCCGCGAAATGGGTATCCGCACCGTGGCGGTGTACTCCGAGGCGGATGCGGAAGCGCCACACGTGGTGATGGCCGACGACGCGCTGCTGATCGGCCCTGCCCCCGCCGGTGAGAGTTACCTGCGCGTGGAGGCCATCCTCGATGCGGCCCGCCGCTCAGGCGCCGATGCCATCCATCCCGGCTACGGGTTCCTCTCCGAGAATGCCGCGTTTGCTGCCGCGTGTGAATCGTCAGGACTCACCTTCATCGGCCCCTCGTCGACCGTGATTGCCGCCATGGGGTCAAAGACGGCCGCACGCAAAGCGGTGGCGGCGGCCGGCGTGCCGGTGGTGCCCGGGGAGACGCCCGCCACGCAGGATGTCGCCGCCGTGCGAGCCGCGCTGAGTCGTGTGGGCTACCCGGCCCTGCTCAAGGCCTCGGCCGGCGGTGGCGGCAAAGGGATGCGTATCGTGCGCGCGGATGCCGAAGCCGATGAGGCCATCGCCGCGGCGACCAGTGAAGCGACGCGTGCGTTCTCGGATGGCACCGTGTATGTGGAGCGCTTGATCGAGCGACCGCGGCACATCGAAGTGCAGGTCATGGCAGACAGCCGTGGCCAGACCGTGCATCTGTTCGAGCGCGATTGCACCCTGCAGCGGCGTCACCAGAAGGTGATCGAAGAAGCGCCTGGACCCACCGTCACCCCCGAGATTCGGGAACGGATGACTCGCGCGGCCGTGGCGGCCGCTCAGGCGGTCGGCTACGTCAACGCGGGCACGATCGAGTTCCTGCTTTCTGGGAATGACTTCTACTTCCTTGAGATGAACACCCGGCTGCAGGTGGAACATCCCATCACCGAGGCCATCACCGGCGTTGATCTTGTTCGGGCGCAGTTGCTTGTGGCCGCCGGTGAAGCCCTGCCGTTCCGGCAGGACGATCTGCAGGTGCGCGGGCACGCCGTGGAGTGCCGCGTGTATGCCGAGGATCCGGCCGCAGGCTTCCTGCCGCAGTCCGGTCCCCTGCTCCGCTACCGTGAGCCTCAGGGCCCCGGGATTCGCGTGGATGCGGGTGTGCGTGAAGGCCAGGCCGTCACCGTGCACTACGACCCGATGATTGCGAAGGTCATCGCGTACGGTGAGCACCGGGAAGCGGCATTTGCCAGAGCGACGCGCGCGCTTGAGGACTTCGACATCCTCGGCCTGCAGCACAACATCGGGTTTCTGGTCGCCTTGTTGCGCGACCCGCGTGTGCTCGCCTGCGACACGCACACCCGCTTCATCGAAGAGCACCTCGACGCCTTTGTGCCGGGCTACTCGGACGCGCAACTGCATGCTCTCGTGGCCCTCGCGGCACGCAGTCAATCCGACGGCGGACCGCGGACTGCGGACCGCGGACTGGGGACTGCGGACCGCGTCGATCCTTTCGACGTTATTGGGCGGGGAACGTTTTAATGGCGACGAAGTTGCGCGTCACCATCGGCACACGTGAGTTCACAGCCACCGTCGACCGCGATGTGGTCACGATCGACGATGTGGAGGGCGCGTTTACAGTCGCGGCGCAGCCGGACGGGCGTTGGACGGTGCGTCACGGCGACACAGGCATTTCCGGCGCCGCACAGAAGACGCCCGACGGCACCTGGGTGACTCTGGCCGGCGTGGTCGTCCGCGCTGAGGTGGAATCGGCCGGGGCTCGACCTCGCGCCCGCACCTCCGACGTGGATGCCCTGCGACCGCCGATGTCAGCCACGGTGATCCGCATCATGGCCACGGTCGGCGCCACGGTCGCTGAAGGGGATCCACTGGTCGTGCTCGAAGCGATGAAGATGGAGCTGCCGATTCGCGCACCGCGAGCGGGTGTCGTCACCGCGATCCACTGCCGCGAGGGCGAACTCGTGCAGCCGACTATGGTGTTGGTGGACCTCGAATAGCCATGTCCAACATCCCGACGTCGGTCACGGTTGTCGAAGTCGGTCCGCGTGACGGACTGCAGAACGAAGCCACGACCATTCCTACCGACGACAAGGTCGCGTTCGTCAATCGTCTGAGCGCATCGGGCCTGCGCGAAATTGAAGTCACGGCGTTTGTCAGCCCCAAGTGGGTGCCGTCGATGGCGGACGCCGATGATGTGGTCAGCCGCATCGACCGTCGTCCTGGCGTGCGCTACTCCGCGCTCGTGCCAAACATGGCCGGCCTTGAGCGTGCGATCGCGGCAGGTGTCACCAACGTGGCGGTCTTCGCGGCCGCCTCGGAAACCTTCAGTCGCAAGAACATTAATCGCAGCATCGACGAGTCGTTTGAGATTTACGGGGAGGTCACCGCAGCCGCCATTGCGGCCGGCCTGCGCGTGCGCGGATATCTCTCGACGGCATTCGGCTGCCCGTACGAAGGCGCAGTGCCGGTGGGCCAGGTGGCACTGCTCACCGCTCGTCTGCTCGACCTCGGCGTGTATGAAGTGGCGGTGAGCGACACGATTGGTATCGCCCATCCTGGACAGGTGCGTGCGATGTTGCCCCAGTTGCTGACCACGACGCCCGTCACGCGACTGGCGCTGCATTTTCACGACACGCGGGGACTCGCACTGGCCAACGTGCTGGCCGCGCTCGACTTCGGCATTGCGACGTTCGACGCCTCTGCCGGCGGCCTGGGCGGCTGCCCCTACGCGCCGGGCGCCTCCGGTAATCTGGCGACCGAAGATCTGGTGTACATGCTCGACGGCCTGGGCATCGATACCGGCGTACGCATCGACCAGGTCTCCGACGCCGCCCGAGCCATCGCGCCCCGGCTGTCACACCCCCTCGCCTCCCGTTACACCCAGGTCCGCACGTGACCGCTCCCACAGAAAAGACCCCATTAAATACGTCGGGTGTCTTTTCCGACGAAAAAGACACCCGACGTAATTATTTGGATGTACTTGAAAAGCGGCACCTGGCGAACCTGACGCGGCCAGAATTCACACGGGCGGTGCGCGCGCTGTCTGTGCGATACGTCGAACGACGCGGACAGCTGCCCACGCGGTCGCCACTTGATTCGGCCGGCAAACGCGCGGCCTTCGGGTTGTTCTACGCCCCGCTCCACATGCTCACGGTCGAAGCGGCCGTGTTGGCGGTTGCGCCTGCGGCCCGGCCGACACATCTGGTGGATCTGGGCTGCGGCACGGGCGTGTGCAGTGCGGCGTGGGCGATGACGCTGCCGGAGCCGCGCCCGTCGATCGACGGCTGCGACCTGCATCCGTGGGCACTTGAAGAGGCGCGCTGGAACTGGCGCACGCTCGGCCTGCGGGGACGAGCCACGCGGCTCGATGCGGTCGCCGCGATGGAACGACTCGTGAAGACACGGCCGTCGCTGAGCGGCACAGGGATTGTCGCCGGATGGGCGGTGAACGAACTGGAACCCGCCGCACGGGATCGGTTGCTCACACTCGTGACCCAGGCGGTGACCAACGGCGCCGTCTTCCTGATGCTCGAACCCCTCGCGCGCGGCGTCGCCCCGTGGTGGGAGTCATGGGAGCACGCGCTCGCGCCCCTCGGCGTCGTCTCCGGCGACTACAAGTTCGACATCGAGCTGCCGCCGCGGCTCGCCGAATTCTCCGCCTCCGCCGGTTTCTCGAACCGGATGCTCGGTGCGCGGGTCTTGTGCGTACCGGCTCCCGGCGGCGGCGTGTTACCCTTCTCCATCCATGGATGATGCGGCGCTGATCGAGGGCCTGAAGGCTGGCGACGAGACGGTCTTTGAGACGCTGGTGCGCACGTACGGTGGTCGCCTGTTGGCCGTCGCTCGACGGATGCTGCACAACGAAGAGGATGCGCGTGATGCGGTGCAGGATGCGTTCATCAACGCCTTCCGCAAACGCGACACCTTCAAGGGCGACGCGCAGATCTCGACGTGGCTGCACGCCATTGTCGTCAACTCGTCGCTGATGAAACTGCGCACACGAAAGCGCAAGGCCGAAGAGGCCATCGAGGACTACCTCCCCCGCTTTTTGCCCGATGGACATCACACCCAGATGTTCCCCTCATGGACCGAGCCGGTCGATGTGGCGCTCTCGCGCAAGGAGACCGCCCAGATGGTGCGTGAGGCCATTGAGGAACTGCCTGAAACGTACCGAGCGGTGGTGCTGCTGCGGGACATCGAGGGTCTGTCCACGGAAGAAACGGCGCAGATCGTCAACACGACACCCAATGCCGTCAAGATCCGGCTGCACCGGGGTCGCCTCGCGCTGCGCACGTTGATCGCCCCTCATTTGGCTGGAGCCCACGCATGACGCCACAATTGACCTGTCGCGAAGTGTCGGAATTCCTGATGGACTACGTCGGCGATGCGCTGCCGGCCGATGTGCATGCGGTTTTTGAAGTCCACGTGCAGGGCTGCGACAACTGCCATACCTATCTCGCCCAGTATCGCGACACGATCGCGGCCGGCCGCCTCGCCTGTTCAGACGACGGTGTGGCGGATTGCCCGGAAGATCTCGTGCGGGCGGTCATGGCCGCCCTGCAGAAAGAGCCCAAAGCATGAAGACCCTTCTTTCACTTGCAGCAATTGCTGCTGTCTCCGTGGTCGTTTTGGAGCCGACGGGCTTCAGCCCGTCGGTCAACGCACGGGCTGAAGCCCGTGCGCTCCGTACTGTCGACGACACGCACAATCCACACTGGTCGCAATGGCGCGGCCCCAACGGCATGGGCATCGCCACGGGCGAGTACCAGGACACGTGGTCACCCACTGAGAACATCGCGTGGAAGTCTGCCATCCCGGGTCGTGGGCACTCATCGCCCATCGTGTACGGCGACCGAATCTTCCTGACGACCTCGATCCAGGGCAAACATGTTCCCGGACGCAAGGCGCCAGACCATCTGGGGTTCGACCTCAAGCCGGGATACCTGAATCCCGACAGCACGGCGGTGGACTATGACCACTCGCTGCACGTGCTGGGGATCGATGCCACAACCGGCACCATTCTGTGGAATCACACAGCCTACGACGGCCCGATGTATGACAACCGGCATCGCATGAACACTTACGCGTCGGCGTCGGTGGTGACCGATGGTGAGATGGTGTTTGCCTCGTTCGAAGCGCACGGCCTGTATGCCTACACGATGGACGGCGACCTCAAGTGGAAGACCGACCTTGGCAATATCGCCAAGGCCGGCCTGGGACCAGGCACGTCCCCGATCCTGTTCAAACATCTGGTGATCCTCCAGGTGGACCAGGAGATGGGCGCCGGGTCAAACATCCGCGCGTTTGATCGCAACACCGGCAAGGAAGTGTGGCGCGCCGAGCGCAACAACCGTCGCAGCTGGGCCACGCCGATTCTGTATCCCGTAGACGGGCGTATTGACCTGATCGCCTCCGGGGCGGAAGCCGTGATCGCGTACGACCCGGAGACCGGCACAGAGCGGTGGCGCTCAGCGGGCACCAGCAGCCATCCAATTCCGAGTTTTGTCACCAGCCACGGATTGGTGTTTGCGACAGCCGGCAATCAGGCCAAGGTCGCGATGGCCCTGCGACCGGACGCGAAGACCAACGAGGACCGCATCGCCTGGACCTACAACAAGGGCACGGCGTACGTGACCTCCCCTATTGCGATCGGGGACTACCTCTACCTGTTCACTGACCGCGGTATCACCACGTGCCTCGATGCCCGCACGGGTGAGGTCGTCTACGAGGGCGGCCGTGTGCCCGTGCCCGCAACGTTCCGCGCGTCGGCCGTGTCGTTTGGGGACAAGTTCCTGATGACCAGCGAGGATGGGGAAACCTTCGTCGTGCGCGCCGGGCCGAAGCACGAAGTACTCCGCACCAACTCACTCGACGAAACCATCTGGGCATCACCGGCGTTGGCCGACGGCGTCATTTACATCCGCGGCGACAAACACCTGTACGCGATCAAATGAGATGAGCTCGGAGGTGATTTTACCGCGACATCCCGTACATCAAGTAATTGATCCCGAACTTGTAGGCTTCGTTGGACGGGTCCACCGCGTAGCGCCCTTCGGCCGAGTGTTCCATGTAGTCGCCAATGTCCATGTTGAAATTGATGACCACGGACAGGCGCTTCGTGATGTCGTTGTCCTGGTAAATACCGTAGAACTCGCCCATCAGCCCCTGCTGGCCGAGGCGCCCCGGATAGGGCACATCAAGCGTTGTAATCGCGAAAAACGTATTGAAGATCGGGTGCGTCACGTCGAGCCGATGAATCGTCGCCCCTGGCAACACCCGCGTCATGGCCAGCTCAAACACGTTCCACTCGTCTCCAAAGTGGAAGTCGTCGACGATCAGAAACCCGCCCTTCTGGATGTAGGTGCGCAGCCCCTCCACCTCGGTCTCGGACGGATACCAGTACCCGGGTTCCGACAGATAGGCGATCGGAAATTTCATCAACTCCGGGTCGTCCATGCGGAACACGTTGCCGCCGTTCGGACTTGGCACAATCGCACTGACCGCCGGCAGAATCTTGTTTAGGTTCTGCTCCATCTCCGGATAGTCGAACGCCCACCCGCCGTAGTGGGGATACCAGAGGCGCACGATGGCAAACTTGCCGTCGTAGGGCGACGCCATCACGGTCGGAATGAAGTTGCGCCCGCCGAACCCGCGCCGCTGGGCGGCCAACGGGACCACGGCCAGCACGAGCAGCAGCCCGATGACCCAGCGTCGTGTGAGCATGTACGGCAAATTCTACGCCAATCCCGCCTTCGCCAGGCTTCGGCGCGGCAAGCTGTTATCGCCCGCCCGTGGCGGAGGTAAAGGCCGCTTCCCCGCCCACGACCGGCAGCAGTAGCTGAGTCTGATTGATGTCGATCGTGAGCTCGGTTCCCGGCTTGGGCCAGAGCGTGAAGTCACGATCGCTCGAGAAGATCATCAGGCCGATGCGTGTGCCAGCCGGAATGATCTGGTCGTCGGGCTGCAGGTCAAACGTCAAGGTCACGAACTCGCCGGGCGTCAGCGGTTCGCCGCGGCGCATGTCCTTGAAGTTGCCGCCGCTTGTGAGCGACCGGTGGTTCTGGGGATCGGCCCACCCGCGTGTGATCAAGTTGGAGGTGCCGATCGGCCCTTCCGTCCAAGGCAACTGCACGAGGTAGACCGACAGATTGGCGGCCGGCGTGCTCGACGCCATGTGAATCGTCACCCGCGCCGTCCCTGAGATATGCACCGGGGCGGTGAGTTCGGGGGTCGCATACAGCAGCCGATGTGTGGACTCCGGCGCAAGCGCGAGTGCCGGAGCGGCGAACTCGACGTTGTCGGTCAGCGTCTCCCTGAAGTTCTGCACCGCAGGAGTTCGCCCAGCGGGTTCCAGCCCGCCAACGCCACGGCCACCTGGCATCAGGCGCAGTCGCACCGGCGCGGCAGCTGGGTTCGGATAGTCCGCATACGGCGTGGGCGGCAACATGTTGCCGCGACCACGACCGCGACCCGCAGGCGGCGCATTCGGATCAACGGGCGGAGCCGGCGGGGCCTCGCGCACGATCCACGCCTTCGGTTCCTTCTCGACCCCGTTTTGTACGCCGTACAGATACCGCGTGAACCACTTGTTCATCAGTTCAAGCGGCGGCGCTCCACCATGTCCCCCCTGATGGAAGTACTGCATGAGCGGCACCCGTCCCTTGAGCACCTCGCTGATGCGCACGCTGTGCTCGGGCACCACGTTCCAGTCGTTGAACGCATGCGCCATCAACACGGCGGCCTTCACGTTCTCCACCTTGTTGAGCAGATCACGCTCCGCCCAGAACGTGTTGTAGTCGCCGGTGACACGGTCGCGCCCTTCCACGAACTGTCCGTCGCGATAGATCGTGTTGCACACCGCGCGTCGCGCGGGGTCCTGGCTGTGGACGAAGTCGTAGAGAAAGTCGATGTCCTCACCAAGCCAGCCCCCGGGATGACGAATCAGGCCGTTGGATCGGTAGTAGTGGTAATACGACGTGTTCGGCGCGATCGGAATGATCGCCTCAAGCCCCTCCACACCCGTCGTGGCCGCCGCAAGTGGGATCGTGCCGTTGTACGACGTGCCTGTCATCCCCACCTTGCCGGTTGTCCACGTGGCGACGACTTCCTCCGAGCCATCCACAGTGGTGAATCCCTTGGCGCGACCATTCAGCCAATCGATCACGGCCTTTGGCGCGAACTCTTCAGGCTTGCCGCCCACTGTGGGACAGCCGGTCGAGAGGCCAGTTCCCGTCGCCTCTGAATGCACAACGGCAAACCCGCGCGGCACCCACGTGTTCACCTCCGCGTTCGAGATGTTCGTGCGGTCTGGCTGAAACGTGATCTCCGGCTGCGACTCTCGAGGCGGCGGTTCCGCGCCGAGTTCCTGATTCACATTCCACAGAAACTTCCGGTCGCCTGACGTGCCTGCAAAGTAGGGCGACGACGCGTAGACGACGGGGACCTTGAGGCCTTCGGTCTCGGTCTGGCGTTGCCGAATCACGCTGACGTGTACACGGTCAGGGCGTTTGTCGCCGTCGGAGTCGAACTCGGTCTCGACCCACAGTCGCTCACGCACCCACTGCGTCGCATCCTGAAAGGCCGGCACGATCTGCGCCTGACCATCCACAAACACAGGTTGCGCAGGCTGGGGGGCTTGAGCCCCCGGGAGCGACACCAACGCGGACCAAGCCGCAACAACGACGACTGCACGCACAAATGTGTTCACTGAATCTTCCTCCACGAACGTCCGCCTGAATGCAGGAACATCACCGCCCCGGCATCGTTCTTCACAAAAATATATCGGGTGGTCCCGGCACGAAACGCCTGCTCGTTCTGCGGTTCCGGCGATCCCGTGGTTACCAATTCAAGAGGCGTCTCGCGTGTCCCCTGGCGCAACACGAGAGTGCCGTCACGCTCGGCGACCACCATCTGCCGCGTACCCTGTGAATAGGTGCCGACAAACGCGCGACGTGCGTCGCGTGAGAGCGTCATCGGTGTGGCGGCCCGGCCGTTCGTGTCGATTGGCCCCACCAGCGCCGCGATGGCCGCCTCAGCCGCCGTCGTCATCGTCGCCCCCGTCAGATTGGCGACAACGACCACGCCAATCCGTTGCGCCGGCAGCATTCGAATCATTGACCCGTATCCGGCCCTCGACCCATTGTGTTCCACCACATCAAACCCGTGCCACCGCCCGACTTGGACACCGTAGCCGTATTGGTTTATCGCTCCGGGAATTTTCGCCCGTGGCGTTGAGAGCGTCGTGAACAGTGCGGCCGGCAACACCTGCTTGCCGTCGAGCTGCCCGGCGTTGAGGAAGGCGGTCATCCACCGTGAGAGATCGATCACGTTCGAGTAGATCGACCCGGCCGGCCACGAAGCGCTGTTGTTGGCCGCTGGACGAATGATGCGCGCGCGAGTGTCTGCGAGCTCGTGGCCCTGCGCAAGCGGATACGTCATGGCCAGTGTCGGACGAAACGTGGAGCGACTCATCCCGAGTGGCTCAAACAACGACGTCGCCACCTGATCGGCAAACGGGGCTCCCCCCACCGTCTCGGCGAGCAGTCCCGCGAGCCAGTAGCCGGGGTTCGAGTAGGAGTAGACCTGCGAGGGCTCCGCGAAGAACTGCTCGTCGGTCCAGCCCGCCACCTCCTCCCTTAATGCCCCATCGTCGTGACTGCCAAACATCGGAGCTTCGTCGAGGATGCCGGAGGTATGCGACAGCAGTTGGTGCGCGGTGAGGGCCGCCAGCTTTGGCGTCAGGCCCGGAAGGTGTTTGCCGATCGGCTCGGTGAGGCTCAACTTCCCCTGCTCCGCCAACAGCACCACCGCAGCGGCGGTGAACATCTTCGTCGTCGACCCGAGGCGGAACACCATTTCGGGCCGCATCGGCTCGCCGGTTTCGACATTCGCCGTCCCGAACCCGCGCGTGTACACCACCCGGTCACCGGAGACCACCGCAATGGCGGCGCCTGGCGCAGACGTGCGCGTCAGGTCCCGCCTCATCGCCGCTTCAACGGGCGCAAAGTTGGGCGAGGCCTGAGGCTGGGTGTCCGCTGCCCGCGTAGACCCGACAGCCAACACTCCGGCACACAGGATGACGACTGCGGTCAGGACAGCTCGGACTCGGCGCATGCGCGCCATTCTACGCTGTCGCTGCCCTGCGACGTGGATCCGGATCTTTCACCATGAGGTTCCATGAGGTTCCATGAGGAAAGGCAAGAGTTTTTGACGGCGCAGCGCCAGACGATCGGGTTGGGTGCCGCCAAGGGCGGCAGCTGGGGGAGGAGGGCGGTCGGAAACGAAAAAGGTTTCGGGTAGGTTTTTCGGTTCCTGTTGCTGACGAAAAACCTACCCGAAACCTTTTTCGTTCCCGACCGCCCTCCTCCCGCACGGCCAGGCTTCGCCTGGCCCCCAACCCTCACGGAACGGTGGCAGGCATTTCTCCATGGCCCTTCATGACCATCATGGTGAAAAACGCTCTACTGCTCAAACAGCAAGCGTAGCGAAGTTTGGGATTTTGAGAATTTGGAGGCGCCGCCCGGAATCGAACCGGGGATGGAGGTTTTGCAGACCTCTGCCTTACCGCTTGGCGACGGCGCCTTCTGAGAACAACTGACGGGGGAGTACGGAGGAACTCGCGGTCGTCAGGCAGTAGCCCGACAACAACAGCGACACGAGAGGCGAACGGTCAGGATCATCGCGAGGTCAGTCTACCAGAAACAAAAAATGGAGCGGGAAACGGGATTCGAACCCGCGACTTCGACCTTGGCAAGGTCGCACTCTACCACTGAGTTATTCCCGCCCACAGGCAGCTTAAGGAGTTTACACAATCGTGCACGCACAGGGCAACCCGGTGTCCGCTATAGTCGTTCCATGCCTTCCACTCCCCTTCCGGCCTCCCTCGGTGCCCTGCGCGAGGCACAGGCGGCCGGCCGCTGGTCACACCGGTCCATCAAGGACGAACTCCGCACCAATCTGCTCGCCCGCCTCCGCGCCGGCGAGGCCCTGTTCCCGGGCATCGTGGGTTACGACGACACCGTCGTGCCCCACATCGTCAATGCCGTGCTCTCGAAGCACAACTTCATTCTGCTCGGCTTGCGCGGCCAGGCCAAGACGCGCCTGCTCCGGGCGTTGACAACGCTGCTGGATGCGGAGATGCCGGTGGTCACCGGCTGCGAGATTCATGACAACCCGCTCGCCCCCATCTGCGGACCGTGCCAGATCCGGCTGCGCGAGGAAGGCGACCTGCTGCCGATCTCGTGGATCACGCGCGACCAACGCTACGTCGAAAAGCTCGCGACGCCGGACGTGACGATCGCCGACCTGATCGGCGATATCGATCCGATCAAGGCTGCCAAGTCGGGCTTCGAACTCGGCGACGTGCGCACCATGCATTACGGACTGCTGCCGCGCGCCCACCGCAGCATCTTCGCCATCAACGAGCTGCCTGACCTGGCCAGCAAGGTGCAGGTCGGCCTGTTCAACATCCTGCAGGAGGGCGACGTTCAGATCAAAGGTTACCCCGTGCGACTGCCGCTGGATGTGCTGATTGTGTTCAGCGCAAATCCGGAAGACTACACGGCGCGCGGCAAAATCATCACGCCGCTCAAGGACCGCATCGGCTCCGAAATCCGCACGCACTACCCCAAGACGCGCGAGGACGCCATCAACATCACCGCGCAGGAAGCGTGGACGGATCGACCAGGCGCGATTGCTGTGGACGTCCCCGGATTCGTGCGCGAGATCGTTGAAGAGATCGCCTTCCAGGCTCGTGGAGACTCCAAGGTGGACAAACGCTCTGGCGTCAGCCAGCGCCTGCCCATCACCACACTTGAAAACGTGGTGTCGAATGCCGAGCGACGCGCGGCGCTCAACGCCGAAGCGGTGGCCGTGCCCCGCGTGAGCGACATCTACGCGTCACTGCCCGCCCTCACCGGCAAGATCGAGCTGGAGTATGAAGGCGAACTCAAGGGTGCCGACATCGTGGCGCGTGAACTCGTCCGTGCCTCGATCGCCACGGTCTTCGACAGCTGCACGGCGAAGATGAACATGCGGCAGCTGATTCACTGGTTTGATGAGGGCGGCACACTCGAGATGGCCGACACCGTCGGCGCCGAGGCCCTGCTCGCGTCAGTGGCAGGCATTGAACCGCTGACCGACATCCTGCCGCACCTGCACATCCCCGTGGGCACGTCCGAAGGCGCCAAGGCGGCGCTCGTGGACTTTGTGCTTGAAGGCCTGTGCGCCACCAAGAAGATCAGCCGCACCGACGAAGGCCGCATGGAAGGCTCCCCCCAGGAGCGTCGTCCGAAGCGTGACCGCTCGCAGGACCCCGACCTGCGAGCGATGCTTGAGGATGACGACGAGGGTCAGGGCGAAGAACGTCCGAAGGGCCGGAAGAAGTACTACAACTGATGAAGTACCGCTACGGCAAGTACATCGAGGACCTGCTCGACGGGGTCGACATGGAGACGCTTCTGTCGCGCCTCTCCGACCTGCTGTTGTCGAGCGGGTTCAACAACCCGTGGGATCCCCTCGACGGCGGCGACCAGTCGATGCAGGCGCTGCACGACGCGGTGCTTGATGCCCTGCTCAACGGTGGGGCCATGTCCGAGGACATGGTGCAGCAACTGCTGCAGGACCAGTCGGACCAGTCAGCCCGGGATCGCATCGAGGCACTGGTGCAGAAGGTCATCGAACAACTGACCGACCAGGGGTTTGTCTCGACCACGGGCACTCCGCCCTCGCAACAGTCAGCGGCAGGCACGGCGGGTGGCGACGCCAGCACCACACGATTTGAGGTCACAGACAAGGCCCTGGACTTCCTGGGGTATCGCGCCCTGCGCGACCTGCTCGGGTCGATGGGACGCAGCAGCGTGGGTCGGCACGACACCACCCAGCTGGCCACCGGCATCGATGCGGGCGGTCCGCCGCGCCCGTATACGTTCGGCGACACGATGAACCTCGATGCGTCGGCCACGATTCTCAACTCGGTGCGGCGCGGCAACGGCCTCGATGTCGACTACGAAGACCTGATGATCACGCAGGGTGACTATCAGAGCTCCTGCGCCACGGTGCTGCTGCTCGACTGCAGCCACAGCATGGTGTTGTATGGCGAAGACCGGTTTACGCCCGCCAAACGTGTGGCGCTGGCCCTCACCAATCTCATCAAGCATCAGTATCCTGGCGACGATCTGAAGGTGGTGCTCTTTCACGATTCCGCCGAGGAAGTGCCGCTCGCCCAGTTGGGTCGTGTGCGCGTCGGGCCGTATTACACCAACACGCGCGAGGGGCTGCGTCTGGCACGTCGACTGCTCGAACGGCAGCGGAAGGACATGCGGCAGATCATCATGATCACCGACGGCAAACCGTCAGCGATCAGTCTGCCCGACGGCCGCATCTACAAAAACGCGTTTGGGCTCGACCCCTACGTGTTGCGCGAGACCTTCGCCGAGGTGGCAGCCTGCCGTCGTGCCGGCATCATGATCAACACCTTCATGCTCGCCCGCGACTACGACCTGGTGTCATTCGTTCGACGTGTCGCCCGCATCTGCCACGGCAAAGCCTACTTCACGACGCCATACACGCTTGGGCAGTACGTCTTGCAGGACTACATGACCAAAAAAACCAAGAATGTGCACTAGTTAACAGTGCTCAGGTGCTCTCGTGCTCTCGTGCTCCAGTGCATCGCACCCGAGCACCCGAGCACTACTTAGCCGTGTATTCGATTCGAAAATTGCTGCCGACCGCGACAGGCCGACCAACCGTGACGAAGGTCCCCTGTTCGGCCAACGAGGTGGCTTCAAGGCTGATACCCACCACGGCGATCGACGAGACTGATTCGGGCAGTTCCAGGACGACCGCCTCGGGCCGACCTGGGGCGACCATGATCGCGCCATCCGGCCCGGCTCCGCCGGTGACCCGATCAAAAATATCCAAATCCGTTCGCAGCTCACGCGACACGGCCGCGCGTCCCAGGACGTTGCCCGCCTGGTCGAGCACCGCCACCACGGCGGTGTGTTTGGCGTAGATTTGCGCCGGCGTGGACCCGGGCGGAGCCACCGTGTAACGGTTATGCAGGTCAAACCGCAGGGTCGTGGGGCCTCTGTGCGAAGGGATGGCCATGGTCACCCCGTCAGCCACGGCGGTACTTACCACGACGTCGCAGAACTTGCGTCGGCTCTTGAGCCCAACACCAAGGTCGCTGGCACACGTGAACGCGGTGGTGACCTCCACCTGTTCGGTCGGCACCGCCACCGGCGCAGCAACGGCGATCGCAGCCAGGATGCCGACGATGGACTTGATCATGTCTGCAGTATACCGATACCGAGCGCTCGTCACCGACCCTGTTCGAAGTAGCCGGGTCGTGCACGGACGCGCCCCTTCCGCGCTTTGAGTGATACCTCCACCTCGTGCCAGCCGTCCGCACGTGCGGAGATGCCTGTGGCCGAGTAGCTGAGTACATAACCCTGACGGAACTCGTTGAGGAGATTCACGAACTGTCGATCGAGCTTCTCGCCACGTTCGGTCTTGAGAATCACCCCGCCTGAGGCCATCGCCGCGCGTTCAAGCGGAAGAAACGCCGACACGGGACTGAATTCCGAGGTGATCGCATGGCGTGGCCTGATGATGCTGAACACCACATCTGACCGACGAATGGTGTCGAGCATGCGGTCGTCATTGGCCCAGCTCGTGGTGTCCACTCCATCAGAGAACACCAACGCGAGTGATCGCGCGGTCCGGTCTCCCGCCAAGGCGATTGCGCCGAACAACGCGTCCCACATCGACGTCCCGCCGCCAGGCAGGATGCCGGTCAGCGCCTCTTTGAGCACTCGACGGTCAGAGACCGGCCCCGCCCGCAGTTCCACGTGCTCCCCGAAGGTCAGCAGCCATGCGGTGTCCCCCGGCCGTAGCGCGGCGATCAGTTCCTCGGTCGCCGTCAGCATCTCGTCCATGAACTCAACAGCGACGCTCCCGCTGATGTCGAGCGCCACGGCCACCGACACCCGATCGTCGGTGTGTGTCAGCCGCAGGTCCTTGACCAGCACCCCGTTGTCGCGCACCTCGAAGTCATCGGCCGTCAGCCGGGGAATGGGCTTGCCGCCGTCGTAGGCGAGCACGTCGAGTCGTACCTGATCCACGCCGCTGCGGAACACCGCCTGATTCTGATGCCCGGCCACCACCGCCACCGCGCCGATGACACACACACAGGCAGCCACCCACGGCGCACGTGTCGGCCTCATTGCCGCACCGCCTGTCGCATTTCCGCAATGCGGCTCGCGGTCTGCCAGTACTGCGCGGCCCGCACGACCACCCACGGATCGAGGAGCGACTCGTTACCCGGGCCCCGGGTGCCAAACATCAATCGGCCCTGTTCCCAACCCTCAAGGCGCTGACCCGTGCGCACGAGGGCCATCCCCAGCGCCACCGACGCGCTGTGTCCCCGATAGATCTCAACGGCCTGGCGGTAATAGGGGATCGCATCGAGAAGCTGCCCGTTATCCTCGAGAATTTCTCCCAGGGTCAACGCGGAGAGGTGCGCCGCGAACACGTGGTTGCTCGCCAGAGCATCCGCGAGTGCCCGCTCAAGGATCTCAGTCGCATCCGGATCATTCTGCGTGAGGTGCAGGGAGCGTCCCAGGCGCATCCGTGCCTCCACCATCGTCGGATCCCGCTCGAGCGCCTTCCGGAACCATTGACGCGACTCGTGCCCGGCCCGCACGTCCGAGAGGTTGTGCTTCGTCCGCCAGCGCGACAGAATCGGCGGCTCCATCATCGACCCGCGCCACAGCATGACCTCCGCGTCGTCGTCATCCGCATGGTGCACGCCTTTTTCGTAGAGTCCCTGTCCGCATCGAACGTAGAGGCTTGTGAACTTGAGACAGTATGACGAAGTCAGGATGTACCAGCTGGTCACCCACTGTTGCAGCGCACTGTCGTTGGTGGCTTTTGCGTGTTCGACGAGTTTCTCCATCAACGTGTACGCGCGGTACGAATGCACCTCGAAGGCCTTCTCGAGGCCCCAGTACCCGTGACTCATTTGGACGAGATCCGGGTCGATGCGTCCGAATCGCCGACTCGCCATGCCGGATTCTGTGAGCAACAGCGCGACAGCCGCGCGGGGTACCAGGCCCACGGCGCCCTCGGACACCACGGCCTCCGCGTCCACCCGCGCCTCGCTCCACAGCGAGAGTACTTCCACCGCTCGACGTGGGTCTCCGGTTTGATATTCAGCCAGGATATCGGCGAACGCCGAGTCGGGCGTCAACGCACGCAGGTGTGCAGGCGTGTATGCCGCGGTCAGCAGCGACGTCGCGCCGACACACGCCACCACTGCAAGCAGAACCCCCCTGTGCATGAGAACCCAGGGGAAGTCTACCGCACCCTGCTAGACGTGGATGATGGTGCGTTAGTCGCCGACAGGCTTGACGCGCCGGATGAGCTCGAGGAACTCATGGCGCGTGCGCGCATCGTCGCGGAAGGTGCCGCGCATCGCGCTGGTCACGGTCGTCGAGTTTTGTTTCTCGACTCCGCGCATGGCCATGCACAAGTGGGTGGCCTCGACCACCACCGCAACCCCCGTGGGGTTAATCGCAGAGGTGATGGCGTCAGCAATCTGTTCCGTCAGCCGCTCCTGCACCTGCAGTCGCCGGGCAAACATGTCCACAATGCGGGGCAGTTTGCTCAGACCGATGACCTTCTTCGACGGCAGATACGCGACGTGGCACTTGCCAAAGAACGGCAACAGGTGATGCTCGCACAGACTGTAGAAGTCGATGTCGCGCACAATCACCATTTCGCTGTATTCGACGTCAAACAGCGCGTTATTGATGACGGTGTCCAGATCGGCGCGATACCCGCTCGTCAGGAAGTCGAAGGACTTCGCCACGCGGCGCGGCGTCTCCTTGAGTCCGTCACGCGTCGGATCTTCCCCGATCGCGCCCAATAGTTGCCGAATAATCTCGTCCACACCCTCAGCCACGCGTCCTCACAGTCGCGGCGATCCAGTCGCCCACGTTCGACGTCCCGCGGCTTCCGCCGATATCGGTCGTCGTCTCTCCCTCTACGAGTGCGGCCTCCACAGCGGATTCAATGCGTGTGGCATCGGCGGCGCGCCCCAGGGTGTCGAGCATCAGGGCCGCCGAGAGAATGGCCCCCATCGGGTTGGCGATGTTGCGGCCGGCCAGCGGTGGCGCCGAGCCGTGGACGGGCTCAAACAGCGACGTGCGGCCGGGATGCAGGTTGCCCGACGCGGCCATCCCCAGCCCGCCCTGCAACGCCCCACCGATGTCGGTCACGATGTCGCCAAAGAGGTTATTGGTGACGATGACCTCGAATTGGCCGGGGTCCTTGACCAGGAACATCGCGAGGGCGTCGATATACATGTGGGAGGCGGTGACGGCCGGGTATTCCGCCGCCACGGTCTTGAACACACGCTGCCAGAGCGCATGGCCCTGCTGCATCGCGTTGCTCTTGTCCGCCATGCACACCTTGGTCAGGCCGTGGGCCTGTGCGTAGGCAAATGCGTGACGGATGATGCGGTCCACACCCTTGAAGGTGTTGATCTCCTCCTGAATGGCGACTTCGTCGGGGGTGTTGGCCTTGAACCGGCCGCCGATGCTCACATACACGCCTTCGGTGTTCTCACGGAACACGACGAAATTCACGTCCGCGCGCCCGCGATTTTTCAACGGACACAGGTCGTCGTGCAGGAGCTTGACGGGACGATAGTTCGCGTAGAGGTCGAGCTCAAAGCGCGCGCCGAGCAGGATGTCGCGCGCGTGTTTGTTATCGGGGACGCGCGGATCGCCGAGTGCACCGAGAAAAATCGCGTCAAAATCGTTGCGCAACATGTCGTAGCCGTTGGCCGGTAACGTCTCACCGGTCGCGAGGTAGTGGTCCGCACTCCACGGGAGGTGTTCAAGGTCCAGAGGCGCCCCTGACACCTCGCCAATCGCCTGCAGGACCTTTACGGCTTCCGCCGTGACGTCCTTCCCGATACCGTCGCCTGGAATGACTGCTATTCGCACAACCTGCCAAGTATAAGGGACGGGGCCCGGGCCCCGTCCCTGCTTCGGTTTTGTCAGTCAGCGAGAAGGATCACGATGATGATGATCAGCAGCAGGGTCGTGGTCGAAATCACGATCGTCGACGCCCCGCCGGCCAGTGCCGCTTCTGCCTGCCGGGCCGGACCCGCCAACTGTGCCAGTTCGGCACTGGACAGCGTGGCCAGCGCCCGTTCGGCCTTGACCACATCCAGCCCGAGTTTGCCTGCAACGTCCTGGACCTGATCCTGTGCGAGCACACGCTGCACCGACGCCCGCGTCTGCTGGTCAGCCTGCACCTGCGCGGCGACGGCCTGCCGCATTGTCACCGCGTCCGCGATGGTTTTCTGCTGCGCGAGTGCCGGCGTCGCCAGCATCACGACTCCGAGCACGACGCTCACCACTGTTGTTCGAATTCGCATCACACCTCCACAAGAAAAAAGAGGTGTCAGTATACCGAAGGCCATGTCGTGATCCAGCCGGCCGACCATGTCAGTCCGCCACCCCGAAGGCCGTGCGCCATGTCGAGTCGCACCGTGCCACCCGGTGTCGTCAGTCGTACGCCGACGCCGGTGTCGAGATACCACCTCCCGAGCGGCTCCCAGGTGCGCGCCCCATCAATAAACGCCGCGACGGCAATCCCACGGTCAAACATCTCACGCACCGGGTGCCAGTACTCGGCGGTGGTGGACGACACCCGGCGTCCAAACGCCGGCCCCTGCACCACATCGTCAACCACCAGCGGATGGGCACGCAGCAGGCGGCCACGCCCCCCCGTGCCGGCTCCCGGCCACACCGCCCGTGGGGCGTCCTCAGAAACGGCCTCAAGGGCAGACGACAGCAAGAACACCGGGCGATTCGATGTCGCGGTGGACCGTGCCGCTACCAGTACCGTCAGTCCACCGAGACGCGACGACCCGCGATACGGCGCCCATCCCTGCCCGGTCACTGCCACCGCCGCTCGGTCGTCGGCCAGGCGCAGTTCGAGCCCGGCCTCCCCGGTCGCATGCCCCAACCCATCAAAGCGGTCCGTACCCAGTCCGGCATGCCATCGCACGCGACCGCTGGCCCAGTCCGACACCCGCAGCACGGCGCGTCGTCGGGATTCACGGATGGTGTCTGTCGCGGCAGCACCCCGCACCGCGTACGTCTGGCGCTCCCACAACGCCTCGAGTGACACCACACCCGTCAGCCAACTCGGTGCCGGGAACGCGGCGCCGAACGTGCCGCGAGCGCGTGCGGACGTCCACCGCCAACTGCCGCTGAACCGGTCTCCCTGCGACAGAGCGCCATACACGTCGAGGCGCAGCTCCTGACTCACAATCGCGCGGCCGGCCATCACACCCAGTGGCACCCACCCGCTCGGCATGACCGGCTGCTCGACCACGGCAATGTCGACATCAGTCAGGCCGGCGTCGGTGGGCACATACGCGACGCGTGCCCGCGCCACGGTCGGAATATCAGCCACGCGACGATTGGCGCGCTCCCACATCACGGCCGTCAAGAGTCGCCTGGCACGCAGGCCTGACGCCGCAATCACGGCCGGGTGTGTCATCCGCACAGCCCCGGTCACCGTGATGGCATCCACGCGCGGTTCTCCAAGCGGCGTCCAGGCGCGCAGGGCGCCTCCCAGATCACCATCGAGGTACCGACTCGTCGCCAGCAGTTGCCGGGCCTGTGCGTCGTCACCTGCCAGATCCACCGCGATGGCGGCCAGCCGCGCCGCATCGGCCCAGCGCGTCTGTGTGAACCGCAGTCCGGCCAATTCGCGCCACGCCGCAGCGTCGAGCGGACACAGCCCGGTGGCCGCCATGAGCGCGGCCTCGGCCTCCACAGACTGCCCTGCCAACGCGAGGTCCACACCACGTTCAACGAGCTCGGTACACGGCGTAACGGCCACCATGGACATCCCTGGAGCCGAAACAGGCGGTGTCACCGTGACACCGCCCATCGGCGACGCGGGCGGCAGCACGAGCAGACTCCAGTATTCGGTGGTCGCCCACGCCTGTTCGAAGTCCGCCCGTGCGCCGACACGAAACGGGGCGCGGGCCGGGTCATGCCACACGATCTGTGACGCCGTCAGGCCCACCACCACGACGTAGTGGTAGGTGTCCGGCCCGACTTCAATCAGCGCGATGACCGGACGTCCCTGTTGGATGTGTGATTCGAGCTGTGGCCACGCGGCCTCGGCGGTGGCCGCCCCGACCTGCGTCTGCCACTGGCGGGCACGCACGGCGCCAGTGAGCGCGGTCGTTGGAATCCCCCGCTCACTGGGCACCACCAACGACTGGAAGTCTTCGGGGATCACGTCGCGAGCGCCCCAGTACCGCATCACCATCGACACGGCCGCGCCGCCGCACAGTTCCGGCGTCTGCGCCACATACGGCACATCCAGCAGCGGACGGGCCTGTCCAAACAGGACCGCGGTCGCCAAAAGCACCACGGTTGACAACACGCGATTACCGCTCGATCGCGAGGGCCATGCCGAGACCGCCGCTGACGCACAGCGTGGCGAGCCCGCGCCGCACGCCGCGCCGAATCATCTCGTGCAGCAGGGTGACGAGGATACGTGCGCCGGTGGCACCGATGGGGTGGCCCAGCGCAATCGCCCCGCCGTTGACGTTGAGTTTTTCGGCCGGGATCGGCAGGTCGCGCAACACGGCCAGCACTTGTGCGGCAAACGCTTCGTTGAGTTCGACGAGATCAAAATCATCCATCCGCAGGCCGGTCTGCGCGAACAACTTCTGCACGGCGGGTACCGGGCCGATACCCATCCGGCGCGGATCGACACCCGCGGTCGCCCAGCCGACAATGCGTGCGAGCGGCGTCAGCCCACGGCGCGTGGCTTCCGCCTCATCGGCGAGAACGACGGCCGCGCCGCCGTCGGTGATGCCCGATGCGGAGCCGGCGGTGATGATGCCGGGGTGGCCTTCGACGGAGCCAAACGTCAATGGGAGTTTGCGCAACCCTTCGATCGTGCTCCCCGCTCGCGGATGTTCATCCACAGTCAGTTCCACGGGCCTGCCCTTGGCGTCGTGCCCCGGCGCGGCCACACGTTCAGCATCAAAACGTCCCGCGGTCTGGGCGGCTTCGGCCTTGCGCTGACTCTCAAGCGCAAACGCGTCCGACTCCTCGCGCGTGATCCCGTACTCCCGCGCCAGAATCTCGGCAGTCTCTCCCATGATGAGCCCCGACAACGAACACCGGAAGCCGTCGCGGTACATCGCGTCCACGAGTGTGAAGTGGCCCATCTTGTGGCCCCAGCGCGCATCCTCGGCATCCACGAGGTACGGCATGCGACTCATCGACTCGATACCGCCGGCGAGCACGATCTGTGACTGTCCCAGTTGAATGGCCTGCGCGCCAAGCGCCACCGACTGCAAGCCGGACGCACACGCCTGATTGATGGTCTGCGCCGGCACCGTGACCGGCAGGCCGGCGCGCTGGCAGACCTGTCGCGCGGAATTGGGGCCCGACCCGGCCTGGCGACCGTGGCCGAACAGCGCCTCATCGACCTCCCCTGGCGCCACTCCCGCCTGCGCCAGCGCGGCCATCGCCGCCCGTGCGCCCAGATCGGCCGGATGTGTTTGACGCAGGGTGCCGCCGTAGCGGCCAATGGCGGTGCGCGCAGCACCCAGGATCACGACGGACATCACGAGATATTAGCAGTGCTCGGGCTTGGCACACTTGGGCAGTTTCGACACGCGTGTAGTACGGAGCAGACGGACTTTAGTCCGTCTGATGTCCGACGGGCTCAAGCCCGTCGGCTCCGTACTGTCTAGACGCTCGTGGGGAGTTGCCTACCGCCTGAAGTGCTCGAGATAATCCCCTGAGGGAATCCGTTCCGCGTGACCGAGCGGCGCGTTATAGAAGTAGATCCACGCCTCCTCACTCGACCCGTCGTCGCGGGTAACCGCCACCGCCTGTCGCTGATACAAGCTGCGATCGGGATCGGCGTGGTCGTATCCTTCGATTGCATCGAGGGCTTCGAGCACCAGATCCGGATCGGCGGTTTCATAGACCTCGCCCCAGATGCGGCCATTGTCGGCGGGCACGGCCGCCGGGTACAACCCGACGTCGTACAGCTGGCCGGTCACCCAGCCGCGGCCAAGAAAGGTCAGGCGGTCGTCAATCCCGGCGCGCCGACGCCGGTCAAACCCCGCCATGAGGGTTCCGTAGAAAAAGACACGTACTGACACGAGGTGGGCATTGTACAGAAAAACGGGGCGGAGGCAGGTGTTTCCTGCGCTCCGCCCCTCAATTTGGCGAACGTCGTCTTACCGGATCTGCTGTGTCTCGGCCATACCGGCGACCCCGACCAGTGCATCGAGGATTTCCGGCGACACCGAAAAATTCAAGGCCACCGTATTGCCCGTGCCCGACATCTGGAGCGAGTCAAGGAACAGCTTCATGCGCATGTCCTCGCCCGACATCAGCCGTCCCATCGCCAGTGCGCCCCGCACCACATCGCGCAGGTTTTCCGCGGCCACATCATCGGCCGTCTCGGCACGCAGAGTGCCCATCACGCCGCCATTGATGCGAGTGGACACCGAGAACCACTGAACGGCCGGCAGATGCTGCTTGAGTTCAGTCGGCATGTCGGGGGACCCGGCAATCGCGTCAAACCGCCCCACCGCCCAGGCACTCTGTCCCGCCCGAATGTCGCCGATGTATTTCATCAAGTCGGCATTGGTGGTGGCGTTCGCGCCCGAGGCCTTGGCGTTAATCGCCGCTTTCACCGCCGTCTCGCTGCCCACCGCCAGCAGGCCGATGTCGAGAAACGCCAGCGCGAACGACTCGTGCGGCTTGTCCCCATCGCGCGGCATGTCGGGTGACGCCATCTGCATCTGCTCAGGGTTGGCCACGACCAGGCGCACGCCCTGATACTCCTCCATCGTGCCGCCGTGCTGGCGAATCAGGCCTTCAATCTGCCCGTCGTTGAACCGCCCTCGCACAAGGACGACCCCCGCCTTGTCGGGCTCTGCCAGCGGCATGGCCGCAAGCACCGTGTCGATGTCGCGTTCGATGTTGATGCCGGTGTGCTGGAAGAACTCGTCCTGCCCCTCACGGCCGGGCAACACCGACAACATCTTCTGCCGGAACTCGGAGTCCATCACCTCGCGCACGTTGGCGTAGCCCACCGCCACCGAGTCGGCCGGCAGATACGCCATCTCGCTCGGGCCCTGGCTGGACGACATGAGGGGGAGTCCGCCGTTGTAGAACGCCACAAGCCCGGTGCAGAGCACCAGCGCGACAATTGCTGTAGAACCAACCATAAAGTAGCGGGTACGTTTGTTCATACGGTGTTGACCTCTGCTCGAATATACGGGATTTGCTCAGAAAAGGTCCCGACTCACCCTTTATTGTTCCAGCACGTATTCCCGGCGAGCCACGATCCGCGCGGCCAGGGCCAGGAATACCACCAGAATTACGGCCATCCAGAACAGGGACGCCCAGAGGCCAGGGGTCTCTCGAAACATCGACTGCATCATGCTGGCGAACGAATCATTCGGCATGGCGTGGGGCACCAGTCCCTGCAGGTAAAACGCCACGGTGAACTGCTTGAGATACCCCGGGAACGCCAGGATCGCCTGCTCCCAGCCAAACACAAACACCAGCCCAATCAGCAGGGGCCGCTTGAAATAGGCCCCGATGAAGGCAAACAGTGCCCCGTACACCGCCAGCCCAAGCGCCACGATGCCGAGGTCCTTGACCAGGTCAAGAAAGTTGCCGCCAAGGCTGCCCCCCATCGGGATCACGAGAATCCAGACCAGCACGATCGACGGCAACACCACAAAGATGGTGCAGGCCACGTAGGCCAGATATTTGCCGATGAGCACCGCCTGCCGGGCGATCGGCCGGGTAAACAGATAGGTGATCGTCTTGTCTTCGACCTCATCGGCGATGAGCGACGTGCCGTAAAACACGCCGAGCACCGGTACGCTGAATTTGAGGAAAAACGCCCAGATCATCAGGCCAAAAATCGCCGGGCCGTCCACCGCCATGTTGTTGACGCGCAGGCCCGAGGCCCCGGCCAGGTCAAAGGCGCGAATGACAAGCGCCAGCACCACCGGCAGCCCCACGACGAGGCCCATGAAGATCGTGCGGCGCGACCACAACATCTCGCCAAGCGAGAGTTCAAAGACCCGCAGCGAGGCCGCCATCAGCCCGGGAGCGCGACGTTCTGCACCTGTCATTGCTTCACCAGATATTTGAAGACGGCCTGCAGGTTGTCGTCAGGCGAGGTGACCTCGCTGACGGCACCACATCGACCCTCGGCCACAAGTTCGGTCAAGCGGGCATAAAACGCATCCGGCTTGCCGGTTTCGACCACCACCGCTCCCGGCTCAAACCGCATGCTGAGTACGTCGGCATGGGTCAGGAACTCACGGGCCAACCCACGCGGGTCCTCCGCCCGGATGTACACGGAGTGGGGGTGCTCATCGATGAGGTCGCGAATCTGGTGGACGTTGCCCTCCGCCAAGATGCGGCCGTTGTTGATGAGCAGAATGTTCGGCGTCATCAACTCCACTTCATGCAGGATGTGACTCGAGACGAGAATGCTCTTGCCCTGCTTCGCCCACTCCCGAATCATCTTCATCGTCTTGCGCCGGCCCAACGGGTCCATGCCCGTGAGCGGCTCGTCAAGAATCAACAACTCGGGGTCGTGCACAATCGCCTGCGCAAGCTTGACGCGCTGACGCATGCCCTTGCTGTACGCCCCAATCTTCTTGTTGGCGGCCTCCATCAGGTCAACGGCGGTTAATGCACGTTCGGCGGCCTGAGCGGCTTCCTTCTCTGTCAGGCCATTGAGGCGCACAAGCGCAGTCACCCACTCGAGCCCGGTCATGCGTTCGTAGAACGCATCCTGCTCGGGACAGAACCCGATGCGGAAGTACAGGGCGGGGTTCTGCCAGATAGGGGCTCCCAACACCGTCACGCTGCCCTTGCTCGGGCTGAGCTGGCCGGTGATGAGTTTCATGAAGGTGCTTTTGCCGGCACCGTTGGGGCCCAGCAGGCCCGTGATGCCCGGCGGCACGGTGACGGTCACGTCATTCAGTCCAATGACCTGCCCGTACCACTTCGAGAGATTTTCTGCGGCGACGATGGGCGCGCTCACGCGACCACCTCCACTCCGCGGACGCGGCGCTCAAGGACGGAAATCGAGATGACCACCAGCGCCAGCAACACCAGCACGCAGATGACGGTCGGCACCTCAAATCGTGGCGCCTTGCGGAAGATCACGTCGTTGACCTGCTCCAGATTCGAGGTAATCGATACCCAGGCCACGCGGGTGGAGCCGGTGATGACGCGCAGCGCATTAAACATCGCGGCGGTGAAGAAGATAGCGCCCGTATACATCAGCGCCACAAACCGACTCGACTTGGACAGCGACGACAACGCCAGCATCGTGAACGACGCCACCGACACCGTCACCAGGCTCGACAGTACGATCGCGGGCATGAGAAAGAGGTTCGCCGTAAAAAACGATGTGTCGCCAGCAAGCGCCATCTGCATCAACAGCAGCAGCAGCGATGGCATGAGCGTAACCATCAGCAAAAACGTGACCAGCACCAGCAATTTTCCCCCGATGTACTCCATGCGCAGCATCGGTTTGGACAGGTAAATTTGCAGGGCGTTGGCGCGACGGTCGTTCGCGATCAGGCCGGACCCTATGTAAATCGTCATGAAGAAGACAAACACGCCCTGCTGATCGAGAAAGTCGCGGAACATCTCGGGCGACACCGACAGGATGGCGCCAGCCTGCGGATAGTACGACACGAAGTAGAGCTGCACCACACGGACGACAAACGGGATCCAGGCGAAGATGCAGAGTGCCAGAAATGCGCGTTTGGCGAGCATCTGACGAATACCGTCCGCGGCAATCACACGCCACGCGTGTCCCACGGGTTGCCGCGTGCCCTGATACTTGCGATACGACTGATCGTGAATCGGGCTCATACTTCCCCTATCGCGCGTGCGAACACATCTTCCAGGGTTGGCAAGCTCGACTTCAGGTGCCGCACCTGAGTGTTGGCCTGCCCGGCAATCGCGCAAATTTTTCGTTGGTCCTCGCCGGCCGCACTCACCGGCCCCGGTACAAACACGCGCATGATGTCTTCGTCGGTTTCATGGCATTCCATGCCGACGCCTTCCAGCGCGGCAATAAAGGGTGCCAACTCGCCTTTGACCCGAACCTCGTAGACACGCCCGCTCGGCCCCTTGAGGTCCTCGATGGTGCCGTGTGTCGCGACCGTCCCCTTGTCGAGCACCACCACGTGGTCGCAGACGTATTCGACATCCGGCAGCAGATGCGACGACAGGATCAGACTGATTCCCTTGTTGTGGGCGATGTCGCGAATGAGCTCTAACATCTCCTCACGGCCCTTGGGGTCCATGCCGTTGGTGGGTTCGTCGAGAAATACCAGGTCGGGATCGTGCACCAGCGCCTGCGCCAGCTTGATGCGTTGTTTCATACCGGTCGAATAGGTCTCGATGTTGCGGTACCGCGCTTCGCCCAGCCCGACGTAAAACAGCACCTCATGCGCCCGTTGCATCGCATCGGCCTTGGGCAACCCGGAGAGCTGAGCGCAGTACGCCACAAACGTGACGGCATTCATGCCGGGTATGTGCCCGTCGGTCTCCGGCATGTAGCCGATGCGGGCGCGAATTTCGAGGGGTTTGTCGGCGACGTTCAGACCGAGGACTTCCAGGCGGCCGCTGGCTGGTGGAATGAACCCGAGCAACGACTTGATCATCGTGCTCTTGCCGGCGCCGTTGGGCCCCAACAGGCCGACCGCCCCGGCCGGAAACACGGCGCTGACATCACGCAGGGCCCGGTTGGTGCCGTAGATGACGCTGACCCGATCGAGTACGACCGCCGGTGCAGCTGGAGAGGTGTCCGCCATAAGTCAGTAGCGTATACGCACAGTCGGCAAGCGGAGTTCGTCCGCGCGTGAATTACGTGGTACCACGCAACCCCAGCGCCTCCGCCTCCAGACGCAGAAACCCGATCACATGGGTGATGTGCTCGGCCAGGGGCAGGCCCAGCGCCTCCGCCCCCTTCACCAGATCGTCCCGCGGCACAGCCCGGGCGAACGCCTTGTCCTTCATCCGCTTCATGACTGACGACGCCTCGAGGTCCATCACACTGCGGGAGGGCCGCACCAGCGCCGCCGCCGTGATGAATCCGGCCATTTCGTCACACGCAAACAGGGTCTTCTCGAGCGGCGTCTCGCGCGTCACCCCGGTATAGTCGGCATGCGAGAGGATGGCGCGGGTCACCCACTCGGGATACCCGAGTCCCTGCAGGATCTCGACACCCCGATACGGGTGGTTCTCGCGGTCGGGATACCGCTCGTAATCAAAATCGTGCACCAGGGCGACAAAGCCCCACGCCTCTTCGTCCGCCCCCTGGGCGCGCGCGTACCCGCGCACCGCCGCTTCCACGGCGAGCAGATGTTTGCGCAGGCTTTCGCTCTGCACGTGCTCGGTCACCAGCGCCCACGCCCTTGTGCGCGACAAATCACTCATACGTCGAGCGGCCTACTGGCCCATGCCGCCACCCGGCATCGGCACTTCCTTGAACCCGGCAGGCACTTCAAACGCCGACGCCGGCACGGCCTCTTCGACGGCGCTTGTGACCAGGGTCTCCATCTCGTACCCCGCGAGCAGATTCATGCGCATGACCTGCTTGACGGACAGGCCTCCAAGGTCGGCCATCAGCTTGTCGAATCCGAACTGCTGCATCGGGCCCGTCATCGCCGACTTCGCCATCGCCGCCGTGTACTTGGCAAACTGCGGCGTCACCCAGGAATCCCCTTCGAAGATGAACTCGCTGGGCATCATCGCCAGGAACTCCTGCGGCAACTGGGCGGCTTCGGGCGGCAACGGAATCGCAATGCGCATGGACAGGGCCACGCGCTCGGCTTTCAGACCTGCGATGGTTTCGAACTGCCCGGTCTTTTTTGTGGTGATGGTCGGCTTCATCTGGGCCATCATTTCCGCCGCTTCCGGGGGCATGTCGGCCATCCCCGGCATCTTCCACCATGTCTTGGCCACCGGGTCGAACCCGGTCGCGGTGCCGTCGGCCTTCGTCACGATCACGATCCCGGCCGGCATGCCGGCAAACGCCTGCTTGTATTCGATACGGGTGCGTCCATCCTCGTTGGAGATCTGCACCATCTCCACGCCCCCGGAGCCGCCAAACATCTCAAGCAGCATCGGCCCCATCATCTGGCTCATCATGTCGTTGGCCGGCGCGGCTCCTGCCACCGCCCGGACGGTCATTTTTGACGCCACCTTCAGGTCGGCGCTGAGCGGCGCCGCGACCATCACCACCAGTACCAGCGCGCTGATCCAGACTCGACGCATACCCACCCCCATGCAAAAACGACCCGCCCTTCGACCCCGCGCAGACGCGGGGCTCAGGGTTGGCCCTGAAGTCAGGGCCAAAAAGCCCCACAAAATCTAGCACTCTTGCCCCCGAATGCGACAATACCGGATTTGTGGTATGGTGGCTTCATCCATTCGAACTGAATATTCAGTTCAACGGACAGGGCGTCCGCCATGCCCTTCGTCGGCCGTCCGCAAGGACGTTTCAATGACAGTGCTCACGACTCGCACGCGCCGTTGAGAAGTTTGTTTCAGCCGCGCAGTTGATGGCGTTTTTAGCACGTGAGTTCGAGAAGACAGACAATATGACAAACATGACAGGCACGATCAAGCGTTTGGTGAGCGACAAGGGTTTTGGTTTCGTCGCGGCAGCCGATGGCAACGAGTACTTCTTCCACCAGTCGTCGGTGACCGACGCGCAGTTCGACCAGCTGCGTGAAGGCCAGGCCGTGACGTTCAACACCGGCCAGGGCCCCAAGGGTCCCCGCGCCGAAAACGTCCGCCTCGCGTAAGACGAGCACGTTTTTACTGAAACCGTCCCCGGGCTCACGCTCGGGGGCGGTTTTTTTTGTACCTATCTGCACACACCCGGGCGGCACTGATCGGCGAAGATCCCTGCCATGAGATGGCAGGGGCGAAGAGAAAGCACCAACGTCGACGACCGCCGGGGCCGGTCGGGCGGCATGCGCATGGGCGTCGGCGGCGGCATCGGCGGCATCGCGCTGCTGTTGCTCGTGTCCTGGTTTACCGGGGCCAACCCGGGCGACCTCCTGACCAGCCTGCAGTCCCCCGCGCCCAGCACGCAGGGTGACGCGACGGCTCCGCCGGCCGACGACAACCTCTCGCGATTCATGCGCGTGATTCTGGCCGACACCGAGGATACCTGGACCGGGATCTTCCGCGAGGGGGGCCACCGGTATGAGCCGCCCACACTCGTGCTGTTCACGGACGCCACAGAGTCGGCGTGCGGCGTCGGCCAGTCGGCCATGGGGCCGTTTTATTGCCCGGCCGATCGCAGTGTCTATCTGGACCTCTCATTTTTTGCCGAACTCGACACCCGATTCGGCGCCCCGGGGGATTTTGCACAGGCGTATGTGGTGGCGCATGAGGTGGCCCATCACATCCAGACGCTGACCGGCACCATGGAGCGCGGACGTGCGGAAGGCAACGCCGGCTCGGTCCGCGTCGAACTCCAGGCGGACTGCTACGCCGGTGTCTGGGGACACTTCGCCGCGCGGCGCGGCCTGTTGGAAGAGGGCGACGTCGACGAAGGCCTCGCGGCCGCCGCCGCCATCGGTGACGACCGCCTGCAACGGCAGTCGGGTGGCCGGGTGTCCCCCGAGTCCTTCACGCACGGCTCATCCGCGCAACGCGTGGAATGGTTTCGTCGAGGACTGACGTCGGGCAGCCCGGACGCCTGCGATACTTTTGCTCAATGACGGACCGTGCCCGGACGCCGCGCGTGTGGCCCACCGCGGGCATCGCATTTACGCCGACGCGAGTGGCATCGTCAGCGCCGGATCGGCATTAAACGTCAGCGACGAGACCACGCCGAGCTCGAACTGGCGCAGGCCGGCGGCCGCAATCATTGCGGCATTGTCCGTGGAAAGCGACAGCGGTGGGATGAACACAGGCAGTCCCTCCACCGCACCACGCGAAGTCGCATCGGCGCGCAGACGGCTGTTGGCCGAGACGCCACCGGCGATGCCGACACTGCGTGCGCCGACCGAGGCGGCTGCAGCAAACGTGCGGTCCACAAGCGTCTCGACCACCACGCGCTGGAAACTCGCGCAGACGTCGTTGATCTCGGCCTCGGAGAGAGGGCCCACCGCCAGCCGCTGCTGCAGCAATCGCACTGCGGCGCTCTTGAGCCCCGAGAAACTGAATTCGGTCATGCCCTCGAGGTGTGGCTTCGACCGTGAGGGACCGGTGAAACGCGGGCGTGGCAACGGCACGGCCTGATCGTTGCCGAGGGTGGCGCGTTGATCAACGACCGGCCCACCGGGATATCCGAGCCCCAGCAAGCGCGCCACCTTGTCATACGCCTCCCCCGCCGCATCGTCGCGCGTGCGACCGATGAGGCGATACACGCCGAGGGCCGGCACTTCGTACAGGCTGGTGTGGCCGCCCGACACGACGAGCACCACCGCCGGCAGCGGAAGCGGTCCGTGTGCGAGCCAGAGGGATTCGATGTGCCCTGCCAGATGGTGCACCGGCATCACGGGTTTGCCCAGCGACAGCGCCGCCGCCTTGGCATACGACACTCCCACCAGCAACGCACCGACAAGACCGGGTCCCTGCGTCACTGCCAGTGCATCGATGTCGGACCACTGACACTGCGCCGTCTCAAGCGCGCGATCGACCACACCGCAGATATCGCGCAAGTGTTGCCTGGACGCGAGTTCCGGAACGACCCCGCCCCACTCACGATGAATCTCTGTCTGTGACGCGATGATGTTCGACTGTACCAGCCACGGCTTCGACACGTCGCCTGTGGTCGTGACCACCGCTGCCGCGGTTTCGTCACACGAGGTTTCGATGCCGAGGATTCTCATGTCCGCGGTTCGCGGTCCGCAGTCCGCGGTCCAAAGAGCGCGGGCAGACTGTCTGTGAACGGCGCGCGGGCGATGCCGCGTTCGGTGATGATGCCGGCGATGAGGTGATGCGGCGTCACGTCGAACGCCGGGTTCCAGACGCTGGCCCCCTCCGGTGTGAGGCGCGTGGAGCCGAGGTGCGTGATCTCCTTGGCGTTGCGCTCTTCGATGGGGATGCCGGTGCCGTCTGCGGTCTCCAGATCGATTGTCGACAGTGGCGCGGCCACGTAAAACGGCACACCGTGAGCCTGGGCCATCATCGCCACGGTGTAGGTGCCGACCTTGTTGGCCACATCCCCGTTCGCCGCGATTCGATCGGCGCCAACCACGACCATGTCGAGGCCTCCCTGACGCATCAGTGGACCCGCCATGCTGTCGGTAATCACGGTGGTGGGAATCCCGTCCTTGACCAGTTCCCAGGCGGTAAGTCGCCCGCCTTGCAGGAAGGGACGTGTTTCATCGGCGAACACCTGCGCCACGTTGCCCTGCTCGGCCGCCGCGCGAATCACGCCGAGGGCCGTGCCGTACCCGGCCGTCGCGAGTGCCCCGGCATTGCAGTGCGTCAGGATCCGCGCGTGCGGCGGGACGACCGCGGCCCCATGCTGCCCCATCGCGCGGCACGAGGCTACGTCCTCGTCATGGATCGCGTCGGCTTCGCGCCTGAGTCGCGCCGACAATTCGCTCGGCGACTCCCCCGCCAGCGCCCCCACACCAAAGGCCCGCTTCATGCGTGTGATGGCCCAGAAGAGATTGACGGCCGTCGGTCGTGTACCCGCCATCAGGTCGCATGTCTGGTTGAACTCGACGGTGAACTGCCGTGTGCCTGTGGACGTGCTCCGTCGGGCGCCGAGCGCAATCCCCATCGCGGCCGCCACGCCAATCGCCGGTGCGCCACGAATCACCATCGTGGTGATCGCCTTGGCGACGTCCTTGGCGGTCTTGCACGTGACGTAGACCTCCTGACCGGGCAGCTTCCGCTGATCGATCATCACAATCACGTCGTCGTCGTTCCAGCCGATGGTGGGCAACATCACGAGCATGATACCGGACTGTCGAAAGTGCCCGGATTTTTCACCATGAGGTTCCATGAGGATCCATGAGGAAAGACACCTCTCGCCCAACAGGGCGGCCAACGAGGCATCGAGAGCAAAGACACGGACGAACAGAGAGCGGGTTGGGTGCCTCCAAAGGAGGCAGATGCGGGAGGAGGACGGTCGGGAACGAAAGAGACGTCAAGCGTTCGTTGTCACGTCTCTTTCGTTCCCGACCGTCCTCCTCCCGCACGGCCAGGCTTCGCCTGGCCCCCAACCTTCACGGTCGGTGACAGGCATTCCCTCATGGATCCTCATGGAGCCTCATGGTGGATCGCTCTGCTCCCCGACCAGGGAGCGTGCTGACTTGGTGAATCCCGTGGCTACAGCGACGATTTGTCGAACGGGAGCGGAAACAGCGCGGCGAGTTGGTGCGTGGCAGTGACCGTAGTGAGGTTCGCCATGATGACGGGGATGTCGCCGCAGTATTCCCACAGCAACTGCCGACAGGGGCCGCACGGCGACGTCGGCGCGTCGGTGTCGGCGACGACCGCGATGCGCACGAAGTCGCGGTGACCGTCCGACAGGGCTTTGAGCAACGCCACGCGCTCGGCGCAGGTGGTCAGCCCGTACGACGCGTTCTCGATGTTGCAGCCGGTGATGATCGTGCCGTCGGCGGTCTCGAGTGCCGCGCCGACGCGGAAGTTCGAGTACGGCGCAATGGCGCGCTCACGCGCCGTCCGGGCCGCCGCGACCAGCGCGTCAGAGCCGGCCAAGGATCCCCTCCAGCAGCGCAATGAAACTGCCGCGCACGCGGCGCGCGGTCTCCATCACCTCGTCGTGTATCAGCGGCTGCGGCAATACCCCCGCCGCCATGTTGGTGATGCACGAGAGACCCAGCACCTCGATGCCCATGTGGCGGGCAACAATCGTCTCGGGCACGGTGGACATGCCCACCGCGTCCGCGCCCAGCGCGCGGAAGGCGCGAATCTCCGCCGGGGTTTCATAACTGGGGCCACTCACGGCCACATACACGCCGTGTTGGAGCGCGAGCCCCATCTGTGCAGCGACCTCGTCGGCCACCGTGCGCAAACGCGCCGAATAAATCTCCGACATATCGGGAAACCGCGCGCCGAACCGTTCGTCGTTCGGGCCCACAAGGGGATTGGCACCCATCAGGTTGATGTGGTCGTCGATCACCATAAGGGCCCCGCTGGCGAAGCGTTGATTGATTCCCCCGGCGGCGTTGGTGACAAGGAGCGTGGTCACGCCGAGTTGGCCGAGCACCCGCGCCGCGAAGGTGACGGTCGAGAGCGGATGCCCTTCGTAGAAGTGCGCACGCCCCGCCAGCACCAGCACCGACCGTCCCTGCGACGTGCCCGCCACCAATCGGCCGGCGTGACCGACCACGGTGGTGCCAGGCCAGTGCGGAATCTCGTCGTAAGGTACGACCGTCGCGTCGCCCAATCCGTCAGCAAAGTCGCCCAGTCCGGACCCCAGGATCACCGCCACACGCGGCACCTCACCCAGACGCGCCTTGAGAAACGCCGCCGCCTCTGCACTCTGTTCGAACATGTTCATCGTGCCTATACCAGCATCGACGCGATGGCCGCGTTGATCACCGTCGCGAGAAACCCGCCCAGGAGTGCGCGACCACCCAGCCGCGCCAGATCGCCACGGCGCTCCGGGGCCATGGCCCCGATGCCCCCCAGCAGAATACCGATCGACGCCACGTTGGCAAAGCCCGTCAGCGCGTACGTCGCCAGCACAAAGCCCTGGGGGCTCAACACGTCGCGATACTCGGTCGTGAGTTTGACGTAGGCCACAAACTCGTTCGCAATGAGCTTGGTGCCCAGCAGGTCGGCAATCGCGGGCACGTCGGCCATCGGCACGCCCATCAGAATGGCAGCGGGAGCGAACACTTTGCCAAACACCGCCGCCAGCGTCAGCCCGGGCCACACCGAGCCGAGCATGAAGTCGAACATCGCGATGAACGCGAGAAACGCGATGAGCATGGCTGCCACATTGATCGCCAGCACCGTGCCATCCGACGCACCGGCGGCCGCCGCATCCACCACGTTCGCGTGTGTCTGCTCGACCTTGGTGGAGACCTGCCCCAACGTTTCGGGCACCTCAGTTTCGGGCAGCAGGATCTTCGCCAGATAGAGTCCACACGGCGCAGCCATCACGCTGGTGGTGAGGATGGCCACCGGATCGGCACCGAGTGTGATGTACACCGCCATCACGCCGCCGGAGATTGTCGCCATGCCGCCGATCATCATTGCGAGCAATTCCGACTGCGTCATCTTCGGAATGTAGGGCTTCACGATGATGGGTGCCTCGGTCTGGCCCATGAACACGTTGGCCGCCGACGACAATGTTTCGGCACCGCTGGTGCGCATGAAATACATCATCGCCTTCGCCATCAGCCGCACGATGAACTGCAGCACGCCGAAGTAGTACAGCACCGTAAAAAACGACGAGACAAAGATGATCGTCGGGAGCGCGACAAACGCAAAGACAAATCCGCCGGGAAACACCGATTCCATCACCACCGGGTTGGCGAGGCCACCGAACACGAACTGCGCGCCGGCGTTCGTGAATTCGAGAAACTGCTTCACGGTGCCGGAGACCCAGGAGAAGAACTGGTAGCCCGGCCGCCAGCCGTTGATCTCGAATTTCAGGATGAACAGCGCCAGGCCCCACTGCAGCGCGAGGCCCCAGCCGACCGTGCGCCAGTTCACGGCCGACAGTTTCGTTGAGCAGGCCGCAATCACGAGCAGAAACACCACGATGCCGAGAGCGCCACGCACGGTCGGCGACAACACATTGGCCATCAGCACTACCGCCGTGCCGAGCACAAGGGCCGCCGCGGCCACCATCAGGCGCAGGCGACGGTCGGCGCGGTCAATCGGCGCCGCAGGGATCGGGGTCGTTGTCATCAGGCAGTCTCCTCACCATGAATCGTCTCGAACACTAGTGGCACCGACGCCGGGGCCTGGTCACCCACCTCGACGGCCGACGCCAACCGCGCCAGCGCCGCATCGCGGCGCGCGGAGTCTCGCCAGGTCACACGCAGCACTGCGTCGCCAGCCTGCACCGCTGTGCCTTCGGGCATCAACACGTCGATGCCCACACCAGGATCAATCACGGCGTCCACATGGTCACGCCCGGCGCCCAGCACCACGGCCGCATGACCGATCGCCCCTGCATGCAGCTTCGTGATGTATCCGGCGCGTTGAGCGGTCACGTAGGCTTCCTGCTCAGCCCACGGCATCACTGACGGATCATCAATCACGCGGGGGTCGCCCCCTTGCGCGATGATCACGGCTCGGAACGTCTCGAGGCCGCGCCCACTGGTCAATGCGCGGCGAATCTGTGACTCGGCTTCGGCTTCCGGCGCCACGCCCGCGAGCACCAGCATCCGGGCCGCGAGGAACACCGACAACTCCTCGAGGTCAGCCGGGCCTTCCCCTTTGAGCGTGGCAATCGCTTCGAGCACTTCGTTGGTGTTGCCCACGCGACGTCCGAGCGGCGTGTCCATCCTGGACAAATGGGCTTCCGTGCGCACACCACTGCGCGTCGCGATCCGCACCAACCACTGCGCCAGCTCGCGCGCATCGTCGCGGTCCTCCATGAATCCGCCCGAGCCGACTTTGACGTCAAGCACGAGCGCGCCGATGCCTTCGGTAATTTTTTTGGACAAGATAGAGGAGGCGATCAGCGGCTTGCTCTCAACAGTTGAGGTGGCATCACGCAGCGCATACATCTTGCGATCGGCGGGTGCGACGTCAGCCGTCTGGCGAATCAGCACACACCCGGTCTGGGCCAGGGCCTTGCGCATCGCCGACAGCGACAGGTCCGTCCGAAATCCAGGAATCGCGGCCAGCTTGTCGAGGGTGCCCCCTGTGTGACCCAACCCGCGCCCGGACATCATCGGCACGATGGCCCCACACGCGGCCGCCAGGGGCGCCAGCACGAGTGAGGTTTTGTCTCCGACACCGCCTGTGGAATGTTTGTCGACCGCCACACTACCGCGCGTGGATGTCAGCTCCGACCAATCGAGCGCCATCCCCGACTCGACCATGGCCTGCGTCAAGTCGGTGGCTTCATCAATGGTCATGCCACGCAGAAAGATGGCCATCAGCAGGGCCGACACCTGATAGTCCGGCCAGCTGCCATCGGTCACGCCCTGCACGAACACGTCGATCGCGCCGCGCGTCAACCGGTGACCGTCCCGCTTCTGGCGGATGATGTCGAGCGCGCGCATGTACTACCTTGTCAGATTCGCGCAATGAGTCCGGGGCGCGGCGCCCGGCGGGCAAGGCGCGACGACCAAGAATACCGCGTGTATTTGCGGGAGGAGCAATCCGCCTCCGCCAAGGCTCCGGCGAGACGTGGCCATAGCCCGGAGGGCGACGGCCCGCGCCGCCCCCCGGGATGCCCCGCCCCGGAGTGATTGCGCGAATCTGACAAGGTAGTACATGGCAGGGCCAAGTATATTGGACTCTGTGACCGAGACTGCCCGCGTCCTGCTCACAGCCGTGATTCTGTCGGCCATCGCCCTTGGTCTGTCTGCCGTGCGTGTGGCCAAGGCGGCGTCGGGGTCCCCCGAGCGGCTGGTGGCCCAGTTACACCTCTCCCAGTGGGCCGCCCTCGTGCTCGCGATACAGGGAGCGATCACCCTTGGGCTGGCCGTCAGCAGCGAGGGGGCCCCACCCGCTTTGCCCGACGCCCTGCTGGGTCTGTGGCCCATCATCACCGCCGCGCTGGTGCTCCGATGTGAGCCGATCGTCGCGCTGCAGGTCGCCGCACTCGCGTTGGGCATACATGCCGGTGTCGCCTTCGCCCATCAACCCGGATGGCTCGCGCCAGACCTCGCGCCGGCGTGGTTCTGGCTCGGGCAGGCGACATACAGCCTTTACACCGCCACCCTATGCTCGATCAGTAATCGGAAATAATCCCGACCTACGGCAAGGAACCACAGATGTTCAAGACACTGCTCGCGGCGATCACGCTCTTCGTGCTTGCCACACCGATGACCACGGCGCCCACCGCCGCCCAACACACGCCTCCGCGCCTGGTGGTCGTGCTGGTGATCGATCAGATGCGTGCCGACTACATCCAGGCCTATGGACACCAGTGGACCAAGGGCCTCCGGCGCCTTGTCGACACCGGCGCGTCATTTCCTCTGGCCGCGTACCCCTACGCCTCAACGTACACCTGTGTGGGCCACGCCACGATCGCCACCGGTGCCCTGCCCTCCACACACGGGATGATCGGCAACGGATGGCACGACCGCCGCTTGCGCAAGAACGTCACCTGCACCGAGGATGCCGCTGTCACCTCCGTGCCCTTCGGAGGCCGCGAAGGCAACGAGCGCCACAGCACCGCGTATCTGCGCACCACGACCCTCGCCGACGAACTGCGACTGCAAAGTCCCCGCACCCCCACCGTCGTCGCCCTGTCACTCAAACCCCGTTCCGCGGTCACGCTGGCCGGCCATGCGGGGCTAAACACGCATGTTGTCTGGACCGAGGGTGACGGCACATGGGCCACCTCCAGCACGTACGCCAAAACGGCAGCACCCGTGATTGACGCATGGGCCAAGGCCAATCCCTCCGCCGGCGCCTACGGCACCACATGGGATCGCCTGCTGCCGATCGATGCCTATTTGTTTCATGATGCGCAGCCGGGCGAACCGGCAGACCACCTGTTTCCCCACCAGCTGACCAGCACGTCCGGCCAGCCCGACGGCCAATTCGTCGGTCGCTGGAATCGCTCGCCGTTCAGTGACGCGGCGCTCGGCAGCCTTGCCGGACATCTCGCGCAGGAACTGAAGATGGGCCAGGCCACCACAGGCACCGACTACCTGGCGATCGGCTTCTCGGGACTCGACTACGTGGGCCATGCCTTCGGCCCGCGCAGCCATGAAGTGCAGGACACCCTCGCACGTCTGGACGTCACCATCGGCACGCTCCTCGACACGCTGGATACCCTCGTCGGTCGCGACCGGTACGTCGTCGCACTCAGTGCTGACCACGGCGTGGCACCGGTGCCCGAGCAGGCGCTCACGGCGTCCCCCTTGGCAGGCCGGTACACGACCGCCCATGTGCGCACGGCCATCGAGACGGCGCTGGTGCCGTTCTTCGGGGAAGGTCCACACATTACGACCATCTCAAGCGCCAATGTCTATCTGACGGACGGCACGTTCGAGCGCATTCTCAGCACGCCAGGCGCCCGCGCGGCCGTGCAGAAGGCCATTCTGGCCGTGCCCGGTATCGGCAGCAGCTACTGGGCCGATGATCTTGCCTCCACGACGGCCACCGATGATCAGCAGCTCCGTTTCGCGCGGGCTGGCTTCAGAGCCGAACACTCCGGCGACCTGGTGGTCAACACGACGCCCAACTGGCTGGGCACTACGACGGTCACCACACACGGGTCGCCCTGGGACTACGACCGCAGGGTACCGATCATTTTTGCCGGCGCCGGCATCCAGCCCGGCAGCTACCTGGTGCCCGCGTCCCCCACCGACATCGCGCCCACGTTGGCGCATCTCGTGGGGATTACGCTGCCAAAGGGGGATGGCCGGGTGCTCACGCAGGCGCTGGCCGGACGACAGTAACTTTTCGGATTCGGCGTAGTGCTTTCGGAGCCGACGGGCTTCAGCCCGTCGGACATCAGACGGACTAAAGTCCGTCTGCTCCGTACTACACGCTACCGCGCCAACAGGCGGCGCAACATGTCGAGCCCCGATTGAACTGACATCTGACGCACCATCGCCCGATCTCCCGGGAATCGGAACGTGATGACGACCGCTTCCCCACCGGGTCCGGCGGCGGCGATCACCACGGTGCCTACGGGTTTCTCGTCGGTGCCGCCGGTAGGGCCGGCGATGCCGGTCACGGCCAGACCATAGGTGGTGTCGAGGGCGGCGCGGACACCGGCCGCCATCGCCAGCGCGACGGGTTCACTGACCGCGCCGTGGGCGTCCAGCAATTCCTGCGGCACACCAAGTTGTTGCACCTTGACGACGTTGGCATAGGCAACGACGCCGCCCGTGACCCAGGCAGAACTACCCGACACCGACGTCAGGCGTCCGAGAATCAAACCGCCGGTGCACGACTCGGCCACCGCGACAGTCGCCCCGCGCGCATCAAGGAGCGCACCAACGACCTCTTCGAGCTCACGACCATCCACGCTGAATACCGGGGTGCCCAGAGCCTCACGCAACTCACCGATGGCTGCATCCAGCACGCGGTCAAGCACCACCTCATCGATGCCCTGTGCCGACAGATGCAGTTCCACCTGTCCCGGTGATGCAAGGATTGACGTGGTGATCGGCGGGTCCAATGCCACCCATCGTCCGTAGATCGGCGCGGCGACCTCATCCACCTGAGACTCACCTTTCCCAACAGTCTTGAGCACCCGCCGGCGCAAACGTCCGGGACCGGCGAGCGCGGCCACACGGGGCGCCACGTGGGTGTCCCACATCGGCTTGAGCTCACGCGGAGGCCCGGGCAGCGCCACGATCACGCGCTCCCCCACCGGTAGCCACAGTCCAGGTGCAGTGCCGTTGGGATTGTCGAGGACGATGGCACCGTGCGGCACCTGCGCCTGCCGACGGTTGATGTCCGGCATCGACAGACCGCGGCTGGCGAAGCGTCGTGCGATCGCCTCAACGACAGCAGGATCTTCGTCTGCAGTCACCTCCGCCGCGGCCATGATGGCCTCGCGCGTCAGATCATCATCGGTCGGCCCCAGTCCCCCGGAGGTGACGACGATGTCGACGCGGTCGAGGGCAAGGCGCAGCGCCGCCTCCAGCGCGGCGGGCCGATCGGAGACGACGCTTTTGGACACCACGTCGATGCCAAGGTCGTTGAGTCGGCTTGTGAGAAAGAGGGAGTTGGTGTCGACCCGGAACGGGGTCAACATTTCAGACCCAATCGCGAGAATTTCGGCAGTTCGAGGAATCAGAGACCCGGCCACCACCACAGGATACCGGTGACCACGACCCAGCCGTACACTCCGGCCATCAAATCGTCAGCCACGATCCCCACGCCGCCGGGCAGGTCTTCGAGCTGGCGGGCCGGGGGCGGTTTGATGATGTCGAACACGCGAAAGACAAAAAAGCCGATGATCGCCCCCCACAGGTTGGCGCCTGTCAGGCACAACGTCACCAACTGGCCGGCGACCTCATCGATCACAACGGGCCCCGGATCCTCGCGTTTGAGCGCGGTGGCGGCCACACCGGACGCCCAGATGCCCACGAGTGTCACGCCGACCAGCAGGGCGATTTGCCAGGAGGCGGGCCAGTGACGTGTGGCCAGATACAACACCACACCCACGGCGGAGCCGACAGTGCCCGGCGCAAACGGGAAAAACCCCGCGCCGCCGACTGTGGCGATCGCAACGGCGAGACGACTCACGCCTGAACCACGCGGGTGTGCGCCATCCGGTCGTGCACTGCGAGACCTGTGCCCGAGAACGCGGCGACCACCCCTGCGCCCAGCGGCAGCATCAACAACGCGCGCACCGTGGCCTGCCGCAGCGAGACACGATCCTCGTCCTCATCCGACACCACGCGCAGCCCCATCAACATCTTGCCAATCGTCTGCCCGTTGGCGGCCGTGAACATGATTTCGTAGCCGATGCCCACAAGCGCAAAAAAGGCGAGTAACGGCAGAATCGGCAGCGTGGCCACCTGCGCGAACGGCAGCTCCACCACTCGCAGCGTAAACGCGATCGTCACCGCCGCCACACTACCCAACACGGCCAGATCGATCACAGCAGCCCCGACGCGGGCCCCCATCGACACGGTCGCGGCGCTGTACGGCGCAAACGCCGCAGGCTCTTCTGTCGGATACAGCACCGGCTCCCGGTGCATCCCCGTCGGAGCGACGGGCGCGTCCGTGACGTCCTCCGCACTGTCGAGCAAATCCCGTTCATGCGCCACCGGGGCGTACCGCGCGCGCAGCTTCGCCGGATCCGGCGTCGCCTTCCGCACCGCGAGAGGTGGCCTTGGCCGCGCCGGTACTTTCACCAGCGGAGTGAGGTCTTCTTCGTCATCGGCCATGTCGCGCACAAACAGCGGCAGTTCCGTGGTCATGATCGGTGCGGTCATCGGTGCCGCCGCCCGTGCGGCAGGAGGCGCAACTTTCACGGCCGGTTTCGGCATGGCCGGTGGGGTCATGGTGGCGACTCCGCCACCGCTGTCGCGTCGCCAACTGCCCCCATCCTCCGTGCCGACCCGACCGGCTCCGTCATGGCGGCCATGAGAGAGGTCCAGGTCGAAGTCCGCCAGCACGTCGCGCTCGGCCGGCGCCAGATCGAGTTCCATTTCATCGATCGACAAGTCGTGGCCGCAGTTCTTGCAGCGTGGTTCGGGCTCAAAGCTCAGGTAGTGGCACTTGGTGCATCTCATCGTGTTCCCCCGGAGGTTGTGGCGGCCAACAACACGCGTTGAATCTCCACCCGTAACGTATCGGCTTCAGTGCGCTCGGCCTGTTCAGCCCCAACGCGATCAAGTGCGACCAGCGCTTCTGCCAGTCGTCCGCGCACATACAGGGCACGCGCCCGAATCAAGGCGACTTCCGCGCCTGACAGCACCGGCACGGTAACTGGCGTCGGGGCAAGCACAGGCCCCTGCTGCACCGACTGCAAGCCCAATCGCGTGCGCAGGGCCGGACTGCTCAGCACAACGACGGCGACCACAACCACCACAGCAGCGGTCAGGTCACGACGACGGATGCGGTAGTTGGCGAGGGTGCGACCATGCCGCCACCAGTCGGTGGAGGGGGCGGGCACCGCATGAATTCGTGGTGCACCACCCATCACGCGCTCGAGCCGCTCCAGGCGCAAGCGAAGCGCGGCCGTGCGTTCATCGTCGCCCGTGGTGGTGATGACCTGGGTCAGTCGGGTGCGGGCTTCCCCGGCGCGACCCGCGTCGAGCAGTTCGCCCACCGTCTGCAGCGTTTCGTCCGAGCGGCGCTGGCGTTCGGCAATGGCCCCTCGGGCGCGCTCAATGTAGGCCCGTGCGCTGGCCTGGTGTCGATCGAGGAACAAGACCCGCGTCCAGAGGTGGATCGCATCCTCGTAGCGTCCGTCAAAATATCGTTCGAGCCCCTCGATGAGCAGACCGTCAACGCGAGGATCCCCTCCAGTGGGGTGCTCAGCGGGCGGCGCGGGTCTCGGGGTCTCGGCCATCAATGTCGCGGAGCATAACAAGTCGCGCAACGAAGTACAAGCCCCCCCTGTGCCGTGTGGAATAATCCGGGGATGGCCATCGTCGAATGTATTGCAAATATCAGTGAGGGGCGCCGGGAAGAGGTGCTGAACCGGTGTGCAGACGCCATTCGGGCGACAGGCGCCAAGTTGCTCGATGTGAAGCCGGATGGCACCCATCACCGCACCGTCTACAGTTTTGCCGGGACACCGGAGACGGTGAAAGCCGCGACGCTGGCGCTTTTTGCCGAGGCGCTCGGCGCGATCGACCTGCGACACCATAAAGGCGAACACCCCCGCCTGGGCGCTGTGGACGTGGTGCCGTTCGTCCCCATTGAGGGGGCGACGATGGCCGACTGCGTGGCGCTGGCGCGCGAGGTCGCAGCGGAAGTGGCGGCCCTGCACGGGCTGCCGATTTATCTGTATGAAGAGGCCGCCACGTCACCGGCCCGCCGGAACCTCGAGGATGTTCGCCGCGGTGAATTCGAAGGCCTCGCTGCCAAGATGCAGAAGCCCGAGTGGGCCCCCGACTTTGGCCCGGCCACTCCGCACGTGTCAGCCGGTGCCACCGTGATGGGGGCCCGGATGCCCCTCATCGCCTACAACATCAACCTGGCCACCAACCGGCTTGATGTGGCCAAAAAAATCGCCTCCGCCGTGCGCCACAGCACCGGCGGTTTCCGCTACGTCAAAGCGATGGGACTGGCGCTGGAAGACCGAGGCATCGTGCAGGTCTCGATGAACCTGACGAACTTCGAGAAGACGCCGCTGTATCGGGTGTTCGAGATGGTCAAGCGCGAAGCCGAGCGGTACGGCGTGTCGGTGCTCGAAAGCGAGATCATCGGCCTCGTGCCATCAGCCGCGCTCACCCACTCTGCGGCCTGGTATCTGCAAGTCGAAGGGTTCACCGACGCGCAGGTGCTCGAACACGCCATGAACAAGTGAATTCACATTTTGTCGGTGCCCATCCCCAGGCCCTTCATCTTGCGATAGAGGTTCGAGCGTTCCACACCGAGCACATCAGCGGTGCGTGAGATGTTGCCCTCACAGGCGGCGAGCGCGGCTTTGATGTAGTCACGCTCCCAGTCGTCACGCGCCGTATAAAGCGGCTGCAGGATGGGCGGCTCGTCCCCGGACACAGCGGCATGCAGGTGCGCGGGCGCCGACACACCAAGAAACGCCAGGTCGGTCGCCGAGATGGTCTCGCCGGGCACCATGATCATCACGCGTTCGATCACGTTGCGCAGTTCGCGCACGTTGCCGGGCCAGCGGAAGCTGCACAATACGGCCTCGGCGTCGACCGTCAGACGTTTCAGCCGACGCCCGTACTCGCGCGCCACCTCGCTGACGAAGTGTCTGGCCAGCACGACCACGTCGTGGTGCCGATCGCGCAGGGCGGGCACGTGGATCGGGATGACATTGAGGCGGAAGAACAGGTCCTCGCGAAAACGATGACCGCGAATCTCCTCGAGCAAGTCCTTGTTGGTGGCCGCGATCACGCGCACGTCCACACGCACACTCTGCTGCCCGCCCACCGGTTCGACGACCTGCTCCTGCAGGGCCCGCAAGACCTTGGCCTGCGTCTTGAGGCTCATGTCGCCGATTTCGTCGAGAAACAACGTGCCGCCGTGTGCCAGCTCGAACTTGCCGCGCCGATCCGCCACGGCCCCGGTGAACGCGCCCCGGGCATGGCCAAACAACTCGGATTCAATCAGCTCTTCGGGAATCGCCGCGCAGTTGACCTCGATGAACGGCCCGTCGCGCCGCTGGCTCAACAGATGGATATGCCGCGCCACCAGTTCCTTGCCCGTGCCGTTCTCCCCAGAAATCAGCACGCGGCCGTTGGTGGGCGCCGCCATCGCAATCTGTTCCTTCAGGCGGCCGATGACCGAGCTCTCGCCGATCATCACAAAGCGTCGGTCCACCCGCGCCCGTAACGCGCGGTTCTCGGCCTCGAGTTGATGCTGCCGAATCGCGTTGCGCACGACCAGGACGGTTTTGTCGAGTGACAGCGGCTTTTCGACGAAGTCAAACGCACCGAGTTTGGTGGCCCGCACGGCATTTTCAATGCTGCCGTGCCCGGAAATCATCACCACCTCGGCTTCCAATCCGCGGGCACGGAGTTCTTCAAGGGTGTCGAGCCCGTCCATGCCGGGCAGCCAGATATCGAGCAGCAACACGTCGTAGGCCTTGCGACGCACCTGCTCGAGGCAGGCTTCGCCGCTGTCCACCGTGTCGACCTGGTAGCCTTCGTCGCGCAGGACGCCGGCCAGCGAGGAGCGCACACCCGCTTCGTCGTCAACGATGAGAATCGTGGCCATTAAATGTCGCTTCCGCCTATTCCGCTCTACCTATTCAGCCGGCAGCACCACGGTGACCACCGCCCCTGAAGGGATGGCGTCGCCCACGTCGATGCTGCCTCCATGTTCGGCGATGATGCGCTGCACGATCGCCAGTCCCAGCCCGCTGCCCCGGCCCTTGGTTGAATAGTACGGCATGAAGAGTTTGTCGCGTTCAGCGACGGGCACACCTGGGCCGTTATCGGTCACCGTCAGCACGACGGATGGCCCCGCAGGATCCGCATGGGCGGCCACCACAATGGTTGGCGCGGTGCCGTCGGGACGCGCAGGTCCGGACGGCCCACCGAGCGCTTCCATGGCGTTGTCGATCAAATTGATGATGACCTGCCGCATCTGTTCCACGTCCACACGTACCAGTGGCAGCCCCGTCGCCAGCTGCGGCACGATGCGCAGTGTGCCCTGCTGCAACACACCGACATACAGCGCGAGGGTGTCTTTGATGATGGCACTCAGGTCCGCAGGCGCCATCCTCGGACCGCGCAGTCGTGCAAACTGCGCAAACTCGTCCACCAGTCCCTTGAGGGCGTCCACCTCGGTGATGATCGCGCCTGTGCACTCCTCCACCAGCGCTTTCGCATTGGGAGGTCCCGACGCAAAGTTGCGCCGGAGCCGTTCGGCGCTGAGCTGAATCGGCGTGAGCGGATTTTTGATTTCGTGCGCGAGTCGTCGCGCCACATCGCGCCATGCCGCCACTCGTTGCGTCCGGATCAACGGCGTCACATCGTCGAGCACCAGCACCGCGCCGGCGTCCACCCCGTCAGCGCCGAGCAGGGCGGTGGCCGCCGCGGCCAGATGTAATTCGCCCTCGGGACCACTGATGGTGATCTCCTCAATGCCGGCCCGGCTTCCACCGGGCATCAACAGCGGCCACAAGACCTGCAGGTCATCACGTGACAACACAGCCTGCGCCAATTGCCCCACCACGTCGGTATCCAGGCCGAGCAACCGCATGGCGGCACCGTTGATTGTCGAGATGCGGCCTGTCGCGTCCACAGAGATGACGCCTGTGGCCACCCGCTCGAGCACCGTCTCGATGTAGCGACGCCGCGTTTCGATCTCGACGTTTTTGGCCGAGAGCGCCTGACGCGACTGCTCAAGTCGCTCCTGGCTCGAGCCCAGTTCGGCCGCCATGGTGTTGAACGATTCCACCAGCGAGCCCAGTTCGTCACTGGTCTCGGGTTCGAGACGCATGTCGAGGCGACCCGCGCCGATCGCTCGTGCTCCTTCGGCCAGCATCTGCACCGGCCTGGTGATGCGTTTGGCGATGTAGAAGCCGAACCACGTGGCGCTGGTGAGAATCAACAGCGTGATGGTCAGGAAAACGTACAGATAAAAACCCTGCAGCGGGCCGCTCATCATGCGGAGCTGGCGCCACTGGTTGTAGGCGTTGGTCGCCCGGCGCGCATCGGCGGTCATCGCCTCGGAGACGTGCAGCGACACCACCACAACGCCCACCACCGCGTTGTCCACGGTGCGGACCGGTGCACCGGCGCGAATCAGGGTGCCGCCACTGGGCACCGCATCCTCGGTGGTGTCAGCGTCCCCGCTTGCCGCCACACGTGCCGCCAGGCGGTCAGCCGACGCCCGCACCGCATCCGGAGGTGGCGAGCCGACCTGCTGGGCCAACAGAAACGTCGCGTCACGCTCCCCGGTGGCCGTCGGCACGGTCTGGTATACCTCCACCAGTCCGTCACGCATCGTGGCCAACTCACCGCGCACCAGTGCCGACAGCCCGGCCACGTCGCCCGTGTCGATCAGATCCGGGGGAATGACCGTGGAGAGGCGATTGGCCCGGAGGATCACCGAATCCTGGCGCTCGCGGTAGTACTGCGCCGCGATCGTGGACGCGGAGTCCAGCGCCTCGTCCACCGGTACGCTGAACCAGCGGTCTGCACTGCTGCGCAGAAACTCGCTGCCGATGATCAGCACCAGTGACGCCGGCACAATCGTCATGGCGAGCAGGGCGGCCACGAGTTTGGCGCGAAAGCGCGCGAACGGGGCGCCGCGCCGACGCTCCACCCACAGTTTGATAATGTTGCGGCCAAGGACAAACAGCAGCGCCAGCAGTGTCGAGAGGGCCACGGCCGCCAGGGCGTAGAACACGCCCTCGTTGACAACCATCTCCTCCATGCGGCTGATGCGACCAGGCACCCAAAGCACCGCCACCAGCACGGCCACCAGCAACAGCGCGAGTCCGACGAGCGCCCGGGGGTTGTCCAGCGTACGCCGGCGCACGGGCGGCGCAGGGGGCGGAGGCGGCGCGTCGAGCAGCATCAGCGGCCTGCGGACAACTCCACGCGACCAGACACCGACGACCGGCCGAACGGCCAGGGGGAGAAACCGCGCGGCAGACTGTCGCGCGCCACCACACGAATGTAGTACTCGCCGGAGCCGCGCACGGCGTCGATGTCGTCGAGCGTGACCCGTTCAAACTGGGTCATCCAGCTGCGCATCTCCTCCACCTTCTGCGTCTGCTGCGACCAGTGCACCTTGCCGTCACGCAGTTTCGACACCTGATACGCGCCAGTCAACGTGTCAAATTTCACGGTGGACGCGAGCTCAGCCACCGCCAGCGTGCGATCGAACCAGAGCGTGACCGTCCGGCGCAACTCGGCCGTGAAGCTGAACGTCACCACCATGCCGCTCTGCACCGCTTCATGCGCCGCCTCGGAAAACACTTCAGGAGCGGCAAACGTGGCCATGACCTTGTCATCAGACAACACAGGGGTGATCCGTACAGGCGACGCCAGCAGCGTCACTGACACCAGCATCACGGCCACAAGCATCCACAGACAAGGAATACGGCGCATCAGGATTTAAACAGATCGTTCAGTTCGTGTTTGAACTCGTCAATGTCGCGGAAGTTGCGATACACCGACGCGAATCGCACGTACGCCACCTTGTCGAGCTGCCGCAGGGCCTCCATCACATGGGCCCCAATTTCTTCGGTACTCATCTCACGTTCAGACTTGTCCTGCAGCGCTGATTCCACGGCATCCGCCACATCATCAAGCGCCGACACACGCACCGGTCGCTTTTCGCACGCTTTGAGCAATCCCGCGACCAGCTTCTGCCGCTCGAAACGCTCCCGCCGGCCATCCTTCTTCACCACCATGTACGGAATTTCGTCGATCCGTTCGTACGAGGTGAACCGACGGCCGCACTCCAGGCATTCGCGGCGACGCCGAATGACATCGCCCTCCTTGCTTTCGCGGGAATCGACCACCTTGTCGCCGAGGTGTGTGCAATAGGGACACTTCACTGCGCGTCTGTCTCCTTGGTGCTCATGCGCTTCAGCCCGCCGAGCGTCAGCCCGGACTGCGCCATGAACACAAATCCGAGAATCGCCACCGGCACAAACGACACCAGGTGCAACACAATGGCGGCGGCAGCCGCCGCATCAGCCCCGGCGCCGAAATAGGTCATCACCGCAAACTGATACGCCACGTGAAACCCTCCCGCGCCGCCGGGGGTGGGCACTGCCACGCCGACCACCAGATACATCACCACAAGGAACGACCCGGCAAACGCCATCGTCAAACCAAACGCCAGGGTCACCAGCCAGATGCCGAGACAAATCGACACCCACAACAGCAAAGACCAGGCGAGTGTCTTGATCAGCGCAATCGGATCGCGCATCACGCCGAGGCCTTCCGCAAACTTCCGGGCAAATTCACCGACCGCCGCCGCCACCTTGGTCGGCAACCACCGCGTCAGACGGTCCACCAGCAGGCCAAGCCGCTCGGGATGCCCGGCACAGGCAAAGAGTATGCCCAGGGCGGCCAGGGCCGCAACCGCCGCACTCACCCCCGCCAATCGGGTTTCAGTGCCCACGTCGACGCCCAAAAACGGCAACGCGGCCGCGAACAGCAGCAACACGGCCGTCAGGTCCAACACCCGTTCAACAATGATGGTGGCGAACGTGGCCGACACACTCAGCCGTTCTTCCTTGGCGAGCAGGTACGGGCGCAGCACCTCGCCGATGCGGGCCGGAAGCAGAAACGTGGCCGTGAAGCCGATGATGGTGGTGCGAAACGCCGGGCCAAACCGCACGGTGCCTATCGGGGCCAGCAACAGTTGCCACCGCCACGCCCGAATCACATACGTCTGGATGGTTGTCACCACGGCCACAGCCAGCAGCCACGGATTCGCGTTGGCAAATGCACGCCCGAATTCGGCCCAGTCCAGGTCCTTCAGGAACCACCACATGAGCACCGCCGTCAACGCGGCGATGACCAGGCCGGACCAGGGAAACTTCTTCGTTGAGGTGGTGGACGACATACGGGAAAGAGCCTCGGTACTATAAGGCTAGAATTGGTGGTAATTACATGGGAAAACGGGAAGTTTTCATCCTCGCCGGGTTCATCGTCATCGGGGTCGTTGTGTATCAGTTCACGGCCCCGCCGCCCACCGGTGAGTCGTCATTCTCGTTTGCCAACTGGTTCGGCGAAGTGCGGCGCGACATGCGCGGCAATCCGGGCCGCGCTGAGCTGACCCAGACAGTCACCATTCCGCTTGAGGCGGCCCACCGCGAAGTTCGCATTCAGCGGATTGGCCGCGCGGTCAGCGTCATCGGTGAAGACCGAACAGACATCGAATACACCTACACGGTCACGTCCACCGGGCCAGACGATGAAACGGCGAAGGCCTATGCCGAGCGCACAGTCCTTGAGCGCGACGACGTGGCGGATTCGCTGGTGTTGCGGGTGGATTATCCCGAAGAAGGGACCCAGGAGACCGCCCTGGTCATCAAGGTGCCATCGTCGATGAACGTCCGCGTCGAGAATGCCAACGGCGTGACGATGACCGACATTGCCGGCGCCCACATCGAAGCGGCGCGTGGCGCAGTGACACTCTCCAACATCACCGGCGCCGTGAATGGGTCGCACCAGGATGGCGCCGTCACGGTGACCAATGCCGGTATCGTCAAGATGCGCCTCACGCGTTTGCGCAGCAAATTCGAAAATGTGACCGGGCCGATCACGCTGGATGTGCGTGATGGCGAGTGCGACATCCTGAATTCCGGCGGTGCGACAGAAATCGACTCGTTGCGCGCCACGCTCAGGCTGACCAACCATCGCGGCGAGGTGATCGTGCGTGGCAACGACGGTCGTGTCACGCTCGAGGCGCCGTTGGCTGAAAGCCGCGTGGACATGCGCCGCACCGAGGTGGAGGTGACACTGACGGGCGCTGTGCCCGTCACGATCGTGACGACGGACCAGACGGCGCGGGTCATTATCAAAGCGTCGGCGCGCGTGATGCTGGACGCCGGCAGCACGGACGGGCGAATTCAGGCAGCCGACGTGAATCTGACGCCAGTCATCGACGGTAATAATTCCTCACTCGTGCACACGTTCGGCACCGGTAGTGGTGCGCGCGTCACCGTACGCAACACGCGCGGCGAAATCGTGATCCGCAAATAATTATTTTGTGCGACACGGTGTTTTGATCTTGACGGAGGTTGCGCTCCGGTTCTAATCTTCTCGTTCCGTCACGTCATGTCTTCACTCGTACTCGAAACACATCTCTCTGGTCTCACGTTGCAGCGTCGCGGCAAAGTGCGTGACGTGTACGATCTCGGCGACACGCTGCTGATCGTCGCGACCGACCGCATCTCGGCGTTTGACTACGTGCTCGGCTCGGGCATTCCCGACAAGGGCAAGGTCCTCACGCAGTTGTCGGCGTTCTGGTTTGCCAAACTGGCCGACCTGGTGCCGCATCACCTGATCTCGGTGAATGTGGACGACTTCCCTGCCGAGGCGCAGGCACATCGTGATGTGTTGCGCGGCCGGTCGATGCTGGTGCGCAAGACCAACCCGCTGCAGGTCGAATGTGTGGCCCGCGGATTTCTGTCGGGTTCGGGCCTCAAGGATTACAACAAGACCGGTGCGGTGTGCGGCATTCCGCTGCCTGCCGGCCTGCGCGACTCGGATCGGCTGCCACAGCCGATCTTTACGCCGGCAACAAAGGCCGAATCGGGTCACGACGAAAACATCAGCGAAGCCGAGGCCGGCAAGATTGTGGGCGAGGAACTGATTCAGCGCCTCAAGACCTTGACGCTTGAAATTTATGCGCGTGGCGTGGCGCATGCTGAAACGTGCGGCATCATCATCGCCGACACCAAGTTTGAATTCGGCATCGACGAAACCAAGGGCAACGAACTCGTGCTCATCGACGAAGTGCTCACGCCGGATTCGTCGCGTTTCTGGCCGAAAGATCAGTACGGGCCCGGCCGCAGCCAGCCCAGTTTCGACAAACAGTTTGTGCGCGACTACCTCGAGGAGGTCGGCTGGAACAAGCAGCCGCCGGTTCCTTCGCTGCCCGAGGATGTCGTCATGAAGACCCGCGCCAAGTATCTGGAAGCCTACCGGGTCATCACCGGGCACGAACTGGACGTAGCGTGATCAAAGACGATCTCGACACGCTCGTGCAGCAACTCCTCGACCGCGGCATCCTGTTTGAAGACGCCCAGCGCGAGTTCGAGCGCCTCTTCATCGCCCGCGCCCTGGCCAAGACCAACGGCAACGTCTGCAAAGCCGCCAAAATCACCGGCCTGCACCGCAATACCCTCTCGCGCAAGATCTCCACTTACCGCATCAAACGCGCAGGGTAGTCCGGCGGACCGCGGACTGCGGACTGTCGCCCTGCACCCAGTCTTGGCGCCGCCATCACGGCGTGGTGCCGGCTGCGGCCTCCGAGGATCGAGGCTCGAAACCTGCGCCTCCGCCGGCTTGTCTTGGCGTCAGAACGCGTGGGGGCCCCCATCCCCACGCTTGTGGTTTTCGACTCCGGCGCAGGTTTCATGCAATCGATTCGCCTCGTTCCTAGTCGGCCGCAGCCGGCACCACGCCGCGCTGGCGGGTGTCACCTGGGACGGCGGACCGGGGACCGCGGACTGCGGACTGAGCGCGGCGCCCTTGACCGCCGCCGCGCCCCTCGCCTACAATTAGCAGTCGGTCAGGCTGAGTGCTAACAGTCAGAGCAACTGAGTGCCAGCACACAGCCATTCACACAGACCGTTTTTCATAGTCCACGGAGAGAGCACACATGAACGTCAGACCCCTTCACGACCGCGTCATCCTTCAGCGTATTGACGAAGGTGAACAGCGCGCGGGCAGCATCATCATCCCCGACAGCGCCAAGGAAAAGCCCCAGCACGGCAAAGTTGTTGCCGTTGGCAAGGGCAAGATCGAAAAAGACGGCAAGGTTACGCCGCTCGACGTCAAGGCCGGTGACACGGTGCTGTTCGGCAAATATGCCGGCCAGGAGATCAAGGTTGACGGCGAAGAGTATCTGATCATGCGCGAGGAAGAAATTCTCGCCGTGGTCGAAGGCAAGAAGAAGTAGTCGGGACGAGGAGAATCAGCACACATGGCAAAACAGATTATTTACGGTGAAGAGGCCCGACAGGCGATCCTGCGTGGCGTCAACGGCCTGGCCGACGCGGTCAAGGTCACCCTCGGTCCCAAGGGCCGCAACGTCGTCATCGACAAAAAGTTCGGCTCCCCCACCATCACCAAGGACGGTGTGACGGTGGCCAAGGAAATCGACCTGAAGGACCCGCTCGAGAACATGGGCGCCCAGATGGTGCGTGAAGTGGCGAGCAAGACGTCTGACACGGCCGGTGACGGCACGACGACGGCGACGGTGCTGGCGCAGGCGATTTTCCGCGAAGGCATCAAGATGGTGGTCGCGGGTGCGAACCCGATGGAACTCAAGCGCGGCATCGAGAAGGCCGTGGAAGCCATCGTTGGTGAGCTCAAGAAGATGTCCAAGCCCGTGAGCGGCAACATGATCGGCCAGGTCGGCACGATCTCCGCGAACAGCGACGACACGATCGGCACGATCATCGCCCAGGCGATGGAGAAGGTCGGCAAGGACGGCGTCATCACGGTTGAAGAGGCGAAGTCGATGGAGACCTCGCTCGACGTGGTTGAGGGCATGCAGTTTGACCGCGGCTACCTCTCGCCCTACTTCGTGACGGACTCCGAGCGCATGGAAGCCGTGCTCGAGAACCCGGTCATCCTCATCCACGAGAAGAAGATCTCGTCGATGAAGGACCTCCTGCCCCTCCTGGAGCAGGTCGCACGTGGCGGGCGTCCGCTCGTGATCATTGCGGAAGACGTGGACGGCGAAGCGCTAGCGACCCTCGTGGTCAACAAGCTGCGTGGCACGCTCCAGGTTGCGGCCGTCAAGGCGCCGGGCTTTGGTGATCGTCGCAAGGCCATGCTCGAGGACATCGCGATTCTCACGGGTGGCCGTGCGATCACGGAAGACCTCGGCATCAAGCTCGAGAACATCAAGATCGAAGACCTCGGCAAGGCGAAGAAGGTCACGATCGACAAGGACAACACGACCATCGTTGAAGGCGACGGCACGCAGGGTGCCATCGAAGGTCGCGTGAAGCAGCTCCGCACGCAGGTTGAGGAAACGTCCTCGGACTACGACCGCGAGAAGCTCCAGGAACGTCTGGCGAAACTCGTCGGCGGCGTCGCGGTCATCAAGGTGGGCGCGGCCACCGAGACCGAGATGAAGGAAAAGAAGGCGCGCGTCGAAGACGCGATGCACGCGACCAAGGCGGCCGTGGAAGAGGGAATCGTTCCCGGCGGCGGCGTGGCGTTGCTCAAGAGCGCGAAGGTGCTCGACGGCCTGAAGCTCGACGGTGACCAGAAGGTCGGCGCGGACATCGTCCGTCGCGCGATTGAGGCGCCGATGCGCTGGATCGCGAACAACGCCGGCGTCGAAGGCTCGATCGTCATCCAGCGGGTGCGTGAGAGCAAGAACACCAACGACGGCTACAACGCCGCGACCGACGTGTACGAGGACCTGGTCAAGGCCGGCGTCATCGACCCGACGAAGGTCGTGCGTAACGCGCTGCAGAACGCGGCGTCCATCGCGGCGCTGCTGCTGACCACCGAAGCGATGGTGGCCGACATTCCGGAACCGAAGTCCGAAGCCCCCGCGGGCGGCGGCCCCGGTGGCGGCATGGGTGGGATGTACTAAACCGTCCTCGGTCCGCAGTCCGCGGTCCGCAGTTCGGAATACGGAGGGCCCGGTGGCTTCGGCTGCCGGGCCCTTTTTTCCTTTAGCGTGCGGCGAGCTGGCGGGCGTGGACGATCTCTCGCAGCCCGACGGGTCGCACATGGGCAGCCTCGACTGTAGCCACCACAGCCGTTTCCCCGTCGAGCGTCATGAACTCGACCTCAAATGCCTCGCCATCGCGGTAGACGAGAACTATCGTCCCAACGTCTCCACGCTCGAGCCCCTCCGACGCCAGCGGCGCGGTCAGCACTATCCGGTCCAGCTCTTTCAGCATCAGTGGATCACCCTTAAGGAAGGATACGCCGTTACGAATCGCGGCGCACCTCCGGGAGCGGGAAGACTATTACAATGGCCTCCAACCGAGGGGGAACCCATGACACGACGATACTCACCGCTCTTCATGCTCACCGCGACGTCGCTGATGGTGGTCGCGTGCGGCGCGAGCGTCCCGACGAAACCAGAAGCCGCCGCGGCGTTATCCACGGCCATCGAGTCGACCCTCACCAGGACGCTGCCGGCGTCGACGTACTGCATGACGGCGAATCCGGATTTTTCCTTCGCGAACCTGGGCCAGGTGGACTTCGTGGAGATGTTTCAGAACCTGAGGGACAAGGGGCCGCTCTTCGACGCGACGAGAGCAGGCGTCGTCCGCGTCGAACTCTCGGAGTTCCGGTTCGATCCTGCCGGGCGCTCGCCGGATCCGTCGTGTGACGCGGTGCACGCACAGTCCAAGCAGAGCGGCTATACGAGTGGTCAGGTGCGACTCGCGGTGGTGCGCACCACGCTGACGCCGAAAGGCATGGCCGCGGGCGTCGAGTTTGACACGCCCGTCGACGTCGCCACGCGTGAGGTGGTGGACGTGACCGACATTCGGACCGAGCGCGGCGGGATCTCGGCTGTGACATACACCTGGCAGTGGAAGCCGACGCCGATGGCCGAAGTGGTCGGCTACACGCCCCCAGCGCCGCAGGAAGCCATCGCACGCTTCGGCCGATCAGACGACGGCTGGGTCGTTAATGACGCGGGAGTGAAGTAGATGAAGTGGTCCCGAACACTGTTCGTTGTCGCCGCAGGTTTGGCATTGGCGCCTATGGCGACGATGGCCCGGCAGAGCAACGCCGATGACACGCTGGCGCGGATCCGCGCCGAAGGCCTGGAGCGCTCGACGGCCCAATCGCTCTTTCTCACCCTGACCGACGGCTTCGGTGCCCGCCTGACCGGGGCACCCGCCCACGTGCTTTCCGCGAACTGGGCCCGTGACCGATTCGCGGAATGGGGCCTCACGAGTGCGCGGCTCGAACCGTTCGAGTTCGGAGCCGGGTGGGAACTGCTCCATGTATCCGCGGCCATGACCGAGCCGCGTTATTTTCCGCTGATCGCGTATCCGGAGGCGTGGACACGCTCCACGGCCGGCGCGCTCACCGGACGCGTCGTCTACCTTGGCGACAAGACGTCGGAGCAAATCACCGCCATGGGAGAGGCGCTCAAAGGCGCCATCGTCCTCACCCATCCGCCCGTCACCACCTTTATCGACCGCGACCGCCCGCAGCCAGGCCTCACCGACACGCCGACAGCCACCGGTAACCCGTCCCTCCCCCAGGCGCGCCCACCGATCCCGGGCGCCACGCTCGCATCGCTTCTGCGGCAATTTGGTGCCGGCGTGGCGATTCGACCGAGCACCTACACCGACGGCACAGTCGGTGTGCTCGGCAACCGGAACACCCCTCGTGATGCCGTGCCCACGATCGTCATCGGCACCGAGCAGTACAACATGATGGCGCGCCTCGCCGCGGCCGGGCAGCCGGTATCGATGACGGTCGAATCGCGCACACGTCATCACGACACTGACCGCAACAGCTACAACGTGATTGCGGAGATCGTCGGCACCGATCCGGCCATTCGCGACGAATACGTGCTCATCGGCGCGCACCTCGACTCCTGGCACGCCGCCAACGGCGCCACCGATAACGGCGATGGCGTGGTCGCGGTCATGGAGGCCGTGCGCATTCTCAGGGCGATCGGCGCAGCGCCGCGGCGGACGATCAGAGTGGCGCTCTGGAGCGGTGAAGAACAAGGGCTGCTTGGCGCTCGCGCCTACATCGCGCAGCATCTCTCCACGCCGGAAGCGCAGGCGAAGCTTCAGGTGTATCTGAACGACGATCCAGGCAGCGGACGCACACTCGGCTTCTACATGGAGAAAAACGAAGCGGCGAAAATGTTCTTCGATCGCTGGCTTGCACCCCTGCGCGACCTGGGCATGACGATGAACGTCATGGAGGGGATCGGATCAACCGACCACGTGCCGTTCGTGCAGGCGGGCATGCCCGCATTTAATGCCATCAAGGATTTTGAGGCGTACGACGTGCGCACACGCCACACCAACGCGGACTTCCCGGAACGCATGAGCGAGGACGAACTCAAACAACAAGCCGTGGTGATGGCGACTTTCGCATGGCAGGCCGCGATGATGACGGACCGCATTCCCCGCTTGCCGCAGGTGCCACGGTAGTCGAAAATACGCCATGAAGAATCCGTTGACCCCGGGCAAGTCTGCCCCCGTCAAGTCGTGGACCGACTTCGCTCTGCTCGCGCGGGATGCGCGTCACTTCGACACCACGGTGATGGAGGTGGTGTCGTCGGCCGACCACGCCGCGGTCCTCAAAGCGCTCAACGACGCCACCCGCCCCTATGCTGTCTGCATCCTGAAGCCGAAGTAGAGTGATGGTTGTCGAACAACGGAACCGCCGACTCTGGATGGAGACGGCGCTCATCTTCGCCGCATGGGCAGTGTTTGGATTGCTCCTGGCCCACCAGAGCTACATCCAGTCGTCGCTGGGCGGGCGCCAGATGCCCTGGGTGATCGCCTTGCGGCCCGCGCTGCTGGAAGCCAGCCTCTGGGCGTTCACCACCCTTGCCATTTTCTGGCTGGCCCGCCGCTTTCCGATCGAGCGCGGGCGGGTGCTCCGGGGAATCGCGGTACACCTTGTCGCTGCCGTCGTCATCGCGCTGGCGCGCACCGGCGTCATGATCGTGCTGGGCTGGTACCTGCCCTGGATCCGCGTGCGCACCTTCGATCTCCAGTTCTGGGGCACGTCCAGCCAGAACGTCCTCTTTTATGCCCTGCTGCTCGGCATCGCACACCTTGTGCTCTACTACCGGCGCTATCGCGAGCGCGAACAGGCCGCGGCGCAGTTGGCCAGGGGCCTCACCGAGGCGCGACTGCAGGCGCTCAAGATGCAACTGCAACCACACTTCCTTTTCAACACGCTGAATGCGATCTCGGCGCTCATCCCCGCTGATGCGCAACCCGCCAGGCGAATGGTCGCCCGCCTCGGCGACCTCCTGCGCTCCACCCTCGAGCACGAAGACACTCAAGAAGTGACGCTGCGCGAGGAGCTCGCCTTTCTCGAACCCTACCTGGAGATCGAGCAAGCGCGCCTGGAAGACCGACTGACGGTCGTGATGACGATCCCTCCGGAGACGCTGGATGCACGTGTGCCCCATTTGCTCCTGCAGCCGTTGATGGAGAACGCGATCCGTCATGGCATCGCGGCGCGCATCGAACCGGGGAGGGTCGAGGTTTCCGCGTCCCGTAGCGCCGACGACCGGTTCCTGCACCTCGAAATACAAGACGATGGCCTGGGCATGGTTCGGAACAATGAGGTCAGAACCCGGAGGGGCGTCGGGCTAACCAACATCCGCTCCAGGCTCGAACAGCTCTACGGCGCCGAGCATCGCTTCAAGCTCGAGAATCAAGCCAGCGGAGGGGTGCTCGTGCGCATCAGTATTCCCTATCGACTCGCAGACACACGTGAGGGGTCCGCATGACGATCCGCGCCGCGATCGTTGACGATGAGCCGCTGGCACGTCGACGCATCCGCAACCTGCTCGCAGAAGCATCAGACGTTGACGTCATCGCCGAATGCGCCAACGGCAAGGACGCGATCGAATCCTTCGAAGAGTCACCACCGGATCTGCTCTTCCTCGACATTCAGATGCCCGAAGTCGACGGCTTCGACGTGCTGCAGGCGATAGGCCGTGGCCGTGTCCCGGCGGTGATCTTCGTGACCGCCTACGACCAGTTTGCCCTGCGCGCCTTCGAAGCTCATGCGCTGGACTACCTGCTGAAGCCATTTGACGACGAGCGTTTCGGCGCGGCGCTGCAGCGTGCGCGAGAGCGAATCCGTCAGCAGCAGGAAGGCGATCTGGACCGTCGCCTGCAGGCGCTGCTCGAGAACGTGCGCGGCGATCATGGCTACCTGCGGCGGCTGGTTGTGCCGTCGGGCCACCGCAGCATCTTTGTTCGAACGGAGCACATTGACTGGATCGAGGCCGACCGCAACTACGTTCGTCTCCACGTCGGTGGGAAAGCCCACCTGTTGCGCGAGAACCTGACCCACATCGCGTCCGCGCTGGATCCCGAGACGTTCTGCCGGATCCACCGCTCCACCATCGTCAATATCGATCGGATCCAAAGCGTCGAAGCACTCTTCCATGGCGAGTACGTGGTGGTGCTTCATGACGGGACACAGTTGACCTCGGGTCGCAGCTATCGCCGCAGCCTGCACACCCTCATGGGCAAGAGCCCGTAGGGCGGCCTACGCCCTGCGCCCGTTCGTACCAGCCTGACGTTGTTCGTACGTGTTCTCACGCGGTTGGGGCCAATCCTGTTGTTGGGAAGCAGAGGCCGACGATACGGTGGGCGGCATGATTAACCGCCGCGAGTTTGTTGGCATCACCCTCGGCGCCGGCGCTGCGCTTGCGCTCACCCCGGAACTGCTCTTCGCACAGACGCGCGGAACGCTCATGCAGCGGGCCATCCCGTCCTCCGGTGAGATGGTCCCGATCATCAGTTTCGGGGCCAGGCCCACTGATGACGCCTCGATCAAGGCAATCCTCAGGACGCTGCTCGACAATGGCGGCAAAGTCGTCGACGTACTGCACGGCGGGCCTGCGGGCGAGCAGGGCGCCCGCATGGCTGCGGCCGAGCTCGGGATTCAGGACAAGTTCATCTGGTCAACGCCCCTGACCCTCATGCCCCCCTTCGTGCCCGGAGCACCGCCGCCGAAGCCCGACCCCGTCGCCACGAAAGCAGCGCTCGAGGAGAAGTTCGCGACGTTCAAGGTGCCCAGAATCGACCTGGTCATGGTGGGCTCCCACACCGACATGCCGACGTACCTCCCCATGCTGAGGGAGATGAAAAAGGAAGGACGCATCCGCTACATCGGCGTGCATCACCTCGCCTTCCCAGACAACGGGCCCCAGACCCCATTCGGCAGCCTCGAGTCGGCCATGCGCAGCGAGCAGATCGATATCATCGGCACCGACTACAACCTGGGCGACCGACGCATCGAGGAGACGATTCTTCCCCTGGCCCAGGAGCGAAAGATCGGCGTGCTGGCGTACTTTCCCTTTGACCGCGGCCGCATGTTCCAGCGCGCGAGCAGCACTCCCCTGCCGGAGTGGGCCGCCGAGTTCGACGCCAAGACGTGGGCGCAGTTCTTCCTGAAGTACGTCATCAGTCACCCGGCCGTCGTCATGGCCCGTACGGGGACGACCAATGCGGCGCACATGCTCGAGAACATCGGCGCCGGCATCGGCCGTCTGCCGGACGAGGCGACGCGGAGGCGGATGGCGCAACTCATGGATACCTTGCCCCCGACACCACCCCCGGGGCCGGCAAAGCCCCAGACACCTCAAGGACCCACGGTGGTGCTGTCCGCGGCCATCCTTGACCGCTACGTCGGTGAGTACTCGTCGGCGTCAGGATTCACGGCGATCTTCCGCCGCGACGGGGACAAGCTGATCGTGAAACCGGGCAACAACCCGGAGGCAGCCCTCATCCCCCGATCAGAGACGCGCTTTCAAGACCCACGGGGCCCCTTCTTCGACTTCGAACTCGACGGTCAGGGAAGGGTGGCCGGTGCCGTTCTGGAGCAACAGGGGCCGCAGGGTACGCAGAAGATCCCGTTGCAGCGGAAGTAGCGAGACGAGTGAAGCCGGCAATCGCTCTGGTGGCCTTGCTCGTTCTACTGACCGCGCTGGCGGCAGCCGGTGCCCAAACCAGCACCGACTGGCCGCAGTGGCGCGGGCCGAATCGCGATGGTTCCGTCGACGCCGCCCTGCCCGACCAGTGGCCGGACGCGCTGACGAAACGCTGGGAGGTCCCGGTCGGCATCGGGCATGCCTCGCCGGTGGTGGCCGGCAATCGGATCGTGGTGATCGCTCGTGAGGGCGATGAAGAAGTTGTGCGCGCCCTCGATCTGGCATCCGGCAAGGAGATCTGGCGCGCGAAGTATCCCGCGCCATTCGATGTCAATCCCGCCGCACGGTCGCACGGTCCCGGCCCGAAGTCCACGCCGGCCATTGCCGGCGGCCGCGTCTTCACGCTTGGGATCAGCGGCATCCTGTCGGCCTTCGATCTGGCGAGCGGCGCGCTTCTTTGGCGAATACCGGCGCCCGCCGCGCTGCCTGACTACGGAACAACGACGTCGCCGCTCATTGATGGACACAACGTCATCGCCCATCTCGGTGGGTCTGAGGATGGTGCGCTGACGTCATTGGACGCGGCAACCGGCAAGCCGCGCTGGCAGTGGACGGGCGACGGACCCGGCCACGGGTCGCCGATCATCGCGACGATCAGCGGCGTTCGTCAGGTGATCACGCAGACGCAGAAGCTCCTTGTTGGCTTGGATCCTTCCACGGGCACGTTGCTGTGGCAGATGTCGTTCACGACCGACTTCGACCAGAACGCCTTCACACCTGTCATCTTTGACGATCTGCTGATCAACGCCGGACTCGACCACCCGCTCACCGCCACCCGGCTGACGCTCGCTGAGGGCACGTGGAGCGGCGAAGCAGTCTGGAACAATCCGCAGACGCCGATGTTTATGAGTTCGCCGGTGCTCATCGGCGGGACGATCTATGGTCTGACCTACCGGGGTCTTGGCCAGTTCGTCGCGGTGGACGCTGCCAGCGGCAAGACGCTCTGGAACACACAGGGTCGCGAGGGTGAGAACGCCTCGATGCTCGGCAGCCGTGCGTGGCTGCTTGCCTCAACAACGGACGGCCACCTGGTCGTCGCGCGAGCGAACCCTCAACAATTCGAAGAGGTGCGCCGATATCAGATTACGCAGTCCGCGCTGTGGGCGCATCCCGCCATCACACACAACTCAATCATCGTCAAGGACGCCGATACACTGATCTGCTGGAACTTTTTGCCCGTCTAATTGCTCCGCGCATTCAGCCTACCGACGCTCTCAGAAGTTGAAGGGAAGCTGTCGGCAGGCCGCTATGATGGCTAGATGGCAGGCTGGCGGCTCGAACACACGTATGCGGCGCTACCGCCGCTGTTTTTCTCCGACGTGCGGCCGACGCCGGTGGCGGAGCCGCAGATGGTCGTGTTCAACGCGCCACTCGCGGTGGAACTGGGCCTCGATCCTGACGAGTTGAACAGTCGCGACGGCGCGCACATCTTTGCAGGCAATGTGTTGCCTCCAGGCGCACGGCCCATCGCACAGGCGTACGCGGGCCACCAGTTCGGCCACTTCACCGCTCTGGGAGACGGGCGGGCGATTCTGCTTGGGGAGCAGGTCACACCATCCGGGGAGCGGCTCGATATCCAGTTAAAAGGCCCAGGTCCCACGCCGTACGCGCGACGCGGAGACGGTCGTGCCGCGCTTGGACCGATGCTGCGGGAATACATCATCAGCGAGGCCATGTACGCGCTGGGCATTCCGACCACCCGCAGCCTGGCCGTCGTGACCACGGGTGACCCGGTGTACCGCGAATCCGCGCTGGCAGGCGCCATCCTCACGCGCGTGGCATCGAGCCACATTCGAGTGGGAACGATGCAGTGGGCGGCGGTGCACAAGGATCAGCCGGCGCTCGAGGCCCTGTCGAACTACACACGGAAGCGGCACTACCCCACCATCCCCGATGGTGACGAGTCGCACCTGATGCTGCTCGATGCGATCATCGAGCGACAGGCGGCGCTCATCGCACGCTGGCAGCTCGTGGGCTTTATCCATGGCGTGATGAACACCGACAACATGGCGCTGTCGGGCGAGACCATCGACTACGGACCGTGCGCGTTCATGGACGCGTACGGGCCAGACACCGTGTTCAGCTCCATCGACGCTGGCGGCAGATATGCGTACGGCAATCAACCGGCGATCGCGTTGTGGAATCTGGCGCGGCTGGCCGAAGCGATGCTGCCGCTCTTCGATCCCGACAGCGAGCAGGCCGTGACTCGTGCGACAGCCTCGCTCGACCGCTTCGACGATCTCTTCGCCCGCCATTGGCTGGACGGCATGCGAGCCAAACTCGGCCTCTTCACGCACGAACCCGAGGACCTGCCGCTTGTTGAGGACCTGCTGACGTGGATGCACCAGCAGTCCGCCGACTTCACCAATACCTTCCGCGCGCTGACTGCGGGCAACCTGCCCGATCGAGCCGATCCGGCCTTCGACGCGTGGCATCTGCGCCTGACGGCGCGACGAGCTCGTCAGCCGCAGTCGCACACCGAGGTACACGCGTTGATGCGCGGTGCCAATCCGGCCGTCATTCCTCGCAACCACTTGGTGGAGGCGGCCCTTCAGGCGGCAACAACTACCGGTGATCTGTCGGTGATGACCGGCCTGCTCGACGTGCTCGCGACGCCATTCGACCACAACCGCGACGTGCCCTCGTTCACCGCACCGGGCGATCCGGACCTTCCCTATCGCACGTTCTGCGGCACCTGAATCCCATCAGTCATACTACTGACGAATGTCAGTGCTCCCCCCTCCCGTACTTGTCGCTGATGCGGCGACACTCTCGAATCTGGTGACCGACCTTGCGGCCAGCACGACCGTTGCCGTGGATACGGAATCCAACAGCCTCCACGCTTATCGCGAGCGGGTATGTCTGCTGCAGTTCTCCACAGCCACCACCGACTACATCGTCGATCCACTTGCGCTTCCGGATCTGAACGCACTCGCCCCCTTCTTCGCGAGTCCTGCACACGAGAAGATCTTTCACGCGGCGGAAGGAGACGTGATGGGCCTGCGGCGCGACTTCCAGTTCACGTTCGCGAACATCTTTGACACGATGTCGGCCGCGCGCACGCTAGGCTGGCCGCACGTGGGCCTGGCGGCAGTACTCAAGACCGAGTTCGACGTCACCCTGAGCAAAACCCATCAGCGCGCCGATTGGGGACGACGCCCGTTGAGGACCGACATGCTCGACTACGCGCGGCTGGATACCCACTACCTGCCGTCGCTCCGCGATCGGCTGTACACCGCGCTAACCGAGGGCGGCCTCTGGCCGGAGGCGCTCGAAGACTTCGAACGTGTTGCCAGAACGCAACCAGCGGCGGTGAATCTGGCGGCGGACCCGCAAGCGTTCTGGCGCGTAAAGGGCGCCCGCCTGCTCACGCCTCAGCAAGCGGCGGTCCTCCAGGCGGTGTACGCGTATCGTGACGGAGAATCGGCGCGAACGAATCAGCCGCCCTTCAAAGTCATCGGCGAGCCCACACTGCTCGACATCGCCCAGCGCACCCCGCAGACCCTTGATGACTTGAAAGGCATCGTCGCCATGACCCCGGGCCAGATTCACCGGCATGGCCGGGCGCTGCTCCGCGCCGTCCAGGATGGCCGTGGCGCAACGCCCCCGTCACCGCCTCTCGTGGAGCGGGAGCCCGACGATGTGCGGGATCGGTATGACCGGTTGCAGCAGTGGCGCAAGACACGGGCGCAGGCGCGCGGCGTCGAATCGGACGTTATCCTGCCGCGCACCACGCTGTGGGACCTCGCGCGTCGGCCACCTCGCACGCTCGTCGACCTGGCCGAAATCGTTGACTTCGGCCCCACACGACGCGCCATGTACGGCCAGGAGATTCTGGCGGTGGTCGCCGGCGCGTAGGAGCAAGCCAGCCCCTGTCGATGCAGGCCTACTGACCGGCCGGCTTGCGGGGCACTCGCGCGTCGGCCATCGCGGCATGGTACGCAAAGGCCGCCATGATCACCGCGTTTCGCTTCAAGTCCTCGGCAGGGATCGTCTCGATGAAGTCGAGATTGGTGTGGCCACCGGTGCCCCCCGTGCGATCCTGCAGAAACTGAAATCCCGGCAGGCCGACACGATCAAACGAGATGTGATCGGTGCTGCCGACGCCGCGTGGAGACACGGTGGTCATGCCAAGGTCGTGAAACGGCCGCGTCCACGCGGTGAGCATCTCACGCGCGGCCTCGTTGCCCTGAAGGTAAATGCCTCGGTACTGGCCGGGACCGTAATCCTGATTGAAGTACGCCGAGAAGTGCTCGTAGGCGGGAGTGACGCCGCCTGTCGCGGCCGGATCTCCAAACGTCTGCAGCACGTACTCACGTGATCCGTGCAACCCCTGTTCCTCACCGGCCCAGAGCGCCGCGCGAATCGTCCGACGGGGCGTGGCCCCTGCCACACGCAGCAGACGCATGGCCTCAAGAACCACGGCGACACCCGAACTGTTGTCGCTGGCGTTTGGGCTGGCGTGCCAGGTGTCGAAGTGTGCGCCGATCATCACCACTTCGTTCTTCAGATCGGTCCCGGGGATCTCGCCAAAGAGATTTCGCGCGTGTTCCCGGGTCTCGCCGATGCGATTGCGGATCTCAATCTCCACCGTCACCGGAACGTCGCGCTCGCGCAGGCGATACATCCGGTTGTAGTGCTCAGGAGTGATCGCGACGATGGCCGGGGACGCCAGTGACTCGTCCCGGCCCCAGTTGTCGGTCCTGGTGCCTGGCCGGCCAAAGCCGCGCACCGCCCCTGGCCAGCCACTCTCCGACTGGAACACGGCGATGACGCCTTCGGATTTGTAAAACTCCATCTTCTCTTCGGGCCGCACGACCGCGGTCGCCGGAGCCCTGGCCGGCGCACTCGCCGGAGGCGCGGCCGCTGTGGCCGGCGTCGTCGGCGGCGCGGCTGGTGGCGGCGCCGGCTGCGCGAGCAGGGCCAAGTCGGCTTCCGTGTACCGCGGTACGCCGCGGCGATACACCTCCTGATTCACGACCGCCGGTGCGGTGGCCAATACCAACGTGCCTCGCAGCGTCCCTCGCAGACGGTCGAGATCCGCCCGCGAGCGAATCTCGCCAATCACCACCGGCGCCAGGTGTTTGCCGTTCGTCCCTGGCGTATGCGTGATGGGATATCCCACCATCGGTTGATAGTCCGGCGTCATCAGATGCAACGACGTGTATTCGTTGTCCCAGCGGATGCCGAAGTCCATGAACGGCTGTGCCACCACATTGCCGAGGTCGAGTGACCGCATGTGGTCGAGCGCCCACTCCTGCGCGCGAGCCATGTCGTTGCTGAGGGTCAGTCTCGCCCCGAGCACGTCGGTGACATACGACAAGGTCTCCATCACCCGGGAGCGCTCGAGACCTTCCGTCCGCAGCTTCTGCACCATCCCCTCATCGACGAGCGGACGCTGCGGACGCGTGGCGGCGCGCGGCTGCGCCAGCAGCAGCGCCGCGATCAGGGCGACGCACAACGCCGCGAAGCGGGAGGGAGCAGGATAGGACATGCGCGACATTATGCACCACCGCCGCTCGCGCGGGGCTGCCGGTCGGCGGCCAATCGCCGGTAGAATGCCGTCCATGCCTCGCACATCCCTGCACACCGTTCTGGCCTTGATCGCCCTGCTGGCCGTCTCTGTCCCGTCGCTGAGCGCGCAGGAGGCGCGCCGTCGCTGGGAACTGCAGCGGCAGATCCGGCTCGACAAGTTCGAGCAGATCCTGCCACACGCGATGCACGACCACGCCATCGACATGTGGATCGTGGCCGTGAAGGAGAACCACACGGATCCGCTCTGGGAGGATCTGGGCCGCGGGTATGTCACCGGCATCGGCTACTACGTGTTCACCATGCGGGGGCCCGGCCGCGTCGAACGCGCCGCCCTGGGTCCCTCGGGCTACATGCTCGAACAGTCAGGCGCCTACGACATCTTCGGCCCCGCCTCCCAACTGGCGCAATTCGTCCGCGCGCGTGACCCGAAACGCATCGGCGTCAACATGTCGCAGGAGATGGGCACCGCCGACGGCCTGACGCACACGATGCACGCGCATCTCGTCACGACCCTGGGAGAGACGTACGGCACCCGCCTGGTCAGCGCCGAGCGACTGGTCAGTGACTTCCGCTCCCATCGCGTCGCGGCCGAAATTGTTGCGTACGGAGAAGCTGCCGGGATCGCCGTCCAGCTTGCAGAACGCGCCCTCTCCAACGAAGTCATCACCCCCGGCAAGACGTCACTTGAAGAGGCCGCCTGGTGGTTGCAGGACCGCCTGCTTGAACGCGGGCTCGGCTCCTCATTCGACATGCCTTCGGTCTACGTCACCGGCCCGGACGGCATCGTCGCCACCTCTAACGCGTATGTCGTGCAGCCAGGCGACGTGATCATGATCGACTGGGGCGTTGTCCTGATGAACATGGCCACCGACGTGAAGCGAGTTGCGTACGTCCTGAAGCCTGGTGAGACCCGTCCACCGGCCAGCATCCAGGCCGCCTTCGACAAAGCCATCGCCGTGCGGGACGTACTCAAGCCGGCGTTGTCTCCCGGCCGCACGGCGGCGGAGACCATGACAGTGATGGATGCGGCCCTCGCCAAGGCCGGGTACGGCGTCATCGCGTTCAACCGACCGAACGCCGACGACGAGACCGATGTCGTCTATGGCTTTCACCCGGTCGGCAACGCCGGTCACGACGTCGGTCCTTCGATGACGACGTGGCAGCCGCTGCAGCAGACGTTCACGCTGCATCGACAGCACATGTTTTCGTTCGAGTACTTCGCCTATTCGCCCATCGCAGAATGGGGCGGCAAGAAGTTGCGCATCCCTATCGAAGACAGCGCGATCGTCATGGAGCGCGGTGTGCAGTTCCTGCACGCCGCGAATCACCGATTGCTGGTCATCCGGTAGTCTGCCGGCGGTCCCCCGCTGGCCCATGAGGTGTGCCAGCCGTCCCACCGGATCCGAGGTGCGCCACGCCCATCGAGATGCCGAAGCCAAGCAGGATGAACGCCAGCGCACCGCCGATTTGAATCGGCGTAGGCGTGAAGAACGCGGTCTCGAAGTCCTTCGTCTCGACCACCCGCCCTGTAGTGGCCATGGTCGGCTGCCCATCGACGATGGTGACGCGGTCGCCGCGGAACATGGAGCCTTCAGCCGGCGGCACGCCGTGCTGGAACGGCCAGAGTCCGATGACGGCGCCGAGCAGCAGCCCCAGCAACAGCCCGAGCGTGGCACGCACGTAGCGCTCAAGCAGCACTTTGACGAGGTTGCTCACACCGACCACACCCAGCGCCACGCCAATGCCAAACGGCACAAGCACGTGCATGGCGTCGAACATCACGGCCATGTTGCCCGCGCTCAGCCCATCCTTGAACGTGCTGATCGCCGTCAGGATGGTCACGTACTGGCCGAGAATCAGCAGCAGATACCCGCCCGAGATGCCGGGCAGCACCATGGCGGACGCACCCGCGAGGCCGCCCAGAAAATACATCGCATACGGATGCGAGCCTTCAACCCCCTGCGCTGCTCCGCCCGGTGAGACCAGCGCGATCGCCGCCATCACGGTGATGCCAATGAGCGCCGTCACAACGACCACAGAGTCGGCCTGGCGAAGCATCGACCAGAGCAGTGGGACGCCGCCGAGTGTGAGGCCGATGAACAGGCTGTACATCATCCAGCGCTGATCGACCACCAGGCTGCTGACGATGCCGGCGAACCCCAGCACGGCGATGAGCGCCCCGCCGACGATGCACCCGAGCGTCAGGAGCGTCTTCGGCTTGAATGTGAACGTCGAGACTTCGGCGATGCCGTTGATGAACTGCGGGTAAATCCCGACGGCCAGCAGCATCGTCCCGCCCGAGATCCCCGGAACCAGGTTGGCCAGCCCCATGAAGAGGCCGCCGACCGTGCCTCGCACGGCCAGGGCCTCGCCCCGATACTCCGCTTGTTCTGTTGGTGTGGAATTCATACGTGTCTGTAGCCGCCAAGTATACCTTCGGTGACTGCGTCCAGGCGCAGATCTACTCCCCGCGCAACGCGGTGATCGGGTTCACCTTCGAGGCACCTCGGGCCGGCAGGTAACAGGCCAGCATCGCCGCGACGCCAAGTGTGACCGTCGCGGCAGTCAGCGTTACTGGATCAGCTGAATTGACGTTGGCAATTCGGCTGCCCACCAGCTGCGTTAATGACCATGCCGCGAGCAGCCCCGCGCCAAGACCGCCACTCACGAGCAAACCACCCTCACGCAGGAACGGACGTATCACGGCCCAGGGGCTCGCACCCAGCGCCAGGCGAATCGCCGCGTCGCGCATGCGCTGACGTGCTGTAAACGCCATCACGCCATAAATTCCCAGCACGGCCAGCACAAGCGCCAACACCCCGAAGGCGGTTAACACCGTCGCAGCGAGTCGCTGAGGTGCGACCTGCTTCGCCACAAGCGACTCAAGCGTGACCACGTCAAACAGTGGCAGCGTCCCATCAAGAGCCGAGACTTCAGCGCGGATACGCGGCACAAGGGTGGACGCATCCTCCACGTCGGCAGCCACACCAACCGTAAAGGTCATCGCCCCCCAGACACCACCGGCAGCCGGCACGTAGTAGGTCGGCGACGGGGGAATCGACGGATTGTGGTGCCGCATGTCTCCAACCACACCGACCACTGTCGCAGGCTCTCCCCCTCCCCCACCGAGGTCCACCTGCCGACCGATGGGGTCCTCATCACCCCACAGCAGACGCGCCAGCGTCTGATTCATCACGATCACCTTCGGCGCGTCCTCATCATCCCGCGTCGTGAAATCCCTGCCGGCGAGCACCGGGGTATGCATCGCCCCGAAGTACCCGTCGGAGACGATGCGCCAATCGGCCTGGATGGATTCAGTGGGTTGAATGCGGGCCTCGCCGACCGGGTAGACATGCAGACTCAGGTTGCCTGGCGACATCGGCGCGCTGTTGACGGCACCGGCCATCGAAACGCCCGGCAACGCGCGCACACGCTCAAGCAGCGCGGTGACAAACGCCTCAGGGCGCTCGCGCGGAGCCACACGTACGGTGAGAATGCGCTCGGCGGCGAAGCCCAGATCTGTGCTGGAGACACGATCGAGCGCACGAATCGTCAGCCCGGCGGCGGTCAGTAATACCACTGACAACGCGAGCTGGGCGACCACCAGGGTGTTGCGTGACACATTGGCGCCGCCCGTGACGGTCCGTGAACCGTCACGGAGGCCTCGAATCACGTCGAGCCTCGACATCTGGCGCGCGGGTGCCAACCCTGACAGGACGCCGGTCACGGTGGCTGCGGACAAGGCAAAGAGCAACACCCATCCGTCAACCACAATCTCGCCAGCGCGCGGCAGGTCGGCAAGCAGCGTCGTTCGTGTGAGGCGCATGAGGATAAATGACAACGTGATACCGAACGCTCCACCCACAACCGCCAACACCAGGCTTTCGGTGAGCAGCTGCCGAACGAGCCGGCCACGGCCCCCGCCGACCGCCGTCCGGATCGCCATCTCTCGTGTGCGCGATGACGCACGCACCAGGAGCAGCGTCGACAGATTCGCGCACCCCACAAGCAACAACACCCCAACCGCAGCGAACAGCAGATACAACAGGCGCGGCGCGTCTGCACCCACGACGGCTCCGGCCAATGGGGTGACGCTCACACCCCACCCCTCGTGAACCTCCGGATATTCACGTTCAAGTTGTTGAGCGATGGTGGTCATTTCTGTGGACGCCTGAGACATCGAAGTCCCCCGCTTCAGGCGCGCGTACACATCGAGATCTGAGTGCCCGCGTCGATTTTCCGTGTGTGGCACAAGCGGCAGCAAGACATGATCAGCCGGGCGCAGGCCATTCGGCGGCGCGACACCGACAATGGCATGCGCCCGGCCATCCACGACAAGCGACCGCTGCAACACAAGGGGATCCCCGCCGAGGGCGCGTTGCCACAGACTGTGAGAGACCATCACGACCGGACCAGCCGCCGGCGCATCGTCACTCTCGGCAAACGTCCGGCCCATGATTGGCTGCACACCCAATGTGGTGAACAGGTTGTGCGAAGCAAACACGGCGTCCATCCGCACAGGGTCTCCCAGACCCGTCACCGTCACAGCACCTGCACGTTCGGCGGTGATATCAGTAAAGGACTGCGCTCTCGCCTGCCAATCACGGAGGAGCGGAAGCGAGACCGAGAACCGCTGAACTGATCGGGAGACGTTCACCTGATCGAGCCTGACCAGCTGCTCGGGATTTGGAAACGGCATCGGGGCAAGCACGACCGCGTGCAACGCGCCGAAGATCGTGGTGCTGGCTCCCAGGCCAAGCGCGAACATCAGCACCGCGCCCAGGGTGAACGCCCGGGTGCGCACGGAGGTGCGCACGGCATACCGAACGTCCTGCGCGATATGTTGAAGCCACAACGGCAGCCACACCGCCCGCGCATCCTCCCGTGTCATGGCGATGTTGCCGAAGGCGCGTCGCGCCGCGAGCCGGGCCGCCTCGTCTGACAGTCCGTCTGCCGCGCGTTCTTCGGCCTCAAGCTCCAGGTGCTGGCGAATCTCGCGGTCCAGGTCGTCGTCGCGCCGGCTCATGTGGGCCGTCCAGTGGCGGGCCGCAGCAACCGGGCCATCGCCGCCGAGAGCTGTTCCCACTTCGATTCTTCGGCTTTGAGTTGGGTGCGCCCCTTCGCCGTGATCCGGTAGAGCTTCAACTCGCGGCCTGAGTCGGCCACTTCCCAACCCGACGTGATGCACCCGAGTTTCTCGAGCCGTTGCAGCGCCGGGTACAACGACCCGTGCTCCACACTGAGCACGTCATCGGTCGTGGACTTGATGTGTTTGACGATCCCATGTCCGTGGAGCGGCCCGAACACAAGGGTGCGCAGAATCAACAGATCGAGCGTGCCCTGAATGATGCCAGGCTTTTTGGGGGTCGGTCGCATAGAAGGCAATCTACCATATTTGGTAGATTACCTTCCAGTCCACTCATTGGGACTGCCGCACAATCCGCACAGAGGGCTTCGGCGCTACCCGCGACCGACATCCCCCGCGATCACCTGATCGCGCCGGACCCGATCAGCGTCTGCCCTCCCGACCGGCCCGGTGCGTAGGGACTGTCGGTGGGGTCGACAGGTGTCTCATCGCCCAGGCTGTCGATCACCCGGGTGGCATGCGCGAGCCACTCCGCCAGCCGCCCGTGGGTTTCCCCGATTTGCTCAAGACGATCGTCGCTGCTCCCGAAGATGGAGTCGATCAAGTCGCTGATGTGGTTCGAGTCGAACACATCTTCGTCGGGTCGCTCGCCGCGTTTGATCCGCTCCTGCCTCGCGTACCACTCCTCATAGGTCTCGATGCGATCGCGGATCTCCCGCGCCTGCTCGGCGCGTCGTTCGATATCGCCAAACTGACCCGCCGGCGCATTCCACGACGCCAACATCACGCGGAATGCGGGAGCGGGCGTATCGACGATGGCGCGAGCGCGGGAGCGTGTCGTGGGGCGACCGGTGAAGACCCAGGCGTCGACCTCGCGCTCGAGGGCCCCTCCCCGAGCCGCCGGGACGTCGATCCGTACGCGTGACACGGCATGGGCCGTCAGGCCACGGTCGGCCGAGTACGGCGTGCCTGGCCCCTGGTCGCGGTAGTCGATCGTCAGCGCGTAGTCGTCGATCGCAAAGCGAGTGACACGCCGCCACGCGTCACGAGTGATCACCGGACGGCCCGGAACGACCACCTGCATCGTCATTCCCAAGTAGCCCGTCGAGCGCACACGTACGAGGTAGCCGGCGGGATGCAGGTTCCATCGTTCGCCCGGAATCTCGGTACGAGTGTCAGCCGGTGGCTGCGGCCGCATGGTGGCGCGTTCAAAGTCTTCGTAGGTACGGTTGGCATCCGTGAACATGCCGCGCATGCGGTTCTCGTACTCCAGCAGCGGCCGCAGCTGCTGGTTGACGGGCCCGAACAGTGTCCGCGCGGCGGCGTCGGTGACGTAATCGAGCGCGCCACGCGCCATGAGCTCCACGCCGCGATCGCCCAGCAGCTGCACAAGTGCGCGCTGCGCGCCTCCGCGCATGTCCTCCGGGTGCACGCGTGACAGCACCGCCCAGATCAGGAGCTGCACATCGCGCTGATCCACCGAGTCCGACATGACCGTGTAGCGCTGCAGGATGTCGCGCAGGAGGTCCGCCTTCGAGCCCTGCCACGCCCCACGCACGTAGCCGTCGCCGCGTGTCGGGCCATAGGTGTACCCACGCGCGCAGAAGCTGCGCAGCTCGAGCTGATACCGGCCGGCCTTCAGATGAAAGCGCCCATCAGGATGTCGATCGGCGTTGGTCACGGGGACAAAGCCGTCGAGGGACAGCCGATCGAACTCGGGCCACCCCCGGACAGGAATGTTGGAGAGATTGGTGTTGAGCGGCGGCTCACCGCGCGTGAGATCGGACAGGGACGGCAGCCGTCCCGGCAACCGCAGCTTGCCGGGCAACTGGGCGTCGACCGTGAAGGACCACGCCGTCACGACGAGCACGGACACAACCGCAATGTGGGAGACCGGACGCATCAGAACACCTCGCAGATGAATGAGGGAGCGCCGGGGAGCGTGCCGAGTCTAACACGCCCCAGACTGATGGTCAGGATTCCGTCAGCGCACGGGAGCCGCCAGGAAGGCCGGGTCGGTCGGCGTGGAGAGCCCGACGTGCTCGAGCACAATCGTGCCCGCCTCGGTCTGGTCAAATAGCAGACGGATCGCCGCGAGCTGGCGCGGGTCAAACGCAGGCGATGTGCGCGTGAAGTCCTCCATCGGCATCACAAACGTCTGCGGGATCAACTCGAAGATGGTGCTGAACCGCTGGGCGTCACGTCCGGCGCGACGATAGATGCGCGCATCGAGCGGCCGACGCGCGATACCGAACCGGCTCAGCGGCAGTCGGACGACGTGCCCCGCCGTGTCGACCAGTTCCACCGTCAAGTCAATCGGCGTCTGGTCGGGCTCTGCCTTTGGTCGCTTGGGTTCCTTCGGCTTTGGTGGCGCCTTGACCGCCGGTTTCTTCGGCTCGGGCTTCTTTGTCTCGTCCTCGTCCTTCGCGTGGGGATCCTTCGGGCGCGCCCGCGGGCCGGGTTTGGTGTTTGTCGCTGCCAGCGAGAGATAGATGGCGCTGCGTTCGCTGACGCCCCAGGTGCTTCGCACACTGTCCGGCACAGACACCGTAAACGACGCGGGTGGCGCGGGTTCCCCCTTGGCATCTGTCCACGTCGCGGGTTTCCCGGTCCTGCGCGCCTCAGCCACCGCACGGATGTTGGCCAGTACGGCGGCGTCCCTGGTTTTTTCGTCCGCAGGAAAACGGTTGTGCCATCCGAGCGTGACGGCGTTGTGATTCTGGTGGTCACCACCCCGCCCGCGAAAGGGCACGGCCTCCTCCTTCCACGCCGAGAGATGCTCGCCGGTCAATACCACGCCTGGGACCGACCCGGTCGTGAGATCCACATCGCGGTCAAACGATGCCAAAGTCTTGAAGCCGTTCTCCTGAAATTTCGTCGTATACAGCGTCTTGGGTAACCAGGCGCCGATGGTGCGATGGTCGCGAAACATCGGCACGTATTCGCGCTTCTGGTGCAGCGTGGCCTCGAGGAACCCCGCGATGAACACCTTGCCCATCTGCCGCTGGTCCTCGCCGTCGATCAGCGTGCGCAGATCGAGGGAGCGTCCGCTGCGTGGGCCGTTGTCCTTGTTCTGCCACACGGTGTTCCATTGCCCGTGATTGGCGCGATACATGAAGACCATCGACTTGAACCAGGGTTTACCGTCTGTGAACTGCAGGCGTTCGTATTGCCGCGCCCCCACGGCCGTGGACACGTCACCGTCATGTGACCCGTGGATGATCAGGTAGTTCACATTCTCAAGCGGTGTGAACACACTCGACGGTTTGTACTGCCCGTCCACCGGTGCGATGGCGACAACGGACGTGATGCCGAAGTTGAAGGCAAATTCCTGTTTGAAGTCGTCCGGGTAATACTTCAGGCGATTAAACGCGGCGGCCGTGGCTGCCGCTTCCCCACCGCGCGAGTGCCCCATCACCGCGATGTTGTGCATGTCCACACGACCGAACAACGGGCCATCGGTCGTCTCGTTGAACGTCTTCCAGGCCTCCAGGTGTTTGAGCAGCAGCCACGCGCGGCCGTCGTTCTCGGCGCTCAACCCGTTGATGAAGTTCTGGTCCACCGACACCGTGATGATGCCGCGTGAGGCCAGCAGGTCCCCGAGATACTCATAACCAGGGTCTGAGAACTCGCGATAGTTGTGATTGCCGTGGACGATCAACGCCAGCGGAAACGGGCCGGGACCATCGGGATACCAGACGCGCCCGTTGAGCGGTGCCTTCTTCAGATCGAAGCCCCAGAACTTCTTGCGCTGTTTGGCCGTATCGCCGGTGATGCTGACAAACGGCGAGACGTCAACCGTCTTCGTCTTGATCGTGACGCCGGTGCGAAACTCGATCCGTTGTTTGTCGGTGCCCGATCCGTAAAACAGCGTCTTGACGATGTGTGGTCCACGCTCGGATGGATTCGGCGCGGTGATCGTCTGCCTCGACAGGACGACCAGCGAGTCATCGTTCATGAATTTGAGCGCCTGCGAACACCCCCCAGCGGCCACGCCGGCCGCCAGCATCACGACCGCAAGCGCGTGCCCGCCGTAGCGCGCAGCGCGAAGGTGGGTCATCGCCATCGCAGGGTCACCCCACTGGAGGAACGACCGCCGTCAAACAGCCGCAGCGCATATTCCACCGTCAATCGATCCGCCGTCAGCGCCGCCCCCAGCGCGACGGGTTTCTCGGCGCGTGTCTCTGGCCTACGGACACCGGCGCGCAGGGTGACCATGTACCCGTCAATCCAGCTGTAGCCCGCCTCGATGCCGGCCGCCGGCGTCGTCCAATCCCGGCGCGCCGTGACCTGGGTAAACACCCCCAGATCCAGCGGACCGGCCACCTTCGTGGTGGACCATCCGAGGGCGACCTGCCTGGGCACCCGCAGCAGGACACCCGCATCGCGTGAGTCTCGCCCGATGTTCTGGAACGCAATTGCCGCGGCTCCGCCAAACAGATTCCGCGCCACGCCCACGTCGGCGAGCAGAAGGTGCTGGTTCACGCGGACCGGAAGCAACACGGCAGGTGAAGTCGACGCCATGTCGGAGACGTACTTCACGGCGGCCCCCACGCGAAACTTTTTAAAGACCATCGCCGCACCGGCGGTGAGCAAGGCGCTTGTGCCACTGCGCGCGCCCGATGCCAGGGTCACGTCAGGCGAAAAGGGATACGGCGCCGCGTCTGCGTTGACGCCAACAAACTGGGCGCCCCACCCCAACGTCAACGACCATTTCCCGGCCGCATAAATCGAGCCGGCCGACAGCATCGTCGACGCCGGGCCAAGCCTGGCCACCGACAGGTCAATCGTCGAGCGTGTGCCGATGATCTGCGCCGGGTTGTGAAAAATGACATCCAGATCACGGCCGGCCACCCAGGCGTTCCCCAACGCGGCCGTGCGTGCACTGGTGGGGATGTGCAGCACGAGCGGTCCGGTGGGCGGCGCCTGCGCCCACGCGGGTGACGGGGCCAGTGCCCAGACTACGAGCGATGCGGTGAGTGCCGCGGCAAAACGGAATACACGCATGACGCGGCTACTTCTCCACAGTCGCCAGCAAGTCGCGCCAGCTGAACTTGGAGCCGATGCCCCGCACGTAATAATCCATCCAGGCCATCTCGCTCATGGACTTCAGCAACTGATTCCGCGCGTCGGGAATACCGTGGGTCGATCCCGGATAGACGAAGAGCTCGGTGGGCACACCCAGCTGCTTCAACGCCATGTGCAGTTCCACCGACTGGGGACTCGGCACCCGTGGGTCCCCCTCCACCACATGAATCATCGTCGGCGTCTTCGCGTTGCGGATGTATTTCAGCGGCGACTGATTCCAGTACGCGTTGTGGTCATCGTACGGAAGTTTGTCTCCGAGATAAAACTGGCGGTTGCGCTGCACGTCGCTCTGCGCGTACATCGAGATCCAGTTGGACGTGCCCGCGCCGGAACTGATGGCCTTGAACCGATCCGTCTGCGTCAGGATCCAGTTGGACCAGTGCCCCCCCGCGCTCCAACCAAGCACCCCCATCCGCGCGCCATCCACCACGCCCTCCGCGATGAGATGATCCACGCCAGTCATGATGTCTTCGTAGCCTGGACGGAAGTAGTCGCCGACGATGTCGGTCTTGTGTTTGAATCCGTAGTTGGTTGAGCCCCGATAGTTGGGCCGCAGCACCACATACCCGGCACCGGCGTACACCTGCGCTCCATATCCGCCGTTGAAGTTGAGGATGTCGGCCGAGGCCGGGCCGCCGTGGATGGCCACAATCAACGGATACCGCTGCCCCACCTGATACCCCACAGGCTTGTGCAGAACACCGCCGACACGTGTGCCATCGGTGGACGTCCACGTGATCTCCTCCTGCGAGCCCAGCGCCAACCCGCGCACCTGGGGATTGGCTTCCGTCAGTGCCGTCCAGGTGGATCGGGTCCCCACACTGTCGAGTGACGAGGCGGAGAAGATGGTCGGGGGTGTGGTGGCATCCGAGTAGTTGATCAGCACGACGCCGCTGTCGTCACGGCTCACCGACACGGCCGCGGCTTCCCGCGTGACCTGCCGAATCTCGTTTTGCGACACCTCCAGTGCAAACAGCTGGGTCGTCGCCTTCAGACCGGTGTTGAAGTAAATGGTCTTGCTATCGGGCGACCAGAACCCCACGTTCAGATCGCCATCAAATCCGCCATCCAGTTTGCGGAACGGCGTCCCGCGGGCGCCCACCGCGCGCAGATACACGCGACCGTTCGTCATCGTGTAACGCGACGTATCGTCGGGGGCCCCATACACAATCCACTGACTGTCCGGGGAGAAGGAGGGGCCCGACTCTCCGACCTCCGTGTTCTCAGTCAGCCGCTCGATCTGGCCGTTGGCCACATCCAACAGATACAGATCGCTATACAAATTCGCCTGCGTGATGTTGCGCTCGTACCGTTTCGGCGACCCGCCGCGAAACGCGACCCATTGCCCATTCTTGCTGACCGTGACACCCGAGACCGAGTACTGCCCTTCAGGGGACAGACGACGGGCGGCGAGCGGGGCAAGGTCGAGCACCCAGAGTCCGTGCAGTGGAGTTTCGGCATTCCGGATGTCGACGGTAAACCGGGCCTCACGTCTGGCCTTCTCATCGGCGTCTACACGGTCGGCCGTCGTGAAGTAGACGCGATCACCGGCGGGCGCCAGTGACCATGTGTCGATGCCCGCCGGTTGTGTGGTCAGTGCCTCTGCGGGTGGGACCCTGCCGTCGGCAAGAGACGCCACGGGGATCCGGAACAGTTGCCGCCCCTCGGTGCGACCCGCGCGATAGTAGATCCACCGGCCGTCGGGACTCACCTCAAAATCAGAGACGCCATCTTTGGCGTCGGTCACCCGCTGCGCCTCGCCCCCATCCGGCCGCATGCGGTACAGCTGGAGTTGTGTGGCCGCACTCGTGGGAGCCTCGCGATTGGACAGGAACAAGAACGACTGTCCGTCCCGTGCCCACGCCGGTGCGGTCTCGTTTTTGTCGGTGGTGAACGTCATCCGTTTTGTGGACGACACCCCCGTGGCGATTGACACCAGGAACAGGTCCGTCTGGCGCCGGGCCTCGCGCCAATCGGGAAACGAGACGGTGTAGAGCATCCATTGACCGTCGGGGCTCGGGGTGGGCGCGCCCACCTGATTGAGCTGCTGCATGTCGAGAAATGTCATGGGCCGCGGTGTGGGGGCCTGCGCGGCTGGCGCGGCCGACACGGCGAGCAGAGCGAGGAGGACAAGAAGGCGGGTGCGCATCATAGGCGCATAGTCTACGCCTTATGAACAGCTATCCGGCGAGCATCTGTTTCACTTTGCGGGTGAGCTGCGAAACGGAAAACGGCTTTGCGAGGAATGCGGCGTCGAGCTCTTGCAGGCCATGGTTGGTCAGCACATCACCAGAATACCCAGACACAAACAGCACCCGGAGCCCCGGATATCGAGCCTGCAACACAGCAGCCAGTTCCGGCCCACTCATATCTGGCATAACTACATCTGAGACAAGCAGGTCAAACTTTCCAGGATGGCGTTCCAGAACGCCAAGCGCCTCCTCGCCGCTGCGGGCCAGCAGCACGGTGTACCCCGCTTTTTCCAGCGTCCGCTGCATGATATTTCCCAAGCCTGACTCATCATCCACGACCAGGATCACGCCCTGGCCCAGCGCGACCCGGGATGTCTCGTCTGTCACTGGCGCGGTTTCAGCTTCGTCAACCCTGGGCAGCACGATATGGAACGCGGTCCCCACTCCCGGCGTGGAATCCACGGTGACCGTCCCTCCACTTGCCGTGACGATGCCGTGGACGATGGACAACCCCAGTCCGGTCCCCTTGCCTGCCGCTTTGGTCGTGAAGAACGGTTCAAAGAGCCGGTTCTTAACCTCCGCACTCATGCCCATCCCCGTATCACTGACGGTGAGCCGAACGTGTTCCTGGGCTGTTACGTCAGGGTCGTGCCCGCCCTCCACCCGCTCACGAGCCGTGGCAAGCGTGATGCGGCCTCCTGTGGGCATGGCATCACGCGCGTTCACGGCGAGATTCATGATGACCTGTTCCAGTTGCCCCACGTCCACCCGGACAACGCCCGCCTCCTCGTCCAAGTGCGTGACGATGCGGATATCTTCGTCCACCATTCGGCGGAGCATGTTGAGTGTCTGGGTCACCACGTCGTTGATGGGGACACTCCGTGATTCGGCGACCGTCCGCCGGCTGAAGGTCAACAACTGACGGGTGAGGGTTGTGGCCCGCTGGGCGGCCTCTTGAATCGCGGCAAAATCTGCCACGTACGGATTCGCGGCATCGTCGGAGTCCAGCGCCAGTTCCACAGTCCCCGTGATGACCGTGAGCAGGTTGTTGAAGTCGTGGGCAATCCCTCCGGCCAGTTGCCCCACACTCTCAAGTTTCTGACTTTGGAAGAGCTGGGCCTGGAGCGTCGCCTGCTTCGCTTCAAGGCGTTTGCGCTCGGTAATGTCCTCCTTCACCGCGACGAAGTTGGTGATGGTTCCGCTCGCGTCCCTGACGGGCGAGATGACAGCGCTTTCCCAGTACAGGGTTCCGTCTTTCCGCTTGTTATGAAGCTCTCCTTGCCACTCGTTCCCGGCCAGAAGAGTGGTCCAGAGTGCGGCGTATGTCTCGGGTGGCATCCTGCCGGACTTCAGGATGCGCGGGTTTTGCCCGAGTGTTTCCTTGACGGTGTATCCGGTAGTCGTTTCGAAGTGTGGGTTGGCGTATTCAATGTTGCCGTCGCGGTCGGTGATGACGATAGTGACAAGACTTTGCTCAACCGCCCGCGTCAACTTGCGCAGTCTGGCATCGGTCGCCATCTGCTCGGTGACATCCCGAATGTAGCCATGCCAGAGCACACTCCCATCAGGCTGGACCTCAGGTGTGGCCGTGCCATCGACCCAGATCGTGCGCCCGTCCGGCAAGATGGCCCGATGTTGATTCTTCCACACGGTGAGTGTTTGGGCAGAGACCTGAATGCTCTCATGCACCCGTGCGAGATCATCGGGATGCATCGCCTCAAAGACGGCTGTGGCATCCTTGGCGACCTGCTCAGGGGATACACCATAGATATTTTTGATTCCCATGCTGGCATACGGCAGGCGAGTGCTCCCGTCGGGCTGCAACTGGAACTGGAAGAGTACGCCGGGCACATGCATGGCCAGCCGCTCAAGGCGCGTCGCGCCTTCTCTCGCGGCCTCAGACGCCCGCTTCTTCTGGGCGACCTGCCGTTCGGTCTCGGTGATCCGTTCAGGCATCAGCCACCAGTCGGGGCAACCAGACGCTGAACACCGTGCCGTGCCCCGGCGTTGATGCGAAGTCCACGGTGCCGCCGAACACGCGGGTGACCAGCAGGCGAACCCCATATGTGCCTAGACCACGACCAAATGACGCCTTCGTGCTGAAGAACCGCTGGAAGATCTGCGCCTGAACGGCCTCGGGCATCAGGGCCGGGTTGCCGACCTGAATCTCGACCTCTGCCGCACGGGGCACCACGCGCACGCGCACCACCTCACCTTCAGCGGATGCTTCCAGGGCGTTCTTGATCAAATTGCCGACCACACGAGTGAGATGCATGCGGGAGGTTGGCACCACGGTCTCGCCGGATACGATCTCCAGGTCGATTGTTCGTGCACGCGCGACACGACTGTGCCGGTACAACCGCACGGTGTCGGCCACGATGTCCGCGACGCATGCAGGCACGAGTGCCACGGATAACGTGCCATCCTCCGCGAGACGCAGATCGCGCTGGGCCTCGATTTCCTGAATCAGCGTCGAGGATGCGCGGCTCACCACATGCGCCAAATCCTTCACGACGCCGGGGTCATCCTGAATCGGCAGCAGATCCGCCGCTCCGTGCATCGCCTGCGCGGTGTTCAGCACGTCGTGGAAAAAGATGTGCTCGTGCGCATCACGCGACTTGGCGGCGGTAATGTCGGTCAGCGAACAGAGGCGCATCGTTTCGCCAAGCAGTTGTATCGGAGATACGTGGGCGGCGAAGGTGTGGGACCCTTCCTTCCCGTCGACCACTGACCGCAGCCGGAACTCCGCGTCGTACGTACCCGGCCGCCTGCTGAACTCCCGATTGGCCTGCCCCATTGCACAGTGCCGACACTTCGGTCCGGTGCCGCACCCGTCTGGCCCGAGTGACACATTCAGACACGCCAACGCCTCGCCCAGCCGCAAACCCGTGATCCCGTCACTGGCCCCCAACGAATCGGCCAGACGCCATCCAGCCTGATTCGCCAGGACGATCTGCCGAGTTGTATTGAGCAGGAACGCCGGACCTGGGATCGCCTCCAGCATCGCCTCGATATTGGGCTCGTGGCGCACCGCAGCTGCGGCCTCAGCCACCACGGTGACAGGGAGTCGACCGGGCGTGTCGAAATAGGTGCTCGGGACGCTCTGCCGGTCGGTCATGACTGTCATCTGCATGAAAATTTGCAAACCACGTGCCAAGACGCGGTGTACACCGACAAGGCCTGCGCGGCTGCTTCAGTTGTCTCAGGTGGGAAAAACCCCGCGACGGAATGGGCACTGACACTCGGCCCGCGTCCGACGTTCCAACAGCGTCAGGCTACAACGGCGTGAAGCGGAATCCCGCCACCACGACCTCGGCATCCGCGCCGTTCGTAGGCGGAGTGCCGCCAAACAACCACAGATTGATGCGCAGGTGTTCGCCGCCAGGCGGCGGCACCGCCGTTCCCGTATAGGTCCACGTCTCTTCGCCGCTCACGAACGTGACCTGGTTCGGCCGCCAGTCGATCACGTGCGTCGTCGTTGTCGTCACGGGCACGCGAATGTCGCGGCCGTTCCCGGCGTCAGCCTGCACCGTGAAGCGCGCGCCGGCGCTCCCGCTCAGACGCGGCGAGAACTCGATGTCGATCTCCCGATGGCCGAACGTCGGGTCCGGGTAGTTGTAGGTAAAAAACGCGAAGACGACATTTGCATCCAGGCCATCGAGCCGCGTGGTGGTGACGAACTCGTAGCGCCCGTACCCAAGGGCACGCGCGAGCATCACCTCGGCCGACGACCACGTGCTCTCGCGCCTCGTCACCCTGAGCCTCAGCCCGCCGACGTCGACGCGCACGTTCTCGTCGCTGTCCGAGAAACGGTTCGGGCCCGGAGCGGTACGTGTCGCGGCTTTCACGATCCAGTCGTACCCCGCGAACCGCACGCAGCGCGGGGGTGAGGAGGTGTTGGGATCGCCCGTGATGTTGGCCGCACTGCACACACTCGTCAGCGGGTCCGGCGAGAGCGGCGACTCCCCTGCACACGACGCAAACAGTCCGACAGCAACAACAACCGCGAGACCGAGCGGCGGCTTACTGGCGCTACGCACGACGCACGACACGATTCAGCAGCCGGTTCTTCACGACGTGCCACAAGGCAGGACCGGGAGGGCCTTCGACGAACTCCCCCAGAAAAAACGTCACGTCGTCATGCGCCAGAGTCTCGGTGTCGGCGTGCGCGTGCAGGGCCGCCAGCAGACGGCCGGCCACCTCCTCGCAGGTGCCCTCGCCGGCATTGAGCAACTGGTCGATGCCGTGTCGATCAAACTGGTTGTCGGCAGGGCAGGTGGTTTCGAGGACGCCGTCGGTGATGAGCAGGAGGCGATCCCCCGGGCTCACGGTGAAGCGGTGCCGCGTGAAGACCGGCGTGAAACCCACCCCAAGAGGCACGTCAATGAAGGCCGGGCGGGTGGTGGGCGTTGTCGTCTCGGACTGGAGCGCCGCCCATTGCCGCGTCTGGGCGCGATACAGCCAACCCACCGGGTGCCCGGCGTAACAGACGGTGAGGCGCCGCCGCGGCGGATAGTAGGTGGCCAGCACGACGGTGGTCATCGCCAGAACGTCCTCGGCGTTGAGGCGCTCGTTAAACCGCGACAGCACCTTGCGTTCGTCGATCACGTCGACACTGCGGCGCAGGTGATCGTGAATGCTGCGCCCGATCACCGACACCGCTTCGCCGTGCCCCGCGACATCCGCCAGGCACACGCGCGACATCAACCCGGAGCCACACTTCGACAGGTAGTGAATATCCCCCCCGTGTGCGCCCTCGCAGGGCCGGGAGTACAACACGCCACGCACGCCTGGCAGTTCCACGAGGTGATGCGTCACCCCAGTGCCGCCGCGCACCTCCCCGCAGGTGAATCCTTCGCCGGGCTGCCATGGGGGTTCGGCCATACGCCTGATCACGATACCGCACGGCATCCAGTCAGGGCACACTCGGCGGGGGCCTTCGCCCGTTATTTCTTCCTCGCCGTTGACAGTCCGGAAGATAGGTCTATGCTGGGAGACGTCGAACTGCCTGGGCAGCTTCGAACCCCAAGGAGGGGAAATGACTCACAACACAATGAGACGACGAAACGCACAGCGCATGCGAAGGCCGTGGTTTGGACTAGTTCTTGTACTGGCGCTGCTTGGCGCCGCACTGCCGGCCTCCGCTCAGGAGACAACCGGCGCCATTAGCGGCGTCGCCCGCGACTCGGATGGCGGCGTCCTGCCGGGCGTCACGATTGACGCGGTCGGCCCGTCGGGCCTGGTGACAACGGTTACTGACGCGCGCGGGGAATTTCTGTTTCCCCGGCTGCCGTCCGGACGGTATATCGTCAAGGCCAACCTCTCAGGGTTCCGGGTCTCCGAGATCCCGGTGAATCTGACGGTGGGCACCACGTTCAGGGTGGAGTTCACGCTGGCCCTGGCGACACTCAGCGAAACGGTCATCGTGCGGGCGCAGACGACGGCGGTGGATGTCACCAGTTCGAGCGCCTCCACCAATATCTCGCGCGAACGGCTCGAAATGATCCCGCGTGGGCGTGATTTCACGGACGTGGTCGCGCAGGCGGCCGGCGCCGCCAATGAGTCGCAGGCAGGCGGCATCTCCATCGACGGGTCGTCCGGGTCGGAGAACCGCTTCATCATCGACGGCATCAACACGACCAGTCCGCAGGTCGGCACGAACGCCGTGCCGTTGCGCGCTGACTTCATGGAGGAAGTCCAGGTCAAGTCCGCAGGGTACGCCGCGGAGTTCGGCGGTTCGACCGGCGGCGTCATCAACGCCATCACGCGCAGCGGCACCAATGACTGGCATGGTGGACTGTTTGCGGATTTCCAGCAGCGCAAGTGGGGCGGCGCCGAGCGGCCGCTGCTTCTCACCAGCCTGACGAGCAACACCCATACCTATCTGACTCCGCGCAAGGATGACGAAACGCGGGTGGATCCCGGCTTCAGCATCGGGGGCCCCGTGCTGCGCGACCGCCTGTGGTTCTTCGGTGCGTATCAGCCGGGCATTCGCACGACCGAGCGGACGGTGGACTTCACCAACGGCGTGACGAACACGTTTGACCAGGAGTTCATGGTCAACTACGGGACAGGCAACGTGACGGGCAACCTGGGCGCCGGCATCCTGTTCCGGCTGGGCGCGAATTTTTCGCCCTACGAGACCAAGCGCTCACTGCCGGGTCAGGACGGACGGACGTCGCTTACCACGGCCGCCAGCTACGCCCGTGGCTCCAAGGGTGACCGGCGCACGTTCTCCGGATCGGTGGACTACGTGCCCAGCCGGCAGATCGCCGTCTCGGCTCGTGTCGGCCGGTTCCTGACCGACACCGAAAGCACCGGCGTCACCTTCCCCGGGCTGATTCACAACTTCTCGACGGCGAGCACACCGGCCGGCATTGCCGCGTTGCCCTCCGAGTTCCGCCGCCAGGTTGGCTTCCTGTCTGATGTGCTGGTCACGAACGCAACCGCGCGCGACGAGTACATCAGGGACTACCTCGGCGTCGACGCGACCTTCTACTTCAAGGGCGCCGGCGATCACCAACTGAAGGTGGGCGCACAGTTCGAGAAGATCTACAACGACGTGCAGAGCGGCTACAACGCCGACCGCATCCTGTACTACGCGGGCCGGCCGTATCTGACGTCCACGGGGCAGCAGGTACAGGGCACGTACGGATACTTCCGTCTCCTGAATATTTCGACCCTGGGCGACGTCGAGAGCCGCAATGATGTGCTGTTCATTCAGGACACGTGGAAGCCGATTCCGCGGCTGACGCTCAACATCGGCGTGCGTGCCGAGCACGAGCGCATTCCGAATTTCGGTGATCGTGGTGTCAAGAACCCACTGGAGTTCTCCTTCAGCGAGAAACTGGCGCCGCGGCTCGGGTTTGCCTACGACCTGACCGACAACGGGCGCACCAAGGTCTACGGCTCGTACGGCAAGTACTTCGACGTGATGAAGTACGAACTGCCGCGCGGATCGTTCGGCGGTGACAAATGGGTGGACTACTTCTACAGCTGGGACTCCCCCAACTGGCCATCCAACGGGTCTGGCTGCGCGACCGGAAGTAATACGATCTCGGAAAAGCCGACTTGTGCGGCTGGCGCCTTCATCGAAGCCCTCGATCGACGCTTCAACTCCGCAGAGGCGCTTGATGAGGCGGTGGATCCGGACCTGAAGCCGATGGAGGAGAAAGAGTACCAGCTCGGCGTGACGCGTGAGCTGGGGTGGAACAACGTCGTCATTGGCGCCCGGTATATCCACAAGGATCTCGTGCGGACGATTGAGGACGTCGGGATCGTGGTACCAGGCATCGGTGAGGTGTTCTACATCGCCAACCCCGGTGAAGGCATCTCGCTCACGCTGGCTGGCGAACCGGGCATCCCGGACTTCCCGAAGGCCGTACGCGAGTACCGGGGCCTCGAGCTGACCCTGGAACGCCGCTTTGCCAACAACTGGGCCGCGTTCGGCAGCTACACGCTGAGCCGGCTGTACGGCAATTACTCCGGCCTGGCCAGTTCCGACGAAAACGGCCGCACGTCGCCGAACGTCAACCGGTTCTTCGATCACATCGAGAACACGTTTGATCGCAACGGCGACGCGGTGTTCGGCCGGCTGGGGACGGATCGTCCGCACCAGTTCAAGTCGCAGGTGCTGTATCGCTTCGACTTTGATCTCACCGTGGGCCTGAACCAGCGCATCACCAGCGGCATTCCGGTCTCCGAAGAGGCCTTTGTCGGTGCGAACGTGCCGTTCTTCCCGAACGGCCGAGGCAGCCTCGGACGGACGCCGGTGGTCAGCGAGACGGACCTGTCGTTGTTCCAGGACTTCAAGTTCGGCGGACGGTACAACGTGCAACTTGGCGTCACCGTGCTCAACCTGTTTGATCAGGACACGGTCACGCGGCGTTCGAACGCGCGCACACAGGGGTCGCTGCCGCTGACGACGAAGGCCTTCTTCGCGGGCGGCTGGGACTATGAATCGGTCCTCGCGGCGAATCCACAGATTCGCCAGGTGCTGTTCAATCAAGCGAACCAGTTCCAGTCGCCTCGCGAGATCCGCGTGTCGGCCAAACTCCGGTTCTAGAACCGACCCAAATCACATGCAGGGAGGGTTCCTTCGGGAACCCTCCCTTTTTTTGTCTCCGAGGCCACTCCCCCGTTGCCGTTTATCGCGGCGCGGCGATCAGCGAGTCACGGCGTTCAGCCTGCGTCAGACGATCGAGCGTGGATGGCCATCGGGTCAACGGCTCTGTCAACGCGCGCGCGACGGCTGTGCCCGGGAATTGATCGGCAACCGACCGCAACAACGCCCGCGCGCGTTGTTCTTCTCCGGCATCCCGATCGAACAGCGCCAGCACCACGTTAATGAGTGGATGTGCGCGCGTCGCTGCCGGCAGCGACCGCAGTAACATCTCGGCGTCCGAGGCACGTCCGACCCGACGCAGAGACTCAAGGTGCCACGCCGCGGCCTCACCGTCAGGCGCCAGGTGCACGCGCCGGGCCGACAACGCCAGCGCTACGTCCAGACGTCCCAGTTGGGTGGCCCGCACGACCTGATCGAGCAACGCATCGAGATACACGGTGGCGTACGGCCCCCCTGTACCGGTGAGACTGCGTCCAAGAAAGCCCACGCGTGGACGAGGGGCGATCTGCCGGGCCACCGCCGGTGGCCATCCCGTCGTCAGCGTGATGTCGCGGCGATCGGCGCTCCAGGGCGGCGACCGGAGCGCGTCACTCAGCGCACGATCGTCGAGGTGGGACACCCGCCAGAACCAGGCGTACACCTGCCAGGGGTTGGCGCTGGGCACCACGTCCAGGATCTCGAACGGCACCACGGTGGGAGCGCCGGTGACCGTCTGACCTGTGGCGTAATACGGGAAGCGCGGCCGAACCGCCGGCGAGATTTCCGGCCACGGCAGATTCATGACATACGTGGCGACCGGCGTTGGGTGCTGCACCAGGGGCATGACGTTCGCGGCCGTGCAGACCATCGTCACGCCCACAAGCCAGCCACGCGCGACCGGGGCCAGGACGGCGAACGCCGCCAGGAGCGGGATGGAGGAGACGATCAGCCGTGGACCCCACCCTTCCATGCCATGCCACCCCCAATAGCCGGCGGCTATCGCCCACTGGGCGACCAGAACCAACGCCGCACCGAGCCACGCGCGTGCGGCTGGTGTGGCCAGCCAGGCTCCTCTCCAGCGCACGGCTGTCCACCCGAACAGGATCAGCGCCGGCCAGAACCACACCAATCCCCGATTGGGTCCAACGAGCAGGCGCCACGCACCGTCCATCCACGAATGCGTGAACCGATCGTCAGGATATCCACCGAAGAGGGCACCAAATCGTATCCACTCAAAGCCGGCCCACATGGCCAGCGGCACCGCAGCTCCGGCCCCCGCCCAGGTCAGCGCCTGCCACGTCCGTCGTCGCGCGCCCGGATCGATCAGGGGCAGCAGCACGGCCGGGGCCGCCACGATCAAACTGCTTTTGGCGAGGACGGCCAGTCCCACCGCCAGCCCCGCCACACACGCAGGTCCGCGCCAGTCGTCGGTCGCTCGGGCCGCACTCACGGCAGCCAGTAGTCCGACCGCCAGTGCCGCCGCCTGCACGGGTTCCGAAAACTCGAGCGTGGCATACGACCCCAGGGGCGAGGCGATCGAGGCCAGCAGCACGGCACAGACCACGGCCGTGTCCCCAGCGCCGAGGTGACGTGCCAGTCGGCCCGCCGCCGCAGCCGCCAAGCCGACGGCGAGCCACGGCACCAGGAGAAACAAGGCCTGCGAACTCCCCGGTCCCCGCGATGCCTCGACGTACGGCGCGATCCACGCCGCCGGCATCTGCAGAAGGCTCGTTGCCATGCCGAAACGTGACACGGCATCGCCACCGGCCCTGGGCAGCGAAAAATCACGTCCGGTCGCCTGGCCGATCTCGCCGGTCTCAGTCAGCGCCACCGCTGTTCGAATCATCTGCCGGCCGTCGGCGATGAGCCCGACATGACGGTCATCCCCCGTCGCGGCGAGTGCCAGCAGCACTCCCAGGACGGCGACACGCAACACCACGTCCTTCCGTCGCCGGACGCCCCGGGGTTCACGGGTAAGATGATGCGACACGGCTGATCATACCGTTCGATCCTGATGCTTCACGGTCATAAAATTGTCGTCGTCATGCCCGCCTACAACGCGGCGCGCACGCTGGAGGCCACCTACCGGGAGGTGATGGCGCAAGGGGTTGTCGACCGCGTGATCGTGGTCGACGACGGGAGTGGCGACGAGACCGCGGCGATTGCTCGGCGCCTCGCGCACGTCGATCTCGTGGTTCACCCGAGCAATCGGGGCTACGGGGCCAATCAGAAGACGTGTTACCGGGCGGCACTGGCGGCCGGAGCCGATATCATCATCATGGTCCATCCGGACTACCAATACACGCCGAAGCTCATTCCGGCGATGGCCTCGTTGATCGCCAGCGGGCTCTACACGTGCGTCCTGGGATCACGAATTCTCGGTGGTCGTGCGGTTCAGAACGGCATGCCATGGTGGAGGTACGTCGCCAACCGCGGACTCACCCTTTGGTCGAATCTGCTGATGTCAGCCAAGTTGTCGGAGTACCACACCGGCTACCGTGCGTTCTCCCGAGACCTGCTGACGTCCCTGCCGTTCGACACGAACTCCGACGACTTCGTGTTCGACAATCAGCTGCTGGCCCAGATCCTCTGGCGCGGCGACACGATCGCCGAAGTGAGCTGCCCGACGCGCTACTTCAAGGACGCGTCGTCAATCAACTTCGCGCGCAGTGTCGTGTATGGCGTCGGCTGCGTGGTGACCGCCGTGGTGTTCCGCCTGGCCCGGGTCGGACTCGTTCGGTCTCGGCTGTTTGGAAAAGGGCCCGATTGAGCCGTCGCGGCGCAACTCTCAGGCGCCGATGATTTTGACCAACACCCGTTTGCGACGACGACCGTCGAACTCCCCGTAGAAAATTTGCTCCCACGGACCGAAGTCGAGCGCGCCAAGGGTAATGGCGACCACCACCTCACGGCCCATGATCTGCCGTTTCAGGTGAGCGTCGGCGTTGTCTTCGCCCGTGCGGTTGTGCAGGTACTGTGACGTCGGCTCGTGCGGCGCCAACTGTTCGAGCCACGCGTCGTAGTCCTTGTGCAGGCCGCGCTCATCGTCATTGATAAACACCGACGCGGTGATGTGCATCGCGTTGACGAGCACGAGGCCCTCGGTCACACCGCTCTCGCGCAGGCACGCCTCGACGTCGGGCGTGATGTTCACGAACGCCCGCCGGGTGGCGACCTCGAACCACAGTTCCTTGCGATAGGACTTCATGGAGCCCCATCATCGCATGGGCGTTGCCGCAGCAGGTGACGAGCCCTTACATGTCGATGATGATCATGGGGTCGGAATTGCCCCGTGCCTTCTTGCCGCTCTTGAGCATCACGATCTGGTAGTCATGCGGGCCCGGCGTCGCCTCCTTGCTGACCACCCGGCCCTGGTGGGGGTTGCCGGCGGACTTCCGTTTGACAATCTCCCCCACCTCACCGGAAAAGAGCGACGGCTCGGAGACCACCCACGCGAGATCCTCCCCGGTGTGATTGACGATGCGCAGTGTGTCGCCGGGGACCAGCTCCACCATGGGCGGCAGGACGCGAAACCTGCCCTTCAGATCGACGACGTGGACTTTCTTGATTGCAGTCATGTGAGTCTCCTTCATGCGCTGGTTATTTGACGAGACGCGGGTACGCGTCATCCTTGCGAAGCTCGGCAAGAAACGGCGACCGTTCCACCTGGTCGCGGGAGTACCCGGCGTCCAGCGCCTGCTCCAACCACGTCAGGGCCTGCGTACGATCGCCGAGCTGTTCGTACACCCCGGCCACCAGGTACAGCACCTCGCTGTGACCAGGGTCCAGGCGTTCGAGCGTTGCCAGCGTCTCGCGCGCCTCGCGGGCGCGCCCGAGTTGCGCGTAGGCGTCGGCGAGCTGCCCGAGTAACCGGGCGTCCCCCGGTTTCTCTGCGCGCGCCTGCTCGACCAGCGTGACCACCTGTTGATACGCGTCCCGGGCCTTCGCGCGTTCGCCTGGCGCCCAGAACAACGCGGCGCCCAGATTGCGCCACACCTCCGGGTCCGAGGCGTTGAGTATCGCCGCCTGTTCGTACGCGCGGGCGGCGTCCGCGTAGCGACCCTGGCTGTACGCGTAGTACCCGAGGTTCGATGCCGCCGGATACGTCGGCCGAATCTGCAGCGAGTTGTGAAACATGGCCGCCGCCTCTTCAATCCGCCGCAGCGCCAGCAGCGCCGCTCCCAGATTGTTGAGCGCGCGCGTGTTGTCGGGTGTCAGGTGCAGCGCGTGCCGGCACCGGGTCTCCGCCGTCGCCCACTCTGCCCGCACCAAATGGAACCGGCAGACGGCGCTGTAGATCTGGGGATCGTCCGGCCTCGCCTGCAGCGCCGCGGCGTACGCTGCCTCGGCATCGCTCCACTGCCTCGTGGCTTCGTAGGTGGCGGCGAGTTCCTGGTAACCCTCGGCGGCGGCCGGATCGAGCGCGATCGCGCGCTTCGCGGATTCCTGTGCCTCTTCGTAGCGCCGCTGGCCCCGGGCGATGCGGGCGAGCGTGACGTGAACTGGAGCGAACTGCTCGTCGATCTGCAACGCCGTCCGGCAGCTGGCCCGTGCGAGGAGGACCGCCGGCTCGTCGCCTCCGGATCCGGATTGTCGCCAGTACGCGTCGCACAGCGCCGTGTGCGCGGCCGTAAACCGCGGGTCGGCCTTCACCGCGGCGCTGAGCGCCCCAATCGCGAGATCCAGGTGATCGTTCGCCGAGCCGTGCAGATACCCACGGCCCAGAACGTACGGAAGGTATGCGGTCGAGACGGTGGTGCCTTCCGCGGTGAGCGCGGCCCGCGCGGCCGAGCCGGGTGCCAGGTCCAGCACCGCGGCCGCCGCTGTCACCAGCCCGTCCCGCATGGCGGCTTCCTCGCCGGCCGCCACATCGATGGTCTGGGCGCGGCCTCCTGGTGCCTCGCCTCGCTGCAGGGTGATGCGGCGCCCCGACCCGGTGTCGTGCACGCCGCCGGTGAGTGTCACGGTGGCACCCACGGACCGGCGCGCCGCGTCGGCGCTGACGATCGCGGACGCCATCTCACGCTGCAACGCCGCCTGCGACACGACGCGCAGCGTGGGATCGAACCGCTGCAACACGGCCAGATCGGCCGTCAATGTCTCAACGAGCCCGTCGCAGTACGCGCGATCGACGCCGGCCGTGCCTGGACAGGTGAACGGCAGGACCACGACACGGCGAATCGCCGCGGCATCGGGCGCGGCCGGTGCCACACTTTTCCACGAGACGTACGCGAGGACCGCCAGCCCTCCGAGCGCTGCGACCAGGACCGCCGCGGTCCGCCGCCGGCCGGCGAGGAACCGCCCCGGGCCCAACGCGGGCAACCGCCCGCGCTCGCCGAACCCGTCGCGTACCTCCCGGAGGTCGCGCGCCAGATCGCGCGTCGACCCGTATCGATCCTCCGGGCGCTTGGCGAGACAGCGGTCAATGATGGTCACCAGCCGAGGAGGGGCCTGTGGACAGGACTCGAGAATCGATGCCGGCGCGTCCTCCATGATCGCGGCCAGCGTCTGGATGTCCGTGTCGCGTTTGAACGCGCGACGGCCCGTGAGCATCTCGTACATCACGGTCCCGAGCGCGAACTGGTCCGCGCAAAACGTGACCTCGGCCCCTGACACCTGTTCCGGCGCCATGTACCCGACGCTGCCGAGCACAGTGTGGGCGGCCGTGAGCTCCCGCCGGGTCGTGGTCTCGGCGTCAGGCCCGGCCGCCGTGTGCGTCAGCTTGCTCAGACCGAAGTCGACGATCTTGGCGCGGCGATCGCCGGTGAGGCAGATGTTTTTCGGCTTGAGGTCGCGATGGACAATCCCGGCCTCATGCGCGGCGACGAGGCCGTCGGCCACCTGACAGGCGAGGTCGACAGCGTCCTCCATGCGCAACGGCCCGGCCTCCAGCCGCGCCGACAGCGACTGTCCCTCGACCAGCTCCATCACGATGAACGGCCGACCCTCGATCCGTCCGACATCGTGGAGGCTGACGATGGCCGGGTGATTCAGAGAGGAGGCCAACCGTGCCTCGCGCTCGAAGCGCTCGGCCGCCGCCGGATCGGCGTGCAGGTCTGCCGACACGATCTTGAGGGCCACCAGCCGGCCAAGCCGCGTGTCACGCGCCCGGTAGACCTCTCCCATCCCGCCCTGACCCAGCGGTCCGAGGATTTCGTACGCGCCGACGATGCGACCCGGTTCCAGGAGCATGGCGAGATACGCGGAGGATACACCAAGGCCCGCTCATCCGGTGCCGCGGAGCACGAAGTGGTTCGAGCCTCTGCCGCGCGCGAGAGGCGGTATCCCAGGTTTGCAGTGGGCGCTATAATGGGCGTCCTCCCCACAACACGAGGTCCCTCATGTGCCACCCACGTCGAGTCAGCGTTTTGTTCTGTTTCGCATTGGCTGCCGCGCCATTGGCGCAGCAACACCAGCACCCCGTCGGCGACCGCCTCGGCACCGTGAACTTCGAGACGTCGTGTGCCGCATCCGCCGCTGATCCGTTCAACCGCGCGATGGCCCTGTTGCACTCGTTCGAATTTGGACCCGCCATTGAGGGATTTCACGCCACGCTCACGACGGATCCCGGTTGCGCCATGGCTCATTGGGGCATCGCCATCGCGCGGTGGAGTAATCCCTTCGCGGCGAACATTCGACCTCCCGCGCAGCTGAAGCAGGGGATGGACGCCATTGCGCTGGCGAGAACCACGGGAACGCCCACCGCGCGCGAGCGCGCCTACATTGAGGCCGCTGCGACGCTGTACGTGGACTCGGACACACTCGACCAACGGACGCGCGTGCTGGAATACGAACGTGCCATGGCCTCACTGGCTGCCGCGTATCCCGACGACCGCGAGGCCGCGATCTTCTGGGCGCTGTCGCTGACGACGGCTGCCCTGCCGACGGACAAGACGTACGCCAATCAATTAAGAGCGGGCGCGATCCTTGAAAGCCTGTTTCCGGGCCAGACCGATCATCCCGGCATCACGCACTACATCATCCACAGCTACGATGTGCCCGCACTCGCGCCGAAGGCGGCCGCGGCCGCAAAGCGCTACGCGGCGATTGCCCCCGCCGCGCCTCACGCGCTCCATATGCCCTCGCACACCTTCACGCGGGTGGGCGCCTGGCAGGATTCCATTGATACGAACATCGCCTCCGCCGACGCGGCTCGAAAGGCCGGCGCGCTCGCAGAAGAACTGCACGCCATGGACTACATGGCCTACGCCTATCTGCAGACCGGTCAGGACACCGCCGCACAGGCGGTGATGGCACGTGTGCCGGAGATCGCCACCGTCTTTGATCCCACGGTGGTCGCGGGAGCCGCGCCGGGCTCGGCCGGTGTCTTTGCGATCGCGGCCATCCCCGCGCGCTGGGTGCTCGAACGCCGTGACTGGACCGCCGCCGCACGGCTTGAGCCTGTCGTCAGCCGGTTCCCGTACACGGAGGCGATGACACACTTCGCACGCGCCCTCGGTGCCTCGCACACCGGCGCGCTGACCGAGGCCAGGACCTCGATCGCGGCCCTTCAGGACATTCACACACGACTGGTCGAGGCCGGTGAGGCGTACTGGGCGGAACAGGTGGCGATCCAGCGCGAGGGCGCCACTGCGTTTCTGGCGCTCGCCGAAGGCCGCACGGCAGAGGCCGTGGCCACGATGCGTGCGGCCGCGGATCGAGAAGACGCGACAGAAAAAAGTGCCGTGACACCAGGGCCAATCACTCCGGCCCGTGAACTGCTCGGTGACATGTTGCTCGGTCTGAAAGACTACACGGGCGCGCTGGCGGCATTTCAGTCCACGCTCACGAAGGAACCGAACCGCTTCCGTGCGGTCTATGGCGCAGCGAGAGCCGCGAGGCTCAACGGCAACACAGCTGCCGCGCGTACGCACTACGCCGAGCTCGTGACGATCTGCGCGCGCGCCGACACACCGGCGCGCAAGGAACTCGCGGAGGCCCGGACGTTCCTGGGGCGCTGACGGTCAGGGCCCGTCGACCGACGAGCAGGGCCCCGGAATGACCCGCGCCGGCCCCCGGAACTTCGTATAATGCGCGCAGATTCCTGAGCCAGGAGGCCCGTATGACCCGAGCGGAGATCGAAGCGTTCTTCAGTGAGCGGCAGCAGGCTTGGGCCCGCCGGGATCCCGACGGGCTCGCGGTCGGACATGCCGACGATGGGGTGATCCACAGTCCGATGTTCGGACACCGCCAGGGCCGACAGGCCATCCGCGAGTCGTATCGTGCGTTGTTCGACGTCTTCCCTGACTGGGACTATCAGGGAGAAGATCTGCTGATCGACGGCGACCGCGTGGCCCAGCGCTTTGGGGTCAGCGCGACGCACGTCGGCACGTTCATGGGGCACGCGGGCACCAACCGCCAGTTCCGGATCCAGGGCGCACGGTTCTTCGAGATGTCCAACGGCCTGGTGCAGACCGAGCGACGCATCTATGACTTCACCAGCCTGCTGATCCAAATCGGCGTGCTCAAGGGCAAACCGGCGTAACCGGTCACGGACGAATCCGCGCCACCTCGCGCGTAACCTTCGTCCACTATGATGGGGCCGTGCCTCTCCCTCTGATTCGCGCGCTCGGCCTCGCCGGGTCGCTCCTCTACGCCGCCTTCATCGTGTGGCTCTATGCCACGGGGCCGGCGACGATGGCGGAGGTGACGGGCGGCGTGGCGGCGGGCGTGAACGCCTATCGCGCCGACGAGGTGAGTTTTCAGGAAGGACTCGTCCTGTTTCGCGCCGACAGTTTCGAGGCTGCGCGCACGGCGTTTGCTCGTGCCGATCCGGCGAGACGCGACGCGCAGGTGCAGTTCTACGTCGCTTACAGCTATTACCGGCAGGGCTGGGGCCGCCTGTGGAATGACGATGCGTTGTTCACGAAGGGTCTTGAGGCACTCGACCGTGCGGTGGCAGTCGCCCCCTCCGGCCGTGTCGTCGTCGCTGACGACACTCTCGGGATCACGACGTCCGACGAACTGCGAGCCGAGCTTGAAGACGGCATCCGGCGCGACGCCTCCGACTACAACCCGCTGCGCGTGATGAGGAAACGCAAGTGAACCGCGACGTGGTGCTGACGAGTGTCGTGTTGCCGTGGCTGTTGTTGACCGTGGCGCTGCTGGCTGGTGTGCGTGTGACGGACGCGGGGGAACTCCGATTCCTGGTGCCGCCCCTTTCCTCCCTGATTGCGATGCTGCTGCTGATGGCGGTGCTCGTCCGGAGCGGCATCGTGCATCCGGGGCAGCTGATGGACGCTCAGCGAGGCGCGATCGAGAATCTGAATGGCCTGATGGTGCTGGTGGCGCTGGCCGCCGCCTCCGCGCAGGCGGTGTCGGCCGTCACGCCTGAGGCCGGTCTGCCGCTGGTGCTGGGCGTGATCTTCCTGTTCGCCCTGTTTGTGAATACACTCGCGGCCCGTCCGAATCGGCAACACGCTCTGCGCGCGCTGTTTGTCGCCTTCTTCGCGGCGTTCACCGTGAAGTTCATCGTGCTTGATGCGCTATATGCCCCTGACCGCAGTCTGGGCGGACGGTTGCTGACCGGGCTGCTCGAAGGGGTCACCCTCGGCACACTCGACCATGTCGTGTGGAGTGCGAGTACGGGCTACCTCACGTTTTTTGCGCTGGTGCTGTATTTCACGGCGCTGGCCCTGCTGCCGGGCTGTCCTGAACTGCACAGGGATGAGAGCCGTGCCGGGCGTATGCTGTCGGCCCATGGCACTCAAACCCTCCGCTCCTAAACAGATCACCTGGATCATCTGCCTCGTGCTCTACGTCATCGCCGTGCTGGCTGCATTCGGCATTCTCCGCATCGACAGCCAGATCGCGATGTGGTCATGGATCCTCGGATTCGGCGTGCTGCTCGTGGCAGTGCAGGTGAAAGATCTCTGAGCGACACACGGATCCACACAAAATCTGGTCTAATCGGCCGCGGAGGTACATGTGGACTATCCGCAGCTCGTCGCTGTCGTCCGCGAGTCGCTGAACGAACTCGTCGCGTGGGTGCGCAGCCATCAGCTCAACCTGCTCGGCGCTGCGCTGCTCGTCGCGCTCGGCTGGGTCCTTGGTCTGCTGATGCGGGCGCTGGTGGCACGGGTGCTGCGTGCGCTCGGGCGGATGTTGCCCGGTCACCTGCGCCTGCGCGGCCTGCCCCGCCCCGCTGCTGAGCGCCAGATCTCCGACGTCATCGGCCTGATCGTGTTCTGGTCGGTCGTGCTGTTCTTCGTGGCTGCGGCCGCCAACCTCCTCGGCGTGCCGGTGCTCGGAGGCGCGCTCGCCGGCATCGGCTCTCATGTGCCGCACCTGATTGCCGCGGTGCTGATCATGGTGGCCGGGCTCGTGATCGGCAACCTCGCGCGCGACGGCGTCACTGCCGCCGCGGCGGCCGCCGGCACGCCGTTCGCCCCGGCCATGGGCCAGATCATCCGTGCAGCGATCCTCGTGGCCGCCGGTCTGCTCGCCGTCGCCGAGCTCGGCGTCGACATCACGCTGCTCACCGCCATTCTCTCCGTCACGTTGCTGGCCGTGCTCGGCGCGTTTGCGCTCGCCTTCGGCCTGGGCGCACGCGGTGCCGTCAGCAACATCATCGGCGCGCACTACGTGAGGCAGACGTACGACGTCGGTCAGCGCGTGCGCATCGGCGACACCGAAGGCACCGTCGCGGCGATTACATCGACGACGGTCGTTCTGCAGACGCCCGGCGGCCAGGTGGTGATCCCCGCGAAGCTGTTTGGCGAGACGGTGTCAGTGCTGGTGACGCCCGGAGGTGGCCGATGACGCTTGAGATACAGCTGGCACGCGCGTTTCTCGACACACACCCGCGCGACGCGGCGCTGGCCCTCGAGCGCATGCCGGTCGACAGCCGCGCCGCAGTGTTGCGCGTGGCCGGGTCAGACGCGGCGGCTGCGCTCGGCGAGATGGTCGCGTCCGCCGCGGCCGAAAGCCTGGCGCTGCTCACCCCCGCCGAGGCCGCGCCTGCGTTGAATCACCTCGAACCCGATGCCGCACTCGCCGTGCTCCGGCGCCTCGAGCCCGCACACGCCGAGGCACTCGTGGCCGCGATGCCCGACGCGAAACAGGCGCCGCTCAGCCGCGCGCTGGTCTTTCCCGAAGGCACCGCCGGCGCGCTGATGGATCCGACCGTACTCGCGCTGCCCGACGACATCTTCGTCGGCGAGGCGCGCCTGCGACTGCGCCGCCACGCACACGGCCTCCTGTACTACGTCTTCATCGTGGATCCCCAGGGCACGCTCACGGGCGTGCTCGACATCGACGAGCTGATGCGCGCGCGCTCGCGCGATCCGATTCGCAGTGTCATGCACACACACGTTGAGCACATCCCGGCATGGACGCCGGCGGCGGCCGTGCGTGCACATCCCGGATGGACGTCGTTTCACGCCCTTCCGGTGACCGATGAGGCCGGACATTTTGTTGGCGCCATTCGGTATCAAACGCTGCGCCGGCTCGAGCACGAGGCTGACGCCGGCGGCGGTGCGCAGCCGACAGGCCAGACGGTCGGTGCGCTGGGCGAGCTCTTCCATCTGGGGCTGGCCGGATTCATCGAGGGCGTAGCCGGCGCGGCCGTACCGCGCGCCCCGCGACCGCCGGTGCCCGCCGACGCCGAGCCTGGAGGCGACCGATGACGCCGGCAGTGCCGGCGGCTCACGCGGGCCGCGAGGGTCTGGCACGGCTGGCGCGCACGTACCTGCGACAGTATCCCGAGGAGGCCGCACGACACATTGAATCGGCGCGCCTCAACGACGCGGTGGCGCTGCTTGAGTCGGAGCCGACACCACACGCCGCGGCCGTGATCGAGCGCCTCGCGTCGAACGTCGCGGCCGACATCCTCGAGGCCGCATCACCGGCCTTCGCACCGCGCGTGCTGGCGGCCATGGATCCGGTGCGCGCCGCGCCCACACTGGCGTGGCTCGACGAGACACGTCGCGACGCGTTGCTCGCAGGCATGGACGAAGGAGCGGCCGGTGAACTGCGCGCGATGGCAGGTTATCCGCCCGAGACGGCCGGCCGCCTGATGGATCCGCGCGTGATGGCCTTCCGGCAGGGCACGACGGTACACGATGCGCTGTCGCGCCTGCGCGGCGTACGCCGCCGCGCAGTGTCCGACGTCTTCCTCACTGATGACGAGGGCCGACTGACCGCGCGCGTGCCGTTGCAGGATCTGGCCGTCGCACGGCCGGACGACACCCTCGACTCGCTCGCCACCACCGCCACGCCGGTGGCGGCCACCGCCGGCGCCGAAGAGGTCATCGAACATCTGACCAACCACCGCCTCGCCAGCCTGCCGGTCGTTGACTTCGACTCGCGCCTGCTCGGGGTGATCCGGCACGACGTGTTGATGAAGACCGCGCGGCAGGACGCCGCCGCCGACATGCAGGCGATGGTCGGTGCCAGCCGCGAGGAACGTGCGCTCTCGCGCGTGGGGTTCGCTGTGCGCGCCCGCCTCCCCTGGCTGCACATCAACCTCGTCACGGCGTTTGTTGCCGCGTCGGTCGTCGGCCTCTTCGAGTCCACCATCGCGGCCTTCACCGCACTCGCGGTGCTGTTGCCCGTGGTCGCCGGCCAGGCGGGCAACACCGGTGCGCAGGCGCTGGCGGTGACCATGCGCGGCCTTGCGCTGCGCGAGATCCGCGTGTCGCACTGGGCGCGCGTCACGCGCAAGGAGACGGCCGTGGCGTTCATCAACGGCTGGGCGGTGGCGCTGACGACATCGGTTGGCGTGTTGGTGTGGAGCCGTTCCCCCGGTCTCGCGCTCGTCATCGGCACGTCAATGGTCATCTCCATGATCGCCGCGGGCGTCGCCGGCGCGCTGATCCCGATCATCCTGACCTCGATCGGCCGCGACCCCGCGCAGTCGTCCTCGATCATCCTCACGACCGTCACCGACGTCGTCGGCTTCTTCAGCTTCCTGGGGATTGCGACGCTGCTGGCGGAGATGCTGTAGGCAGCGACCACCTCGACGGCACCGACTCCACCGCCTCCGACGCGTGTGTGCAGTAGTGCACACGCGCGCTCTCCGCAATTCTCCGATCAATCCAACACAGACGCGGCGAACGTAGAGCTGTCGGCAAGCACCGACCGACGATTTTGCGGCGGTGGCATCAAGGAGAACCAATGAAGCGACTTGTTTTACTCATGGGTGTGGGGGCCGTCACGATGGCGGCACTCAGCAGCGGCTGGTACTACACGACGAATGCGTCAAGTCATCGAGAGGCGCCACTGATCAGCGGCGACCCGCTCGCCGACAACACGGACCTCTATGCGTTTGTCAGTCCGGTGAATTCAGATCGTGTCACGTTGATTGCAAACTTCATTCCATTTGAAGCGCCCTACGGTGGCCCGAACTTTTTCAAGTTCGACGACAACGTGCTCTACGAAATCATGATCGACAACAACGGTGACGCGGTTGAGGACGTGACCTATCAGTTCCGCTTCAAGACGCAGGTGCTTAACGACAAGACCTTCCTGTACAACACGGGCACCATCACATCGCTGGACTCCCCCGCGTTCAACGTGCGTCAGACGTACACGGTGACACGCGTGGACGGTCGGCGTCGCACCGGTGCCGCCACCGTGCTGGCGACTGACCTGCCGACCCCACCGGTGAATGTCGGGTTTCGGTCCACCCCGAACTATGCCGCGCTCGCCCAGGCGGCCGTGCGTCAGTTGCCGAATAACACGCAGGTGTTTGCCGGACAGCGAGACGATCCGTTTTTTGTCGACCTGAACGTGTTCGACCTGCTGGCGGTTCCCCCAGTCGACGTCGACAACAGCGACTCGCTCGCGGGCTTCAACGTCCACAGCATTGCGCTGGAAGTGCCGATCACGGCGCTGACAGCCAATCGCGGACGCCCCGGCTCGGCCAGCGACCCGAACGCCGTGATTGGTATCTGGTCAACGGCCAGCCGACCCTCGGTCACCGCGCGCGCGGGGGCCAATGAGCGCACATCCCAGCGGTGGGTGCAGGTCTCGCGTCTGGGCCATCCCCTCGTCAACGAGGTGGTGATTCCGCGCAGCACCAAAGACACCTTCAACGCGATCGAACCCACCAGTGACGGTGCGGCGTTGGAGTTCGTGACCAACCCGGAGGTGCCGAGACTGCTGAAGGCGCTGTTCAACATCGACTCGCCCCCCACCCCGCGCAACGACCTGGTCACGATCTTTCTGACCGGCATTCCCGGACTCAATCAACCCGCGGGCGTGACCCCCTCCGAGATGCTGCGGCTCAACGTGGCGATTCCGCCGGTGCCAAATCCCAACCGTCTCGGGGTCATTGGTGGCGATGCCGCCGGCTTCCCCAACGGTCGGCGTCTTGGTGATGACGTGGTGGACATCGCGTTCCGCGTGATGGCCGGCGCGTCACCGCTGACGCCCTCGTTCAACTCCGGCATCAACGCGCAGCTGGGCGACGGCGTGAACACCAACGACGTGCCCTACCTCTCCACCTTTCCATTCGTCGCGTTGCCGTGGCCCGGCAACCGCTGACTTTTTTTGTTCAGGAGATTTCATCATGCGATTGGGTATTCGATTCATTCTGACGGCTGCGTTGCTGACATTGCCGTCACTCGCACAGGCACAGGTGATGGTGTCGCCGTTTGCCGGCGTCACCTTCGGTGGCGACACCACCACCACCGGCGGCACGGTGGGCATGTCCGCCACTTACTGGGTGCGCCCCTGGCTGGGCGTGGAAGCCGACGGCGCGGTGACGCCGATGCTGTTTGAGCAGGACGGCTTTCTCATCAACCGCAGTGTCACCACCCTCACGGGTCAACTTGTGGTCAGCGCACCGCAACTGAGCCGCGAGCGGTTCACGCCCTTCCTGACGGCTGGACTGGGACTGCTGCGGCCACACCTGGCCGAGGCCGGCGAACTCGCGGTCGTCAAGGGCGACACGCTGCAGTTCTCCGTCGGCGGCGGGGCCATGGGGTTCTTCAACGAACACATCGGTTTCCGCGGTGACGTGCGATACACGCGCGGACTCCGCGACTCCGAGCTCGACCAGAATGCCTTCGGCGTGGACTTCTCCACGTTTGCGTTCTGGAGGACCACCGGCGGTCTGGTGGTGAGGTTCTAATCATGCGACGGCTGATCCTTACGTTGGTGCTGCTTGCCGCGGTGGCTGGCTGCCACACTCCCCAGCCGCGTGAGGATCGGCCGTCGCCTCTGATGTCGACGTCACGCGCCGACCTGGACGCGACCGTGGCCGCCATGACCGCACGACTGGCGGAGGTACCGACCGACAGCGACGCGGCGGTGCGCCTGGCCGACGCGTGGCTGCGACAGGCCCGCGTCCTCAACCGCAGCAGTGTGATTCAGCAGGCCGAGGAGGTGCTCACTCGCGTGATCGACGCGCACCCGGCCGACTACCTGGCCCGCCGTATGCGGGCCACCGTGTACCTCGCGCAACATCGGTATCAGGATGCCATCCTCGAGGCCGGTCGCTGTCGTGCGCTGCGCGCGCACGACCCGGTCATCGACGGCATTCTCGGCGACGCGTTCCTGGAACTCGGCGATCTGCCTGCCGCCATCGAGGCGTTTGATCGGATGCTCACCCAGCGCCCCGATGCGGCCTCGTACGCACGGGCGTCGTATGCCCGCGAACTCCAGGGTGATACCGAGGGGGCGCTGGCCCTGATGACCATGGCGGAGTCGGCCACGTCGGCTCACGATGTCGAAGCGCAGGCATGGCACGCGGCCCAACTGGGCCACCTGCATCTGAGCGCCGGTGATCGCGCCGCGGCGGCCAGGGAATTCGCCCGCACTGAGTGGCTGTTCCCCGGTCACCCCTTCGCGACAAACGGACTGGCACGGCTCGACCTCATCGAAGGACGCCCCGCCGAGGCGCTCGGTCGCCTGCAACCTCGCCTTGAGGCCTCACCCACATCCGACGATTTTCAACTGGCCGGCGACGCGTTGCTGGCACTCGGCCGGCACGAGGACGCCCGCCGGCACCATGCGCTGGCGGCGGCCCTGGCGGCTGAAGAGTCGCGCATCATTCCACCTGGAGGCTCTCGATGAGACGCACGGTCATGGCAGTGGCGCTGGTCCTGCTCCTCACCCCGACGATGATCGCGCACCCGATGTCGACGTTTGGCGCCCGCATCGATCTGGATGACTCCAGAGTGACGATCATCCTGAACGCCGATGCCACACCGCTGCTGGCCACACTCGACGCCCTGGCCGGCACCCCCGCCATCGACGGTCCCGTGCTCTCCCGTGTGGCAGCGCATACGGCCCTCATCGTCGACCGATCCCTGGTCATGGTCGACGAGGTCCGTGTCGCCTTGACCGCCGGCGCTCCGCGCATCAACGACGATGGGCAGATCGAAGTGCCAATGACCGGTGTGTTGCCCGACGAAGGCTCCATGATGACCTGGCAAAGCCGCTGGATCTTCGGGACGTATCCCATGAGCCTGACCCGTGGGGACGGGACGACGGAAACGGTTTACTGGATCGACGGGCAGGCGCTCAGCGAGTCGATTCCGGTGCAGGCGTCAGGCACACATGTCGCCACGCTCGGACGCTATGTGCAGCTCGGGTTTGAGCACATCCTGCCAAAGGGCCTGGACCACATCCTGTTTGTGCTTGGATTGTTTCTCCTCACGCCCCGTGTCCGCTCGCTCGTCGCGCAGGTCACGGTCTTCACGCTGGCACATTCGCTGTCGCTGGCACTCGCGATTGGAGGCGTCATCTCGATCCCGTCCTGGATCGTGGAGCCGCTGATCGCCGGGTCCATTGTGTACGTGGGGATTGAAAACCTCCGACGAGAGACGCTGAGCCCCGCACGGCTCTGGGTGGTCGGTGCGTTCGGCCTGCTGCATGGGCTGGGATTTGCGGGCGTCCTTGCGGATTTGTCGCTTCCGGCCGGGCAATGGGCGATCGCTTTGGCGGGATTTAACGTGGGTGTGGAAATGGGTCAACTGGCGGTGCTTCTCGGGGCGGCTGTCGTGATGACCGTCTGGCGTGTGGTGACGCCGCTTACCGAACAGGCACTGCGGCGTCCCGCATCAGCCGCCATTACCGCGATGGGCCTCTACTGGCTCGTCACGCGCGTGGGCGGCGCCATGCTCCACTGAAGTGCCCCGAAGACCAGGCCCGGCCGCAGGCTCACCGGCGCGGTGAGGCGGGGATCGTGAACCTGAAGACGGACCCGGCCTCACGGGCGGATTCAATCCAGATCCGGCCGCCGTGGCGCTCGACGATTTTCTTGCAGAGCGCGAGACCGATACCCGTTCCTGGCCGCTCATCTCGATGGAGCCGCCTGAACAGTCCGAAGACCGCCTGGCGCTCTTCCGGGGCGATCCCGATGCCATTGTCGGTAATGGAAAACACCCATTCCGAGCCGGTGTGCTCCGCCGAGACACTGATGATCGGTGCAGCGGTCCCTTGATATTTGATGGCATTGCTGATCAGGTTCTGAAACACCTGCGCCAATCCCGCGCGCTGTGCGTGCACTGTCGGCAGCGTCCCCACCTCCACAGACGCCCCGGTGTCGTGGATGGACGTCTGGAGGTCATTGAGCACCAGCGCGACGAGGGACTGTGTGTCCACAGGTGCGGCGGCAAACCGATCGGGATCCAGTTCCTGGGAATAGGTCAGGATGTCCCGAATCATGTCGGAGATGCGGGTCGACGCGGCGACGACATACTCGATGAACTGATTTGCCTCGGCGTCCAACTGGCCCCCGTATCGCTTGCCGAGCAGTGCGCTGAAGCTGGCGATCGTGCGCAGTGGTTCCTGCAGATCGTGTGAGGCGACATAGGCAAACTGCTGGAGGTCTGCGTTGGAACGCGCCAGACGCTCCGCCTGTACCAACAGCGCCGCCTCCGTCTGTTTTCTGAACCGCACCTCCCGACCGAGCGCGTTGATCTGGTCAGTGAGGGCGACAAAACGGAGCGTCGCGGCCTGCTTGGGCACACAGCGGATGATGACCAGCGGCGCATCGGCGCTCGTGCCCGACTGGAGCCGTGCCCCCTCAGCCCTGGTCGGCATGGGGGAACCTGTCGGGGACGTCCAGGTGAGGCTGCCGGTCAGCATCTGCCCGCTGCGCAAACACCGCGTCACAAAACGCCGCACGGCTGCCGGTGATTCCGTCACGAGGTGCTCGAGCGGTACGCCGGCGACCACTCCCCGGCGCAGGTGCATCAAGTCGCGCGCCGCCGTGTTCGCAGCGTGAACCACGCCCTCACCCGAGACCAGCAGCATCGGCTCTGGAAACAGTTCGGCAAACTGCAGGAACACGTCCGGTGTCATTCAGGACCAGTCTTGAAGTACTCCCGTCCCGGCGCCTGCTCACTTCCGGGCGTGCTCGTGAGATACACCGTGACCCGGCAGCCCGGATCGCCATTGGCGATCGTCTGGTCCAGTCCGACCTTGGCGTATCCGAGATTTTCAGCGGTGATCGCGCCGAACACGTTGGACGTCATCATGCACATTGAGGGCCGGCCGATCACCTTGTCGCCGAACGGGCACGCCCGGTTCCCCAACACGATCTTGTCCTCGTCCTGCTCGATGATGTAAAAATCGCCTTGAATGCGGCGCTTCAGGTCCACCAGCACGCGCGCCACCTGGTCGCGCGTCAGCACATCGGCGCCCAGGCTGGTGCGGTACGACGCATTGAGCTGCTCGCCGACCGCCTGTCCCACCACGCTGATGTATCCCGAGGCTTCGCTCACGCCGACGACATCTTCGAGCACGCCCGACAGCTCGCGAATCAGTGTGCGCAGGAAGACGTCCCGATCAAGCTGAATATTAAAGTCACTACACGGTTCCGGTCCGGCATCGGCCATCTGGCTATCCTCCCATCGCACGCACTCATGTAATCGCCCACACACTGTCGTGCAGTCACTGCACCGCAAAACTCTCGATCGGTACCTCCAGCGCCGGCAGGGCCGCGTCGACAACCATGGGGCAGGGACCGGAGCCGCTATTCTCGTCGATGATCCGCCGCACTGTGACGGCATCAAGGCGGCCGCGATACGGGCGATCGGCCGAGAGGGCGTCGACGCAGTCGGCGACGGCCAGGATACGCGCATCGGTCGAGAGCTGATCGCCAGCAAGTCCGCGATGATACCCCTTACCATCGAGGCGTTCGTGGTGCGCGCCGACGTCACGCGCAATCGGACAGTCGAACCTCTCGCGACTCCCTCTGCATCATTCACTCCCGTCTGCCCGGTTCAGTGACGTCCAGCGCTACGCGTCGAGCGCGGCCCTGACTTTCCGCGCGAGATCGCCCATCGTAAAGGGCTTGGGCAGGAATCGTCCCTCCAGGACTGCCGCGTTCTGCTGGTTGAGCGAGTCGGGCAGGTAGCCGGACGTAAACAACACCCGCAGCGTCGGCCGCCGCCGCCGCAGCTGATCGTAAAGTTCCGGGCCCGTCAGCCCCGGCATGACGACATCCGTCACCAGCAGGTGGAAGCGACCCAGGTGGCGCTCGGCGATGGCCTGCGCTTCGACGGCATCTGCCGCCGCAAAGACTCGGTACCCGGCGCGCTGCAGTGCCTGCGTCGCAGCCCGCCGGAGGGATGGCTCGTCTTCGGCAAGCAGAATCAGCTCACCGGGTTTGGCCTTGGGAGTCGCCACCGTCCGGGTCGGGGGTGTCGTGCCGGGACCGTCCGATCGCGGCAGGTACACACGCACGGTCGTGCCTCGTCCCACCTCGCTGTACACCGCAATGTGCCCGCCACTTTGTGTGACGATGCCGTGCACCACGGCGAGTCCGAGTCCGGTGCCCTTCCCCTCTCCCTTCGTGCTGAAAAACGGCTCGAAGATCCGGGTCAGTGTCTGGCGGTCCATGCCGATGCCGCTGTCCGCGACGGCGACCATCGCGTACGTCCCTGCCGGGATCTCCCCGTGTGCCGCATGCACAGGTTCGTCCAGCTCCACGTTTGTGGTGTGAATGGTGAGGTCCCCACCGCCAGGCATCGCATCGCGCGCGTTCACACACAAATTCAGCAGCACCTGCTCCAGTTGCGTCTGGTCGGCGGTCACGGTGCCCACCGACGACGCCAGATCGAGTGCAACCTGCACCTGCTCACCCCCCAACCGGCGAACCAGCGACTCCTGCCCGCGCACGAGGTCGTTGATGTCGACGCGGGTGGTCACCAGGGCCTGTCGCCGGCCCAGCGCGAGGAGCTGCCGCGTCAGGGCTGCCCCGTGTTGGGCGGCGTTGGTGATGTCATCAAGCACAGGATGCAGCGCCTTCGGTGCCTCCTCACGCGCCAGGCCTGCGCTCAGCAGCACGACCGCGAGCAGGTTGTTGAAGTCGTGTGCCACGCCACCCGCGAGCCGTGCCGCCAGCTCCATCTTCTGGGCTTGACGCAATTGTTCTTCAAGGCTGCGCCGAGCCTCGCGATCCGCGGTGGCGGCGGTCATGTCCATCACAAACGCCGCGCCTTCGTCCGCCGCGCCGTCAAACGCCACCGAGCCGACCATGATCGGGCACAGGTCTCCCTGCTTTGTGCGAATCTGCATCTCCACCGGCACGCTGGCGCCAGTGGCCTCCAGATCCCGACGGACCGCGACGTGCAGGTCCACGTGGTGGGCCGGCACCAGCGTCCGCCAATTGATCCGCCCCTCACGCAGATCCTCAGGCGAAAATCCCGTCAGCCGCAGGTACTCGGCGTTGGCGTCGAGCACCGTCCCATCCTGCCGCCAGAACACCATGCCAAGCATGCTCGACTCGAAGACCCGCCGAAGCCTCGTCTCCACCAGCCGCAGGGCCTCTGACGTGCGTCGATGTTCCCGCCGTTGGGCCGCATCCTTCACCTCGCGGAGGATGGCCGGCGCCAGGCGGGTCAGGTTGTCCTTGAGAATGTAGTCGTACGCGCCGGCGCGCATGGCGGCCACCGCGACGTCCTCACCAATCGACCCTGACACAAACAGGAACGGCACATCCGGGTCGTGCTCCCGCACGATCCGCAGCACGTCGAGCCCGTCGCTGCCCGGCAGGCCGAAGTCGCTCAGCACCACATCCCACGACCCGCCAGCGAGTGCGGCCTTCACATCGGCGAGTATTTCGACGCGATGGGCCTGCACCGGGCACGCACGCCGCCGCAGCTCGGCCAGGATCAGCTCCGCATCGTCCGCATCGTCTTCCACGAGCAGCAGACGCAGGGACGTCGTCATGGGCGGGCCTTGAGCGTGGGCTCGTTGAGCAGGAGCCAGTACAACCCGAGTTGTCGGACCGCTTCAGTGAAGTCGCCGAACACCACCGGCTTGCACACGTAGCTGTTGGCGCCACGGTCATAACTGGCCGCGATGTCCTGCTCTTCGGCCGAGGACGTCAGGATGACGACCGGTAACGCGCGGGTGCGAGGGTCGGCACGAATGTGGGACAACACTTCCAACCCAGACACTTTCGGCAGCTTCAGATCGAGGAGCACGAGTCTGGGCAGGTCGGACGGGTCGCGATCGGCGAAGGCTCCTGTGGCGAACAGGTAGTCCAGCGCCTCAACACCGTCGGCCACGGCGATGACGTCATTGGCGAGCAGATGCCGCCGCAGCACTCGCAGGGTCAGGTCCCGATCATCCGGATTGTCTTCGACCAGCAGAATGGAGTCAGCCATGGGTAGCCTCCAGAGTGAAGTAGAACGTCGCACCGGCGTCAGGTGCGGCGTCGGCCCAGATGCGCCCTCCGTGGCGCTCGATCACGCGCTGCACAATCGCCAGGCCCACACCGGTGCCGGGAAACTGGTCCATCGCATGCAGGCGCTGAAAGATGCCGAACAGTTTGCTCGCGTGGGCCATATCGAACCCCACGCCGTTGTCGCGCACGAAATATCTCGCCGCGCCATCCGCCTGCTCCATCCCGCACTCAATACGCGCGACTGCCCGGGGGGCCGTGAACTTCCAGGCGTTCTCAAGCAGATTCTGAAATGCCATCGCCAGCAACCGGGGATCGCCGTGCACCTGCAGCCCCGAGTGAATCACCACCTCGACGACCCGGCCCGGTTCGCGTTCCTGCAAATCCTGGATGGCGCGCTCGGCCAGACGATCGATCGCGACCGGCCGAACGTCGAGCGACACCCGCGACACTTTTGCCAGTTCGAGCAGGTCGTTGATCAGCGCGTCCATGCGCTTCGCTGCGCGACGCACGCGCATCAGATACCCACGGCCGGTGTCATCCAGCTGATCGGCATGGTCGGTCAGGAGCACGTCACTGAACCCGTCAATGCTGCGCAGCGGTGCCCGCAGGTCGTGCGAAATGGTGTAACAGAACGCCTCGAGTTCGCGGTTGGACCCTTCCAGTTGCACCGAGTGCTCGCGCACCTGGGCCAGCGCACGCGTCAACTCCTCGGTCCGCTCCTGCACCTTGGTTTCCAACTCGCGCCGCCCTTTGGCCACCCGCGCCGCCATGATGTTGAACGCCGCCGCCAGGCTGCCGATTTCATCATGCGTCGAGAACGGCACTTTGGTCGTGACGTGTCCGTCGGCCAGCTCAATAGCGGCCCGGGTCAACGCCCGCAGCGGAGCGAGCAACCGTCGACTGATCACCCAGCCGCCAAACGTGCCCAGCGCCGTCAGCAGAAGCGCGACAGCCGCTGTGTTCTTGAGCAACAACCACGATGGGCCAAACACCACCGATGCCGGAAACTCCACGCGCAGCGACCAGGGCGTTCCGTCAATCGCCTGCGACGCGCCCATCCACTGTTGGCCGTCCTGGTGCGCCCAATAGACGCCACGGTCATCGGGTGCCAGCGCCAGGGCCGCCAACACCTCGTCATCGAGCAGGTCCACCCACACCCCCTCGGGCTGTCCAACGAGGATCCGTGTGTGGGGCCCCATGAGGTGCTCCAGCAGTTCCCGCGATGAGGCTCCGGAGACGACACGACGCCAGGTGACGAAAAATCCGATCGTGTCCGCGTCGCGCCGGATGGGCACCGCGACGGCATACACACCGGTGTTGCCACTGGCCACCGGCGGGCTCATCGTCACACGATCCCGCGACGCCCACTGGGGAATTGCCGACCACGGCGCGGGCAGCTCCGGCGCGTCCACAGCGTTCGCAGACACCACCACCGCACCAGCGACCGTCCAGAGTGCCATCCTGAACGACTGCGGCTCTTCCTTCAGCCGAGCCTCGAACTGCCGTTGCACGGTGTCGGCCCCCTCGTCACCGCTGAGGACATCGACCAGGCTGGAATCGGCGGCCGTGGTCTCAGCCTGTTGCAGCCGCACCGAGGCGCTTTGCTGAACGCTGGCGCCAAGTTGCTGCGCAAGAGTCTGCAGGCGAAGGTCCGCTCGCTCGACGGCCGAGCGCCTCGACTCCGCGTAGGTCAGCGCCACAAGTGCGCCGGAGACCATGAGCAGAAGGACAGCGACGGCCGCCGGGAGACGCCAGTCGAGCCGGTGAAACTTCAGCGAGGACCCTCCATGCGAAGAATCCAGCCTACCGACGGTACCTAACCCCGTCTATAGGTGGATACCCTCAGGTGACCACGGGGAGAACCCTGCGTCAGTTTTCCGAGGAAATGAGCCCTTCCCGCACCGCGTAGCGCACAAGGGCGGTGAGATCGTTTACGCCAAGTCGGCGCATGATCTGCGAGCGATGGGCTTCAATCGTCTTCACGCTCAAGTCCAACAGGCCTGCGACCTCTTTGGACGTACGGCCCTCGGCGATCAACTGCAGGATCTCGCGCTGCCGCGACGTCAGCGCCGATGCCCGCACTGTCGGGGCCGATACCCGCCCCAGGTACTCCTCCACGACCTGCCGGGAAACACCCGGCGTCAGGTAGTGGTGGCCGTCGGCCACGGATCGGATCCCGAACTCCAACTCCGTGACGTCGGCGCCTTTGAGCAGATATCCGGCCGCACCGGCTTGCAGCGCCTGCGCGACGTATTCCTCGCTGCCGTGCACTGAGAGCATGATCACGCGGACGTCCGGCACGTGTGCCGTGATGCGGGCCGTCGCCTCGATGCCATTGAGCATGGGCATGGAGATATCCATCAGCACCACATCGGGGCGCATCGAGACCGCGAGTGCCACGGCGTCACGGCCGTGACCCGCCTCACCCACCACCTCAAAATCATCCACACGCGCCAACAGCGCGCGCAGACCGGATCGCACCAGCGTGTGATCCTCGGCGAGCAGAATGCGAATGCGCCGTCCGTGACTGCTCATGCGACGTCCCCCTCCCGTTTCGGATACCGCACACGAACGGTGGTCCCTTCGCCCGGCGCCGAGTCCACGCGAACGGTCCCACCAACCAGTGCCGCGCGCTCCTGTAACCCCAGCAGGCCAATCCCGGTTCTCGCGCCCGCCTCCAACGCGCGCGGGTCAAACCCCACGCCGTTGTCGCACACGGTCACCTCCACGCCACCCCGACGTTCGACCACCGTCACGGTCACCTCGGTCGCCCGCGCGTGCCGCACGACATTGGTCAACGCCTCCTGCACGAGACGAAAACACGCCGCTTCGATCGGCGCAGGCAGGCGGAGGGTGCCGATATCCACCACCAATGATGCGCGAAATCCCGCGCGACGCGCGAGGCGATCGACATGCTGGCGCAGGGCCGACGCCAGGCCCAGGTCGTCGAGCACGGCGGGGTGTAGCTCAAACGACAAATCACGCACGGTCCGCAACAAGCCCTCGACCGTTCTGATTTGCTCGGCCAGCGGACCGGCCGCGCCTGCACCGACCTGACGCCGCACGCCATCCAGCCCCATCTTCACCGCCGTCAGCGTCTGGCCCACATCGTCATGCAGACCTCTGGCAATCACCCGGCGCTCACTTTCATGCGCGGACAGCAGGCGTCGTGACAGTTCGCCCAGTCGATCCCGGCTTTCCGTCAACGCGTTTTGTGCCGCCGCGAGCACCAGTCCCTTGAGGGCCAGCAACCCGAGAAACAGCTGCAACAGAAACAGGTTGTGTACCGCCGAGGGCAGTGCAAACGGCCCCGACCCGGTCGCCGACATCTGCGTGGCAATCCCCGTCACCACCAGCGTGGACACCACGGCCCCACCGGCACCGATCCGAAACGCGATGACGGCGGTCAACGGGAACACGGCGTACACATAGGGGAGCGATATCGAGAACAACGCCACCGTCAGCGCAATCAGACCGACGATGAGGCCAAGGGCTTCCAGTCTTTTGGGTCGCGGCGGCAGCAGCTGTCCGGCGTGCGCCAGCAGCAGGACCGGCGCGAGGATCAGTGCACCGAGCGCATCACCCGACCACCACGCGCCAATGAGTCGCACCGCGTCGGATGCCGGGACCGAGTCGGCCGCGATCAACACGCCCACACCGACAAGCGCGCTGAGGAGCGTCGGACCGACCGCTGCAGTGGTGAGCGCGCCCACATCGCGCAGCCGCACCAGACCCGGATTGATCGCGGCCCGCGACAGCAGCCACGCGCCGACCGCCGGGCCCGCCGTGTTGCCGCAGGCGATCATCAGCGCCGCTGCGAGCGGCACATCCATCAGGGTATTGATGATCAGCGCACCGAGCCACACGCCCGGCACCAGTCGGCGGCGCTCAAGAAACAGCACCACCAGCGCCAGACCGGCAGGCGGCCAGATGCCGGTGACCACCGGATGCAGCGGCAGCACCTGCAACCCCAGCCACCCCAACGCCACATAGGCGGCGGCCACCACAAAATTCGCTGCGATCGTCGTCACGGAAGTGACAGCCCCACCAGAGTCCTCAAGGCGGAGTATAACCGGGGGGCGCTACCACCTTGCGCCGTCGCGTCACCAATGCGATGATGTCCCGCCCCCCGGCATCTCGCGACTGCACCCAAGAGGAAACCAATGCCCCAATACCTGATTCAGCGCAACATTCCCGGTGCCGGGAAACTCTCGCCCGCCGACCTCAAGGCCATTTCACAGAAATCCTGCAGCGTCCTCAACTCCATGGGTCCTCAGATTCAGTGGGTCCATAGTTACGTGAGCGAAAACCAGATCATGTGTGTCTATCGCGCGCCGAACCCACAGATGCTGCTGGACCATGCCAAGCAGGGAGGGTTCCCCGCCGACACGATCACGGAAGTGGGGACCATGATCGATCCGACCACCGCCGAGTAGAGGGAGGCGGTGCACATCACAGGGCCTGCTCCTGTGCGCGTGTGCGGAGCATGAGTCGTCGCAAACCGTGGACGGAGTGGCACCAGTGGCCGACGCTTGAGGTGCTGCCGGCAATCCTCGGAAAAGTCCTGGTCCACGAGGTCCGCGGCCGACGTGTGTCCGGCATCGTCATCGAGGCTGAGGCCTACATCGGCGAAGACGACCCTGCCTGCCACGCGGCGCCCGGTCCGACAACGCGCAACGCGCCGCTGTACGGGCCTGCCGGGTCCGCATACGTGTATCTGAATTACGGATTGCACTACCTGGTCAACGCCGTCACCGAGCCTGCAGGGTCGCCGGCGGCCATTTTGATCCGCGCGCTCCAGCCCCTTGAGGGCGTCGACCTGATGCGGCGACGCCGCGCGGGCGCGCCTGACGCGCGCCTCACCAACGGTCCGGGGAACCTGACCGAAGCGCTCGGCATCCACCTGCGCCACAACCGTGGCGATCTGGCTGCGGGGCCGGTGCGGATCGAGGATCACGGCTACACGATCGGACCGGTCACCTATTCGACGCGGATCGGGATTCGCGTCGGCACGGACAAACTGTGGCGCGCCTGCGCGTCGCCTACTTCTTAATCGTCGGGTACGTGATGCCGAGCTGCTCGAGGTACGTCTTGTATTTTGTCGGATCGTAGTAGTACGGGCGCATCGCGGGGCGGTACCTCTCCATGATGCCGCGATTCATCTCGATGGCCGGCGTGTCCTCCGCACGGATGAGCGGCTCGTATTGCTGTTCCTTCGTCTGCACGTCACGGAAATAGGCCCAGGCCTGCTCAACGAGTTCGGGTCTGGTCAACAGGTCCACGAGAGTCATCGCCTGGACCTTGGCGCCGGCCGTGACCCCCTTGTGGGCGATCGGGGTCGCCATCGTGATGGCGTTGGACCAGTGGTGGCCCGGCAGCCCGGGGATGTTGGATGGATACCGCAGAGTCACCGTGGGGACATTCCACGTGACGTCGCCGATATCGTCGGATCCGCCACCGCGGTTGTCGCGCACCGGACCGGGCAGTTCCTCCCCCACGCGCGTGGTCAGACCGGTTTCCCGGCTCCCCACCTCGCGCTGCACGGCGCGCGCAAGCATCTGGTCGTCCTCGCTCCACTCGGGCATGCCGACTGCCTGGATGTTGGCCCAGGTGGTCTCGGCGATGGTCCGGTTCATGTGCTGCGGCCAGGCACTCCCCAGCACGCGCGTACGCGCCAGTTCCGTCCCGGTCATCATCGCGGCGCCGGCTGCGATGTCGTCGCCCATCTTCCAGATGTCCTTGATCCCCTGATACGTCGTGTGCCGGAAGTAATACCAGACCGACGCCGTACGGGGCACGACGTTCGGCTGGTCGCCACCGTCGGTGATCACGTAATGCGATCGGTGTTCGAGCGGCAGGTGCTCACGTCTGAAGTTCCACCCGATGTTCATCAATTCAACGGCATCAAGCGCACTCCGGCCCCGCCAGGGCGCGCCGGCCGAATGCGCGGTCTGGCCGTGGAAGGAGTACTCGACTGACACAAGCCCCGTACCCGCGCGCTCACCCCACGAAACGCCCAAGTCGTTGCTGACGTGCGTGAACAGCGCGACATCCACGTCCTTGAAGTACCCTGCGCGCACGAAGTACGCCTTCGTCCCCACCAGTTCCTCGGCCGTCCCCGGCCAGAGCCGGATCGTGCCAGGGAGCTTCTCGCGCTCCATGATCTTCTTCACGGCGATCGCGGCGGTGATGTTGAGCGGCACCCCCGAGTTGTGTCCTTCGCCGTGCCCCGGTGCCCCTTCCACGAGCGGGTCATAGTAGGCGACGCCGGGCTTCTGCGAGGCCTGCGGGATGCCGTCGATGTCGGACCCGAGCGAGATGACGGGCTTGCCCGACCCCCACGTCGCCATGAACGCCGTCGGGATGCCGGCAATCCCCTCCTCAACGGTGAAACCATGCGCGCGCAGAATGCCAACGAGATACTTGTGGGTCTCGAACTCCTGGAAGCCGAGCTCGCCAAAGCTGAACACCGAGTCCACCATCTGCTGGGTGAACGCCCGCATCGACTCGACGTCAGCCGCAGCCTCCTGCTTCAGCCGCTCGATCCGCGGATCCACTGGACCTGCCGGCGCCTGAGCGGCCGTCTGAGCGGTTACCTGGGCTGACCCCTGCGCCAGCGGCGACGCCACGAGCGTCACGGCCAACGCGATCCCGCCGATCATTGCAACTACACGCATCGCTCTGCCCCCCTCACGCGCGACAGCATACCCGGAATCCGGCAACGACCGCAGTATGATCCGGCCGTGCCCACACGTCGTACCGTCCTGAAGCTCGCCACCGCCCCGCTCCTGCTGGGCGTACCGGCGTTCCACACGCAACAACCGCACGTCGTCGTCATCGGTGCCGGAGCCTTCGGCAGTTGGACGGCACTCTGGCTCGCCCGCCGCGGCGCGCGGGTCACCATCGTGGACGCCTGGGGACCCGGCAACATGCGGGCAAGTTCCGGCGGCGAGACACGGGTCATTCGCGGGTCCTACGGCGATCGCGCGATCTACACGCGGATGGCGGCGCGCGCACTGCGCCTGTGGAGGGAATACGAACAGGAGTCCGCACGGCGGTTCTTCGTTCGCACCGGCGCGCTCTGGATGTTCGGCGCCGACGACACGTTCGCCACGACATCGGTGCCGGTGATGGCCGCAGAAGGACTGCCGGCCGAACGTCCCACTCTGGCGGATGCGCGCACACGCTGGCCACAGATCGACTTCACCGGGGTCGAGTCGCTGATGTTCGAGCCTGAGGCGGGCTACCTCCTCGCGCGGCAATCGTGCGCACACGTCGTGGAGCGCGCGCGGGCGCTCGGTGCGAATTATCGTGTCGCGGCGGCACGTCCCCTCGATCCCGGGGGCACTGTGACGCGCATGGCACTTGAGGGCGGCGGCGCGATCGAGGCCGACGCGTTTGTGTTCGCCTGCGGCCCCTGGCTGGGGCACCTCTTTCCCGACGTCGTCGGCGCACGCGTGCGCGCCACCCGGCAGGAGACGTTCTACTTCGGCGCGCCGCAGGGAGACACACGCTTCGGCGAGGATCAACTGCCCGTGTGGGTGGATTACGGCGAGCGCCTCCTCTACGGCGTGCCGGGCAACGCGCACCGCGGATTCAAGGTGGCCGACGACACGACGGGTCCGGACTTCGATCCGACCAACGGCGATCGCGCCACGACGCCGGCCCAGATCGACGCCGCCCGCGCGTTCCTGCGCCGCCGGTTCCCGGCACTGGCCGACGCACCGCTGCTCGGCGGCGAGGTCTGCCAGTACGAAAACTCCCCCGACTCGCACTTCATCGTCGATCGACATCCCGCGGCAGGCAACGTGTGGCTGGTGGGCGGCGGGTCGGGACACGGATTCAAGATGGGGCCCGCACTCGGCGAAATGGTGGCCAACCTCGTGCTGACTGACGGCACGCCCGATCCACAACTGCGGCTGAGCCGATTCAACTCGAAGTGAGAGGCCTGTTCATGATGCGCCTGCTGACCATTTCCGCCGCTGTCGTGTGTGCGCTGTACACGACCGCGGCTCCACTCGCCACGTCTGCTCAACAACCGCACGCGGAGCTGGCGCGATTGGCCGAGGAGTTCCGCGCACGGAGCGGCCCGGGCTTCTGGGGCGACACCACCGGACCACTCGTACGCGAGCGGCTGCGCGAATTGTCGGCCTCAGCCACGAGCGACGATGCGCGATGGGCAGGCGACTTCCTGAAGCGCGTGAACGCCATCGCACCGGAGACACTCGAACACGAGGACTGGATCACGTGGTCGCTGCTGCACTGGGACGCGCAGCTCGGTGCGGCACATGGCGAGTTCTACTGGCAGGAGGTGCCGATCGCGCCGTACTCGACGCCGCTCCGCACGGTGGCGACCGGCTTCGCTGCGGCCAGTCTGACCACCGAGGACGACCGACTGCGGTATATGGACGGTCTGCATCAGCTGCCCACGATGCTGGCGCAGATCGAAACCAAACTGCGCGGGCAGATGGCGCGCGGCATCGTGTTGCCCACCGCGCAGGTGGACGCGATCGTCCCGATGATTCGCGCATTCGCGGCTGCACCCACCGCGTCTCCTTTTGCCGTGTCCCCGGCGCGACTCGAGCCCGTGCCACCGGAGGCCCGCGAGCGCTTTGGGACGCTGGTCAGTGACACCATCTCGACCTCTGTCGCTCCCGCGTTCGAACGGCTGGCGGCTTTTGTGGATGGCCCTTACCGGCGTCTCTCGGGTACGCGAGTGGGCGTTGGACATTATCCGGACGGCGAGCGGTTCTATCGCTTTCTGATCCGGTTGCATACCGGCCTCGACCTCACCGCGCAGCAGATCCACGACATCGGCCTGCAGGAGGTCGCACGTTTGGAGCAGGAGCTCGATGCCGCTCGGCGGGAGGCGGCGTTTGGCGGATCACTCGCCGAGTTCCGGACGTTCCTGAAAACAGACGCGCGGTTTTTTCCGCCACAACCCGAGCAGATGGGGACGGCCCTGATGGCTGCCGCCGCACGCATCGAGCCGCAGCTCGGCGAGTGGTTTCTCGCACGCCCGACCGCGCCGTACGGCGTCAAGCGCCTCTCGCCCTCGCTTGAGCCGGTGATGACGTATGGCTACTACCAGCGCCCGACGCCGCCGCAGGACCCGGGCGGCTATTACCTCTTCAACGGCTCGAAGCTTGAAGAGCGCTCGATGCTCAACGCGGCAGCGCTGTCGTACCACGAGTTGGTGCCGGGGCACCACTTTCAGGTCGCGCTGACGCTTGAGAACACAGGGCTGAGCGAGTTTCGCCGCAACGCGATGTACACCGCGTTTGTTGAGGGTTGGGCCGAGTACGCGTCGGACCTCGCGGGTGAGATGGGAATGTATACGGATCCCTACGATCGCGCCGGACGCATCTCGATGGATCTCTTTCTGTCGACCCGTCTGGTCGTTGACACGGGGATGAACGCACTCGGCTGGAGCCGCGAGCGTGCGATGGACTACATGTGCGCACACACGTTTGAGTCGGAGACCCAGATTCACACCGAGTCGCTGCGGTATTCGACGGACCTGCCCGGGCAGGCGCTTGCCTACAAGATGGGCAGCCGCACCATCCGTGACCTGCGCGACCGTCTGCGTGCGGAGTTGGGCGCCGCGTTCGACATCCGCCGTTTCCACCACGCCGTGCTTGCCCACGGCGCCATGCCCCTCGGTGTGCTGGAACAACACGTCGCACGCACGATGCGCCGCTGATCGTCTCACCGCCCCGCACGTCAGGGTTGCGGCAGCAACACCTCGCGCAGACGCACCACGACGTCGTCAGGCACAGGATCAGGATCGCGGAGACGTTCGCGAACCTGGGTGAGGAGAGCGGCAAATCCGGCACCGAAGCTTGCACACAATTGACAGTCGGCCACGTGGGCCTCCAGTCTGGTCGCGCGGTCAACCGGCAACTCGCGGTCGAGGTAGGCACTCAGATCGTCCAGCACCTCGCTGCACGTGAGGCCGGCTACTGTCCGTTCACCGGGTCGCATCTGCCCCCTCCTCCCTGATCAGTGCGGCGAGTGCCAGTCTGGCGCGGTGGAGCCGACTTTTCATCGCCGGCAGACTGAGCCCCAGGACGGCCGCCGTGTCCTCACCTGACAGCCCGTCAAATTCACGCAGCGTCAGGATTTCCCGTTCGTCCGCCGGCAGGCGGGCCAGTGCGGACATCACCCAATCGCGGCGTTGGGCCAGCGAGGCCAGCTCCTCCGGATTGGGCCCACCCCAACCTGCCCGAATCCCGAGTGTCTCGATGGGCGTGTCATCGAGTGGCTCCCGGGCGTGCTGGGTGCGCTTCGTCAGCGCCGCATTCCGTGTGATGGTCAGCAGCCACGTGAGGACACTCGCGTCGCCGCGGAACTGCGACGCCGCGCGCCACGCCGACAGGAATGTCTGCTGCAGCACGTCCTCCGCATCGGCGGGCTGGCGGACCAGCACCTGCGCCAACCGAAAGACGCTCGCCTGGTGGTGCGTGACCAGCACACCGAACGCGGTGCGGTCTCCGGCCGCCGCGGCACGCATCAGTGCCCGGTCACGCTCGTCGTCGTTCAGGCTCGGGATTTCATCGGACACGTGGAGACGCCGAACAGAGTGTAGATCGGGCAACTGCCAATGGCACCCGTCAGCAGCGGCACCACGCCGATGTATCCCCACACGCCAATCGTGCCCATGGCGGCCATGGTTACCAGCCCCGCGCCCAACCCGATGCGCACGATCCGTTCGACAGGATGTTCATTGACCTTCAACAGATTGCTCATGATGCCCTCCAGAAATGATGACGCTCTGGAGGAATAGACTTCGGGAGCCCAAAAAGGATTCACGACCCGGACCTCCAGGCCACTCGCTCACCGCCGCTACAATGAGGACGTGCCCTTCCGGACCACCATCGAGCCGTTCCGCATCAAGTCAGTCGAGGCCGTCAAGTCGACGACACGCCCTGAGCGAGAGGCCCGCCTCGAGGAGGCCGGCTTTAACGTCTTTCAGCTGCGCGCCGAGGACGTGCTCATCGATCTGCTCACCGACTCGGGCACCGGCGCGATGTCGTCGGCCCAGTGGTCGGCGATGATGCAGGCTGACGAGTCGTACGCGGGCAGCCGCTCGTTCTACCGTTTCCGCGACGTGGTGGCAGACCTCACGGGGTTCGCGCACATCATCCCGACACACCAGGGACGCGCCGCCGAGCGTATCCTCTTCCATGCCATCCTCCACGCCGGCGACGTCGTCCCCAACAACAACCACTTCGACACGACGCGCGCGAATATCGAGGTGGAAGGCGCAGAGGCGCTCGACCTGGTGATTGCCGAAGGCCGGCAGCCCTCGACCGTGCACCCGTTCAAGGGCAACGTCGACCTTGCAGCGCTTGAGCAGGTACTCGCCACCCGCGGCGACCGTGTGCCGCTGGTCATGGTCACGGTGACCAATAACTCGGGCGGTGGACAGCCGGTGTCGCTCGAGAATCTGCGCGGCGTGCGTGCGTTGTGTGATCGCTTCAAGAAGCCGCTTTTTCTCGACGCGTGCCGCTTCGCCGAGAACGCCTGGTTCATCAAGACCCGCGAGGCCGGCCAGCAGGACCGCACACCGAAGGCGATCGCGCAGGAGATGTTCTCGCTCGCTGACGGCTGCACCATGTCGGCCAAGAAGGACGGCCTGGCGAACATCGGCGGCTTCCTCGCGATGAACAACGACGCCTGGGCTGAAGCGGCGCGCAACGCGCTGATTCTCACCGAGGGCTTCCCCACCTACGGCGGACTGGCCGGCTACGACCTCGAAGCCGTCGCGCGCGGTCTTGAGGAAGTGGTCGAGGAACCGTACCTGCACTATCGCATCCGGTCGACCGCGTACCTCGGCGAGACGATCGCGGCGGCGGGCGTACCAATCATCCAGCCGCCTGGCGGCCACGCGATCTACATCGATGCGCGTGCCCTGCTGCCGCACGTGCCGCCCCTTGAGTATCCGGGCATCGCGCTGGTGAACGCGCTGTATCTGGAAGGCGGCGTGCGCGGTGTGGAGATCGGCACCGTGATGTTCGGCCTGCGCCCCGACGGCACCGAACAGGCCGGCGCGATGGATCTGGTGCGGCTGGCGATTCCCCGCCGGGTCTACACGCAGTCGCACATCGACTACGTCGGCGAGGTCGTGGCCGCAGTGGCCGCCCGCCGCGACACACTCCGCGGCTACCGCATCGTGACCGCCCCAGCCGCGCTCCGGCACTTCACCGCCACGTTCGCGCCGCTGGCGTGATCGCGTCCGCGCTCACACCACGAGGCGTTACCGTCCGAGAATTTCGCGCACGCTGCGGTTGAGGGCCTCGGCCGTAAACGGCTTCTGCAGGAACTCGGCGCCCTGGAGCAGTTGTCCCTGATGCACGATCATGTCGTCGGTATACCCCGACACGTACAGCACCTTGAGGTCGGGACGACGCCTGGCCAGCCGATCGAACAGTTTCGGCCCGCTCATCCCCGGCATGATGACGTCGGTGACGAGCAGACTGAATATCTCGGGGTTCTGCGCGAAGACCAACTCCGCCTGGACACCGTTCGGCGCGTCGAAGACCTGATATCCCCGTGCTTCAAGGATTCGGCGCGTCAGCACGCGGACGGCATCCTCATCCTCGACAATAAGCACCGTTCCGGTCGCGGCGGGCCGCAGTTGATCGTCGAGATCCCGCGCGGTGACGTCAGGCGTCTCATCGGTCCTGGGCAGGAGCACTTTGAACATGGCCCCCTGGCCAGGTTCACTCTGCACCCACACGTGTCCGCCACTCTGTTTGACAATGCCGTACACCGTGGCGAGCCCAAGACCGGTACCGCCACCGGGGCCCTTGGTCGTGAAGAAGGGTTCAAATAATCGCCGCTTTGTCGCCTCACTCATCCCCATCCCGTTGTCGCTGACGGTCAACATGACATACGGGCCTGGCAGGGTCTGCGCCCCGGGCATGAAGGAGCCGTCCACCTCCACATTCGTGGTCTCAACACTGATGCGCCCTCCAGACGGCATGGCGTCGCGGGCGTTCACGACCAGGTTCATCAGCACCTGCTCGAGTTGGCCAGGGTCCGCGCGCACGACGCCGAGATCGGGAGCGAGAATCTGCACAAAGTCGATTTGCTCCCCAATCAACCGGCCGAGCATCTGTTTCATGCCGTTGACCAGCGCGTTGAGGTCAACAGCCGCCGGCTGCAGCACCTGCTTGCGGCTGAACGCCAGGAGCTGTCGAGTGAGTGTGGCCGCCCGTTCCCCCGCCCTCACGACCTCATCCATGTCGGCACGGCGTTCGTCGTGCGCCGACAGTGACGCGGTGACGAAATTGGAATACCCCAGGATGACGGTCAACAGGTTGTTGAAGTCATGCGCGATCCCGCCTGCCAGATGGCCGATCGCTTCCATCTTCTGCGCCTGTCGGAACTGAAGCTCCAGCAGCTTGCGATCGCTGATGTCCGTGTTGACGCCGAGCATGGCCGTGGGTCTGCCGTCACGATCCACACGAAAATGTGCTTCGCTGGACATCCAGTGCAGTTCGCCATCGGGCCAGACCGTGCGGAACTCGGCCTTGAAGTCCCTGCCGGTCTGCAGAGCCGCCCGGAACGCGCTCTCGGTGACGTCGCGGTCCTCGGGATGAATGAGCGCCAGAAAATCCGCCGCGGCTGTAGCCGTCGCCCCGGGCCGCAGGCCAAACAGGGCGGGCATCGTGTCGGACCAGGTGACCGTCCCGCTCTGAAGGTCGAGCTCCCAGATGCCGATGCCGGCCGCGCGCAGCGCATACGTCGTGCGCTCCTCTGACGCGCGCAACGCTTCCTGCGCCTTCGCCAGGAGTAAAGGCGTGCGCGTGTTGGGGTCGACGACCGCATCGATCTGTCCGGCGAGCAGGGCTTCGATGGTGGCGTTGGCCTCGGCGAGCCGACGCTCGACGTCATCGAGGTGCGCTCGGACCTGGTCGCTCATGACGCCTCCAGGGCCAGCACCAGCCGCGCGGTGTCGCTGAGGTCACCAATGACCCGCACGATGGGAAGGGGTGCCAGTTTCAGCAGGGTCGGACTGACAATGACGCCATCGGTGATCGCGCGATGGGGCTCGGTGAGGATGTCGATGATTTCGAGATCGTGCATCGAGGGGAACCGCGCCTCACAGAAGGCCCGGGCGTTCAGGATCGCACGCGAAGAATTCGGCGCACTGCCTGACACATACAGTCGCAGGCGCAGCCGGGGATTGCCGGACACGTTCGGCACCTAGCGCTTCTTTCTCCGCGACACGGGGACCGGGGGCGGGATGTCGTCGCCGTGGCGCATTCGGCGCAGCACCTCACGGTCGGTCAGGCGTTGATCGTGTGCGGACCCCGCGGCGAGTTCCAGCACCTGTATCTCGGCCGCCCGCGCAGTAATCTCCTTTTGAATCACCTGGAGGCGCGCCGCCGCTTCGGACTGCGCGACCTCCAGCTGCAGCCGCTTGAGCTCCGCAGCCATGTTCGCCCGGTCCTGTGCCACCTTTTCGTCCTGCTCCCATTCCCAGCGCGCCACACCCATCAGCACCTTGCCCTGGGCCATGAAGACGTCGGTCAGTGTGACGCCTTCGTCAGAGAGGCTGAGCTCGCGCACCTGGTTGGAGTGTCCGGTGCCGCGCGACTTGACGATGGTCAGGGCCCGGTTGCGCTCGCCGTCCTGTACGACGTACGACAGATGAATCCAGGTGTCCGCGATCGTCGAGATGCCCGTGGCGGTCGCCTCGTCGGTCTTGATGCCCTCCATCAGGGAGGTGTTCACCACCGTAATCGACTGGGTCTTGAGAAAGTCCAGAAACTGCTGAGCGGCGTCGGCCGAGGCCAGATGCGAGAGTTTGCTCGACAGGGCAGAGAGCGGATCGATCACCATGCACTTCGGCTTGTGCAGCTTCACGCGGGCGCGCAGGTCTGCGAACTGGTCTTCGATGTTGGGTCCCCGCGTGCGCGTCGAGTACATGCTGAGCAGACCCGACTTCAGATACGGCGCGAGGTGAATCCCGACCGACTGCAGGTTGCGGACGATCTGGTTCGCCCCTTCATCAAAACTCACGTACAACGTGCGGTCACCTCGAGCACACGCGGCCGCCGCAAACAGCCCGGACAAGGTGGATTTGGCCGTGCCCGGCGCTCCGGAGATCAGCACATTGCTGCCGCGGTGGTATCCCCCCCGTAGCATGGCGTCGAGTCGGGGCAAGCCGGACGAAACACGTTCATTACTCACCTCGTACGTGAGTTCGGTCGGTCCGCGATTGGTCAGCTGCAGGCCCTCGGCCGAGAGTGCGATCGGAAACTCGTCGCCCGCAAAACCTGATCCGCGATATTTCACAATGCGCAGATTGCGGAAAGCCGAGCCGTCCACGACGCGGTGGCGAAGCGCCACCACGCAGTCCACCATGAACTGCAGGAAGCTGTACCGCTGGTCGCCTTCCTCGCCGATCTTCTGGGTGATGATGCAGGTCAGGCCGGTCTTCTGGAGCCAATCACGCACACGGTAGATTTCACGACGCTCCCGCACGGGATCGTCCAGCAGCCCGAGCAACACGTCGATGCCGTCAAACACGATGCGTGTGGCCCCGATCTGGCGCGCCTTGACTTCGAGCAGACCAAGCATGCCTTCAAGATCGAAGTCGCCGGCGGTCACCACGTCCGGCGACAACTGCGCATCCAGAAAAAAGAGCATTTTCTTCTGCAGGACCGGAAGATCCCAGCCGAATGTGGCCGCGTTGGCGATGAGCTGCCGCGTGTGTTCCTCGAAGGCCACAAAGACGCCGGCCTCCCCGTCGTGACGCGCGCCATTAACCAGCGTTTGCAAGGCAAATACGGTCTTGCCGCACCCCGGGCCGCCCATCACCAGAGTGGTCCGTCCGCGCGGCAGTCCCCCGGATGAAATTTCGTCGAACCCCTGGATGCCGGTGGGCATTTTGGTAAGCGGCGCCTGAACAGACTTCGGCTTCATAAATTGTTCGTCTGAGACACGCTGGGGGGCGTAAAAACGAGCATACAGGCACATCCACGACGCGTCAACGACACCGCCGCCGACACCGCACCGACACCGACACCGCACCGCCACCGACATCCCCACCCGCGCAGGGGCCTCCCCGGGGGTGTCACATCTAGCACATCGCCGGGCCGCAGGCTGTGGTGGACTGAGTCACATGACCGAGGATCACACGCTCGCCGCCGAAGAAGAACGCCGTCGTCGTCAACATGACGCCATCAAGTCCGATGTCAGTCAGCGCGTGCATATGACGTGGCCAGGGAGACGGCCGTGCCGGCCCCTGAGGATCGCGGCCGCACTGAAGCGCTGGCCGACTCGCTGAAACACAAGGCGGTTCGCGAGGTGGCGTCCACCGAGGCCCGGATCGAACGCGGCAGCGCTGCAGCTCGTGTGTCGCAGGTCGTCGATTACGTGTTCTTTCTGATCTACGGCCTCATCGCCGTGGCCATCCTGCTTGAAGCGCTCGGTGCCCGTGAAGGCGCCGGGTTCGCCCGATTCATTGCGGCGGCCACCTCGCCACTGCTCGCGCCATTCAAAGGCCTGCTCAGCGACCCGTCAGTCGGGGGATCGCAGTTCATGATTTCGTATGTCGTGGCGCTGGTCGTCTACGCCCTCCTGCACGCGGCGATTAACGGCGCCCTCCGCATGGTGGCGCATCGAAAAACACAGGTCTGACACAGCCGTGCGTCCTGCGTCCACGCTCAAAGCCGACGCGCTGCAACGCGCGATCTTCAACAGCGCCAACTTCTCGAGCATCGCGACCGATGCGAGGGGCGTTATTCAAATCTTCAACGTCGGCGCAGAGCGGATGCTCGGCTACGCGGCAGCCGAGGTGATGAACACCGTAACCCCGGCCGACATCTCGGATCCGCAGGAGCTGGTTGCACGGGCGCAGGCCCTCAGCGCCGAGCTGGGGACGCCGATCACGCCCGGCTTCGAGGCGCTGGTGTTCAAGGCCTCACGCGGCATCGAGGACATCTACGAGCTGACCTACATCCGTCGCGACGGCAGCCGCTTCCCGGCGGTGGTGTCGGTGACGGCACTTCGTGATTCAGCCAACGCCATTATCGGCTACTTGTTGATTGGCACCGATAACACGGCACGTCGGCAGGTCGAAGACGAACGAACGAAACTGGACCAGCGATTGCGGGATCAGCACTTTTATACGCGCTCGCTGATCGAATCCAACATCGACGCCCTGATGACCACCGATCCCCAGGGCATCATCACCGACGTCAACAAACAGATGGAGGCGCTCACCGGGTGCACCCGTGACGAATTGATTGGCGCCCCCTTCAAGAGCAACTTTACCGATCCGGCGCTGGCCGAGGCCGGCATCCGACGCGTGTTGACCGAGGGACGCGTCACCAACTACGAGTTGACCGCGCGCGCCCGTGACGGCACCCTGACCGTGGTCTCCTGCAATGCCAGCACGTTTCACGATCGTGATCGACGCCTGCAGGGCGTCATGGCGGCCGCACGCGACGTCACCGAATTGAAGGTCTTCGAGCAGGCGCTCCGGCAAAAGAACACCGAGCTCGAGGACGCCAGCCGCATGAAGTCCGAGTTTCTGGCCAACATGTCACACGAACTGCGCACTCCGCTGAACGCGATCATCGGATTTTCGGAGGTGATGCGTGACGGTCTGGCCGGCGAACTGAACGAGCGCCAGCGCGGTTTTGTCGGTGACATCTTTGCCAGCGGCAACCACCTGCTGTCGCTGATCAACGACATTCTTGACCTGTCGAAGGTGGAGGCCGGCAAGATGGTACTGCACCTGGAGCCGGTGCAGATGGCGTCGGTGTTCGCCGACAGCCTGTCGATCATCCGCGACAAGGCGGCGGCCCGCCACGTCCTCCTGAGCGTCGACGCCGGCAGCGATCCGGATCTGACATTTGATGCCGATGGCCGCAAGGTGAAACAAATCGTGTACAACCTGCTCGCCAACGCGGTGAAGTTCACCGCGGATGGCGGTCACGTACGACTGGAAGGCGCGCGGGTTGCGCGTGCGACCGTGGGCCACCCCACCAGTGCGTGGCCCAGTCGCAGTCTGCCGCTGGCCGACAGCCAGTTCGATGAATTTCTCCGCATCACGGTCATCGATACCGGTCTGGGGATTCCCGCGGGCGAACTGGCCCGGTTGTTTCAGCCGTTCAGCCAGGTCGAGAGTGGCCTGGCCCGACGGTTCGAAGGCACAGGCCTGGGCCTGGTGCTGGTCAAGCTGCTGGCACAACTCCATGGCGGGACCGTCGGTGTCGAGAGCGCCGTGGATGAGGGGTCGCGCTTCTCCGTGTGGCTGCCGTACCGCGAGCCGGCCCCCGAGGCGACACCGGCGCGCGCGAGGATCGCAGGCCTGGGGGCCATTGGCCGCACGCGAACCGCCCTGGTGGTGGAGGACGACGCCAACGTCGCGGAGTTGATCTGCCTGCAACTTGAGGCCGACGGCTTCACGGTGCTGCACGCCGCGTCGGCCGAATCGGCGCTGACACTCGCCGGGCAGCAGCCACTGGCGCTGATTACACTCGATATCCGGCTGCCGCAGATGGACGGCTGGGACCTGCTGCCCCGCCTCAAAGCGCTGCCGGGGATGAGCCGCGTCCCGGTCGTCATCATCTCGATCACCGCCGACCAGAGCAAAGGGTTCTCTCTGGGCGCCGCCGCCGTCCTCGAGAAGCCCATTTCCCGACAGCGTCTGTGTGAGGCCCTGGTGGATCTGGGAATGCTTCCGGTCGCCCACGAGAAGGAACTGAAGATTTTGCTCATCGATGACGACCCGCTGGCGGTCGAGCACACGGCCTTCCGCGTGGCCGGCCTGGCCAGTGTGGTGTTGAAGGCCTCCGGTGGACGCGAGGGTGTCGCCACGGCACAGCGCGAACTGCCTGACCTGATCATCCTTGACCTGCTCATGCCGGAGGTCAGCGGCTTCGAGGTTGTCGAGATGCTGCAGCGTCAGCCCGACACCGCGCGTATTCCGGTCATCGTGGTCACGGCCAAGACACTGACCGACGACGACCGGGCGCAGTTGAACGGCTTCGTCATGGCCGTCATGGAGAAGGCGGCGTTCAGTCCCGAGGTCTTCATGACCGAAGTCCGGCGGGCACTGGCCGGACGGGGGACCCGTTGATCATGGCTCTCGTACTGGTGATCGAGGACAACGCCGAGAACATGACGCTGGCGGCATTCCTGCTCGCGTCCGCCGGCCACACCGTCATCGCCGCCACCGATGCTGAAGTGGGACTGAGGCTCGCGCGCGACGAACATCCCGACCTGATCCTGATGGACATTCAGTTGCCCGGCATGGATGGGCTCGAAGCCACCCGACAGCTCAAAGCCGACACCCGCACTGCGGCCATTCCCATCGTCGCCCTGACCGCGTTGGTGATGAAAGGCGACAAGGGCCGCATCCTGGCCGCCGGCTGCGACGGGTACATCGACAAGCCGATGCATTACGGCGCGTTTCTGGCCGCCGTCGCGTCGCACCTGGAGCCACGATGAGCGCGGTCACGCCGCTGGGGCCCAACCGCCCGGCGCGTGTCCTGATCGTCGACGACGAACGGTACAACCGGCGGTTGCTGGAGGCCATGTTGGCGCCGACCGGCTACCAGGTGCAAATGGCGGCCGGTGGCCGCGAGGCGCTGGCCCTGATTGCCGACGAGTGCCCGGATCTGATTCTGCTCGACGTCATGATGCCCGACATGAACGGCTATCAGGTCGCGGCCGAGCTCAAAAAGGGACCGCTCACGCGCAACATCCCCATCATTCTGGTGACGGCGCTCGATGATCGGGAGGCGCGAATTCAAGGGCTGACAGCCGGAGCCGAGGACTTCCTGACCAAGCCGGTCGACCGCGCGGAGCTGTCGGTGCGTGTACGCAACCTGCTGCGCCTCAAGGCCTACGGCGACTACTTCGACCAGCAGGCCCGTGAGCTGGAAGCCACGGTCGAGGCGCGCACGGCCGAACTGCAGACGGCGGTCGACGCACTGCACGCCGCCAACGAACGCACGCGGTATACCCTCGAGATTGCGAAGGTCGGCATCTGGGATTGCAACTACCAGACCGGCCGGACGCAGTGGACGCCGGTGCTCGAGGCGCAGTACGGCCTCGCCCCTGGAGCATTCGAAGGCACCCTGGAGGCGGCCATCGCGCGGGTGCATCCCGACGATCGCGTGGCGGTGCTGACGACACTTGAGGACGGCGCCAGGTCGGGGGAGGACTTCTCCGTTCACAACCGATCGATCCTGCCCGATGGCACCGTACGTTGGCTGCACAACATCGGCCGCTTTCAGTTGCAGAGTGATGGCACACCCGGCCAAGGCGTCGGTATCTCACAGGACGTCACTGAGGAGCGGCTGCGGGAAGCGCAGCATCTGCAAGCCAGCAAAATGGAGGCCGTCGGGCAACTGGCTGCCGGCGTCGCGCATGACTTCAACAACCTGTTGACGGTGATCAAGGGGTTTACCGAGTTGGTGGTCGCACGTGCCGAGGCAGGAATACAGGACGCCACAGGGAAGGATGCCCGGGATCTCGATGAGGTCACCAAGGCGGCCGCCAGCGCGTCGGACTTGACCCGGCAGTTGCTGGCGTTCAGTCGGCCCCAGGTGCTCGACACCACGCCACTCGATATCAATGCGCTGGTCACCGACATGGCACGCATGCTCACACGCCTGATCGGGTCGCGCATCGAGGTGTCGCTGACTCTGGCACCCGGCCTCGCGCGGGTGCAGGCCGATCGCAGCCAGCTCGAGCAGGTCGTCATGAACCTGGTGGTCAACGCCCGCGACGCCATGCCGGATGGCGGGCGGATCATGATCACCACCGCGGACGTTGAGTCTAAGCGCCTCCCGTTCCACGCCGCCCCCGAGTCCTCCGGGTCGTTCGTCCTGATGTCGGTCACCGACACCGGCACCGGCATGACGGAAGAGACGCAGCGCCGGCTCTTCGAGCCGTTCTACACCACCAAGGCCCCCGGCAAAGGCACCGGCCTGGGCCTGTCGACCACCTACGGCATCGTCACGCAGACCAAAGGGCATATCCGGGTCGTCAGTGAACTCGGCCGCGGCACGACGTTCACGGTGTACCTGCCGTGCGCGACCGCCGCCGCACTCCAGACGGCCTGACTACACCACCGGCGGATCGGTTTCGCGCTCGAATACCCGATGGCGCGCCACCGCGCGGACGAACGCGTCTAGGGCATCCACGTTGCCGTCGTCATCACCCATGATCAGACCAGGATCCGGGTCGCCCGTCACCAGCACGGGCGGAATCCCTGCCGCGTTCAGCAACTCGGCGCTGTTGCCCAGCATGAGCATCGGCTTGCAGTGGCGATATTGATCCTTCAGGAATTCCGGCACGCGACCATCAGCGAGCAGCACCTGCACCGCCTTGTCGCCGCCGGCCACGGCCACCGCGTCAAACAGGACTGACGGCATGGCGGCCACGGTGCCGTCCGCTTCAAGGAAGTCGCCATCGCTGGTGGCGACCTTGCCAAGCCGTGGGGCGAGCACCCGCGGCACGGCACCTTCCTCGCGAAGACGTGCGGCCACAGCCGCGACGCCTGCGGAGTTCACGCCATCCGCCACAAGAATGGCGACACGACGGGTTGCAATGCGCCCGTCGCCCGGTCGGGCCGTCATCGACAGCGCCGGAGAGGTCGTCACTTCCGGCACCACGTCCACGGGCGCGGCCTTGGGCAACGGCTCCGGAAGTGGCGAGATGCCCAGACCATCGGCCACCGCTTCGGCGAGTGTCTGATCCACATTCAACAGCCCGGCGACAATGCGCTCGCGGATGGCCGGCACCTGCACGCGAGTCAGTTCAAACGTAAAGGCACTGGCAATGTGTGACTGCTCCACCGGCGTCTGACTGTTCCAGAACAGCCGGGCTTGTGTGTAGTGATCCGCAAACTTCTCGGGATTGCCGCGCACCTTGGACGGCTCAGGCTCAGTCGGAGGTGCATAGGTGACAAACCCCGCCTCCCCCGCCTGGAACGGACACCCGCCTCCCAGGGAATTCGGCTCGTACGACACACGTCCCCGATGGATCGCCTGGCGGTGCATGCCGTCGCGTTGATTGTTGTGCACCTGCGCCAACGGCGCATTGATGGGGATTTCGTGGAAGTTGGGACCGCCCAATCGGGAGATCTGCGTGTCCACGTATGAGTGAATCCGCCCCGCCAGCAGCGGATCGTTGCTGAAGTCGATCCCGGGCACGATGTGCGCGGTACAAAACGCCACCTGTTCCGTCTCGGCAAAAAAGTTGTCGGGATTCCGGTTCAGGATCATCTTGCCCACGGGTACCACCGGCACGAGCTCTTCCGGGACAATCTTGGTGGGGTCCAGCACGTCGAACGAGAACCCGTCGGCGTCTTTTTCAGTGAAGATCTGCAGGCCCAGTTCGTACTCGGGTCCCTCCCCGGCTTCGATGGCCTCCCAGAGGTCACGTCGATGGAAGTCCGAGTCCGCTCCCGAGATCTTGACCGCCTCATCCCACAGCAGCGCGTGTGTGCCGGCCTTCGGTGTCCAGTGGAACTTGACGAAGTGGGCGTCGCCGTTCGCGTTGACCAGGCGGAACGTGTGCACCCCAAATCCCTGCATCATGCGGTAACTGCGGGGAATGCCGCGATCACTCATGGCCCACATCAACATGTGGGTGATCTCAGGCATCAACGACGCAAAGTCCCAGAACGTATCGTGGGCACTGCCCGCCTGCGGCATCGCATTGTGCGGCTCGGGTTTCGCCGCGTGCACCAGATCCGGAAACTTCATCGCATCCTGGATGAAAAACACCGGCATGTTGTTGCCCACGAGGTCCCAGTTGCCTTCGTCGGTATAAAACTTCACGGCGAACCCGCGCGCATCACGGGCGGTGTCGGTCGATCCACGTTCGCCCAGCACGGTGGAAAAGCGCACAAACACCGGGGTCTGTTTCCCCGCCTCTGAGAAGACCGACGCCTGCGTGTATTGATCGAGCGGTGCGTAACACTCGAAATAGCCATGTGCGGCGGAGCCGCGCGCGTGCACAATCCGCTCGGGAATGCGCTCGTGGTCAAAATGGGTGATTTTTTCGCGGAGGATGAAGTCCTCCAGCAGGGTCGGGCCACGCAACCCGGCCTTGAGCGAGTGCTGGTTGTCGCTGAGGGGCACGCCCTGGTTGGTCGTCAACCGCTGGCCGCTGCCGTCCGCGCGCACGTCGTCGAGCGGACGTATGGTGCGGTTGGTGCCTACTGTGGCCCCGCCGCTACCCACTTTGTCCGACTCCTGACTCTCGGTCACCGTACTGGCCCCGACGATGGGATCGTTCGGCACGAACGCTTCCCCCTGCCGTGGCGTCAGCGCGCCCTCCCGTCCGTATTCGAAGGGCTTGTTCGTATTGGCCTCGATGGCGGTCGACAGCGTGTTTGTCCCCTCCATCTTCGCCGCGTTGTCATCACGCGTCGGCGTCGTCGCATTGGCCGTGGGGCCACTCACAGTGAATCCAGCTGGTGCATGCGTCGGGTCGTTCGGCTTGGCCATGACCGCGACCTATGCAAGACGACGGCCAGACATGCGCACGACGATCTCGGTGTGCCAAACAGCGCAGGCGTTCAACATCGCAAGTGACACGATGGCGGAATGTGGCGCACCATCCTGATCACCGCTGCGGTGACAACTCTGCTGACCGTACTGTTTTTGAATCTGCAGGCCGGCGAGCGCCACATCCGCTACGAACTGCAGCACACCTTTGCAGCCAGCGACCCGGCCTTCACACGGACGATGGATGTGATGCTGGGTCCAGGCATTCTGGCCGGCAACAGCGTGCAGGCATTGCAGAACGGTACGACCATTTTTCCGTCGATGCTCGAGGCCATCCGTGGTGCGCAACACAGCATTACGTTTGAAACCTACATCTACTGGTCGGGCACCGTCGGGCAGTGGTTTGCCGATGCGCTGAGTGAACGCGCCCGCGCCGGTGTCAAGGTGCACGTGTTGCTGGATTGGGTGGGCGCGGGAAAACTCGACGAGTCGCAACTCGATGGGATGAGGGCCGCCGGTGTCGAGGTGGCCTTGTACCATCCGCTCCGCTGGTACAACCTCACCCGGATGAACCAGCGTACCCACCGCAAGCTGCTGGTGGTGGACGGGCGTATTGGCTTCACGGGTGGAGTCGGGGTCGCCGACCACTGGCTCGGTGATGCCGAGTCCCCGGACCACTGGCGTGAATCGCACTATCGCCTGGAAGGACCGGCGGTCGCACAGATGCAGTCGGCCTTCATCGACAACTGGATCAAGACACAGGAGGTGGTCCTGTTTGGCGACCGGTACTTCCCGCCCTTGTCACCGACCGGCGATCTGCCGGCGCAAGTCTTCAAGAGTTCCCGAGGCGAAGGCAGCGAGAGCGTACGCCTGATGTACCTGTTATCGATCGCGTCGGCGACGACACACATCCGTCTGCAGGCGGCGTACTTCATTCCGGACTCCCTGGCCGTGCGGACATTCGTGGCGGCGCGGGCACGCGGGGTTCGCGTGGAGATCATTGTTCCCGGTCCCCACACCGATGCCGACATCGTCCGCAGCGCCAGCCGCTCCCGCTGGGCGGAGCTGCTGGATGCCGGGGTCGAGATCTACGAATTTCAACCCACGATGTACCACTGCAAAGTGCTCATCGTCGACGACCTCTGGGTGTCGGTGGGGTCCACCAACTTCGACGACCGATCGTTTCGCCTCAACGATGAAGCAAATCTGAATATCTACGACGCGGCATTTGCTGTCGCGCAGGCACAGACCTTTGAACAGGACAAGGCGCGGTCGCGACTGATCACCCGTGCCGAGTTCAAGGACCGTTCGGCCGTCCGAAAATTCTTCGACGAGCTGGCGGGGATGCTCAGGCGGCAGCTGTGACTGCCGCGGCATGAGACGGGTAGTGATTGTCAACGAAAGAGGTGTTATATGAAGAAGAGACTTACAGCCGCCGTTGTGCTGACCAGCATGGTCACACTCGGATTTCTCGCCACAACGCCCACGGTGTCCGAGTCGCAGACCCGGACCCAGGATCAGTACCAGATACGCACACAACAGACCGACCGCCAGATTCAGACCATTCTGACGAGGATTCGCACGAATGCGGAATCGCTGTTGCGGGCGATTGATGGCGCGCCGCCACGTGGCCGCGCGCTCGGCAATCGTGCCAGGCAGACCGAGGATGTGGCCTACCTCGTAGAGGACCTCGTCCAGGCGAGCCTGCACATGAGCGACCATGTCTCACGTCGGGAAGCGACCCGCACCGACATGGATGAACTGCTGAGCCGCGCACACGCCGCGGACCTCGCGCTGACGCGTACACCGGCCCCCAGGGCTGGACAGACGGCCTGGACCAACATCCGCCGGGATATTGACCGTCTCGCGCAGGCGTATTCTGTGGACTGGAACTGGCAGAATCCGGAGTACCCGGGCACGCCCGGCGCCGGCGTCTATCAGCGACTTACCGGCACCTACCAGCTCGATCAGTCGAGAAGTGAGGACCCGCAGCGGGTGATGGATACCACGCTGCGCTCCGTGCGTTCCGCAGACCGGGGCCGCGTCCGACGCCAGCTGGTCGACAGGCTCGAGTCGCCTGAATACCTGGCGATCGACCGCAACGACCGTCGCGTCACCATCTCCTCATCACTCGCCCCGCAGGTCGCGTTTGATGTTGACGGGCAGACATGGACGGACCCCGACTCGGCGGGCCGGGCGATGACGACCCGCGCCACGCTGTACGGTGACCAGCTGCGCATCACGACAACGGGCGCCACCAACCTGGACTATGCCGTCACGTTTGAGCCGCTGGCCGGTGGGCAGGACCTGCAGGTCACCCGCCAGATCTACAACGACGCGTTCGCGCAGCCGGTCACCCTTCGAACCGTGTACCGCCGCACGGCGGACACGGCGGACTGGGCAATCAACGAACGGCGCACCGCCGTCGACGACACGTACCACATCCTGGTCCCGGACGGCATGACGCTGGTCGCGCGACTGGAGCAGAACCTGAACCTGCAGACCGCACGTGACGACGATCCCATCGCGCTGGTGGTGCGCAATGCGCCGCGAGCAGACCTGGAGGGCGCCACCATTGAAGGCTACGTCCGCACGACCCAGTCGGCGGGCACCCGGGGCGTGATCATTCGTTTCGATCAGATTCGTCTTCGGAATGGCCAGTACGCCGATTTTGATGGCGTGATCGAAAAGATGGTCGGCCCCAACGGCCAGGACGTGCGGTGGGACGGCGAACAGAGCACCGTGGGTGACCGTGGACAGACCCGCGAAGCCATTGAACGGGGCGCCATCGGCGCGGCCGTTGGCGCGGTTGTCGGCGCGATTCTTGGTGGTGGCAAAGGGGCCGCCATCGGTGCCGTCGTCGGCGGCGGTGGCGCAGCTGCGACGGTGCTCGTCGGCGACGACGCAGGACAGACACAGCTCCTGCGTGGCACCGAGTTCACGATCCGCTCGCGCGTGCAGTAAGCACGATGCGGCACCGGCCCGGCAGACCTCGTCTGCCGGGCCGGTCGGCGTGTATCTCGTTAGTGCGCGGCTTCCCGATCGGAGATGCCGCACACCTTCATCTTGTTGAGCAGCGTCTTGTAGCTCACGCCCAGATAGGTCGCGGCCTTCCGACGGTTCCAGTGAAAACGCGCCAGGGTCTCGTCGATGGCCTTGTACTCCGCCCGTCGCGCCGCCGCGCGGGCCAGCGAGGGCAGATCCAACGAGTCCGGCTGTGGGCCGTCGGCGTCAGCCGCATGGCCATTGCCGTTGCCGTTGCCACCGGCGACATTGGGCTGTGCCGTCTGCATGGCGGCTGCAGGTTCAACTGGGGCTGCGGCAGGCAGCGGCGTGGGGGCCGCGACCGCCGACACGTGACGCGGCCGACCGAGTTCACTGAAAATCAACGACTCTTCCTGCAAGACCACAAACCGCTTCATCATGTTCTCAAGTTCACGGATGTTGCCCGGCCAGGGGTGCCCCATGAGTGCGTCGTGGAGCGCGCCACTCGGACGCTGCAGCGTGCGACGGTAGAGGCCGGAGTACTTCGAGACGAAGTACTCGATCAGCGCCGGGATCTCCTCGCGGCGCTCACGCAGGGGCGGCACCCGGATTTCAATCACCTGCAGACGGTAGTACAGGTCCTCTCGGAACGTGCCCGCCCGCATCATCGCTTCCAGGTCGCGGTTGGTGGCGGCGAGGATGCGGACGTCGGCGGCAATTGGCTGGTTGCTGCCCAGCCGGGTCAACGACCCGTCCTGCAACACATGCAGCAGCTTGGCCTGCAGTTGCACCGGCATCTCCCCGATCTCGTCGAGCAGAATGGTGCCGCGATTGGCAAACTCGAACTTGCCGATACGCGTCGTACCGGCGCCCGTGAAGGCGCCACGCTCATACCCAAACAGTTCGCTCTCCAGCAGGTCTCCTGGCAGGGCCGCGCAGTTGACCTTGACGAACTGCTGTTGGCGTCTCGACGAGCGGCGGTGCAGTTCGCGGGCAATCACTTCCTTGCCCACGCCACTTTCCCCACGCAACAGCACACCTGCCGTGCTGTCGGCCACGCGGTCGACCACATCCATGACCATGCCCATCGAGGGCGAGTCGCTCCAATACGGCTGGACGCTCAGGGGATCGCGGGCCATCTGCATGCCCACGCGTGCGTCGCTCGCCGGCTGCTGTTGCAGCGCCCCGCGAATCACGTCGAGTCTCCACGTCCGATTCGTTGTTTCGCCATTTCGGTACTTTAGGTGGGGCGGCAATCCGCCGCTGTGCCCAACTGAACAACTGGAGGCACGTTCGGTCTCATGTGATGCCTACAGTGTGAAGTCCGAGGGTCACCGCTGCCCTCCCGCGCTGGTTTGGACCCTTGTTACTGGCCCGTGACTTTGGCACCGTCTTCGCCCTACGGCAGGCATGGTCTCCTCCGCTTGCAAAATGATCGCGATTTGGCTGTGCGCTCTCGGTGTCGCGCAGCCCGCCTGGGCGCAATATTTCGGGCAGAACAAGGTGCAATATGAGACGTTCGACTTCCAGGTCCTACGCACCGAACACTTTGACATCTACTTTTATCCCGAGGCCCGCGACGCCGCCGCGAATGCGGCGCGTATGGCGGAAGCCTGGCGCACACGGTTAACCACAGCATTCGGATTGCCCCTGGTCGGTCGTCAGCCACTCATCCTGTACGCCAGCCACCCCCACTTCAGCCAGACGCAGGTGGTGGGCGGGTTGATCGGCGAGAGCACCGGGGGGCTCACCGAGTTGCTCAAGCGCCGCATGGTCTTGCCGTTTGCGAGCAACCTCGGCGACACCGACCATGTCATCGGGCACGAACTGGTGCACGCATTCCAGTTTGAGCTCGGCGGCGAAGGCGCATTGGCGCTGCCTCTCTGGTTCATCGAGGGCATGGCCGAGTACCTGACGCTGGGTCCCGCCGATTCGCACACCGCGATGTGGCTTCGCTCGCTGGCCAGGGAAGAAGAACTTCCAGGGTTCGAGGATCTGAACAACCCGAAGTATTTCCCCTATCGGATTGGCCACGGTGCATGGGCCTTCCTGGCGTCCCGGTATGGCGAACAGGTGGTACCGCAGGCCTTCCTCGCTGCCGTCAGCACCGGCAACCCCCTCCGCGGCATCGAAGAGGCGACCGGACAGGACATCGAGACACTCTCTGCGGCGTGGCAGGCCTCGCTGCGGGAGCGGCACGGCACGCCTCGCGCGCCCGACGTGCTGCCTGGTCGTGAAATTGTGTCGGGCGACACGCCTCGTCAGGGGCGCCTGCACGTGTCCCCCTCGCTCAGCCCTGACGGTCGATGGCTGGTGTACCTCTCGGAACGGGATCTGTTTTCCATCGACTATTTTCTGGTCGACGCTGCCACTGGTCGCGTCGCCCGTCGGTTGACCACCAGTGCGACCGACCCGCATATCGAGAGCCTGCAGTTTGTGACGTCAGCCGGGGGATGGGATGCCACGAGCCAACGGTTTGCCTTCACGACCATTCAGCGCGGGAAGCCGACGTTGACGATGGTGCAGGTGGATGGGCGCGGCGGCACGCAGGAGATTGCGCTTGAGAATGTCGATGACGCGTGGCATCCGACGTGGTCGCCCGATGGTCGCTCGATTGCGTTTTCAGGGCACGCAGGCGGCGTGTCCGATCTGTATGTCGTCGACACCACCAGCCGGGTGGTGCGTCGACTGACCAACGACGCGTACGCCGACCTGCACCCGGCCTGGTCACCGAGTGGTGCGCACATCGCGTTTGTCAGCGACCGCTTCTCCAGTGATCTTGAACGCCTGCAGTTTGGTCCGATGCAACCCGCGTTGCTGACCGTGGCTGATGGGCGCATCGAAGCGTTACCTACCCTGCCGAACACTCGACACATCAATCCGCAGTGGACCGAAGGCGGGCGCGAGCTCGTGCTCGTGGCCGCACCCGATGGAGTGCCGAATGTCTACAGGCTGGATCTGTCGTCGGGTACGTACGCTCGCATCACGGACGTCACCACCGGTGTCTCTGGTCTGACGACGCTGAGCCCGGCGATCTCGGTAGCCACCGGCACCAACCAGTATGCATTCGGGGTGTTCACAGGCGGCGGCTACGACTTGCGTATTGCCGATCTGCCGGCACAGGGGACCACGCCACCAGCCCCGGCTCCCCTGCAGCCGCTGTTTGGCGCACAGGCCACTGCCCCGCGCCAGATGTCCGCACCCCGGCTCGGTGCCCGGGCCTCAAGCGAACCGTACCGCGCACGTCTCGCCCTGGACTTTGTGGGCGCCTCCGGGGGAATTGGGGCCGCAGGCAACGTCGGGGCGTTTGCCAGCGGCGGCATCGGCATGCAGTTCAGCGACATGCTCGGTGAACACACCGTCAGTCTGCTGCTGCAGGCCAATGGCGGACTCCGGGATCTGGGCGGGCAAGCCGCCTACATCAATCGCACATCACGCTGGAACTGGGGCGGTGTCGCGCAGTTGGTGCCGTATGTCACCGGGTCCTTTCGCGAGCGCCTCGACCAGATCGACGGCCGACCGGTGATCGTCGATGAGACGTACCTGATTCGCCAGACGGAGCTCCAGAGCCGCGCCCTCCTGATGTATCCCTTCACGCGGGCGACGAGATTTGAACTGCAGGGTGGCGGTCGTCGCATCTGGTTCGACCGCGAGATCACCACGCGGGTCTTTGATTGGGGCACCGGCGAATTCCTTGGTGACCAGACGCAGTCGCTCGACGCCCCCGACGCCCTCACCCTCGCCGATGTGTCCGCAGCACTCGTGCACGATCAGACCAGTTTTGGCCCCGTCGGCCCACTCAACGGACAGCGATATCGCTTTGATGTGACACAGACCGCCGGGTCGCTGATGTTCACGAACCTCGTGCTTGACTATCGCCGCTACCTGCCGGTGGTGAGGCCGTTCACGCTGGCGGTGCGCGGCCTGCACGTGGGGCGCTACGGTGCGGACGCCGAAGACCCACGTCTCTCGGATCTGTTCCTTGGGTATCCCTCACTGGTGCGCGGCTACGACGTCAATTCGCTTGATGCGGCGGAATGCGGGTCGCCCGTTGGCGCGTGCCCTGTCTTTGATCGGTTGATCGGGTCACGGATCCTCGTGGGCACTGCCGAGCTCCGGTTCCCGCTGCTGGGGGCGTTCTCAGGCGAATACCGGTACGGCCCCATCCCCATCGAGGGCTTCCTGTTCGCCGACACCGGTGTCGCATGGACTGCGGCGACGCGCCCGTCATTTGCAGATGGGGAGCGTCAATTCGTCTCCAGCGTGGGCGCCGGTGTCCGCATCAATGCCTTTGGTTATGTCATCGTGCAGTTGGCGGGCGCGAAACCGTTACATCGTCCGGGCGCGGGCTGGCGATTCGTATTCGACTTCGCCCCGGCTTTCTAACCGAGCGCCATCCGGGCGGTCCACCCCGTCACAGGGGGCTGACGGGGATCGCCCGCCGGCGCGACCTGTTCAGGTACGGTGGACGGGGGCTCGATACTCGGATCGCTTCCGACGCGGGCCGCGCTCGGATCATCCGGCGGCACGACCGGTGGCCCGACGGGATCGGGACTCGACGCTGCGGCCATGCCGCGGTCGCGGATGTCGGCGTCCTTCATCACTGTCAGCATCTCAATCCAGGTCGTGTGGTGTGCCATGCCCGTGGTGACTGCAAACGTCACGCCAACGTGTACGCGGACGGCGCGCATATACGTTGAGCATCCTGCGGGTCATTGTGGTCGCGTCAGGGGCCACATGCGGCAGCACGTTGTGTCCGAAATGGAACTGTGACCTGTGTCGATGCTCGATACGCTGACAGGATGATGTCGGGTTCCCGCGGTCACCGTTCGTCCGCCCGCGCTGAATTCACCTACCACCTCCTGTTTGCAGCCACGGCGCTCACCATCGTATCGATGGTGGTGTACTTGGCGGTCCGCCTTCCGACGGTGACGTGGCGTGACGTCACGTTCGGCGAAGCGCTCCTCGGTGTCCTCCTGTTGTCGGCGGAGCTCTTTCTGATGTTCCACGCCGTGGGGTACTTCGCCAGCGTGGTGAAAGCCTCGAAGCGTCAGGCGCACACGGCTCCACTCTTGTTTGTGCGCCCGTCCACTGAGCCTGTCGCCGTGCTTGTGGCGGCCTTTAATGAACCCGAAGACGTGCTTGACCAGACGCTGGCCGCCATTCGTGCAATGGACTACCCGGCTGTGCATCTGTACCTGCTCGATGATTCCACCAAGGAGGAATGTCGGGTGGCCAGCCGGCGCCTCGCAGCCCGGTACGGCGCGGTCCTGAAGCAGCGCACCAATCGCGCCGGGTACAAGGCTGGGGCCCTTAACGACCTGTTGCCGGAATTGGACGAGGCGTATGTGGCGCTCCTCGACGCTGACCAGCGACCCACTGAAGCGTGGCTGAAGGATGTCATGCCGATGTTCGATCGCCGCCCCGGGATCGCGATGATTCAGACCCCGCAGGTCTACGTCAATGTGGCGGGTCTGCCGGTGGCCGAAGCGGCCCGTTTTCAGCAGGCGATCTTCTTTGAATACATCTGTGAGGGGAAGGCCTTCTCAAACGCCATCTTCTGCTGCGGCTCCAACGTCGTCTTTCGTCGAGCGGCGCTGCTGTCGATCGAAGTCAACGTCGACGGGCGCCGTCAATTTTTTGATGAAACGACAGTGACCGAAGATTTTGCCACCTCAGTGCGCCTGCACGCCAAGGGGTGGACGACTGACTACATCAATGAACCGTACGTGCTCGGCATGGGACCCGAAACGCTGCCAGCGTACTTCACCCAGCATATGCGGTGGTCGATGGGATCGATGGCCGTTGGGTTGAAGGTCGCGTGGATGGCGCTCACGCAACCGCGCCTGCTGACCCCCGGCCAGTACTGGGAGTACTTGCTCTCAGGCAGCTACTACTTTGTGGGGTGGGCCAACCTGGTCTTCATGTTCGCGCCGATCGCGTTTCTGCTGTTCGGCATCCGGCCCGTGCGTACCGACTCGGCACTCTACGTGATCTTCTTCGTGCCCTACATTCTGTTCACGATGAACCTCTTTTTCTTCGGCATGAAACTTCGGAAGTACCCGGTGCGGGGCATCTGGCTGGCGAGCGCGCTGAGTTTTGCCAGTACCTGGACGTATGCCAAAGCGGCGGTGATCGCCGTAATGGGACTCAAGCGTGCGTTTGCCGTGACACCCAAAGGGGTGGGTGGGCGTGTGCCGCTGACCCATCTGCCGGTCGAAGCCGGGCTGTTTGCCGTCAACGTCCTGGCGGCCGGTGTGGGGGCATGGCATCTGGCGTTCGTGGGCGTCGACATCGCCTATGTCGTCACCACGCTGTGGGCCACCTACCACGCCATTCTGCTCTCCACTCTCTTCTTCCACTTCAACCGTCCTGTAGAGATCGTCAAACAGGACGCCATGTTTGTCGACGAACAGCGCGCCGCATAGTCAGCGAACCTTTATGTACATCACCCCATCCATGGACACGCCGTCTCGCGCGAGGACCGGCACCCCTGAACTCGACGGGTTGCTGGAAGGCGGCTTTCCAGCCAATCGCGCCATCCTGCTGGACGGCGAGTCCGGCACCGGCAAGACCGTCTTTGCGCTTCGGTTCGTGGCCGCGGGTATCGCCCAGGGCCACGCCGCGGTGTACCTGAGCCTCGATCAGAAACCCCACTATTTGCTCGATGATGTACGACGCCTGCCGGGCCGTCTGGATGAGGCGGTGTCCGCCGGTCTGCTGACGGTGCTTGATGCCTCGCCGTATTTCACCGCCTCACGGAACAAAAACCGATCCCTGCCCATCGATGCGCGCAACGTGGCCACTGATCTGAGTCACCAGGTGGCCCAGGTCAAGGCAACGCGGCTGGTCATCGACTCGCTGACATCCCTGGTGCCCCCCGATCTCACACGGGGCGCCGCGCAGGACTATCTGCGGTCACTGATTCTGGCGCTGGAAGATAACCTGGGATGCACGGTGTTGCTCACGTCACGCACGATGACGACCGATCCACAGGGCATCGGTGACACGGCGGCGTATCTGGTCTCCGGCATCGTGTCATTACGCATGCGGGCATCGGCCCACGAGCCGCGCCGCACGCTCTGTGTGAAGAAGATGCGGAACACCCACGTGGATCCGGTGGAGATCCCCTTTGACATCCGGGCCTGAGCGGCCCCGGGTGGCCCGCCACGCGGGCGGGCCACCCTGTGTGGGTCTGGGTCTATCGCTTGGAAGACGACGCGGAACGTCCGGCTGACGCGGGGCTGGCCTTCGCCGGCAACACATCCTCCTCGTCGTCATCCTCTTCGTCCTGATCATCATCGCTGATGGCGTCGACATTCACACCGCCCTCGGCCAGACGCGTGAGGGTTTGATCGGCGGCCTTCTCTTCGTCAAGCGTCTCCAGCAGGAGCGCCGCGATCTCCGACTCGCCCATCGTGGTCGCCCACGCCACCAACGTACCGTAGGCCGCCATCTCGTAGTGCTCGGCGCGCTGGCCGGATGCAATCAACGCGGCATCCATGGTGTCCTCGTCGAAGTCCTCCGCCATGACCGACGAGCCTTCCTTGAGGATGCCGGCCATCCCCTCGCAGCGCTTCCCGCGCACCGTTTCCTCAAGCAGCTCGAACACCTTCAGCAGCCGTTCGATCTGTGTGTTCGTCTCTTTGAGATGGCTCGTAAACGCCTTCTTCAGCTCCGGCGCTGTGGCGGCCTTCGCCATCTTCGGCAGGGCTTTCGTAAGCTGGCGCTCAGCGTCGTATGTGTCGCGGATTTCATCCACGAATGCGTCGTGCAGACTTTTCATCATTGACCTCCTAGTTCACGCCGTTGTTGCCGCGCGGCGAACCACTCTGGTCCCCACCGCCCTGTTTGTTCTCGCGATCGCCGCCTCGCGCGTCGTCTTCCTTCGAGCGGAGCTTCCGCCCATCCTGCTGGTTGCCGCCCTGGCTGCCACCACCACGCTGGTCGTTCCGCTGATCGTTGCGCTGGTCGTTCTGGTTCTGATCCTGGTTGGGATTCGGATTCTGGTTCTGATTCGCCATGATGCACTCCTTGACTTGGCGAGAGGGTTCTCGCACTTGAGAGAATTGCAAGAGGTCTGCCAACCCGGCAGACGGGGATCACGCACCTGATGCCCCGTCGTGTGGCACGTCGTTGCCCACTCTGTGACCGACGATGCCGCTCAGGGTGCGGGTGTGGCGTCTTTCCTCTTCGCCTCAGCCTTGGCGTCAGCCTTGGCCTCAGCCCTGGCCTCGGTCCCACGTTCGGTCTCAGCCCAGTCGCGCTCGAAGACCTCGAGCATTTCGTGAACGACCCTGGTGTTTGAGATGAGCATGCCGACCTCACGTCGTTTGTCGAGTTCCTGCTCGCGCAGACTCTGGCTGCCAACAAACGCCTGCCGCCCATCTCTGAAGATCGCCCTGACGTGCAGGCGCTTGCCTGGAAATTTCTGCGCCTGCACCGGGGACCCCGATCCGGCCTTGCCAATGATCCGGATGTTGACACCCGCCGTGTGCTGCTCGGACAACAGCCGCAGCATCATCGGGTCGGTCAGGCCCATGTCGTAGATGCACAACTCCTTCCGGGCACCCTTGATGAATGCCGACAGTCGCACGCGGGAGTTCTCGGGACTGACCACCAGTTGTTTCGCTGTCGGGGCGTAGGGCTGATGCTCACGATCGGCGTTCACGAGCCTGAGTGCCGCCAGCACCAACTCGCGCTTCGTCGTTGCCAGGCCAAAACTGCGGCTCTTGGCGACCTCGAGGCTGGTGAGGTTGAACGCCAGCAGGTGCAGCGTGCGTTCGTCGATGATGAGCATCTTGCCGTGGTAGCGGCCAAATTCCTCGGAGGACCGGGACACGGTGATGCCACTCTCGAGCATCAACATCTCCAGCTTGCGGAGGGTCTTTTCGCCGCCCCGGTTGGTGTGGGCCACCAGCGCGTGTACTGTGACCCCACGCAACACTGCGGCTCCAAGGGCCTCGACCACCGCCTTGATGTCCAGGCGGAAGATGACAATATCAATCGACTTTTTCGCGTGGCGAATCGCGTTAAGGATCGGCGCGATGCCCGCGTCCGGCTGCACGGTCAACTTCACTTTTGTTCCTTCATCTGCTTGAGTTCGACTTCAGTGTCCTCAGCCCCGTCCATGGCGATGATCTGTGCCGGCAGTTCATCGGTGCTGTGTTCAAGGGGCCATTTGATTTCGTACTGCAGTTCTTCCGCGGTCACGGTACGCAGCTCGAACGTGGCCTGTTTCGCCCGCAGCATCGCCTCGATCTTCGGCTGCAGTTGGGTGGTGTCCTTCGCCTTGACGCTCAACTCAAAGCGACGCATCGCCGCGGGCTCGAATGATTCGACAATCCACAGCACCAGCAGCAGAAAAAACGTCCCGAAGATCGCGAGCACCCACAGGCCAACCCCGGAGGCCACGCCGACCGCCAACGTGGACAACATCACGCCGGCATCCTTGGGGTCAGTGACCTTGGCCCGGTACCTGACCAGTCCTGCCGCGCCGACAATGCCGAACGCGCGGGCGAGACTCTGGCCGACCACGGCCATGACCAGTGCCCCGATGACGGCCAGCACGACCTGCGTTTGAATGACCGCCGGTGAGCGAGGCGGTGTACCACGACGTCGTGGTCGCAGTGCGAGGATCGCCGCCAGGACGGCCGCCAGCGGCAGTCGAACGGCCGCATGCCGGAGTTCCACCATCTGCGCGGCAGGAGGTGGCGTCTCCGTGGGACCGGTCGTGGTGGGTGCCGTGGGCAGGGACGACTGGGCGCCGACAACCGCAGGTCCAGACACCAACACGAGAACAAGTACGAGGAGACCGCTACGCCACACAGTCATGTACGCTCCTGAGTCTCAGGGCAGGTGCGCCCGGCGATCTGGGCCACTTTGTCCTGGAACGCCGCCACCCACGCCTCGACACCGGCGGGAGTCCCCGCGCCCGTGCGATCAGCAAATCTCGCCACCTCAAACAGATCCCTGAGCTGTGCACCGGTCAACTGCACAAGCAGATCGGCGAGGAACTTCCGCCCGGCCTCGCTGATCGTCGGGTCATCAAGGGTGCCGGTCACTGACGCCTGAATCCTTGCGATGCACCCTGTGCCATGCAGCCACACCTGGCTCTCCTGCCACGCGCGAAGATTGACCGCCCCGAATGTGTCGCGATTAAACGCCGTGGCGCGCCCAAACGTCTTGCCAACGTCGTTGACCATCATGAAAGGCCGGGTGCAGGCCATCAGTGCCGCCTTGTCGTCACTCACGTCGTCGTCAAGGCACACCAGGCGTTGCTGTCCGCGCTTCGAGTCGGTGTGCTGGATCATCACCATGAGCAAGGTGAGCGCGTCACGATGCGCGCGTGCGTCCGGTCCACTCGGTTCGACCTCACGGAGGTTTTGCCACGACCATCCGCTCCCCCGTGTGCTCTCAATCTCGCGTCCGTCCATCTTGCGTTCGATGGTGGCGAACTCAAATCGGGTGACGCCCGGTGCCACCGACGAGGCCCCGGCATCCCCAGCGGCCAACGCCGGCGGGCATCCGGTGCATTCGACCGTCACGGGATAGATCCGGTCCGCGCCAAAGCCAAGCGCCCACATCAGTCGTGTGGCCGCCACTTCCGCATACACCTCGCCGTTGTGGCGACCGTACTTCACCTTGAGCTCATCGCCGTCAGGAAGCACGCAAGTGAACTTCGGCGTTTTCCCGCCCATCTCTTTGTCGTCGTAGGCACAACGGACCGTGGCCAGCGGGGCAAACCCATCACTGGCGGCAGGACCTGTACGCAGATTCATGGTGCCCACAGTGGTGGGACGCCACACCTCCGACCGTTGCAGCAGCGCATTGTAGGAGGGTGACGCCAGGGCCTCCGCCTTGGGCGTCGCGATCATCGCGCAGGAGGTCGGCGCCAGCATGGCGACAAGCAGACCGGCGCATGCCGACATCCGCGTCATCGCTGCACCTCCGTCAGGCCCACGGACGACACGTCCCGTCGGGTGATCTGCCCTTCATCAATCAGCGTGCCTTCGCGCGAAATCGCCTTGAAGTGCATCGTGTCGTCGATCAGCTCCGCGACAAGGAAGACCATCGTGCTCGCGTTGAGTGTCTCGGAGAAGGGCTGGTTCGGCCGGAAACCGCCGATGCGAAGCATCCCGCCTGACCCGGTGACGAAATACGTGATCCCCTGCTGCGGCTTGGTGCGTTCGTAGAAGTGGTCGTGTCCGCTGAAGACCACGCTCACCCCGTACTTGACGAACAACGGCTCCAGGGTGTCACGCAGCTGCTCATCGGAGCCGTGGCGGCCACCCGAGGAGTAGAGGGGATGATGAAAGTAGGCGATCTTCCATTTTTCGGTGGAGGCCTTGAGCTGCTCTTCCAGCCACGTGAACTGCTCGGGTTCAGGATAGGTCGTCTCCAGCACGAAGAACCTCACGTCCTGCCTGGGCGCCTTGAAGGTGTAGTACAGCTCCCCGCCCATATTGAAGTGTTCGTAGTCACGCTGCGCCCGGGAATCGTGATTGCCAAGCGACGCGTAGAACTTCACCTTGGCGTCCAGCAGCAATTTGTACGGCAGCTCAAACTTGGTCGCGTAGTCCTGAGTACGCTCGGAACCATACAGGTTGTCGCCCACGGTCAGCACCAGTTCAAACGGGAACGTGGAATGCGTTTCCGCCATACGCGTGGCGGTGTGGTACTGCCCGGCCGACCCCGAGCCAAAATCGCCCAGCACCGCGAACTTCAAGGACCCATCGGTGTTGGGAAACGTGGCGCCGATCTTTGAGGCCAGGGTATCGCCGGCCACCAGGACGACCGGCTCGACCGGGGTGCTCTGGCAGCCGACGGCCAGCGACAGGCCTATCCCGATCGCACACGTGACACTCAGCATGCGCATGCGCTGATATCGGTTCATGTCTTCGGCACAGCGAGGGACATGACATCCACCACGAGGTGCGCCCGTGTATCAAGGAGGATGAGCGACTCACCCACGAAGCGGTATTCACAGTCCTTGGGCAACGCAGGCAGGATCTTCAACACGTCCGGCGGCATTGTCGCCAGAGGCACATCGGCCGGGTACCGGGTGTTGACGAGCACAACAATGCCCGTCAAATTTTCTTCGTCCATGGCCGCCTTCAGTTCCGCGCGCTGCGTGGGATTGCTGTAGACGCGGGCCATCATGTTTCGCGCCACGACCTGCATCTCGGGGACGAAGATGTCGCCCGGCTGTGCGTCGGACCGCGCCGCCACAATGCGGTCGGCAAGCGCGCGCTGGTGGATGTCCAGTTCTTCGGGCGTGGCCTTGGCTGCGGGGGGCGGTGCTTCGGCGAGCAGCCGTTCGCGCAGTGCGTAGTACGCCTCCACGCGCGCGACAAACTCGACCATTGCGGGCGCCACCTCCCGTGCAGCAGCCACCGGCACCGCCCTGACCTGGGCCAGCGGCGGCGCGGACGTGGCCTGTGTCGGCGGCAGCGGCACCGACGGGGTGCGATCGGCCGCGCCAGTGGTCGACTGACACCCGGCAAGGAGCGACAGCGTGAACGCCGCGAGCGGAACGAAGTGTGTGGTCTTCACAGGTACAGACGTAGCAAGAGGTGTGCCACCGCCGGATGCTCCAAAAGTGGACCGCTTCTTGCTGCAGACATGGAGGCAATGCGGTCCCACAACGTCGAGCGCTTCCGTGTCAAACCGTCGAAGAGACTCAACCTCGACAGCTACGACCCCGCGGACACCGCTCCCTTCGAGTCCGACACACACGCACGCAAACTGCTCGCGGCCAGCGTGAAGCGCCTCTACGAGCTGACCGAACTGCTGCATGCGCAGAACCGATGGTCGGTGCTGCTGGTCTTTCAAGCGATGGACGGTGCCGGCAAGGACAGCGCCATCAAACATGTGATGCGCGGCCTGGATCCCAAGTCGACGCAGGTCTACTCCTTTGCGGTGCCATCCGCCGAGGAACTGCGCCACGACTTCATGTGGCGATGCCTCAAGGTGCTGCCAGAACGCGGGCGCATTGGCGTCTTTAATCGGTCCTACTACGAGGAAACGCTCGTCACGCGCGTGCACCCGGAGTTGCTCCAGGCACAACACCTGCCGTCCTCCCGCATCACGCCGCTGATCTGGCGCGAGCGGTTTGAGGATATCTGCGCGATCGAGCGGTACCTGGCGCGCAACGGGACGGTCATCAGGAAGATTTACCTGAACGTCTCGAAGGTCGAGCAACGTCGCCGGTTTCTGCTGCGGCTGTCGGACCCCGCCAAACGCTGGAAATTTTCGGTCAACGACGTCAACGAGCGCCTCAAGTGGAAGCAGTACATGGCCGCGTACACCGACGTCATGAAGGCGACGAGCACCGCGGAGGCCCCGTGGTACATCGTGCCGGCTGACAACAAGTGGTTTACACGCCTCGTAGTGGCGCGCATTGCGATTGAGGCGCTCGAGAGTCTGGACCTGGCCGTGCCGGACCTGTCGAGACGCGACCACCGGGCCTTGAAAGATGCCAAACGACGCCTGCGCGCTCCATAGCCCCAGGCAGCACACCCGTGCCCACTGTGGGCCATTCCTTGCTGGAACATGGCAAGGCAGGAGACCGATGAGTGACGATGACATTTTCCCGCATATTTCTTGCAGCAGCCCTGCTGACGCCGACCGCCACGCTGGCGCAAATCACCTCGATCCCGGTCAGTGCGCCGGCGGCCGAGGTACCCGAGACGTCAGGACGATCGCTGCTCGACCGTCTCGCCAGCCTTGAGTGGAAAGGGATCACGCCCACCGTGGGAACGGTCGCCTCCGGATCGGGGCCCGCGGTCGGCTTTGAGTTTCTGACCACCCACCTCGGTCCACTCACGCTGGGGCTCGGCGTCGACGCGATGATCTCACTGCGCAACTATCAGGATTTGGCGGTCCGTGTCGGGGGCCTCAGTCATCGCAGCACCGGGCTGCGGCTTGAGCCGGCCGACAACGCCTTCACCGCCACGATGGACCGCCCCACGTCAGATGCCCCCGGGTGGGCGGTGTATCTGGAGCACCAGTACCGCCGGCTGCCCTCGCTCAGCCTGTATGGCGCCACCGCTCCGGACACCACCGTGCGCACCGCCTTCGGCCAGACAACCAGCGCGACCGACGCGGTGTTCCAACTGCAGACCATCCGCGCCATCGGCGTCAGTGCGCGACTCGGCCTGCTGACCACCGACCCCTTTGACGGTCCACACAACGACCGCCCGCACACCGGTACGGTCTTCAGCGACGGCATCACACACGCCCTCACCCACCCCTCCCGGTATCTGGTCGGCGGCATCGGTGTGGGCCTCGATCGTCGTGATCACCCGTGGCGGCCCAAGCGGGGCTCGGTGGCCACACTCTCGGCCTGGCGGTTCCTCTCACGGGCCGACGCCTTTACCTCGTTCTCGCGGTTCGGGTTCGATTTCCAGTCGTTCAAACAGGTGGGGACGCTGCGGCACGTGGTCGCCGCGCGGCTGCTCGGGTCGTACACAAGCATGACTGACGGCCGCGAGTTCCCCTTCCAGCTCACGCACGCGCTGGGGGGCTCCGACAGCCTGCGCAGTTTTCCGAGCGACCGGTTCCGCGGTCAATCACTCCTCGCCGCGACGCTCGAATCGCGCTGGCGCACCTGGCGTCCACTTGAACTGGTCCTGTTTCTGGATGTCGGACACTTCCAACGGCCACCGGTGCCCACCGACGGCGGGACCACGTTGACGTCGTTGGGTGTGGGCGCACGGTACTGGTTCCGCGACCGGTACGCCCTGCGTGCGGACGTATCGCGTGGCCGTGATGGCGTGCGCCTGGTGGTCACACTGGGAGCGCCGTTCTGACCCTTGCTCCCTGCTGTCTCGAACACGACCCTCTGAAGTGCGCACTGTAGGCGCGTCCCGCAACATTAGTGGCACCGACACTACGCGAGCGACTCCGTAACACCTTCGCACCCCCGCTGGGACGTGGCATCCGAATTGCTCTGTATGAGTACAGGTCATTTAGCAACAAGGGAGCTACGTATGAGATTACCAACACGAACGATAACGAACCTGCTCGGTGCGGCACTGATCGCGACCACATGTGTCGCGTGCAGTGAACGTACCGAGGACAGGGTCGAACAAAGGGCCGGCAACGCGGCCGATGCGACAGGCAACGCCGTCACCAGGGGCGGCCAAGCTGCAGATGCCGCAGTCCAGACGATGGATGTAAAAACAGCGCTCATGGCGGACACCCGTGTGGACTCCGGCAACATCAATGTCGACAGCGATCACATCACCAAGACGGTCACCCTCAAGGGCCACGTGCCCACGACGGAACAGAAGACGCTGGCCGGGCAGATCGCCACCTCGAAGGCTGATGGGTACCAGGTCCGCAACGAACTCACGATTGGACGATAACGACTCACCCGAGGCTGCGGCCTCATTTCAGGAAGGACGATCATCATGAACGAACGAGACACGAATCCGAATCCGAACCCGAATCCGAATCACCCGGTGGCTGAGGGCGTGGGCGCGGCGGGCGGCGCCGTCACAGGGTTGGCTGTGGGTGCTGCGGTGGGTGGCCCCCCAGGAGCGGTCATAGGTGCGGCGGTCGGCGCTGTGGCCGGTGGCATGGCGGGGCACGGCATCGGCGACGCGTTTAATCCCGAGGTGGAAGACGCCTACTGGCGCGACAACTACGAGTCGCGTCCGTACGTGAAGCCGGGCTCGTCCTACGACGACTACGGCGACGCGTATCGCTACGGCGGCAGCTCACGCGCGGGAGCGACCTCCACGTGGGATGAAAGCGAAAAGAACCTCGAGCAGGGTTGGGACAATGCAAAGACCAAGTCGCGCCTGGGCTGGTCCGACGCACGCAGCGCGGTGCGTGACGGCTGGCATCGCGTGGAACGCGCCATGCCGGGTGACGCGGACGGCGACGGCCGTTAAGCCGACCTCACACTGATACAAAGGACACGCATCGGCGAATGGCGCCGGTGCGTGTCTCTTTTTTTGCGTCTGCGCCAGACGTCAGGTTCGTTTACGCGTTTTCCGATCCTGGAATGCGATGCTCAGGACGAGCCACAGCCCCCCGGCCGCCGCGCCGAGGAAACACAACATCGCGAGCCCGGGATACCCCCACACCATGAACGTCGTCCTCACCTGCATCAGCAGCGAGGCCCCGACGATCAAGGCCGCCAGCACCAACCCGGTGGCGATGCGATTGGCCACCTTCTGAAAACCCTCCATCACCAGCGCCGCATCATTCGCCTTGATGTTCACTTCCAGTTCATGGTTCGTGATGGCATCCATGACGCTGTTGAGGCGGGAGGGCAAGCCGGTGACAAACTCCTTCATCTCCAGCAGGGAGCTCAGGAGGCGGGCCGGACTCGCGTCCTTGTCCATGCGCCGTGTCATCAACTCGCCGGCGTTGTTGCGGATAGCCGCATTCGGATCGAACTCCGGGTCCAGCAGTTTTCCGATCTCATCGAGCTGCAGCAGGGTTTTGCCCAGCAGCGTCAGTTCGGCTGGGACGGTCAGCCCGGTATCGGTGGCGTGTTTGCTGACCTCGAGCAGGGACTTGCCGACATTGATCTGTTCCAGCACCTGTCCCTGGCGCGCCGCCATGAGCTGGCCGATCTTGCGGCGGAACGCGGACTGATCGAAGTCGTCAGAGGTCTCGCTGATGCCAATCACGAGATCGGCGACCGCCTCGCCATTGCCTTCACTTGTTTCGATCAGCAGCCTCAGCAGGTGCTCCTGCATATCGGCCGTCGTGTGACCGACCATGCCAAGGTCGAGCAGTGCGATGCGCCCATCGTCGGTAAGAAATACATTGCCTGGATGGGGGTCGGCGTGAAAAAGCCCGTCCACCAGTACCTGCTTCAGATAAGCCTTAAACAATTCCTGGAGCAGCGGACCACCGTCGATATCGAGACGGGCCAGGGGGCCCAGGGCCGTAATCTTGCGCCCCCGCACGTACTCGATGGTGAGCACTGTCTTCGTGCTGTAATCCGGAATCGGTTGCGGCACTTCGATCAGCTGGAACTCGCTCAGGTTCTTGCCGAGCGCGATGAGATTGCCGGCCTCGAGTTCGTAGTTGAGTTCGCGCTGGATCGAGAGACGGAATTCCTCCAGGATGCGGAGGAACTGCACCTTGCGCCCCATCTCAGTGTGGGCGTCGAAGAACTCCGCTATCTCGGCGAGCACCTCAAAGTCGTCGGCAATCTGTTCGCGGATCCCTGGTCGTTGCACCTTCACCACGACCGGCCGACCGTCACGCAGCTCGGCGTAATGCACCTGGCCGAGGGACGCGGCCGCGATGGGCTCCTCATCAAATCGCGAGAAAGCCTTCGAGATCCGCACGCCCAGTTCCTTGGTGACGATGTCTTCGACGTCGGCATAGGCGAACGGCGTGACCTTGTCATGCAGCCGCCCCAGCGCTTTCAGGTAGGCGTCGGGGAGCAGGTCGGGACGGCCGGACAGGACCTGGCCCAATTTCACATAGGTCGGGCCCATCGCCTCGAGATCACTGGCGAGCTGTTCGGGGTCTGGATCGCCGGGGCTGGTCGCCGGGACGTCGCTGGACTCAAAGCCATCGACGGTGCCCATCTGCCGGGCCAGATCCGACCGGCCGTACTTCCACAGCAGCAGCGCGATGTCCTTGTATCGCTTCAGATGGTGCGGTGACAGATTCATTGTGCGTCCTCCTCAGCGATGAGCATGGTCATTTCGACACCAAACTCACCCGGTCGACCAAACGTGCTGACCGTCGAGAACACGCCCGCAATAATGGGCAGGCCGAACCCACCTGTGGGCACCGACGCGCGGTCGTCGGCACACCAGTCGTGGCGTGCGCGTTCAGGAATCACAAAGCCCTGTCCCTGATCGTACAAACGAATAATCAGCCGCTGGTCGGCGAGTTCCAGTTCGCACACCATCAGCGCCTCGGGTCGCTGCGTCGCGTTGCCGTGGAGCACGGCATTGTTGAGCGCCTCGACCACGGCGACTTCGAAGAGTGCATCTGACGCCTGCTCCACGTGCATGTGGCGAGCGGCGCCCACAATGAAGGCGGCGGCCAGGCGAATGAACCGGACCTGACTCGGCACCGTCACCGCTGCGAAACACGCGCCTGCAGGAAGTTGAGGTCCCATGCGGTCAGTCCTGCTGGATCTGGCGGGAGGTGAGAAAGTCCATCAACACGTGATCGTGCTCCGTCCATTGGTGGCGCTCCCGAACATCGTCTACGACAAACCCGTACCCGGTGTTGGCGAGGTCCACGCTGCGTCCCTGCCGGTCGACACAGAAGCGACCGCTGACGATCTTCTCGCGCAGTTCCGCGAACTTCGACACGCGGGTGTAGTTGTCCACGATGCTGGCTTCGATGACGGCACCGCGTTCGACGACACAATTACGCCCGATCACGGTGGGACCAATGACGGTGGCTCCTGCCTCGATGGCGGTGCTTGATCCGATGTAGACCGGCGGGCGAATATCGACGCTGGACAAATCGACCGCGAGATTGATGCCGCCCCAGACACCGGGTCTCAATTCGCGACCGGGCATCTGCACCTTGACGTCTCCCCGCAACACCATCTGCGTCGCGTGCCAATAGTCCGGAGCGCTGCCGATATCGATCCACGAGAACGGCATCGACACCCCGAAAAATGGCACTCCGCGCTCCACCAGCGCCGGCAACAACTGGCCGCCGATGTCGAACTTCGTCTCAGCGGGAATGTGGTCAAAGATCGAGGGCTCGAACAGGTAGGTGCCGGTGTTGATGGTGGTGCTGACCGCATCTTCGGGTGCGGGCTTCTCCTGAAACTCCACCACGCGTCCGTCATCGTCCGTGCGAACGACCCCGTACCGGCCAACCTCGCTGCGCGGCAGGTCCTTCAGAACGACGGTGGCGAGGGCTCCCCGTTCGCGATGGAACGCCAGTGCGGCGGTGAGGTCGAGATCGATGATGGCGTCGCCGGACAGGACCACAAACGTGTCGTCAAAAAATCCGGAAAAGGACTGCATTTTTTTGAGTCCGCCCGCTGAGCCGAGGCCCTCGGGCACGCTCTGACCATCGGCGAAGTACCCTTCGAAGCTGTAACTCATCTGGACGCCAAACCGGCTGCCGTCCTGGAAATACGCCTCAATGGCATCGGCCAGATAGGACGTCGACACGATGATGTCCTCGAACCCATGGTGCTTCAGCAAATCGATCAGGAACTCCATGATCGGTTTGTTGATGACCGGAATCATCGGTTTCGGCACGCTGTCGGTGATCGGACGCACCCGAGTGCCCAGTCCCCCCGCGAGAATCATGGCTTTCATCGGCGGTCAGGAAAAACTGTCCACGGCCGTCTCGACCGAGGGGTAGCTGTTGAAGACGCGATGCAGCCTGATCACTTCGAGGACCGCGCCCACGGGGGGCTGCACGTTGGCGAGTCGGATGTCGCCGTCGCCATTCAGCGTTTTGAGCGCTGAGACGAGGACGCCGAGGCCTGAGCTATCCACAAAGTTAACGTCGCTCAGGTCCACGACCAGGTGCCGATGGCCGACGGCAATCAGCTTCAGCAGCAGCGCTCTGAATTCACCGGCGACCTGTAGATCCACCCGCTCGGCTGCGGGTCGGACGACGGCGGTGCCGGCGTGTTTCGTGACATGAATTTGCATGGTTACCTCTGCTCCCGTGGCCATGGCAGCAGCGGCGCGCCGGTGGCGTGCACGACCGCTGCGGCGAGAATGACGCCCGCCGTGTTGATATTCAGCGTGTCGGTGGAGGTCCCGGTGGCTTCGTACACACCGGACGCCCACCCGGTGGCGCCTCGCGCGGGGGCCACACGACGCACGGCCTCGTCTGTCTCAGCGCTCGGCAGCAGCGCGTGCCAGGCGAACGCGGCCTTGGCGCTGACCCAGCGTGGGGCGTCGACGGACGCACGCGGGTCCTGCACATCCAACGCGAATTCCTTGAAGTGGGCAAACGCCGAGTAGTAGTAGAAATAATGTGGCGGCTCGTTCATCGCGTCTTCACCGACCATGGTGATTCGGCCTGTCTGTTGCTGACGGGTGCGCTGTGCGGCCAGAAACTGATTGGCGAGGTGCTCCGCTTCGCGATCCCAGCCCAGCTCCAGCCCGAGGAGCATCAGGGGATCACTGGTGACGCGGTCGCCGCCACGTAAATCGGCCAGAAGCGTCTGCCCCATCACACTGACCGGCACGCCGTTTTCACGCCAGAGCAACGCGAGCCTCGGCACGAACCCCCACACGGCGAATCCACGCGCGGCATATTGTTCGTACCCGACGCGCCCTTCCTGATACTGCTGCAACTCGCCCGACGGCGTCAGTGTCGCGCCCTGCAGATAGCCGTCCTTGATGAGTCGATCCATCGACAACCGGGACACAATCGCAGTCGCATCGTCGCGATACTGGGGATGGTTGTCAGAGAGAATGCGCAGCCACACGAGGAGCCGGCCGACATCGATGGCCGACCAGCCCGTGCCGCGGTCGGTCGGCGTGTCACCGTGGCCCGCCATGGCGCCTGACGCGGTGAAATATCCCTTGTTCAGCGCGACGCCATCAAACAGATCCATCTTCTGCAGCGACTGCAACACCCGGCGCAGGCGTGTATCAAACTCCGGGGTATCGATCAGGTCGAGCGCGTGCGCGGAGTACAGCGCACTGAGGTGGCTTGCGATATCCCACACGGTGGTGAACGGGTGCGCGGAGGTGGCATCGACCAGGCCGGTGGTGGGTCGAGTGTAGGTGACCACATACTGCCATGCCGCCGCTGCCGCATCCGTGAAGCGCTCACGATCATCCGGAAAGGTCAGCGCCATCTGCGTGAGTCGACGAAGTTCGAGGGCCTGCGCACGCTCACTTCCTGACTGTGCCGGAGTCGTCGCCGTCGACTGTGCCGACCCCGTTCCCGCGGGGAACGTCCCGGTCGCGGCGACGCCGAGAGCCACGATCAGCGCCACACCGACCCGCGTCATGGCTGAGGGGCACCCGGGACCCGTGACTTCAGCAGGTGGACCACGGCCGCATGGCCGTTGCCCTCCGCCAGGGAGAGGGCCGTGGAACCCGCACCATTGATGGCCGCCGGATCCGCCTTGTGCGTCAGCAACACGGAGAGCGTCTCGACGTGTCCATTGTTGGCGGCAAACATGAGCGCCGTGTGCCCACCGCGATCGACTGCATCGACCTTCGCCGACTTCGTGAGCAGGGCCGTCACGATCGTGGTGTGGCCGCGGCTGGAGGCCAGCATCAGACTGTTCATCCCCTGGTTGCTGACGGCGTGGACGTCGGCCTCATGCGCCAACAGCGCCGTCACGATCGGCGCCTCACCGAGGAACGACGCCAGCATGAGTGCCGACCACACATCGTCACGCACGTTGGCGAAGGCGCCCCGCTCGAGCAGCGCGACCACCACATCGACGCGGCCACTGCGAATCGCACGCATCAAGGGGGAGCGGTCCGCGGGCACCGGAGGCCCCAGATCCGCACCGCCGTCCAGCAGCGCCTGGACCACCTCGGTGTGACCGTTGGAGGCGGCATCCGCAAGTGCCGTGGTGTCGTGTGGGCCGAGGTGGTTGGGGTTGGCACCGTGATCCAACAGGAGTGTGACCACCGCGAGATGCCCACGCGCGCTGGCCGCGGCCAGCGCAGTCGTGCCCGCTGGATACAGTGCATCCGTTGTGACCGCAGCGTCGGGTGACATACCGGCCTCAAGCAGCAACTCCGTCGCAACCGTATCGCCGTCCCCCGCATGCGTCACATACGCGTCCGCACTGTAGGGCACGTTGAGCGCGGCGAGGTCGTGACGCGGATCGGAGGCGGCGGACGTCGTGTTGCATGCGCTCACCACCAGTGCGGTAGAGACGACGACGGCGCGCGCAAGGGTTCTGTTCACTTATTGACAATACCGGTGGGTCATCGGCGTCGCTGTGCTCAACCGAACAGCGAATTCTGACGCGTGTTGTCACAGTGGAAATGTGATGCATGCGCACGTCCGTCACCTATTCCGGTGCGCGCTCGCGGCATACACCTGCGGACCTGCTTGCCGCCTGTTTTTTCTGGAGCTTCATGAACCCTTTCACTCGATCCCTGCACGTTGTTGTTCTGCTGCTGTTCGCAGCCACGGCCTGGGCACAGACGCCCGTCACCACGACCAGCCAGTCACCGCCAGCCACAGTGACGGTCACCACGCAGACGCCGGCCGCTGATGCCTTCGAGTTGCTCGGGGGATACGAAGGCGACACCCACGGATCGAGCTACGGCTTCCTTGGCGTCGGCCTCATTCGCAGCATCCGGACGGACCTGGCTTGGGTGGCGCGCGGCACCGTCAACTTTCTCGCGTACGAATTCGAGTCACTCGATGGTCTGACAGAGGTGCGCTCGCCGGGACTCGGCGCTGCTGCCGGACTGCAGTTCGGCGGCAAGAACTTTGTGCGTGTGCTCGTCGGGCCGGAGGTCAAATGGCGTCGAGTCGAGATCGCCCCCATGAACGGTGTGAGCCGATCAGTCTCCGACACGCGCGTCGGTGCCACCCTCGGCGCGGAAGTGGTCGCGAATCCCACGGCGCACAGCACCGTGATGGGACTGGTCAACTACGGCACGGCTGACAAATACACGTGGGCGCGACTGGGGTTCAAGCAGCAGCTGACCAACCACGACTGGCAGGCGAACACCACTTGGTCTGCCGGGGTCGAAGGCACCGTGCAGGGGAATGACGACATCCGTTCGGTGCAGTTGGGTGGCATGGTCGAGGTCACGCTCGTGCCGCAGGCGCTCTCGCTCCAGTTCAGGGGCGGCTACAAACGCTCCACCTTCGACGTGGGCCCGCAGCGGTCGGGGCCGTATTTCGGCGTCGGGTTCTACAAGCGACTGAACTAGTTGACTGGGTGACGCCCGGGGTCGCGCGCCGACCCCGGGCGCTCACGCAACGTGGTCGACCACGCGCACGCGATCCAGATACCGTGACAGCTGGTCGATGCCGAGTCGAATCGTGTCGTCATCACGACGCCCGGCGCCCACGTCGAGCGCACCTGCCACCTGCGTGATGCCATCAAATCCATAACTCCGCCCCGTCTCAACAATCTCGAGCGCGAGTCTCGCAATCGTGTGATAGTCGTGCGCCGTCAGAGCGGCGGTCAGTTTCGTCACATCCTGGCGGCGACTGAGCAGAAACGCGGACACCAGGGGCCGGACCACCGGATCAATCTGGACCACCGGCCACGTGTTGTCGTCAAGCATCCGCGCGGCACTCTGCAGACGGACCTCTTCGCGCCCGACATCGAGCGCCTGCACAGCGGTGACCAGCGCGGCATTGCAGTCGTCGTTCAGTGTGCGCAGCAGCCGCACTTCGAGCATGTTGCGTACCCGGGCGCGCACTTCCGCAATTTCAAAGGGTTTCACGATCACCGCCTGCACGCCGGCCTGCAGGGCCCGGAGCCGGTGGCCGGACTCGCCGGTCATGAGGATGACGGGCAGGTAGTCGTGCGGGTCGATCGCTTTCAGCCCGTCGATGACACCAAAGCCATCGAGGAACGGCATGTTCACATCGAGCAGGATCAAGTCGTATCGATGCTGCTGATAAAGGGCCTGCACCTCGCGGGGATTGGTCGTGGATGTGATATCCGCGTACCCTTCCGAGCGCAGGATACCTTCCATCAACGACACGACCGCCTCGTCGTCGTCGACGATCAGGATGCGTCCTGCGAGGATGTTGATGGCGGTGGTCATGGCACTGCAGGGCTGCACTTGAGCACGGCCACGGTGAGGTCGTCGGTCAGGGCGCCCGCGCTGCGCCCCTGCGCGACGAGCCGGTCGACAATGTCTGCCGCCGAGCCACTGGTGTTGATGGTCGCGCCAAACGCCTTCTGATCTGTGAGGAGGGCCGGCACGGCCTGGGTGAGCCCGTCGCTATACACAATCAGTACGTCGCCAGGGTTCAACAGCAGATCGTCCTGCTCGTACGCCTCGTTGACGGACACGCCGAGCGGCAGGCCGACGTGCGTCATCGTGTCGGTCGTCCCGTCCGCACGTTTGATCAATACAAAACCGTGTCCGGCATCCGCGCAACACACACGGCAGGTGCCGACGTTGAGTTGGGCGTGAAAGAGGGTCACGAACGAGCCCGACCTGACGAAGTCGGGCTCGAGTGCCTCCGCGGCGCGCCGAAGGGCCGCGGCCGGCGCGTTCTGCGGCACGACCGCGCGCATCACGGCGCTCACGGTGGCCATCATCAGCGCCGCGGACACGCCCTTGCCCATGACGTCCCCCACCACCAGACTGAGGGTCGTCGGCGTCAACTCCCGCCACTCGCAGAAGTCGCCACCCACCTCGCCTTTTTCCGCCAGCACACAGCGAGCGGCCAGGTCGAAGCCTCCGACCCAACAGCCGGTAGGCGCCGGCGTGTCGGGCGCCTCGTCCAGTTCCTTGAGGCCCAGATGCCGTCGGAGCACCGCATCCTGTCGCGTCAGCGTCAAACGGGAGACTGCGCGGTCGAGGACCGTTCGAAACTCAGCGGCGTTAAAAGGTTTGCGCAGTACATCTTCTGTGCCGTACTCCAGCGCCGTGCGCGCCAGGGCTTCGTGTCCGGTGCCCACGGTCAGGATGACGGCCACGTCTGCACGTTCGGCGCGGATCTCGCGGAGCAGGTCGTGCCCGGCAAGCTGGTGTGCGTCGATATCCAGAAACACGATATCGGGTGCAGCCTGTTTGACTTGTGCGAGCGTATCGCCATCATGATCGAGGGCTTGCACGACAAGGCCGGTGGCCTCGACTCGCGCTTGAAGCAGCGCCTCAATTTCCGGATTGTCGTCCAGAATCATCACGCGCGTAATCTCGCGGCCCGAGAGCGGCGGAGGCGCTCCGACAGACGTCATCAACTCGCGCGCAGCGTCGTTCATCACCTCCCGAGTGTGGCAGAGGGCCGGGGGTAGATGCTGTCGGGTTCAGCACATCTGGGGGGTGTCTGTGCGGTCTGGCAGCCTGTACGTTGGCAGCCCGCGCCGAGGTTTAGTCGGACGTACGGCGGATGATGGCCAGGGGGTGGTCGGGCGGCACCCAGCCCCCATTCGAGAGACAGACCCATCCGGGCACAGGCGCAGGCCCGACACACGTGCCTGCTGTCGGCGTGGGTGCCGGCGTCGGCGTGGGAGTCGGCGTCGGCGCGGACGTCGGGGCGCCGATGGTCAGCGGGTGGCCGGGTGGCAACCAGCCCGTGTCCACGCACACCCACTCTGCCCCAGGCGGATTGCCGACACACGCGCTCGTTGATGGCGTTGGCGTCACCGTGGGCGTCGCGGCAGGTGCCGAAGCCGGGGTGGGCGCCGGAGTTCCGATCGGAGGCGGCGTGGGTGCGCCGATTGCCAGTGGGTGACCTGGCGGCAACCAGCCACCGTTCACACACACCCAGTCGGCCGCCGGCGCGCCACTGGCACACGTACTTGGTGTGGACGTGGGGGGCGGCATCGGCGCGGGCTGTAACTCCGCTTCCGTCAGCCATCCAGTGCGCAACACCGCAAACGCCGGCTTCGGACTGCCATCCGATCGCAGGAAGCCCCAGTGCCGCTCCGCAACCCCGTGGTAGTTGTTGACATCAAACTCCGGGTCGTCCGCCCACATGCGAAAGACAATGCCGAGGACACCCAACGCCTTGAGTTCGTCGATTCTGTCGAAGACCTCGCGGATAACCGCCGCCTGATGGGTCTCGTACTCGGGAGCGGGATACGACGACACGGCCAGGTCGGTCACAAACGTGGGTTTGTTGAACCGGGTGCGAAAGTACCGTGCGGAGGCAATCAAGGTATCCGCCACCGAGTGGTACGTCTCGGCGTCACGCAGCGAGGAGCGCAGTGCCGTCGTCCCGAGCATGTCGGCCGACGCCACGGCCCGGTCGAAGGTATCCCAGTGCGCAAATCCCCAGCTGCCGAATCCGAGCACGACTTTGTGACCGGCCGCCTTGAAGATGGCTGCCTGCTCGGCCAGATATCCATCAAAGGGCTCATACGTCTCGATGCCGTTCTTGTTGAACTCGGTTTCGAGCACCACGATGGCCTGCGCACCAGGACCTCCAGCGCGCAGAATCAGTGCGGCCAGATCGGTGGACAGACGCGTCCAGGTGGCCTTGTCCTTTCGCACGCCGTGGTAGCGGTCCATGCAGCCGTTCTCCACGCACGCCGGACTGATATCGTCGCCCCAGTACCACCAGTGGACCACCGGCGTGACACCGGCCGCGAACGCCTGCTGTAATTCTTTCTCAACGCCGCCCCAGCCCCACTTCTGATTCCAGGCTCCCGCCCACGCGCTGCCGTAGTGCACGGGCAGCCCAGCACTGCGAGCACGCGTCACGGATTTCGCGTCCACACCAAACAGCACGGGCGCCTGAGCAAAGACCGGTGAGGCCATCAGCACACCCAGTGTACAAATCACGCTGGCGCCGCGCAGTGCGCGAGTGAGCGTGCGTCGCAGCTCAACTGTGCAAAATGGGATACTCATACATCCCGTCTATCGGTAGACGAATCGCTCCGCGTCACAGTAAATCGCGCAATCTGTATCATTCGCGACAGAGTCGGTCACTGTGGCGTGTTAACGTCAACCGACGACAGTTTTGACGCTCACCGCGCAATCTTCGAAACAGGACTCAGGTACTCGTACGTGGCGAACGCACGGCGCTGCTGGGCAGGCCGTGCGTTCCGTGTGTGGCGTTGTGTCGTCTTAGTTGTCGGTGCCCGTGGGACGCAGCACTCGGAGGTTGCGCTGCACGGGGGGACGTCGGTCGTGCTTCGCTGGCATCAGCGGAGCTTCGGTATCCAGGTCCAGGTACCGACGCTGCAGCCAACCCATCAGAATCAACGGCAGTCGTGTGGCACGCCGATCAGGCTCCCCGTCGTAGCGCCAGACGTGTGCACGCCTGGGCAGATCGGGGGGATCGGGCTGTTCGAGCATTTTGACGAAAGCGTCAAACCGTTTGGGGTCAATGACTTGAATCATGGTAGGTCCTCTTCCAGCCACCATGATGGCAGGGCCCTTCGTTCGCGTCTGTTCAGACTAAGACACCTGAGCGGCAGGGGCGCAGAGGGCCGCCGCGCGCTACCGATCCCGGGGTGCGGCCGCTTTGCGCAGCCGGTCCGCAATCGCCAACCCCATGCCCGTCTCGTGCTCGATGGCCGCGAGAATAACGTCGACGCCCTCATCATCTGCACGACGCAGTGACGCGAACAACGCCATCGGCGCCACGTCCTGTGGCGACAGGATGCGGACGTGGTGCCCCTGGGTCCTCAGCTCGGACGCGTGTGCCTCCAACGCGGCCCTCGGCAGCAGGATCACGGCGGCGCGAGGGGCATAGTGTGTGTCGACCTGCCCGGGTACCCGTGTAGGGCTCGCCTGTGTCACGGCGACGGCGCACCCCAGCACGTCCTCGATCGCTTCACGCGTCACGCCGCCCGGCCGCAGGATGATGGGGTGCGCGTCCATCAGGCTCACGATCGTCGACTCCACACCCACCACACAGGGCCCCCCATCGAGGATCAGATCGACCTCATTTCCGAGATCCCGGCGCACATGTTCCGCCGTGGTCGGACTGACGGCCCCGTATCTGTTGGCGGAGGGCGCAGCGATGCCGCCGCCGAACGCGCGCAATACGGCAAGCGCCAGGGGGTGGCTCGGCACGCGCAGACCGACACTCTCCTGCCCACCCGTCACACTGAACGGCACCATCGCTGTCTTGGGGAGAATCAGTGTGAGCGGACCTGGCCAGAACTGTTCCGCCAATCGCATGGCGGCGTCCGGCACGCGCGCCGCCCACTGTTCGACCGCAGAGACGTCACTGAGATGGACGATGAGCGGATGGGAAAGCGGCCGTCCCTTCACCCGAAATACCCGAGCCACAGCCGCCTCGTCCAGCGCATTGGCCGCCAGGCCGTAGACCGTCTCAGTCGGCAACGCCACGATGCCGCCGTCCCTGAGGATTCGCGCCGCCTCGGCACAACGCGCGGCGGTCGCCTGTGCGTCAGCAGGCATGGTCGGAAGGCTCTTTGGATCCACAGGCACCACGGTCACTGTTGATTTTACGTCCATCGGCAGGGGGGCCACGGGCGGGTGTCGACTTGGGAACAGTGCCGGTGTCTTCCGCTCCTGTAGGGTGTCTTAATGGTCAGCAAAATCAGCCCACCTGAAGAGCGTCGTGAGCAGGCAGAAACCGTGCGCGAGGAGGCCGAGGACGGGCGTGTAGACGCCGAGATCGGCCGAACTGAAAAGGAAGATCACCGGGAGGCGGCAGAAGTCGCCCGGAAGGAAGCGGAACAATTCCGACGGTTTTCGGAAGAGGCGCGTGAATCGCGGGACCAGCACCGCGAAGCGCTCGAGGTATTGCGGCAGGAGCAGGAGTCGCTGCGCGACCTGCAGGAGCAGATGCGTGCGTTAAAGGAAGAAGCCCGGATCGCCGCAGAGTCGGCGCGAAATGCCGCGATGGCGGCGGTGCAGGCGACCGCCGAGACGCTCGAGGCCACCCTGGAGAGCATGAAGGTGGTTGAGGAGATGCGTCGGACGCTGCGCGACATTCGGGAGCGGTCGACTCCGGCCTGACGGATGCGGGCTGGCTCGCCCGCATCCATCAGGTCGGCACATTCCAGGAGGCCACCAGACTCGTGCTGGTTAGTCCTCGAGAATGAACGTGACCATCATGTTCACGCGATAACCCGTGACCGCGCCGTTCTGGCACTGCACATGTTGTTCCTTGATCCACGCGCCCTGGATATTGCGAAGCGTCTTGGCGGCACGGGCGATGCCCTGCTGCACCGCGTCCTCGAAGCCCTTCGTGGACGTGGCGCTGATTTCTGAGACTTTGGCTACTGACATTCGGAGACTCTCCTTCTGAAGTACATGGAACGGGGGTTGGCGCCTATTTGACTTCAACCTGCTTCGAACCGGCCGGCGTGCCATTCAGCGAGACCTCCAGGCGGTAGCGGCCAGTGGGCCATCCGCCGGGGTTCGAGACATGAAACTCCGTGTGCGCCGGCCCGCTTGGGGTAATGGTCTGCGACGACTCATTCACCATCTGGCCCCCTTCATAGGTCCAGACTGCGCGCAACGTCGCTGTACCGCTGCCTTCGGTGGCCACCGACGCGTACATGGTATCGGCGGGCCCAAACGTATCGGTCGGTTCCGCCACACGCTTGTCCACAGCCAGCGACCGGCCGACCTCAATACCGGAGACCGTGACACCAGCCGGCGCCGGCTTCGACCCACAGGCCGAGACCAGCAGGGCCGCACACACGACAACAACACTCGAGACTATTCGCTGCGAACGCATAACGACTCTCCTTGCGGGAATGGGTTACGGCAGACGTAGCGTCTGGCCGGGATGAATCAGATCGGGGTTGGTGATCGTGTCGCGGTTCGCCTCGAAGATCCGGGTCCACGCGGCCGCGTCCCCGTATTCCCGCTTGGCGATCTTCGACAGGCTGTCGCCCGGCACCACGACGTAGGTGCGACCCGCCGGCGCCGCGGACACCGGCGCAGAGGACGACGGTGCTGTTGACGATCCACCGGATCGCACGTTGGAAAAGTCCGGGGCGGCGTCGCCCTTCTTCTTCTTCAGGAAATCAAAGAATCCCACAGTATTCTCCTGCAGCCGGGGGAAATCCCCGAGCAGGACGATTGAAACGTACTCACAGTCTTTCGCGCTGTGCACAACTGCACAGCACGCGTCTCAGTGCCGCCGTTTTTCGGATCCGGCTATTGCGTCTGCGTTCTGGGGTAAGCTGCCGCGCATGCCAAATCGGCGAGCGTTCCTGAAAGGTACCGCACTGCTGGGCGCGGCCCTGGCCCAGCCGTTGGCGGCGACGCCGTTGGGGCGCGCGCGTCCCCCGATCGCCCCGCCCGACGGGACGCCCGAACAAGTCGCCGGCGACGAGGCGTTCTGGGCGCGCGTCGCTGAGCAGTACCGCGTGACCGACGCGGTCACCAATTTCGAAGCCGGCTACTTCGGTCTGATGGCTGTGCCCGTGCTCGAGGCGTATCACCGGCACATCGATCGTGCGAATCGTGACAACTCGTATTTTGCCCGCCGTGAGTATCCCGCGCTGGCCGGGCAGGTGCGCGCGAAGGTCGCCGCATTCATCGGCGCCCAGCCGACCGAGATCACTTTCTCGCGCAACGCCACGGAAGCTCTGCAGGCGCTCATCGGCCAGTACAACCGCCTGCGGCCCGGCGATGCGATCCTGTACGCCGACCTCGACTACCCCGCCATGCAGCAGAGCATGAACGCGCTGGCGGCGCGCACGGGTGCGCGGCTCGTGACGTTCGATATCCCTGAACCCGCCTCGCGCGAGTCGGTGCTCGAGGCGTACGCCCGGACACTCGACGCGAACCCAGCCACACGGCTGCTGCTCGTCACCCATTGCAACAACAAGACAGGTCTGCTGCTGCCGGTCAAGGAGATCGTCGCGCTCGCCCGGCCGCGCGGTATCCATGTGGTGTGTGACGCCGCGCATTCGTTCGGTCAGGTCCCCCTGACACTCGCGGATCTCGATGCCGACTTCGTCGGCCTGAATCTGCACAAGTGGGTCGGCGCACCGCTGGGCGCCGGTGTGATGTATGTCCGGCCCGATGCGCTCAATACGATCGACCGTGCACACGGCGACACGGGCTCCCTGCAAAGTATCGAGAGCCGATTGCACACGGGTACCACCAACTTCGCCACCATCCTCACGGTGGCTGATGCACTCGACTTTCAGGCCACGATCGGCATCGAGCGCAAGGCCGCACGACTGCGGTATCTGCGCGACCGCTGGGTGGCCCGCGTCCGCGCCGTGCCGGGTCTCGACATTCTCACGCCGGATGAGCCGGGCATGGTCGGGGCCATCACCGGCTTCCGCCTGCATGGCCGCGGGACGCGCGAGGCCAATCAGGCCGTGGTCCGCACCCTGCACGACGAATACCGGATCTTCACCCAGTGGCGCACCGGTCTGGCCAAGGGCGACTGTGTGCGCGTCACTCCGGCGCTCTACAACAGCGCAGCGGATGCCGACCGCCTCTCCGACGCGCTCCGCACCATCGCCCGCGCCCTCTAAAGCGTTTTCGAACTGCAATATTCATCAACGTCGGCACGCGCTCTGCTGGCCTGGCAACAGAGCGATCCACCATGAGGTTCCATGAGGATCCATGAGGAAATGCGTGAGGGTTGGGGGCCAGGCGAAGCCTGGCCGTGCTGCCGCCTCTGGCGGCACCCAACCCGCTCCCCGAGCGTCCGAATCGTTGCGGTCCGTGCCTCGTCGACGGACGACGGGCATTTCCTCATGGATCCTCATGGAACCTCATGGTGAATAATTCGGACTCAATCCCGTGTGCTCCGTACTACGTCCCGTCGGGCCGCCGCACCTCCGGCGTCTGCCAGATGCGTGTCCAGACACCCGCCAGCAGCCCCGTCAGACCGCCTTCAGCCGACGAACCGAACACGGCGCTGGGCAGTCGCTGCGGCGGCACCGCGCGCCAGGCCTCCCCGTCACGTGTGGCCACCACAAAGTTGAAGACGTACTCCGGTTCCGCGCCCATGCGCAGATCACTGAGCACCAGCGCGTCGTCTACCACCTGCGCGCGCATGAAGCCACGGTTGAACCACATCAGCCTCTCGACCGCCTCGATCCCTCGCGCCTGTGCCAACATCTGCGTGTCGGATCGATACGCCACGAACCGCATCGGGCCACGGTCGGCCACCAGTGATCGGTCGCCAATCACATACCCGTCCGGGGTCATGGCGACCACACGCCACAACAGCGTGTTGAGCGGCATCGCCACGGAGAATCGAGGAGCCTCAGCCAGGCCGAGCGCCGCCAGCTCGCGCGCGGCATGGCCGTCCACGATGTGTTTGGCGATCAACGACCATCCCAGATAGGCCGTGCTCAGCACCAGGCCCGTAACGAGCGCACGCTGAGCCAGTCTCCGCGCCGGCGCACACCAGGCCACAACGCAGGCCACCAGCAACCACACCGTGTACAGCGGATCGATGATGAACACGCTGGACCACATCACCGGCGGCGTCCTCATCGGCCACACCAGTTGGGTGCCGTACGCGGTGAAGGCATCCAGCAGCGGATGAGTGACCAGCGCCAGCTGGATGGCCCAGAACCACCGTACGGGCGAGTCGGCCACGCGCCCTCCACGACGCCGGAGCAGCCACCACAGTCCCCAACCGACCAGCGGCAACACCAACAACGAATGACTCAACCCGCGATGCATCGTCATCAACGACACCGGATTGTCGGTCACGAGCAGGATGGGCAGCGAATCAAGGTCGGGCAACGTACCGAGCACAGCGCCTGCCACCAGAGCCGCACGACGATGGCGGGGTGGCGCGATGGCACCCGCGACTGCGCTGCCGAGCACGATCTGCGAAAGGGAATCCACGCGAAAGGCTACCGGCCCAGACCCGATTCGTGATCACTGGCCGCACGCATGATCAGCGTCACTTCGTTCTGCACGCCGAGCCGTACTTCCTCGATTGAGACGGTGGTCTCGTACCCGGAGGCCCGGCACGTGACGCGATAGGTACCCGTGCGAACGGCCTCGAAGTCGAAACGACCGCGACCATCCGCGACCGCGTGAAACTCGGGCAGGCCGGAACCCGGGTCGACCGGTTGAAACCACAGCGTCGCGTCGGGGATGGACGCGCCGTACTGGTCAAACACGCGTCCGCGCACCTGGGCCGTGGCCTCAGCGACGGCTCCGTCACTGACCCGTCGGCCTGCGCACTGCGCTGCCGTGAGCGCGGAGATGACCACCACGGCGAGAGCCACCATGCGTCTCAGGCTCATGCCATCACCCGCCAACATGTGCGGCCTTGCCGTCTGTCACCGCAGGTGCCTTGCGAACCAGTCGAGCATCTCCTGATAGAACACTCGGCTGTTGGCCGGCTGCAGGATGTGGTGCCCCTCGTCGGGGAAGTAGATGAACCGGCTCTCGACGCCCAGGCGCTGGAGCGTCCAGTACAGCTCCATCCCCTGGCCATCGGGCACACCGCCGTCCTGGCCGCCGTGGCTCACGTAGGTTGGGGTCTTGATGTTGGCCGCGTGGTAGTGCGGGCTGTAGCGGTTAAAGGCGGCGAAGTCGTCCCACGGCGATCGGTTGCTGGCGTCGGCGAGCATGTAGTGCGCGATGATGCTCGTGCCGGTCATCGACACGAAGTTCCATACGCTCGCGTGAGTGAAGACCGCCTTGAAGCGGTCGGTCTGCGTGATCAGCCAGTTCATGAAATAGCCGCCGTAGCTGGCGCTGCCGGCGACGAGCCGGTCTTCGTCGAGCCAGGGGGAGGTGGCGAGCAGGTGGTCCACCCCGGCCATCACCTCGTCGAACACGCGTCCGCCCCACGCGCCCTGGACGTCGGCGGCGAACTGCTCGCCGAAACCCGTGCTGCCGGTCGGGTTCGGCATGAAGACGACGTAGCCGTGCGCGGCGAAGATCTGCGCGTTCCAGCGGTAGTGAAAACCGTCCACGTGGACGCCGAACGGACCGCCGTGCGGAAAGAGGAAGAGCGGATATCGCTTCGCCGGATCGAAGTTCGGCGGCTTGACGATCCAGCCCTGAATCATGCGCCCCTCATGCCGCCAGAACACTTCCTCTGCGTCGTTCATCGTGAACGGCCGCAGCAACGCACCGTTGAGATCGGTGACAGCCCGCGGCGCTGCAGACGTGGCGCGCGTATCGATGGCAAACAGTTCCGGCGGTCTCGTCGTCCGCTGGTGCGCCGCCAGCACGATGGTGCCGGCCACGATCGGACCGCCCCACGAGCCGGGCATGTCAGCAAGCACGGACGGCGCACCGCCCTTCAACGCCTCGGCCAACGTGATGCGAAACAGCCGGTTGTGGCCGTTGTCCGGAGCAGCAAACACCAGCTCGCGCCCGTCGGCCGACCAGGACGGCGCCTCCGGCGGACGATCCCATCCCTGCATCAGCACGGTGACGACGCCCGTTTGCATGTCACGCACGAGGATCCGGTTATCGCGATAACTCTGCAGCCGATCGAACTTGACGGGGTACTGTCCCCTTTCACTCACTTGCCCATCGCCATCCCGCAGATCACCCCAGCAGCACCACACGGCGTGCCACGCCAGGTAACGACCGTCGGGTGAGAAGACCGGATTGCGATCGTTGGTCTGCGCGTCGACGAGCAGTTTGGGGGCGGACGGCTCCGAGCCGAGTTCGACGAGGTAGAGGTCCTTGGTGTCGAAGCGATCCGCCTGCGTGTGAAAATCGACCGACGCGCTGAACACGATCGCGCCGCCATCAGGCCGCCACGCGAACTCCATCACCCCGCTCCACCCCGGCTCACTGACGAGCGGCGTCCCGGTCAGCAGCGCGCGGACGCCGCCGCCTTCGGGACTGACGGTCATCAGGTGGTCCACCCGAGCGTCGAACCAGTTGTTGCCGTAATCACGGTAGGGGAACCCGGTGTAGATGCGCGCGCTGGACGGGTTCTCTCGAGCCGCCTTGAGCCGCGCGGCATTCGTCGCGTCTCCGACCGCCTCGGGATACACGCTCGAGAGGAATGCGATCGTGCGGCCATCAGGACTGAAGCGCGGCTGCGAAGCGCCGGTGGACAACGTCGTGATCGCGACAGGCCCGCCGCCACTCGCGTCGACACGGAACAGCTGCGACGCGCCGTCTCCCGCGCGTGCCACGAACACCACCGTCCGGCCGTCGGGGCTCCACGTCGGCGAAGACTCAAGGCCGGGCGCGGAGGTCAGTTGCCGGGGGGCGGGAGGTTGCGCCGAGGTGAGGTCCACGATCCACAGATCGCCATCCGGCCCCGGGCGGTCGTAGCTGTAGGTGAGAATCTGGACCACCGCCTGCCGGCCGTCGGGGCTCGGCGCCACCGCGCCCAGGCGTTTGGTGGCGATCATCGCCTCGTGGGAAAAGAGGGATGGCGTGCGCTGCGCTGCGGCGGGAGCGGCGAGCGCCACTAGGACAGACGCCACGAGTGCAATGGCAGGTCGAATCATCACAGGTCCTCCAGCAGGGCGCAGTCCACGCATCGCGAAGCTGCTCGAATGTGCGTTACTTGGCGACGGTTGCGACCGTAAGTCGATAGGTCGTGCGTCCGGTCTTTTCCAGATAGGCGATCTGCGTGCCGTCGTCAGACCACGCCGGCAGGGTCACGTCTTTCGGACCTTCGACGCGCTGGACCCGGCCGGAGCGGTCCATGACCGCCAGATGGCCCCCTGTGTCGGCAAACGCAATCAAGCGGTGGCCTTTCGGCGCCCAGCTGAATGTGAGGCCGGGGACGATGGGATGGTTGATCCACTCACCCACCACTGCACCGCTCAGACGCATCGTATAGATGCTGGCGTTGCCGGTGTGGGCCGCCGCGGCAGCCGCCGATTCCGCCGACATGCCGCCGGTCGGGTCAACGGTGCCGCCACGGGCCAGGTCGCCGCCGCCCGGAATTGAAACCGCGGACAGGAGTTTCTGCTCGACCGCCACATCGATCTTCCAGGTCGGGTCGTCGGGTGAGGCCTGTCCAGACTTCCACTGCTGGTACGCCACCGCCCACGCCGGCGCTGCGTCCACCGATCGCGGTGGCCCACCAGTCGCGGGAATCACATGATGGTAGGTGGCCCTGACACTGGCGTCCCGATTCGCCTCGTACGTCTGCAGGTAGAACTCGCTGCGGTCGGGCGACCAGGCCAACTGGCGCACCAATGGCCCCTTGAGTTGCCGCAGGTCAATATCGATGACCGTCGCCGTTGGAGTGACGACAACCACCGGGCCCGCCACGGATTGGCACATGAGCGACAGCCAGAGCATCAGCATAATGCGCCCAATCTACTACGGGCGGCAGGCTCCGTCACACGAAAATCAGCGCGTCAGCCCCGCGATGAGCCGATCGGCATCGGCGAGCGTGTTGTAGTGCGCAAACGACGCGCGCACCACACCCTTCCCCGCCGCCAGACCCAGGTCCTCGATCAATCGGCGCGAGTAGAAATCGCCGAAGCGAATCCCAATACGCAGCGGATCAATCGCGCGAACGATATGCTCGGAGTCGACCCCCTCCACGACAAAGCTGATGGTCGGCACACGCACATCACGCGTCGAGGATGAAGGACCGATGATGCGCACGTCTGGGCGCGCACGCAGCCATTCAAGCACGCGCTCCGCCAGCGTCGCTTCATGATCCGCAATCGCGTCAAAGGCCGCGGTGATGCGCTCACGGCGGGACGCACCAGACGCAGCGCCCGACCGTTCCCCCAGTGCCACCAGATAGTCAGGAATGGCCGTGGCCCCGTACGATAATTCGTAATTGGGATTGCCCGGCTGCAGTTTGCCAGGGACCTTGTCCATCGGCACGAAGTGATGTGACAGGTTCGCCAGTGCGAGCAGGCGGTCGTACTTGCCGTACAACACCGCGTGGTGCGGACCGAACACCTTGTAGAGGCTGAAGACGTAGTAGTCCACGTCCCACGCACGCACATCCACGAGGCGATGCGGGGCGTAGGCCACCCCGTCCACACACACGTCGGCACCGTGCTGATGCGCACAGGCGGCGACCGCGTCGATGGGAATCAGCTGGCCGAAGATGTTCGATGTCTGCGTGCAGACCACCAGACGGGTGCGCGGTGTCAGCAACGTCTCAAGATCAGCGATCTCCAGCGTCATCGACTCGCGATTGAGCTCCCATCGACGAATGACGATGCCGTGCGCCTCCAAGGTGAGCCAGGGCCCAATGTTGGCTTCGTGGTCGATCATCGAGACCACCACCTCGTCGCCAGGCGACCACGTCGGCACGAGGGCGCGCGCCAGGGTCTGGATCATGACCGTGGACGAGGCGCCGAACACGATTTCCTCCGGCCGGGCGGCATTGACGAGTTCCGCCATGGCTGTCTGGCCCGCCAGGAGGCGCTCGGCCGCCAGCGCAGACACGCCGTAGCTGGCGCCAATCTGCACACTCGACGTCAGCAGGTAGTCGCGGATGCGATCGGCCACCGTGCCCAGCACTTGTGACCCACCGGCGTTATCGAGATACGTCCACGCATCACCGTCATCAGACAACGCGGGAAACTGTGAGCGTGCGAAGGCGAGATCGAGCGGCATTGGGATGGCTATTGTACGGTCTCAGTCGGTATGTGACGTACGTCGTGGTCATCCGGTCTAAACTCCAGCAGCATGACTCCGACGATCCGCATGGCCCTGTTCCTGCTCCCGCTGACCATCTCCCTGGTATGGCTGTTCGTTGATGCGCCGGTACCGTTTCTGCGTGAGGCCTGGTTCGTACTCCTCCTCTGGGCGCTCACGGGAGCGACGCGGACCGTCTCGTGGCGGGCGACCCTGTCGGCACTGGCGTTCGGTATCGGGGTGGCCGCACCGGCCATGGTGTTCATCGGATTTGTGATGAGCAAGGCTGGGCTCGACGTCTCGGAATCAGTTTTCGGCAGCTGGGCCGTGGTGCCTGTGCTCGAGGAACTGGTGAAACTCGTGCCCGTGGGCCTTGTGGCCGTCCTCCATCGTCGTCGGTCGGGTCTCACGTTGAATCCCTCCGACTGGTTGCTCCTCGGTTGCGCGGCCGGCGCGGGGTTCGCGATGGTTGAGAACGCGCAACTGGTGCGACACGATCCCGGTGTGCTCACAGACATGGCCAGGCAATACGGCCCCACCTGGCTTGTGCCTGGGGCGTGGGGCGCCACCGGATTTGTCGGCCATGCAGCGGCCACTGGTCTGGCTGCGGCGGGTATCGGACTGTCACACTCGCTCGCTCGCGTGGCGACTGCGCGCGGGACGTCCACGACGCTGGCATGGGTCGCGTGGGCCGCGCCGTTCTGTTGGGTGACGCTGGAGCACATGCTCGCGAACCTGCGCGTCAACACCGGGTCTGAACTCGCGCTTGCGCTGGGGAACGGCCGCCTGACGCCCTGGCTGTTTCTGGCCGCGACGGCGCTCGTCACGGCGACCGATCTCACGTGGGCCCGACGGACGCTTGCGCACTCACGCACCTTGCGGCAGCGGTGGGCCCTGCGTCCGGCGCTGCGGCAGATCCCCGCGGAACTGCGTGTGCTCAATGCGACCGCCTGGTTAACGCGTGAACGACTGGCCCGATCGAACGGAGGAACACCCACATGACCATCGAGATGCTCGACGTACTCAGAAACATCTACAGTGCCGGTGGCGGAGCCGCGCATCCCTCAGCCGTGTCGGCCGCTCTCTTCGGACTGATGTGGAACAGTGCCCTGTCCAGCGCCACCGCAGCCGGCCACTCAGCCCATAGCGCCGGGGCGAGTGACGAAGACACCAGTCGCGTGTTTCACGAGACCTTTGCCGACGCCATGGGCTGGAGCGCGGAGCAGGCGCGCGAATTCTGGCGCAGCCATCGTGACACCGCCACAGCCGCCGACGGGCAGCGTTTTGATGAGTCGTGGGATGCGTTCGACGACTTCGCCGCACACATGCGCCGCGGACGTCGATAGGGCACCCGCCGGTGCTACAACCACACGCGCGATGGCGTGACCACGTAGACTCTTGCTATGGCCCGTGGATGGGAAAGCAAGTCAGTGGAAGCCCAGCAGGCTGACCGCGAGCAGGAGCGTCCGGCCGAGGAGCCGATGTCGCCCGAGGAGACTGCGCGCCAGACGCAACGGCGGGCGCTGGCCCTGAACCGCGCCCGCGCGATCGCCGAACTGGCCGCGGCTCGATCTCCCGCCCACCGCGCGATGCTCGAAGCCGCGCTCCGGGCTTTGGATGATCAACTGCGGGCGCTCGGTCCTTCGCCCCCCGTCTGATGCGCGCTGCCGAACACCCCCGTGCGGTGATCTAACCGAACGACCGCGCGCCTCGTCAAAGACCCATGCGCGCTGATCTTCTCAACGCCGTTCGTGCCCTGCGGTCGGCTCCCTCGTTCACCGCCGTGGCCCTGATCGTGCTGACGCTCGGCATCGGAGCGACCACTGCCATTTTTTCCGTCGTGGACGGCGTCGTGCTGCGGAACGTGCCGTTTGAGGAGCCCCACCGGTTGATGTCGGTGGCCGATGTCGACACACGGCCTGGGGGGTTCGTGGGGGGGCACACCACCGCACCGGACTATCTCGACTGGGTCGCCGGTCAGACACACTTCGAGGGCCTGGCCGCCACGGCAGGTGGACCGGCATTCACCGTGCGAGACGGCGGACATCCGGAGAACCTGCCCGCCATACGCGCGACAGCCAACCTGTTTGGACTGCTGCGGGTGCAACCCCAGTTGGGGCGCACATTCTCCGCAGAGCACGAAGTGGAGGACAATCACCGCGTGGCGCTGATCAGCCACAACCTCTGGCAGCGCCGCTTTGGCGGCACGGACGATGTCGTCGGCAAGACCATGACATTTGATACAGGGATCTGGCACATCCTCGGCGTGATGCCGGAAGGCTTCGAATACCCCGTGGGCGCCGCACGCCCTGCCGACATGTGGGTGCCGTACGTGGTGCCCGAGAGCCAGAAGATGCGCGCCAACAGCCGCAACTATGGATTACTGGTGGTGGGACGCCTGAAGCCTGGGGCCACGACTGAACACGCCCAACAGGAACTGCACAGCCTCCTGGCCGGAATCAAGGAGCAGCATCCGACATGGGGTCCCTGGCGGGACATCCGCGTGCGTACGCTGCACGAATCGCTTGTGGGACACGACGTACGCCAATGGATGCTCATGCTGCTGGGCGCCGTGGCGCTTGTGATGTTGATCGCGTGTGTCAACGTGGCGAATCTGTATCTGGCCCGTGCCACAGCGCGCAGCCGCGACATCGGCATCCGCTCGGCACTTGGCGCGTCGCGCTGGCAGCTGATTCGTGGCGTTCTGATCGAGAGCCTGGTGTTGTCGGCGATCGGCACCACGCTCGGCGTGATCGTGGCGTATTGGGGTGTCGAACTCCTCAAGTCGGCGTTGCCGACGACTCTGCCGCGCGCACGCGACATCGGACTCGACCTGCGTGTGCTCGCCGCCGCGGCGTCAGCGGCCGTTGCGACCGGACTCTTCTGCGGGCTCGCGCCGGCGTGGCAGTTGACTCGCCCGAACCTCACGGGCGCCCTTCGTGACGGCGGCCGTTCACAGACCGCCGGTGCCGGTCGGCAATGGCTCCGCACCATCCTTGTCACCTCGGAAGTGGCGCTCGCCGTCATCCTGCTGGTGGGCGCCGGGCTGTTTATCTCCAGTTTTGTGCGCGTGACCAACATCCACATTGGCCTCGACGCCAGGCACGTGCTGACCGTACCGGTGTACCCGCCATTTGTGTTCAGCGATGTCACCCAGCGTGAGGCCGGCATGACTCGCGCGGAATTACTCGTGCCGCAGGCGCTCGAACGCGTGCAACAACTGCCCGGAGTGGTCAGTGTCGGCGCCATCGCCAACGGCTTGCCCCTGTCCGGCAGCTGGAGCCGGACCAACGTCACCGTACCAGGCAACGACAAGAAATTCGAAGACGCCGAATCGGTCGACACACGCAACGTCTCTCCCGGCTACTTCACCACCGTGGGCATCCAGTTGTTGCGCGGTCGTGTACTTGCAGACGCCGATCGCTCCGGTGCCCCGGTCGTCGTGCTCAACGATGTGGCCGCACGGCTGTATCTGGGCGATGCCGATCCGATCGGTGCCCGCATCAACATCAACGGTGAACGCACGGTCGTCGGCGTCGTCCAAAGCGTGCGCCTGGGCGGTCCGGAGTCCGAGGTACGGCCCGAGTCCTATTCCCCGATGACGCCGAAGACGATGTTCGGGGCTGACCTGGTGATCAAGACTGCCGGACGCCCCGAGGACCTTGCGCCGTCCGTCCGTGCGGCGTTGTGGGAAATCGCCCCAGACCTCGTGCTTGGCGAGACACGAACACTGGACATGTTGCTGTCGCGATTGCTTGCGCAGCGCCGGTTCAACATGTTGCTGCTCTCCATCTTCGGAGTACTCGGTGTCGTGATCACGGCCGTCGGGATCTACGGCGTGATGGCCTATGTCGTGGCACAGCGCACGCAGGAAATTGGCGTGCGTCTGGCGCTGGGAGCGCAGCCCGCGCGGGTACTTCTCCTGATGCTGGCGCGAGCGCTTGCCTATGTGGCGGCGGGGCTCAGCGTCGGACTCGCCGGCGCGTATGCATTGTCGAGTGGCGTCGAGAAATTTCTCTTCCGCGTGGAGCCGGCCGATCCACTCGTGTACCTCGCCACCGGCATCGTCCTTGTCCTCACCGGCCTGCTTGCCGCCTGGATCCCGTCACGCCGGGCGGCGAAGGTGGATCCCATCATCGCGTTGCGCGGGTGACAAGGCGGTCGCGTCATCCCAAAGCACGGAACCGAAGGCGGCCCCAGCCGTAATGGGGGGACATGCCCCTCGTGCCCGCCATCGATGCCCTTCACGCCCGCGTGCGCCGCAGCCAGCTCCTGTTCCGCGTTGTGCTGGGCACGCGATATCTCTTTGCGATGGCGTTTATTCCCACGGGATTCGTCAAGCTGCTCGGATATCGCTTCACGACGATCTCGACTGAGACGCCGATTGGTGCGTTTTTTGAGGCCATGTATCAGACGGGGGCCTACTGGCAGTTCCTCGGCGCCACTCAGATTCTGGCCGGCCTGCTCCTGCTGGTGCCCCGCTCCGCGACGCTCGGCGCCGTCCTCTTCTTCCCCATCGTCGTCAACATCATGGTGATCACCTGGGCCCTGGAGTTTCAGGGCACGGTCTACATCACAACGATGATGGTGTTCGCAGCAGCGAGCCTGTTGGCGTGGGACTGGCATCGCCTGCGAAGCATTCTCGTGGCCACACCACGGCTGGCGGACCAGTCCGACTGGGTCACAGGCCTCGGCCCCTGGTGGGAACGCACGGCGTGGACGGTCGGGCTGATCGCGGGACTCCTCACGTGGTTCGGCACACGCCAATTCACAGCGCCGTGGCTCATGGCCTCACTGGCCGTCGCAGCCGTGTGCGCACTGGTGGCCCTCGCCGGTCTGTGGGTCAGTGTGTCCAGAGACTCGGTCTCGGTCACGTCACGATGCTGAGGATCACGTAGATGACGATGGCGCCAACCAGGCCGAAACCCAGGAGCTTGGCGAGTGCGTAGGAACCAACCATTTTCAACATGAATGGTTCAATTGCAACTCATGTGCCAGCACTTCGCCTCGAAAAGTGGGAAGCCGGTGACCATTCCGAGTAACTCGTTACATGGTCACGGCTGGTATTCGTAACAGCCGGGCAGCACCAGCGCCCGCAGGGAACCCGATGCGCGGCTGAAGGTGACACTCGTCGGTGAGACGCTCCCGGTACCGTCGAACCGCACCGTGCGGCGTTTGTCTCCCTCTTCGTCGTAGACGTAGGTGACAGGCGCCATGAGACTGACCCAGAGATGGCCCGACGGATCGAGGGCCGCCGTCCGGATCGTCGGCGGCACGATCGGATACGTCCCGTCTCCAACCTTGCGGGTCGGCCACGTCGTCGGCAGGGCCTGCAGGTACGGATCAAGGTGCGGTCCCTCGATGTGCCGTTCGTACACCAGCGTTCCGTCCGCATCGTATCGACGGAACATCGGCACGCCGGTCTGAAAGACGAACACGAACCCGCCATTCGGATGTTGCAGCGCCAGACCGATGTTGAGCGCGAGATGGACGTTCTCGTCGGCTTCGTGCCCGGTGGCGCGAAGCCTGCCGATCTGACGGATTGGGTCGCCGTTGAGATCGAGTTCGGACACCAGCGCGCCGGTCTCCGGCGCATTGATCAGGAATGTGTCGCCCGTGAACTGGAGCGAGCCGACGCCGTTGAGAATCACCGGCCCCATCGCCAAGCGTGGTGCCGTCAGGCCCGGGCGCAGGAACGCCCGGATCTGGGTACCGCTCGCCGTAAACACCTGAATCCGCTCCTGCCGGAACGGTGCATCCGACACAGCCCATGCATCGTCGGCTGCCAGACTCAGCGCTGCGGGCTGCAACGCTTCACCCTTCTCAAGACCAACCTGGATCAGCACGGTCCGCCGCGTGCCCGTGCGATCGACGGCATACACGGTGTGCCGTCTGCGGTCGAGCAGCAGGTACCGACCCTTGGAGTCCTGGACAAACGCGATCGGCTCCAGCAGCGAATCACACACCTGCTGCGATAACCCACCCACCGGGCGCAGGATCTCGACCGGGGCCTGGGCGAAGGGTGTGCTCGCAGCCAGCCCGACAAGCGTGGTCGCGATCAGGAGCCGATGCATGAGCCATTATGCCCACCTGCGGGGTTCATGGTTCCTGGTTCATGGTTCCGCGGTGCTGTTCGGGGTTCCTGGGTGCTGGGTTCCTGATGCAGGGTTCAGGGTCGGTGCCGGGTGCGCGAACCAAGAACGGCACCGCGGAACCATGAACGAGGAACCATGAACCGCAGAGTGGTACCCTGAGAGTCCCATCGAACGGCCCACATGACCGATACTCCACCACGTCCCCTGCTCGACCTTGATCCCAACCGGCCCGTCTCACCTCCGACGGACGCAGCTACGCTCGTACTCATTCGCGACACGGACACCGGCCTTGAGGTCTTCTGCGTCCGCCGAGTTGTCTCAAGCCGTTTTATGGGTGGCGCGGTGGTGTTTCCGGGTGGAAAGGTCGAAGCAGGCGACTACGATTCTGCATGGCAGTCGGTCATGCTGCCTCCAGGAGCTCGCGTGGCCGAACTAGGCGACACCGACATGCCGCTTGCACTCTCGGTGGCTGCCTGCCGCGAGTGCCTCGAAGAGGCAGCAATTCTCCCTGTCGATGGGGTGTTGTCACATGACGACGCGCTCGTACTGCGCGACATATTGACTCAGAGCCCCGCCGAGTTGCGGGCGGCACTCGTCGCCAGGCATCTGCGCCTCAATGTGGAGGCCTTGGTGCCGTTTGCCCGATGGGTGACACCCGCCGCTGAGCGGCGTCGCTTTGATGCCCGCTTCTTCATGATGCGTGCGCCTGATGGTCAACACGGCGTGCACGACTCGATCGAGACCAGCCAATGCTTCTGGGCCAGCCCGGCCGACGTGCTCACACGCTGGAACGACGGAGCGATTCAGCTCGCGCCTCCCACCCATCACACGTTGTGGACGCTCGCCAACGCAGCCTCGGTCGACGATGCTCTTGCGGTGGCCTCACTACGACCGCTGCAGGCCATCAATCCCCTGCTCGTTGCAGCCGATGAGACCTGGGCGCTCGCACTGCCCGGCGACCCGGAACATCCGGAGCCGCAGCGATTGATCGACGGCCCGACGCGGTATGTGCTGCGCGGCGACCAGTGGCGGCCGGAGTAGACACAGCGCGCCTGATCTACACTCTGCCGATGACGTGTGGACGTTCCCTGCTTCCCCTGTGGCCGCTCGATCCCGAGGCCACCTACCTGAACCACGGCACCGTTGGTGTCACGCCACACGCGGTGCTTGACGCGCAACGGCGTGTACGCGACCGCATCGAACGGCACCCGGCCAGGTTCATGTTGCGCGAGTTGTGGAGTTTCACCGGCTCAACCACTGATGGGCCCTCCCTGATCCGTCAGGCCGCTACAGAAGTCGCAGGTTTTGTCGGCGCACGCGCTGACGACCTGGTATTTGTGGATAACACCTCGACGGGCATCAACGCCGTGATGCGCTCGCTGCCGCTCTCGGCCGGAGATGAGGTTGTCATTACCGACCACGCCTACGGAGGGATCGTCACGGCCGTCCGTTACTGCGCCGAACGCGCGGGGGCGACGGTGCGCACTGTGGAGATGCCGTATCCGGCGTTTCGCGCAGACGACTGTGTGGACCGGATCGCCGCGGCGCTCACCGCTCGCACACGCCTTGTGCTGGTGGACCACATCGCCGCTGAAAGCGCACTCGTGTTTCCCGTGGAGGACATCGTGCGGGTCTGCCACGAGCGACAGGTGCCAGTACTCGTGGATGGCGCGCATGTCCCGGGACAACTACCTTTGGATGTGACAGCGATCGGTGCCGACTTCTACATCGCCAACCTGCACAAGTGGGCAATGGCCCCGCGCAGCAGTGCGTTCATGGTCGTGGCCCCTGAGCAGCAGGCCATGCTGCATCCACCGGTGCTCTCGTGGGGCTTCGGCACAGGCTTCGTGCGCGAGTTCGACTGGGTCGGCACACGCGACCCGACACCCTGGTTGTGTGCACCGGACGGCTTCCGCTTCCTGCACGAGCTGGGCGATGACGCTCGTATCGCCTATTGCCACGCCCTGGCATGGCGCGCGGCGCAGACGCTCACCTCGCACTGGAACACGCCGCTGGAGATTGAGGAATCCGCTGTGGGCTCGATGGTCAGTGTGATGACCCCTGAGCGTTGTGGCACAACCCGTCCAGAGGCAGTCGCCCTGCGCGATCGACTGTTGTACGACCACAACGTCGAAGTGCACGCCCATGCCCGCGCCGGTCGCGTGTGGATCCGTATCTGCGCCCAGGTCTATAACGACGACGAGGATATTCAGAAACTCGCCTCAGCCGTCTAACGAGGTTCTGCTGTGAACGTTTGCCATCCATGGCACGTATGCTATGTTGGACTTCGGCATACACATGGGCAGACGACTTGGACTCGGCACAATCAGCATTCTGCAGGCCCTGAGCGACGGCCGGCGGTTTGGCTTTGACATCATGGACGCCACCGGCCTCACCTCAGGCACGGTGTATCCCGCGTTGGAGCGACTCGAAGAACTGGGGTTCGTGCGTTCCAAGTGGGAGAGTGACGCCATCGCGCATCGTGACGGACGTCCCGCCCGCCGGTACTTCGAGCTGACCAAAAGCGGCGACCGGACCCTCGGCGAAGGCCTCGCGCGGTATCCCCTGCTGCGGCCAAGAACAGCTGAGTGATGAAGCCCCACACCTGCCCCACTCGTGTGCGCCTGATCCTCGGCCTGGGCGCCTGGCTGGTGCCGACCGACCGACGGGCGTCCTGGCGGCAGCAATGGATGGGCGACCTTGCGGCGCAGGGTTCGTTCCTGGCCTCGGAAGGGCGCGCGCCTCATGTCATCCGACGCGATCTCGTCCGTCGCAGCCTCGGCGCCCTGCCCCACGCCGGCTGGTTGCGCACGCATCAATGGAGAACACTCATGACCACTCAGGATTTCCGATACGCCGTCCGCGGCTTCATCCAGCGCCCGGGTTTCACCGCAGCCATCGTCCTCACCCTGGGACTCGCGATTGGTGCCACCACCACCATCTTCAGCTGGATGGATGCGCTGGTCCTGAATCCCCTGCCGGGTGTCTCGCGCTCGTCGGACCTCGTCCTCGTGCGATTCGCTACGCCCACTCGAACAGACCTCAGTTTTTCGTACCCGAACTATCGCGATGTGCGCGACGCGGCTCCAGACGGCCTGCAGGGGATCGCCGTCAAGAACATGATGGCCACCACGGTTCGCATCGACGACGGTGCGCCGGAGCGTGTGTGGGTGGAAGTCGCGTCGGGGAACCTGTTCGATGTGCTTCAGGTCCGGGCGCTCCACGGCCGGGTGCTGCAGTCTGACGATGAACGTGAGCGTCGGCCGGTGGCGGTCATCAGTCACGCGTTGTGGACGACCCGATTCCAGAGCGACGCCGGCATCGTTGGTCGCGGCGTGTCCGTGAACGGAGTGCCGCTGACAATTGTTGGTGTGGCACCCGAGGGGTTCCGTGGAGCGATGGGCGGACTGGCGATGGACCTGTGGCTGCCGATCACCCTGCATCCGCAACTGACGGGACGGGATGTCATCGAAAGCCGCGGCAATGGATTTCTGGGCGCCATCGCGCGACTGGCGCCTGGCGCCACGCCCGACCAGGCCGAGGCGGCGCTGCGGGTGATCTCCGATCGCATGGTGGCCGACGAGCTGATTGGCGAGACCTGGCGACTGCGCGTGGCACCGTTGTCGGAAGACGGCGCGGCCATGGTGCTGCTGCCGGTGGTCTCGGTGTTGATGGCCCTTGTTGTGCTCGTGTTGCTGATCGCGTGCGCCAACGTGTCGGGACTGTTGCTCGCGCGTGCTGTCGCTCGCCAGCACGAATTGGCCGTGCGGACGGCGCTTGGAGCCGGACGATGGCGCCTCGTTCGCCAACTACTGCTTGAAAGTGTCCTGCTCGCCGGTGCCGGCGGACTCGCGGGGGTGCTACTGGCCCAGTGGACAAGCCGTGGTCTTGAGGCGCTCCTGCCCCCGCTGCCCTATCCCATTCTGATCGACGCCAGCGTGAATCTGCGCGTGCTGGGATTCACGCTTCTGGTGGTGGTCGTGGCGACGGTTCTGTTCGGCCTGGTGCCGGCGCTGCAGGGATCGCGCACACGCTTGCTGCAGGCCATCCGTGCCTCCCGTGCCTCGACAACAACACCCGGACGGGCGCGGTTGCGCAGTGCGCTGGTGGTGGCGCAGGTCGCACTCGCGCTCGTGCTGTTGATCTGTGCCGGCCTGTTCCTGCGCACATTGTCGAACGCCTATGACGTGGATCCCGGCTTCAGTCGGCGCGACGCGGTGCTTGCGTCGTTTGACCTGAGTGCGCTGCGGCTCGACGAGACCAAGGGGCGCGCACTGCTCGACCGGATCATCGAGCGAGTCGAAGTGGTTCCAGGTGTGGAGCGGGCGTCGGCATCGACCCTTGTGCCGTTGTCGGTCGGCGGCGGTTCGGATACCAGCCCCGCCATCGAGGGATACACACCCGCCGAGGGGGAAGAAGTTGTCGTGTATTACGGCATGGTGACGCAGGGGTACTTCGAGACGATGGGCATCCAGCTCGTTGAGGGACGTGCGATCGACGAGCGCGACCGCGCGACCTCGGCACCCGTCGTCATCATCAATGAAACGATGGCGCGTCGGTATTGGGCGGACCGGGATGCCGTGGGAGGCCGCCTGCGAATCGGACCCGACTGGATCACCGTCGCCGGTGTGGCGCGCGACGGCAAGTACGGCCAGCTGACGGAGGCGCCACGCTCGGTGATGTACTTCCCGATTCACCAGATCTATCAATCGGCGCCCGTGTTACAGGTCGCGACGTCCGGTCCTGCTGGTGGGGCTATCGACGGTGTACGACGAGCGGTGGCCGACGTCGCTCCCGACCTCGCCCTGTATGACGTGCGCACCCTTGAGGAACACCTCCGCATGAGTGTGGCGATTCCCCGCATGGCGGCGTTGCTGCTCGGCATCTTCGGGGGGCTCGCCCTGCTGCTCTCGGCCGTCGGACTGACGGGCGTCGTGGCGTTTTCCGTCAGCGAACGCACGCAGGAAATCGGTGTGCGGATGGCACTCGGTGCCGACAAGGGCCGAGTGCTGCGCAGCGTGCTCGGGGAGGGCGCGCGACTGGCCGCGCTCGGTGTAGGACTTGGCATCATTGGCGCGATCTTCGCCACGCCGCTGCTGAAAACCCTGCTCGTCAACGTCAGTCCCACCGATCCGTTGACGTTCGCCTTAACAGCCGGTCTGCTGTTACTGGTTGCCGTTGTCGCCGCGTGGATCCCTGCGCGAAGAGCGGCCGCGCTCGATCCCGTCACGGCGCTTCGCGCGGACTAAGTGCGCGGGTGCGCGGGTGCGCTCGTGCTCACGTGCTTTGGTGCGCCCGGTGCACCCGAGCACCAGCGCACCAGCGCACTAGTTCTTTGCGCTGATTCGAATGTCCTGCACCTTGCGATCACCTTCCGCGACAGTGATCTTGATAGGCCCGCTCTCGGCGAGTTCTGCGAGAAACGCGGGGTCGTTCCACTCGCCGTCCTCGAGGTCGGTGACCGCGGCGATGAGATAGTCACCGGCCGGCAGATCACCCGCGATGAACCGGCCCTGGACGTCCGGCCGCACGTGTTTGGTGCGGCGCGTGCCCGCCACCCAATAACGCGGATCGGCCGAAAACACCACGAGCACATATTCCGGCGCGGGCTCGCCCGACGCGGTCTGCAACGTGCCTGAGATTTCGGCGGGCCGGTCCGTCAACGTCATCACGATGCCTTCGATGTGTTGATTCGGCGCGATCTCGAAGGGGATGTCCGACACGTCGATGTCGCCGAGCATCACCGAACGCAGCGCCCAGCCCGCAGGCGGGCGTCCATTAATTCGGAGTGTGTAGGTGCCAGTGGGCACTCTGGGAAACACGAACCGGCCATCGGGCGTCCTGTCGAGCCCGGGGCCGCCGAAAATGGGCTGCGGCCTGCGCCCGAGCCACAGCTGCACAGTGTTGAAGTCGGGCGCCTCCGACGTGCCGTCGAACACGATTCGACCCGACACGGTCATGGGCGGCGCCAACACCAGCGACAGAGGCACGTCGCGCCCCACCATCACCACCTCGGCCGCGGCTGAGAGTCCTTCGGGGTAGGTGACGCTCTGCACCAGGTACCGGCCAGGCGGAACGCCGCCAATGACGAACTCTCCGTCGAAGCCCGATCGCGTGGACTTAAAAACCCCGCCGGAAGACGACAAGGGATCCATCACCGACACCTGCGCACCAGACTGCGGCGTGCCATCAGGCCGGGAGAGAACGCCCGCCACACTCGCGGTCGGTACCGGTCGAAGCATCACATCAATACCCGACCGTTCCTCGCCTGCGCCCAGCAAGATGGTCGCCGCCTCGTCCCTGGCGATTGCGGCGGGGTGGTACATGGGCGCAAAGTCCACCCGCGTGGACCCCGCAGTGCCTGTGCCCGGCGCCGCGCCACCCCCCGCCGGCCCGGCGCTCGGCTCCCGCAACAACTGCCGCGCGCGCGTCACATCCGCGTCGGTAATCTGATGCACATCGGTGACGGCCATCGGGCCACCCCCCCGCGGCCGCAGCGTCGCCGATACCACGTACTCGCCGGAGGCCAATCCGTAGATTCGGTACTCGCCGCGGTCATCAGTCATGGCCGTGCCCGGAAACCCATCTGGCGCATAGCCGCTGATCTGCTGCCCGGCCGATCCGATCCTGACGCTCTGCAGCGTCCGCCCCCCGGTCTGCAGCGACACCACAAAGCGCAGTACCGCCACGGTCACGTCCGGCGCTGGTCGCCCAAACTCGTCGCGCACCGTACCGGTGATGACACTGCCTCTGGGCAGGTTGATCACGGCGGCCGCCTGTTGATCGTCCGCGACCACAACGGGCGTACCCGATCCTCCGGGACGCTTGCTGCCGTAGGCCATCGGCACATAGCCGTTCTTTGCTGCCGACAGCGCATACCGATCCGCGGGCAGGCTGGTGAACGCGAACGCACCGGCATCATCGGTCACCGCGGTCAGACGGGTACCATCCCGCTCGGCGATCAAGGTCACGGTCGCGCGACGGAGAGGAACAGGCGTCTCATGACCGCTGACCACACGTCCGGCGATCTGCCCCGTGCGGGTCGCGACAACAACCCGCGCACCGTCCCGAATCTGCGTCGCGGCGGGCGCCAGACTCATGGCGACGAACACCGCCAGGTACACGAGGCGCGTCATCGGGGCACCCCCACCGTTCCGAGCGCGACCGTGCGCGCTTCTCCATCGGCCAGCGTGACCGAGGTCGCCACCCGCGCAAGCGCCCTGAGCACAGCCGGGTCCTGCCAGTTCGCCGACGCCTCATCGGCGAGGGCCACGACCAGATAGTCGCCGGGCGGCAGACCGACGGTACTGTAGTGGCCATCAAGACCCACCCGCACTGCACGCAGCCTGCGCGGAAATCCTCCGTAGTCCGACCACGCCGCAGCGTCGGCCGGAAACACGAGCACCGTCGCCGCCACGTCAGGAGCGCCTGATGTGTTGTTGACCTGGCCCGACAACGTGGATGGGCGATCGGTGAACGTGACCACGAGCCCGCTCACATCGCGGTCGAGCATCAGTGCCACGTTTGAGATGTCCCGACCGTTGTACGTCGCGCTCTTCAGCGTCCACCCAGGTGGCGCACCGTTGATGCGCACGTAGTAGCGGCCCGGCGGCAACTGATAACTGGACAGATAGCCCTCGTCATCAAATTGCCCACGACCGATGACCGGCGAGACCAGCGGGCGTGCGTCGGCTGGATCAAACGTGGCCGACATGCGCCGCAATTCGTCCGACGATGGCTGCGCCCGGTCGCCCACAAACGCCGCCCGCCCACCGATCCGGTGCCCGGGACTCAGCGTCACCGGAAGGTCGGCGATATCGGACTCACCGACTTCGATCGTTTGTGTCGCCCACAGGGTGAATCCGCCGAGGGCCGGTCGCGGCGGTGTGGGCGGAGCCCCGCCTCCCGCTGGCCGAGGCGGAGGCGCGCCACGCGATCCGCCGCCCCCGACCGGCACGCTCGCCCAGAAGGCGCGCAGGCGATGGCGCCCTTCCGGCACGCCAAAAAACGTGAATCGCCCGCTCGCATCACTCACCGTCGTCGCGACTTCGAGCGTGGAATCGGTGGACAGGTCGTCGGAGTCCGGCACGAGCGACAACGCAGCCATCGTCGGGCCCTCCGGTCCCAGCACGATTCCCGATACACGGGACGTGCCGACGAGCGCCACCTGCACGTCCACGCCCAGGCGCTCTTCGCCCGACTGAACGGTGACCAGCGACGCGTCTGCGGCTGCGGACATCGCCGGGTGATACACGGTGGGATACACGTACATGCGACCATCACCGGACGGCATTGGCGCGACACCCGCGCGCGACCGGTCGCCACTCGAGATGAATGCCGAGGTGCCGATGCGGCTGCCGGTGTTCCGTTCGAACTGATAGAACGCCTCGATGGCGCCGTTGTACGATAGATCCCTGCTGATGTCGGGGTCTCCGGGATTCCGAGGCCCGCGTCTCCCCTGGATGAACAGATCCACGACCGACTGCGGTGCCGACGTCTGAGTGGCCGGCACCACAACCGCATACGCACCGGGCGTGAGCGACGCGATGCGGTACTCGCCGCGGTCGTCGGTGCGAACCGTGGCGCCGGGCGTGAGTTTCTGTTTGCCGGCCACGATGGTGCGCGCCAGCACTCGTACGGCAATACCGACCATCGGTTCGCCCACTTCGTCAGTGACTCGCCCGCTGATGGCAGCGAACCTCCAGACCGGGATCGTCAGATCACCCACACGCTGCGCATCGGCCAGTGTCACCGGTTGTGACGGTCCCAGCGGCCTGCGTCGCCCGTGCGCGCCTTCGGCGTATCCATTCTTTGTCGCGGTCAGCGTATAGGTGCCGGCCGGCAAATCCATGAACACGAACCGCCCCTCCGCATCAGTGAGGACCCGCGTGTTCTGTGTCGTGGGTGGTGCGCCGCCCAGCGTGACCTCCGTGTGCGGCACTGGGCGATCATCCAGTGCATCCACCACCACGCCCATCAAAAGCCCTGTTGGCGCTGCTGACTCACCAGGGCGCTGCAGCGTGTGCGCAAGCGATGCCACGCCGAGCACACCGATCAGAGCGATGAGTCCGAGTGAGTGTCGGCGCATGGAGAATCCCTCCGGCAAAGTCTAGCCTCAGGCGGTTACGACCGTCGCGATGATTCTGTTACCCAGGCTTGAGGCCCATCTCGCGCAGGCCGGTGTCAAAGGTACCGGGAGGATGTAACCCAATGTGGACTGTCATCTCGTCGTTGGTGCTCGCGCTCGCCCTGTCCGGACCGTCACTTTTCGTGGAGGCCCAGCTTACGTCCCAGAGCCAAGCCACGCCGGATTTCAGCGGCCGATGGGCCGTGAACATGGACAAAAGCGCACGTCTCGCCCGTGAAGCCAACAGCAACACTGCGGCGGTCGTCTTTGGTGAACAGTGCGTCATGACCCAGACAGCGGAGACGCTGACGCTGGACATCACTGCCGGCGGGATGTCGATCCAGGCCGTCTACAGGCTGGATGGCAAGCCGGCCATTAACAAATCTCCGGGCGCACCGGGCCAACCCGACATCATCATCACCTCCACCTCGCGGTGGATCGGCCACGTTCTGCACGTCACGACGACGAGTCAGTCCGAGCTCGACGGTGTGCTGGTGCCTGTCGAGTCGCTGCGGAAGTTGTGGCTGACGGCCGACGGCGACCTCGCCGTTGAACGGCGTGGCACCCCCTCCCGCGTGGTGTCTGACGCATGGACGGTCTACGAACGTGTGAAGTAGAGCGCTGACCGAACAGTAGAGCGATCCACCATGAAGGCCATGAAGGTCATGGAGAAATGCCTGTCACTGACCCGCGAGGGTTGGGGGCCAGGCGAAGCCTGGCCGTGCGGGAGGAGGGCGGTCGGAAACGAATGCGCCAGGCGCATTCATGCGGCGTATTCGTTTCCGACCGCCCT
>JBBQDM010000003.1:0-335472 GCA_038319675.1 Vicinamibacterales bacterium
GGTGTCGGGGGTGCGGGGGGCGGCGCTGGGTCTCGCCGTCCCTTCCCCGGCCCCGGGCCGGGGCCTGCCCCCCCCCCCCCCCCCCCCCCCCCCCCCCCCCCCCCCCCCCCCCCACGGCCAGGCTTTCGCCTGGCCCCCAACCCTCACGGGTCAATGACAGGTATTTCCTCATGGAACCTCATGGAACCTCATGGTGGATCGCTCTATTACCCGCCAGCAGAGAGCGTGCCGACGTTGAGAAATAATGCAGACTAGTGGCGAGGAATGACGTGAAGCGCCGACTGGGGATAGCCATCGTTGCGGTTGTGACCGCAGTCGGCCTGTTTGTGCTGGTGACGTTGCCGTCGGCCACAGTACAGCTGCCTGTCACCCAGCCGGCGACGACAGCGGTCGGCGCGTATCACGTGCACACCACACGATCGGACGGCAGCGGCACGGTGGACGAGGTGGCGCGGGCGGCCGCCGAGGCCGGACTGCAGTTTGTCATCCTCACCGACCACCTCACGGAAGAGAATGGGTCGCTGCTGCCGGAACCGCCCCGGTATCACGCAGGCGTCCTCGTCATCGATGCGATGGAGGTGTCCACGCGGGAAGGGCATCTCGTCGCGCTCGGTCTGTCGGGGCCGCCCCCGTATCCACTGGGAGGGGAAGCGCGGGATGTGATGGAGGATGTGACGCGCCTGGGCGGGTGGTCCGTGGTGGCACATCCGGATTCGCCGAAACCCGACCTGCGCTGGCGCGGACGCGCCGGCAGCGGCGTCGAATGGATCAACGCCGACTCGGAGTGGCGTGACAACTCGCCCGGCCGGCTGGTGCAGGTGGCGTTGCACTCCCTTGTGCGCCCCGCGCCGGCCATCGCGAGTCTCTTTGCTCGTCCACACGACACCATGGCGCGCTGGGAGCGAGCCGCGCGCACACGCCCGGTGGTGGGGCTGGCCGCAGTGGACGCCCATGCGCGGATCGGCCTCGATGAACGGAGCGAGCCCCGCGTGGCGCGCACACTGCTGGCACGCCCGGCGTATGTGGACATGTTCCGCACCCTCGTGCAGGCCGTGTGGCTCGAGCATCCCCTCACAGGCGACGCTGGAGCTGATGCCGCGGCCGTACTCGACGCGATGCGCGCAGGGCAGACCTATTCGGCGGTGACCGCCCTGGCCACCCCGGCGGTGCTCAGCGTGACGGCCGACGCTTCCCAGATTCGTGCGAGCGTCGCCGGTGCGCCTGAGGCGATTGTGTCCATCTGGCACGCCGGTCGACAGATCAGTGCCGCACCCGTGACCACCAGCAGTGAGACCTCCTCGCCGGGCCTGTATCGCGTGGAAGTCCAGTGGCCAGGCGCCGAGGTGCCGTGGATGGTCAGTGCACCGCTGTATGTGCCCCCAGTCACGCCACCCGGGACTACGCCGTCAGAGGCCCCAGCCCACACGGGGACCGGGCCCGTCCTGCAGACCATCCCCATCGCGCCTGACAGCGCGTGGGTCGTGGAGCATCATCCCGCCACGACTGCCACATGGCGGCACGACGACGCGATCACGGTATTTACGTACACACTCGCCCGCGGAACGGCGCCAGGGCAATACGCAGCCCTGGTCTCTGCGCTGGACGCCTCGCAGAGTTTCGAAGAGATCAGTTTTACGGTGTCGGCCGACCGTCCGATGCGGTTCTCGGTGCAGGTGCGATTGCCGGATGCCAGCGGGGGAGGCGAACGGTGGGTGCGCTCGGTGTACGCCGAACCGACGCCACGAACCGTGCGACTCCGGCTCGAGGAGTTTGAGCCGGCAGGACGACCGACCACACGACGACCGGTGGCCGCCAGACTCCAGTCGCTGTTGTTTGTGGTGGACGCGCCGCATACGCTGCCGGGCACCAGCGGCACGATGCGCGTCTCGAACGTGGCACTGCACGCCGCCACACCGCAGGCCGCGCTCAGGTCCGAACGGTAAGCAGCAACACCAGCGCCCCGGCGGCAAACAGCAGGTTGGTCGCCCACGCCGCCAGGAGCGGCGGCAGATACGCCGCATTGCCGAACGCGATGAACACGTGGGAAATCACCAGGTAACACACCGCCAGTGCCAGCGCGAGTCCGACCCCGTACAACGCACCACGACGCCCGGTGGTGACCCCGAACGGCACGGCGATCAGCGTCATGACCAGTGTGACGAACGGAAAGGCGAGTTTGCGATGTAACTCGACCTGGTGCCCGGCGATACTGAAGCCACTCTCGTCCAGGCGATCCACGTAGTCGCGCAGCTCCCCGTAGTTCATCATGGCGGCATCCACCTGCTCGCTGCCGAAATCGGCGGGAGGATCCAGGCCCAGCGTCCGCACGTCGAAGGCCTCGCGCCTCGCCGTGCCATCCGGCAGGAAGGTCTGCACCCAGCCGTTGGTCGCCTGCCAGGCCCCGTCGCGAAACGAGACCTGCTCGGCCGCGGTGTGGCTCAGCAGCCGGTACGGCGCGCGCGCCGTTTCGAAGATCGAGAGGCGATACAGGGTCGTATCCTGCGCGTCGTACACGGCGTAATAATAGAGCCCGCCGTCCCGCGCGACGCGCCAGTTCCGGTTCGCCAGATTAAAGGTGCGCGGCGGACGATCGCGAATCTGATCCTTGAGCGCCTCCGCACGACGCTGGGTGTGCGCCAGCACGCGATCCTCGAGCACGAACAACACGCCGCTCCACACCACCGCCAGCAGCAGCAGCGGCAACGCGGTGCGATACAGACTCACACCGCAGGCACGCAGCACCGTGAGTTCGTTCGTGCGGGTCAGCCCGCCGAAGGTGGTCAACACCGCCACCAGCGTGGACAGCGGCACCAGGAAATAGACAAACGTCGGCGTCGCGTAATAAAAATATTCGGCCAGCGTGGCCATCGTGGCGTTGCCGCGCTGAATCTTGCCGGACAACTCGATGAATTCAACGACGTAGTAGAGCGAGAGCAAGCCGATAAACGCCAGCGCGATCGTCCGGAGATACCGACGGCCGACATACAGATCCATCAGCTTCGGTCGCCACACCGCAAAGTCCGGAAACCGGATGACCAGCACCACACGGGCCGGCTGCGCGGTGCCTGCGGTCAGCGTGGCCGTGGATGCGGGGGCGGTCCCGACGGTGGCGCGGCGGGGAAGCCAGCCGGACGCCCACGCCGGCACCCGAATCTCGAGTGACCGGGCCGTGCCGCGCATCCGCCACCACAACAGGAGCACCCCGGCGAGTCCCAGGATGATGTTCGGCATCCAGCGAGCCCACAACGCGGAAAAGTCACCCGCGCGCGCCAGCCCCTCGAACCAGGCCATGATGCCGTAATACACGAGCACGACGGCGATGCCGACGGCGAAGCCGGCCATCTTGCCTTCCTTGCGCGTGTGCAGGCCCAGCGCGAGCCCAATCAGCGCAAATACAAACGCCGAGGCGGGAAACGAAAATCGCTGTTGTTTGTAGATGATTTCGTTGTGCGGCGACAGGTCGGCCGCGACCCGGGTCGCTGCGGCGACGTCGAGTTCCGCCAGGGTCATGGAATTGAGATCCGCCGCCAGCCCGCGACCGGCATTAAATACGACGCCAGGGTCGATCTGGGTGATCTCGCGCCCGGAGCGCTGGAGTTGGTATTCCGCCGTGTCCGGTACCGGCTGATACCCGGAGACCTGGCCCAGCACAATATTGACCAACTGGCGCTCATCGTCGACCACCAGAGTGCCGGTTTCAGCCAACCGCACCCCGGGCCGTCCTGGCTGGGTCGTGTCGGCGACGAGCACCTCATTCCACTGGCCGCCGGGCGTGACGTCTCCGACCAGAATCACCTTGCCGGTGAACCCCTCATAAAACAGTCGCGGTTTGATGTCCTGGGCCGCCATCTTCTGGGTCAGCTCAAACGTGACCCGCGAGAAGGTCTTGTTGGCGTCTGGCATCACCCAGACCAGCACATACAGGGTGGCGGCCGCGGTCACGGTGGCCATGACCACCACCGGACGCAACATGCGCAGCGGACTGACGCCGCAGGCCATCAAGGCGACGGCTTCGCGGTCGCCGGACAGGCGTCCGAGGGCCATGACAATACTGGCCAGAAAGGCCATCGGGATGGTCAGCCCCAGCGCGTGCGGCAGCAGCGTCAGAAGCAGGAACCCGACCGTCGGCATCGGGGTGCCTTTGGAAATGAGCACCTCGGCTTGTTCGAGCATCGGCTGGATCGCCAGCAGAAACGTAAACAGCACCAACCCCAGGGCAAATGGGCCGAGCGTTTCACGAATCAGGTAGCGGTCGAGTGTGCGCATTCAGGGGCGGTGCCGATTCAGACGATATCACGGGCGTTGGAGCTTTAAGGCCGTCCGCAAGTTATGCACAGGCACCTTTACGCCCGCACATTATCAATGTCTGATAAGAAGTATTATGTCATGTATTATCACTGCGCAGTCCGCAGTCCTCGATCCGCAGTTCCCGGTCCTCGGTCCGCAGTTCCAGGCTCACAACCCAACCTCGCCCAACAATCTCCAGGCACGGCTGCGCGGACCACTCCGTCCCGGACGCAGCTCGGGGCCAGATGCTTACGATGAATATTTATGCGGCCCGCTGAATAGCACCGCGCCGGCCTGCGGACCGCCGGACTGCGGACTGCGGACCGTGTTCAGCCTTTTCGCAGCTCGCTGATGATCCCCTCGAGCGCCGCGATAACTTCCTTCTTGTCGACGTCTGACTTCTTGAATTGAAGCTTCAAGTTGAAGGTCTTGGTGGGCGGCCGGTACTGAAATACGTAGGCCTTCGGACGTCCAGGCTTCGGTTTGGCCGCCACTTTCCGAGCCTGCTCACGAGTCACCGGCGCTCCGGAGCCATCGCGTGTCAGACGCTCGATAAAGGCGATCATTTTCTGAGGGTCTTGTTGCCTAACTATCTGTAAAAGCAACGACTTAGAGGAAATGTCGGCCAGCCGACACAAATTCCTGACCTCGACGGGCATCTGCGCCAAGGTGAGGGACTCCGTCACAGCGGTGCGCGACTTCCCCATACGCCTGGCAAGATCTTCGTGGGTATAACCGCACCGCTCAGCAAGCACTGTGAGCGCCTCGGCCTCTTCAAAGGGCGTCAGGTCCTTGCGCTGAATGTTCTCGACCAGCGCGACTTCCATGATCTCGTTATCATCGACGTCGCGGATGACGACGGGCAGTTCACGGACACCCACTTGGACTGATGCCTGGTAGCGACGTTCGCCGGCAACAATCTGATAACGCCCGCCTCGTTGGCGAACAACCAGGGGTTCGATAATGCCCTTTTCGGCAATAGACGCCATGAGCTCGGACAGGTCGCCCATGACCTGGCGCGGCTGATCGGGGTTCGGATCGATCTGGTCAATTGGAATCATCCGACCGATCGGCGCGCCGGCGGGATTGGTCAGCGCATCGACGTAGTGCTCGTCGTGACGCATCTTCAGGCTTGATGGCAATCCTCGTTTAGACACGGTCCATGACCTCCTCGCAGAGCCGGTAATACTCAGTCGCACCTGATGAGTCCGGCGCGAACTTAAAAATTGATTCTTTGTAGGCTGGGCTCTCTTCGAGCCTGACACTCTTGGTGATGACAGTCTTGAAGACCTTGCTGCCAAACACCTTGTCGATCTGCGCGCGAATGTCACGCGCCAATGCGGTGCGTTTATCGTGCATGGTGATGACGACGCCGAGGATACGGAGGTCAGGGTTGGCGCGCAACCTGACCTTTTCGATCGTCTCGAGCAGGTCGTCAGTCCCTTCGAGCGCGAAGTAGGAGGACTGAATTGGAATCAGCAAATGGGTGGACGCGACCAGGGCGTTGACCGTGAGCAGTCCGAGCGCCGGAGGGCAGTCGATGACCACTGCATCGTAGTCCTTGAGCACCGCCGCCAGTTTGTCCTTGAGCTTGAAATGGGAGTCCAACTCCCCCACCAATTTGCCCTCAAGTTTGGCCAGCGCGATCCGCGAGGGAGCGACCCACAGGTTCTCCTGTGTGGCTTCCTTGATGATGTCAGTGAGAGCGACCTGCGGGTCCGTGATGGCCTCGTAGACTGACCGGTCGACCGTCGCCATGTCCACGTAGGACATGGTGCTATTGGCTTGGGGGTCGAGGTCGATCAGGAGGGTACGGCGTCCGCGAATGGCAAAGGCGGCAGCGAGATTGATGGCGGTTGTCGTCTTTCCGACACCACCTTTTTGATTGGCGATGGAAATAATCATCGGCTTGAGGATTCTACACCTAGTAGTGAGTATGCCGACCGTTCGCTACATCTTGTACCCAAGATCATCCGGATCCAGGCTCTCCAACCAGCGCTGCAGCCGTTCCTGGTCCACTTGCTGCGGCGCCACATCGGCGCCCCGGGCATGTTCAAAGACCGCGACGTTCACAAAGATGGGCACCTTGGTGCGCAGTGACAGCGCGAGCGCGTCGCTGGGACGCGCGTCGATCAGAATCCGTTCGCTGTCCTTCAGGATTTCGAGGTAGGCGTAAAACGTACTGTCCTTGAGATCGTGAATGATGACGCGCACCAGCGTGCCCCCGAGCTCGGCAACCACCTGGCGCAGCAGATCGTGCGTCATCGGACGCGGCGTCGAGACGTTCTCCACCTGGAGCGCGATCGCATTGGCTTCCACGGGTCCCACCCAGATCGGCAGCACGCGCTCGTTGGTGTCGTCGCGCAGAATGATGATCGGCAGATTGGTCAGCGGGTCCACCATCAACCCCCGGATCGCCATTTCAATAAGCATCAGCGTCCCCAATCATCTCACCCCGCAGACTGTTTGGTGCGGCTGCGGTGAGGCGCACCTGCACCAACCGGCCGATGAGTGATGCCGGCCCTTGAAAATTCACTGTGGCCCACCCGCCGGTGCGCCCGGTCAACTCGGTCTCGCGTCGACGAGACTGGCCTTCCACCAGAACCTCCACATGGTCACCAACCATCGACTCGTGCAGCGCCAGTTGCATCTCGCCCTGGAGTCGTTGCAAAGCCATGATGCGCCGTGTCTTCACCGACTCCGGTACATCATCAGGCAGACGTTTGTTGGCGAGTGTGTTGGGCCGAACGGAATATTTGAAGGAGTAGATGAACTGGAATCGCACCTGACGCACCAGGTCCATCGTCGCCTCAAAGTCGTCCTCGGTTTCACCCGGAAATCCGACGATCATGTCGGTTGACACTCCGATGCCAGGCATCGCGGCACGCAGACGTGCAACCAGGTCCATGTAGTCCTCACGGGTGTAGCGTCGGCGCATAGCCTTGAGGACGATGTTGGAGCCGGACTGCACGGGCAGATGGAAGTGTCGACAAATCTTCGGCTCGGCCTGCATCACCTCAATGAGCGCATCGGACGCATACCGGGGATGCGGGCTGGCAAACCTGATCCGTGTAATGCCCTGCACCCGGCTGACCCGCCGCAACAGTTCCGGGAAATCACATGTGGGATCGTCCGGCGCCTGATAGTGATTGACGATCTGCCCCAACAGCTGCACCTCGAGCCGGCCTGAATCGGCGGCGCGGTGCACCTCCGCCAGGATGTCGGCGGCTGGGCGCATGCGCTCATGCCCACGCGTATACGGCACAACGCAGAAGGAGCAAAACTCATTGCAGCCCTCAATGATGGTGACAAACGCACGGGCCCGATCCGACGACTTCGCCATGCCCAGAGGAAACGAGACGTCCTCGTACGGGTTGATATCCACACGCGGCGCGGATGTGGCGCGGGCCTCGGCGAGCAACGCGGGCAACATCTTCACCGCCTGCGTGCCGACGACCGCATCGATGGACGGGTCGCGCTTGAGTAACGCGTCGCCCTCCTGCTGAGCCACGCAGCCGGCCACGGCAATCTGCGGCTGGCGCCCTGCGGTTTTTGCCGCCGCACGAATCTCCCCGAGCCGCGAATACAACTTCTCTTCAGCCCGCTCACGCACCGAGCAGGTGTTGATCACGATCAGGTCGGCCTCGGACTCAGAAACGGTGGACTCATACCCGTCATCTTCGAGGAGTCCGGCAATACGTTCCCCATCATGCACGTTCATCTGACAGCCGAATGTCTCGACCAAATACTTACGCGCCACGCTTCCCTTTCGCTTTCGCTCCGGATCGACTTTCGCTTTCGCCTTTTGCCTTGGTTTCGCTTTCGCCTCGCATCTGCAGGAGCTCGCGGGCCGAAGCCAACACCTGCTCTGATACGTGGTCGCCAGCGATCATCCGGCCGAGTTCGGTTTCACGTTCGCGGCCGGTCAGCCTGGTCACCGTTGTGATGGTGCGCCCTGACCTGACCTGCTTGGCAATATGGAGGTGCTGATCCCCGCGGGCGGCAATCTGCGGGAGGTGGGTAATACAGAGCACCTGGAACCGGCGGCCCAGTTCCTGGAGTTTGGCCCCGACCGCGTCGGCCGCTGCCCCACCGATGCCGGCGTCCACCTCGTCAAACACCAGCGTGCGGCCCTCCTCGTCCGGAGTGGCCAATGTCTTGATCGCGAGCATTATCCTGGAAAGCTCGCCACCGGACGCTATTCGGGCAAGCGGCCGAAGATCTTCCCCTGGATTGGGAGACAGGTAAAACTCGACCGCGTCGAACCCACCCACTGACCAGCGCGACTCGTCATCTGCAAACGCCTCAAGTCTGACCTCGACTCGCGACTTGGGCATGGCGAGCTGCGCAAGGGACGCTTCGAGGGCTTTGGCCAGCTTCTGCCCGGCGGCTCGGCGGGATGCCGACAGAGCGGCCGCAGCTGTCCGGAAACGGTCAGCCGCCCGACTCGCCTCTTTCTGCAACTCGACCGCCGTCTCATCGCTGGCTTGCAGCGCCTGGAGTTCCAGCCGAAGCGCCTCGTGTTTGGCGACGACCTCGGTCAGGGTTGGCCCATGCTTGTGTTTGACCCGCTCGAGGGCGGCCAGGCGATCCTCCACCTCCTGCAGTCGGTCGGGCGACGACTCGAGATGGGCGGCATAGTCGCGCAGCATGAACGCAAGATCCTCCAGGCGGGACCGCACCTCATCACGCTGCTCAAGATAGGGCACGAAACGGCCGTCAAGTGCGGCCAGGTCCGCCAGACGTTTCCAGACACCGGCCAGCGAGGCGAGTGCGGCCCCCTCCCCTTCGTACAGCGCCGCGAAGGCTTCGGTCGAGAGGCGCGTCAACCGCTCGGCATTCCCCAGTACCTGGCGCTCAGCGACCAAGGCATCGTCTTCCCCCGTCTTCGGCGCGAGGCGATCGAGGTCCTGCAGTTGGAAGGTCACCCACTCGATGCGAGCGGCCTTTTCTTTGGCGCTCAGTTGGGTGCGTTCAAGGGCGTTGGCGGCGGTGCGCCACGCCTCATGGGCAGTCCCGACGGCCGACACCAGCGGCGGGTGCACCGCGTACGCGTCGACCAGGCCGGCATGTTCGGCCGGGTCCAGCAACGACTGGTGCTCGTGCTGCCCATGCAGATCTGCCAACGAGCGACCGAGATCCCGTAAGGCCGTGGTGGTGGTCAGCGCGTCATCTATAAAGACACGGCTGCGGCCCTGGGTGGAGATCTCGCGTCGAATGATGACGTCGCGCCCCCGATAGTCGAAGATGGCTTGAATGGTGGCGGTCTCTTCGCCGGTGCGCACAAGGTCCGCACTGGCCCGACCACCGGTCAACAGGTCGATCGCTTCGACCAGCATGGATTTGCCGGCCCCCGTCTCGCCTGTGAGCACGGTCAGGCCGGACTCGAAATCGATCTCGAGCTGATCGATCACCGCAAGATTGCGAATGGCAAGGAAGCGCAACATGACGCATCGTAGCAAACCTTTGACTCACTCCACCCTGCGTGGTACCTTCTTCGTATTCGCGCTGTCCCAGCGGCGCACTATCCGTGAACGACGGAGGTTTAGTTGCGCACGCTTGGCATACTGATCCTGGCCTTTCAGGCGCAGGATCCCACTGGGGATACGTCTACGTCCGCCCCAGTCACCAGTAGCACCGATTTGGTGTCGTTGATCCTCGAGGCCTCGCCACTCGCGTGGTTTGTCCTCGTGGTGCTCATGCTCTTCTCTGCCATCTCCTGGGGCGTCATCGTCCACAAGCAGCGGCAGTTCAGCAAGGCGAAGAAGCAGACGGCGACGTTCCTCGACATCTTCCGCAAGAGCAGCAAGTTCTCGGAGGTGCAGTCGGTCTGCGCGAGCCTGCCGGCCAGTCCACTCGTGGGATTGTTCCAGTCAGGCTACGCGGAGCTGAACGCCCAGCTGCGAACGGCGGGTGAAGGCGCACGGCCGCAGCTCAAGAGTCTTGATGGGCTCGACCGCGCGTTGCTGCGGGCCACCACCGTCGAACTCAGTCGACTCGAATCCCGCATCGGCTTTCTGGCCACCACCGCTTCGATTACGCCGTACATCGGCTTGTTCGGCACGGTTGTCGGCATCATGGCGTCGTTTCAGGGGATCGGCGAATCCGGCTCGTCGAGTCTGGCCGTGGTGGCACCGGGTATTGCAGAAGCGCTCATCGCCACGGCGGCGGGTCTCTTTGCGGCCATCCCGGCTGTGTATTACTACAACGACCTGACGGGCAAGGTGAAACACTTCGCGGGCACGATGGACGACTTCTCGCTCGAGTTTCTGAACATCGCCGAGCGGAATTTCACCTAAGGAGACCCATGCCGAAAGTCGAACAGGTCTCGCAAGCTTCCGGGCGGGGACGACGAGGACGAGGGCAGCGTGTGTCCACCTCGCTGGCCGAAATCAACGTCGTGCCGCTGGTGGACGTGATGCTCGTGTTGCTGATCATCTTCATGGTGAGCGCGCCGATGATGCAGCAGGGCTTCGGTGTGCAACTGCCGCAGTCCACACGGTCCCAACCGGTGAATGCGGAACCTGTGTATGTCACGGTGCCCATCAGCTTCCAGAAGGACAACCAGGTGGTCTTTGACGGCGAACGGGTGCGGCTGTCGTTCCTCGCCCAGCGGGTCACACAAGAACTCCAGGGCCGGACCTCCATGGACGTGTACGTCGGGGCGGACGGCCAAGTGCCTTGGCAATCCGTCGTACTGGTCATGGACGAACTGAAGAACGGGGGCGTGCGGAACGCCATGTTCGTGACAGCCCCTGGCGACGGGAGACGCCGCGAGTGAAGGCCGCCGTCAGCGACATCCTCGCTGCGCGTGCGCACGACGATGGGGGGCTGTCGCGCCTGGTCGGGTGGTCACTGGCCGTGCATCTGATCGCAGGATCGATTGCGATTTTTCTGCCGTCCGGATGGCTGGCCACGCAACCCGAGAAGCCGGAAATCATGGTGATCAGCCTTGGCGGCGCCGTGGGGCCGCGCTCCACCGGGACAGCCCCGATTGCCGGGCGCCAGGTGGATGTGGTGCCAGAGACGCCGCGTCCGCAGCCGCCTCAGCCTCCTGCCGTAACGCGGCCCGATACGATGCCGCCTCCGCAGGCCAAGCCGGTCACCGCCAAGCCGACGCCACCCCAAACGACCAAGGCTCCACCCGCAGCGACGACCAAACCGCCGGTTGTGGGCGCCAAGGTGCAGACCGGCACAGCCGCGGCCGATACAGGGGCATCGGGGACCAGCACGGGATTGACGCTGACCGGTGGGGGTGGTGGGGGCGACGCGAACCTCAGCAACTTCGATCCGGAATGGACGGCCAAGTTTCGTGACGCCATTAATCGCGTGTGGCAGCAGAACCAACCCGAGGTGGGCTATGTGGTGCTGCGCTTCACCATTCGACGGGACGGCACGCTTGAAGCGGGTTTGCCCCAGGTGATCGAGAGCAGCCGTCATTTTCAACTCGAGATGGCCTCCCGACGCGCGTTGCTCGATGCACGACTGCCCCCGCTGCCCGCGTCGTACGTGGGCAACGAGATGGTCGTGCGTCTCCGGTTTGACTATGAGAAGAGGTAAGTGAATGACAGCTACTCGTCGCATCGCCTTCGTCGCCATCTGCGGGATCGCGCTGCTGCTGCCGGCGGCGCCGTTCGGTGCCCCGTCCGGGATGTATCTGATTCCATCAGTCACGATGGACCAGCAACAACCGGAGGTGGTCATCAACATGCGCGGCACAGGCGGACGTACGCCTCGGTTGGGCTTTCCGGAGTTTCTGGTCACCGGCGGTGATGCGGAGGCGATTGCCGCCGCCCGGACTGCGTCACAGGTGTTGTTCGACGACCTGGAGTTTGAGCGCGAGTTCACGCTGATCAGCCGTTCGGCGTCGGCGCAGATTCCCGTCGCTCCGGCTGAGAGCCTGCCCTATCAGACCTGGAACGAGATCGGGGCAGACTTTGTGCTGGTAGGGTCCGCCTCGCGCACCGACACCACTCTGACCGTCGACGTACGCATCATGAGTGTCGAGCGCCGCATCAGCACGTTTGGCAAACGGTATGCGTGCCGGATGAACGCGCCGCGGTATTGCGCGCACACGATTGCCGATGAACTGCACAAGGAGTTGTTCCAGCTCGACGGCGTGGCGCGCACCAAGCTTGCGTTTACGTCCGACCGTGATGGTGAACGTCTCGGCGGCACGATTGAAGAACGCTCCATCACGGAAATCTACATTTCGGATTACGACGGGGGGCAGCAGATGCGTCTGACCCCGCACCGGTCGCTGAACATTGCACCGGCCTGGTCGCCCGACAGTCGCCACATTGCCTACACGTCCTACACCTCGGGCTTTCCGGACATCGTCGTGCAATCGATCTACGAGGCACGTGCGGCGACACGTCCCGCCAAGGGCAGTCCGACGCTGCAGAACTTTCTGCCGGCCTTCTCGCCCGACGGCACCCGGATCGCCTTTGCGTCCAGCCGCGATACGAGCGAAAAAGGCGGACGCAATTTTGAGCTTTACACGATGCGCGTGGATGGCACCGACCAGCGACGGTTGACGTTCCATCCGGGCTCGGACAACTCCCCGACCTGGTCACCGAACGGCCAACAAATTGCGTTCACCAGCGATCGCGCGGGCCAGAACCATCTCTACATCATGAGCGCCGACGGAGGCCCGGTCACCCGCCTGCCCACCGGCGGCGGCAAGATTGACCGCCCCACCTGGTCACCAGCGCCCTTCAACTACATCGCCTACACCGCAGAAGTCCCCGGGGGCAATCAGGTGCGGATGATCGATCTGCTCACCAACCAGGTCACCACCCTCACCGGCGGCCTCAGCGGCACGAGTGAGAGCCCTTCGGTCGCTCCCAACGGCCGCCACATCGCCTTCATCACTACGCAGTGGGGCAAACAACACATCGCCATCGTGGGCCGTGACGGCAAACTGGAACGTCGCGTCACCACCACCGGCAACAACCGATACCCCAGCTGGTCCCGCTAACCCGAAAGCCCCTCATGACACACACGTTCCGACGCACCTCCTCCCTTCTCGTCCTGACTCTGGCCGCCGTACTGACGGCAGCCGCCTGTGGCGGCAAAAAGGCCCCGGTCGAGGCCACTACGCCACCACCGCCGGCCACGTTCCCTGGGGCGACCACCCCCTCGACGCCGCCGCCCCCGCCGGCCCCGGTGCCCGAACCGCCGCCGATTATTGTCGAGACCCCGATCCCGTCCGACCCGCTGGCGGGACTGGACACGGACGAAATCAATCGCCAGGCACCCCTTAAACCGGTGTTCTTCCTGTACGACTCCGACACGATTGACGCCGAGGGCCAGCGCGTCCTCGCCGCCAATGCCGAGGTGTTGGCGCAGTACCCCACATGGGCCATCACCGTTGAGGGTCACAGTGACGAACGCGGGACGGCCGAGTACAACCTCGCACTGGCGGAGCGACGGGCGTTGTCGATCAAGGCCTATCTGCTCTCGCTCGGCGTCGCCGCCGATCGCATCCGCACCGTGAGTTACGGCAAGGAGTTCCCCTTCGATCCCGGACAAAACGAAGACGCCTGGGCCAAGAATCGACGCGGGCATTTTGTCGTAACCGGCAAGTAACGGGCAGTAACATAGAGCCATGCCCCGTCGACTCCTTCTCCTCGCACTCGGTGTGCTGGTGGCGCTGCCCGTGCACGCTACGGCACAGAACCGCGAACATCAGCAAATCTTTGCGGACTTGCGCATGTTGCACGAACAGACGCAGCTGCTGCGCGTGGCCGTGGCCGAGCTGGCTGAGTCGCTCAAGGGGGTGAACAGCCGGGTCGACGAGCAGGCCAACCTGACCCGCAAGTTGTTTGCGGACCAGGGCGTCCAGATCGGCAGCCTGACCGAGAACACGCGCATCCTGCGTGAGAAGCTCGACGCCACCAACGTCAGCATGTCCAAGGATGCGCACGAGATGGAAACGATTCGTCAGGAACTGGCGGCGCAGCGCACCCTGTTGACGCAGATCATCGCCCTGTTGACGCCGGCCGCACTACCGGGCGACCCGGCCACCCCCGCGGCGGCTGGCGCGGCGGCCGAACCGCCCACCGGGGCCACAGCCCCACCGCCAGCCAACGTCCAACTACCCCCACCGCCGCAAAATCCACAGCGCGCCTTCGATACCGCCTTCGGCGACTACGCCACCGGACAGTACGACATGGCCATCGCCGGATTTCAGTACTACATCGAATCGTTCCCAACCTCGCCGGACGTGCCCAAAGCGCGCTTCCATGTTGCAGAATCTCATTATGGCAAGGGCGCGTACAAGGAAGCCGTGGCGGCCTACGAGCAGGTCATCACGCTGCACAAGAGCACCGACTGGGAACCCCAGGCGCTCTACAAGCAGGGGCTCGCGTACGAACAACTCGGGCAGACAGAGCGCGCCAAGGCCAACTGGGAACTGGTACGGAAATCGTTTCCTGATACCAGCGCAGCCATGCTCGCCACACAGAACCTGGCGCGTATCATCAAGGGCGGAATTTTCTAGACAGGATTGAGGACCATCGTATGGGGAGTGTGAACAAGGCCGTGTTGATCGGCAACCTCGGGCGCGACGCCGAGATGCGCTTTACGCAGGGGGGAACGGCCGTGGCGACCGTCAGCATCGCCACCACCGAACATTTCACGGATCGTGACGGCCAGAAGCGTGAAGACACGCAGTGGCATCGCATTGTCATCTGGGGCAAGACGGCTGAATCCATCCAGCCGTATCTCACCAAGGGCAAACAGATTTACGTCGAAGGCAAGATTCAGACGCGCGAGTGGACCGACAAGGAAGGCAAACAGGTCAAGACCACCGAGATCCGCGCCGACCGTGTCGTGCTGCTCGGCGGTGCGGGCGGCGGTGCCGGGGGTGGCGGTGGCGAACGTGCCCCGCGTCCGCAGCGTGACCGCTACGCGGCCGGTGGCGCCAGTGGTCCGTCGGACATGCCGGACGACGACATGGGCCCGATCGACGCGCCCAACGACGACGACATCCCGTTTTAGAGTTTTCGACACGCGTGTAGTACGGAGCAGACGGACTTTAGTCCGTCTGCTACCGACGGGCTTCAGCCCGTCGGCTCCGTACGGAACTCAGGTCTTCCTGCCGTACCGATCTTCAAGTCTGACCACGTCGTCGAGGTGATTGGTCGACACCTCCATGATGTCGGAGTCCTCGATCGCCGTCATGCGGTGAATTGTTTTCGGCGTGACGTGCACCGACTCGCCCGGCAGCATCTCGCGACCGACCAGCGTCCCGTCCACATCGATCTCAAACAGAATCTTGCCCGACCACAGAAAGATCGTTTCGTCCTTCTGGTTGTGGTACTGCAGGCTGAGGGCATGGCCCTTGTTGACGTGGATCACCTTGCCCACGTACAAGTCGGTCCTTGCCCAATGCAGTTCATACCCCCAGGGTTTTTCCACCCGGATCACTGGTTGTTCCATACTCGTCCTCACTCGTCCTCTCGTGTTGTCACGGTCTCGCTGCTCGAGACGTCATGTCTGTCTGTGGCCGCCATCACCTCCGCCATCGGTGCCAGCAGCCGATGCACGTCGTCGGCCGAGGCGGCGACCAGCGCCGCCCGCGCGATGCGCACGGCCTGCCGCTGATCCACGGATCTGAGTCCCCGCTTGACGACCGGCAACGCCGCCGGCGTCATGCTGAACGCGCGAAACCCGAGTCCGACCAGCAACGCGACCATCAACGGATCGGCCGCCATCTCCCCGCAGACCGATAGGTCCTTGCCACTGCGACGCCCGGCCGAGGCGATCAGCCGGAGCAGGCGCAACACGGCGGGTTCCCGCGGTTCATAGTGCCCCGACAACCGTTCGTCAGTGCGGTCGATGGCCAGAGTGTACTGGATCAGATCGTTGGTGCCGACGCTGAGAAAGTCGACCTCGGCGGCGATGTGTTCGGCCATCAAGGCGGCGGCCGGCACTTCGATCATCGCCCCGATGGGCACCACCGGCGCGTTCGGCACCTCCCGGGCGATGTCGGCAATCAGCGCACGCGCCTGCCGGGCCTCGGCCGCGGACGTCACAAACGGCAGCAGGATGCGCAGTGACCCTGCCGGGGCCGCACGGAGCAGCGCCCGCACCTGGACCCGGAACCGATCATCATGCTGCAGCGCCGCCCGAATGCCGCGCAACCCGAACCGCTCGCGGTGTCCCCCGCCTCTGGAGGCGGTCTCCCAGCGCTGCTCCCCCGTATCAAACGTCCGAATCGTCACCGGTCGCGGAGCGAGAGCCGCCAACAGGCGCCGATAGATGTCGGTCTGCGTGGCTTCGTCCACGACCCCGGTCGCGGGCACCCGATCGAGCAGGAACTCGGATCGATACAACCCGATCCCTTCCGCGCCCACATCGATGACCCGGGCCACTTCTTCCGCGATCTCGAGATTGGCATCCAGCCGAATCCGCACGCCATCGGCCGTGACCGCCGGCACCCCGCGCAGTTCGTCGAGTTTGCGATGGGCCGCTTCCGCCACGCTGGCGCGATTGGTCCAGCGTCTCAGCGACTCCGCGTCCGGTTCGACCACCACTTCCCCGGTGGCGCCGTCGACGGCGATGCGTTGTCCGGGGGTGATCATCTGGGTGGCACTGCCCAGGCCGACGACGGCCGGCACGCCGAGTGAACGGACGAGAATCACCGTGTGGTGGGTCGGGCTGCCGATGTCACACACCAGCCCGCGCACCTTGGTCCAGTCGAGCTGCGCCGCAATGGAGGGTGACAACTCATCGGCCACCACGATCAGGGGGCCGTCAAGTGCACGCACAAAATCGACCAGCGGATCCGGCCCAGGCCTGAGATTCCGCAGCAGTCGTCCCCCCACGTCTGCGAGGTCGCCGACCCGTTCGCGCAGCCACGCATCGCCCTCCCGCGCAAACACGTCGCGCAGTTCGCCCAGGGCACGGTCCAAGGCCCAGTCGGCATTGATGCGCTCGGTGCGGATGAGGGTCTCGACCCGGGCGGTGAACAGCGGGTCGTCGAGCATCAGCAACTGTGCGGCGAAGATCGCCGCCTGCGCCGGCCCGACCGTGCGCGAGATGCGCGAGGAAATCTCCTCGAGTTGCTGTCGGGTCTCGGCTTGCGCGGCGCGCAGACGCTGACGTTCGCGGTCGACCCCGGACGCGGCCAGCCGGTACCGCACCTGCCCGGCATCACGGACCGCCACCACGGCGCGACCAATCGCCGTGCCGGCGGCCACCCCACGTCCCACCAGTCGCAGATTGCGGGTCACGGCTCGTCGAATCCCGACGCCACCAACTGCACCAGCGCCTCAATAGCCGCCTGGGCGTCGTCCCCCTCAGCTTCGAGGTCGAGCGTCGTGCCCCGTGCGGCCGCCAGCAGCAACAGGCCGAGAATACTCTTGCCGTCCACGGTCTGCCCTGCGCGCGTGACGAGAATCCGACTCGAGAACTGACTCGCGCGATGCACAAACCGTGCAGCGGCCCGTGCATGCAGGCCCAGCGCGTTGGACACGGTGACCTGGTGCCTGACCACCTCCGACTTACCCACGGCCGTCCTTCGGTCCGGCACTGCGCAGCAGGTCTGATGCCACCCGAATGGCCGCACGCCCGTCCTCACACACCAGACGTGCGAGGGCCGCCAGGTCACGTTCCTCGCGCGCGCGGGCGAGTTTGATCAACATCGGGAGGTTGACGCCGGTGATGACATCGACCTTGCCGGGTTCCAGAAACGTCATGGCCAGGTTCGACGGCGTGCCCCCGAACATGTCCGTGAGTATCAACACTCCGTGCCCGGCGTTCACGCGCGCGATCGCGCGGACCATCGCTTCCGTGGCCAGCCCCACATCATCGTGCCAGCCGATCGACACGGCCGCAAACCGTGGCAGATCACCGACGATGGTCTCCGCGGCATTCAGCAATTCGGTGGCCAGCACCCCGTGCGTGACCACCACCACGCCCACCGCTCCTGGTGTGTCAGTCATCAACAGCATCCCTGTGACGGACCCGCACCTGGATTCCCTTGGTGCGTGTCAACGCGCGCGCCAGCGCCTCGGTAATGGCCACGCTGCGGTGACGACCGCCGGTGCAGCCAATGGCCACGGTGAGGTACGCCTTGCCCTCCTTGATGTACTGCGGCAGCAGAAACCGCATCAGGCGGGTGGTCAGCGTCAAAAACTCCTTCGCTTCGGGCGTGCGCAACACGTACCGCGACACCGCCGGGTCGAGGCCGGTTAATGGTCGCAGGCGTGGCACGAAGTGCGGGTTCTTCATGAACCGCACATCAAACTGCAGGTCGGCGTCCCCGGGCGCTCCCTTCTTGAATCCAAAACTCTGCAGCGTCACCACCAGGGGGTGCGCCTCTCCGTGACCGGCCAATTCCAACACCCGTCGCCGCAGGTCGTGCACACTCAGGGCGGACGTGTCGATCACATGGTCGGCCAGCGCCCGCAGCGGGGCCATCCGGCGACGCTCCTCACTGACGGCCTCCGGCGGCGACAGGCGGCGCCCCAGTGGATGAGGCCGACGGGTTTCACTGAACCGGCGGACGAGCACCTCGGACGCCGCCTCCAGGAACACCAGACTCACCTGCAGATCGCCGCGGCGTTTCAGCCGGCGGTAGACCCCGGGCAGTCGCGTCAGGTTGGCCCCTTCGCGCACGTCGACCACCACCGCCACGCGATGTTTCGGGTCTTCGTCGCGCACGGTGAGATCTGCGAAGGTCTGGATCAGCGCCACCGGCAGGTTGTCGATGCAGAAATAGCCCAAATCCTCCAGGGCATGAATGGCCTGCGACTTGCCGGCCCCTGACAGGCCGGTGAGCAGCACAAACTGGGGAACGGCTTTTGTCGGTGCGACCATCAGTCCTCCTCGTCCGCATCGACCGCGCGTGCCAACCGCTGTTCAAGGCGTTCGGCCAACAGCCGCGCCGCATGGCGACCCCGCGCACGCAGCAACGTGTTGCGCGCGGCCACCTCCACCAGCATCGCCACGTTGCGGCCAGGCGCCACCGGCATGCGCACCATCGGGATGGTGACGCCCATGATGTCCTGCGTATCCACGGTGAGGCCCAGGCGATCGTACTCCCGCCCGGTTTCCCACCGCTCCAATTGCACCACCAGCTCAATCCGCTTGGATGCGCGGGTGGCACTGACACCGAACAGGTCGGTCACGTTCACGAGGCCGAGCCCGCGAATTTCCACATAGTGCCGCGTGAGTTCCGGGCACGTGCCGATGAGCACCGATTCGCCGCGCATCTTGACCTCGACCGTGTCGTCGGCCACCAACCGATGACCGCGCCCCACCAGATCCAGCGCGCACTCACTTTTGCCGATGCCGCTCTCCCCGGTCATCAACACTCCGAGACCGAGGATGTCGAGCAGCACGCCGTGCATCAGTTCGCGCGCGGCCATGTGGTCTTCCAGAAATGTCGTCAGCCGCGCAATGGTCGTCGGAGTGTTGGCGGTGGTGCGGAGCACGGGCACCCCCACCCGCTCGGCCATGGCGACAAGATCGGGCGGCGGCTCGAGGCCGAGCGTGAGCACGACGCAGGGAAAATCGTGCGCCAGCAGTCGCTCCAGGGCCGTCTGCCGCGTCGGGCCGTCCATCTGTTCGAGGTACCGCACCTCGCTTTCGCCGAACACCAGCACGCGCCCGGGGCGCAGGTATTCGTCAAAGCCGGCGAGCGCCAAGCCTGTCTTCTGGATGTATGGCAGGGTAATGCGGCGTTCAAGACCAGCCGCGCCGGCCAGCAGATCAAACTCGAGATCCGCTCCGGCCCCTCGGGCGCCCAACAGTGACGCCACGGGCACCGACCCGGGCATTACAGAAACACCTTCCGCTGACTCGACGTCGGAATGCGCAACTCCTCACGGTACTTCGCGATCGTGCGTCGCGCCAGCACCAGCCCTTCGCGTTGCAGCATCTGCATGATCTTGGAATCACTGAGCGGACGCCGCGTATCCTCGGCCTCGATGATCTTGCGAATCCGCTGCTTGATGGTCACCGACGACACGTTCTCGCCATACGAGCTGCTGATGCCGCTGTGGAAGAAGAACTTCATCTCATACACACCCTGCGGCGTGTGCATGTACTTGTTGTTCACCACACGCGAGACGGTCGACTCGTGCATGCCGATATCGTTGGCCACATCGCGCAGCACCAGCGGACGGAGGTGCTCGATCCCCAGATCGAGAAACTCCTTCTGAAACGTGATGATGCTGGTGGCCACCTTGACGATGGTCTTCTGGCGCTGGTCCACCGACTTGAGCAGCCACAACGCCGAACGGAATTTGTCCTTCACGTAGGCCCGGGTCTCCTCCGAGGTCTCGGTGCCCTTGTCCTTGTCGAGCATGCGGCGATACACGGGACTGATCCGCAACTGCGGCAGTCCCTCCTCGTTCAGGACCGCCTTGTACCCCTCATCGGTCTTGATGATGTACACGTCGGGGATCACGTAGTGCGAATCAGCCGGTGTGTACCGCGACCCGGGTTTGGGATCCAGATGCCGGATCACCTCGAGGTACGTCTTGATCTCCTCCACCGACAGCCCCATCGCCTTCGCGAGTTCAGGCACCCGGTGGTTCTGGAGCAGCGGCAGATAGTCCTGCACCAACGTTTCGACCGGTGTCCCCCCGTGGCCGTGGGCGCGTAATTGCAGCAACAGACATTCCTGCGGATCGCGGGCGGCCACACCCACCGGATCAAACGACTGCACGTATGTCAGCGCCCGTTCCACGGCCGACACCGGCCACGGCCCCAGCGCCGCGATCTCTTCAAGCGACGCCGCGAGATACCCGTCATCGTCCACGTTGCCGACGATGGCGGCACCGATGTCACGTACGGTCTGGTCGGTGGTCTGCAGGTCCAGCTGCCACATCAGGTGGTCAGCCAGCGAGCCCCGGCTCGAGAGGGTGTTTTCGATGGGCGGCAGTTCGCGCACCTCGACCGCCTGCTTCGGGCGATAGCCGTCGTCGAGGTACTCGCCGAAGAAATACTCGTAGTCCGCGTCGTCCCAGGTGTCGCCTTTTTCCTCGGCCTTCTTCTCGGCCGCTTCAGCCTCGGCCTCCTGCGGCGTCTCGGCATTCGGGGTCTCGTCGAGTGCCTCCTCGAGCAGGGGGTTCTCCACCATCTCCTGCGTGAGCAGTTCCGATAATTCGACCGTCGTCATGGGCAGCAGCTTGATCGCCTGCTGCAACGAGGGCGTCAAGATCAGCTTCTGCGACAGCCGCGCGGAGAGTTTCTGGGACAGTGCCATGAGCCGGGGTATTCCTTGCGGTTCCTGACTGATAGTGTAGTGCGGATCAGTCCAGCCGGAAGTCCGCGCCGAGGTAAATCCGCTTCACATCCTCGTCGGCCGCCAGTTCGTTCGGCGTGCCATTCCTGAAGATCACACCATCGTGCACGATGTACGCGCGGTCGGTGATCTTCAGGGTTTCGCGCACATTGTGGTCAGTCACGAGCACGCCGATGCCTCGCGACTTGAGGTGCACCACAATGTGCTGGATATCACTGACCGCAATCGGGTCGATCCCGGCGAAGGGTTCGTCCAGCAGGATGAACTTGGGGGAGTTCACCAGCGCGCGCGTAATCTCGGCCCGGCGTCGTTCGCCGCCGGACAACGTATACGCCTTCGACTTCGCCAGCGCGGTCAGCCCAAGTTCCGAGAGCAGCCCTTTGAGGCGCGTCCGACGCTCCTCAGCTGAGAGCGGGAGGGTCTCAAGAATGGCGAGGATGTTCTGCTCGACGGTCAGGCCCCGAAAGATGGACGGCTCCTGCGGGAGGTACCCGATCCCCTTGCGTGACCGCGTGTACATCGCGTCCCGGGTCACATCCTGGTCGTCGAGCCACACGCGGCCGGCATCGGGTGCGGTGAGTCCGACCACCATGCCGAACGTCGTGGTCTTGCCCGCGCCGTTCGGGCCCAGCAACCCGACCACCTCGCCCGACGAGACATCGATGTTCACGCCCTTGACGACCGTCCGTCCACCATACGCCTTCGTGAGGCCTTCTGCCCGCAACGTCGCCACTACTTGATGACCTCCGCACACTTCACCGGTCGCTGCTGGCCCACCGCGCCCCCTTGCGTCGTCATACGTGATGCTCCCTGCGTCCGAAAAAATGTCAACAGTGTGCCACTTGAGACATTACATTCGCCGGGACGATCCTCCATAGGCACCACCATGGTCGCGGGCGCTCCCTGTACACGATACTCCTCGGTCACCGCGTCGTAGGTCACCGTCGCGCCGGATGCCTGCTCCCCCTTGAGCAGGCGTACCAGCACCGTGCCGCCCTCGGCCGCCGTCGCCAGGGCGGTCTTGAGCGAGCGGGCCGCCTCCTGCAGCGTCAGCGTAATGCGCGCCGCGGAGATCTTCTCACCCGTCGCGGTGTCCAACTGCGCCGCGCCACTGTACACCGCCGTGCGCGCCGCCTCCGTGTACACCAGTTCGTCCGCACGGACTTCGGTCTGCTTTCCCGTGGTCTTCGCACCCGCCACTGACTCGAGCGCGAACTTGGACGACACCTTGCCAGTCGCCGTCAGATTGCCTGAGGCGTCCTCGATCGCCACCCGTTCGGCCCCCAGACGACTCTCCCCCTGCACGAGGAACACGCCCCCCTCGTAGAGCGCACTCCCGGTGGTGCGGTTGTACTGCAACCGATTGGAGACCCCGGTGACGACCGTGCCTCGCTCAAACAATCCGGTCCCCGTCGCGGTCTTCGTCTTCGATGTGGCCGTGGTCGCCGGCGTCAGCGCTGACTCGACCCGCCCACGCGCGTCAAACGCATCGGTGGCCAGGTTGGCGTCAATCTCGTCGGCAACCACATCCACATCGGCACTTGTCGCTTTGGGCCGCGTGGAGCCCGTGAGTCCGCGCAGCTGCAGCGTTTCCGCCGCGCGGCTGTAGACCGCTTCCGCGGCACTGGCCGTAAACGCGCCGTCGGTGATCCGGACCTGCTGACGGAACCGCGCCACGTCCACCTGCCCGAGGTCCCCCTTGAGGTCCAGCGACAAGCTCTCGGCGGTCGCCAGGCGCGTCGCGGCCGGCTGTCCACGCTGCGCGGGGCTCACCTCCTGATACCGCACGGCACCGGTGAACAGCGCCCGTTCCAGCCCTTTGCCGTCGGCCCCTTCCGCCAGCAGAGTCTGCGCACGAATGGTGGTCTGCGCCTGCTGGTTGCCGTCCCGAGGCAACTGCACCTCCACCGGGTCGGTCGCATCGAGTCGTGTCAACGTCTCGCCGTCGGGCCCGGTGTGCAGTTCGATCGTTGACCCGCTGATCCGCGTGACACGCCCCGCGTCGGTCAGTGCTGCGACGGCCGATTCGGCCAACTGGGCATTTGTCAGCAGCCCGGTGTCCGGTGCAAACGCCAGGTTGATGTTCGCCGCCGTCAGCGCACGTCCATCCGCGCCGCCGGTCGTCCGTACGGCGGACCGGCCACGCATCTCGATGTACTGCACGATGTCACCAACGGGGGTGAACGACACCCGGGCATTGTCGCTGCTCAACCGCTTCGACTGATGCTGCATGACCGCGTCACCCTCGAGCACCATGAAGTGATCGGCATCCGCGAGGCCGATGCGGGTGGCGCTGGCCTCAATAGGCACGCCGCCTGCCACCTCCGGCGCCACCGTGAGTTTGGCCGCGCTGTTGATCCACAACACGGACCGATCCATGTACAGCTCGGCGCCCACGCCGCTGCCCGACAGGCGCCCACGCGTGAACCGCATCGCCCCGGGGATCAGCGTCTTCTGCTCATCGTTGTAGAAGGTCGCCTCGTCGTCGACCTCGACCATGAACCCATCCTCGGACGCGAGCTTGACGTTCCCCGAGAAGTCGACCTGCGTGGGCTGCAGGCCCGTGGGGCCCATCTTGCCAGTCGTCACTGCCCTGTCGGCCTCCATCGTCTGGCGAACGCCGGCCCGGACAAACGTGGCGGAGGGGTCGGTGAATTCCATGCGGCCATCCGCGAACTCCTTCTGCTCCCGATACCGAATCGACATGGCCGGGGTGCCGTCCGCGGACAGCAGGTCAAAGACACCGCCCTGATCACTGACCCTGATCGCCGTCGGGTCGGTCAACGGTGCGTCGGTGGCGGTCGCGTCCTCGTCGGGACGAGCGCTCCATTGCGTGTACACGAGCACCGCGACGGCCAGCCCAAGGCCGGCAATAACCAGACGCACCACCGTTTGCCATCTCATGCCGGCACCTCGACCACTGTGGGGATCCGCACATCGGCCACAGTCAACTCCGTCACCCGTTCTCCGCGGAACTCATTCTGGTCCAGGGAGTAGGCCACTTCGAGGCCAAATCGATTGGCAGACAAATACGCTTCGCGCTCGGCCTGCCGCCAGGCCAGGCCGCGAAAGGACCGCCCATCCTGCCGGAACATCAGCGACAGATGCCGTTCCTTGAGCACGCGCGGCGCCTGCGTCAGATCCACCGGCGCGGCGCGAAACATCGGCTTGGGGTTGCCCATGCCAAACGGCCCCAATCGCATCACACCCTCGACCACATCCCCCGTGATGTCGCGCAACCCCAGCGGCGCATCGATCCGCAGCCTCGGAATCAGGTCAGCCGGCGTCAGCCGATCATCGGCCCACGTCGTCAGGCGCTGCCGCATCTCGGCCAGGCGCGCCACTTCCACGGTCACGCCGGCCGCTTGTCGATGGCCGCCGAACTTCACAAACACGTCCGGGTGCGCGTCCAGGGCCCCCAGCATGTCGAACGCCGGAATGCTGCGACACGACCCGTGCCCCACGTCACCGTCCAGGGCGATCACGATGGCAGGCTTGTGAAACTGATCCACGAGCTTCGACGCGACGATGCCCACAACGCCCCGGTGCCAGCCCTGTGCCGCCACGATCAGCAGGTTGTGTCCGCCAACCGCCGGGTCGTTCTCGACCATGCGCCTGGCCTCAGCCACCATCGCGGCCTCACTCTCCTGCCGCCGTACGTTCTCGTCGGTCAACTGTCGGGCAAGGCGTCTGGCCTCGGCGCGGGTCTCAGCATCGCGTCCCCGGGCGAGCAACAGGTCCACAGCCATGCCGGCGTGACTCATCCGGCCCGCGGCGTTGAGCCGAGGGGCCAGGACAAATCCCACATGAAAGCTGTCGAGCCGTTTGCCGACCAATCCACTCTCCTCCAACAACGCCTCAAGCCCGGTACCGTGTGGACCACGGCTCAACCCCGCCAGACCAAAGTGGGCGATCACGCGGTTCTCGCCCATCAACGGCACCACATCGGCCATCGTGCCGATCGCCGCCATCTTGATAAAGGACGGCAACACCTCGCGCCCGGTCTCGTGTCCCTCTAGCAAAGCTTGCACCAACTTCAGCGCGACCCCCGCACCCGCCAGGGATTTCTCCGGATACAGACAGTCCGGCCGCCTCGGATTGATGACCGCGACCGCTCTGGGCAACGCCCCGTCCGGCTCGTGATGGTCCGTAATCACCAGGTCGACGCCCAGCGCCCTCGCCCGTTCTGCGGCATCGCTCGCCCGAATGCCGCAGTCCACCGAGACGATGACCTTGGCCCCTTCCGCAGCCAGACGTTCGATCGTCTCTGGTTGCAGTCCATACCCATCCTTCATCCGGTCGGGTACAAAGTGCCCCACATCGGCGCCCAGGAGTTCCAGGGCCCGCCGCAGCATCGCGGTGGACGTAATCCCATCCGCGTCGTAGTCGCCATGGACGATGATGCGCTCGCGGGCGGAGATGGCCTGACGGATGCGGTCCACGCCCTGGCGCATGTCGGTCAACAGCCAGGGATCGTGCAACTGGGCCAGCGAGGGGTTGAGGAACCGATCCGCGGCATCAGGGTCCACGACGCCGCGTTGCGTCAGCAGTCGGGCGATCACCGGCGGAATCGACAACGCCTCGGCCAGCCGACCGCTGCACGCCTCATCCACGGTGACGTCTTCCCAGATCTTGCGGACCATGTACGCCGTGTTACCCGGCGGCGGTCGGGAGCGGCGCGCTCTCGAACGCGTGTCCCTCCCGGCCAATCGCGCGGAACTTCTGATACCGGGCCTCGAGGCGATCGGTCGACGACAGGCCGCGAATCTCCCCCAGGTGCCGGGCGATCGCTTCGTCAATCAGCGCGGTGGCCGCCGCATGATCCTGATGCGCGCCCCCGACGGGTTCGGGCACGATTTCGTCAATGATGCCCATCGCGAGCAGGTCGGGGGCGGTGATCTTCAACGCCTCGGCCGCTTCCACCTTGCGCGCCGCATCACGCCACAGGATCGCGGCGCAGCCCTCAGGGGGAATCACGCTGTACACGGCAAACTCCTGCATCAGCACCCGGTCGCCGATCGCGATCCCGAGCGCGCCGCCGGAGCCGCCCTCGCCGCAGACGATCACGACGATGGGTGTATCAAGCAGCGCCATTTCGCGCAGGTTCAGCGCGATGGCTTCCGCCACCCCGCGCTCCTCGGATTCCACACCGGGGTAGGCCGCCGGCGTATCGACAAACACGATCACCGGCCGCTTGAACTTGGCGGCCAGCTCCATCACCCGCAACGCCTTGCGATACCCCTCGGGTTTCGCGTAGCCGAAGTTCCGGTAGATCTTCTGCTTGGTGTCGCTGCCCTTCTGGTGCCCGACGATAAAGACCGGCTCGCCGTGGAAGTGCGCCATGCCGGTGACAATGGCCTTGTCATCGGCGAATCGGCGATCGCCGTGCAACTCGGTAAACCCCTGGAACAGGCGGCCCACGTAGTCGAGCATGACCGGACGGTCGGCGTGGCGGGCCACCAGCACGCGCTGCCACGGCGTAAGGTGTGAGAACAACTCTGCGCGCAGTTCCTGTACGCGCGCCTCCAGCCGCGTGATGATGGTGGTGCGGTCCGGCGTCACGGGCATCAGGCGGAGTGCCTGAATTTCCTTCAACAGGATCGCGACCGGCTCTTCAAATTCGAGTGTATCGACAGCCATCTCTCTCCCCCTATTTGAGGCTGACCGCCCCGGCGCCACAAATCGCTTCCACGTCGCGCACAAACGCGTCACTGGGACGAATGCGGTGCGAGGTAGCGGTGCGGACACGCAGGCCGCCCAGGCCTCCATTCAACTCCACGAACAGCGCCACTCGCCGGTCGCCCGGATGGCGCTCGAACACCTCGACCAGCGACCGCAGGCGATCACGCGCCGCCGCGGTCGTGGACAGCCGAATCTGCACTTCCCTGACGGCCCGCTCGCGCGCCGCCTCCAGTGTCGACAGTTCGGCGGCCACCATCTTGCTGGTCTCCTCGTCCCGCTCGTACTTGCCCCGCACCAGCAGCAGGGCGTCGTCAGCCACCAGTGTGCCGTACTTCGCGAAGGCTTCGGGGAACACGACCACCTCGGCCTTGCCCGCCTCATCCTCCAGCATGAAGGCCGCCATCCGGTCGCCGCGTTTGGTCTTGAGCTGGCGCACGCCGCTGACGATTCCGGCGGCCAGCACGTCGGGCGCGGATTCGGTCAGCGCAGAGATTGTACGGGCGCGACTGGCCTCAATGACCTCGGCATACCGCTGCAGCGGGTGGCCACTCATGTACAACCCGAGCGCCTCCTTTTCGTAGGTGAGCGCCTGCGTCTCGGTCAGGGGCGGACACTCGGGTAACACCACGTGGTCCTGCAGCGGCGCCGACGCTTCATCGTCGCCCCCAAACAGTGTGGACTGCCCACGGTCGCGATCCCGCTGATGACGACTGCCGTGGTCAAGGATGCGGTCCACCCCGGTCAACAACCGGGGCCGCCAGGTCAGGTAGTCCTTGCCGGCCTCAGGGGACAGCAGGTCACACGCGCCGCCCTTGATGAGACTTTCGAACACCTTCTTGTTCGCCAGCCGCAGGTCCATGTGCTCGGCCAGCCCAAACAGCGACGTAATGCGGCCAAGGGTCGTGCGGGCCGCGATCAGCGACTGGATGGCGCCTTCTCCCGCGCCTTTGACGGCGCCAAGACCGAAACGCACGCCCCCGGGCTGCACGGTGAACTGCCACTGGCTCTCGTTGATGTCCGGCTGCAGGATCGGCACACCAATATCGCGGCACTCGGCCAGGTAGAGCGCAATCTTGTCCGAGGCTTGAGACTCGATCGTCAGCAGCGACGCCATGAAGTGCTGCGGATAGTTGGCCTTGAGATACGCCGTCTGGTACGCCAACACGGCGTACGTCGTCGAGTGGGACTTGTTGAAGCCGTAGCCGGCGAAGAACTCGATGAACTGGAAGATCTTGGTCGCCTTCTTCTCACTGATGCCCCGTTCGGCGCACCCGGAGAGAAAGCGATCCCGCGTCGCCGCCATCTTCTTCTCGTCCTTCTTGCCCATGGCGCGACGCAGTTCATCGGCCTGGCCCAGCGTAAAGCCGGCGAGGTCGCTCGCCAGCCGCATGACCTGCTCCTGATACGCGATGACGCCGTACGTCTCCTTGAGCGACGGCTCCATGGCCGGGGTCTCGTACTTGATCTCGGTGCGCCCGTGTTTGCGATTAATGTAGTCGTCCACAACGCCGCCGCGCAGCGGCCCCGGCCGATACAACGCGTTGAGGGCGATGAGATCCTCGAGACACTGCGGCTTGGCCTTGCGCAACGTGTCGCGCATCCCCGAACTCTCGAACTGAAACACACCGTAGGTCTGGCCGCTGCAAAACAGCTGATACGTCTTCGTATCGTCGAGCGGCAGATGGTCGAGATCGATCACGTCGCCGGTCGTTTCCTTGATGTGTTTGACGGCATCATCCAGCAGCGTCAGCGTGCTCAACCCAAGGAAGTCCATCTTGAGCAGGCCGACCCGCTCCACTTCCTTCATCGCCCACTGCGTGGTGATTTCGTCTTTCTGACTGCGATAGAGCGGCGCGAACTCGACGACCGGTCGCGGCGCGATCACGACGCCGGCGGCGTGCACCGAGGCGTGACGCGTCATGCCTTCCAGGCGCCTCGCCACCTTGAGCAACTCACGAACCCGCTCGTCCTTCCGCTCCAGCTCCGCGAGGGCGGGCACTTCCTCGATCGCCTTGTCGAGGCTCATGTCGAGGGTGCCGGGAATCAGCTTCGCGACCTTGTCCACCTCGGAGATCGGAAACTCCATGACGCGTCCGACGTCACGCACCACGGCGCGCGCCTTCATCGTCCCAAAGGTGATGATCTGCGCAACGTTTTCGCGGCCGTACTTCTGCGTCACGTACTGGATGACCTCGCCGCGGCGGCGCTCGCAGAAGTCGATGTCGATATCGGGCAGGGAGACACGTTCGGGATTGAGGAACCGCTCGAAGTAGAGATCGAAGTGCAGCGGATCCACGTCGGTGATGCGCATGCAGTACGCGACGAGACTGCCTGCGGCCGACCCGCGACCCGGTCCGACAGGGATCTGCTGATCGCGGGCATACCGGATGAAGTCCCAGACGATCAGGAAATACCCGTCGTATTTCATCTGGATGATGATGTCGAGCTCGAACTTCAGCCGGGCTTCGTACTCCTCAAACGACCGACGCAACTTGCCGGCTGCCTGCAACGCCTCCCACTGCACCTTGCGCTCGGCAAACCCCTGGCGCACGGTGTACTCGAAGTAGGTGGTCGTCGTGAAGCCGGGCGGCACGTCGAAGTTCGGCAGGTGATTCACGTTCTTCGGGATGTCCACGGCACACCGCTCGGCAATACGCGCGGTGTTACTCATCGCATCGGGATGGTCGCCGAAGACCTTCTCCATCTCCGCGACGGTCTTCAGAAAGAACTGATCGCCGTGGTACCGCAGCCGCTTTTCGTCACTCGCGTTTTTGCCCGTGCCGATACACAGCAGGATGTCGTGCGGATGCTGGTCGGTATCCTTCAGGTAGTGCACGTCGTTGGTGGCCACGAGCGGCAGGTCCAGCTCACGCGCGATCGGCAGCAGGCCCCGATTGACGATGAGCTGTTCCTCGATGCCTTGATACTGCATCTCGAGAAAGAAGTTCGAGGGTCCAAGAATGTCGCGGTACGCGGCCGCCGCCTCCAGCGCCTTGCGCGCCTGGTCGGTGCGAATCCCTGTGGCGACTTCCCCCTTGAGGCAACTGCTCAAGCCGATCAGGCCCTTGCTGTGCTGCGCGAGCAGATCCTTGTCGATGCGGGGCTTGTAATAGAAGCCTTCGGTGTACCCCGACGAGACGAGTTTCATCAGGTTGTGAAACCCCTCGGTGGTCTCCGAGAGCAGCACCAGATGATTGGCCGTCTCCCCCGGCGTGCCCGACTTGTCGCGGCGATCGCCCGGGGCGACATACACTTCACACCCGAGAATCGGTTTCACGCCACGTTTGTTCGCTTCGTCGAAAAACGTGACGGCCGAAAACATGTTGCCGTGTTCGGTCACGGCGCACGCCGGCATCTTCAACGCCGCGACCTGGTCGAGCAATTCGCCAATGCGGCACGCGCCATCCAGCAGCGAGAACTCGGTGTGCAGGTGCAGATGGACGAACTCGGCCATCCCTACTCCCACTCGATCGTGGCCGGAGGCTTCGAGCTGATGTCGTAGACGACGCGGTTGATTCCGCGGACCTCGTTCACGATGCGTGACGAAATGGTGGCGAGGACCTCATGCGGCAGTCGCGCCCAGTCGGCGGTCATGCCGTCGCGGCTTTCCACGGCGCGTACCGCGATCGTGTATTCGTACGTCCGTTCGTCGCCCATCACGCCGACGCTCTGCACGGGCAACAACACGGCAAACGACTGCCACACCTTGCGGTACAGTCCGGCGCGCCGGATTTCCTCGGCGACGATCGCATCCGCGCGCTGCAGCAAATCCAGCTTCGGGCGCGAGATCGGCCCCAGCAATCGCACCGCCAGCCCGGGTCCCGGGAACGGCTGACGCCACACGAATTCATCCTCGAGCCCGAGTGTGGTGCCGACCGCGCGCACTTCGTCCTTGAACAATTCGCGCAGCGGCTCGACCAACGCAAACTTCATGCGCTCGGGCAGTCCGCCCACGTTGTGGTGGCTCTTGATGACGGCCGATGGGCCGCGCACCGACACACTTTCGATCACATCCGGGTACAACGTGCCCTGCGCCAGGAACGCAACGTCCCCCAGAGCGAGGGCCTGCTCCTCGAACACATCGATGAACGCGGCGCCGATGATCTTCCGCTTCTGCTCGGGGTCGGACACGCCTTCCAGGCGCGTCAGGAACAGGTCCACCGCATCGGCAAACACCAGGTTCAACCCCAGACGCTGGAACCGCTCGCGCACCTGCGCCGCTTCATTGAGTCGCAACAGCCCGTTGTCCACAAAGATGCAGGTCAGCCGTGGACCGATCGCCTTGTGAATGAGCAAGGCGGCCACGGTCGAATCCACGCCGCCCGACAGGCCACACACCACCTGGCCCGTGTCACCCACCTGCGCCCGGATGCGCGCCACACTCTCCTCGACAAATCCGGCCATCGTCCAGTCGCCACGACACTGGCAGACGTCGAAGGCAAAATTTCTGAGCAGATCGCCGCCATGTTCGGTGTGCACCACTTCGGGGTGGAACAACAACGCGTAACACCGACGGGCGTCGTCGTGCATCGCGGCCACCGGCGCGTTCGCCGACGTCGCACTGATCTGAAATCCGGGCGGCGCGGCGGACACATAGTCGCCGTGGCTGGCCCAGACCTTCAGTGACGACGGCAGCGCGGCGAACAGGGGCGACGGCGCGTCGGTGGTCTCGATCACCGCGTGGCCAAACTCCCGATGGGACGCCCGCGCCACGGTGCCGCCAAACCGCTCGGTGATGACCTGCATGCCGTAGCAGATGCCCAGAATCGGCAGCCCGAGATCCCAGATGCCTTCCGGGGGTCTCGGCGCACCGTCTTCCGACAGGCTGCGCGGGCCTCCCGAGAGAATGATCCCGACCGGCGCACGGCGCCTGATTTCGTCGAGCGGGGTGTTGAAGGGCAGGATCTCCGAATACACGGACAACTCGCGCAACCGGCGCGCGATCAGCTGGGTGTATTGGGAACCGAAATCGAGAACAAGAATGGTTTGATGTGTCACAAATGGCCGTTCGCGGGAATCCCGATATTATATGGTGTGCGCCTGATTGTGAGCGTTGTGATTGTGTGGGCTGCCAGTCTGGCTGCGCAGGGCCTGGCGCAATCCTCCACGCGCGGCGTCTCGTTGCTGCCGCTCGGCTCCCACTGGACGCGTGCGCTCCCTTTTGGTGAATCCCTCCGCCTGGTCGTCGGTGACACCCGGCTCTTGCTGACGAGTGCCACGCGCATCGACGCGGTGTCCTGGTCGACGGGCGATCTCTCCTGGACAAGCGACCTGGTGGCCACCGTCCCACCGGTGATTGGCGACGGCCGAATTTTTATCGCCGCCGGCGGCAGCGTTCACGCCCTGTCCGAGTTGACCGGACATGTCGAATGGCAGGTGCCCACCGGCGCCGTGTCCATCCCGCTGGTGTATCGCGCGGGCTGGCTGCTTGTCGTGGATCAGGACGGTCGCATGCGCGGCCTGCGTGCCAGCGATGGCGGCGTCGTGTGGCAGACCACCGCGCTCGACACCCCCTGGGCGCTGCCTCCCGTGGTGGATGGTGACCACGTCTTTGGTGCCACGACCGAGGGACGCTTGACGGCCTGGCGCATTCAGGACGGCGCTGTCGTGTGGTCGGTCGCCGCACCTCCCGCGCCAGTGGCCACGCTGGTGGCCCATGGCGTGCTGTATGTGGCGACGCCCGGCCGGCTCACGGCGTATCAGCAGACGACCGGACGTCGCCGCTGGAGTTACCACACCGAGATGCCCATCGTCAGTCGCCTCACCGCCGACCAGACGCACGTCTATCTCGCCGCCCTCGACAACAGTGTGCGTGCACATCGTGCCTCCAACGGGCACATGGTGTGGAACCAGAAAATTGACGCACGGGTCGTGGATGGACTGACCGCTGACGGCGGCATGGTGCTGGTGCCCCACTCCGATGGCCGCATCCGCTTCATGCTGGCGCCCAATGGGACGCGGGCCGGTGAACTGACGGCACCCGGCACGAATGCCCGTGGCACCACCTCCATCGCCACCTCCGGGTACGGTCCGACCTTGCGTGTGGCGCGCGTCACGGTCTCCGACACGACCCGCACGATCGAGACCTACGCCCGTCAGACGTTGTCGCTGACGGCCGCAACGACGCTCAGCGGGACACCGGTGCTGCTGACGCTGCCGCCGGGACTCCCGCGTCCGTAACCGCCTCGGCCAGACGCGCCACTCCCTCGCGGATCCGCTCAGGGGTGGGCGATGAAAACGACAGGCGGATGTGCTGCTGCCCGCTCCCATTCACGAAGAAGGCACTGCCCACCACAAAGATCACCCCGCGCGCCTGCGCCAGCGGCAACAGGTGATCGCCGTCGACCCCGCCCGTCAGCGTGGCCCACAGGAAAAAGCCCCCCCGCGGCTGGTCCCACACCAGTTGATCGCCAAACGCCGTGTGCAGCGCCTCCACCATCACATCGCGCTGGGCCCGATAGTGCGCGCGGAGCCGGGGCAGCTGGGCCTCGAGCACTCCGCGGCGGATGGCCTGATCGACCATCTGCATCGCCAAACCACTCGTGCACAGGTCCGACGCCTGTTTGGCAATTTCAAATTTGGCCATCAGCGCCGGCGCGGCATGCAACCACGCCACGCGCAGTCCAGGCGCCAGCGTCTTGGAGAAACTGCTCAGATACACGACCCGACCGTCGGTGTCATCGGCCGCAATGGGACGGGTCTCGTCCGCCGTGGTGACGTCCTCAAAATACAGGTCCCGATACGGATCGTCCTCGATGATGAGCAGGTCGTGCTTCGCAGCCCACGCCAGCAGGGCACGACGTTTCTCGAGCCCCACAAGCAGACCGGTCGGATTCTGGAAGTTCGGCACCACATACAGGCACTTGACCGTACGCCCCTCACGACGCAGCCCGATCAACGTGCGTTCAAGCGCGTCGAGATTCAGCCCGTCCGCATCCTGCTCGACGCCCACTAACTCTGCGCCGACACTGCGAAACGCGGTGATCGCGCCGGTGTAGGACGGCAGTTCCACCAGTACCACGTCACCGGGATCAAGCAGCACACGCGCCACCAGGTCGAGGCCCTGCTGTGAGCCGTTGGTCACCGTCAGGCGATCGGGCGTGGCGGTGATTCCGCGCGACGCCATGAGCACCGTGATGCTCTCAAGCAGCGGTCGAAACCCGCGCGTGGCGCCGTACTGCAGGACGGGCCCACTCTGGCCTCGCAACAAGTCATCCGCGATCGCGCGAAACGCCTCCCACGGAAACGTGGATTCGGTCGGATACCCGGGCGCAAACGAGACCATGTCGCGGGCATCGGCCAGCACGGTGCCCATCTTGCGGATCGCCGACTCGCGCATCGCGTGTCCCGACCGTGAGAAAAACTGCTCAAAATTGATCGTCGTCATGTGATGTCCCCGTAGCGGCGATATTGCGTCTGATACGCCGACCAGGCCCCGAGTGCCATGAAGTGAAAGACCAGCCCGCGCACCAGCCACGCGGCCACCTGCAAGGGTACTACCGCCAGCCCCACGACGGGAACCCAGGCCACCAGGGCCAGTCCCGCCGTCGCCAGCAGCGACGCCGCCGAGGCCAGTACCACCAGCCCCAGCACGATCGCAAACACACCCAGGACCTGTCGCGCATCGTGCGTCACGAATCCGCGCAGGCGTCGCACGGCCTGACTCACCCGACAGTCGTCTGTCGCGACAATCACCTGCAGCAACACGTGGATCAGATTCAGCACGGCGACGCCGAGGATCGTGGTCGACACCACAAACAACGCGCCGAGCCCGCCGGCGGCATCCCACACGGGCCCACGATCGGTCACCACGAACAGACGCAGGGCGATGACGGCCTGGACACCCACGAGGGCGTAGCCCACACACAACCACGCGCCGAGGAGCAGAAACCGTCGACCGAATCGCTGGACGCCGTCGCTGAACGTGGTGACGCTGAAGACACGAGCCTGCCGGAACACCGACCGACGCAGGGGGGTCGGCGGCGGTCCCTCGTCCTGACGTCCCCCCTGTACCAACACATGCGCCGTGCCGGCGTACGCCAGAAAGACCGCACAGGCCCCGCCAAGCGCGACCACACCGACGGCGGTCAAAAACGTGAAGAGGGCGCCGGGTCGATCCTCCAGCGCGGCCGCCACGAGGCCGATGGCTGTGCGCAGGTCCTGTCCGAGGAGGTGCCGCACGTCCGCCCCGACCACCACGGCCACCACAAACGCGCCGCCCACGATCGGCACACCCACCGCCAAGCGGTACACCGACGCCAACGTAAAGTGGAGCAACACGACCGGCCAGTTGGCCGCCGTGATCAGACCGCCGCGTGTGAGCGCAGCGCGCAACGGAAGGCCACCGAGACTGCCGCGCATCCGGGCGAGTATATCCCAGCGATTCTTTTGATATCCTGCAGCCACATGCCACGCTTGCTCCGGTAGACCGGTGCATTCATCCTTTGCACGCCTCGTCGTTGCGGCGCTCGTCGCCAGTGTGATCACCGCCGGTGGCGGTGCGGTACTCGACCGCCTGCGTTTCGGCGGCGACCTGGCCGACGCGCGTACGCGGCTGCAACAGGAGATGCAGCAGCGCTTTGACGACATCACCGGGCGGTTGCGCGCCACCAGTGACGCCCTCGCGCGTGAGACGACGCTCATCGCGGGAGCGACAGCCGACCGCCACGCACTCCCCGCCCTCTTCGCCCGCCTCGACACCGCACGGTCGCCGCACACGCCCCTGGATGCCCTGTCGGTCTACGTGCCCGACGGCGCGGGCCAGTATCAGCTGCTGGCGTGGAGCGACGGCCCCGCCGAGGATCTGGATTTGCGCTCGCCGTGGCTGCCGGCACTGTCAGCGACCGCCACCGCCGTCGTCCCCGGCACGATGGGCCTGCGCCTGATCGCGCTGTCGCCGGTGGGCGACCAACAGGGAGTCGTCACCGCCGAGCGATTACTGACGACCGCCGAACGGCAGTCCTCCACGGCGGAGCCCTATCGCCTGATGACGAGCCTGGGCGAGGTGTCGGTGACACCGGTCATTCTTCCGCCCGGTCATGCGCCCGACGACACGGACGATCGTCTGCTGGTATTGGCACCCGACGGCCGTCCTCTGGTGCACGTGACATACGACCCGGCCACGATCGATGCCACGCGGGCGGCGTTTCGCGGTCGGGTGGTCGCGCTCGCCCTGCTGCCGCTGCTGCTGCTCACCGTGGTGGGTGTCACCCGCACGTTGCTACAGCGCCGACGCCACCAGTCGTCTGCGCGCTTCATCGCGATCTCGACACTCCTGGCCCTCACGCTCATCGTGGCCGGCCTGGGAGCGCTTGCCCTCGCACGCGCTGCGGCATTGCCAGCAACCACCGACTTTGTGGTGCTCGGCGTGACCGCCCTGGGCGTGGCACTGGCACTGCCGGTCGCGCTCTGGTGGCGCGGCGCGGAGCGCAGCAGCTTTTACGCGTACCCCGTGCGTGCATCCCTGGAACTGCTGGCCGGAGGTGTCGTCGCCGCGATTCTGCTCTCAGCCACCGGACTCGCGATTGACGCCCACTTGTTGGCGTCGGGAATCGACCGCCTGGCCTCCCCGCTCTTCCCGCTCGATGGCGCGCGATTGACCGCACACGTCGGACGTCTGTGCCTGGCACTGGCCGTGATGTGGAGCCTCACCGCGATGCACGCGCGACTGTTTGATCGATGGCGTCTGCATTGGCACACCCCCTGGCTGGCGGCGCTCGCAGGCACCCTCGCGACGCTGCCAGCGGCAGCCCTCAGCCTGGCCGGCGCGTGGCTGCCCGCCGTGGCCACACTCGCGCCCGTCCTGTTGATCGCCGCGCTGACGGCGGCACTCGCGGCGCTGGCGGCCGCGCCCCTGCGGCGCCGGTATCGTCGGGCCTCCCAGTCCACTCGACTGCTGCTCCTGTTTGGAGCTGCGGTGCTGCCGGCGCTGGTCATCGACCCGGTCGTGTCAGTCTCGGCCCAACGCGCGACCGAGTCAGCCATTGAGACCGTCCATACCCCCGCCACCGTCGGACACCCCGAGCACCTCCGCGAAGAACTTGCGCGCGCGATGGCTGAGGTCGACCAGATGGACATTGACGCCCGTGTCGAGTTGTCGCCCGACGCGGCGTTTCACGTCTGGCGTGAAACCGGACTGGCCCGGGGCCGACTGGTCTCGGCGGTCGATCTCTACGGCCCGTTGGGCACACTCATCAGCCGCTTCGCCCTGAACGTCCCCGCCTCGGGTGTCGGCATCGATCAGTCGGCCGCTCCGGTCCACTGCGATTGGGAGGTGTACGGGGAGGTCGGATCATTTGGTGCCGAAGAGATGCGAATGCTGCACGCCGAGCGCGGCCTGTGTGACGACACGGGGGCGATTCGGGGCGCCATCGTGTTGCACGTGGTGTTCGACTACCGTGCCCTGCCCTACCTGTCGGCACGCAATCCGTACGACGACGTGTTGCGCCCGGACACGCAGTCGTCCACGGACGGTCCCTGGGGGATTCAGACCGTGGTGTACGGCTGGAGCCGATTGCCCCTCTTCGCCTCGGGGCCGAGCGCATGGTCCATTGACGTGCCGCTCCTGGAACGCCTCGAACGCACCCGCGAGGGATTCTGGACCACCCAGAGCACCGAGGCTGGCGCCTGGCGGGTCTATTTCCTGAACGACCGCGCCGGCATCTACGCCCTCGGCTACCCCGTGCCGACCACCTTTGACCACCTCACGCGCCTGTCCGAAACCGCCGCGCTGGCCGCCCTCGTGTTTCTGCTGCTGCTGGCCGGTGCCACCGTGGCGGCCCCGCTGACCCAGTCGACACTGGCGCCGATGCGGGCGGTGGTGCAGGAGGTCCGCACAAGTTTTTACCGCAAGCTGTTTCTGTTCTTCGTCTTGACTGCGATTGTCCCCGTCGGCGTCCTGGCCCTCACCTTCAGTGCGTACATGGGCGACCAGCTCCGCTCGGATGTCGAGACCGAAGCCATCAACGCCGTGACGGTGGCCCGGCGCGTGCTCGAGGATACGCTCGCCCTCCAGCAGGTGCCGGTGACCGACGACGTGATGGTGTGGATTGGACGCGTGATCAACCAGGACGTCAACGTGTATGACGGGTCCCGCCTGCGCGCCACCAGTCAGCGCGACCTCTTCGACTCGGGCGTCCTGCCCGAACGCACCCCGGCGCACGCGTATCGCGCCGTGGTCCTCGACCGCGTCCCGGCCTTCGTGGAGGAACACCGCGCAGGTCCATTCAGCTATCTGGTCGCCTCCACACCCGTGCCCGGTCCGGGGTTGGGCCGGCAGGCGGTGCTGTCAGTGCCGCTCGCGCCGAGACAGCAGGAGATCGAACGCGAAATCTCCGACCTCAACCGCGGGGTGCTCTTTGGTGCCGTGTGCGTCATGCTGCTGGCCGCCGGGCTGGGCGCGTGGGTCGCACAGCGTGTGGCCGACCCGGTCTCACGGCTGACACGCGCCACACGCCAGATCGCCTCTGGGCGGCTCGACGTGCGCATTGTGGCCGATACGGCCGACGAGTTGCGGCGACTGGTCACCGATTTCAACAGCATGGCGGCGACGCTGCGCGATCAGCGGGCGGAGCTCGGGCGCGCCCACGAACTCAAGGCGTGGGCGGACATGTCGCGACAGGTGGCCCACGACATCAAGAATCCCCTCACGCCGATTCAACTCGCGGCGGAACATCTGCAGCGCGTGCACGACGATCGCCAGCGTCCTCTCGGCCCCGTCTTCGACCAGTGCATTGCCACCGTGCTGAATCAGGTGCGGCTCCTGCGACAGATCGCCAACGAATTCTCCAACTTCGCGGCGCACCCCGCCCCCACCCTGATTCCCGTCGTCGTCGCCGACCTGCTGCACGACATCGTCCGCCCCTATCGTGTGGGACTGGCGCACCACACACGCATCGAGGTCTCCGTCCCGGCCGCGCTGCCGCCGGTGCTCGCCGACAAGACGCTGCTGGCTCGCGCGGTCACCAACCTGGTCGAGAACTCCCTGCAGGCGATGCCCAACGGCGGCCTGCTGCAATTGGCAGCGACACGAGTGGACGCACACGTGGAGATCTCCGTCACGGATGAGGGCCTGGGGATGTCGCCTGACGCCCTCGCGCGGGCGTTTGAGCCACACTTTTCGACCAAGACAGGCGGCTCTGGTCTGGGCCTCGCCAACGCGAAGCGGAACGTGGAGTCCTGCGGGGGCACCATCGCGGCCACCAGTGCCCCGGGCCGTGGCGCGACGATGACGATCAGGCTGCCGGTGGCAGCGGACGTCGCCCGCGCAGACGCGTGATCGCCATGCCGACAAACGCCGACGCCAGATAGGTGTAGGCGATGATCACCAGCGCGATGCGCGGCTCGGTGGCGATAAATGCGATCAGTGCGGCAAAGGCGATGATCTTGCTGTAGCCCCGTTCCCATCCGAGATTGAATGTCTTGAAGCTCCGGAAGCGAATCGCGCTCACCATCAGAATCGCGGGAATGATGACCACGGCAATCGCCAGCATCGCCTGCGCCGGCCCGATGAGCGGGTACGGGTAGAAGTAGATGGTGGCGGCCGGCACACCTGCCGCCGCCGGGCTGGGCATGCCGATGAAATACCGCTTGTCGGTTTGAGTGCCCGTCTGGATGTTGAAGCGCGCCAACCGGATGGCCGCCGCTGTCAGGTAGAGGAAGCCGGCCGCCCACCCCCACCGGCCGAGTTCGGAGAGCCCCCAGGCAAACGCCAGCACCGCCGGGGCCACCCCAAACGACACCACGTCGGCCAGCGAGTCGAACTCAACACCGAAGGCGCTGGTGGTGCCCGTCATGCGGGCAATGCGCCCGTCGAGCAGGTCGAGAATCACGGCGATCCCAATAAAAGGGGCCGCGGTCGCCAGGTCGCCGCGCATCGCGTACATGATGCAGGCGTAGCCACAAAAGAGGTTGCCGACCGTGAACAGGCTCGGCAACAGGAACATGCCGCGCCGCACTTTGCGCTCATCGCTGCTGGTCGGGGACGCCGTCATCGGCCTATTCTTGCACGGGCGAGACCAACAGGCGGGCCAACACCGTCTCGGCCGCACGCACGGTCTGACCGGCACTGACCGCAATGGTCGCGGTCGTGGGCACGAACACATCCATCCGCGAGCCGAACTTCATCAGCCCCAGGCGGTCCCCGGCCTGCACCGTCTCGCCGGGCGTCAGCCGGCACACCACGCGGCGCGCGAGCATCCCAACCACCTGTCGCGCCACGATCGGTGTGCCCTGATGATCAAACCAGATCTCCGATCGCTCGTTTTTTGCGGACTCCAATTTGTAGGCCGGCAGGAAACTGCCCGGCTGATACGCCACATGCGTCACGCGTCCGGAGACGGGTGTGCGGTTGATGTGCACATCCAGCACGGAGAGAAAAATCGTGATCTGCTGCCAGACATGGGTGCGCCCCGTCGGGTCAGTCGGCAAGTCGGTGGGATCGGCCGGCCCCGTGTAGATCACACGCCCGTCGGCGGGCGCGAGTACAAGAGTCGGATCTTGCGACGCGTCGCGATCGGGATCTCGAAAAAACAGTCCGATCCCAATGGGCAGCACCAGAGCGACCGCGGCAGCCAGCCACCAGCCGACCAGGGCCAGCACCACAGACGGAATCAACGCCAGCAGCACAAACGGGGCGGCGGCACGGTCGATACGCATGACACTCCACTCATCTCCGCGCCCGTCGAGGCGGACACCCGGGCCCGTCCCGGGTTCCGCCTCGACGGCACGCAGATCAATACAACTGAGTGTACGCCGGTCAGCGCTGCGCGGACACGCTGTCGCGGCTGGACTGCAGGGCTTCCATCCGGTCCTTCAGTGCGAGCTTCTGTTTTTTGAGGGCGACTTCCTTGAGATGCAGCGCGTGCGGGAGGTAGGGTAACGCGTGCAGATGAGCGAGTTCGACGTCGAGTGAGTGATGCGCCTGTTCGAGCTGCTGGTAGAGCGGAACTACCGGATCGTCAGCCATGTGGGCCTCCTTCCGAACCTTCGGGAACCTTACCACCCGCACGGGGTCGCTGCAAGAGCGATCGACACCACAACACCAGGGCATCCTCACGCGGCTGCTCGTAATAGTCCTTCCGCACCCCCTCCACAGCGAATCCGAGCGACCGGTACAGCGCCACCGCGGGGGTGTTCGAGCGCCGCACTTCGAGCGTGGCGGCGTCGGCCCCCTCCTCGATCGACCGGGCGAACACCTCGCGTAACAACCGCTGGGCCAGCCCCTGACGCCGGGCATCCGGCCTGATGGCGAGACTGTTGATGTGGAGTTCGCCGGCCACAAGCCAGCACGCACAGAAGCCTTCCAGGCGCCCGGGCACACGCTCGAGCAGATACAGGCGCGCCACGGGGTTCTCGCGCAGCTCGCGCTGGATCGCGTCAATCCCCCAGGGACGGTAGAACGACTCCGCCTGCAGCGCGGCCACCGCTGCCAGCGACTCGTGCGCACCGGCTCGACGGACGTGAATCACACTCATCACGGCTGCTGCGCGCGACGGTCGCGTGCCAGCTCGACGTCGGGCCGACGCACGTAGGTGGGACGGAGGGCCTGGGGACTGACGAGCGGCCACTCGGGCGATGCGGCCAGGCGCGCGGCACTGGCGGCGAGGGGCTCAAGGGCCTCCACCACCTCGGTGTGCCCTGTGCTCCACACCGCGTGATATCGCACCGCCCCATTGCCGACCATCGTCACCGGCCCGCGATGTCCTTCCAGGAGCGCCGCCGACGGCACACCGACCACGGCGTCGCTCAGGGCCGACAGCGACGTGCCATCCCAGCCATACGACGCGGTAAAGACCTCGCCGCGCATGCCATCGAGACACGCCACCACAGTGTGCGGTTGGTCCGCCGCGCGCGCGTGCCGCCAGCCTTCGGCCAGGGCATCGAGTGTGGAGACCGACGCGAGGGGCCAGTGGCGCGTCACGGCAAATCCCTGCGCACAGGCGACGCCGATGCGCACGCCGGTGAACGACCCGGGGCCACTCACCACCACCAGCCGGTCCACATCATCCAGTGTGCACCCGTGGGCGGACAGAAAATCGACCAGCGCCAGCGGCAGCCGCGCGGCGTGTGGCACCCCGGGCTCACCCACCACCGACACAACCGGCGCCTCGCCACGGACCAGCGCGAGACTGCCTGCGGGGGTGACGGTTTCGAGCGCCAGAACGACCATGCGCTGAATGTTATACTCGCGGCAGTCATCCGCACTCTTCCCGTGACAACTGCCCCTGCTCCATCGGCCGTGACGCCGGCCATGCGCCAATACCTCGACGCGAAGCGCCAACACCGCGACGCGATCGTGCTCTTCCGCATGGGCGACTTCTACGAAATGTTCTTCGAGGACGCGATCGTCGCCTCGCGTGTGCTTGAACTCACGCTGACCTCGCGCTCGAAGGACTCGACCGGCACCGCCATTCCCATGTGCGGCATGCCGTACCACGCGGTGGATGGCTACCTCGCGCGTCTGGTCAAACACGGCTATCGAGTGGCGCTCTGTGAACAGGTCGAGGATCCGAAGCAGGCCAAGGGGCTCGTCAAACGTGAAGTGACCCGGGTTGTGTCGCCAGGCACCTTCACCGATGCCGGGTACCTCGATGCCCGTGAGCCGGCCTTCCTGGTGGCGATTGGACGCACGGGCGCCGACCGCGTGGGCCTGGCCGTCATCGACGTCTCCACCGGCGAATTCTCCGCAGCGGAATGGTCCGGTCCCGGGGCAGATGCGGCGGTCGCCGCTGAAGTCGCCGTGTTGCGGCCCAAGGAACTGCTGGTGGCCGACGACGCGCCGGTTGAGGTGTGGCTGCCGCCGCTGGTGACGCCGCGGGTGACCCGACTGGAGCCCTGGTCGTTTGACCCGGCCCGTGCACGCGAGCTGCTCATCGACCAGCTCCGCACGGCGTCACTCGCTGGGTACGGACTCGAGGACGCACCGGCAGCCACGGCGGCCGCGGGGGCGATTGTCGGATACCTCCGCGACACACAACGTGTGGACCTGGCGCACGTGCGCACGATCTCGCGTCGTGTGACGACCGACGCGCTGTTGATCGACCCAGTGACGCTGCGCCATCTCAACGTCATCGAAGGCGTGGACGGTGGACGTGCGGGGTCACTGCTCGACGAACTCGATCGCACCGTCACGTCCATGGGCGGCCGACTGCTCCGCTCGTGGTTGATTCGCCCGCTGGTGGCGCTCGCCCGGATTCAGGATCGCCTCGACGCCGTGGAAGACTTCGCCTTCCGCTCCACGGAACGCGCGAAGGTGCGCGAACTGCTCAAGGGCATGCACGACCTGGAGCGCCTGGTGGCACGCGCATCGCTTGGCACGGCCACCCCGCGCGATCTGGTGGCCCTGCGACAGTCACTCTCACTGCTGCCGAAGTTGCGCGGCCTGGTGGCCCCGTTGCAGGCACCGCTCGTGCTCAGCCTGCTGGCTGAACTTGATGACCTCGTGGACCTGCGCGACCTGATCGAGCAGACGCTCGTCGACGAACCGCCGGCGGTCGCCCGTGACGGCGGCATCATTCGCGACGGCGCGGACGCCGAAGTGGACGAACTGCGCGGCATCAGTCGCGGCGGCAAAACCGCCATCGCTGCGATGGAAGAGGCTGAGCGCGCACGCACGGGCATCTCGTCGCTCAAGATTCGTTACAACCGGGTGTTCGGGTACTACATCGAGATCACGAAGGCGAATCTCGCCAACGCGCCTGACGACTACATCCGGAAGCAGACCATCGCCGGCGGCGAACGCTACATCACGCCTGCGCTCAAGGAGTTTGAGGACAAGGTGTTGCACGCCGACGAGCGGCTCGCTGTGCGGGAACTCGCGTTGTTTGAGGCGCTGCGTGCGCGGGTGGCCACAGAGGCCCCGCGCATTCTGGATACCGCTCGCGCCGTGGCCTCACTCGACACACTGGCCGCGCTGGCCGATACCGCGTCTGCCGGCAACTACACCAAGCCGCATGTGCACGACGGCGACGAATTTTCGGCGCTTGATGCACGCCATCCGGTGGTGGAGCGCAACGTCGCGTCCGCGTTTGTGCCCAATGACGTCTCGCTCAACGGCACCACCCAGCAACTCGTGATTCTCACGGGACCGAACATGGGCGGCAAGTCCACGTTCCTGCGACAAACGGCGCTGCTCGCGGTGATGGCGCAGGCGGGCGCGTTTGTGCCGGCCAAACGCGCCAAACTCGCGATTGTCGACCGCATCTTCGCGCGCGTCGGCGCCTCCGACAACATCGCGCGCGGCCAGTCCACGTTTATGGTCGAGATGCAGGAGACCGCCACCATCCTGCACACGGCCACATCCCGCAGCCTCGTCATCCTCGATGAAATCGGTCGTGGCACCGCCACGTTTGATGGACTCAGTCTCGCGTGGGCCGTGGCGGAACACCTCGCGACGAGTGATCGTGCGCGGCCGAAGACGATCTTCGCGACGCACTACCATGAGCTCACCGACCTGGCCGACGGCATCGCGGGCGTCATCAACTTCCATGTCGCCGCGCGCGAGTTCAAGGACGACATCGTCTTTCTCCACAAGGTGATCGAGGGCCGCTCGGATCGGTCCTACGGCATTCAGGTGGCGCGCCTCGCCGGCCTGCCGCCACAAGTTGTGCGACGAGCCACCGAAATTCTGCGGTCCCTCGAACAGGACGAACTGCAGCGTGGGGGACGACCAAGTCTGTCAGGCTCCCCTGCCCCAGCGCAGGCACAACTCGGACTGTTTCAGGCCCCGCCAGAGACACACGCGGTGGTTGAACGCCTGCGACGCCTCAACGTCGATGGACTGACGCCACTGGAGGCGCTGAACCTGCTCGCACAATTGAAGCAGGAGTCTGAGTCGTGATGACATTGCCCCGGCGGAGGATGCTCACAGTAGTCGTGATGGCCATCGCCCTCATCGCTGCCGCCTGCGCACAATCCGCCCCCCGCCCCCCCGACATCATCGTCGTCGGCATGGCCAACAGTCCGACCAACTTTGATCCGGCGATCGGACTTGACGAAGCGTCGCAGAAGATCCATCAGTTGCTCTACAGCTCGCTGCTGCGCATCGATGAGCACCTGCGCGTGGTGCCTGACATGGCCACGTCGCTTGAGTGGCCGGACCCATCCACCTACATCGTGACCATCCCCACGGGTGTGACGTTTCACGACGGACGCGCACTGACCGTGCGCGATGTGGCGTTTACGTTCCGACGGTTTCTCGATCCCGACTTCGTCTCAGGTCGCAAGGGTGCATACCGGTCACTGACGGCTGTAGACATCCTCGACGACAGCCGCGTCGCGTTCCGGTTGGCGGAGCCGTCCGCCTCGTTCCCGATCAACCTGGTGATGGGCATCGTACCCGAAGGCACCGGTATCGAAGCCGCGCGCCAGCCCATCGGGAGCGGACCGTACCGACTCGGGTCTTTCATTCCTGATGAATCGACGACCCTCACTCCGTTTGAGGACTACTATCGCGGCGCGCCGAAGAACGCCGGACTTGTGCTGCGCGTGATTCCCGATGAGACCATGCGCGGGCTCGAACTGCGGAAGGGGTCCATCGATCTGGTGGTGAACGACCTGTCGCCCGACATCGTGGCAGGTTTGCAGAAGGCGACCGACGTGCAAGTGGTGACCGCACTCGGCACCGACTACGCCTACATGGGATTTAACCTGCGTGACCCCGTGCTGCAGGATCGGCGCCTGCGCCAGGCCATCGGCTACGCAGTGGACACCTCCGCAATCGTAGACCACCTGCGACAAGGGCTCGCAGCGCAGGCCTCGGGCATCGTGCCCCCGATGTCGTGGGCACACAATCCGGACACGTTCAGGTTCACCCGCGATCTCGACAAGGCGCGCGCCTTGCTCGATGAAGCCGGCTATCCCGACCCTGACGGCGACGGGCCACTGCCCCGTCTGCGGCTCAGCCTGAAGACGTCGACCGCAGAAGCCTACCGGTTGCAGGCGGCGGTCATTCAGCAGCAGTTGTCGGAAGTCGGCATCGCGTTGGACCTCCGGTCGTACGAGTTCGCCACCCTGTTTGGCGACGTCATCCGCGGCAACGTGCAGCTCTATACATTGCAGTGGGTTGGCGTCACCGACCCGGACATGTTGCGACGCGTGTTTCACTCCGCGCAGATTCCGCCGGCGGGATTTAACCGCGGCTACTACATGAACCCTGAGGTCGATCGTCTGATCGATGCGGCCACCGAGTCGCTCTCGGAGCCCGAACGGGTTGTGCTGTACGCCCAGATTCAGGAAATCATCGCGAATGACGCGCCGTACATCAGTCTTTGGTACAAGACCAACGTCGCCGTGGCCCAATCCCACTTGACCGGGATCACCCTGTCGGCCACCGCCGAGTTCACCTTTCTTCAACACGTTGCCCCACGGAGTCAGTAATGCCGCAACCCACCGAGTACGACCAGATGCCCAACCCCACCTTCGGAGGAGATTTGCCGGAGACGAAGTCGTATGACGACTCCGCCGCCGTCATCCTGCCCTGCCCGTTTGAAAAGACCGTCTCATACATGCCGGGCACACGCTTCGGGCCGCGCGAGATCATCGCGGCCTCCGCGCAGGTCGAGCTGTGGGACGAGGAAGTCGGTGTCGACATCCACCCGAAAGGCATTTTCACGATGCCGGAGATGGATCTCTCGCACGGCACCATGGACGCCGCCGTCGCGCACATTCGTCGCGTCGCCGGCGAAATTCTTGACGATGGGAAGTTTCTGGTGACGTTGGGTGGCGAACACTCCATTACGCCGCCACTGGTGGCGGCCGCGGCCGCGCGGTACAAGGGCCTCACCGTGCTACAGCTCGACGCACACGCCGACCTGCGCGACGGCTACCAGGGCGAACGCAACAGTCACGCGTCGGCCATGATGCGCAGCCTCGACCACGTCGACCACATCGTCCAGGTCGGCATCCGTAACATTTCGGAAGAGGAGGTCAAGGCCCTGCCCGGCCTCAACACCACGATTTTTTATGACTGGAACATGCGCGACGACCCGCAGTGGATCGACCGCGTGATGGATGCGCTTAAGGGGCCCGTGTACATCACGGTTGATCTCGACGGACTCGAGCCTGGCCTGATCCCGGCGACCGGCACTCCGGAACCGGGGGGGCTCGCCTGGCGCGAGACGATGACGCTGCTCCGCCGCACGTTCGAGCAGAAGCAGGTCGTGGCCTGTGACGTGGTCGAATTGTGCCCGCTGCCCGGCCACTGGTCGTCGAACTTCGTGGCGGCGAAGCTGGTCTACAAGCTGCTGACCTACAAGCTCGGGCTGTAAGTTATCCGAGCTTCGTCAACTCGGTCCGCGCCTGCGGCACGAACAACGAGTCGGGGAATTCGTCGACGATGCGTTTGAAGGCGGTGCGGGCTTCGGCCGGCTTGCCCGCCTTTTTGTAACCGCGCGCCAGCTGCATCAGCACGCCATCCACCGGCAGGACGCCGTCGCGGTCGGCGGCGAGGCCTTCCAGGAGTGTCAAGCCACGGTCGGTTTCGCCGGCGGCGATGAGGGCTTCAGCCTGGCCCAGACGGGCGGTTGCACCGAACAGCGAATCCCCTGCCGTATCGATGGCGGTCTGAAAGCCCTCGGCCGCCTCGGCGTAGCGGCCCATGGCCGCAAGTGACGCCGCGTGGTGATAACGCGCCGCCGTCGCCGCGTCCGTGGACGGGTACTCGGTGATGACGTTCTGGAAGGCGGCCAGCGCCGCTTCGCTGCGGGCCGTTTCGGTCGGGTACGTGCCCGCCTGCTGGGTCGCACCGGGCACCGTCGGCGCCGGCACCACGGGGGCCTCATAGGTCTGCATGGCCACTGCGAGCAATGTGTCGGCTTGTGCCGCCGTCCGTCCGCTCCACCAGGTGTAGGCGCTCACCGCCACCAGCACGACAATCACGGCCACCGTGCCCACCACAATCTGGGTGCGATAGGTCCCCATCACCTCGGTCACCCGGGCGACGCGAATCGCGAAGTCGTTCTGCTTGAGTTTGTGCCGATGCTCTGCCTTCATGTCCTGTGCGTTCTCCCAGCGAAATTACCGCCTGTCAGTGTAGCAGACCGCTCCGACTGGCTGTCTGGGACCCGAGCCGAGGACTGTCGGGCCCCCGGCCATGGCGGGTCCTGCCGCCGAACAGCCCCAACTGGTGCTCGCTCGGCTCCGCGCCAGTCGGGGCGGCCCCGTTCGGCGTCACCCGCGTGTGCCGGGTGTCAACGATCACCGCCTCAGCGACTGAATCCCTCTTTGACCTGTCGATAGACCAGCGTGATTTTTTGCGGCGTTCGCGAAGGATCGGTGCTGCTCTGACGGGGCCCGGCCTGTTTGGCCGCGGAGCGTCTCGACGTCAATCACGAGTGTCGAGTCTTCCCAGGTGACCATCCGAAATGTTCGGGGACCTCCGCCGCTCCCTGGAACCGTGCCGCCGATGGTGCCGACATCACCAGCGGCGCCTCTCACTACGGCGGCCGCCGTCTGGTGCATGCGATGTTAGCCGATCTCATTCGGAGCTGGCCGGTTCGCGGACCACACGGAAACCAAGACTGAATCCGCGGTCCTGTGGACGGTGGGTGTAGCGCAGTGCACATCGCGCGCTGTCTGCTGCGAAGTACCAACTGCCGCCTCGAATCACCTTCAACGGCGCACCACACTTTGGGCTCGGATCGACGGCTGGACCGACGGTGTATCGACAGTAATCATCCTCCGTCCACTCCCAGACGTTGCCGTGCATGTCGTGCAGCCCCCATGCATTCGGCGCAAACGAGCCGGCCGCCATCGTTTGTCCGTCACCCGCCGCGGTGCGTTCGACCGATTCAGCGACATTCGCCTGTGCGCGGTTGAGCGTCGAGCCCACACCGTACGCCGTAACGGTACCGGCACGACAGGCGTGCTCCCACTCGGCTTCGGTGGGCAGGCGGAACCGATTGCCGGGCGAGCGCTGAGTCAAGCGTTCGAGAAACGTGTGAACATCGAACCAAGTGACATTCTCCACCGGGAGCCTGTCGCCGCGATTTCGAAAGTGACTGGGATTGTCTCCCATCACCGCCTGCCACTGGTGTTGGGTGACCTCAAAGACGCCGAGCCAATACGATCGAGATAGCCTGACGGGACGCTGGGACTCTTGCGCTTCGCGCCCAATCTCGGCAACCGGTGAGCCCATCACGAACGCACCGGCCTCCACCTTGACGAACGCCATTTCAGTTTTCGGTTCCACCCACCGGTCTGGCTGTGCCGACTCCAGCCTGGGCGCGGTACAGCCGCACAGGACGACGCACACGCCGATGATGAGCGTCAGCGATCTGGCCATTTTGCTCCTGCCCGGCTAACTACTCTTGGAGTAGACCGCTAAACGAGCCCCTGCAGCCATACAGGGGCCGAACGGAGCCAGCCTTCCGCCAACTCCTTGAACTTGCACATGATAGCCACGATCCGTTCCGGGTCAAGTCCTGTGGATAGTTCCGAGCGCCCTGTATGGCTGCGACAACACGCAGCTATACACATCGCACTGAAGGCTCCGATCCGCTGCATTGGATTGACAGACAAGGACTTGCCACGGCTCGAGACCCGACATCCGTCGTGGATGGCTGCGAAGCCGTTGCAGTCATCCACTTTGGCGGTCCTCCGCTCGTAGCCTCCATGCTCCCTGTCACTTCGACCTGCGCACCGACACCTCGGCGCTCGCGGGTGACGCCGAACGGGGCCGCCCCGTCTGGCGCGCAGCGTGAGCGAGCACCAGATGGGGCTGTTCGGCGGCAGGACCCGCCTACGCCGAGCGCCCGTCCACCGCGCTCAGTCCCTGCGCTGGGATTCCCACGCGGCTCGCGATAGCTCGAAGCGGACCTCATCAGGGCCGTGGGCGCCGGTGCAGACCCACTGGGCGGCACGATAGAACCTGTCGGCCCTCGTGCCAGGCGTGGTACTGAGCCACACCAGTTCGGTGCCGCTCTGAAACATCCAGTCCAGCATCGCACTGTGCAATGTGCGACCGAGGCCGCGCCCCTCGTGCGCGGGCTCCACGAAGAGCGCCCACACGTTGGAGCGCGACAGGTCGGCAACGGCGAAGCCAACGATGCGACCATCCACTTCAGCCACCCAACCGCGTCCGCGTTCAAGCAGCATTGTGCGGTAATGCTCCGGTTGCACGGACGCCGGGTCTGACAACGCGTTCTCAACCACGCTCATTCGCACGCGGTGCATATCCGGGATGTCTTCGGTGCTTGCGGGACGAACGTTCATGGTCATTGCACGCATCATCACAGACATCTCGGCGCACGCGGGTGACGCCGAACGGGGCGCCCCGTCTGGCGCGCAGCCAGAGCGAGCACCAGATGGGGCTGTTCGGCGGCAGGACCCGCTGACGCCGAGCGCCCACAAAAATTCACGAAAAAAAGTGGTGCGCCCGGACCGATTTGAACGGTCGACCCCCGCCTTAGGAGCCTCATTTTTGCACCATTTGCCAACACCCGCCCTCACACCCCATCTCCCGTAAGTCATAGACCCCCCGTGACATGCTCGTTTTCAGTCGTGGTACTGTGTGTGTTGGCGGGTGACGGATTATGATCCGATTTTCACCATTTTTGCACCATCGGATGGTGCAGCGGCAGACGGTGCCAGCTTCAGGGTTACGGATTCAAGGTCTGCACCATTTTCGCACGGAGGCGATATGCGCGCGTTAATTGGCCCGGAGTTGTTGCGGAAGTTGCCGAAGACGAACGTCGACATACGCGACGTGAAGTTGACCGGCTTTGTGTTGCGGTGCCGTCCGACAGGCGCGAGCTACCTCGTGCAGGAGGCGCGCGGCACCTGGCGCACCCTCGGCACGGTGAAGAAGATCACACCCGAGGCGGCGCGCCAGACGGCACAAGCGATGCTCAGCGGCATCACGAAGAAGGCCATCGGCCTGATGGCCGACGACGTGATGCTGACCCATGGGGCCGCGACGGCACAGGCCCGGCGGGATATCCACCACGGCCGTCGGACCAAACGCCTGACGTGGCGCGCCTACCTGACCGACCACTATGAACCCTGGGCATCCGAGCACCTGAAGACTGGCGCGGAAATGGTGGCTCGGCTTCGCGTCACCTTTGCGGAGTTTCTCGACTTGCCGTTGACCGAGTTTAACGCCTTCAGCATTGAACGGTGGCGCACCATCCGCAAGCGATCGGGTGTGACGGCTGCGACCGTCAACCGTGACCTGTCCGCACTGCGTGGTGCATTCTCTCGTGCGAAGGAATGGAAACTCATCACCGACCATCCGATGGCCGACGTGAAAGCCGCAAAGGTTGATGCCACGGGCATCGTCCGGTACTTGAGCCCTGACGAAGAGACGCGACTCCGAGCGGCACTGACCACGCGCGACGAGGAGCGGCGACAAGCACGAGAGACGGCGAACCAGTGGCGCCAGACGCGCGGCTATGACACCTTCCCCGCCTTCGGCGTCTACACCGACCACGTGCACCCGTTGGTGCTCACGGCGCTCCACACAGGCTGCCGGCGTGGCGAACTGTTTGCGCTGAAGTGGGCTGACGTCGACCTCCGGGCGGCCCTGCTCACCGTCACGACCTCGAAGAGCGGGAAGGCGCGCGTGATCCCCTTGAACTCGGAGATCGCCATGGTGCTCAAGGTGTGGCGGCCGGGCAGTGTCCGTACTGACGCCTACGTGTTTCCGGGTGTGGACGGCGCGCCGCTGGTTGATGTCAAGACCGCGTTCACGGAGGTGCTCAAGGCCGCGAAGATCGACGGATTCCGATTTCACGATCTGCGGCATCACTTCGCCAGTCGGCTCGTGCAAGCGGGAATCGACCTGAACACCGTGCGTGAGTTGTTGGGTCATGCCGATCTGAAGATGACGATCAGGTACAGCCATCTTGCCCCCGAGCACAAGGCGGCGGCGGTGGCGGTGTTGGTGCGCTGATGGCCTCCGAGCACACTGTGGGTCGCAGCCGGCCGGACCCAGGCGAGATCCGGAAGGTGATCGCGCAGCGAGAGACGGAACTCACCAGAGAGGCCCTCGACGCGCTGATGGTTGAGATCGACCTCGACATTGCCGAATACCTATCGGACCACTTCGGATTCGGCGCGACAGAATCCGCGGAGGCTGCTGCCTTCAAGGCGTGGGCACCCGGAGCAAAGGATCGGCTGGATGAGTTCGAGCAGTGGTTGACGACAACAACCCCAGGCGCACCGCACGGCGCCGGCGGCCCACTCGAGGAATTGACCCATGAGCGGGATGCCCTGGTAAAGGCCGTTGACGCCTTCCGCGGCCTGGTGATCGGGCGCTACTACCCGTTGAAGTTCCGGCACCCTGGCCGCCCTGTGGACTATCCCCGTGTCTTTCTCGAAGAGGGCATCGGCACGACCTTGGCGATGGCGGGAATCGAACTGACCACAGCCCCCGACGGCACATACGCGCGCGTGCTCGAAGCGGTCTATCGTGCGGTGAGCCTTCCAGTGCCTAAAGCCAATGCCCAGGCTGCGGGTGCAGCCAGACGAGCGATCGAACGTCACCCTGAGTGGAAAGACCCGCGCATCATCGGGCAGAAGCGGGAACGTTGATTTAATCCCCCCCTCAATTACAGAGGGTTCCGTCAACGTGAACGGCCATACCACAGCGGCACACTATCGCGGTATGGATAAACACCAATCCTCCGCTGTCACTCCCGTAGCACTCCGCGAACCGGACGCGGCGACCTATTCCGGCACAACCCGTGCGTACCTCCGCGCTGCCCGCGTCGGTCGCTGTGACGGTCCCTTGTACGTGCGCATCGGGCGATCGATCCGGTACCGCGTCGCCGACCTTGACGCCTGGCTGGCTGACCGTGTGGTTGGCGGCACCAAATCAAACACACAGCGCACTCGGTGACCAGAAGCCGCTATTCCGTCGAACGAAATTGCCCACCAGGCTGCAGGCTGGATACGTGGGGAACTCGCCATAAGGCGTAGGCAATTTCGTAGGCCAGAAATCGGCGCGGCTCTCACCATGTAGGCCGTAAGGGTTTTCGGGGAAACACGAAGGAGGCAGGATGCTGCAGTTGCAAGTCGAACGAAAGCGACGGGGAGTCACGCAGACTCGGCTGTCAGCGATGACCGGGATCAGCCCGCAGGATATTTCAGCCATCGAAAACCAACGACGCGTGGCCGGCCGCGGCTGGCGCGCTCGTATTGCTCGGGCGCTTGTGTTGGATGAGGCTGACCTGTTTCGGCCGATGCCACACACAGAGCAGTCGTCGGGGGATCGCGCCTAACCGGCGCCTGAAACGGCAAAGGCCCACCGTGGCAAGCGGTGAGCCCGAATGCCGGTGACTGGAGGGTCACGCGACATGGAAGCAGTCTACCCCAACAACACACCCACCGTCTCTCCCGCTCGCGTCCTGGCTGATGCCGTGGTCGCCGTCGGGCGATCAGGTGACGCCGACGTCCACGAGCACCTGGCCGCGCTGTCACACATTGGTGAAGACAACCCGCTCGCGTTCCAGCGCGTCTGGCAGCTCGTGCACCAAGCCGACCAACAGGAGTTGGGTCAGCGATGACCGATTCTGTGACCCCGCACGACCTCCCAGCAGAGCGGAGTTTGATCGGTGCGGTCCTGATCGACCCGGCGCGGCTTATGGATGCGCGCGCGGTGGGTATCCTGCCGGCGCATTTCTTCAGACTCGGACACGATGTCATCTGGCGCGCAATGCTCCATCTGGCCGATGCTGGTGAGCCGATCGACCTGCGGACTGTCACCACACGGCTCCGTGAGGCTGGCACCCTTGAAGAGGCTGGCGGCCCTGCGGACATCGCGGCAATGACAGACGGCGTACCGCGTGCAGCAAACGCGGGCGCCTACGCTGGAATCATCGTCCGCAAAGCCAAGGCCCGATCGTTTATGGCCGCACTGCGGCAAGCGCACGAGACGGCGGCCACCTCTGGAGCGGAGGCTGCACTCGATACCCTCAGTCCGTACCTGCAGGACGCCACACCACGATCTATCCTCCGTGTGCGCACAGGTCTCGACCTGATCGACTCGACCGACCCGGAGCCTCTCCATCCCAACTGGCCGATGCTGGTCCGTGGGGGCATCACTGCCCTGGTCGGGGCGTCCGGCACCGGCAAAACGTACTTGGTGCTCCGGATGATTGCCGACCTGTTGCGGTCGGGAAAACGCGTTCTACTTTGTGCCCTTGAAGGCGTCGGAGGCCTCAAGAGACGACTGCTCGCTTTGTGTGCGGCGTTCGGTCTTGAAGATGACGACATGCAGCGGTTGATTGTGATCGACGCGCTGCAGTTGGGTGATCCGGCGTCCTTGCGTGCTGCGGTGACAGCAGCCGGCGGCCCTGTTGACGCGGTGTTCGGTGACACGTTCGCGCGCGCCTTGGGCGACCTGGACGAGAACAGCGCGAACGCAGTTGGCGCGGCGCTCAATGGTGGGGCCCGTCTCAGTCGCGACCTGGGTGATGCGGCTGTGCTTCTCGTCCACCATACAAACCGCAGTACATCCTCTGAGCGTGGATCGGGTGCGTTCCGTGCTGGTGTGGATTGCCTGGCGTTCTTCGAGGATGAGGGTGAACAGCGCGTCTTGAGAATCGACAAGATGCGCGACGGCGAACCACCAGCACCCCGGGTATTCCGCTTCCGTACAGTGCCTGAGTGCGGCTCTGCGGTCCTTGATGACGCGGATCGGGTGCTACCCGCCGGCACTGAGAGTGAACTCTCAATCAAGACCCAACAGGTGCTCCGTGAACTGCGCATGGTTGGCCGTGCGACGGCCTCAGAGATGGCCGACAGCCTACGCGGGCGCGTAGGCCGCACCACGATCTTTGGAGCCCTTCAGTCACTCGAAAAGCTCGGTCTCGCACGACAAGACCGAGGCACATGGAGCGTGCCGAATCCGGCCAGTCCAGTGCAGTCCGGCCACCAGTCCGGTGTGAGTTCAAACCTATTTAACACGGAGTCCGGAAAAAATGCTCAGTAAAGCCATTAGTCCGGAGTCAGTCCGGAGTCCAATCCGGCCACAGTCCGGAGGATTCCCCCCCCTCTTTAGAGGGGGGAATCCGGACCGGATTTCGGACGCCGAAATTCAGACGGGACGGACTGCGGAAATCTTTGAACGATTCCCGCACCTGCAAACTCTCAACCACAACCGCCAAAAGCTGCAGGCCGATCAGAAAACAATCCGCGCGCTGATCAACGCGGCGGTGTGTGACGCGAGGGGGTGCCCCCCCCCGGGTGCCATGGGTCCTTCCGACGCTTCCTACCTAACGGGTGAACGAACGCGCAAGATCCCGACAGATTCTAAGTGTCCCTTTGTCAGGGTTGTTGATTCACTGGAGGTCCGGCAGTGAAGCCGAAGACGTTTCCCGTGCGTCGGACCGACCTGGCGCGACTACTGGGCACGACGCCCGATCGCGTCTCGAAATACATCGCTGAGGGCTGCCCGGTGATGGAAACAGGGAACGGCCGCGGCAACCAGACAATCCTCGACCTCTCGGTCGTGCTGCCCTGGCTGCTTGATCGCAAGGGAGGATCCCTGGATGAGGCGCGCACGCGGCAAGCGAACGCATCAGCCGACAAGCTCGAACTGGAAATCTTGGTCCGTCGCGGCGAACTCGTTGAAGTGGCCGAAGTGGAACGCGAGTTCGAGGATTGCGCGAACGCGGTGAAGGCCCGGCTGCGCCGGATTCCTGACGCGGTGGCCGATCGGGTGCTGACTCTCGGGAGCCCGGCTCAGGTCAAGGTGTTCCTGCTGGCTGAGATCGACGCTGCGCTGACGGAGTTGTCTGAGCGTGGCGCGGACGGCGACGACGACCAGGAGGCCGCATGACATACCTGGACGGCCCGATGACGTTGGAGGACCGATACGCGGCCCTTGGTGGGCGCGTGAGCTATCGGGAGTTGTGTACACCCGCGTTCGCCGTGTGGCTGCGGTACGAACTCCTGTCCACGCCATCGGCCCGTCAGCGGCTGCTCGACTGGGCTGAGTCTGGAGGCCTGCAGAGCCCCGCTCCGGTCGTGCCGGAGGACTTGCAGTTCTACGGCGACACGGCGCTGCTGCCCGTCGTGGCGGCCGCTCTGGAGGCGCTCCCCACACCCGCGCGGGTGTTCGTGCTGGCACACGCGATGTTCCTGGCGACCGGCCGGGAGACGTTGGGCTGGACCGGGGGTCTGCCGGCGCCGCTCAAGCCCCGCATCGTTCTGATCGCGGGGGATCGCTCTGATGAACAGGTCTGGCGCACCGTGCTGCATGAGTGCGGCCACGTGTGGCTTGACCCACTGCCGACAGGCCTTCGAACGGCCGCGGCAGAACTCGACATGCGGGCAGTGCACACGCAGCTCGACGGCATGGCGGATCGCGTGGCCGCAAACACAGGCGCACTCGAACGACGCGTCGAACGGTTGACTTCACTCTGGGCCGCCGGGGGATTCCCCCTCGCGGCTCTTTCACCAACAAAGGACATCACCAATGAAATACAGAATCGCGTGCGACATCCCCGAAAACGTCGGAACCCTCACCCTGCGCGACGTCACCCCGGAACTCGCAAAGGTCGAACAGAAGCTCGCCGACGCTGACGCGGCCCTGGCTGACATCCAGAGGAAGTGCGCAGACGACAAACGGGCGGTCGAAACGCTCAGTGAGCAAGTCGCGTCCGGCACGGCGTCTGATGACGACCTTCTCAGAGCGATCGACCGTGAGCGCGTCAACCAGCAGGTCGTGAAGAACTACGAGCGGAAAGCGCTCGAAGCGCGATCGGAGGTGGAAGCGATGGCGCACACAGCCCGGCAGAAGTTCCGGTCGGTGATGGTGGCGCGTCATGCCAGCCTGGAGGCCCACGTTGAACAGTTGCGGCCCGTGCTCGAGGCGCTGCGGACAGCGGAAAGCGAGATCGACAGTGCCATCGAACGCGAAACCCGCCACACCACCGCGCTCGGTGTGCCCTCCACGCTGCCCGGCACTGATGCGCTGGACTGGCCGATCTCCCTGATGGACGAAAGCACCATGCGTCGGGCGGGCGCCTTGATGAGCGGAAGAGGCCGCGCATGAGAGCGGACTCCCCTCTCCCCTCGTTGCACTTGCGAGCGGTGCTGGAACGCCCTGACAAGGCGGATCGGTCCACCGCGGTGGTCTTCACCACGGCCGGCTCTATGGTCCTGCGGCGTGATGCCACGGGCACCCTGTTCAATGAACAGCTCAGCCTCAACCCGCAACACGTGCGGCTCGACCGGCTCAACAAGAGTGCGCCTGTGCTGAACGCCCACGCCAGTCACTCCATCTCGGACGTGATCGGCGTGGTGGTGGAAGGGTCCGTCGTGTTGTCGGCCAACGAAGGCCGCGCACGGATTCGGTTCTCCCGTCGTGCCGACGTTGAACCGATCTGGCTCGACGTGCTGGACAAGATCATCCGCAACGTCAGCGTTGGATACAGAGTCCATCGCTACCAGGACGTGCCCACGAAAGCCAACATCCCGATTCGGATGGCGGTGGATTGGGAACCCTTCGAGCTGTCCCTGGTGCCGATTGCGGCTGACCCAGGTGCGCAAGTGCGGCGACCGGTCGCACTCCGTGCGGATGATGTCGAACGCTGCCTGCGGTTGGAAAGGTTGCGGTATCCGCCGTGCGTGTGACCCTGCGGCTCTGGCGGCGCGTGGTGGCGTGGTGGCAACAGCGCCGCACACAGACGTCTGATCCACCACCACCACTCGCGTACTACGACCGTGACCCGCCACGGTCACGCTGGCTCAATCGGCGTTCCAATGTTCGGGAGTACGGAAAGCCGTGGGAATGAGACGCCACGGCTGCCACTTCGTTCACCGTTTTTAAATATTTCAGCGAGAACCACTGATGCACCTATCCACTCAGCGACCCGAGACACTGAGCGTCACGATTGACGGCACATCCTACGAGTTGCGTGACCTCAACGACATGGAGTTCCACGAGCTGCGTGACCTTCGTCGCCGTGGCGCCCAAATGGAAGAGTTGGAATCCATTGAGTGCCCCACCCCTGAACAGGTCAAGGCTTACGCGGCACTCTGTTTTTCAGTGTGCGCGACGATCGTCAAGGCGCCGACTGCGGTCCTAGAGAGCCTGCGTGCTGCAGACCGGCACCGGCTGATCCATTACTACTTTGAGCACACCCCACCTGCCGACGTCCCTCACCCGATCCGGCAGCGTCACACCCACACCCACTAAAGGAAACGAATAGGAGTCATTCCGATGTCAAAAACGATTCTCACGATCGATACGAAAATCCAGCGTCAGTACAGCATCACGATCGACAAGTCGGAGTACGAGCTGCGCGACCCGCGCGAACTCACGCCCTTCCAACGCCTGAAGTATCCGCAGATCGCGAAGCGGCTGCAGGAACTTGAGGCGGCTGAGTCCCAATCAGAGACGGAAGCCGCAGAGGCTGACACCCTGCTCGCGCAGGTGTGCGCGATGATCGTGGACGCACCAGGCCCGGTACTCGCCAAGCTCACCGCCTCACAGCGCCTGATGATCGTCGGCGTCTACGCGACACTCCAACGTGAGCGCGTGGCGACGAAGGCCGCACACCCCGCCACCACACGCAGCCGTAAGCGCCGGTAGGCACATCCGGTTCACGACGAAGAAACGAGGACTCTCATGGCCACGACGAAAATTGCACGCGCTGTTCTGGAGCTGGTCACAGACGCTTCAGTCCACCTGCGCGAAATCGAGAAAGCGAAGAAGGCCAATAAGGGCCTTGCGGCTGACCTGACGAAGATCGGGCAGGGGATGCAAGACCTCGGCGGGACGCTGACGAAATCGGTGTCCTTGCCGATCGTGGCGATGGGCGCGTTCGCAGTCAAAGCGTTCTCGGACTTCGATTCCTCCATGACCAAGTCGCTCTCCATCATGGGCGACGTGTCCGATGAGATGCGGGGCGAGATGTCGGATGCCGCGCGTGAAGTCGGTCGCACCACGACATTCTCTGCGGCCCAATCGGCTGAGGCGTTTTACTTTCTGGCCTCTGCTGGTTTGGATGCGGGTGCCTCGATCGCGGCGATGCCCAAAGTGGCCGCCTTTGCGACCGCAGGCAATTTTGATCTGGCGAAGGCCACGGAACTCCTGGCTGATTCGCAGAGCGCCCTCGGACTGACGATCAAGGATGACGCGGTCGCGAACATGGAAAACATGGTCCGTGTCTCCGACGTCCTAGTCACGTCCGCGAACATGGCGAATGCCTCCACGCAACAGTTCGCGGAAGCCCTGACGACAAAGGCGGCGGCGTCCATGAAGTCGCTCAACATGGACCTTGAGGAAGGTGTCGCCGTCCTTGCCGTGTTTGCTGATCAGGGCATCAAAGGATCACAAGCGGGCACCACGTTCAACGCGACGATCCGAGGCCTCACGAACGGCGTGCAGAACCAGTCTGCGGCGTTCAAAGAAATGGGGATCGAGGTCTACAACGCGGACGGCGCGATGAACAACATGGCCGACATCATCGGCCAGATGGAAACGGCCGTCGGGGATCTGTCGGTCGAAGAGAAGCGGGCCGCGCTGACTAAGCTCGGGTTCACCGAGGAAACATTGGCGGGCACCCTGGCGCTGCTCGGCAACTCAGAGGCCATTCGGAAGTACGAGGCGAACCTGCGATCGGCGGGCGGTTCCACGGAGAAGGTCGCCACGAAACAAATGCAGTCGTTTAGCGCCCAGATGACGATCCTCTGGAACAACATCAATGATGTTGGCATTGAGATCGGCGCGGCGCTGGTTCCTCATATTGCGCGCCTGGCGAAGTTCGTCAAGGATGACGCGCTCCCAGTTGTGAAGGACCTGGTCGCGTGGTTCAAGGATTTACCGAAACCGGTACAGGACAGCGCGCTCGCGTTCTCGGTGTTCCTGGCCTTGGCCGGGCCTGGTCTGGTGGCCGCAGGGTTTGCGATCAAGGGCGCGGGCACGGCGTTGGCGTTCATGGGTGTCGGTGGGACGGCGGCCGGGGTCGGTGTCACGGCCGCAGACAGTGCGCTCAAGCGGTTCATACTGACCCTCGCAAAGAGTCCCATCACCCTGACGCTGATCTCGCTGGGTACAGGTTTCATGATCGCCAAGGGCGACATGGACGCCTTCCACGCGGCGATTGAGCGGCAGGATGCCATCCTCAAAGACCCATCGCTCAGGCTGACGGAATACGGCAAGAGCCTGTGGCAAGTGGGAACTGAGGCGAAGGCCGGCGCGGATGGCGTGATCGATTTCTCGTTCGCCACGAATGGATTGTCGGTATCGATCGAGGGGCTGGCCGATCGGGCCGCCAAATCAGGATTCAAGACCCGCGCGGAGTTGCAGAAAACGGCCGCGCAAGCCATGGCGCTCTATGAGCAAATGAAGGCCTCTGGCGAGTACAGTGCGGAAGAACTGGCGCGCGCCTTTGCGGTCGCGCAGGCCGCCACCAAGGCTGCCGGCGGCGCGGTCAGGCAGCTCACCGACGAACAGAAGAAGTACAACGAGCAGATCCAGCAGACCGCGGCCATCTACACGGGCGCAAAACTCAAGACGGAAGTGCGCGACCTCGCGAATGTGCTGCTGGCTGCTGGCGGGGCGGGAGCGCTCAGTGTACGGGCCTTTGCGGATTTGGCCGGTGAAGCGTTCAAACTCAAACAGGCCGGGGCCACGCTCACGCCGGAGCTGGCCGGGATGATCCAGACGCTCGATGATGCCAAGCCGGTCAATCAGGCGTATGCCGCGTGGCTGAAAACCGTGGTGTTCGACTGGCGTCAGGCGGGCATGGTGCTGCCTGGCGTCACAGCCAAGGTAGATGACTTCCACGACTCACTGGCCCCTCGGATTGATGAGACATGGCGCAACCAGCGCCAGTTCCTACCGCTCGATAAGGTCCGCACAGAGATCGACCTGATCACTGGCGAGATTCGCACCGTCGGAGGAAAGGCCGGGAGTGCGTTTGCGGCGACGTTTGCGGAATCCATCTCTGGCCTGGGCGACATCGTCGTGGGGGCGATTCAGGGCGGCGGCAACGTGGCTGGGTCCGTCGGGGCGCATATCGGCAAGGGGTATGGCATGGCCCTGCATGACAGCCTCCTGCGGATCGGCACCGATAAAGAGGTCACGAACAAGTTTGGGAAGCTGGCGGCCGGGTTCCTTGGACCTGTCGGGGCAATGGCGGGCGGGATGATTGCGGGCAAACTCGCGTCGGCCATCGGCAACATCGGCAAGAACAACACGAAGGCGGGCCGGGAAGAGGCCGCGAAGCTGCTCGGGTTCCCCACGGTGGCCGCGCTGTACGCCCACTTGGAAACGATGGGCGCGGAAGGCGCAGCCCTCGCACACGCGGGCCTGAATACCATCGGCAAGAAGGACACGGCCGCAAACAACGCCTGGATCGCGTCGGTGGAGGCCCTGTTCAAGAAGACCGAAGAGGCCACGGCCGCACTCGCAAACATGCGGGGCGAGTTGGCGAACCTGCAGGCGCAATCGACGCCGACGTGGCAGCAGATGCAGCAGGCCGCAGAGTTCCTTGGGATTGAGATAAACGCGCTCGGTCCTGCGTTTCAGCAGCAGCGGTTGACCGAACAGGCCACTGAAATCTGGAACGCTTGGGACACGCTGCGTCTGAGCGGCGAAGACCTCAGCAACCACATTGGCGCGATGTCCGGCAAGCTCAACGAGTTCGTCTCTGAGTCGCTGACAGCGGGCACGAAGATTCCTGAAAACTTCCGCGTGATGCTGCAGCAGATGGCTGACGCGGGCCTGTTGCTCGATGAGAACGGCGAACGCATGGATGACTTGTCGCGCATCCAGTTTGGCGAAGCGGTCAAGAGCGAGTGGGAGATTGTCGGGGAAGCCATCAGCAAGCTCGAAGCGGCCATTGATCGACTAGTGAAGCAGCTAGAAGGCCCCGTCGTGAAGGCCGTTGAGGGCGTGGCGGGTGCGTTTCGTGGCCTGCCGGCGTCGATGAACTTTGACGCACGGCCAAACTACGGCGACGAAGGTGATGGCGGGCTGCGAGGATTCAGCGCGGGCACGCCCGGTCTGGACTTCTTGAACTTCGGCAAACAGCGTCGGGTGAACCTGCACGGTAACGAAGCGGTTATCCCACAGGGCGGCGGGCATGAGCTGGCCGGGGAGATTGCGGCGGGCCTGATGTCTCACAGCGGCGCCTCCGCATCAGGCGGCGGCCGAATGAACAGGACTCCGCTGGTGATTCAGGCCGATGGGCGCGAGCTGGCAAGGGTCACCGTGCAGCACATGGGCGAACAGCTCGCCTTGGCGGGGTACTGATGACGACATTCCTGATCGGAGTACTCGCGTTTCTACTCGGCTGCGTCGTCGGCGCGGTCGTGATGTTCGGCCTGGTGTGCGGGGTGCTCGGGAACCTGGTGCAGCAGTACTGGGCCAAGCGGCCCACCACACCGGCCCCGCCACCAGTCGCCAAGGCGACGAGTGCACGGGTGATGCATTGATGACAACCGAAGTGAGGGACAGGCCTATGCGTGGCATCGTTGAAAACCAGTTTGCGTCCAACGCCTTCATTCGTGACCTCGACCAGTGGGAACGCTGGTACGCGCACGTCCACGATTGCGTCGACGACTTGCCTGAGCCTGGCGCGATCGTCACCTTTACACCCGATCGAGACTTCCCGCGTGGCCTCCGTGCCGTGGCTGTGGTGGTGGTAAAGGCCCCGGCCCCAGACGAGGACCGTGTGTGTGTTGCGTGCGGCGACACGTTCACCCTGACAGCGAACGATCAAGCGTGGTTTCGCACGAAACGCTACCCGCGGCCGTCGCGATGCAAATACTGCCGGGCTGCACGACGCAGTGGTGCGGCGTGAGTGCCGAACCCTTGGCCGATGCCGGCGAACTTTCTGCCTTTGACCGTAACCCAAATACAGGAGCACACACATGAACGTCAATGACGCCTTCCCCAGCAAGTATCTCCGCGCATCAGACATCGGCACCGGCACGCCAACCGTGACCATCGCCAACGTAACCCTCGAGACCGTCGGGGAGGATTCGCGCCTCATCGTCTACTTCGTCGGCAAGGACAAAGGGCTCATCTTGAACAAGACGAACGCCAACGCCATTACGGACATTCTCGGCAGCTCAGACACCGACCACTGGCTGGGAGGCCGCATCAAGCTTGTCACGGCAAAGGTGGACTACCAGGGCAAGCGCGTGGCCGCGATTCGCATCGAGGAGCCGGCACAGACCGCAGCCCCCACGCGAAAGCCACAGCCCGTCGAAGCCGCGGCGGGCAATGATGACATTCCTTTTTGATTGTCCTGTCGGCCCGGCGCGTATGTAAGGTTCCGAAGTGGTTAGAAAACAGGTACTTTGGATTCTTCGTCGTACTTCCGTCCTGGTGAAAGCGTCAACTGGGGTGATTTGACATACCGTCTATACAGTGCCTATACTGCGCCCGATGAGTCCCAAAGAGACAACCGCGCTCCGGCTGAACACCGATCTGCTCGACGCAATGCGAGAAGTCCGACAGTTGGAGGGAATCCCTGTCACGTTACAAATCGAGATGGCAGTGCGAGAGTGGTTGGAACGGCGGGGCTCAATCAAGGCGGCGCGCAAGCGGGCTGTAACCCGCAAGCGCACCTAACCCGCAAGCACGCTGTACCCGTGCCGACTGGCTGACACCTATTATCAGCCCGTCGGCCTTTCCCTGACAGAGAGGACCGACACCATGACGACGAAAAAATCCAACACGCGCGGCAGCCAGTTCCGTAAGACAATCGAGGCCCATATCGACCTGGGTGAAACGAACATCGGCGCCACGATCGACGCAGCAGAACACGAGGCCGATAAGCTCTTGCTCCAGATGGCCGTCCGGGATGTCGCCGGCAGCGACGTGACGGAGGCCATCTGTCGAATTGTCGCGTCCCTACATCCGGAGGTTGACACACAGACTGAGGCGCTCAACGAGTACCTCATGCAGCAACAGCCCCCGGTCGATATCATCCCCGACGGCATCACCGGCCTTGTCGCCTACACCCACGGCGATGCGGGCTACTTCCTTGGACTCGCAATCGGCCGACGCTTGGGCGGTGCCCGATGAGCGATCCCCGCACAAAGAAACGCCAGCCGGCCGTCGAATCTGCCCTGCTGAAACTTCTGCGTGAAACCGCCGAGCATCACGATTCGACCTACATGCTCGAAATGCTCGAAGCGGTGGAACGCGAAGCGGCGCCGGCAGCGATGTCCTTTGGTCTGGGTGTGTTCGGCGCGAACGACGGTGAAGCCCTGAATCAGCCGGTTGAACGGCTGCTGCTGGCGAAGCACCCGGACGAGATGCAACTGTGGGATCGCCTCACCGATTTCTGCGAGGAATCACAGCGCACAGACGGCCGATTCCCTCAAGACGCCGTGACTCAGGTCGCCAGCGCCAATCGAAACATCGGGTTTCTGTTCGGCCTGGCTGTCGGGTTCCGACTTGGGGGTGCACGATGAAGACCGGGACACGCAATTCGCTGGAACTCTGGCGACATGACAACCTGGAAGGTCGGCGCGCATTCCTCGAAGGCACGGCCGCGAAGCTGGCCCGAGACATCATCGACGACGGCGGCGTGTTGGCGTGGCATGCCGACGAACTGACAGACGCCGGAAATAGGATGAAGGGCGATCTGAACTTCCAAGCGTTCTACGAGCGCGCACTGGCGGCGGTCGGTCATACCGCGGCCGACGAAGGACCGTATCTTGCGATGACGGACTTGGCCGACGATGTGGCCGTGCGCGCGTACCTCGTGGGTGTGGCCGTCGGCCTGCGTCTCACCGGCGGTGCCTCATGAATTTGCCACTGCAACGAGGCCAGGCCGCACCAGTGATCCCCTTCCAAGTGTTGACGGGTGGAAAGAAGGCCAGACGCGCGCGCCGCGGCCGTGGGCTGACTCCACTCGAGGAACTGCGCGAGGCACGGCCAAACCTCGCAGGAATCGTCGACAGAATCATCGCCATCTATCTGGAGGAAACGCGATGCCGGTAACCCCTCACAAGGCACGGCAGCCGATAGCGCCGGTGCTCGCGTTCGTCCGGAAGGATGCAACCGTGCAGCCCCGGACCCTTGCCGAGAAGGTCGCAGCCCTTGAGGCGCTCTGCCCGATTCGCGCCGGAGTGGTTGAGCGCGTCGTCGATAAGTTCCTCGAAGGCGACGACGCCTGACCCGTTTCAACCAGAGCGATCACACGCGGCCGGATGCCTTCGGGTGTCCGGCCGTTTTTCGTTGTCCATGATTCCACCAGCGTGGCCCACAACGGCAGTTCAGGGCCAGCCGCATGCCCTCATCCTACCGCCGTTGCGGTACGGCGATGATGGCGAACCTGCCCGACAGGACGCTACCGGCCGGCTGGACGGTGCACCAGCAGGTGACATGCGGGCGCTGTGGGCACGTTCTGCAATTTGAGGATGGAGGGTGTGCCGGAAGCGCAAGCACGGATCCCCGAAAGTGCGGCCACCCCAGAAGAGGTGACTCTGCACCATTTCTGCACCATCAGCACCACTTTGGCGAAACGGGGCAGAAATCAAAACACGTGAAATAGCCCGTATTTATTAATGAAAAGTGGTGCGCCCGGACCGATTTGAACGGTCGACCCCCGCCTTAGGAGGGCGGTGCTCTATCCAGCTGAGCTACGGGCGCCTGTGAAGAACCGTACCATACCCGCGGACGATACCTCGCGCTGCATACAGACATCGAGGCGCACGCGGGTGACGCCGAACGGGCCGCCCCGACTGGCGCGCAGCGAGAGCGAGCACCAGTTGGGGCTGTTCGGCGGCAGGAGCCGCCGACCGCCGAGCCGCCAGGGATCCGGCTGCAAATAAGAGAGCGTCAGTACGCGAGCACCGCGTGCACACGCTCGTCGACGAGTTTCGCTCGACCGCCAAGCGCCAGCAGTTCGATCAGCACCTGCACGGCGACGACGTCCCCACCCAGTGCCTTGACCAGTCCGACGGTCGCCGCGGCGGTACCGCCGGTGGCGAGCAGGTCGTCCACCACAAGCACGCGCTGACCTTTCTTGATCGCATCCTCGTGGATCTCAAGCGCATCGTTGCCGTATTCGAGCGCGTAGCTGGCGCGACGTGTCGTCGACGGGAGTTTGCCCAACTTGCGCACCGGCGCGAAGCCGGCACCAATGCGATCCGCCACGGCTGCACCAAAGATGAAGCCGCGACTCTCAATGCCCACCACCAGATCCACGCTGCCGACGCTGTAGGCCGAGGCCATCGCGTCCAGTGCGGACTTGAACCCGGCCGGGTCCTTCATCAACGTGGTGATGTCGTAAAACAGAATGCCCGGCTTCGGGAAGTCGGGCACATGACGGATCTGGTCTTTGAGCGTATCCATATGGGCGTTTGTCAGTATACCGGTCGGCGCACAGTGTTCCGGGTGCTGGGTTCACACCCAGCACCCGAAACCCTGAACTTACTTAATCACCACCGCCGTGAGCCCGGCACCGGTGGCGACCTTGTTGTACGCCGCGAGGTCGGTCGTCAGCGCCGTCTCGATGGCCGCAAACAACGCGTTGGTCTCGGGCAGCAAGTCGTTGTAGCGCTCGATCACGCCACGCACGGGCCAGCGCTCGGCACCCGAGGCATTGCCGTACAGCACCACCCACTGGTTGTCGAGCCGTCCCGGGAAGTTGAGCGAGTCCTGGCCGCCCTCGCCCTGCACCTGCGTGAGCACGCTCTCGCTCTCAAAGAGCTTGTCGTGCAGTGCCTGCGCGGCCTTGCCGGCGTTACTGGTGGCGCCGGCCGTCTTGATGTGTTCCACCAACTGCGCCTTGACGCCACGGATGCGTGCGAGGTCGTCATACAGACGTTTGGTGGTCGCACCAATGTCGACGGTCATCGTGAACTGCTCGTCGTACTGCGCCGGCGTCGCTGCCGGGAACCGCGGATCCGGCAACAAGTTGAACGACTGTGTCGCCGTCCACGTGCCTGACGTCACCTTCGCGGTGTACGTGCCGGGCTTGAGCTTGGCCCCCTGACCACCGCCTCCGCCCCACATCACGATCCCGGGGGGCACCGAATAGGGAGACGGCAGGCGCGGGTTCCACGTCGCCGCGTTCATCCCCTGAAACGCGGTGATGCCACCACCGCCACCAAAACCACCGCGTCCGCCCCGGCCACCGCCGCCGCCTCGACCACCGCCGCCGGCACGCGCGCCACCACGGCCCGCAGGTGCCACACCCGGAGGTGGCGGCAACGGCCGGTCACCCGGCTCACCGCTGGCCGTCCACACCACCGTGCCGGCCGCGTCGAGTACTTCGACCTGCACCGGTGCGGTCGGCTTCTCACGGAACCAGTACTGGATGGTCGGCAGTCGGCCACCCTGACGGAAGCCATCCTCCGGCTTGAACAAGATCGCGGACGGCGTGGTGGCCGTCGGCGCCAACGACTGCAACGGTGACAGGTTGTCCATGATGTAGTAGCCGCGCCCCTGCGTAGCCACGATCAGGTCGTTGCGGAACACCTGCAGATCGGTGATCGGCGTCACCGGCAGGTTCTGCTGGAAGCGCTGCCAGTTGCGGCCATCGTTGAACGACACATACATGCCGAACTCGGTGCCCGCATAAATCAGCCCCTTCTTTTTCGGGTCTTCCTGAATCGCGCGCGTGAAGTGCGAGTCGGGAATCCCGTTGGTGCCATCAGCGATGCGCGTCCACGACTTGCCGTAGTCATCCGTGCGATACAGATACGGCGTAAAGTCGCCCATGCGATACCGGTGCATCGCGACCAGCGCGCGGCCCGGATCGTGCTCAGACGGATCGATGGTATTAATCGTGCCCTCCGGCCAATCCGCCGGCGTCACGTTCGTCCACGTCTTGCCGTTGTCGCGCGACAGATGCACCAGGCCGTCGTCACTGCCCGCCCAGAGCAGGCCCGGTGTCGTTGGGGATTCCTCGAACGCGAAGATGGTGGCGTAGACCTCAACACCGGTGTTGTCGCGCGTGATGCCTTCACCGCCCGAGTACTGCTGGCGGCGCTTGTCGTTGCGCGTAAGGTCCGGGCTGATCACGTCCCAGTTCATGCCACCGTCGGTCGTGCGATGCACCACCTGCGACGTGGTGTACACCACGTCGGGCGTGTGCCACGAGATCCGGATCGGTGCATTCCACTGCGAGCGGTACTTCATGTCCGCCGCGCGCTGCCCGGTTTGCGAGTCCGCATACACGCGCACGTTTTCCGTCACGCCGGTGCCGCGATCCACACGAGAGATGGCACCACCGTAGTTGCCGGCGTAGTTCACGTTGTGGTTGCGCGGGTCCACGGCCACATGGCCGCTTTCACCACCACCCACCGCGTAGGGATCGGCGTTGCCCTGGCTGGGCACACCAATCGTGCTGTTGTCCTGCTGCCCGCCGTACACCCAGTAGGGGTAGCGGTTGTCCACCGACGCGCGATACATCTCCGACGTGGGCTGATTGTCCTGGCCCGACCAGCCCTCCCCCGTCGAAATCGCCGCACCACCGTCGTTGCCGACGATGATGGTGCGGTTGTTGGTGGGGTTGATCCAGATGTCGTGATAGTCGCTATGCGACTGGATGCCGGCCGAACCGAACGTCTTGCCACCGTCTGTAGAGCGGAACGCCCCGACGTTGAGACCGTACACGGTGTCGACGTCCACGGGGTCGGCGTAGATATGTGTGTAGTACCACGCGCGCTGCTGCAACGCACGGCCCGTGAAGCCGCGCTCCCAGGCCAGGCCGCCGTCGTTCGAAATGTAGACGCCACCGAGGTCGCCACCCGCCTCGACCTGCGCGTAGACCCGACTCGGGTTGGCCGGCGAAATCGAAACGCCGATCCGACCGGTCATGACCTTGTCGGGCAGGCCGCCGCCCAGCTTCGTCCATGTGGTGCCGCCGTCGGTCGACCGGAACAGGCCGCCTTCGGTGCTGCCCGACTCGATCGTCCAGGGCTTGCGTTCGGTCGTCCACATCGCCGCGATCAGAATGTCCGGATTCTTCGGGTCGAGAGCCACGTCCACGGCGCCCGTGCGATTGCTGATGTAGTGCACCTTCTGCCAGGTCTTGCCGCCGTCCTGCGTGCGGAACACGCCGCGTTCTTCGCTCGGCGCAAACATGTTGCCGAGCACCGCGACCCACGCCACATCGGGGTTGGTCGGATGCACGCGCACACGACCGATCGTGCCCGACTGACGGAGTCCGACGTGAGACCACGTCTTGCCCGCGTCACTCGACTTGTACATGCCCACACCCGGCGACACGTTGCCGCGCGGACACGCCGACCCGGTGCCGACATAAATGATGTTCGGATCTGAGAGCGACACGTCAATGCCACCCACTGACCCGGCTTCGAAATATCCGTCTGACAGATTGGTCCAATTTTCGCCGGAGTCGGTCGTCTGCCACACGCCACCACCGGTGTAGCCGGCGTAAAACAGCGTCGGGTTCGAGGGCACACCCACCACGGCCGTTGACCGGCCACCGCGGCTGAACACCGACAGATGGCGATACTCCATGCTGCTCAGCACCGCCGGATCCACCAGGGTCGCCTGCGTCGTCGTGCGTTCGGCGCCCAATCGCGGCGACGACACCATCACGCCCGCGAACACCACGGCCGCCACCGCCATTACTGCGCCTGCGCGCCACTTGTTTGTCATGCGTAGTCCTCCTGAGACATTGGCGGTCTGCAAGGAATGCAGCCCAACCGCTCGAAGGGTACCCGACACGGCGGGATGATTCAACTGGCCGGGGTAAACTTGTCCACCATGCGACCGCGATTCTTCGCCGGGTTCACACTCTGCTCCAACCTGTGTCTGCTCGGTCTCGTGACCACGCCGTCGGCCGCCCAGACGCCCCCTCGCGTCACCGCGGAGGTGGTCGTCACCGCCACCACCACGCCGGTGCCGGCTGATACGACCGGACGCACGGTGCTCACGCTGACCCGGGAGGATCTGTCCAGACTCGGCGTGTCGTCGGTGATTGACGGTCTGCGACTGCTGCCGGGCGTCGATCCACGGGCGCGCGGGGGCCGCGACGTGCAGACCGACTTCAGTCTGCGCGGTGCCACGTTTGGCCAGGCGCTCGTGCTGATTGATGGCGTACGGCTCAATAACGCCCAGAGTGGCCATCACAACGGAGAAATTCCCGCACCACTGGCCGGGATCGATCGCATTGAAGTGGTGACCGGGCCCGCATCAGCCGTCCACGGCGCCGACGCGTTTGGCGGCACCATCCAGATCATCACCAGGTCAGACGCACATCTGAGCGGTGAGATCGCCTTCGGGGATTTTGGGACCGTCTCTGCCCAGCTCGCATCGAGCGGCCACCTCCTGCCCACCACATGGACGACCTCCGTGTGGGGCGCACGCTCGGACGGCTTCATGTTTGATCGCGACTACGCGATGGGCGGCGCCAGTCTGCGCGGGCGCGTGCGCCCGGGGCTCACCATCGATGCACGACACCAGCGCCGCGCTTTTGGGGCCAACGGGTTCTACGGCAACTCGCCGTCCAAGGAGTGGACCGATGGCACGCTCGTGTCTGCGGTGTGGACTGGCAGCCGCGGTGCCTGGTCATCCCAGACACGTACGGCCGTGCGCAATCACGGCGACCGTTTTCGCTGGGACATCAATCGCCCCGGATTCGCGGAGAACACCCACCGCACCACCGCCGTCGACGCCGACCTCACGCTCAGCCGCGTGGTGACGCCTGACGTGCGCCTCAACGTCGGCACCGGCGGCGGGGGCGACCGCATCACATCCTCCAACCTCGGCGACCACACCTACGGCCGCGCCTACGGCTTTCTCGAAGCGTTGTGGGCCCCGACCGCACGCGTCTCCGTGCAATCCGGCGTTCGCGTGGACCACTACTCCACGTTCGGCACCACATGGAACCCTTCACTCTCAGTCAGCACCGTGCTGAGTGATCGTGTGCGGCTGCGCAGCTCGGTGGCTCGCGCGTTCCGCATCCCCACCTTCACCGAGCGGTTTTATACCGACCCCGCACACCGGGCGAGTGACGAACTCTCGCCCGAACAGGGCTGGGCACTGGATGCCGGCCTCGATCTCACTGCGGGCGGCTGGACCCTGGGCCTCTCGCCCTTCGTCCGGTGGGATGACGATGTGATTGATTGGGTGCGGGCGGTGCCGACCGACCGATGGCGCACGACGAACGTGCATCAGGTCACCACCACGGGGATCGAACTGTCTGCCACGCGCCGGTGGGCACAGGCGCTGCTGCGTGCGCACTACACGGCGCTTGATGTGGACGCGTCGCAAGTGTCACTGCTGTCGAAGTATGTGCTGGAGTACGCGCGCCAGAGTGCGGGGCTGGCCGTGGCCGTGCCCGCCGGGTGGCAGACGCAACTGGCCGTCACTGCCGATGCGAGGGATCGGGTGGACGGCCAGCGGTATGTGTTGGTGGGAGGTCGGCTGACCCGGCCTGTCGGTCGGGTCGCGGTCTATGTCGAGGCAACGAATCTGCTCGACGCAACCTATCGCGAAATTGCGGGAGTGCCGATGCCGGGCCGAACCTGGTCAGTTGGTCTTCGGCTCCGCTGACTCGTCTGACTCGTCCTCGTCCTCGGTTTCCTCTTCGCCCCACGGCGCATCGTCGCCCCATGGAGAAGCCTGGGGGCCGGGCACGATGCCGGCGATGTCCGGATCTTCCTCGCCGCTACGGGTCGTGACGGGTTTGCGGTCGCGCGCTTCTTCGCGGCGTGCGGCCTTTTCCTTCTGTCGTTCCTGTCGTGCTCGTTCTCGTGCGCGCTTTTGTGCGCTGACTTTTGGATGATTTGCCAAGCAGTGTCCTTTGTGGCGCCCGCCCTAACGGCTACCGGGCGCAAACCTTAATCCTACCAGCCCCAGCACGATCAGCCCGATACACGCCAATCGAAACAGTGAGGCCGACTCCCCAAACTTCCAGATCCCGACGATGACCGTCCCGACGGCACCGATCCCGGTCCACACCGCGTAGGCCGTGCCGAGGGGCAGCGTGCGGACCGATAGTGACAGCAACCAGACGCTGGCAATCAACGCCGTGATGGTCAGCGCCGTAGGCCAGGGTCGTGTGAAGCCATCGGTGAACTTGAGTCCCACCGCCCAGGCTGTTTCCAGAACACCCGCCACGATCAGGATCACCCACGGCATGCGCGCCTTACTGTACCGCATGATAGGCTCCCGGAATCATGACCATTTTCCGCTCAGCGGGTCGCGTGGCGCTTCTGCTGGGCGTGCTCGGGACGGGCATCGTTGTCTCCGCGCAGGCACCGGCGCGTGCCCCGCTGAACCCGGAGGCGGAGCTCACGCGCGGCGACCAGATGTTCGCCGCCCGCCGCTACGAAGAGGCCTTCACGGCATACGAAGCCGCGCGAGTCAGTGAACGCCCCGGCACCCGGGTGCTCGCCGGTGCCGGTCAGGTCCACGCCTTGCTCCGCATGAGCCTGTTTTCGGAGGCCGCGCGCGTGGGCGCGGTCGTGGCGTCCCGCGATCCGCAGCATGCCATGGCCTTGGCCGTCCACGGCGACGCCCTCTGGGCGGCGGGCCTCTTTGACGAAGCGGAGACCCGCTACCAGGAGTCCCTGTCACGCGAGCCCAACCAGGCGCTCGCCCTGCATGGGCACGGCCGTGCTCTGGCCGCCAAACGGCAGTTTGATGAGGCGCTCTCACTCATCAATGAGGCCATCAGCCGTGACGGTCGCCAGCCGATTTTTCAGTACACCCTGGGGGGCCTTCAGGAGGACCGCCGCAATTTTCCCGAGGCCGCACGGGCGTTTGATCAGTATCGTGACCTCATCCAGTCGCGGGAGCTGGATGACCTCACAGAGTGGGCACAGTCGCAGGCGGACTTCCTGCGCAGCTTCGGCTCCCGCACGCCGTATGCACTGCTCACCGAAGATCGCGTCTATACCGTGCCACTCATCCTCGGGGATGACCGGGTCAAGGTGCTCGGACGCCTGAACGGCCGGGAAGACGTGGAGTTCGTCCTCGACACCGGAGCGGACCGGACGACGCTGACACCTGCGATTGCCTCGCGTGCGGGCGTCGTGCCGGTGCAGACCCTGCGGACAGCGGGTGTCGGATCGGTGGGCGTGGGCTATCGCGGACTGCAGGTGGCGCGAATTGACGAGATCCAGGTGGGCGACCTGCGCATGGCCCACGTCGGCGCCCTGATCAAGAGCCCGGCAATGGTGGGCCTGCCACGGCCGGAAGGTGCCGGGTTTTCGCCGCTTTCGATGGGCCTGTCGATTGAGATCGACTACCAGGCCGGGACGCTGACGATGGCTCGTGAGCTGCCCGAGAAGCACTTCCCGATTCAGCTCGCGCTCCGGATGCAGCGCCTCCCCTTCGTGCGCGGGGAAATTAATGGATCGATGCCGATCAATCTTGCCATTGATACCGGCGGCACCGCGATCTCGCTCGGCCGGCGTGCGGCTGGACGACTGGAGTCCCCCACCGCCCGGCTTGTCCCCGTCAGGGTGTTCGGCACCTCCGGCATTGATCCCACCGCCTTTCTTCTTCCCTATGTGGAACTGGAGGTGGCGCCCGGTGTGGGCTCCTCGCAGCGCTCAGTGGTGGTGCTCAACCTCGACGCGCCGAGCGCGCTTCTGGGCTTCGAACTCGGTGGCATTCTCGGCCACAACTTCCTGAGTCAGTATTTGGTGCGGATTGATCTGGCGCGCGGCGTGGTGGGATTGCTGCCGCGGACGGACGTGCCGTCATTGGAAGGTGAAAGTTGGTCGGGGCGAGAGGATTCGAACCTCCGACCCCTCGGTCCCGAACCGAGTGCTCTACCAGGCTGAGCCACGCCCCGACAACCGAACCATCTTACAGTGAAAATGACGTCGGAAATGACGTCGGGTGTCTTTTCTGGATTTCAGCGATGCACGAAAAGACACCCGACGTCATTTCCGGCGTCATTTTCACGCGCCGGCGACCAATGCCGCCGCCCGGTCGAGGGCCTGGTGGTCGGTCAGATCAGGCTGCAACGGCGTCACCGAGATGTAGCCGGCGTGGACGGCACTGTGGTCGGAGTGCTCGTCGAAGTCCCAGTCGTCGGAGGCTTCCTCGATCCAGAAATAGGGGCGACCCCGCGGGTCGAGGCGCTGCGCCACTTTGGTGATGTGGTTACGGCGGGCCTGCACGGTCGTCCGCACGCCCTTGATCTCCCCCGTCGGCACGTTGATGTTCAGGAAGGACCGCGGCAACAGCGGAGACTTCAGCAACGCCGCCGCCATCTTGGCGGCAAAGGCCGCCGCAATGGAAAAATCGAACACGTCCTTGGTGAACTGCTGCGAGACGGCGATGGCCGGAAAGCCGAGCAATGCGCCCTCAAGCGCGCCGGCCACCGTGCCCGAATAGGTCACGTCGTCGCCGATGTTGAAGCCCTTGTTGATGCCCGACACGATGAGGTCCGGCTTGTGCGTCAATATCTGGTCGATGGCGATGTTGACGCAGTCGGTCGGCGTCCCGTCCACCGCGAACACGTCATCGGCGACGCGCTCAACCCGCAGAGGGCGCCGGAGCGTCAGCGCATGGCCGACCGCGCTGGCCTCGGTCTGGGGGGCCACAATGACGACGTCTCCGACGTCGCGCAAAGCGGTGGCCAGGGCGTGAATGCCCAGTGAAAAGTGTCCATCATCGTTGGTGACAAGTATGCGCGGCATGTGCCCTGCCATTGTACTGGAGCCCTGCGCGCTTCACACCCGCAGAAACCACTTCTTCCGGTACAACACTTCGCACAACCCGTAGAGCACCAGCAGGTGGGCGAACGCAAACGCGAGCGACGTGTTCTTCGGCGCACCCCAGGGCAGGAAGTACGTCTCATAGAGATTACGCAGCAGTGTGATCTCACTGCCCGACACGCCGGTGACGCGTATCCAGATCAGGGTCTTGACGAGCAGGCCGGATGCCACAAACAGCACGAGCGCATTCACGCCGAGCACCACGAAGGGGTGCGTCAGCGCGCGATGGGTGCGAGCATCCAGCAACCAGTAACACGCCGCCAGCACCACCGCTGCCATCCCACTGGTGAGCAGCACATAGGAGCTCGTCCACAGGTTCTTGTTGATTGGAAACGACCGATCCCACACCATGCCGATGGCCAGGGCCACCCCTCCGGCGGCCACAAGGATCGCGACTTTTTCGGCGTGGCTGCGGTCCTTGCTCGTGAGGATCACCCCCGCCGCCACGCCCGACAAGGCAGTTGCGATGGCTGGAATCGTCCCCAGCAGTCCTTCGGGATCCCAGGTGCGCGATTGTCGCCACAGATGCGCCTCACCAAAGACGGTACGGTCAAGCCACGCACCGAGATTGCCATCGGGTGTCAGGTCGCCCCGCACCCCACCGGGCGCCGCGACGAAGGACATCAGCGCCCAATACCCGAGCAGCAGGAGTGCCGAGACCGCCACCGCCGACCAGCAGCGCTCGTCCTCGTCCGCGTCGCGAAACGCGCGATAAAAGAGCGCCGCAGCCAGGTAACACAGCGCCAGCCGCTGCAACACGCCCATGATGCGCACGGTCGACAGATCAAATCGTGGATACAGCGCCAGCAGCAGCCCCAGCGCAAAAATCAGCGCGGCGCGGCGCACGATCACCGACACCGGCATCTGCGTGCGCGCCGACAACGTGACGGAGACGCCGACGATGAAGACGAAGAAGGGAAAGATGAGGTCTGTCGGCGTCCACCCATGCCACGGCGCGTGGAGCAAGGGGGCGTAGACCTGGCCCCAATCCCCCGGATTGTTGACAAGAACCATCGCGGCCATCGTGGCGCCACGAAACACATCGAGGGAAACCATCCGAGGAGCGGTCACGTGGCCGCCAGTATAATCGGGACATCGTGTCTGTCCGACTCTCGACTGCTGTTGCCGGGGCGTTGATGTGTGTGGTGGCTACGGCCACCGCATGGAGCCCCCAAAGTCCGCCTGTCCCGTCGGGCTCGATCACCGACGTGCCGGGCATCCGCGTCGGCCATCACACCCTGACCGAGCGGCCGACGGGCTGCACCGTCATTCTCGCCCCGCCCAACACCGTGGGCGCCGTGGATCAACGTGGCGGGGCTCCCGGCACGGCTGAAACAAATCTGCTCGCACCCGAAAACATGGTTGAAATGGTGAACGCGATCGTCCTGTCAGGCGGCAGCGCGTTCGGACTCGATGCGCGAGCTGGGGTGATGACGTATTTGCGGGAGCGGAACATCGGATATCAGACCTCTGTCGCGGTGGTGCCCATTGTGCCTGCAGCGATCCTGTTCGATCTTGGTGTCGGCGACGACCCGACCATCGTCCCCACGGCTGACTGCGGGTATCGCGCGGCGTCTGCGGCCGCTGGTGGCGTTGTGGCTGAAGGGTCGGTCGGTGCGGGTGCCGGTGCCACCGTTGGAAAATTTGCCGGCGCCGGCCGCTCCATGAAGGGCGGCGTGGGGACGGCCTCCCTGCGTGAGCCCAACGGGCTCATCGTCGGCGCCATCGTCGCCGTGAATGCGTCGGGCTCAGTGTTTGATCGGCGCACGGGCCTGCCCGTGGCGGGTGTCCGCACGCCGGACGGTCTGGGACTCGAGAATCCGTTCGACCTGATTCGCCGGATGACGGATCCCCCCTCACGCGAGATGGAGAACACCACGATCGGTGTGGTGGCCACCAACGCGCGCCTGACAAAGGCCCAGGCGCTCCGCGTGGCGATCATGGCGCAGGATGGTCTGGCGCGCGCCACGTTCCCGTCACACACGCCGAGCGATGGAGACACGCTGTTCGTGCTTGCCACCGGCGGCCTCGACGGAGACCCCAACGTGAGCCGCATCGGGTCCCTCGGGGCCGAAGCTGTGAGTGACGCAATCCTCAATGCGGTGCTCAAGGCCAAGGGCCTGCCGAACATCCCGTCCGTATCCGACATCAAGCGCTGAGCAGCACGCACCTCATGACTCCCCTGCTGATTCTGATTCTTGTCTACTCGGTTGGTCTGATCGCGCTTGGTGCGTGGATCGGGCGATCAGTGCGCAAGAGTGAAGACTTCTTCGTGGGCGGACGGGCCCTTGGCCCCGCGCTGCTCTTCGGCACCTTTATGGCTGCCAACATCGGCGCCGGTTCCACCGTGAACGCCACAGGCCTCGCGTTTCACCACGGTCTGGCGGCGTGGTGGTGGAATGGGTCGGCGGCGATCGGCACACTGCTGCTCGCGTTCTGGATTGGTCCGCGCATCTGGCGACTCGCCTCAGCCAAGGGTTATCTCACCGTCGGCGACTTCCTGGAGGATCACTTTGGTCGTCAGGTGCGCCTGCTGGCCACCGTGATTATCTGGCTCGGCACGCTCTCGATTTTCGCGGCCCAAATCATTGGGGCGGCTGCGGTCCTCCAGTTGGTGGGCGGCATCAGCTTTCACGCAGGCGCCCTCCTGTCGGTCGTGGCGATGACCGCGTACTTTGCGGTCGGTGGACTGCTCAGTTCCGCGTGGGTCAACCGGGTGCAACTGCTGGTGATCCTTACGGGCTTTGCGCTTGCCGCCCCGTTTGCCGTGCAGCGTGCCGGACTGTCGGCTCCGGTGCTCGACGCTGTCCCCGGGTCGTCGTTCCTGCTGGGCACGACGGCCGGGATCGGCTGGCCGCTGCTGTTTCTCATCGCGCCGGGCTTCTTCTTGTCACCAGGGCTGGTGCAACGTGCCTTTGCCGCCAAGTCGGAAGCGGCGTTGCGCAAAGGCGTGGGCCTGGCGGGCGCGGCCTTGCTCGTGTTTGCCTGTTTTCCCGTCGCCCTGGGGATGTCGGCGCGCGTGATGTTCCCTGAGTTGAGTGACGGTCGGATGGAATTGATTCTGCCGACGCTCTTGGCCGAAGGCGTCCCCACTCTCATCGGATCAATTGCGCTCGCCGCCGTCTTCTCTGCGGAAATCAGTTCCGCCGACGCGGTGCTCTACATGTTGTCCACTTCAGGGGCGCGTGATGTGTATCGCGGGGTGTTTCGTCCGCAGGCCACCGACGCACAGGTGCTGCGTGCGGCCCGCCTGATCGCCGTTGTGGGTGGCGCACTCGGCTTCGGCCTCGTGTTCTATTACGACACCATTCTCACCGCACTGGGATTGTTCTATGGCGTGTTGGGTGTCACGTTGCTGGCCCCGATTCTCGGCGGCCTGTTTCTGCCAAAGGGAGGCCGCGTGGCTGCGATGACCGCGATGGTCGTCGGCGTGGCCTCGCTGTTTGCGGCTCAGTCACTGCTCGCCGACACCAACACCTGGATCACGCCGTCACTGGTCGGCCTGACCGCGAGCGTCGCAGCGTATCTGGGTGTCGCCGTCAGTGCGCGTCGTTGATGACTTTGAGTGCCTCGTCGTCCACATCCTTGGGCCCCTGTTTGCGGGCCACGATGTAGGAGATGACGAAGATCACCACGATCAGTCCCAGTGAGATGGCCTTGGGGATGTGGACGTCGATCCAGCCCACCTGTGAGGCGTACTCAATGAACAGTTTGATCGCGACCCACGCGATGATGATGAACGCGCCGTCGACCAGCGCCGGGTAGCGCTGCACCAACGTCAGCAGTTGCCCGATCACCAGGCGCATCGCGACAATGCCCAGCAGGCCGCCGGTGATGATCACCCACAACTTCGGGGACATCGCGACGGCCACCAGGATCGAGTCCACGGCAAACACCAGGTCGGTCAACTCGACCTTGACCACCGTCGCCCAGAAGGCCGACAGCCCGAGCATGGGGCGTGCGGGCTTGATGGCGCCGCGGGTCCCGCCGTCCTCATGGCGGAAGAAGTGGGCATACGAGAGCCAGAGGAGGTACCCGCCGCCGACGATCTTCACCCACGAGTACTCGATCATCTGCGCCGCAAACACGATCGCGAGAATGCGGAAAAAGAACGCTCCAAGAATGCCGTACCGCAGGGCCTTGCGCTGCTGCTCCCGGGGCAGACTCAGCACCAGAATCGCCAGCACCAGCGCGTTGTCTGCCGACAACAACCCTTCGAGCAGAACGAGCAACCCAATGGTGATGAGGTCGGCGTACTGAAAATCGATATTCACGCGTTGTTCAGGATAGCTGAGCCCACCATCGAAAAAGACGTCGGGAGGCTTTTCCCCCCAGAAAAGCCTCCCGACGTAATTAATGGAGCGAGTCACATTATTGACACGAGGCGCATCAGCTTCTACACTCTAGTCATGGCAGAGTTCTTCCTCATCAGCATGGCCGCCGAGGCGCTGCAGATGCATCCGCAGACGCTGCGCAAGTACGAGCGACTCGGACTGGTGAAGCCGCAACGTACCGTTGGTGCGATTCGCGTGTACACCGAAGACGAGATGGCGCGGCTGCGTTTCATCAAGGTGCTGGTGGATGAACTCGGCATCAACCTTGCGGGGGTGCAGCGTCTGCTCTCGGTGGTGGATGTGGCCGAGCGTATGCGACCGCTCGTGGTTGAAAGCCGTCAGCGTTCGCAGAACGATCTGGCTCGCCGGATGACAGTGGAGCTCGACGAGCTCTTCCGGGCATTGGGCCTGGATCCGCAGTAGGAGGCCACGTGGACTTCAAGGACTATTACGCCGTACTCGGCGTGTCGAAGACCGCGTCGGAAGCGGAGATCAAGAAGGCGTACCGCAAACTTGCGCGGCAGTTTCATCCGGACCTCAATCCGGGCAATGCCGCTGCCGAGACGCGCTTCAAGGAAATCAACGAAGCCAACGAGGTGCTCGGGGATCCCACCACGCGTCGGAAGTACGACGAGCTCGGCAGTAACTGGCGGCAGTACGCCGACGCGCCGCCCCAGCAGGGCCACCGACCGCACACGCGGTCGCGCACGATGACGCCCGAGGAGATGCAGGACATCTTCGGCGGGGACGGTGGCGGGTTCTCCGACTTCTTCACCACGTTTTTTGGTGGAGGCGGCCCGGGTCCGCAGGCGCGACGCCCCACACGGGCACCACGCGGCGGTCGCGACATCGAGCAGCCGCTGACGTTGACGCTTGAAGAGGTGTTCACGGGCACGACGCGGCATCTCGACTCACAGCGGAAAGGCCAATCGCACCGTGTCGAGGTGCGGATTCCCGCCGGAGTGCGTGAAGGCTCCCGCGTGAAGGTGCGGGGCGAAGGTGAAGAGGGGCAGTCAGGACATCCCAACGGGGATCTCTATCTGATCATCCGTCTCGCGCCCCATGCCCGCTTCGAGCGCCGCGGTCAGGACCTGCACACCGCGATCCCTGTGCCGGTGACGACGGCGGTCCTGGGTGGTGAAGTGGTAATCCGTGCGTTGGGCGGCAACGACCTGCGACTGCGCATACCGGAACTCACGCCCTCGGGCCGTGTGTTTCGGCTGAAAGGACACGGCATGCCGGACCCGCGCGACGCAGGCACAAAAGGCGATCTGCTCGCGACAGTCACGCTGCAGATCCCAACGACACTGACACCGGAAGTTCGTGAGCACTATCAAGCGCTGGAGAAGTTGGCTCTCTAGGTTGCGGAGGCACCATGAATCTCAATCGCTACACGGAAAAGGCACAGCAGGCCATTCTTGCGGCGCAGCAACGCGCCGAACGTGACGGACATCCTGAGATCGCGCCCGAACACCTGCTGACGGCCCTTCTCACCCAGCAGGACGGGATCGTCCCTGCCGTGCTCGGCAAAATGCAGGTGAACGCGCAGGCCATCATCGGTGGCGCCGAAGCGCTGTTGAGAGCCCTCCCCCGCACTCAGGGCGGCGCGCAGCCAGGTCTGTCGTCGCGTTTGCGCAAACTGTTGACCGTGGCTGAGCAGGAAGCCGAGTCGCTCAAGGACGAGTACACCAGCACCGAGCACATCTTCGTGGCTCTGGCGAACGAAGGCGGCCGTGCCGCGTCCGCCGGCCTGCTCGCGCAACACGGTGTGACGAAAGATGCCGTGTTCCAGGCGTTGACCCAGGTGCGTGGATCACAACGAGTGACCGATCAGAACCCCGAGGGCAAGTACCAGGCGCTCGAAAAGTACGGTCGCGACCTGACCGATGCCGCTCGCAAGGGCAAGCTGGACCCGGTCATTGGTCGTGACGAGGAAATCCGCCGCGTGATTCAGGTGCTGTCACGTCGCACGAAAAATAATCCCGTGCTTATCGGTGAACCCGGCGTCGGCAAAACGGCGGTCGTCGAAGGACTCGCCCAGCGCATCGTGCGTGGCGACGTGCCCGAGACCCTCCGCGATCGCAAGATCATGGCGCTCGACATGGGTGCACTCGTAGCCGGCGCGAAGTTCCGCGGCGAATTCGAAGAACGACTGAAGGCCGTGCTGAAGGAAGTGACCGACGCACAGGGCCAGATCGTGCTGTTCATCGACGAGTTGCACACCGTGGTCGGCGCCGGTGCGGCCGAAGGCTCCATCGACGCCTCCAACATGCTGAAACCGATGCTCGCCCGTGGCGAACTGCATACCATCGGTGCGACCACTCTGGACGAATTCCGGAAGTACATCGAGAAGGATGCGGCCCTTGAGCGTCGCTTTCAGCCCGTGATGGTGGACGAACCCACGGTGGAAGACACGATCAGCATTCTGCGCGGCCTGCGCGAGCGCTATGAAATCCACCACGGCGTGAAGTTCAAGGACTCCGCGCTTGTGGCGGCCGCGGTGCTCTCGCACCGCTACATCGCCGACAGGTTCCTGCCCGACAAGGCGATCGACCTGATCGACGAAGCCGCATCACGCCTCCGCATGGAGATCGACTCGATGCCCGTAGAGCTCGACGAGATCGAGCGGCGCGTGATGCAGCTCGAGATCGAGCGCGAAGCACTCCGGAAGGAATCCGACTCGGCCTCGAAGGATCGCCTGGAGAAACTCGAGAAGGAACTCTCGACCCTCAAGGAGGAGCGGACGCGCCTCTCTGCCCAGTGGCAGCAGGAGAAGGATGCGATCCAGCTCGTCCGCGGCAAGAAGGAAGAACTCGAACAGTTGCGGCTCGACATGGAACGTGCACAGAGGGCCGGTGACTTCGCCAAAGCGTCAGAGCTGCAATACGGCCGCATCCCGGAGCTCGAACGCGAGGTGGCTGCACACGACCAGGGCGCCTCCACCGAAAAGTCCGGCCAGATGCTCAAGGAGCAGGTGGACGAAGAGGACATTGCCGAAGTGGTCGCGCGCTGGACACACATCCCCGTCAGCCGATTGATGGAAGGCGAAGTCCAGAAACTCATCAACATGGAAGCTCGCCTCCACGACCGCGTCGTCGGCCAGCATGACGCTGTGGTCGCGGTGGCGAATGCGATGCGACGCGCACGCGCAGGGCTGCAGGATCCCAACCGGCCCCTCGGCAGCTTCCTGTTTCTTGGTCCGACCGGTGTCGGCAAGACGGAGCTTTCACGCGCACTCGCGGAACAGCTCTTCGATGACGAGCACGCGTTGATTCGGATCGACATGTCCGAGTATCAGGAAAAACACACCGTTTCGCGATTGCTCGGCGCCCCTCCCGGCTACGTGGGGTACGAGGAAGCCGGCCAATTGACCGAGGCGGTGCGTCGCCGCGCCTATGCGGTCGTGCTGTTCGACGAGGTCGAGAAGGCGCATCCTGAAGTGTTCAACGTCATGTTGCAGTTGCTCGACGACGGGCGGTTGACTGACGGCAAGGGCCGCACCGTGGACTTCAAGAACACGGTGGTGATCATGACCTCGAACCTGCGCGATCAGGAAGCGCTGCGTGGGCACTTCCGTCCGGAGTTCCTGAACCGCATCGACGAGATCGTGTTCTTCCAGGCGCTGACCAAGCAGGACATCCGGAAGGTGATCGACATCCAGCTCAAGGGCCTGCTCAAGCGACTTGAGGAGCGGAAGATCGCGCTCGAGTTGTCAGATGCTGCGCGCACCCTGCTGGTCGAGGAAGGGTACGACCCCGTGTATGGCGCGCGTCCACTCAAGCGCACACTGCAGCGGCGAGTGCTCGACCCGCTCGCCATGGGCGTGCTCCAGGGAGAGTTCGGCGAAGGCGACACCGTGTATGTGGATGCCGCAGACGGGAAGATTACACTGCACCGCGTGGTCGTCGCGTCTACCTGAAGTGGGTTTGAACCAGTACGGAGCCGACGGGCTTCAGCCCGTCGGACACAGACGGACTAAAGTCCGTCTGCTCCGAAAGCATTGTGTCCAACGTCCCCTCACCTCAGCACGGCCCAGTCCGTCGCGGTCGCCCGCTGCCCTGTAACGCCTTTCATCGGCTCCGCGCGCAGCCGGAAGCCGCTCCCCTCCCGCGCGTACACGGGCGGCTGCCCGGTGGATGCATCAATTGGCAGCGCCGGCACGTAGTCGGGCACCAGGGCGGACAAGGCGTCCGGATACATCCCGTGGTCGAGCCGGTAACGGCGGAGCGCCACCGCCAGTTCCGCGAGACCATGGTGTGTGGTGAATTGATCACTGGTATCCATCGTGCGGATCAGTCCCGGTAGAGCCACATGGACGGTCCCCTTCAGAAACAACCAGCGGGATTGGGTCGGCGTCTCGATGGTCGGCCGGGGTCGCGGCCCCGTCTGCACGTCGAGGAGCCGACCGAGCACCTCCAGGTACCGAGCGTGCTCGAGGCGCACCAGCGGTCGGCCCAGCGTTGCCAGCGGGCCCGTCCATGACGGCAGTTCTCCCATTGTGCCAACTCCGCGCTCACCGTTTTCGACGCGCACGAACCCTGCGTGCAGGAGCGTCAGCTCTCCGCGCAGTCCAACATCCATCGGGCGCGGCTCCCGGTCTTCGGCCAGCCACCGCGCGAGTTCTTCCAGGGACGCCTTTGACGGATCCGCCTGCGTCAGAAGCCGCTGCACCGCATCGAAGTGCTGCGTCCCGAGCGCCCCCCGTATCAATTGCGCAATCAGGTTCGGCTCCTGACGCATCGACGCGGACAACGCTAAACCTGACGCAACGGCATTTGCCGCGTCATCCACGCGCCCGTCGTCGAGATCGCGTCGAGCCGCCAGGTAGATGACGTTCGACAACACGCGCACATCCGCCCACGGCGGCATGCTGACGGTCGCGCTGTAGTCGCCTTCCCAGTTGGACTGCCGTCGCGTGCGAGCCTCGTCCGCTATCCGCAGGGCGGCGGCGTTGGCGTCCACGAAGGCCCGAAGGTCGGCCGGCAGGGGCGCTCCAGGCTCCGCCTGAAGAAGCATGGCTAACGATTGGCCAAGGACGAAAGGGTTGTTGGTGGGCGGCGCGAGAGGCGCGAGGTCAACGAGCGCGGCCGCCGCGCGGTACGCCCGCGCGCGGTTCTCACCAGCAGGCACGGGCGGCACGATGAGTGCGCCTTCATGAAGCCGGCCATACCGCTCCTCTAGACGCGCGACTGCGGCGTCCACGCGCCGACTCGCCCACAAGTCCAGCCCGGCGCGCACAAGCAGCAACAACAGGACCGCAATGATCCCCACCACCAGCAGTCGGCGCAGACGCGTCGTCATTCCCCTCCACCCTCTCCAACCAGTTCGTCCCACAACGCGGCAGCTGACGATCCCGCACTCTGAGACCGACGTGCATTCACCAACTCGCGACGGGCATACGACGCGGCAATAGACGGCGGCAGTCCCAGCTGTTGCACGGCATCGTCAATCAGTTGCGCTTCCGCGATCGCGTGCGTCACTGGCGCAACCGGCAACGACCGCGATGAACCGGGCAACTGCTCGATCACCACAACCGCCAGCACGACAGCCACAGCTGACAGCCGGCATGCGCGTGAGAACCACACGCGGTCCGACCACGAGATCGGTCGTGTAGCGACGACGGATGATGACAGGACCCGGTCACGTAACGCTGTAGACGGTTCCGGCCACGTGGTCTGGCGCACCCGCTCTTCGATATCTCTGCGCGTCATGACGGTCCTCCTGATCGATCCAACATCTTTCGCAGCCGTGCGACACCAAGTCGATATCGTCCTGCCGCCGTGAAGAGCGATACGCCGGTCATGCGCCCGACCTCCAGAAACGAATACCCTTCCACCAGGTGGAGCACGACTACTTCCCGTTGCAGCGGCGGCAGTCCGTCGAGCGCACGGTCGATATCGAGGCGCACATCAAGGTCCGCAGCCGGCGGTGGCCCGGTCGTTGTTGTGCCCTGTTCCACCACCCGCTCCCCCACAATCGTCCGTCGCTGGGCGTCCACCCACGTGGTCTTCAACATGCGGTGCAGGTAGCTGGCCGGCGTTCGCACACCCAGCAACTCCGCCCCCGTGGTCGCCAGTTTTACGAACACCGCCTGCACAAGGTCTTCCGCCTCTGCATGACGACGGGTCAGGGCCAGCCCATGTCGAAACAGGGCCGGTGCATGCCGGTCGTACAGCAGTCCAATCGCCTCACGGCGACCAGACGCCAGGTCGGCCAGCAGTTCCCGGTCGCGCCGGTCATCACGAGGGCGTGTCACTCCTGCTGTGAAGACGAATGAGAGGGCGAGTTTTGTCACAGGCGTGTGGGCTGAGCTTAGTCCGCTCGGACCGTCACACAGACTTTACAGAACCTGATATTGGACTTAGTCCAGACTTTACGCTACCATTCCGGCGGATGTCGGAAGGCTTCGAACACGTCCTGAAGCAGCATGGCCTGCAGGTCACCGCCCAACGGTTGGCGGTGATGCGTGCTGTGAACGCGCGGCCGCACGCCACGGCTGACGACGTGGTTGACCAGGTGCGGGGTGTAATCGGGTCCATTTCTCGCCAGGCGGTGTACGACACGCTCGGCGTCCTCACGGACAAACACCTGATCCGACGCATCCAGCCTGCGGGGTCCGCCGCGCGGTATGAGGATCGTGTCGGCGACAATCACCACCATCTGATTTGCCGCAGCTGCGGCCTCATGTTTGACGTGGACTGCGCCACAGGTGTGATGCCGTGCCTCACCGCAGGCGATGACCACGGATTTGCCATCGACGAAGCTGAAGTTATTTATTGGGGCCACTGCCCCGCATGCAGAACCACAGGAGAACGGAATGTCTGAACAGAGCGAGAGCAAGTGCCCGGTGATGGGTGGACGGATGAAGACGGGAACGATCGCCAACCATTCGTGGTGGCCGAATCAGCTGAACCTGAAGGTGCTGCATCAGCACTCCTCCCTCTCGGATCCGATGGATCCGGACTTCGACTACGCCGAGGCGTTCAAGTCGCTTGATCTCGACGCGGTCGTGAAGGACCTGCACGCGCTCATGACGGACTCGCAGGATTGGTGGCCCGCAGACTACGGTCACTACGGACCGTTTTTCATCCGCATGGCGTGGCACAGCGCGGGCACGTACCGCACCGGTGATGGCCGTGGTGGTGCCGGGGCTGGCAGCCAGCGCTTTGCGCCGCTCAACAGTTGGCCCGACAACGGCAACCTCGATAAGGCGCGTCGCCTTCTTTGGCCGATTAAACAGAAATACGGCCGCGCACTCTCGTGGGCCGACCTGATGGTGCTGGCCGGCAACGTCTCGCTCGACTCGATGGGCTTCAAGACGTTCGGCTTCGCCGGTGGCCGCGCCGACGTGTGGGAACCCGAGGAGGACATCTATTGGGGCCCCGAAGGCAAATGGCTCGCCGACGAACGCTACACCGGTGACCGCGATCTTGAGAACCCGCTTGCCGCCGTGCAGATGGGTCTCATCTACGTGAACCCGGAAGGCCCGAGCGGCAATCCGGACCCGATCGCGTCCGCGCGCGACATCCGCGAAACGTTTGCGCGCATGGCGATGAACGACGAAGAGACCGTGGCGCTTGTCGCCGGCGGCCACACGTTCGGTAAGGCGCATGGCGCCGGTGATCCCGCACTGGTCGGACCAGAGCCGGAAGGGGCCCCGCTCGAGACTCAGGGCTTCGGGTGGATGAACAAGTTCGGCAGCGGCAAGGGTGTGCACACCACCACGAGCGGCATCGAAGGCGCGTGGACGCCGACGCCGATCACGTGGGACAACAGCTACTTTGAGACATTGTTCAAGCACGAGTGGGTGTTGACCAAGAGCCCCGCGGGTGCACAGCAGTGGACGCCAAAGGACCCGGCTGCGAAGACCCTCGTGCCTGACGCGCACGACCCGTCACTACGGCACGCGCCGATGATGACGACTGCGGACCTCGCGATGCGCATGGACCCGGCCTACGAAAAGATCTCGCGCCGCTTCCACGCGAACCCGCAGGAGTTCGCTGATGCGTTCGCACGCGCGTGGTTCAAGCTCACCCACCGCGACATGGGGCCGACGACACGGTATCTCGGGTCGCTCGTCCCGAAGGAAACGATGATCTGGCAGGACCCGATTCCGCCTGTGGATCACCCGCTCGTGAACGATGCTGACGTGGCATCGCTCAAGGCCCAGATCCTCGCGTCGGGCCTCCCTATCTCGCAGTTGGTCGCCACAGCGTGGGCATCCGCCTCGACCTTCCGCGGCTCGGACAAACGTGGTGGCGCCAATGGCGCGCGCATCCGGCTGGCCCCGCAGAAGTTCTGGGAAGTCAACGAACCTGCGGAACTCGCCACGGTGCTCGGCAAGCTGGAAGAGATCCAGAACACCTTCAACTCGGCCCAGACCGGCGGCAAGAAGATCTCGCTCGCTGATCTGATCGTCCTCGGCGGCTCCGCCGCGGTGGAATCGGCAGCGAAGGCCGCCGGCATCACCATCGCCGTGCCCTTCACGCCTGGCCGCATGGACGCGTCGCAGGAACAGACTGACGTCGAATCGTTCTCGATGCTCGAGCCGAAGGCGGACGGCTTCCGCAATTACCTGCGACCGAAGCAGCGTCAGTCGGCCGAAGAGAACCTCATCGACCGTGCGCAGCTCCTGACGCTCACCGCGCCGGAGATGACCGTGCTCGTGGGCGGCCTGCGCGTGCTTGGTGCCAACACCGGCAACACCACGCACGGTGTGCTCACACACAAGGTCGGCACGTTGACGAACGACTTCTTCATCAACCTGCTCGACATGGCCACCGAATGGACGCCGTCCTCGACCGACGGCATCTACGAAGCCCGCGACCGCAAGACCGGCAAGGTCACCTGGACCGGCACCCGCGTGGACCTGCTCTTCGGCGCGAACTCGCAGCTGCGCTCACTCGCCGAGGTCTACGCCAGCAGTGACGCGAAGGCAACGTTCGTGAAGGCGTTCGTGGCTGCCTGGACGAAGGTCATGAACCTCGATCGGTTCGACCTGTAAGAAAAAGGTTTCGGGTAGGTTTTTCCTGAATTGAGGACAATGCCGTCACGGACATCTACACGACGGCATTGTCCTCAATTCAGGAAAAACCTACCCGAAACCTTTTTCAGCTACCGCCGCCCGATCTGGTATTCCTGCGGCGGCTCGGCGCCGAGCAGGTGCTTGACGAAGTAGTCCCAGCGGCGACGCATCATGTAGTTGTTGTCCGTGCCGAAGCCGTGGCGTTGATGCGGGTACACGATGAGATCGAAATCCTTGTTGGCCTTGATGAGCGCGTCAACCACCAGGTACGTGTTGTAGATCGGCACGTTGTTATCCATCGCCCCGTGCGCCAGCAGCAACCTGCCGCGCAGGTTGCCGGCCACAAGCTGATTGGCCTGCGACGCGTACGAGTCCTGCTCGCCAGTCTTGGTCAACAACCCCTGGAAGCGCTCGCCCCAGTCGTCTTCGTAGTTGCGGTTGTCGTGGTTGCCGGCCTGCGACACGCCGACCTTGAAGAAGTCCGGATGGCGGAACAGCGCCGCCGCAGTCGCGAAGCCGCCGCCTGAGTGCCCCCAGATCCCTGCGCGATCGATGTCGATGTAGGCATGCCGCCTTGCCAGTTCACGCATGCCGGCGATCTGATCCGGCAGCGTGTTGTCGCCCATATCACCGTAATACGCGTCGGCAAACGCCTTCGACCGCCACTCCGTGCCCATGCCGTCAATCGCCACAACGACGAAGCCAAGTTCGGCGAGGGCTTGATGGTCGCTGCGCGCGGGTGAGAAGTTGCGGCTGCCCACACTATTGCCCCACGGGCCCGGGTAGATGTAGTTGACGATCGGATACTTCTTCGTCGGGTCAAGCGATGTGGGCGTGAACATCAACCCATAGAGATCCGTCTTGCCGTCGCGTGCCTTCACGACGATGGGCGTGGGCGGTTTCCAGCCGGCGGCTATGAGCTTCGAGATGTCGGCGCGTTCGAGCGCGGCAACCTGCTGACCGTCGATGCGGCGCAGGATGCTGACTGGAGGTGTCACAGGCGTCGAATGGGTGTCCATGAAATACTGCCCATCCGGCGAGAGCGACACTGTGTGATTGGCGTCTTCGGGTGTCAGCAGCGTGAGCCCGGTGCCGTCCATCTTGATGCTGTAGAAGTGCTGGAAATACGGATCGCGACCGGCCTCACGTCCGACGCCGGTGAAATACAACGTGCGAGTCTTCTCGTCCACCCGCACGAGGTTCACGACGTTCCACTCGCCGCGGGTGACCTGCGATTTCAGTGCGCCCGATTCCAAATCGTAGATGTAGAGATGCCCCCAGTTGTCGCGTTGCGACCACCACAGCACTTCACGTGACGCCGGCAACACGCGCCAGTTCGCCTGGCCGATCGCGGCAAGCCCCGACTGGAACTGCGTCAACATGCGCTCCTCAAAGAGCGTAAGCACTTCCCCATTTGTTGTGTTCGCCACACGGAACACGGCTTCTTTGTGATCGCGCGATGACGACACAAACGCGGCGTGGGTCCCGTCCGGGTACCACTCGACGTCCAGAAACGTCGTGCCATCGGCGATGTGGTCGTTGATGGTTGACCGATGTTGGTCGGCGGGCATCAACAGCCGCGTGACCTTCGAGGTCTCGACGTCGATGATCACTCTGTGAATGCGGAAGATCTCCGGATCCTCCGGCAGCGGGTACTTCCACGCCTCGAGCCTCGGGGCCCCGACGTTCGTGGACACCAGATACATCTCGCCCACGCCGCGAGAGTCGTGCTGGAAGGTGGCGATCTTCTTCGAGTCGGGTGACCACAGCAGCACCGGAGACTCGCTGCGAATCCAGCCAGCGTTGTTGGTGGCGTAGCCAAAGTCTTCGATGCCGTCGGTCGTGAGTTGCCGGTCCTGACCCGTCGTCAGGTCACGCGCCCATAGGTTGAACTCGCGGATGAACGCGGCATAACGACCGTCGGGTGACATCGCTGAGTTGGGCGGCGCCGTTGGCTTGCCCGCTTCCGGTGCGGTCGGTGGTGCCGGCACCGGTGCCACCGTGCGCGTTCCCGTGGCCGGGTCCACCGTCACGACGCGCAGGCCCTCGGCAGTGGTCACCCGATATTGCAGGCGTCCGTCCTCGAGCCACGTTGTGCCCGTGGCCGTGCCTGTCATCAAGGGTGTGACGGTGGGCGCCAGCAGGCGTTCAGCCCTGGCGTAGTCGTCAGCCGTCAGCCGCAGCGGCTGTTGGGCTGCCAGAGGGGCACACAGGAGCACAGAGATCAGAATCGGTAGTCGCATGCTGACTACTGTAATTCACACACGGGCCCGCGGCTGCATGACCTGGGCTCCGCGCCAGACCTCCAGCTGCAGCAGGGCCAGCACGGTCAGCACCTCGAGGCGCCCGATCCACATCGCCGCCGTCAGCACCACTTTTGACACCGGGTGGAGATCCGCGAAGTTTGCCATCGGCCCGACGGCATTAAACCCGGGACCGATGTTGCCCAGACACGCAATCGACGCGGTCAGCGCCGTGACCAGGTCTGCGCCGAAGGCCGCCACCACCAGCGTGCACACCGAAAACACCAGCAGGTAGAACAGGAAAAACACGATGACGCCGCGCATGACGTCATCGGACACCACCCGCCCGCCGAGTTTGACCGGCAACACCCCTCGTGGGTGCAGAGTCCGGCGCAGTTCCAGCAGCGTGAAGCGGGCGATGAGCAACTGGCGCACCACCTTCGGGCCTCCCGCCGCTGACCCTGCGCACCCGCCAATGAACATCAGCAGCAGAAGCACCATCTTCGCCTGGTCATTCCAGAGCTGAAAGTCCATACTCGCATACCCGGTCGTCGTGATGATCGACAACGTCTGGAACAGACTGTGCCGTATCCGCTCCATCGTGTCCGGAATTTCCGGCCGCAGGAACACCACGCACAGCAGGGTGGCGACGACGATGATGCCGGTATAGGCGCGGAACTCCTCGTCTTTCGGCAGGGCAAAACCCTGGCCGAGCAGCGTGCGATAGTGCAGCGCGAAGTTCGCCCCGGCCGCAAACATGAACACGATGATGATCCATTCGACGGCCGGGTTCGCGTAGCCCGCGATGGACAGTCCGTTGGGCGAGAACCCGCCGGCCGACAGCGTGGTCATGGCATGGCAGGCCGCGTCGTAGACGGGCATGCCCGCGGCAATCAGGGCCACACACTGCGCAGCCGTCAGTCCGGCGTACACCGACCAGAGTGCCGCAGCTGTCTTCCGGATGCGCGGCGTGAGCTTCTCGTCAGTCGGTCCTGGGGCCTCGGCAAAAAACAGCTGGCGTCCGCCAATGCCAAGTTTTGGCAACACGGCGACAAACAACGCGATGACGCCCATGCCGCCAAACCACTGGGTCATCGAGCGCCAGAAGAACAGCCCGCGGCCATACTCGGAAAAGTCGCGCATGACTGTCGCGCCGGTCGTGGTCAGGCCGGACATCGACTCGAACATCGCGTCGATCGGGCCCATGCCTGCGCCGAGGTACGGAATGGCTGCCGACCACGACAGCAGGAGCCACGCCCCCGCCACAATCGCGAGCCCCTCCACCCGCTTCAGGTCATCAACCGACGACTGGCGACCGCGCATCATGAGGTGACCGAGGATCGCCGATATCGTCCCCGCGCCCAAAAAGACGCCTGCGTCGTACCACTCGCGGTATACAAGCGACACGAGACACGGCACAAGAAACGCGAGACCGAAGAGTCGGAGGAATCCGCCGATTGTCTGAACGACGACGAAGATGCGCATCAGGCGGTGCCGAAGTAGTCGCGGACGAGTCGCACCGACCCGGCGGCCGCGAACACAATGAGCCGGTCACCCGGGCGAACTTCATCAGCTCCCCGAGGCACGATCACCTCCGGCCCGCGCAGAATCGCACCGACGATCGACTGTGGCGGCGGGGTGAGTGCCATCAACGCCCGCGCCTGGAATCCCACCGGGACCTGAATTTCGACGATGGTCGCCTGGCCCTCCTCGAGCACCGCCAGCAGACGTGCGCGTCCTCCCTGGATGTCGTGCACGAGCGACGAGACGGCCGCCCCTCGCGCCGACAGGGCCACATCGATGCCCACCCGCTCGAACAACCGCAAATTGGCCAGGCGACTGACGCGGGTAATCACGCGGCCCACCCCCAGCTGGCGCCCAAGCAGCGACGCAAACAGATTGCGCTCGTCGTTGTCGATGACCGAGACAAGCACGTCGCTGCGGCCAATGTCCTCGGCTTCGAGCAGCTCGAGGTCGGTACCGTCACCGTTGAGCACCAGCGCTCGATGCAGCACGCCGGCCAACAACGCGCCGCGCTCTGGATCCCGCTCGATGATTCTGAGGTCCACCTCGCCGGCGGCATCAAGCCGTTGCGCCAGTCGGAAGCCGACGTCTCCCCCGCCGATGATGGTCACCATCTGACGGCGGTTCGCCGGTCGGTCGCCGTGGATCTGGCCGACGACCTGGGCGACGGCGTCGGGTGTGCCCATCACGAAAATCTTGTCTCCGGGGGCCAGACGGGTGTCGCCCTTCGGGATCTCGATGACCTCGTGGCGCTTCACGGCCACAATCAGCGCTCCATGCGGCAGGTGCAGGGCGGCCAGCGGCGCGGTCGTGAGCACAGAGGTCGCGTCCAAACGGAACTCGAGCAACCGGACGCGCCCGTCGGCAAACACCTCCGCGTCGATGGCTCCCGGCGCATTGATGATGCGTTCGATTTCGTCGGCAAGCTGGCCTTCGGGCCAGATGATCTTCTCGATGCCGAAGTGCTCCCGCACCGTCCCGCCGATGCTGTCGGAATCCCCGAAGTCTTCGCGTGACGCAAAACAGATCGTGCGTCCAGCGCCGAGGCGATTGGCGACGGCGCACGCCACCATGTTGACTTCGTCAAGGCCGGTGCACGCCACCAGCAGGTCCACCTCGCTCACATCGGCGCGACCGAGCACGTCGGCGCTGGTACCGCTGCCGGCCAGGAACGCGACATCGAGTGATTCGAAGCGCTTCCCGACCTCCGGGTCCTGGTCGATGACCGAGAGACTGTGATCCTGGGAGAGTTCGCGCGCCAGCGCAAACCCGATTTCGCCGCCGCCGACGATGATGATACGCAGTGGAGGTACCTCGCCTTCCTTCTCGGGCTATTCTAGCCATTCCCGCGACGGAGCCCGATATATTCTTGCCGGGTGAACCGCGACCCTGACATGCCGGTGCAGAGAGGTGATTTATCGATAGGTCGTGCGCCTATCCATGCCTGCGCGCAAGGACCCGCGCAATAGCCGTCAGCAAGGCTTCGGCGGTATACGGTTTGTGCACGAACTCCTCAACCCCTGACCCCATGGCCCGGACCACGCCCCTGTGGGACGCCATCCCGCTGGACCCGATGATTGTGACCTCAGGCCGAATCGCGCGCAGGGCAACGATGAGGGCGGGTCCGTCCATGATGGGCATGGCCATGTCAGTCAGCACGAGGGCAATCTCGTGCTGCTGCCGGGCGTACAGCGCCACGGCCTCCGCGCCGTTGGACGCAAGCAACACACGATAGCCAAATCGCTCAAGGGTGCGTCGCGCCACTTCACGAATCGCCGCCTCATCGTCGACCACGAGCACCAGCTCGCCGTCGCCCATGGGCAGCCGCCGCTGCGCTGCCTCCACCTGAATCGCCTCGGGCTCACTTGCGTTCGCCGGCAGGTAGACATGAAACTTCGTCCCCACTCCTGGCTCGCTGTACACGTTGATGAAGCCGCCATGACTGCGCACAATTGCAAGCGTCGTGGACAAGCCGAGCCCCGTGCCCTTGCCGAGTTCCTTGGTGGTAAAAAACGGTTCGAACATCCGCTCGCGGACGTCCCTTGGAATCCCCGTGCCCGTATCTACGACCTTCAGCTGCACGTAGGCACCCAGTCGTGCCTCCGTGTTCATGGCTGCGTACGTCTCGTCGAGCACGACATTCCCAAGACCGATGCGCAGACTCCCCCCACCAGGCATGGCGTCACGCGCATTCACACACAGATTCATGATGACCTGATGCAGCTGAGTTGGATCGCCGGAGACCGACCACAGCGGTTCCGTCGCGTTGACGCGAATATCGACCGATTTTGGAAACGTATCGCGCAGCACCTTCAGCAGGTCGGTGACCAACGCGACCAGCTGTACCGGCACACGATCGCCCTCCACACCACGCGCGAACGTCAAGACCTGTCGCACCAGATCGGCAGCGCGATGCGCACTCTCGTTGAGAATCTCGAGCAGCGGGACGGCATCCCGATCCGTCACAATTTCGCGGAGCGAGGCCACCGACATCATGATTGGCGCGAGAATGTTGTTCAAGTCGTGCGCGATACCACCGGCCAGCGTGCCCACACTCTCAAGTCGCTGCGAACGCAACGACTGCTCCTGCAATCGCCGCTGACCGGTGATGTCCGTGTCAATGACGAGCACCGATATGGGGTCGCCATCGCTGTCGCGCACCAATGTCCAGCGTGAACTGACGGTGACGTGCCGATCGCGCGCCTTCTTTTCCAATTCGCCGGTCCACTCCCCGTGTTCGTGCAGCGCGGATGTGGCCGCGTCGTAGTCGGCCGGCTCCTTCGCCAGCAGCGTCCGGGCATTCTGTTCGAGGACCTCCTCGCGGGACCACCCGTACAGGCGCGTGGCGCTCTGATTCCAGTAGAGGATGTTGTGCTCAAGATCCCGGACCATGATCGCGTCGGTGGCCTGATCGAGCAACGCCGCCTGCTCGTGGAGCCGCGCGTCGGTGATACGTCGGTTCGTGATGTCGAGCGCCGTCCCCACGATCCGGAACACTTTCCCCGCGTCATCACGCACCGGGAAGGCACGATCGTGGATCCACCGCAGGGTGCCATCAGGTCGAACCACGCGATAGACCCGATCATACGTGCCGCTGATTTGATCCGCGCGCAGGCCGGTTCGCACGCGGTCGCGGTCGGCTGGATGAATCGCGTCAAGCCAGTCGCCCGGCGACGCCGTCAGATTCTCCACGGGGCGCCCCCACACCTTGGTGTAGGCGGGACTGACGTAATCCAACCGGTCGCGGGCCACGTCCCAGATCCAGAACACTTCGCCGATGTGCTCGGCCAACTGCCTGAAACGCTCCTCGCTGTCGCGCAGTTGGCGCTCGGCGGCCAGACGTGCGGTCACCTCATGGGCCAGCACCAGTCGCGCAGGCCGCCCATCAAACGTGACGGGCCCGAACGACACTTCCACATCGATGATCGTGCCGTCCTTCTTGCGGTGCCGCCAGAGGCCCGCGTGTTTCGAGGCAAGGTCGACGTCCTTCAGCGTATCGAGCAGGCGCGGCATGTCCTCTTCGGGACGGATGTCGCGAATCGTCATGGCGAGGAATTCCGCTTCCGAATAGCCGTAGCGCTCAATGGCGGCCCGATTGACCGCCAGAAACCGCAATGTGTCCCTGTCAAACGTCCACATGGGATGCGGATTGTGGGTAAACAGCAGTCGGTACTGTTCTACGTCGTCGCCGCGCGTCGAAGCCGGACGTGTCATGTATTCACTTTCGGGGATCCCCATGTCAGTGTACGCCCCGCGTCCCAGGCGATGCAACCACGGGCCTCGCGGCCGCATATAATCCGCGTCCTGGAGGGGTGATGCGCGGATGGCGAGGGATCGGCAGTCTGGTGGTGGTCGGTGTGTCGGGGGTGTGGCTCACGGCGCAGCCACCGGCCTTGTGGGTGGAAGCCACGCCGAATCCGCTGGGTGACACCGCCGGGTGGACTAACAAGGTCGAGATCGCCGATCTGAACGGCGACGGGTTACCCGACCTGTTGTTCGCCAATGGTGGCGACTACTCCACACCGGGAACGCCCGAGCGTAACGGCGCGTTCATTAATCTCGGCGGTCGCCGATTCGAGGATCGCAGTGCCGACGTGTTCGGGCCCACGCCCGACCTGGCGCGCGTCATCAAGGCCCGCGATGTGAACGGTGACGGCCACATCGACATCCTCGTGGGCGCCACCTATCAGACACAAAGCCGCTTGTATCTGGGACTCGGCGGTGGCGCGTTTCGCGAAATGACCGCCACCCATCTGCCGCAGGGGCCGCTGAGCATCGGCGACCTCGAATTCGGTGACGTGGATGGCGATGGCGATCTGGACATGGTGCTGGCCGACTGGGGCCCCGGCAACAACATGACCAACGAAGGCGGACGCACACGGGTGTGGCTGAACGACGGTACGGGTCGCTTCGCCGACGCGACCGCTGATCGGATGCCCACTCCCCTCGTTCGGTTCTCCTGGGACCTCGAACTGGTGGATATCGACAACGACTTCGACCTCGACATCCTCGTGTCATGTAAACGCTGCATCGGCGGCGTTCTCTTCAAGAACGACGGCGCGGGCACGTTTACGCAGGACGGTCCGGGCCTGCCGCAGTACACAAACAACTACGAATACGAGGCGATGGATCTCGATGGCGACGGGTTCCTCGATCTGATCACGCTTAACGACGGCGAGATCGTGCAGGAGCGCGGTTCCGAGCGCCGTGAGCATGTTTTCAGAAACGACGGCAAGGGCCGCTTCCGCGACGCCACCGCACAGTGGTGGCCGGTCGAGGCGAACACCGGCGAAGACGACAACATGGTGGCGTTCCTGGACTTCGATTCCGATGGTGACGCCGACTTCATCATTGGCTCGCTGAGCGGTCCCGACCGGCTCATCATCAACGACGGCACGGGGCGATTCAGCCTGCGGTCAGACGTGTTCACAGGCACCGCGACGCCAGGCACCCTGGGCATTGCGCTGGCGGATCTCGACGGGGACGGGCGCATGGACGTGGTGCAGGCACAGGGGGAACATCCCACCGCCGTGCAGGAACGCATCTTCTTCGGCACCGGCCTCGCGCCCGACACGGCTCCCCCGTTTGTCGGCGTGCCATCGGTCGTCGACAGCCCGGTCGCGGGCCATCGTCGTGTCCGCGTGCGCGTGCATGATCGCAAGAGCCCGCTGCTCGCCACGGAATTCCGTCGAGTGGTCGTCGAGTGGACATCAGCCGCCGGGCCGCAGACCACGCCCCTGCGCTGGTACGGTGAATACCTCTGGTGGGCGGATGTCCCCGCCTCAGCCCAGATCACACGCGTCTGCGCGACCGACTCGGCAGGACTGGAGACTTGCACGACCGGACAATAGAGCGATCCACCATGAGGATCCATGAGGGAATGCCTGTCAGTGACCGGTGAGGGTTGGGGGCCAGGCGAAACGTCTGGCCGTGCGGGAGGAGGACGGTTGGAAACGAAAGACGTCGACGAAGAACACCCGACGTTTTTCGTTTCCAACCGTCCTCCTCCCGCATCTGCCGCCTTTGGCGGCACCCAACCCGATCGTCAGACGCAGGCGTCGTATTTCTCCATGACCTTCACGGCCTTCATCTTCCTTCACGTTTTAAGCTTTTGATCTTTGCTCTTGCCTTTCCTCATGGATCCTCATGGAACCTCATGGTGAAAAATCCGGCGTGAGCCTTTTCAGGCGAGGATGTCGTGCAACACGTTGCCGGCGACGTCAGTGAGGCGGAAGTCGCGGCCGCTGAAGCGATAGGTCAGCTTCGTGTGGTCGATGCCCATCAGGTGCAGGATGGTGGCATGCAGGTCGTGCACGTGCACGCGATTCTGGACGGCCTTGAACCCGAAGTCGTCCGTCGCGCCGTAGGTCATGCCGCCCTTGATCCCGCCGCCGGCCAGCCACATCGTGAAACCAAACGGATTGTGATCGCGCCCGTTCTGCGTGGTCCCGCCACCACCCCCGACTTCCACGACCGGCGTGCGCCCGAATTCCGACCCACACACCACCAGGGTGTCCTCGAACAAGCCGCGTGACTTGAGGTCCTTGATGACCGCCGCGTACGCCTGATCCGAATCACGGGCGGTATTGCGGTGCATCTGGATGTCGCCGTGGTGATCCCACGGATCACCCTTGGCGTAATACAACTGCACCATCCGCACGCCACGTTCCACCAGACGCACGGCCATGAGGCACCCGCGCGCAGTGCTGCCGGGGCCGTACAACTTCAGCGTGGCCTCGCTCTCCTTGCGGATGTCGAACACCTCAGGTGCTTCGGTCTGCATCCGGAAGGCGACTTCCATCGACGAGATGGCCGCTTCCAACTGCGGGTCCTGTGTGGCGCCACCAGACCGCATCCGGTCAAGCTTCGCCAGCAGGTCCAGTTCGCGTCGCTGCTCGGGCAACGTGAAGTCGGTATTGTGCAGATACGACACGAGCTTCTTGGGATCGAACTCCTTGCCGACAATCTGATCCGGCCGCTCGACCCTGTCCGAAATGAACGTGCCCTGATGCACCGCCGGCAGGAACGCGTTGTTCCACAGCGGTGGTCCTACCGTTGTCGGCAGGTCCGGACACAACACCACGTACCCGGGGAGGTTCTTGTTCTCCGACCCAAGTCCGTAGGTCAGCCACGAGCCAAGCGACGGTCGCCCCGCCTGCGTGTGGCCGGTGTTCATCATGAGCAGTGACGGTTCATGATTCGGGATGTCCGTATACACGGACCGCACAAAACAGATGTCGTCGGCGCACTCCCCCACATGCGGAAAGATCTCACTGACCTCGATCCCGCTTTGCCCGTACTTCTTGAACGTAAACGGCGAGCGCAGTAACATGCCCGTCTTGCGTTCGGTCGCGACCTCACCCCCCGGCAGCGGTGTGCCGTGGTACTTGTCGAGCATCGGTTTCGGATCGAAGCTGTCCACCTGCGACAGCCCGCCATTCATAAACAGGAAGATCACGCGTTTGGCGCGTGCGGGATGGTCAAGCGGTCGCTGACCGGCGATCCCCTGCGACGCCTCAAGCACACCTGCGGTGGCGAGTGACTCACCCACCAGACTGGCAAACGCAAGCATGCCGAAGCCGTTGCCGATCTGGCACAGGGCTTGACGACGGGTGACGGGACGGGCACCTTTGTGCGACACAATAACCTCAGTTCACAAACAGGAACTCGTTCGAACTCAGCAGAATTTTGATGTAGCGGCCGAGCGCGGTGACGGGCTTCTTGTCCTTCAGGACCGCTGGGCCGCCCGCACCGGGGCGCACACCGGCCATCATGCCGTCGGCCATGGGACCGGGCGCGGTTGTCGGCGTTGCCGCCATGGCCGGCGCAGCCGGGTCCGCAGGTTTCGCGGCCTCGGCCTTGCGTTCCTCATACTGGCGCATCGGTTCCGTCAGCAGAAACTCGACACCCACCGCGAGTTCCTCGGCGGAGGGCGCGCGGCCAAACAGCCGGCGGTACAGCTCGGTGATGCGAGCCTCGTCGGTCGGCTTCCCTGCGACCAGCTCCGCCAGCCGTTCGGCCTGCTGCTGCATAAAGTCGCTGTTCATCAGGAACAGCCGCTGCAGAGGCACGTGCGTCGTGTACCGCTTCTCGGCGGACTGGTTCGGACTGGGAAAGTCGAACAACTGCAGGAATTCATCCAGCTTGTAGCGGCTCACCTTGCCGTAGATCGTTCGGCGCGCATACAACGGCGTGAGTGGTGCCGACGGACCGCCGATCGTCTCGTCGAGACTGCCCGCGACAAACAGCACCGAATCACGCAGCTGCTCGGCGCTCATCCGTGTGCGATTCGCGCGCCAGTACCACCGGTTGCCGGCATCCTTCTCGTCGTGCACCGCACTGGTCGCCGTGCTCAGCTGATACACGGCACTGCGCAGAATCTGCCGATGCAAGGCCTTGATCGATTGGCCCTGATCCAGAAATGACTGCGCGAGGTAATCCAGCAGTTCAGGATGGCTCGGCGTTTCACCGTTCCAGCCGAAGTTGCTCGGGGTGTCCACCAGCCCGGTGCCGAAGTGGCCCTTCCAGATGCGATTGACGATGACTCGAGTGGTGATGGGTTGCGCCAGGATCGCGTCGGCCAGCTCGAGGCGGCCGCTCCCCTTCGTGAACGCCAGACGGTCGGGTGTCCCCAGCACGGTGACAAATCCCCGGGGGACGATGTCGCCGGAGCGGTAGGGGCTGCCGCGGAGCGCCACTGGCAGATCGCGTGGTGTCTCAACATCACGGACGCCATGCACGTACGGATACTGCTCCGGCAACGCCTTCGTCATGGCGGCAATATCGTCGCGCAGACCTTGAATCAGTGTCCGTCGGTCTGCTCCGAGCCGACGCTCCAGGCCCCAGCCACGAAACGCCAGCAGGCCCGGCTTGGTCTCGCGTGGATCGGTGACGGTGTCATCCAGGTTCCGCGCAAAGACATCCGTCCACAAATTCATCCGCTCCAGCGGCATCGTCTTCAACTCAAGACCGCAGCCCGGGCAGAAGTCGTCGTTCGTGATGAACTCGTTGGGTTTGTTGGCCGGCTCTTTCTTGGTCGTCCCCGGCAACGCCTTGGCTCTGATGATGTCGTTTTCTTCCTGCACCGCCCGACGCTCGAGTAGCACCTCGATGAGCAGATCCTGGAACGCCTTGCCGAGGCGTTTGGCCTCAGCCTCGGTGCCACCAGCCGTGATCATCGCCTGCCATGACTTCAGGAAGGGGTAATACGCGGGAGGCTTGGCCAGGAAATGAATCCACCGGTCGAACAACTCGTAGTCGAGTTTGCCTTCCTCCACCACACGGAACGTGTCGTGTTTGGGTTCACCCGTTACGCGCCACGCAGCCACCATGTACTTCTCGGCCTGAAAGGCCAGCGTCTCGGCGAGCTGCTGCGATTCGTTCTGCTGATACTTCCCGAGCAGTTCCTGCTTCTTCTCGATCGCCTTCTCTTGCGCCTTGTAGGTCTCAACGAGCGCCTTCGGCGCCTGCGCGTATTCGTGGTACTCAGTGTTACGGAACACCCCGGCCATCGCGTAAAAATCGGTCGTGGGGATCGGGTCGTACTTGTGGTCGTGGCATCGGGCACAACTGACGGTCAGCCCCAGAAAGCCGCGACTGACGGCGTCCACACGGTCATTGCGTTCATCGGCACGCGTGACTTCCACTGCACCGTTGTCGTAGTACCAAGGGCCAAGACCGAGAAATCCAAGTGCCGGCAGGTGCCGCAGGCGTTCGGTGTCGTCAAACAAGTCAGCGGCCAGTTGCGCCCTCACAAACTGGTCGTACGGCAGGTCGTCGTTAAACGCCTTGATCACCCAATCGCGGTACAGATACGCGTGGGGATACGGATTGTAGCCGCGGCCCTGCGGATCGAGTGACCGATAATCGTCTTCGCCATACCGGGCGACGTCGAGCCACATCCGTCCCCACGTGTCGCCATACCGCGGCGAGGCCAGCAGACGGTCGATCACGGTGTCCCATGCGGTGGCGGATGTGTCGTTCAGAAACGCATCAACTTCGTCAGGTGTGGGCGGCAGGCCGGTCAGGTTCAGCGTCACACGCCGCAGCATCGTCAACTTGTCGGCCGGCGCCATTGGCGCCAGCCCTTCCTGCTCGAGCTTCGCGAGAATAAAGCGATCGATGTCAGTTTTTGGCCACGCCGTGTCGGTGACAGTGGGCACAGCCGGGCGTGCCAATGGCGTGATGGACCAGTACGCGCGATGCGCGTCGGTCACCACCATGCCGCGTGAGGTGACCGGCGCCAGCGCGTCGGACGCGGCAGGCATCGCACTGGCTGGCCACGGCGCGTCGGCGCGCACCCAGGCCACCAGAGCCTCAATCTCATCGGGCCGCAGGGTGGCCGCGTCGCGGGGCATGCGGGACACGCCGGGGGTATGCCGGACCGCTTGAATCAGCAGGCTGTTGTCGGGGTCACCCGGGATGATGACCGCCCCGCCTTCGCCGCCGATCAACATGGCCTCGCGGGAGTTCAGTCGAAGATCGCCCTCCGCTTTCTCGGCGTGGCATTCGTAACAGTGCCGCACGAGCAGAGGCCGGATCTTCGCTTCAAAAAATTCGGCCGACTGCGGCGACTCAGGACCCGACGGGGTGGGAGTGGGAGCCTGACGGGCGGCGATTGCGGTGCCGAGGATGCCCGCACACAACACAACGGCTGCCAGGCTGCGAACAACAGGTGAAAGATGTGGCATGGGTATCCGACTGTCAGCGAGTGCCCTTATTATGCCTGCATGGCGATACAGCGCAAACACGTCTCATGGATGGCAGGGATCGCGGCAGCCGCGGCGTTTGCGACGCCTGGCGCGGTGGCCGCCGGGGCTCAAAACCCGGCCCCGCCGGCCGGCCCCCCTCCCCTGGCGTTGCCACTCACCAGCCTGGTCCCTGACGCCACCGTGGCCCTTGGCGGCACTCGGCACGTGGCCGCCGGCGACGACGCGGTGTGGGTGCTCGACCGGGAGGCCGGCGTCATTACCCGCGTGGACACCACAACAAATGTCGCGGGCTCCCCCGTCGCCATCGGCACCTCGCCCTGCGCCGATCCCCTCGTGGCCTTCAAGAGCGTCTGGGTCGCTGTGTGTGGGGCCCCTGGGCTCGCGCGCCTCGACCTGGAGGCAGCGAAACCCGCTGAACTGCTGACCACCACGATCAGGGGCGTTGGTGGAATGGCGTCCGGCGCCGGCAGTGTGTGGATCATTGCTGATGCGGCAGGCGCCATCCTGCGCGTCGACCCAGACACCAATCGCGCCGTGGCCGACCTGCCCGTCCCCGGCGGCGCGCAGGCGCTGGCCTTTGCCAACGACACGTTGTGGGTGGCGGGCACGACCACGCCGACGGTCACACGCATCAACGGCCACACCAATGTGGCCCAGAAGCCGATCACCGTCGGTGCAGGTCCTCTCGCGATCACCGCAGGTGAAGGCGGCGTGTGGGTGCTCAACACCGGCGATGCGACGGTGTCGCGGATCGATCCGGAATCCGGCAAGGTTGTGACAACCATTCGCGTCGGCGTCGCTACCGCCGGTGGTTCCATTGCGGCCGGCGAAGGCAGCGTGTGGATCAGCGCACCGGGCGCGCCCCTCGTCCGCATCAACCCGGCGACCAATACCGTCACGCACACGTTTTCCGGCCCAGGTGGTGGAGCCATCGCCATCGGTGCAAAATCGCTGTGGCTCACCGCCACGCCGACCGATGTCTGGCGGGTGGACCCGCGACGCGTGGAGGCCACGCGCACCGCGGCCCGCAGCGGCGGATAGATAACCGGCCCTCCGTGCCGTGGTAGGTGGTAGGGTGGTTTCATGTTCCGATGGTGCGCGTACTGCCAACGGTTTATTGGCGAGTCCGCGCCTCTCGATAATTACGCCGTCACGCACGGTGTGTGTGCTGCCTGCACTGAGACTGTGCTGGGAGGCACCTTTCAGAGCACTCCCACCGCCCTCATTGCCCAGCAGCTGTTTCACGCCATCACCGAGTCCACCACCCGCGGCGAGTTCGCACTTCCGGAGACCCTCTTTCAGCAGGCGATCGACGCGAAGATCAGACCGTCGGATCTCCTCCTGGGCGTCCTGCAGCCCGCGTTGTATCGCATCGGACTACAGTGGGAGCAGGGAGAAGTCACCCCGGCGTTGGAGCGGGCGTTTTCCACCTGGTGTAGAAACATCCTGAGTCGTTTTACAGAGGAGTTTGCCCATGTTGCGTCACCGACTATTCTGCTCACGCCCCTGGTCACCAATTCCCACGATCTGGGCATTGCGTTTCTCGCCCGATTTCTCAGGGACAATCGCGTGTCCTGCCTCTTAATCGCGCCCGGCCTGCCCGACGCCGCCCTCGTGGAGAAATGCCTCCAGGTCCGGCCCGCCTTCTGCGGTCTCTCGGTATCGCTTCCGACGCACATCAGTCGTGCGGTGGCCCTGGCGAAACGAATTGAATCAGAGACCCACGGAGACACCACCGTGATTCTGGGCGGGCTCGCCTTCCGCCAGGGGGCGCTCGTCGACTACGGTATTCCTGTGCTGCAAGACGCGTCCGCCCTGCTCCGCTTTTTGAGGGCCGCCTGATGGCCCCCACATCGCGGCCCCTCATCGACGACCTGCGCGCCCGGACCAGCGACCGCCACCACACGCTGGACTCCGGGGCGTTCACACGTGCGCTGGCCAACGGCACTCTGGCCCGTGAGGCGTATTGGGGGATGTTGAAGGCGACCGCCATCATTCGCGACGCGCTGGAGCGCACGTTGGAGGCACACGCCTCCCCGATCATCGCGTCCGTCTGGTCTCCGGCCTTCAAGCGGGCCCCGCTCCTCAAACGGGATCTGGTGTTTCTGGAACAGACGGGTGTGCCTGACGTACCAGGGGCCATTCAGGCCGCACATGACGTCGCCGCGTTGTGCCGCGTGCGCGCGGAACGTGATCCGATCTCGCTGCTGGGCTGGTTGTACGTCATGGAAGGGTCCATGAAGGGCGCGCCTGTGCTGTGTCGTCTGGCGCGACGGACCTTTGGGTTCCCCGGCGACGACGGGCTGGCCTACCTCCTGTCAGCGGAGGGGGCCTCTGTTCCCTGGAGCGAGTTCGCCGACCGCCTGAACGCGCTGACGTTGGACGACGAACAACGGGAGCGCGTGATCGAGGCTGCTCTCGAGTTGTTCGACGGTCTGATTGCCATCTTTCAGGCGCTCCAACCTGCGGCGTTTTATCTGAATCCGGAGGCGGGACGACATCCCATCCCGACCGACCCCAGGGAACTAGCCGCCGCACAACGGGCGGGCGACATCTGCTGGCAGATGTTTCCGTATCTGGACCGGCGCTACGGCGACCGTGGTCGACGGTTCACGTCAAGCGACAGCGCCTGGCTGGTCACCCTCGCCGAGTTGGATCAGGAGACTACCAACCAGCAGGTCTTGTGGTTGGGGCGTGTGCTGGGCGCACGCGGACTCCCACGCATCATTCTTGAGTGCCAGTTGCGGCTGCTGCACCAGGAACTCTGCGCGTCCGTGCCCGCAAAGACCGAGATCTACACGCGGCTGCTGGAGGCCTCCCATCTGCTGCACAGGCGACGCGCGGCGATCCTGGCAGACGAGCCGTTCGACGCGGTGGCTGCGCAGTTCGAGACGCGGGTCAGCGCTCTGCCCGACCACCTGACGCACGCGGGCGTCCTGATCGTCTCGGCGGTCCTCGATGCACACGACGATGTGCCGTCCGCCGTCGAGAGTCTCACGACATGGTTGACCGACGTCGAGCGCTTCTCCTCGGATTGGATCCGGGCCGTCGAGCAGACGATCAGCGAGACGCGTGGCCTGCTGCCGACGGGGTGAACAGAGCTGCGGAGCAGCGCAGAACAGAAGGGTGAAGAATGTCTGATCAGAAATACCGGCAGCGTGGGTACCAGGACAGTGGGAGCTCGGAGCGCCGACCGGCCTCGTCGCAGAAGCCGCGCGAGCCAATTGACCCGCGCCTGCCCCGCGATCCGAAAGTGATGCACATGATGGCCTTCACGGAGGTCTTCCGGTGCGCCCGGTGCGGCACAATTGAGGCCGGTCTCATCGGCTCGCTCAGCACGTGCGCGAAGTGCGGCGTGGATCTACACGCCTGCATCCAGTGCCAGTCGTTCGACCCCGGCGCGCGATTTGAGTGTCGCGAAACGATCACCGCCCGTGTGAGTCCGAAGGACGTGCGCAATGAGTGCCGGTTCTTCGTCGGCGTCACCCGCGTCGAAAAGGCGACCGGGTCCACCCCGGCGACCTCACCTGAGTCACGCGGCCGCAAGGCCTTCGACGACCTGTTTAAATAGTGCGTACAAACAGCAGGGCCGGGTCCATTGACCCGGCCCTGCATGTGCAGCCGCACTGACCGGAGTCAGCTCACATCTGATTCACAAGCGCGAGCAATTGTGTCGCCTGTGCTGCCGTGATCTTGCGGGACTTGAGCTGCGCGTTCACCTGATTCTGATACGCGGTCACCCGGCCATTCTTCGCATTGCCGTTTGGCGCCGATGCGACGTTCTGCGCCGCCCGCACCAACTGGTCCGCACTGCTTCCGGCAATCGCCCGGATCTGCTCCTCGACCGTTGGGGGTGCTGTCGTCCCCACCACCGTCACCGAGAAGGAGGCCGATGCCTGGTTGCCCGCGGCATCAGTCGCCGTGCACAACACGGTGGTGGTGCCCACCGCGAACGTCGCCCCTGACGCCGGAGCGCAGGAGACCGACGGTGCGCCATCCAACTGGTCTGCCGCGGTCGCCGCATATGTGACCACCGCCCCGGAGCCACTGGTCGCATCAGTGATGATGTCGGCTGGGACGGTGATTACCGGAGCCGTCGCGTCGCGCTTGATGGTGACAGTCTCCGATGCCGTGCCGCCCTCGGACTGGGCTGCACATGTAAACGTCACGCCGCTGGTGTCCTCCACTACCGACTGCGTGTCGCATCCGGTCGAGGTTGCGGCGGACTCCTCGTCGGTGACGGTCCACGTCACCGAGACGTCCGAGGTGTAGAAGCCGTTCGTGCCGAGGGTGCCGCTGACCTGCGCCGCGATCACCGGCGGTGTCAGGTCCGGGTTCAGATCGAACGTCGCTGGTCCGGTCCCCTGCTGTAACGTCACGGTCTGGCCAAACAGCGTCACCGCCACGGTGCCGTCCGGTCCGCCGTTCAACACCTCGAGCTGCAGCGTGGGCTCGCCATTGATCTCCACCTCTTCGACGTCGACAGACTCCGCGGCGCCGAGGCTAAACGAGCCAATCTCCGCCAGGTCTTGGTCAAAAATCGTCACGAGCACGGGGGACGTGTTCGTGGCGTCTGCGGTCACGGGGCTACCGGCGGTCACGGCCGTGTTGCCGGCGGTCGGCGTCATCCGCACCCATTGGCCCCCAATACCTTTCCAGAACTCGCCGGAGCCGGAGACAAAGTTGACGCCCAGAGAGGCCGCGCCCGGCAAACTCGCGTCGCAGCGCCAGTCGAGCGTGTCTCCCGCCGCGTTGAGCTTCAACTGCTTGAATAAGAACCCGCAGTTTGCCTGGATGACGGCCGGCGCCGTGCCCACACCGCTGAGCGTGGCGCGCAGGTCGTACGCCGAGCCGGCAGGCGTCGGCGCGATCGACACGGTCCACCCGTTTCGCGTGACGGGTCCCGTATTGATTCCGTCGAAGGCGTATGAGTTCGAATACACGATCGGCTCCGGGTCAACGGTGTCGGCGATGCCGTCGCCGTCGTCGTCGATGTCGACGTCATCAAGGATCCCGTCACTATCGATGTCGGTGATCACCGTCACCGTGAAGCTGGTCTGGCTGTAGTTGTTCCGCGCGTCGCTCGCGTAGCACATGAGCGTGGTTGTGCCGCCTGCAAACTGCGCGCCCGACGACACGCCAAAATTGGTTGCGGTGTCGTAGCAGAAGGTGCTGACCGCGCCATCGACGATGTCCACAGCAGAGGTCACAAACGTGACGGCTGTGGTCGTCTGCCCTGCGGGTGCCAGCACACTCATGTTGGCAGGCACCGTGACCACGGGCCCGGTCGTGTCCCGGACGGTCACGACAAACGTGGCAGTGCCCACATTGCCGGATGTATCAGATGCCGTGCAGGTCACGGTCGTATTGCCGAGCGCAAACAGCGAGCCGGTGACGGGTGTGCACGTGACTGGCCGGGAGCCATCCTCGGTGTCCTGCGCTGTGACATTGAACGACACAGTGGCTCCAGTAGGGCCAGTGGCTTCCGCTGTGCGATCGGTCGCCCCGAAAAACGCCGGGGGCTCGGTATCAGCGCTCGGCCCGATGGTGCCGCCGCTCAGTGTGATGCTCGTTGGATACAACACGCTATTGGCCACAACCGCGGTGGTGGGGGAAAAGCCGAAACCAAGGTAGGTGCGGCTAATTCCACCGGTCAGGCCCGTGTTCGCGACAACCACTTCGGGTTTTCCGTCAATGTTGATGTCGCGGACCGCCACGCCAGTCGTGCTTTCAATGATCGGTTCGGAGACAGCATAAATGGTGCCCCCGATCTCGACGTTCACGATCTCCCTCTGGTCGAAGGCCATCCCGCATGAAACGAAGGTCCCCAGGCAACGCACATTCGGCGCGTCGTCGTTCACGAACACGACCTCGTTGCCAGCGGGGTTCGTCACAATATCTGCCACGATGATGTCTGTTGTCCTGGCACTGGCGTCACTTGTCGTGTACGTCGAGGCCACGGGGAACTCACTGCACGTCAAGCCGACATCTGCGCCAGACCAGTTGCCGTTGCCGAAGCAGTACTCATTCCTGCCGGTGTTCGCGAAAACGACATCGAGATGAACATCCGGAGTCGCGCCCCATCCGGCAGAGAGATGCCCCACCGCCACGGCGTTCGACTCTTTCGGCGCGGACACGTTGCCAGCCTGCGGAATCGGGCGGCAATCAAATGACGTGCCGTTGCCGTTGTTGAGGCAGACCTCGTTCAAGGTGCCGCGGTTCGAGACGAGAATGTCCAGATCGCCGTCGCCGTCGACGTCGCCCAGGGCGACGCCGGTCGAGGGGGCGGTCGTGCTCAACTGGGAACAGTCCGAGGCACCTGTATTAAATCCACGACACACCACATTCGACTGGTTCAGCGGAGTGCCCGCATTCCCACCCATGGCAAACACCATGTCGGGAATGCCGTCGCCGGTAAGGTCGCCGACAGCCACGTCCTGGCTGTCGTAGGGAAACGCGTTATACCCATACACTTCCACGCAGCCGAGTCCGGTGTTGAAGTCGCCTGCACCGTCGTTGTAGCAGACCACGCTCGATCGGCCCTCCATCGCCAGCACGATGTCCAGGTGACCGTCGTTGTTCCAGTCGACCAGCGCAGAGGCCGTCGTGTTCGTCTGGTTCGAGAGCACGTGATCACCGGCCCCCATCAGGTCGGTGCAGGTGGTGAAGGCCCCCGCACCGTTGCCAAAGCAGACCTTGTTGTAGCGCTGCTTCTGGGTGAAGACGGCGTCAACCCTGCCGTCCCCGTTGAGATCCTGAGTGGTTTGGGCACTGGCCCCAGGCGCGGCCAGGAGACCTGCGGACGCCGGGGCGGCCCTGAGGCCGATGGCCCAATGGGCGACGAGCACCATCACCGCCACACCGACCGCCGCCTGAACGGCATGACGCCGCCGATGGCTGCGAGCTGTTTTAAAAGCGCCTGCCAATCCCATGAGGGATGCGAGCCGGACGCTCAGGCGAGCTGGGGAGTCGAACTGCAACATGACCGTGTACCTCCGGGGCCACGCCCACGATGGCGTTGGCCCGATTGCCGTTGTTCAGGGCACACGGTGACACTAGAATCCAGCCTCCGTCCTGTATTCCACCTTAAAGAAGTATTTATTTTGTATTTATGGAGCGTATTTACCGAATTGTTACGCGTTTCACGGCCGCCTGCGCCTTCAGACGCTGCGCGATGAGGTCCGCGCGGCCTCGCTGTGCCTCGGTCAAGGTGGCGGTCCCGAGATCGAGTGACTCCGGATGTTGGCCCGGGAAGCGGTAGGTCTTGTCGGTCCCGGTCTTCTGCTGCAACAGCATTTTGTAGACACTGGGTCCGGCAAACCGTTCGGCCCAGTCCCGGAATTCGTCAGCGTTCCCCTCGCGTGCCCGTTCGGGCGGTACGGTGTCCAGCGACACGCTGGTGCCGGCCTGCAGGGCACGCTGCGCGCCGTAGTAGATCGGCTGCAAGCCCACCAACGCGCCCTCGGCCGCGAGCAGGCTGAAGTTGACGTCCGTCGTGAAGTCGTTGAGCGTCGGACCGACGTACGGCGCGAACGTGTCGATCTGGTTGGGCGCCAGGTACGCCCCGTCCCGCTGCGACGGCCCGTAGGTGCGAAAGCGCGGGTAGGAATGCTGGTTCAACATCTCCTCCCAGTTGCCCCCGTAGTCAATCGTCAACATATACCCGGCACTGAGGACGTGTGCGGAGTCCCGAATAAACCGTTCGGCGCCCGGATTGACGTAGCTGACCAGACCGCGTGGGTCTCGGGCCAGCACCCCGGCATACATCTCCGCGTAACGCCCCAGGTGTTCCGCCACGACAGGCACGGTCGCCACAGGTGCGTACAGTTCCTGAAACATCATCGCGTTGGCCGTGGTGTCGTAGATGCCGGAGGACCGCAGGTGCTCCAGCATCGTCACGAAGGAAGCGCGCGAGAGGTAGACCGTCTCCTGTGCCTGCCCACCGAGGAACCGCGTTTCGATCGCCCGGTCGTCGGCGAGGATGGACTGCGCCACGCCGGTCGGCAGCCGCGGCATCACCGTCTTCCATGTTGCGGCCGGCACGGCCGGCACCACAAAGGCCACCTCGGCGGTGCCGTCGGCCGACAGGATCACCTTGTGCACACTGAACGCGTCCGGCAGTTCGTTGGAGAGCACCACGCCCTTGAGACTGCCCTTGGCGACCGTGGCCGTCATGTTGGTGGCATCGGCGACGCGTGCCTCAAATCGTGTGCCGAAGCGCGCATTACGCGCCTGCTGGATCTTGTTGAGCGCGGGAGACCGGTCGTAACAGACGTACAGCACCTGATCGACAAACGACTTCCAGGCCGCATCCTCGTCAGCCTTCCGCACGAGATAGTCAAGAATCGCCTCGGCCAGTGCGCCGTCTCCAGGACCGAACTCGGCGATCGTGAACCGCTCGCGCTCGCCGATCGTCCCCGCGCGGCGCATGCCGTTCCACATGGTGAAGATCTGGTCCGCGATCATGTGGCCGAAGAGCGGCGCCAGCACCACCGGGTAGGTCCGGTAGTGGTCCACAAAGTCCACACGACCGCTCGCGTAATACCCCACGGTCGGGTGGAACATCACCATGTCGTGATACTCGAAGAAACTCAGGAAGTGTTTCGGCACGTCGGCGTGCGCCGCTGCCGGCACCACCAGTTCGCGATGCACTTCCCAGCCGTTGCGCAGGTCGCGCTTCTGCGAGGGCTGCGCAAGAAATGGAACGGCCGCTGCCAGCAGCAGCCCGACGCCGGTGATCAGTACGAGAACGGAACGTGTACGCGAACGCATCCCGTTAGCTTACTCCGGCCGACCGGCCTCCGCGGAGGTGTCAGCGCGTCGGCACGCGAATGATGGCGTCCGTGTTGTACGCCTGTGCGCGCAGCCTGTCGTAGATGCCGGCCCACACGTCATCGGGAAGCGTCTTCGTGCGGGCCATGATCCACAAATACTGCCGCGACGGATACCCGATCACGGTGTAACTGCCGTCGTCAGCCAGGTCGATCACGAGGAACGGCAACCTGATCGGAATGAAGCCCAGGAACTTCATCGTCACGCGCCATTCCGAGTTGAGGCCGGGATTCTGCACGGTGGCCGTGAAGCGCTTCACCTCCCGCTTCCCCTCGAAGGAGTCTTTGTTGCACGAAAACGTGATGGCGATTTTTCCATCGTCCCGCAGCGCATATTGCTCGAGCGCGTTGTGGCAGCCCTCTTCGGCGGACGTCGGGAGATTCCCAAGCACATGCCAGTCCCCCATGAATGCCGGGAGGTCGACGCGATCCACGAGTGTCAGCGGTGCGAGCGTCGGGTCCGCTTTTCCAGTAGCGCAGCCGGCAAGTATGAGCGTGCAGAAGAGGAGCAGGGGCCGCATGTGCTGAGTCTAGCAGCCCCGTGGCTGAGCGACCGCCCCGCCGCGTTACACCTGCGGCAGTACGACGCGAGAAAGAGGGATCTGCACCTTAAGCAGCGTCCCCTCACGGCGGGAGCCGGTCAGCGTCAACGTGCCGCCCAACGCCAGCGTACGCTCCCGCATGCCGGAAATACCCAGCGAGCCCTGGCTGTCGACGAGCCGTCTGGTGATCCCCCTGCCGTCGTCGTGCACCGTCACGATCAGATCGTGACGGCCTGTCCTGAGTGCGACCCGCACGTTCGACGCACGCGCGTGCAACGCGACATTGGTCAGCGCGGCCTGGACGATCCGGAACACCGCGACCGCCGCCGGACGGTTGAACCTGATGTGGGCCGCGGTGGTCCTGAACCTGCAGGGGATCCCGGTCGTGCGTTCGAACTCCCTGGCCGACGCTCTCAGCGTCGTGGCCAGGCCCAGTTCATCCAGCGTGCCGGGCCGCAACTCCACCGTGATGTCTTTCACCGAACGGATGAGGCCAGTCGTCGCCTCCGACAGTGACTTGATCTTCGTGAGCAGCGGCGTCTGCCCGGGCGCGACGTTGCGGGCCAGCCACGCCAGTCCCAGATGCAGGCTCGTCAGTGCCTGGCCGAACTCATCATGCAGTTCACGGGCGATCGCCAGCCGTTCGCTGTCGCGCACCGTGAGCAGGTGCGTCGTGAGGGCCCGCAGTTGATTCCTCGAGTTCTCCAGCTCGTCCTCGGTCTGCTTCAGACGGACGAACATGATGTCGCGATCGCCCACAATCGCGTCCACTTCGTGCGTCCGCAGGGCGCGCTCGAGTCCCTCGGCGCCTGTCACCGCGTCCGACGATCCTCCGGGTCGGGCTGGCTCGTGGTTCATGGCTCACCGGTCAATCTGAGTGCCGCCAGCACCTGTGCGGAATCGGTGAGGGTGCCGAACAGGGTGACCCGTGGCAGGGGCGAGATCAGGATCACGGTGGGCGTCACTATCACGTGTGCCTTGTAGGCGACATCGGCGTGTTTCAGTACATCGACGGTGTCAATCCGATAGTGCCCCGGGATGTGCCGGTTGCAGAGCCGGACCAGGTTCGCCACGGCGAGGGCGGACTTGGGTTCATGGCCCGCCACAAACACCTGGAAGACGTATGTGTCACGTGCCACCCGCTGCCGCTTTCAGGCCTTCACCAGATCGAGGCCGCGATCGGTGATACAGAAGTCATGAAACTGGTTGGAATGGCGCGACCCCCTGGCCTTCATCACCACCAACTGGCGCACCATGGCGTGCTCCACCTGCTGATGGCGCAGAATGATCACGGTGTCGATAAGTGAGGAAATGCCGATCCCGCTGATGTCGTCGACCGGCTCCCGATTGGCGCTCTGGCTGAGGCACAGGCAGGTCATCCCCCGCTCCTTGCACACATTCAGGATCCGCATCAGGTATTCAAAGGCCGCCTGCTCCGACCCCATGCGTTTGCAGGCCGAGATCGCGTCCACAATCACACTGGTGGGCTGCACCTGGGTGATGTCCTTCAGCGAATGGAACAGGTGCTCCTCGACGCCCATGGCTTCCGGCAGATAGGAGTGAATCACCAACCGCCCTTTTGTGATCAGCGGCTGCAGCACCAGGCCGGCGCCCAGCATGTTGCTGACCATCGCTTCCGGCGACTCCTCGAAGTTGATGTAGAGCACCCGCTCGCCGCGCAGGCAGGCGGCTTGCGCGAACAGGCAGGCCAGCGTGGTCTTGCCGGCGCCGGCGGGCCCCGCAATCAGTATGGCGGTGCCCTGCCGGTAGCCGCCCCCCAGCGCCTCGTCCAGCCAGGCGGGCCCGCTCGACACACGTGCCCCAGGGGCACGGTGCTGCAGGACGTTGCCGGTCATGGGGATGATGTTGATGCCCGTCTCGTTGATGATGAACGGGTACTCGTTGCGGCCGTATCCCGAGCCGCGGTATTTGATCACGCGCAAGCGCCGGGTCGTGATCTGGGCGGTGACGCGCTGATCCACGTGGATGACGCAATCCGCCATGAAGTCCAGGAAGGCATACCGGGAGCGCGCATTCTCCTCGTCGACCGTCTTGACCGTCATGAGGGTGGTCACGCCCCGGTCCAGCAGCCATTCGTGCAGCGCGTACAGCTCCTGCCGCTCGCGCAGCGGGCTGTCGTACAGGTGCAGGAGGGCGTCCACGGCGTCAATCACGACGTACTTGGCCCGCATGGCCTTGATCCGGTGATCGAGGATGGCCAGCAGGCCGTTGATGGAGAAATCTCCGGAGAGAACCGCAGCCGGATTCAGGCGGGCATCCAGCAGGCAGAGTGTGTTCGCCTTCTCCAGCTTCGCGAGGTCCCAGCCCCGGCTCCACGCGTCCTGACGCACCGTCTCGGCGCGTTCCTCGAACATCACCAGGATGCCTGCCTCACCAGCCGCGGCGGCGTTGAGCAGGCACTGCAGGCCCATCGTGCTCTTGCCGCTCCCCGGCCCGCCGCTCAGGATGGTCACGCGCCCCGCGGGCACGCCACCACCAAGCACGACATCCAGCCCGGCGATGCCTGTTGGCACCTTCGGGATGTCTTTCGCCACCCGTTTCGGCGCGGGGGGCTTTGCGGGGCGCGCCTTGCGTGGTGCGGTTTTCACGGGGCGACCAGGCCTCGGTGTCGAAAGGTGTCGAAACACGTGTCAGAGCGCTCGAGACGCCTGCCGCGACGGCTTGGCGGCCTTACGCGGGCGCGCGACCTGATTCTCGGGCCACGCCTTCACGATGAGGGCAGGACTCAGGTAGCGCCGACCGGCGGCCACGTCGTGGACGGCCTGGAGGAGCTCAGTACCGCACGACTCTTTGACGATGAATCCGGCCGCGCCGCCCTTGTACGCATCCAGCACAAACGCCGTGTCTCCGTACATCGTGAGAATGATGACCCGCGTACTGGATTCCACAGCCGAGAGCCGGCGTGTGACTTCCAGGCCGTCGGGCGGGGGCATCATCAGATCAAGAATCAGCACCTGCGGTTTCAGGCGCTCCACCAGCTCGAGCGTTTGCTCTCCGTCAGCTGCTTCGCCGACGACCTCAATCGTCGGGTCTGTTTCCAACAGGAGGCGCAACCCCTGCCTTACGACGAGGTGATCATCAGCCAGTGCGACGGTTATCATGCCACTTCCCCCTGTTTACCAACGTACACGAGGAGCGTAGGTCAAGAGGGGGGGAGGCCGACTGTGCAATATTGCACGTTCCGGCGCGCCCTAGTCGGCAGTCGACAGGTCGGCGATCGCCGGTCCATTGAGCACGGTGCCTGTCGCCGCGAACCGGGAGCCATGACACGGACAGTCCCACGTCTTCTCCGTCGTGTTCCATTGGACGATGCAGCCAAGGTGGGGACAGACGGCCGAACACTCGGTCACCACGCCGGCAGGGTCCTTGTAGACCGCGATCTTCTTCAGGCCTCGCCGCAGGACGCCTCCCGAATCGCGTGGCAGTTCGTCGGCGGACGAGATGTCACCACCGGTCACCAGGTCGGCGTATTGCGCCGCCACGTTCAGGTTCTCCTTCGCGAAGGTGCCTGACGCTCGCAACGTCACGCGGGCGGGGTCGTACAGGGTCTGCCACGCGTTGCTCCTGCCGAGAATCAGGTCGGTCAGCAACAGTCCAGCGATGGTCCCGTGCGTCATGCCGTTGCCAGAATCCCCTGTGGCGATGTAGACGTTGTCGGCATCGCCGGGATTGCGTCCGATGAAGGCGAGCCCGTCGACCGGCTCCATGACTTGTCCCGACCACGAGAAGCTTCTGGTGCCGCTCACCGGGAATCGTTCCAGCGCCCACGCCTCAAGCCGTGTGAAGGGCTCGTCTGATTCGTCTTCCTGCCCTGTCTTGTGGTCTTCCCCACCCACCACCAACACGTCGGCGCCATCAGGGCCGGTCGCCACGCGGACGTAGTGATACGGGTCTGGCGTGTCCCAATACAGCGCGCGGGCTATCGCGCCCGTCGGCATCGGCAGGCCGATGACATAGGTGCGGTAGGCCGCCTGTTTTGTATGCATGGTCACGATGTCATTGACAGGCGTGTTGGTCGCCACCACGACGGCCCGCGCCGTGACTGTGTGCCCGTCGGTCGTCGTGATTGTGGCCTGTGGCCCGCCTGTGATGCTGGTGACATGTGTGCGCGTGTGGAGGCGCCCACCGCGACGCTCGATCGCCGCGGCCAGGCCCGCCAGGTACTTCATCGGGTGAAACTGCGCCTGCATGGGAAAACACAGACACGGGCCCGTGTCGAATGACGGCAGCGGTGCACGACCGATTCTGGTGACCGACGTCAGGCCTGCCCGGTGCGCCGCCTCCAGTTCGTCATCAAGCACCTGCAGGTCATCGCCAGGTGGCACGAACAGGTAACCGCTCACGCGTTCGAAGTCGCATGTGATCTGCTCGTCCCGAATGATTCTTTCGATCTCGTCGATGGCCCTCGTATGGCTCTCAGCCGCCAACCGCGCGCCCGTGTCGCCATGCAGCCGCTCGATCTCGACGTAGCGGTCGTCAAGGACGTTCACCAGGTGTGCCGTCGTGCGACCAGTCTCCCCGCCCCCAACCTCCCCATCGTCGAGCACGATCACGGACTGGCCGGCGCGCGCGAGCAGATGGGCGGTCGTCAGACCAGCGATGCCCGCGCCCACGACGCAGACATCGGCGTCGGCGTCGGCGGTCAAGGGACCGGCCGACGGGACGCGAGTTCCGATTGTCCAGAGTGATGACGTCGCGCCTGCAGTGTTGTCCATCATGTTTTGGTATCACGCGCGCCTGTACACGAACGTGCAAAACAATACGCCAGGGCGTCCGCCCGAAGAGCCGCAGCAGCCTGTGCCATTCTCGACAGCATGTGCGCTGTCGCACCCGTACTATCAAAGTCTCTTGCGAACACACGCGCCACCGACACACCTGAATGGGGTGGCGTTCTTAATTAACGTCGAATTTCTGGAGACACACACATGGCATCACTTCAATCAGCACCCACGTCCAACTCTGAAGCCTGGGCACACTCGGAGGGCAAGGTCGCCCGCACCATCGAGGAGCAGACCGCAAAGCTGCCGTCGGATTCATTTCTGTGGGCGGCCGTCGCCACCATGGGTGTCGCGCTGGCACTGCAGGTGTCCGGCAAGAAACCTGCAAGCTTGTTCATCGGTCAGTGGGCCGCACCGTTCCTGCTCTTCGGTGTGTACAACAAACTCGTGAAGGTCGCGGGCAGCGATCGCGTTCACGGGTAACCGAGGCACACCGATACACGCGACAGGCACGGCGATGGGCGCTCATTCAGGTCCATCGTCGTGCAGGTCGCTCTCCATCAAGTGGTGTGAGCCTTGACGACACAGGGAGAATCGATGGCACAAAAGAAGACGGACAGCAGGTTGGTGAAGGCAGCGGAGCGTGTGGGCCGCACTGCGGGAAAAGTGGCCAAGGGCGTCGACAAAGTGACTGCGGCGGCGAGGGCCGTGACGGGGCGCAAGAAACCAGCAAAGAAAGTTGCGAAGAAGGTGGTCAGGAAGGCAAAGCCCACCTCGACCCGGACCAGCCGCACGCTCGCCACCGAGGAGGCGTTGAAGGCTCAACACGGCACGCTGGTGGACGAACGCGCCCACGCCCGCGCCACTGCGGGCCAGCGCTGGGCGGCGCGGAAGCCGCGGTAGCGCGCGCAGCCCCACGTCACCGCTGCAGTAACGCGGGCCAGTTCAGCACGACACTGATGGACGTGCGAAACGCTCGCTGGTCGTCTGTCTCGTCGACCAGGAATCGCTGCCCGTCGCGGGAGGACTGCGGAGTCGAGAGTACGTCAGTGTTCGGCGGCAGGGTGAGCCGCTGGGGGACGCCACTCTCAAAGGCGGTGCTGCTGGTGTTGACTGGCACGGCAAACGTTGCGGTTCCAGTTGGAGCCGTGTTGAAGACGATCTCGCTGTCGACGCGCCACTCCGGCCAGTTGCCGTGATCCTTCGAGACCTGCCACTTGCCCTCGCCGAGTGACGGCTGGCCTGTCGGCCCTGACACCTGAAACGGACGGACGTAGATTTGGGCCGCAGGCCCAGTCTCGAGGGAGACGTACGCCACCCAACGCATGTCGGGTGAAAAGACGCCGGCCCACTCATTAAAGGCCTCGCCGAGCATCAGGTGGGCCGTGCCGTCACGAAGAGACAACGCCCACAAGTCGTATCCCGTTCGTGGAGCGTTTTCGGTGTGATACAGCAGGAATTGGCCATCGCGCGACCAGCTGGTTGGAAAATGCCGCAACCCGGGATTGCTGAGTAGCACTCGCGCGTCGCCGACACCGGAGGCGTCCTTCTCGTACACCGTATCGCCGAGGTGGCCCGCCGCGTACGCAATGCGGGCACCGTCCGAAGACCAGACACCAGGTGAGTACGCCTCCTTCTTGAATGTGAGCCGCGTGAGACGACCGCTCGCAAAGTCCAGCGTCCAGAGGTCTCCCGGCACGTTGTACGGCGTATCCTTCACGACTCCGCGCAGACCATCCGGGGACAACACTACACGCCTGTCCCCTCCTGTTGGTCCGAACGTGCCCAGGTTCTTTCCCTGCCGGTCATACCAGGCGAGCTGGAAGGTTCGCGAAGCCGATGCGGTTTTCCGATACGCGAGCACTCCGTTGCCGGACACCGAAAACATTCCGGTGGAGTACCACGTGCTCTGGACGTCGTGAGTGACGGGCACTGCCTCGCCCTCGAGCTCCAGGCCGCGAGGATCGAATGGTTGTGCCATCAGCGTGCCGGCGCGCAGAAAGAAGATGTAGCCATTCGCAAACACAGCTGGCACACCAGTGGCCAATATTCGCTGACGCGACTGGTTCCCCGCCTCGGCCGTAAGAGACCCCACGTACATGCCTTCGACGTCCGCCGGTCCGGATCGGAAATAGAGAAAGTGTGTGCCATCGGGGAGGAACGTGGGCCACGTATGAACAAACTCTCCCCTCGATACGTCGACCTGTGTCACCGCAGTGGCCGTCCCTCCCGCCGACACTCGCCAGAGCGGACCGCCCGATCCGCCGCCCCAACTCCCCACCACAATATCGCCGTGTTCATTCCAGGTGCCTGACCGGACAGCGGTGTCAGGTACGGCGGCCAGCGTTTCTGGTGGACCGCCGGTCGTGTCAACCCTCTTGAGTATTTTGTCGACGGTGAATCCAACGTATTGGCTGTCTGGGGACCAGAATGGAGCCGAGGCACCCTCCGTACCCGGCAGTCGCTGCCATTCCTGTGAATCGAAATTCCGAAACCACATTCCATCGTGTGCGGTGAACACCAGCGTGCGGCCGTCTGGAGAGACCGACAGGTCATCGAACGGGGTCACATTCTCCGGCATCGACGCCTCGAACCGACTCGGCGAGCCTGGCGCCGTGGGCTGAAACACCCAGGCCCCAATCCCCAGCGCGATCACAGCCATCACCACGGCCACCCCTTGCCACACGCGAACCGATCGCGCGGGTATCGACGCCGGAGGCGCAGTTGCCACCCGCGTCAGGGCATGTTTGACGTCCCGCGCTGATTGCCATCGTTTCTCAGGATCCTTTTCGAGGCAGAGTCGCACCACTTCCGCAAGGCCGCGCGGTGTTTGCGGCTGTAACTCGAAGAGCGGTCGCGGCTCTTCTGCAAGAATCGACGCGACGAGGTTTGCCTGTGTTTTGCCGGCGAAAGGTCGGGTGCCGGCAATCAACTCGTAGAGCACGACTCCGAAGGCGAAGATGTCGCTGCGCGTGTCAGCGTCGTGGCCCTCGACCTGCTCCGGCGACATGTACGGCAGGGTGCCCAAGATGGATCCTTCCGCGGTCAGGGACACGGATTGAGTCACCACCTGACTGTGGCTGTCGACGGCAGGAGCGTGCTGGATCTTCGCGAGACCGAAATCGAGGACCTTCACGCCACTCGTGGTGAGCAGGATGTTGTCGGGCTTCAAGTCGCGGTGGACGATGCCTTTTTGATGCGCCGCGTCGATCGCGTCCAGGATCTGCTCGGCCAGTGCGAGTGCCTGGGCGAGCGGCACGGGTCCGTGCAGCGGTTCGCCCTCGACGTACTCCATGACGAGGTAGTTGGGGCCGACGTCGTACAGCGAACAGACATGAGGATGGTTCACCGCCGCGATGGCTCGAGCCTCACGTTCAAAACGCTCACTGAACGAGGTGTGACTCGTCTTGATGGCGACCAGCCGATTGAGGCGCGTGTCCCGCGCCTTCCACACCTCGCCCATGCCGCCGGCACCCAGCGGTGACTCGATCTCGTACGGCCCCAGACGGGTCCCGGCGCGAAGTGTCATGACGGCGACCCTATCTGCCCTTGAAGCGATGCAGTTCGTCGAACAAATTGAAGATCACGTGCACCGTGCGCTGCACAGGGGCCGACGCGACATCAAACGCGAGCCCCAGGATACGCTCGCCGTCAGGATGCAGGGCAAACGACGGCAGGACCGACCGCGGGACGAGCGGCGTGGGTGACCACGATACAGTCCTGCCCGCGCGGAACGTCTCGCCATCGGTCGTGTACGGCACGGTCATGATCGCCCCGAATTCACCCATATACAGGAGCTCGGGCTTCGCGCGTGACCACATGGGGAAAAATCCAGAGGCCGAGGCCTGCCACCTGCCACCCGGGCCGGGATAGGACTCGACGAAGACGCCGAAGCTGCCGGGCGACCCTTCGTCGGACACATAGGCGATCCACCGGCCGTCGGGCGACACCCGGGGCAAGGCCTCGGACGCCGGGGTGCTCCTGAAGGCTCGCGGCACGCCAGCCTTCAGGACGTTGGGATCACGGCGATCGATTGGCAGGTCCATCACATCGACGTCCGCCGGTGACAGCCGGACGGTGAGTGTGTACAGCAGATGCGTACCGTCGGGGGTGAATCCGCCAGGCGCGAGCTGCTGGTCCGACTCGAGCAGCACTGTTGGCGGCCCGGCGCCATCGGCGCGCTGCCAATACAACCGCGACGGGCCCGGGGTCGCGTCGTTGGCAGACGCAAACACGACAAAACGACCGTCTGGGCTCCACACCGGCGATGTCTCACTGGTCGGCATCGTCGTCAACCGTCGCGTCGTATCCGTGGTGAAGTCGTGAATGGAGATGTCGTGCTGTGTGCCATCGGTCGTCTGAATGGCGGCCTGTTCACCATTGGGAGAAATTTCGACCGACGTCCAGTCCATTGCTAGGCTGGATGCGGGCGACACCGTGCCCGCGCGCGTGACCCACGACAGGGGCAGGGCACCGCTGACGCTGTCGCCGGGCACATAGACCAACGTCCCCACATCCGACACTGAGTAGGATGCGCCGGAGGTACTGGTGGATGCGCTGACACCGTCCACCACCGGTTCGGGCGCGCCGCGGGGCTCCAGCGCATCGAGATCAAACGGCATCGCAAACAGGGTGCCCGCCTGGATGAACAGCAGGTGCCCACTGGCCACGTAGCGGCCATGATAGCCGCCGCGATGGACGACCTTCGGCACACCGCCTGACAGCGGCATCACCATCAATGTGGCGTTCTCGAAGTTGTCGACGTTTGTGTGACCGGTGTACAGGATGCCTGTACCGGCCGGCAGCGCCTGCGGCCACCGCTGGGTCACCTCACCTGCAGCGAATTCGCCGACGGGCGTCGGTGGGCGTGATCCGTCCGTGGGCACGCGGTGGAGTCCGGTCCCCGCGGCCGCCCGGGGCGTGTAGACGATCGTGTCGTCGGCGAGCCAGGTGCCCCCGCGCGCAGCGACCTCGGGGCCAAGCACCACGGACGGGCCGCCACTGGTGCGCACTTTCCTCAGACTGCCGCTGCTGAAGTAGCCGATCCAGTCGCCAGCGGGAGAGAAGAACGGGTCCAGGGCACCGGAGGTCCCCTCCAGCTTCACGGCCTGCAGTGTATCCAGGCGCCGCACGAACAGGTGCGTGGATCGATCTGACCCGTCGGCGGTAGTCGCCACAAACGCCATGACCTGACCATCGGGCGACAGCACGGCCGGCGGGCCGACCGAATTAAGCGACGCGTCCGCGCCAATCTCTGCGGTCAGCTTGACGAGCGGAGCGCGCTCGGCCGGGCGCCATGGCGTGGTCCACATCACGACGACCGCCAACGCAGCGATCGCGATTGCCGCGGTCGCCCACGGCATGACAGATGATCGGCTGGCAACCTCCGGCGGCGCGATGGCGGCCGCTCCGCTGTCGCGGCCGGCGATCGCGTCCTCCAGCTCCAACCGCGCGTCGCCGATTGCCTGCAGACGCCGGCGTGGGTCCTTCACGAGGCACCGCTCGATCAGCCGCCGCACTCCTGACGGCACATCAGGCGGAAGCGCCGACACCACAGGGTCACTCTTGAGGACCTCGGCCAACGTCGTCGAGATGTCTTCTCCCTGGAACGCGCGGCGCGCCGTCAACATTTCGTAGAGCACACAGCCGAAAGCCCAGATGTCGGCGCGGCGATCCACGGGCCGACCGCGCGCCTGCTCGGGTGCCATGTAGGCGGCGGTGCCGAGAATCAGCCCCATCTGCGTGGCACGGTTGGTCAATGTCGGCGAGTTCGCCGCATCCTGCAGCGCCGACTCTTCCGTCCCTGGTGCTCCAAGCGCTTTGGCCAGGCCAAAGTCCAATACCTTGACGGTCCCGTCGTCGCGCACCTTGATATTGGCCGGCTTGAGATCACGATGGATGATCCCGAGTTCGTGGGCGGACTCCAGGGCCAGCGTCAGTTGCAGGGCCGCAGCGATGGCCTCCGGCACGGGCAAGGGGCCGCGTCGCAGCCGCGCGGCAAGGTCCTCTCCCGGCACAAATTCCATGGCCAGATACAGGCCGGCTGAGGTGCCGACGTCGTAGATTTGGGCCACGTTCGGATGATTGAGCGCCGCGAGGGTCTTCGCCTCGCGTTCAAACCGCGCGACGCGATCCCCATCGGCGGCAAACGCCTCCGGCAATACCTTCAGCGCAACATCGCGATTGAGACGTGTGTCACGCGCCTGATACACCTCGCCCATGCCGCCGGCGCCAATGGCCGCAACAATCTCGTAGGCGCCTAGACGGGTTCCAGTCGCGAGAGGCATGGGGTGGCCGGAAGTGTACCCCAACACACGTGGACGTTGGCACCCTCGATCCGGACTCTTACCCGCCCGCCATTCTCTGTTTCAGCATCTCGAACCAGTGCAGCACCACGCGCAGTTCGCTGGCCTTGCCCGCCGCCTCGGCCGCACGGGCACGGATGATGCGGCCCTTCGGCGAATTCATCGCGCTGCCGCTCGCCGTGTTTCCGGGGTCCGGCGCCTTCGCCTTGGCACAGGCCGATTCACTTGATGCCGAGGGCCTGGACCAGGAAGGCCCACTGATCTGCCCGCTCCTCGATGATCTTCGCCGTGGGTTTGCCGGCGCCGTGGCCGGCCTTGGTTTCGATGCGGGTGAGCACCGGAGCGCTTCCCCTCTGCGCAGCCTGCAAGGCAGCGATGAACTTGTGGGAATGCGCGGGCACCACGCGGTCATCGTGATCGCCGGTGGTCACGAGGGTCGCGGGATACACGGCGGGCTTGAGGTTGTGCAGGGGCGAGTACTTGAGCGCGACTTCGAAGTCGTCCTTGATCTCGGGATCGCCGTAGTCGGACTTCCAGGCCCAGCCGATGGTGAACTTGTGGAAGCGCAGCATGTCCATCACCCCCACCGCGGGCAGCGCCGCGCCGAAGAGCTCGGGACGCTGCGTCATCACCGCGCCCACCAGGAGGCCACCGTTGCTGCCACCGCCGATGGCGAGTTTCGGAGCCGAGGTGTACTTGTTGGCAATCAGCCATTCCGCGGCGGCGATGAAATCGTCAAACACGTTTTGTTTGTTCTTGAGTCGGCCCGCGTCGTGCCATTCCTTGCCGTATTCGCCGCCCCCGCGCAGGTTGGGCTGGGCGTACACGCCGCCCATCTCCATCCACACGATGTTCGCGGTCGAGAACGCGGGCTCGAGGGAGATGTCGAAGCCGCCGTACCCATAGAGATACGTCGGGTTGGTGCCGTCAAGGACCAGGCCCTTCTTGTGCACGATGAACATGGGGATCTTCGTGCCGTCCTTGCTGGCGTAGAACACCTGCGTCGTCTCGAACGCGTTCGGGTCGAAGTCGACCTTCGGCTGCTTGAACACCGTGCTCACCTTCGTGCCGAAGTCGTAGCGGAAGGTCGTCGAGGGATAGTTGAACGACGTGAAGGCGTAGAACACGTCCTTGTCGGCACGCTTGCCGGAGATCCCCGCCACCGACCCGAGCGCAGGCAGGGGAATCTCACTCTCCATCGTTCCATCGAGAGCGAAGAGCTTCAGCGTGTGGTGCGCGTCGGTCCGCCACACGGTGACGAAACGGTCGGCGACGATCGAGGCGGACGAGAGCACGTCGCGATTCGCGGCCTGGGGAATGAGTGTCTTCCAGGCCGCCGGATCCGCCTTGCCGCGCTCGATTGACACCACGCGGTAGCGGGGCGCGTCCTTGTCGGTGACCACGTGGAACACAGCGTCGTCGTTGCCGATTACGTTGTACGACGCGTCGAACCTGTCGAGGAACGGCTCGATCGTTCCCGCCGGGTCGGTGAGGTCTCGGACAAAGACGCGGTTCTCGCGGTTCGTGCCTTCCGACTGGTAGATGAGCAGGAAACGGCCATCGTCGGTGACGGCGGCGCCAAAGCCCCAATCGGGCTGATCGGGGCGCTCGTAGACCAGCTCGTCCTTGTCCTGCGCGGTGCCCACGCGGTGAAAGTAGACCTTCTGATGCTTGTTGACGGCTTTGTAGGCCTCGCCCGCGTCCTTAGGCGCGTCGTAGGCCGAGTAGTAGAAGCCGCTGCCGTCCTTCTTCCAGGCAGCACCCGAAAACTTCGACCACTTGATGTGGTCGGCGAGGTCCTTGCCCGTGGCCACCTCACGCACCCTCCACTCCATCCAGTCGGAGCCGGAGGCGGAGGTGGCGTAGGCCGCGTACTTCCCGTCCTCAGAGAAGCTGAGGCCCGACAGCGCGACCGTGCCGTCGGTCGAGAGCGTGTTGGGGTCGAGGAGGACTTCAGGAGTGGCAGTGAGCGACGTCGCCTTGTAGATGACGGCCTGGTTCTGCAGCCCGTCGTTCTTCGAGAAGATGGTCCACGAACCGTGGCGGCTCGGCACCCCGAACCGCTCGTAGTTCCAGAGTTCGGTGAGTCGCTCGCGGATGGCCGCCCGTCTCCCGATTTTCTCGAGATGACCGAAGGTCACCTTGTTCTGGGCCTCCACCCACGCCACGGTCTCGGCGCTGTTGGGATCCTCGAGCCAGCGGTACGGGTCGGCGATGGAGCGGCCGTGAAGAACCTCAACCACATCCCCCTTCCTCGTGGTCGGATAACTGATTGTTGGATTCTGAAGGGCGAGGACGGTGGTCATGGATACCAGAGTGACGCCAAGAGACAGGGCAAGTGGGTGACGTGGATTCACAGAGCGACCTCCTGAAAGGGTCAGCCTAGTGTAGGCGGGAGAGCCGCCCCCCGCAACGAGTAGACATGCCAGCTACGGCAGTTCCTTGAAGGGATTAAAGACCTTCAACCCAGGTCGTCGGAAGTCCTGGTCGTTGCCGGTGGCGATCGTGAACCCGTGCCGGCGCGCCGTCGCGGCGATATAACTGTCTTCGACGGGCATACGTTGGCCTGCCTTCTCCAACGCACGCTCCTGCTCGGCCCAGACGTGGGCGACCGACACAGTGAAGCCGTGGATGCGTCCCTGGAGCGAGTTGACGAGGCGCGTCAGCCACACCTGGAGCTGCTGTCGTTGCCGCCCCTCCTTTGACCGCACCCAGTAGGCGAGTTGCGCAATCACGACCGCACTGGTGTAGCAGCGATCCTGCTCCGCCTCCAGCCACGCCACGACCTTCGGGTCGCCGTTCTTCTTCGCCGGCTGGCAGATGACATCCGTGTCGAGGAGCCAGCTCATAACTTGCGCCGCTTCGCGGGGTCTCGCCGCCTCGCAGGCACATCATCAATGCTGACTGGACACGCCTTCATCGCCGTCAGCCAACTCTCAGTCCCACCAATGCGGCGGAAAACGAGGACATCTTCGTCCGCGTCGAAGTGGGCGTCGAAATAGTCACCCGGCTTGGTCGGCGCAAGCGCGGCCGGAATCGTCAGGCGCCGTTTGGCGTCAAGGGTGAGAACCATGGTGGGATTATCCCACTTTCCGATGTGCACGGCCACTGTCTGACGACGGTAGCATCGTCGGCCGCTCCACAGAGCACCCGTGGTACATGAATCTCCATCCGACGCGAGGTCGGTCATACTCTCACCGTGATGACTGACAAGAACCCAGGGTCCGCGAGCGAACGATCAGGGTCTCGCAGCACCGACCACGCCGCTGCGCAGCGGGACTCTCAGCTGGCGGTTGACGTGTGTCCGCACTGCAGCGAATCCGTCAACCTCGCGCTGATCAAAGGATGCCTCCGCTGCATGAAGTGTGGATTCAAGTGGGACTGCAACGGCTGGTAGCCGTTTTCCGCGCTCGCGCGAGCGCGATATTCTGTCTTCCATGTTTGTAGGACATCTTGCCGTGGCCCTGGCTGCGAAAAAAATGGCCCATCGAGCATCGCTCGGGTGGCTCGTCGCAGCGTCGTTTGGAATAGACCTCCTGTGGCCCGTATTACTCCTGGCCGGCGTCGAACGTGTAGCCATTGATCCGGGCAACACCGTCTTCACGCCGCTCGATTTTGAGTCCTATCCCTGGAGTCACAGCCTGTTGATGGTGATCATCTGGGCGGCGTTGCTTGCCCTGGTTGCGTGGCGGCGCCTGCAGGACAAGGCCGACGCGCTGGTGGTCGGTGGCCTCGTGGTGAGTCACTGGTTCCTCGACTGGGTCACACACCGTCCCGACCTGCCCCTGTGGCCGTCCGGTCCGGTGACGGGTCTCGGATTGTGGAATTCGCTCGTGGGGACGCTGGTCGTTGAAGGCGCGCTCTTCGCGATCGGTATCGTCATGTATCAGACAGCGACGCGCGCCACCGACCATGTTGGCACATGGGCGTTTGTGGGACTAATCGGCCTCACCGGCGCGATCTGGCTCAGCGGACCGTGGTCGGCACCGCCGCCCGGCGCCAGCGCCATCGCAGTGGTCGGCCTGGCCATGTGGCTGTTCCCGGCATGGGCCGCGTGGATTGATCGCCATCGGTCGTCGCGGCAGTAACACAGCACCCAGAACCGCGCGTGAAGCGCGCGCCTACCCCATCTTCTGCATCGCGGCGAGGAACTCGGCGTTCGACTTGGTCTTGTTGAGTTTGTCGATGAGCAGTTCCATCGCTTCAACCGGCGACAGCGGGTTGAGCACCTTACGGAGCACCCAGATCCGATTGAGGTCATCCTTGGTGTGCAGCAGCTCTTCCTTGCGGGTGCCGCTCTTGATGATGTCGATCGCAGGGAACACGCGCTTGTCCACCAGCTTGCGGTCGAGGTGAATTTCCATGTTGCCCGTGCCCTTGAACTCTTCAAAGATCACATCGTCCATGCGCGACCCAGTATCAACGAGCGCGGTGGCCATGATGGTGATCGAGCCACCCTCTTCGATGTTGCGGGCCGCACCGAAGAAGCGCTTCGGCTTCTGCAGCGCGTTGGAGTCGAGACCACCTGAGAGCACTTTGCCTGATGGCGGTGCGACGGTGTTGTAGGCGCGCGCAAGACGCGTGATCGAGTCGAGCAGAATCACCACGTCCTTCTTGTGCTCGACGAGACGCTTCGCCTTTTCGATGACCATCTCGGCCACCTGCACGTGACGCTGCGCGGGCTCGTCAAACGTGGAGGAGATGACTTCCCCACGCACCGACCGCTGCATGTCGGTGACTTCTTCCGGCCGCTCGTCGATGAGCAACACGATGAGATACACCTCAGGGTGATTGGTCGTGATCGACTGCGCAATGTTCTGCAGCAGCATCGTCTTACCCGTGCGCGGGGGAGCGACGATGAGGCCGCGCTGGCCCTTGCCGATGGGCGTTCCGAAATGGGGACGCTTACCTCCTACTCGCGCTACTCGCGCCCTTGGCGGTCTCAACTGCCGTTGGTCGACTGCCAAATAACCGGTCGCTTAGTCATCACGGCCTCCGCCGCCCAGGTCGCAGAACCGATCAATGTCGTCTATCAATTCCTTCATTTCGATCACCACCTCGTCGACCGTGAAGGCCCTGATCACAGCAGCAGTGGACACACTCACGCCATAGGCGTCCATGATTACTGAGTTCAGTCTTGCCAGGACCGCTTTCCCCGGAATGAGCGCTCGACGTTCCTCAGAAACAGACCATCTCTGTTCCCATGCTAGCAACGCCTGCCTAGTCAGCACAGAAGGATCTTCTGACGTCTGCGTTCGGTAGTATCGGACAAACGCTGCAACAAACTGCGACTGGGAGTCCAATCTTACGTCCTCGACTATCTTGTCGAGTAGTGCTCCTGCATCGACCGCTGTCGCTTGTGTTCTTCCGCCGCGTTTGTTCTGGTCGGCGATCCGTAGGCCGATTGCACGGTCTAGAGCCGCAGGGACAAGAAGATAATTCTCGATTTCCTTCCTGGAATGAATCTTCGCCAATTTGCAGCTGGTGCTGAGCGCAGCGAGAATCGAGTCGGCTTCAGCATCACTCCGAAAGTCTCGATCAAAAATCGCGCCGCGAATCACTTTGGTTCCCAACGTCGCATCGATACCGTCAGCTACAGCACGAACTCTCGCCGGGTTAAATCCCTCTGCGGCGATAACCGCGAAGTGAGATCGATTTGCCACTCGCGTTTTACCAAGCTTTGCAGCAAAAAGCGCTATGAGATGGAAATCGGCGCCCTCAACAAACAGCGCCCGCTTCGTTTTCGCCAATTGAGTGAGTGTCGGGTTCAGGTTAGAACCCAACACGGCAAACACTGATTGCAACTGACTCGGATCCCGGAGGCGTCTCGCCGACCTTGAACCCTTTGCGACCACGACAATATCGTTCGGCTCTGAGTCAACAACGAGCTCTGTGGAGTGCGTGGCGATCAGAATGTCTGGGCCTAGCTCCTTGAGTATCCGGAGCAATTGCCGCTGTAGGTCTGAATGCAGGTAGATATCGGGCTCGTCAATCGCAAGGAGCGATGCACCCGTACCCTCCAGAATGTAGGTCAGCATTTGGCACCACACTTGGAATCCGAATCCGGCCCAACACAATTCACGCGGAATTCTGTTCTCGACACAGAACATGTTCAGAACCGGCTTAGCACCGGATTGTTCGAGCGTAGGCCGCTCGATGTCCATGCCAGGCCATGTTTTCCGGAGGAGATCTCGAAACTGAGGGAACCGCTCAGGAAAGTGATACCAAATGTTCCTAAAGTTGCGCGATGCGCCGTTTGTGATGAGGGCTTGCCGCGCGGCCGCCGGCTGATACAACGGCTCATTGAACTCGACAGGGCCCAACACCGGTACAAATGCGACTTCGCAGTTGAAATACGACTTGAAAGCAGTGGTGTTTCGGATCGAACGATCCGCTTCCGGGATAAGAATGCAGTGTCCAGGCTCCGGGAAGTACAGAAGCAATTGACTCCCCGTGCTCAGCCGGAATTTCACCGTCGCGGGCTTGCTCTCGTCATAGTCTGAAAACACGTTGGCGGTTGACACCTGGAGGCCGCCGAGGCTGATCCGATAGCCATATGTCTGACCGTGAGGACCGTGGAGTAATTCAGGATTTCTAGCGCGAGCCTTGCGCATGGCTTCGGCAAGGATGCGAAACACCGAAATGATCGTTGACTTGCCTGAGTTGTTCGGTCCAACGAGAACGTTGAAGCCGACTAGGGAAATCGAGAAGTGCTTGAAGGTCTTGAAATTGGCGAACGTGACCGAAGTGAAGTGGTGACGTACTATGCCGCCGGGCTCGGTCATGACAGACCTTTGTCTATTTGAGGCCATCACTCGCCTTGCTCCTCTTCCATGCACCTGATCCCGGTCATAAGCCAGCCATTTTCTTGAGCTCCCCCTTTAGTTGATTGACGAACACATCTTCATTTGACGGTTCCAGTGGCGTCAGCCGAAAGTGCGGGTACGGACGTCGTTGAGGTCGGAAGTACTGCCGCAGTTGCGGGTGCTGAGAATTGGAGCAGAAGCCACAAAGTCTCATGTTCCCGCCGAGATCATCGATCAGCCCAACGAAAGCCCGTCCTAGCCCCTTGTCGACGTTTCCCCCATAAAACTTGCACTCCCATCCGCCAACTATGCTGGCGGGCAAAGGATCCTGCGGCTGAAGGCGACAGCGTTGGGCGTCACGCCCCCTCATTACACAGACATCTATCTCGTGGGTCATGCCACTCGTACCTTGGAATTCCACACCAGCGTGAATCTCGAAGGCCTCTCCGCCAAGAACGAACTCGGCGTACCCATAGTTCCGCGCCATCGAGTGAAGCTGACCTGGGCCACCGCGAAAAACAAAAGGAACAGGGGGCCCCGCAATCCCACGCAGTACCGGAATGACACCAAGCTCGCGAACAGCCCGCAGACAGAGCCCGAAGACGTACGCCTCATATGCCTTCGGCTCCACCGCATGAACAAGCTGATAGTGCCCGAGACCGAGAGGATGATCGAGGAGGCTGTCTATTGCCGCCTCCAGGTCAGCAAGCGTTGGCATCAGAACGGAATGCTCTCTGAGATCGAGGTCAATTTAACGAGATGGTTGAGCCTATCCATTTGCTCTCGAATCGACTCAGGCGAGACGGACGGTAACGTTGCGGTCTCCCTATCGGACTTCGTAAATTGCGTCTCAGTCTGGATCTCGATCGCTACGACCTTTGGGGCACCGGCTTTGGGGAGTGAGGTCGTTGGTACACGCCCGTCGGTCATGTCATCGGCCCCGAGCCCGACGGCGGCACCGGCAAAATTACTAGCGGCAGATGCCGCAAACAGTGGCTGTTCGACGAAATGAGCTCGGAGCACTTGAACCGCAACCATCAGGGCCTCGCTGTCGGTGAATGCGACAGCCTTTCGATATTCGCGAGCACTTTTCCTTTTGCGGACGCGCTCTGGTTCGACAATGTCGCGGCCGGCATCGATCGCCGACCTGACCTCAGCGGCCAAGGAAGCCTGACGTTCATCGAGTTTGTTCAGCAACAATTCAAGTGCCGAAGTCGCATTGTATTGGTCTGCCATCTCATTCCACCGATGCGGTGATCACCCCTTTAATCGCCAGCCGTCGGGACGACGGCTGCTCAAGTCGCGTGCCATAGTGACTTCTTTGTGCCAGCTTCACGGCGCTCATAGTCGAACTGCGTCGTGAGCATCGTCACAGGTGTTGCCTACATTGGGGGCCTATCGGCCAGTGAAGCAGATGGCGCCGCCAACATCACCGTGGCGCAGTGTAGTCGAGGGCAATCGCTCCCGCAAGTGGGGCAACAGAGGGTGCTGCACCCGCCCGTCGCGCCGTCAAGTCGGCCACTTGTTCACGTCGGGAGCCGTCGGTCTCCGCACTCGGCGTAGCGGGCATGATCTGCGCGGTCAACACCACCTTGTAGCCATTTGCCGCTTTTCAATCCCAGATACGCCCCGTCGCCCTCCAGTGAAAATTGGGGCGAACGAGGGTCGACGTGGGACACGCCGCACTACCCACTGGCCGTCGCGGCCCAAGAGTCCTAAGTGCTAAGCTGGCACCCACTTTCACGATGACTAGACCGAGAATTGTCCGGTTCGCGGCAGCTTGGGCTCCTCGGCAAGGAGATGGATACGGCGAGGACCAGCGTCGCCTGATTCACTTTCTCCTTTTGCATTCGATTACCTCGGTCAATCCTCGTCCCATCGAGTGGGTCCTGGACCACTGTCAGTTCACTCGACACTATTCAAAGACCCAGTTCCAGCACAAGCTCTTGGGTCCGCTGCGGCGCGATGAGAAGGTGTTCGTTGGGTGGTGCCAGGGGGGTATTTTTCTTGTGCAGCAGCCGGAAGACGTAGAAGTCGCCGTCGAGGCGTACTCCAGCCGCATACGAGCCGAGGTACGTCATGTACGAGCGCTACGGGTTCTGGCCAAGCGGGCGAGGTTAATGGAAGGTTACTCGGCCGACGTAGATACCGAAGGCATTCGTTCCACAATCTATTTTGATGAGTCCGGCAATCCGAATATTCGAGACCTGAATCCTGCTGTGTTTGTCGTGGCAGCAGTGATCATCGAATCGAGACAGGCACTTGCCGATCTCGACCGCCGTTTCAGAAACGCGTTCAACGCAATCGGCCGACCGGAGGACCACGAAATGAAGAGTGCCTCCCTCTCACTACGAAAGCACGTCAGGGTTCTTCGGGAGCTGTCACTGCTGGACTATGAATGGGCGGCAGTCTGCTTTCACAAAAGCAATTTAACTTCTGCCGCTTTCGAGTCGCCGACCACGTTCTATCGGTACGCCTATCAGTTTCTAGTCGGCGACCTAATCTCCGTGTATCCGCGGTGCAATCTAGTACTAGACCAAAACTCCACCGAGTCGAGTCAACTTGAACTCGAGCAACACCTGAGGTCGATGAATTCAGGACTGCCCGTGTCCCGTCTCGGCGACATCGCTTTTGCTGACAGCAGCAAGGTCAGGTTGGTGCAGCTTGCTGACTTGATCGCCGGCGCAGTCCGGCTCGCCGCGTCGGGACGCGAGCACCCCCTACGAGAAATCGAAGAGCGGGCAGTGTCCCTGGTGCACTGGCCTCGCTTGCCAAGCGCATAGGGGGTGAAGTCGCCCACGCTTGCCATAACGAATCGGGGAGGCATGGACACTGAAAAGAAGAGCTTGGCTCTCGGAAGGCCCTCGACGCCCACTGCGCGCCACGTGCGCTCGGCCACTGTGCGTAGGACGACCTGAGAGCCAAGAACCCGGACTTGAGAGGCCCCCCAACGCCAATTCATCGCGCCAAGGATTCTGTGTTCTACGTGGTCTTGTCGATGAACGGCTCCATCACTTCCACCGATGGCCATTGTCACCAAGGACGACCTGTTGCCCCTGCTTGACCGGGTAGTCGCGCGCTGTGGTCATAGATATCTACATCGTCTAAGACCGGCGACTCGCCGCCCCTCTGCGGGGCTAGGAAAAAGCCAAGGTCGGCTTAGGTCGCTGTCAGGGGTGACTGTCGCACTTCTCTCCTGTGCCCCGCACCTGAACCCCGCGCGCGCAGCGCGCGCGCCTACCCCATCTTCTGCATCGCGGCGAGGAACTCGGCGTTTGACTTGGTCTTGTTGAGTTTGTCGATGAGCAGTTCCATCGCTTCGACCGGCGACAGCGGGTTGAGCACTTTGCGCAGCACCCAGATGCGGTTGAGGTCGTCCTTGGTGTGCAGCAGCTCTTCCTTGCGGGTGCCGCTCTTGATGATGTCGCTCGACGACGGGTGCTACGTTCCCGGAGCTCGTGTACCGACCTCATACCCGCGGCGATGGCGGACAGTGAATGAGCCGGCAGGCACCGTGACGACGATTTCGTGCCACCCAGCCCTTTCGACGCCTGTGGGTACATAACGAAGCAGGTACCGTGTCCGGAATTCTTCTATCGCGGGCTTGAGCATCGTTTCAACATCGGCGCCCGCCTCAACCTGATACAGGCGCCCGCCGGTCGCATCAGCAATCGGCCGCAACGGCGCGCCGGCAACACCGACCCCCTGCGTGATCGCCGTTTCGGACCTGAACGTGCCCTGCAACGAAAATGCCTCTCGCCCCTGGCCCAGTGCCACGATGTGCACGACGGCGTCGGTGCGCAACGCCACGTTCAGTCGACTCAATGCAGGAACGAAACTCCGGTCGTCGGTGCCCCCGGTGATACCGATAATCAACTGCCGGCGGCCAACCGCAGTGGGCTTGAGCATCATGGCTGCCGTCAGTCCGTCCAGGATGGACGACGCGGAGCGACCGAGCGTCGGCACACCCCAAGTGGGCCGCGCACTGCCGGCCGGACGCACGTCGGCGTCGGCCGTCAACACACGGAGCCCATCGGACGGCTGGATCAGGCGGCGGACGCGGTCGCTGGCCGCGTCTATCGAACGATCGGCCGGTTCACTGCGAATGCCGGCAAATCGGCCCTGCGTGTCGGTGAGGACTGCAGAGAGGACCGCGTCTCGCTGAATCACCACTGTCACGTCGATGTCGGCCGCATTCACGCTGATGTCGCGGATGGACTGTCGAACGCCATTGTCTGTGAGCACAAAGTCGGCAGGCGTCAGCCCGGTGACGGGCGACTTCCCCCGCATCACCGACACGTCCACGATCACTTCGTCGGCGTACGACCGGAAGACCACCTGCCCATCCACGATCCACCCTGAGGCCACGGCGCCCGTCATCACGAGCGCACCCAGGCGTTTCATCGGACGTGCTCCCGCATCGCCGCCCGGCGGGCATCCAGAAACCGGAAGTCGCCACCGAGGAATTCGCTCCAGGGATCTGGCGGGCCCGGTTGTTCGGTCAACGCTTCACTTACGAGTCGGTCGGCCTCCTCGCGTCCGCCGCTCGCAAACACGATCGAGGCCAAGGCGAGTCTGGCGGCCTTGCCATTCGCCTGAAGAGTGATCGCAGATCGATACGCGGCTTGAGCCTCCGTACCGCGTCCTGCGGCTTCCAGGCTCCGGCCCGACAGCAATGCGGCCATGTGGCGCAGCCACGGGTCGTCCGACAGGCCGTCGAACTCTGCAAGCAGTGGCAGGGCTTCGCCGTGTTCCTCCCAGGTTGCGAGCAGCGCCGCCTGGCGCAGTGTCGCTTCTGCCCGGGCAGATTCGTAGCGGCGCGCCGTCTCAAACAACTTCACCACGTCGCGCATGCCGGCACGGCCAAGCCGGCTGCGGAAGGCGAAGTTCATGTCGTGCTGCGCCGGACCAGTGAGCGTCGGCTGCACCTGCGTCGCTTCATGCCAGGACAGGCGCTCTCGAGGCATCGCACGCTTCATGGCGATCTGCCCTTCGTCGTAGCGGCCACGCATGTGTGTCAGGTGACCGTCAACGGAAATCCCCGCCGCGTACGGTGCCGAGAGCACCGACAACGCGGCCGCCTGCCACGCGCTGTCGAACTCCCCAAGGGGCGCCAGTCGGCGTGCGGTCTGGCAGGCGTCTTCGAACAGGCCCACCTCCGGCCCGGTCCGCATCGGCCGCTCACGGCGCTGCAGGGCCGCGTCGGCGACTTCAAGAAGAAAGGCTGCCCTGGCCTCAAGAGGCCACGCCCCGCCCTCACGCGCGATTTGCTTTCGAAGCGCGCCGAAGTCCCGAACGCCGGCAAGTTGACTGGACACCTGATCGAACTGCCGCAGGCGATAGGCGCGGAAGAGATCGGTTGCGGACGGGTCAGGCGACTGGGCCAGCCCAGCCGACAGCGGCAGACATAGGCCAAGCGCGAGCGCACCTCGCATTGCCGCGATGTGTCGATGATGCACGCGCGAGCGCACTGCAACACGAATACCTTGAAGCACAAGAACCCCAGGTGCACTATAGCCGATGCCAGACCGCGTGCATCGGGCCTCTTCGAGACGAGAGAGCGACGTCAGACCGGCGGCGGCGTTTCACGACGCGCGGCGAACCACTGCCGCAAGAAGATCAGATCAGCGGCGTCCTTCTCGCGACCGGTGACGGACTTCATCCGCCAGAGCAGGCGCGGCGAGGCAAACGGAATCAGCACGCCGTCCACGTCGACTGTGACGACCTCCGGCAGGGCCGCGTCATAGTCGATGCCGCCGGCCGACTTCATGAGGTCGACCACGATCTCATCCGCAACACGGACCACGGTGTACTTGCTGACTTCCCCCGGCGCCAGCTCGCGCACGGCCGAATCCGGCAGCGTCGCCAGAGCATCGAAGACCCTCGCCTCATTGTCCTCGTCGGTCGCCATGAGCAAGTCGATATCCACCGTGCGACGGACATAGCCGGCCGCCCGAATGGCAAATCCCCCCACGACCACGTAGCGGGCGCCGCGCGCGTTCAACTCGCGGCACAGGCTGCGTAGATCGTCGAGCGTGGGCTCGCGGGACTCTAGGTCCGCGGACGTGTCATCGCCTGCAATAGCCATTCATCCGCTTCGTCATGTGATCGGAACCGGTAGACACCACGTTTGACGCGGAGCCCGCCAAATACCCGGCGCCAGGCTTCAGCATCGGCCTTCTCACCGGGGCGAACCACCAACGGGTCGGCGACACGCGTCCGTCGACCGACGATACGGCCTACGGGGTCCTCAACGTTGATGCTGCGGTCGGTCATCTGACAGTCCTCGAACTCAGGTCTGGGCCTCGGCAACAGTCTAGCAGCCCTCCGAGCACCAGGAACCATGAACCGCGGAACCAGGAACCCGCGTCAGCCCATCTTCTGCATCGCGGCGAGGAACTCGGCGTTCGACTTGGTCTTGTTGAGCTTGTCGATGAGCAGTTCCATCGCCTCCACCGGCGAGAGCGGGTTGAGCACCTTGCGGAGCACCCAGATGCGGTTGAGGTCGTCCTTGGTGTGCAGCAGCTCTTCCTTGCGGGTGCCGCTCTTGATGATGTCGATCGCCGGGAACACGCGCTTGTCCACGAGCTTGCGGTCGAGGTGGATTTCCATGTTGCCCGTGCCCTTGAACTCTTCAAAGATCACATCGTCCATGCGCGAGCCGGTGTCGACCAAGGCTGTCGCCATGATCGTGATCGACCCACCCTCTTCGATGTTGCGGGCCGCGCCAAAGAAACGCTTCGGCTTCTGCAGCGCGTTCGAGTCGAGACCACCTGAGAGCACCTTGCCCGAGGGTGGCGCAACGGTGTTGTAGGCGCGCGCAAGACGCGTGATCGAGTCGAGAAGAATGACGACGTCCTTCTTGTGCTCGACGAGACGCTTCGCTTTTTCGATGACCATCTCGGCCACCTGCACGTGACGCTGCGCCGGCTCGTCGAACGTGGAGGAGATGACTTCCCCACGCACCGACCGCTGCATGTCGGTGACTTCTTCCGGCCGCTCGTCGATGAGCAACACGATGAGATATACCTCAGGATGATTGGTCGTGATCGACTGCGCAATGTTCTGCAACAGCATCGTCTTACCCGTGCGCGGAGGAGCGACGATGAGGCCGCGCTGGCCCTTGCCGATGGGCGTCATCAGGTCCATGACGCGGGCTGAGACATTGTCGCCGCCGGTCTCGAGCTTGAGACGCTCCTGCGGATAGAGGGGCGTGAGGTTTTCGAAGAAGAGTTTGTTGCGCGCCTGATCGGGCGCTTCGAAGTTAACAGCCTCAACCTTGATGAGCGCGAAGTAACGCTCGCCGTCTTTCGGTGGTCGCACCTGACCGGAGACGGTGTCACCAGTCTGCAGGTCGAACTTGCGAATCTGTGAGGGCGACACATAGATGTCGTCCGGGCCCGGCAGGTAGTTGTAGTCGGGAGCGCGGAGGAAGCCGAACCCGTCGGGCAGCACCTCGAGCACACCTTCCGAGAACAGGAACCCGCTCTGCTCGGTCTGGGCCTTGAGAATCTGGAAAATCAGGTCCTGCTTTCGCATCCCCGTCGCACCGGCGACGTTGAGGTCCTTGGCAACCTGGGTGAGCTTCTGGATGCTCATGTCCTTCAGGTCGTTGATGTTCAGGAGCGGGGCGCGCTGCGGAAGCGGCGCATCAGGGTTGGCTGCGGCTTCGGCCTCAAGTTTGGCCTGTTCTGCGGCGTATTCGAGGGCCGGATCCGCTACGGGAAGTTCGTGGTTCTGCTGGCGGCGACCGCCGCCGCCGCCGCGTTTGTGGTGATGTGCCATGGGAAATCTTCGTACGTAAGTTGTAAAAGGGGTATGAGGTTGACGGGGGGACCGAACCGGGGACGTGAGAGGCCTAGTGTAACACAGGCCCCGGGGCACGGTCCGGACTGCGGACCGCGGACTGCGGACTGCGGACTGCGGACTGCGGACTGCGGACCGCGGACTGCGGACTGCGGACTGCGGACTGCGGACTGCGGACCGCGGACTGCTAATACCGCACTGGGGAATCGCCGATGCCCAGGATCGAGCAGGCCACCCGGGGCTTGAGGCCGAGATTCTGGGCCTTGGTCACCACCTGGGGCTCATCGGCCCCGGGGTTGAGCCACACGATGGGGATCTGCTTCTGGGCGATGTCTTCCACCACACTCATCCCGATTTCGGCGGGCACGTAGAGGCTGACCTCGTCGATGGCCTCCGGGTAGTCGAGCACACTCGCGTAGGCCTTTTCCCCTTCAATCTCTTCAGCTGACGGGTGGATGGGGACGACGGTGTAGCCCTGGGCGCGGAAGGCGCGGACGGCTTTGTTTCCAAATTTGCGGCGGTCACTGGACGCGCCCACGATTGCTACGACAGGCATCCTGCCATCTTAGCGGAGTCCCGGGGTCCCGCAGTTCCGAAGTGGACGTTACTGGCGTCGGGCCCGGACGATGGAGATGGCCGGCGTGAGCGTTTGCGACCCCGCCCGGACAGGGGCGGCCTGGATCGCCTTCACGACGTCCATGCCTGACACGACTCGCCCAAAGACGGCAAAACCCTGGCCGTCCTCGTTGCGCGCGCCGCCAAAATCCAGCGACGGCTGGGGACCAATCGCGATAAAGAAGTCGCTGCCGCCAGAATCGGGCCGCCCTGTCACACGCGCCATCGAGACCGCACCATCCGCGTGTGTCAGGCCGGTGTCACGCGTGCGCTCCAGCACGACAGACGGCCACGTCGGCCCCTCACCCCTTGCGGCCCGGCGGCGCGAGGCCTGAATCACCTGTATGGGATGTGTCGTGTTCGTTTCCGTGTCGGGCCGCACGGTGCGATGAAACCGACCATCGTCGTACCAGCCCTCATCCACATATCTGAGGAAGTTCGCGCTGGTGACCGGGGCCTTCGCCACTTTCACCTCGATGACGATCTCGCCCATGGTCGTTTCGAATGCGACACGTACGGGGGCGGGTTGTGGCAGGAGAAGAGAGACGAGCAGGAAGACTATGGCCACTTGTTGTTCTTGTCTAAGACGTCGGGTGTCTTCTTCTGCATCGCTTAGAGCGGAAAAAGACAGCCGACGTCAAAACATCTTGCCGGGGTTGAGGATGCCGTGTGGGTCAAACGCCGCCTTCACGCGTTTCATCAGATCGATTTCGTCCTGCGAGAGCTCGAGCGTCATGTATTGCTTCTTTGCGAAGCCGATGCCGTGCTCACCGGAGATCGATCCTTCAAGCGCGACAACGCCGCGGAACAACTCCCCTTCGGCCTCATGGGCGCGACGAATCTCGTCCTCGTCGTCAGGCATCACCATGATGTTGACGTGAATATTGCCGTCACCCACGTGCCCGAAGCACGGAATGCGCAGGCGGAACTTCTCACGCAACACGTCCACGAGCTCGAACAACTCAGGGATCCGCGCCTTGGGCACCACCACGTCGTGATTGAACTTAAGGGACGTAATGACCTTGAGCGACGGCGAAATTTCGCGACGCACACGCCACAACTCCTGCCGTTCCGCATCATCGGCCGCGCGCAGAAACTCGGTGGCACCGGCGGCACCACACGCAACCTCAATCCGGTTGGCCTCTTCGGCCACCTGCGCGTCGAGTCCGTCCACCTCCAGCAGCAGAATGGCCGCCGTGCCTTCCGGAGCCAGCGACCGCACCTGCAGATGACTCGCGACCGCATCGAGTGAATCGCCGTCGATCAACTCAAGCGCCGCCGGAATCACCCGGGCACGAATCAGTCGCGTCACGGCATCCACCGCGTGGCGCACACTGGGAAAACTTGCGCGCATGGTGATCTGCACAGGCGGCTTGGGAATCAGTCGCAGGATCACCTTCGTGATGATCGCGAGCGTGCCTTCCGACCCAACCAGCAGATGCGTGAGGTCGTAGCCGACGACGTTCTTCACAACCTTGCCGCCGGTCTCGATGATCTCGCCAGTGGGCAATACCGCCTCGAGGCCAAGCACGTACTGTTTGGTGACGCCGTATTTGAACGCGCGTGGACCGCCCGCGCACTCAGCCACGTTGCCGCCGATCACCGACTGGCGCAGGCTGGCGGGGTCCGGCGGGTAAAACAAGCCCACCTGCTCCACCGCGTCCTGCAGGTCTCCGGTGATCACGTGGGGTTCCACCACCGCGAGCAGGCTGCCTTCGTCAATTTCCAGAATCCGATTCATCCGCTCGAGGCTGATGACGACGCCGCCGTGGGTGGGGACGGCGCCACCTGTGTAACCGGTGCCGGCACCACGAGGCACCAGGGGCGTGCGGGTTTCGTGGCACAGACGCGCAACTGCCGACACCTCTGCGGTGTTCGCGGGAGTCACGACGACATCTGCGGGATGGCCGCGCTTGAGCGCATCAGTGCCGTAGGTGGCACATGTCGCCGCGTCGGTGCGCACGTGGTCGGCACCAACGATGGCGGTGAGGCGGGCTACCAAGGCGTCGATGGGCACGTGCGGGGCGCTACCTCGGTGCGTGTTTCCGCGCAAAACGAATCAGCCGCGTGATTCCCTCGCGCAGGCGGTCGAGTGACGTCGCGTACGACAGCCGCAGGAACCCGGGCGTATCAAACGCTTCGCCAGGTGTGGTCACCACGAACTCCTCGGCCAGCAACGCGTCGCTGAATTCCAGGGACGTGCGCAGACCATCCGGCGAAAGGAAGTCGCTGACATCCGGAAACACGTAGAACGCACCCTGCGGCACAAAACACCGCAAGCGCGGTTCTTCCTTGAGCCACTCGAGCACCTGGTCGCGACGCTGCTGATACGCCTTCAGCATGTCGGTGACACATTCCTGCGGTCCGGTTAACGCCGCCAGCGCCGCATATTGCGTGATCGAACTGGCGTTGGACGTCGAGTGACTCTGCAACGCGTTCGCGGCCTGCGCAAAGGGCTTCGGCCCGATGACCCAGCCGAGCCGCCACCCGGTCATCGCATACGCCTTGGAGGTTGAACCTGCGAGCACGAGTCGATCGCGCAGGGTCTCGGCAAAAATGCCAGGCAGGTTGTGCGGCACGTTGTTGTAGATCAGCCGCTCGTAACAGAGATCCACCACCACCCACCAGCCATTGGCCGCGGCTTCCTTCGCGATGATCCGCGCGTCGGCTTCGCTGAGCAAGGCGCCGGTCGGATTGCCTGGGCTGTTGATGATGAGCCCCCGCGTGCGCGCCGTCGCCGCACCAAGCAGCCCTTTTGCCGTCGGCACACATCCGTCCTCGGGGCGCGTGGCCACCACCACCGGCGTGGCTTCCGCGAGTTTGATCTGCTCGACGATCGTGGGCCAGCCCGGTGCGTGGGTGATCACTTCATCGCCGCGTCCAAACAGGCCGAGGGCGGCATGAAACAGCGCCTGTTTGCCGCCGGCGGTGATCACCACTTCGTCCGGCGCGTAGGTCACACCGTAGTCGAGCGTGTAGCGATCGACGACGGCTTGTCGCAGATCGAGGATGCCGACGTTGGAGGTGTATTTGGTGCGCCCGGCATCAATCGCCGCATGGGCCGCAGCCGCGATATGTGCTGGAGTCGGAAAGTCCGGCTCCCCCGCTCCCAAATCCACCACATCCACGCCTTCACGGCGCAACCGCTCTGCGGCTGCTGTGCCCTTCATCGTGGGCGACGCGCCGATGTGTCGCATGCGTTCCGCCAAACGAGTCGCATCCATTCCTTCGGTGCCTATCCCTTCTTCACACGCGCCAGCAGACGCGCCTCCACCGCCTGGGGCACCAGTCCTGTGACCGATCCGCCGAGCGAGGCCACCTCTTTGACGAGGCGTGAGCTGATGTGTGCATGCGTGGTGGACGCCAGCAGGCACACGGTGTCGATCGCCGGCGCCAGATGCGCGTTCATGGCAATCATGGGGTGTTCGTATTCAAAGTCTGTCGAACTGCGAAGGCCGCGGACGATGGCGGAGGCGCCTACACGTTTGGCGTAGTCGACGAGCAGGCCGCCAAATTCGTCGACCTCAATCCGTCCGATGCCCGCCACCCCCACACACGACTCGTGAATCATCGCGATGCGTTCAGTCGGCGTGAACAGCGTCTTTTTGGCCGGATTCACCATCGTCACCACCACCACCAGATCGAACAACCTGGTGGCGCGGCGGATCAGGTCCACGTGCCCGTTGGTGATCGGGTCAAAGGTGCCGGGGAACAGGGCGATGCGGGTTGGGGACGCAGGCATGGTGGTTACCGGTAGAAGGATAACGCGCTATCGCCGGCTTCGAGCACTCGAACGCGCGACAAATCGCCCACGGCCTCCGGGGAGGAGCGGGCCCGGCGATGTTCCAGAATCAATCGGCCCTCCGGCGCGAGATGACGCGCCCCGGCGGCCACCACCTGCGTGAGGTCCTCGACCGCGTACGGAGGGTCCAAAAACACGAGATCACAGTCCGCGCGCCCCGGAGCGGCCAGAAAATCTCCACGCACGAGCACGCAGATGTCTGTGAGCCCACATCGCGTGATGTTGTCTTTCGCAACCTTGAACGCCCGTGGTGCCTGCTCGTACACGGTCGCGTGGCTGGCTCCACGGCTCAGCGCCTCAATGGCCACGGCGGCGGTGCCCCCAAAACCGTCGAGCACCCGTGCGCCGACGATCGATGGCCCCAGGACGTTGAACAACGTTTCGCGCAGCCGGTCCGACGTGGGCCGCACGTCATCAGTTTCGGGCCCGAGCAGGCGGCGTCCCCGCAATGTGCCGGCCACCACGCGCACGACTAGCCGACCCCCACCAGGCCGAACCGCTCAGCCCAGTGTGTGCTCAGGTACGACACGAGCGGCGCCGCACCCGCCTCATCATCGAGCCACGACACGGCCGCACGACGCGCATCCTCCATCAACACGTGATCACGCACGAGATCCCCCACACGCAGCGTGGGCAGACCCGACTGCCTGGTCCCAAAGAAGTCGCCAGGTCCGCGAATCTCAAGATCCCGCTCGGCGATCACGAAGCCGTCTGTCGTGTCGACTAACGCGTCAATGCGCGCGCGCCCCTGCTCGGTAATCGGATATTGATACAACAGCACGCAGGTGGACGGATGAGCGCCTCGGCCGACGCGCCCCCGCAGCTGGTGCAGCTGCGATAATCCGAACCGCTCGGCGTGTTCGACCACCATCACCGTCGCGTTGGCCACGTCGACGCCCACTTCCACGACCGTGGTGGCCGCCAGCACATGCACATCACCACGGGCGAACGCGGCCATGACCTGCTCTTTTTCGTCGGCCTTCATGCGCCCATGCAGCAGTGCCACCCGGTACTCGGGAAACACCTCCTGCTGCAACGTCTCGTACATCACCGTCGCCGCTTTGAGATCCACCTTCTCGGACTCGTCCACGAGCGGATAAATGACGTATGCCTGACGTCCCTGCTCCAGCGCCTCCCGCACGATCCGGTAGACCTCGTCACGTCGCGACTCGGCCTGCGCCACTGTGCGAATCGGCTGGCGACCAGGCGGCAGTCCGCGAATCACCGATACGTCAAGATCGCCAAACGCCGTCAGCGCGAGCGTACGTGGAATAGGCGTCGCCGTCATGACGAGCACATCCGGCTTCTGTCCCTTCTCCCGCAGCGTGGCGCGCTGCACCACGCCGAACCGGTGTTGTTCATCGATGATGACCAGCCCGAGATCACGAAACGTCACCGCGCCTTCCACCAACGCGTGGGTGCCCACCACCAGATGCGTCGTGCCACTCGCGATCTCTGCCAGGGCCGCGCGCTTTTTTGCGGCCGTGAGGCTTCCGGTCAACGATGCCACCCGAAATCGCGACTGCTCCAGCAGGCGACGAATCGTGAGGTAGTGCTGGTCGGCCAGAATTTCCGTCGGCGCCATGAACGCCACTTGCAGGCCGTTCTCCATCGCCACCAGCGCCGCCAGCAGGGCGACGATGGTTTTGCCGGCGCCGACGTCGCCTTGCAACAGCCGATGCATCGGCTCGGGGCGCTGCATGTCGGTGACGATCTCGCGCAGCGCCACCTTCTGACCGTCTGTGAGCTTGAATGGCAACACCTTGCGCGCCGCATCACGAATGCGGTCATCCACCTGCACCGGCCGCGGCTTTTTCTCCTCTGCCTGATGACGTTTGCGCAGGACCAAGCCCGCCTGAAACAGGAAGAACTCTTCGAAGATCAAACGCCGGTGTGCGTCAGTGGCGAACGCGTTCAACTGCTCGATGTTGGTGCCGCTCGGCGGGAAGTGCACGCCCCTCACCGCCGCTGCCCGCGTCGGCATCGTCCCCCGCACCGCCGCCGGCACGGGGTCGTCGATCTGTGCCGGCAAGTCCTGCAGCACCTGGTAGATGAGCGACCGCTGCATGCGGGTGGTAACCGAGCCGATCTTTTCGTAGATCGGCACGATGCGCCCTGTGTGTACCGTCACATCGTCTGCCTCGGCACCCTCGACCATCTCGCCTTTGACGATCTCGTATTCGGCGTTGGTGAACTGCAGGCCGCCGCTGCGGTATTCGAGCAGACCGTAGAGCACCACCTGCTGCTGCGGCTTGAACACATCCTTGAGAAAGGCCTGGTTGGGGAACACGGCGCGGATGGCTCCCGATGCGTCGCGCACCACCACCTCGAACAGCCGGAAGCCCGGGCGACGCGTGGTGCGTACGCCCGACGACAAGACGTCGCCCACCACCGTGGCGGTCTGGCCCGGGCGCAGCGACGCGATGGGCGTCAGCCCTGCGCGATTTTCGTAGCGTCTGGGGAAACGAAGCAGGAGGTCTTCGACGGTGAGCAGGCCAACCTTGGCGAACTCGGCCGCGCGCCTGGGGCCGACGCCTTTGACGAACTGCAACGACTGCGAAAGCACACGTTACTGTACGACGGTCGCGGCGCCCTTGCGCACCTGCACTTCTCGGATGCCGGCCGGCAGGTCAAACGGCTCGTCGAGCACGAGGCCCCTGGGCATCTCCTCCGAGCGGGTATAAAACGCGAGCAGTTCGAGCATGACCGACCGTGGAATCGGCACGCCGCCCACGGACCCGGACTTGTAGCGAAACACGCCTTTGCCTCCGGAGCCCGTCAGTTCACCGACCGCGATGACCGGCATCAGCCCGCTCACATACGCGAGCGGGTCGAGGTAGCCGCGCCGCTGCGCAGTGCGGATCGCGTCCAGGTTCACCATCGATTTTGTTTCCAGCGTGTTGGCGTCCACCATGGTGACGGCCACGTGCATCACGCCCTCGGGCAACTGTTCCTTGCCCTGATGCGCGAGATAGGCGTTCAGCTCGCGCTCGGTGAAGGACGTGCGGAGGGCGGCCTTCGGCTTCTCAAGGGCGATGGCCCGCCCCACAATCGCCTCAACCTTTTTTTCCATGCGGTCCGCATCGGCGCGTGAGGGCGCCTGTGGTGCGGACGCCACCGCCGTGCCCAATGCCAGGAGCATTGGCCACACAAGCACTTGCAGCTTGGAGGTCATGCTTTCGATTCTACCCCCGACCGGGCTGCCGGGCACGTGTCATGAAATCGAGCTTCTGACGCTCCATATCCTCTTCAAAGAAGCGGAACACCGCCCGCTGGCGGACAGTCAGCACCTCATCGATGGCCGCTCTGGCGGCACTCCGGCTCTGGACAAACTTCTCTTCGAGTGCCGACAGCTCCTGCAGCGACGCGCCAATGGTTGCGTCATCGGCGTTGCCTTGTGCACCGGCCATCCGGCGCAATTCATTGACCAGGCGCATCCGCTGTCGGGTGTGTTGCCTGCGCAGATCCTGCAGACGACTCATGTGCACAAAAAACTGCTGGTACTGTTCATCGGAGAGTCGCAGCACCCGCTGCGCCTGCACCAGCGCGTAGGCATCAAACATCTGCTGCAGTTCCTGCACGGCGACGCCGCCGGGAGGATTCGGCAGCGCCCCCTGCCCACGTCCGCGCTGGGCCTGCTGCCGCGGGTCCGGCTCCTTCGCGCCCTGCACCTCCACGACGCCGCTCGTCAAAGAGAGGATCATCAACGCCGTCACCATCATGCCCATGGTCAATTGCTCCCTTCCGCCAGTTCCGCCTGCAGCAGACGCGCGAACGCGTCGCGCTCCGCTGCCGTCAGCGACTCAAATGCCGCATCCACGGCGCCTCTCGACGATGGTCCCAACACCGCTCGGACGTCATCAGGCTCAAGCGTGTCGAGTACGTTCACCACAAAGTCCCACTGCACGGAGTCTGCAAAGGTGTCGGCGGGCACTCCGGTGTCGACGGAGACGGTGTCATTGGTCATCGGACGATTCGTCCACCAGGTCTGCGCACCCACAGCGAGCACGAGCACGGCGGCGGCCGCCAACGCGCCCCATGCACGCGTCGAGCCCTGCCACCACGCCATGGGCCGCACTTTTTCGGCAGTGTCAACGGCCGCGGCAACGCGCCGCTCCATGTGTGTCCAGAACATCGGCAAGGGCTCCGGCACGTCATCAGGCCCGGCGTGCCGGAGTGTGTTCGCGACATCCTGCAACGCGACCAACTCCTGCTGGCAGCGCGGGCAGGCCGTGAGGTGATCGCGTCGCGCGGCGGCGAGAACGCCGTCCAGCGCGTCGACCTGTTCGTCCGGCGTGAGGTGATAAGTCATGACAACAGCATCCGTTTCAAATTACCAAGCGCGTGGCAGAAGTTCGCCTTCGCGGCGCCCACGGAGCACCCGAGGATTCCAGCGATCTCCTCGTGCGACAACTCCTGATAGACACGCAGCAGCAGGGTGGCCCGTTGTTTCGGCGGCAACTGCGCGATCGCCCGCCGCACGTCTGCGGCCCGCTCTCCCTGCGCGACCAGGCGAAATGGATCGTCGGACCGATCGTCCACATGCCGGGCGGGTTCCAGCGGTTCCAGCTCGGGCCGTTTCACCGCCACCCGGTTCAGACAGACGTTCACGCCGATGCGGTGCAGCCAGGTGCTCAGCTGCGAGTCGCCCTTGAAGTTTTTCAGACCTTTGAAGGCACGCACAAACACGTCCTGCACCAGATCAGCCGCGTCCTCATGGTTCCGGACAAACCGGTAACACACCTGATAGACCTGCCGCTGATGGCGGGCAACGATGGCGTCGAAGGCTGTGCGGTCCCCTGCGAGATACGCCGCCACCAGCGCGGCGTCATCCGCCGTCGCATAGTCGGACTGTGCGGAGGTGCCCTCTGCCTCGACCGCACGCCTGGGTGCCGTCACGCGGACTCCCCAGGTGTGAAGCCCTCCGGCTGCGACTCCAAACGATTGCGCCCCCATGATCCCTTGGACCGGACCACGTCTGCCGATGTAACAAAGGTGTCAACGTCGGCGCGGGTGGGCAACCCTGACTGGGCCCCGAGGGCCCGGCAAGTCAGGGCGGCCACGGCATTGGCGAACACCACACAGTCCGCGGTCCGCGGTCCGCCGTCCGCGGTCCGCAGCCTGCCCGCCGAAGCCTTGGCGAAGGTGGGTCCGCGGTCCAGCATCGCGGTGATCAGGCCGGCGCGGAAGGCGTCGCCGGCACCGGTGGTGTCGACCACTGGCACGACGAAGCCTGGAACGTGGATTTCCTGCTGGCCGTCCCACGCGACTGCCCCATCCGGGCCGAGGGTGGCGACAACGAGGACAGCACCGGACTCGCGGTGGAGGCGGCGCATGTCTGGCACGAGGTTTTCGGAGACGACCAGCACATCCGTCAGGCGCAGCAACCCGTCGAGGCCCGGCACATCACCATCGACGTCGGCAACCGTTGTCAGGCCCAACTCGCGCGCGGCGGCAGCCACGCGCATCGCGGCGGGAACATCCGTCGCATCCACGAGCAGAACACGCGCGCCGTGCAGTGCGGCGATCGGCAGTTCTTCCGGGGGCCAGTCGAGTGCGGGGTCGCGATGCCCCAGCACCATGCGACTTCCGCGTGCGGCGTCCACAAGGATGATGGCGGTGCGATTGGGGGCCTCCACCGTGCGTGCGGACATGGTGTCAACTCCCGCCTCGGCAAGCGCCGCTTGCACAAGCCGGCCGTGGGGATCGTTGCCGAAGGTGCCGAGGTAACACGCGCGCACGCCCAGCCGTGCACACCCCACCATCGCGGTGGCCACCTGCCCGCCGGGTTGCGTCCGAAGGGTCTCCACCTGCGCCTTGCCGTCAGGTGCAGGCAGCGTGGGGACCACTGCCGTCAGGTCCACTGAATTTTCGCCGAAGCCGACGACGTCCCACATCCGTTGACTTTCGCCTTCCCTTTGCATAGAGTCGCCGTGTGCAGCCACTTACCAAACGTCAACGCGAGATTCTCGACTACCTCCAGGAGTTCATCCAGCAGCATGGCTACGCGCCAAGTCTGGAGGAAATCGGCCGCCGTTTTGGTCTCTCTTCGCTCGCGACGGTGCATAAGCATCTCACCAATCTCGAGGAAAAGGGATTCATCCGGCGCCTCTGGAACCGCAGCCGCTCGGTGGAGCTGCTCGCGGCCCGCACGGGGCAGCGCGCGGTGGAGCTGCCGATGCTCGGATACGTGGCGGCGGGTGTGCCGATTGAGGCCGTGACCGGCACCGAGACGATCGCCGTGCCCGAAGACCTGGTCGGCCGACGCGACACCTACGTGCTGCGCGTCAAGGGAGACTCGATGATCGACGAACAAATCCGCGACGGCGACTTCGTCATTGTCGAAGATCGTAAGACCGCCGACAACGGCGAAATGGTGATTGCGCTGGTGGGTGGCCTGGACGTCACGCTGAAGAAGTTCTACCGCGAAAACGGTCGCATTCGCCTGCAGCCGGCCAACCCGGCCATGCAGCCGATGATCATGGATGCCTCCCTCGTGCAATTGCAGGGCGTGGTGGTCGGGGTCATGAGAAAGTACTAGGCATGACCAACCCCGGCACCAAACAACTCAGCTTCACGATCGTCCCAGATGAATCGGCGGATCCGAACGAGACGACCCGCACCTACGCCAACTTCTGCGCCGTGGGTCACACGCCGTTCGACATGACGCTCACCTTCTGCGACGTGCGTCCGCTGTCGGAGCATGACCTCAAGACGGCCGAAGAAAAACAAGTGGTCAAGGCCCCGGTGGTTGCGCGCATCGCACTGCCCTTCACCGTCATCCCGGGCCTCATCAACGCGCTGCAGGAACAGATGCGCTCAATGCAGGACGCACAGGCGCAGCAATCCGCCGGCTGGCCCCAGGGACCGCTGCATTAAAGACGTCGGGTGCCTTTTTCCGGTTTAAGCGATGCAGAAAAAGGCACCCGACGTCTTTAATGCTCTCGACGCGATGCACCCGAACGCGTGGACGGAACTCGCGTTCACGACACCGTATGAACTGCTCGTTGCCACCATCCTCTCTGCGCAGTGCACTGACGCGCGCGTGAATCAGGTCACGCCCGGCCTGTTTGCGCAGTTCCCCAACGCACGAACACTCGCTGAGGCCGACCAGGCACAGCTCGAGACGATGATTCAGTCCACGGGTTTCTTTCGGATGAAGGCCAAGAGCCTGCTCGGCATGGCCACCGCCGTCGTCGAGGAGCACGGCGGCGAGATTCCGTCCGACATGGACGCACTTGTCGCGTTGCCGGGCGTCGGGCGCAAGACCGCGAACGTCGTGCGCGGGCATGCGTTTCGCCTTCCGGGGTTCCCTGTCGATCGGCACGTCCTGCGCGTGGCCACCCGTATCGGCCTGCTCAAGGGCAAAGCCACCGAAGACGCGGTGGCCGCAGAAACGGCGCTGACCAAGCTGCTGCCGCCTGAGCGGTGGACCGTCGCGTCCGACACACTCATCCTGCACGGACGCCGCATCTGCAAACCCAAGCCGCTGTGTGAGCGTTGCGCAATTCGTCCCCACTGCGCGTACTATCGTTTGCATGGACCCGGCCACGTTTCCCGCTGATCGTTTTTTGACCCTCGTTGACGAAGCCGTCGACTCACTGCCCACCCGCTTCCGGGAGGCGATGACCAACATCGCCATCGTGGTGCAGGACGACCCGACGCCCGAACAACTGGCCGAGGTCGAGGTGGAACCACCCGACACCATCTACGGCCTCTACGAAGGTATCCCGCTGCCCGAGCGGCAGTGGGCTCACGGCAACGTGCTGCCCGACAAGATCACCCTCTTCCGCAATCCCATCCTCGAAGACAGTGAGGATGATGACGATGTGGTCGTAGGGGTGGGGGAAACACTCATTCACGAGGTCGGTCACTACTTCGGATTCTCCGAGGACGAGATCATGGAGATCGAAGAGCAGTACTGGCGCGGGGATGGCCAGTAGGTGTGAGCGTTCCCATCCGCACGCATCGTCCCCGCCCGGCCGGGCATCGCCCCCGCAAACGTTTCGGGCAGCACTTCCTTGCGGCGTCGTGGGCGCAGAAGGTTGTGAACACCATCGACGTACAGCCGCAGGACGTGTTGCTGGAGATTGGCCCCGGCTCCGGGGCTATCACCTTGCCGCTTGCACAAACGGGCGCACCCATTCTTGCCGTGGAGATTGACCGCGATCTGGCCGGCGATCTCGCCGACAAGGTGCCGCCCAATGTCAGCCTGATCACGGCGGACTTTCTCAAGACGGACGTGGTGTCGTATCTGACGGCGCTGCAACCCAATCGGCCACTCGGCAGTCCCGCGGATGTGCCACGCCGGTTTCGTGTGGTCGGCAATCTGCCCTACAACCTGTCGTCGCCGATTCTGTTTCGATTGATCGAGCTCTCGCGCGCGCACGGACTGTTCACCGACGCCACACTGATGGTGCAGCGCGAGGTCGCCGACCGGCTTGTCGCCAAGCCCGGCAAGAAGGACTACGGCGTGCTCAGCATCTTTGCGCAGATCTACGCCGACATCGATCGCCGTCTCAACGTGCCGGCGTCGGCGTTTTCGCCGCCTCCGAAAGTGCTGTCGAGTGTGATTCGCATGACGTTCCGTCGCAGCCCCGTGCGCATCGTGGACGAGGCGCTCTTTGAACGCATCGTGAAGGGTGCCTTCATGCAGCGGCGCAAGACGCTCGCCAACGCACTCAAGCCCCTCGAACCCACCGCCCCGGCCGTGCTGGCGCTGGCCGGCATCGACGGCATGCGTCGCGCGGAGACACTCTCGCTCGAAGACTTCGCCCGGTTGACCGAGTTCTTCGCTCGGCTCAAAGCGGGGGATAAATGAGCTCGGAGGTGATTTCCGCACAGTGCCGCGGAAATCACCTCCGAGCTCTTGTACTTTAAAAATCAACGTGTTATAGTCCGCTGAGTTTTTCCTGCCTGCTTTTTACGGGTCATCCCAGCGACCCACAGGTCGGACACAGTGACTGTTCTCCGGCGCCCTCCGCGCCCAAGTTCTGCCCACTGGTGAGCGCCTGCTCATCGGCGGCTGGTGTTCGAAACGAGAGTGTGAAGGTCGCTGTCATGCAGACGGCTCTACGTACGACTGTCGGTGCACCGGCCGTCGAGGTCATCCCTGTCGGAGGCCTCGGTGAGTTCGGTATGAACATGATGCTCATTGCCTGCGGCGAGACCGCCGTGCTGGTGGATGCCGGTGTCATGTTCCCTGAACCTGAACTCTTCGGGGTGGATCTTGTCATCCCGGATGTGTCGGCATTGGACACGTACGCCGGCCGCATCGCGGCCCTCATCCTCACGCACGGGCACGAAGACCACATCGGCGCAGTTCCCCACATCCTCAAACACGTACACGGTCCGGTGTATGCAACGGCGTTCACCCACGCCATGCTGCAACCGAAGTTTGACGAACACGGCACCGACACCGACGGCCGGCTCATCACGGTGGTGGCCGGGCAGACGGTCACCGTGGGGACGATGTCGGTGGAGTTTCTGCGGGTGACGCACAGCATCCCGGATGCCGTGGCGCTGGCGATTCACACCCCGCAGGGGGTCATCATCCACACGGGCGACTTCAAGATCGATCACACGCCGCTCGACGGCGAGCGCTTCGACCTGCACCGGCTGGCGCAGCTCGGGGCCGAAGGCGTGCTGGCGCTCTTCTGCGACAGCACCAACGCCGATCAGCCCGGCACGACCGGGGCCGACCGGGACGTCATCCCCGGCTTCGAGGAGATCTTCTCGTCGGCGCCCGGCAAGATCATCGTGGCGTCGTTCTCCACCAGCATCTTCCGCATGCAGGTGCTCGTGGACCTCGCCGACCAGTTCGACCGCAAGGTGGCGTTTGTCGGGCGCGGCATGATGCGTAATTCCGAAACGGCCATGCGCCTCGGGGTGCTGAAGGTGCCCAACGGCCTTGTCATTGCCGACAGTGACATCCGCGACTATCCCGTGCAGGACATCCTGTGCCTGTGCACCGGGTCCCAGGGCGAGGCCATGGCCGCCCTGTCGCGGATTGCCATCGACGACCACCGTCACGTGAAGGTCTACGAGGAGGACACCGTGGTCTTCTCCGCTCGGGCTATTCCGGGCAACGAAAAGGCCATCGGCCGGGTCATGAACCACCTCGCCCGGCGGGGCGTGGACATCATTACCGATGGCATGAAACACGTCCACGTCTCGGGCCACGCCTCTGCGGAGGAGCTGAAACTGGTGATGTCCCTGGTGCAGCCCAGATTTTTCGTGCCGATACATGGGGAGTACCGACAGCTGGCCACCAACGGCCGGTTGGCGAAGTCCGTCTGCCCGGACGCCACGGTCCTGACGATTGGGGATGGCGACATCCTGCAGTTCGACAGCACGGGGGGCCGGGTGGTCGGCCACGTGCAGACCGGACGCATCCTGATCGACGGCACCCGTAGCGGCGAAATCGGTGATGAGGTGCTGCGTGATCGCCGGCACCTTGGGATCGACGGCCTGCTGGTCGTGGTGGTCGCGATCAATGGCCAGACCGGGGCGCTGGAACGCGCCCCCGAAGTGATTGCGCGAGGCCTGGCGATGGATGCCAGGCAGGAACAGTTGCTGCGCGACGCGCCGGGGATTCTGGAAGCGGCACTGAGCGCGGTGCCACGGGAGGAACGCACAGACCCCGGCCTGATGCAGGAGCGGGTCAAAGTTGAGGCGCAGCGCCTCTTCAAGAAACGGGCTGGACGCCGACCGCTGGTGCTGCCCATCGTGTTGGAAGTGTGAGGAGAGGAACGCGTGTCTGATTCGGCCATTTCGCGACGTGTGAGTGAATTCACCGGCGTTGCCCTGTTTGCGGTGACGGTCATCTGGCTCATGGCCCTGATGAGCTACACCCCCACAGACCCCGCGTGGTTCTTCAACAACGTGGCTGCCGGCGATGTCACCAACTTTGCCGGTCGTGTCGGCGCCTTCGTCGCCGAAGCCTCGTTCCAGGTGCTCGGATACGCCGCCTTCTTCATCCCGCTGGTGATCGCGGTCATCGGCTGGCATGCGTTCTGGTGCCGCGCTCTTGATGCGGCCTACACAAAAGTCGTCGGCGCCGGCCTCTTTTTCCTCTGCAGCGCTGCCCTGCTCTCGCTCGCCTTCAGTGTGTTCGACGCGGGGTCTCGGCCCTTTGGTGCCGGCGGTGTCATCGGCCAGCTCGTCTCCGACTCGCTGGTGACCTATCTCAATCGCACCGGCGCCGCCGTGTTGCTCCTGACGTTGATCGCCCTGGCGGTGATCCTCTCCACGCAGTTCTCGTTCGGACGCGCCTCCACGGTGGCCGCCTCCGCCGTGCGCGAACAGTCCACCGGCTGGTTCACCCGGCTGCAAGGCTGGCGCGAGGAGCGACGCCGCGAAAAGGAACGCCGGCAGATCGTCAAGAAACACGTGCAGAAGGCGGGGCGCGACAAGGCCCCGGAGATCGCCACTCGTGCCGCAGGTGCCGCCGCCTCCCTGAAAGCCGCCCGCCAGTCTCTCCGTGTCTCTGACGACACTGAGGATGAGGAGGAGACGGTCACACCGGCCCCCATGGCCAGGCCGGCCGCCGCGCGGCCGGCCATCCGCCGCTCCGCCCCGCAGCCAGTCACGCCGAGCCTGCCCCTGGGCGAACGCGACGCTCCCAAGGCACCGGTGGAGCGCCGCAAGGGCGATTACGTGATGCCGCCGCTCACGCTGCTTGACGCCGCGAAGGAAGCCCACAAAATTGACGAACGCGAGCTGATGGAAGCGGCGAAACTGCTCGAGGAGAAGTGCCGCGAGTTCTCCGTCGAGGGCACGGTCGTGCAAATCCATCCCGGCCCCGTCGTCACCACCTACGAATTCAAGCCGGATGCGGGCGTGAAATACAGCCGCATCACCGGACTCCAGGACGACTTGTGCCTGGCGATGAAGGCCGAGTCCATCCTGATCGACCGCATCCCCGGCAAGTCCACGGTCGGCATCCAGATTCCGAATGCCACGCGTGAGGGCATTTCGTTGCGCGAGCTGCTCGAGTCGGAGACCTACACACGCTCGGCGTCACGACTCACGATGGCACTCGGCAAGACCATCCACGGCGAACCGATGGTCTCGGACCTGGCGACCATGCCCCACCTGCTGATTGCCGGGTCCACGGGCGCCGGCAAGTCGGTGAGTGTCAACGCGATGCTCACGAGTGTGCTCTTCCGTGCGTCCCCCGAGGAAGTGCGTTTCATCATGATCGACCCCAAGCGTCTCGAGCTTGGCATGTATGAAGACATCCCCCACCTGATGACACCGGTGGTGGTGGATCCCAAACAGGCCGCCAACGCGCTGCGCTGGGCCGTGCGCGAGATGGAAGAGCGCTACAAGATTCTGGCCAAGCAGGGTGTGCGCAACATCGAGCAGTACAACCGCAACGTCAAGGCCATGCAGGCCGAACTCAAGGAGAGCCAGCAGGAAGCCGCCGAGGCGGAAATTGGCGAACCGCTCAAGACCCTGCCCTTCATCATCGTCATCATCGACGAGTTGGCAGACCTGATGATGGTGGCCAGCAAGGAAGTGGAAGAATCCATCGCCCGACTCGCGCAGATGGCTCGCGCGGTCGGCATCCATCTGATCCTTGCCACGCAACGTCCATCCGTGGACGTCATCACGGGTCTGATCAAGGCCAACCTGCCGGCGCGCATCGCGTTCCGTGTGGCGTCGAAGATCGACTCGCGCACCATTCTCGACGGCAACGGTGCCGAGGCACTGCTCGGCAAGGGCGACATGTTGTACCTGCCGCCCGCTTCGTCGCGGTTTGTCCGTATCCACGGACCGTACATCTCCGAACAGGAGACGGCCCGACTGTGCAGCTTCCTGCGCAAACAGGGCAAACCGGTGTACGACACCTCCATCACCGCTGAAGAGAAGACGGCCGAGAAGATGGAGTTCGACAAGGATGAGCTGTACGACGAGGCGGCGCGCATCGTCGTGTCGAGTGGACAGGCGTCCATTTCGTATCTGCAGCGGCGGCTCCGCATCGGCTTCAGCCGAGCCGCGCGGCTGATCGACATGATGGAAATGGATGGTGTCGTGTCCTCGGCTACCAATGGCAAGCGCGAGGTGCTGGTGGATGCCGGGTATTTCGACGCCGTAGATGAGCAGTTGAGGTAGTCATGCTGTACAACACCTCTCACCGACGTTTTCTCACGCGTGCCCTCTGCACCTTCGTCCTTGTCATGGTTGCGCTGCCTGCGGTCGCGGACGCGCAAACGGCGGCAACGTTGTATCAGCGTGCACAGGCACGCGAGGCGTCCGCCCGCAAGAATCCGACGACCGCCAACCTGCGTGCGGCGGTCGCCGCCTATGAACTGGTGGTCCGCCGTTATCCGCGAAGCGGGTATTGCGACGATGCGTTGTGGAATGGCGCGACGGTTGCACGGTTCGCCTGGGAGCGTCACACGCAGACGGCGGATCGCGCGACGGCAGAGCGCTTGTACACGTGGCTGCGCAAGGAATATCCCACCAGCAGCTTCGCCAAGCAGGTGCCGTCGCAGTTGACCGCGATGAAAGCGGCCGCGTCGGCGCCGCCGGCACGTCCGGCACGTCCGGCGCCTGCGCGACCGACACCAACGACACCAGCCGCACCAGTCCGCACGACGCCGCCACCGGCCACCACTTCGACCGCGTCGATCAGCCCGGTGCCGTCCGGCCCGGTGGCGCTCATCCGGGGCGTCTCGGTCACGGCCTTGCCGAAGGGTGATCGGATCACGATCGAACTCGACCGCGAGGTGCACTTCTCGAGTGAGCGCATCGCGGATCCCGATCGCGTGTTTTTTGACCTGCGGGTCGCCGACTTCCCGGCGGCGGTGCAGACCGTGGCCGAACAGTTGGCAGGCACCCGTCTGCGAGGCGTACGTCTCGGTCGCCAGGCCGACTCGGTGGCCCGTGTCGTGCTGGAGTTGGCCGGCACGCCGTCCCACAGCGTCTTTCAGATGTACCACCCGTACCGGCTGGTGATTGACGTGGAGAGCGACGTGGTGCCTCCGCCTCCCCCACCGCCGATCGTCGTGGCTCCACCCCCTGCGACCACACCGACCGCCGGCCCAGCCATTCTCGAGCCTCCCAGCGAAGCGTCGAGAACCGCCGCCGGCGACTTCACACTCGCACGCCAGCTCGGCCTGGGTGTGTCACGTATCGTCATTGATCCGGGTCACGGCGGCAAGGACCCCGGCGCACGCGCCAACAAGATCGAGGAAGCGAACCTCGTGCTCGACATCGCGCTGCGTGTGGAGGCGTTGCTCAAGAAGCAGCCCGGCGTGGAGGTGATCCTCACCAGGCGCACCGACGTCTACGTCCCCCTCGAAGAGCGAACCGCCATTGCGGTCCGCGAAAAGGCGGATCTGTTTCTCTCGATTCACGCCAACGCGGCGGCCCGCAAGACCGCCCGTGGCGTGGAAACGTATTTCCTGAACTTTGCGACCAATCCCGAGGCCGAGGCGGTGGCCGCGCGTGAAAACGCCAGCAGCAGCACGTCGATGGGCAAGCTGCCGGAGCTGGTGCAGCAGATTACGTTGAACAGCAAAGTGAAAGAGTCACGCGAGTTTGCGCAGATGGTGCAGACCAGCCTTGTGCGCGGCATGCGCGCGCAGAACAAGGCCTTGCTGGATCTCGGCGTGAAGCAGGCCCCGTTTATTGTGCTCATCGGGGCCGACATGCCGAGTGTGTTGGCCGAGATTTCGTTCATCACCAACAGCGCCGAGGCCACGCTGCTCAAAAACGAAGCCTACAAACAGCGCATCGCCCAGTCGCTCGCCGACGCGGTGCTCAAGTATCAGGCGTCGCTCAAGAAGATTTCGACCGTCGCCGCCCGCTGACCGGCACGGGCCGGAATTCGCGTCTTACAGGGCCCGCGTTATAGTGGCAGTGTGGCGTGGCAACAGGACGCGTTTGTCGTCGAAATCATTCGTCCCGAAACACCGGAACTCACCGTCGTCGACGTCCTCGTTGGCGCGTTGAGCCTGGCCGGTGTGCTGGCGTTTGTGGCGTTGCCGCTCGGACTGCTGGCGGGCTGGTACATGATTCGCTGGACCAAACGCCGACGCCCTGAGACGGACCACATGCCCTCGATCCAGCACCCACCGTCCACGGACTCTTAGATCGCATTCACAGGGAGGCACGGAGGACGCGGAGAGTCCTTGGCGGACGTCTCTGGCGGCGCTCACCCCCTCACCCCTCCGTGTGCTCCGTGCCTCCCTGTGAAACCGATCAGAGAACCTGGCGCTGCGCCAGCTCCACCAGCGTGCGCACGGCCACGCCCGTGGCGCCTTTGGCCTGGTACGCCTTGCGTTCTTCGGCCCAGGCGGTGCCGGCGATATCGAGATGCGCCCAGGGACGCCCCTTGTGCACAAACTCCGCCAGGAACATGGCGGCGGTGCTGGCGCCCCCCCAGCGGCCGGCCGAATTGTGGATGTCGGCAATCTCGCTCTTGAGCAGGTCGCGGTATTCCTCGTAAAGCGGCAGCGGCCAGAGTCGGTCGCCAGCGGCGTCGCCCGCCGCGCGCACGGTGTTCACCCACGGGTCCGGGCTGCCAAACAGGCCGGACGCCGCACGTCCCAGCGCCACCATACAGGCACCAGTCAGCGTGGCGATATCCACCAGATGTGTGGCCCCGAGTTCCTGCGCATACCAGAGCGCATCACCCAGAATCAGGCGGCCCTCAGCGTCGGTATTGATGATCTCGACGGTCGTGCCGCTTGCGGCGGTCAACACGTCACCGGGCCGAATGGCGTTGCCGCCCACCATGTTCTCGGCCATCGGGATGATGCCAATCACCCGCCGGGGCACCTTGAGCAGGGCGAGCGCACGCATTGCAGCGGCCACCGCGGCACCGCCGGCCATGTCATCCTTCATCCGCTCCATGCCTTCGGCAGGTTTGATGGAGATGCCTCCGGTATCGAACGTGATGCCCTTGCCGATGAACCCGAGGACGGGCGTCTCGGGCGCGCCGGGCGGATCATGCCGAATCACCACAAGGCGCGGCGGTTCGTCACTGCCCTGCGCGACGCCGAGCAGCAGCCCCATCTTGAGTGCGCGAATCTGCGCCTCGTCGAGCACCTCCGCAGTCAGGCCCACCGAGGTGGCAATGGCCGCGACACGAGTGGCAAACGTGGTGGGCGTCAGGATGTTGGCGGGTTCATTCGCCAGCGCACGAGCAACATTGGCCGACTCGCCCAGAGTGCGTCCCTGAAACACCGCCGCCGCCAGCGCCGCGTCATCGGCCCCCGGCGACACAATCACGACGCGTTCGGGAAACTCGCCGGCATCAGGGTCAGACTTGTACGTGCCAGAGTCAAACTCGGCCGCGGACAGACCATCGGCCCCGATCTGCGCGGTGCGCACGGGGTCAAGCCCGGCCCGCACCATAAATGCCACTGACCGCATCGAGCGCAGCCGTGCGGTGTAGCTGCAGGCCGCCGCTACACGACGCAACCGCTCGGGATCCGCATCCTCACGACGACCCGCCCCGACAAGCGCCACACGCGCGGCGGCGTAGGCCGGACTGGCCACCCTGGCAATAAACAATTCGTAGAGCCGCCCACGAAATTCGGTGGACTCGCGGGCCTTGGCAATATCCCCCCCAGTGGCGGCGTCCAATCCCGGCAAATCCTCCAGGCGATCGTCGTCTTCAAACACCGGGACGAACAACATGTCGACGCGGACCGACTCCGGTCCACCGGACACCCCCGAAAACTCCGGCCCTGCCTTAACTTCCCCCAACACGCTGCCCCTTTGGTAGACTGCCAGATAACTGTGAGACCGAGCATCATACCGCGACTGACCGGGCTTCTGGCCCTGGTTGGTACACTCTTCGTCCTGTCGGTGGCCCTGGACGCCCTGGCACCTCAGAACCCGCAGGACAAGGGCAAGCCGAAGGCTGCCATCCGGGTGAACCCGACCCTGATCTTCGTGCCGCAGCGCATTGTGGCCACCGTGGAACTCACCGAGGGGGCCAACGACCATCAGGAGTACTACTGCCCGAAGATCGAGTGGCTCTGGGGCGACGGGACCACGTCGGAATCAGCGGAAGACTGTGAACCCTGGGAGGCCGGCACAAGCGAGATTCGGCGTCGCTACACGGCGGATCACACCTACAAGGACCCGGGCACCTACGACGTGATTTTCCGGATGAAACAGGGCAGCAAGGTCGTGCTCTCGTTGCGCCAGCAAATCCGCGCGCAGGGCAACTAACTACGACTGCAGGTCGGAGATGTGCTCAAACTGTGTGAGCGCGTCCGGATTCGCGAGCGCTTCGCGATTCGTCACGGGCCGTCCGTGGATCACATGCCGCACGGCCAACTCCACCAGCTTGCCGCTCTTGGTCCGCGGCAGGTCTGTCACCTGAATAATCTTGGCCGGCACATGGCGCGGTGAGGTGTTTGCGCGAATCTGCCTTGTAATGACCGTGCGCAGGGCGTCGTCGAGCGTGGTTCCCTCGCGGAGACGCACAAACAGCACGATGCGTTCGTCGCCGTCCCACTGCTGCCCCACGGCCAGACTCTCGAGCACTTCAGGCACCTGCTCCACCTGCCGGTAGATCTCCGCTGTGCCGATGCGCACCCCGCCGGGATTGAGCGTCGCATCCGACCGGCCGTGGATCACAAACCCGCCTGACGAAGTGCGCTCGGCCCAGTCGCCGTGACACCATACGCCGGGGAACCGATCAAAATAGGCGGCGTGATATTTCGCGCCGTCAGGGTCGTTCCAGAATCCAATCGGCATTGAAGGAAACGGCGCCGTGCACACCAGTTCGCCCTGTCCCTCGCCAGGCCCCAACTGCGTACCGTCGTGGCTCCAGACCTCCACCGCCATGCCGAGGCCCGCCGCCTGAATCTCTCCCCGTTCGACAGGCAGTGTCGGCACGCCCCCGACAAAACAACTGACGATGTCGGTGCCGCCGGAGATGGAGGCCAGATGCACGTCGGCCTTGATCCCGGCGTACACGAAGTCGAAACTCTCCGGTGACAGCGGCGACCCCGTGGACGTGATCGTGCGCACGGCGCGCAACGGATGTGTCTCGATCGGACGCAGTCCAGCCTTCTGCACGGCATCGATGAACTTGGCCGAGGTGCCGAACAACGTGACGTCGTACCGCTCCGCCACGTCAAACAGCCGACGCCCGTCGGGATGGAACGGCGACCCGTCGTAGAGCACCAGCGTGGCTTCCGACGCCAGCGCCGACACCAACCAGTTCCACATCATCCAGCCACACGTCGTGAAATAAAACACACGGTCGCCCGCTCGCACATCCGCGTGCAGCTGGTGTTCCTTCAGATGTTGCAGCAACGTGCCACCGTGGCCGTGGACGATGCACTTGGGGACTCCGGTGGTGCCGGAGGAATAGAGCACGTAGAGGGGGTGGTTAAAGGGTACCTGCTCGAAGACCAGCGGGCCGGCTTCAGCAGTCGGCGGGCCGAAGTCGTCGGGCACCATCAGGACTCGCGCCACACTCGGCAACCCCTGCGCGATCGCCTGCACACGCTCCCGACAGTCGTGATATTTGCCGCCGTAGTGATAACCGGAGATAGCCACCAGCACTTTCGGTTCGATCTGGCCGAACCGGTCGAGTACGCCCTGCACACCGAAGTCTGGTGAGCAGGACGACCAGACGGCGCCAAGCGACGCGGCGGCCAGCGCGGCAATGATCGCTTCGGGCACGTTGGCCGTGAATCCGGCTACACGGTCGCCACGTTGCACGCCGGCGTCACGCAACTGTTGCGCGCAGGTTGCCACTTGGCGTCGAAGCTCGGTCCACGTCAGCTCCCGCTCCGCACCGGTTTCGTCCATCGCCACAATCGCCAACGAGTCATCGTCGCGACGCAGCAGATTCTCAGCGACGTTCAGTCGCGCATCTGGAAAGAAACCGGCGCCAGGCATGTGGTCGCCATCGATGACGATGCGTGCGCCCTTGTCACCCACCACTCCGCAGAAGTCCCACACCGCCGACCAGAACTCGCCGCGATGGGTCACCGAGTAGTGATGCAGTGCCGTGTAGTCAGGGAGGGACTGTCCAGAGCGCGATTCAAGCCACAAGGTAAATCGCGTCAGATTCGCTTCGGCGATACGCGCAGGGTCCGGTGTCCAGAGCGGCGTGTTGGTCATGAGCCTTTCAGCGTGCGGGCACGCTCAAACAGTTCGCGCACAGTCGGCGCATCCATCAGAGCCTGTGACGAGGTCGGCAACTTGGCCGCGATTCCCGTCAACGCATCAGCGATGAAGTCCGCGTTGGTCTCGAGAATGCCCTGCCACACGTCGGACGAACTCGACGCCAGGCGTGTCATGTCGGCGAATCCCTTGCCCGACCACGCCACGCCTTCAGCCCCAACCGCGTCACCTGACGCGGCCATCAGCGCCGTGGATACCACTTGCGGCGCGTGACTGACGTGTGCCATCACACGATCGTGCGTCACGGCATCGGTCCAGGACGGAGTCGCCCCAAGCCCCACCGTGAAGGTGGTCAACATTGCCTCAAACGGCTCCATCGCCTCACCCCGGCCGGCAGAGACAAGCAGCCACGGCCGGCCGTCGAACAGATCCGCACGTGCTGCGGCCAGGCCGGAGCGTTCGGAGCCTGCCACTGGATGGCCTCCGGCAAACTGCAGCGTCGTCTTGGCTGCGGCATCCATCACCACCCGCTTGGTGCTCGACACATCTGTGACCAGCGCGCGTGTGCCGGTGTGCTGGAGCGCCGCCAACACGTCGGGCACCGTCAACACTGGGGTCGCAATGACAATGAGATCGCAGGCGGCGAGTTCGTCCACCGTCCCGACCACAGCGGCAATCACCCCTTGTGTGACCGCCTCCTGAGTAATCGGCGCGGGGTCACACGCCGTCACTCTCACCGACGGCCACCGCCGACGTGCTGCCAATGCCACCGACCCGCCGACCAGTCCGAGGCCGACAATGCCGATGTGGTCAAAGGGCGGCGCGCCGACGACGCTCATCGGCCCCAGCCGCGGCGACCGACAGGTTCGACGCAAATGCTGCGACCGATCGCCGGAGCAATGATTCGGAGTTCGCCCATGAGCTGATCGAACTGCTGTGGGAAGAGCGACTGCGCGCCATCGGACTGCGCGTGGTCGGGATCACAATGCACTTCAATGAGCAGGCCATCCGCACCGGCGGCCACGGCCGCTCTCGCCATCGCCACCACCTTGTCGCGGCGTCCGGTGCCATGACTCGGGTCGGCGATCACCGGCAAGTGGCTCAACTGCTGCACCACGGGAATCGCTGAGATATCAAACGTGTTGCGTGTAAAACTCTCGAACGTCCGGATGCCGCGCTCACACAACATCACTTCGCGATTGCCACCGGCCAGAATGTATTCGGCCGACATCAACCATTCCTCGATCGTGGCCGACAGGCCGCGCTTGAGCAGCACCGGTGTGCGAATCTTGCCGAGTTCGCGCAGTAGCGAATAATTCTGCATGTTGCGCGCGCCGACCTGCAGGATGTGTGCGTACTGCTGCACGACCTCGATCTGCGCAATTTCCATGACCTCGGTGATCAGCTTGAGATCGTGGCGGTCGGCCGCCGCACGCAGCATCTTGAGGCCTTCTTCGCCGAGACCCTGGAAGCTGTAGGGAGAACTGCGCGGCTTGAAGGCGCCGCCACGGAAGATCTTGGCACCAGCCCGTTTGACCGCGATCGCGCTGGCTTCCACCTGCGCCTCGTTCTCCGCCGAACACGGACCGGCCATCACCACCACTTCGTCGCCGCCGATGCGCACGTCACCGATGGTGATGACGGTGTTTTCCTTTTTGAACGTGCGGCCGGCGAGTTTGTACGGCTCCGTGATACGCAGCACTTCGTGCACGCCCTCACGCAGACCAATCAGCGCAGGGTCTCCATGCCCCCCGCCGACCGCGCCGATGACGACACGATTCGCCCCACTGGATCGATGAATGTCGTACCCCATCTCCAGCAGTTGTGCGACCACCGCTTCCACTTGCGCGTCCGTTGCGCGCTCCTGCATCACCACGACCATGTCAGTTGTCCCTGCGCTTTCGTCTACGTGTTCTTGATTCTACCGGGCTTTGGCGGCTTCACGTTCGAGCCGCCGCCCTTCATCGATGATCCGTTCAAACAGCCGCGTCATCGCGGCGCCGTCCAGAGGCCCCGGATTTACAGCGCGGACGTGCGCCAACACGTCCACTTCCCTGGTCGGCTGATAGATCGGTAACCCGCGTGCCTCCTTGATGCGCCCAATGGCCAGCGCACAATCAGCACGCGCACTCAGGAGTTCCACGAGCCGCTCATCGAGGGCATCGATTTGGTCCCGCAGTTGATCCAGCTCGTCGAGTTCGTTCGATTCACCCACCGCCTACCCCTTCAACCAGCGCACAAACGCCCCGGCCGCCTCAGCCTCGGTGCCCGGTGCCGCATCGGCAATCACCTGCACCAGGGCGCTGCCCACCACCGCCGCATCGGCGTACGCACACGTCTCACTCACATGCTCCGGCGTGGAGAGGCCGAACCCGAGCGCCACCGGCAAGTCAGTGACCTCCCGAATCGCGTCCACGACCGGCCGCGCCGTGCCCGCGACGGACTGCTGCACGCCGGTGACGCCCAGCCGTGAAATCGCATACAAAAACCCACGACCCAAGGTGGCCGCCCGACGCAGCCGTTCGACTGTTGTCGTCGGACTGACAAGGAAGATCATGTCGAGGCCGCCGGCCTCCAGGGCCGCGTGCATCTCGATCGCCTCCTCAATGGGCAGGTCGAGTAACAAGACCCCGTCCACACCGGCGGCCGCCGCACGCGCCACGAACGCATCGGTGCCCATGCGCACGACGGGGTTGACGTAGGTAAAGAGCACGATCGGCGTCTGGATCCTCGTGCGCACGTCGGCAACCAGGTCGAGCACGTCGCTCAGCGAGACACCAGTAGCCAGCGCACGCTCGGAGGCCCGTTGTATGACCGGACCATCCGCGATCGGATCGGAAAACGGCACGCCGATCTCGATCACGTCAGCACCGGCCTCCGCGATCGCGAGCACTACGGCACGGGAGCGCGCGAGGTCCGGATCGCCAGCGGTGACATACGTCACCAGACCACGGGCCTGTGTCTCACGCAGTCGAGCAAACGTCGAAGCCAGGCGACTCATGACAGCAGACTCCGCACGGTGTCCACATCCTTGTCGCCGCGCCCGGACAGATTCAGCACAACGATGCTGCCGGACGGAAAGTCGCCGAGATGTTGCTGCAGCCAGGCAGCGGCGTGTGCCGACTCCAGCGCCGGCAGCAGTCCCTCCTGCTCCGCCAACCACGTGAATCCCTTCAGTGCCGCGGCGTCGTCCACCCACGCGTACTCCGTCCGACCGATCGAGGCGAGATGCGCGTGTTCGGGACCCACGGATGGATAGTCAAGACCCGCCGATATTGAGTGGGTGCCCAGAATGTTACCGGCGGCGTCCTGCAGCAACAGGCTGCGGGTGCCATGGAGCACACCGGCGATGCCGCCGGCAAACCGCGCCGCATGGTCCCCGTCGCGAATCCCCCGACCACCGGCCTCGACGCCAATCAGGCGCACCGACGAGTCCTCCACAAACGCATCAAAAATCCCCATGGAATTGCTGCCGCCGCCGACACACGCAATCACCGCGTCGGGCAGGCGCCCAGCCACACGCAGCAACTGCGCGCGTGCCTCCGCGCCAATCACCGACTGGAACTCGCGCACCATCAGCGGATACGGGTGCGGTCCCAGCGCCGACCCGAGTACATACGCGGTCGTTGCCACATTGGCCACCCAGTCGCGCATCGCCTCGTTGATGGCATCCTTCAACGTGCGGCTGCCCCCGTCCACCGACGTCACGGTCGCACCAAGAATCCGCATCCGAAACACGTTGAGCGCTTGACGGACGATGTCGTCGGCACCCATGTAGACAACGCACTCGAGCCCGAGCAGTGCGCAGGCGGTGGCCGTGGCGACGCCATGTTGTCCTGCACCGGTCTCAGCCACGACACGGGTCTTGCCCATGCGCTTCGCCAAAAGGACCTGGCCGATGGCGTTATTGATCTTGTGGGCACCGGTGTGCGCCAGGTCCTCACGTTTCAGAAACACACGCACGCCGGACTCACCCGCCAGGTGTCGTGCTTCGTACAACGGTGTCGGTCGCCCCACGAACGTGTCGAGCAGGTGGCGCAGTTCGGCGACAAACGCCGGGTCCTGCCGCGCGGCGAAGTACGCGGCGGTCAACTCCTCCACCGGCGCCACAAGCGTCTCGGGAATGAAGCGACCACCGAACTCGCCGAAGTAGCCACGCGCATCGGGGTCTCGTTGGCCGAACCTTGGAGATGGGGAGATTTGGAGATGGGGAGATGAGGAGATGAGGAGATGGGGAGATGAATGCATGAGTGCTCGCAGACTCGCGTGATCTTTGATGCCGGGGGCGGATTCCACTCCGGACGACACGTCTATTCCGAAGGGGTGTACGGCTTCGATGGCCTCAGCGACGTTCCTGGCGCTCAGGCCGCCGGCGAGCCACACGGGTCTCGCGGCAGCCACTTTTGCGGCCATCGTCCAATTGGCGGCCTTGCCGGTGCCGCCGTGGTTGACGGGATCATGGGTGTCGACCAGCACCTGCACTGCGACGGGCAGCGCCAGCAACGCGGCCACATCCTCATCGGTCTGCGGTGCGCTGGCTTTGATCACCACCACCCCGAGAGTGAGGTACTCGCGCGCATCTTCCTGGCCGTGCAACTGGATCGCGGTCAGGCCGGCGGTTGCCACTGCGTGTGCCACCTCGGCCTTCGACGCATTCACAAACACACCGACTTTGAGGACGTGTGCGGGCACATCACGACTGATCGCGGCCACGTGCTCCGGAGTCACGGCGCGGGGGCTACGCGGATACAGCACAAACCCCAGGGCCGACGCGCCGGCCTCCACTGCTGCGTTCACGTCCTCGCGGCGTGTCAGTCCGCAGATCTTCACGGCGATCTGTTCTGCGGTCATGCACACTCCTTGAGCAGCGACGCCAGCGCCGCGCCTGGATCAGCCGCAGTCATGAATCGCTCACCAATCAGGAACGACGAATACCCGGCCGCGCGAAGACGCACGAGGTCGGCACCAGTCCTCAGCCCACTCTCTGCGACCGCCACTACGCCGGCAGGGATGCCGGCCACGAGTGACTCGTGCACACTCGTATCCACATCAAGCGTCTTGAGGTTCCTGCTGTTGACGCCAATCACTGTGGCACCGGCGCCGATGGCTCGTTCACGCTCTTCGGCGTTGTGCACTTCCACCAGCACCCCGAGGTCCTCCCCTTCCGCACGGCGCAACAACTGCGTCAGCGTGGCATCGTCGAGCCCCGCGACGATCAACAGTATCGCGTCAGCCCCGGCCGCACGGGCCTCGGTCAATTGATACGTCTCTGAAATAAAGTCCTTGCGCAGCACGGGCAAGTCCACGACCTCGCGGACCGCGGACAGATGCGCCAGGTCGCCGTCGAAGAATGCCGTCTCGGTCAGGACCGAAATGGCGGCCGCGCCGGCCGTCGCGTAGCCTGCTGCAATCGCCGCCGTGTCGTAGTCCACACGCAGCACCCCTTTGGAAGGCGACCGGCGTTTACACTCCGCGATCACGCGGAACCCTGGCGCTGACAGCTGCGCACGGAACAGCCCGCCCCGTGGAGTCCGGGCAGCAGCCGCACGCTCCACGGTCGCCGCGTGCAGGCGCGCCCGCTGGCGCGCCGCGGTGGCCGCGCCGGCCATGATGGCCGCAAGCAGGTCGTCACTCATGCGCGACCCACCTCACGCAACCTCTGCAGGGTCGCCCGCGCACGACCACTGTCGATCGCCTCGGCCGCCGCCGCAATGCCTTCCTTGACCGACCCCGCCTTGCCGGCAATCAACAAACCCGCGCCGGCGTTGAGCAACACGATGTCGCGTGGTGCACCCGTCTGGCCGTCCAGCAGACGCACTATGAGGGCCGCATTGTCTTCGGCCGTGCCACCTTTCAGCGACTCGGCACTTGCGACGGGCAACCCGACATCGGCTGGATGCAGGTAAAACGTGCGCACGGCGCCTTCGTGATACTCCGAGATCTTGGTGAAGCCGGTGGTCGACAGCTCATCGAGGCCATCCGCTCCGTGCACGACCCATGCACGTACAGTGCCCAACAAGCCGAGTGTGCGGGCGAGCAGTTCGGTGTGCTCCGGTCGCGACACACCGACCAATTGTCGTGTGGCGCCCGCCGGGTTTGTGAGGGGGCCCAGCAGATTAAAGGCGGTGCGCACACCGAGTTCGCGGCGCGTCGGCCCGGCGTGTTTCATCGACGGGTGCCACGCCGGGGCAAAGAAAAACGCCAGGTTCGCATCCAGCAAGGTCTGCACCACCCGCTCCGGCGGCGCATCAAGCGCCACCCCCAGCGTCTCGAACACGTCCGCGCTGCCACACCGGCTCGACACCGCGCGGTTGCCGTGTTTGGCCACCCGCACACCACACGAGGCGAGCACGATCGCTGCGGCAGTCGACACGTTGAAGGTGTGCGCCCCGTCTCCGCCTGTGCCACAGGTGTCGAACACGTCGCCCACCGGCTGCGGAAGGGCGACCGCGCGTGCGCGCATCGCCCGCGCAAATCCGACCATCTCGCGGGGACGTTCACCCTTGAGTGCCAGCGCCATGAGCAACCCCGCGATGTGCGCAGGCTGCGCGTGCCCATCCATGATCAATCCCATGGCCGTCGCCGCGTCGGCGTCCGTCAAGTCCTCGTGGCGGCGCAATTTCTCGAGCCATTCCGCAAACATCAGCGCATCTCCAGAAAATTTCGCAACATCGTGTGTCCCTGCGGTGTCAGCACCGACTCGGGATGGAACTGCACGCCATGCACCGGCCACTCCTTGTGCCGAATCCCCATGATCGTGCCGTCGTCGGTCACGGTGGCAGAGACGTCGAAACCTTCCGGCACGGCATCAGACGGAATCACGAGCGAGTGGTAGCGCCCGACCTCCACGCCCTGTGAGACACCGGTGAAGATCCCGCGCCCGTCGTGTGTGAGCACGGACGTCTTGCCGTGCATCGGGGCCTTCGCCCGTTCGACGCGACCGCCAAAGGCCGCGGCTAACGCCTGATGACCAAGGCACACGCCGAGAATCGGCATCGTGCCGGCACAACGCTGCAGGCTGGCCACGGAGATTCCGGCCGCCTCCGGCCGCCCAGGCCCCGGAGAGATGACGAGATGCGTGGGCCGTCGCTCCGCGATCTCGTCCACCGTGATGGCGTCGTTGCGGACCACCTGCACATCGGCGCCGAGTTCGCCCAGCCGATGCGCGAGGTTATAGGTGAACGAATCGTAGTTGTCGATGAGCAGCACCATGAATCAGATCCCGGCCTCGGCCATCTGCAGTGCCTGCAGCAGTGCGCCGGCCTTGTCCTTCGTCTCTTCGTATTCAGCCGTCGGATGAGAATCAGCTACGATGCCCGCCCCGGCCTGCACGCGTGCCGCCGCACCGTCCATGGTGATCGTTCGAATCGCAATACAGAAGTCGAGGTTGCCGGCGAAGTCGAGGTACCCCACCGCCCCGCCGTATAGACCCCGTCGCGTCGGTTCCAGTTCGTTGAGCACCTGCATCGCCCTGATCTTCGGCGCGCCGGTCACCGTCCCGGCCGGGAATGTGGCCGCAAGCGCGTCAAGCCGGTCACAGTCCTCGGCGAGTTGCCCTTCGACGCGCGAGACCAGATGCATGACATGGGAGAACTTCTCGAGCGCCATGTATTGCGGCACCCGCACACTCCCCACTGCACACACACGCCCCAGGTCGTTGCGCCCAAGGTCCACCAGCATCACGTGTTCCGCACGTTCCTTCTCACTGCGTCGCAACTCCTCGGCCAGGCGCTGATCATCCTCAGGTGTCGCGCCGCGCCGACGGGTGCCGGCAATCGGATGGGTTTCGACGCGCGACCCTTCCACACGCACGAGCATTTCCGGCGAGGCGCCGATGATCGCCTTTCCGCCGTGGCGGATGAAGAACATGTAGGGAGACGGGTTGATGTGCCGCAGCGCCCGGTACACATCAAACGGAGACGCGCCAGTCTCGGTGTCGAATCGCTGCGACAACACGGTCTGGTAGACCTCTCCGGCGGCGATGTGTGCCTGAATCGTTCGCACGGACGCTTCAAACGCCTCCTGCGTCTGATTGGCCTCAATCGTCAGTGTGCGGCCCTCGCGACGCTCGGGCCGCGACAGGTTGCGCTCCAACTCGCGCTCCAGGAAATCCACTTTCGCCACGGCGAAGTCGTACAGCGACCGCAGGTCTTCGCCCGGACGGACACGCGCATTTGAGATCGCCAGGATGCGGTGTTTCACGTGATCAAATGCCAGCACGGTGTCGAACACCATGAAGCCTGCTCGCACACGGTCCGCGTCGTCGTCGGCCGCCGCGTCACGCGCGACTGCCGGCTCGAACCATTCCGCCGTGTCGTAGTCGCAGTAGCCGACCGCACCACCGGTGAAGCGCGGCAGGTCTGACACAAACGGCGACGAGAACTCCGCCATCAACCCGCGTAACACCTCGACGAACGGCTCGGTGCGCGTTGTGGTGGCACCGGCCTGCTCAATCGTGGTGCCGGCCGAGTGACCACGCACGACAAGGAACGGATCCTTGCCGAGGAACGAGTACCGACCGACGTGTTCACCGCCCTCCACACTCTCGAGCAGAAACGCATAGTCGGAGTGCTCCGCGATTTTCAGAAACGCCGACACGGGTGTCAGCAGGTCCGCCATGATCTCGCGCCACACCGGCACAAACGTGCCACGGCGCGACAACTCTACAAATTCCTCAAACGACGTCTGTTTCATCATGTCCCTGTCAACTCCCGAATATGCCGGGCTGCGGCCGCGCGCATGTCGTGCGCGTCGGGCGTCTGCCCTGTCCACCAAGCGAACTGTCGGGCGGCCTGCCCTACCAGCATGTCAAGCCCCCCGATGACCTGCGCCCCACGTGCGGCTGCCTCTCGAAGCAGCATCGTTGCCTCGGGGTTGTAGACCAGGTCGTACACCACGCGCGCGTCGATATCTGCGAGATCCACTGGTGTTGCGTCCACCACCGGCCACGTTCCCACTGGCGTGGCGTTCACAACGATGTCCCAGGTGCCGTGGGGAGGCCAGGCAATCGCGCGCACACCCAGTTCAGCAGCCAGGTGCCCAGCCGCATCCTGGCGACGCGCGGCTATCTCCACTGTGGCACCTCGTTCGCCGAGCGCGGCGACGGCCGAACGTGCAGCACCGCCAGCTCCGAGCACCAGCGCCGAACTGCCCGCCAGGGTCACACCGGCTGCATCACACCCGTCGAGGAATCCTGCGATGTCGAAGTTGCGCCCGAGCCATCCGGCGTCGCGTCGCCGCAACGTGTTGATCACACCGAGTTGGCTCGACGCCGCGTCGTCGAACACCACGTTCGCATGACGCTGCCAACCCGTTTTGACGGGGGCGGTGAGGCTGACGCCGTCGAACCCGAACGTCTCGGCCACCAGGACGACCTCGGCAGCGGTCGTGGCGTGGAGCGGCACATACACCGCATCGAGTCCGGCGGCCTGTAGGGCTGCGTTGTGCATCGCCGGTGACGCCGAGTGCGCCAGTGGCGCACCCGCGACGCCGAAGAGGCGTGTCGCGTCCGTGATCGTGTGCACGTGATAGCGATGTCGGAGGTCACGGACGGGCACCTGCCCTGGAGCCGCATCGCCCCCATACGTCCAGCACGAACCGAACCGGGACGGGAGCAGACGGCTGAGTTGTCCGGCCGCGCCCATGGCGATACACACGAAGTCGTGTGTCCCCGGACCCGACATCGCCACCGATGCCCGCAGGTGAAACACATCCGTCACGCGCGCGGCAGTGACGGCCACCTTGACCACGTCGGCGTCCAGCGCACGCATGGCGTGCACGCGGTCGGCAAGGTCCGACGGCACCCCGTGCATGTCGTGGTCGGACACGATCAATCGCGTCTGCGTGCCACGCCGGTCAGGCACCCATCCGGCACGCCGTTCGATATCCACCCACTCCGCGCCGGCCGCCACCGCCTCACCCATCCACCGACGCCGATCCGCCTCATCGCCCGCAAACCTGCCGCCTTCCCACACGGGACGGCACGTGACGATCGTGGGCCTGGTCCGCCCTGCCAGCGCGCCGGCCACATCAAGGTCCGACACGCCATCAAGTCGCAGCTCCACGATGTCCGCATCCACGACGGCATCACGCTGCTGGCGCAACGCGTCCATCGTGTCGGCGACGATTGTCTGCACAATCTGTGTGGGCATTCCGTTTAACTCAATCTTCCCTGGTCACAAAACACAAAAGGCCTCTCCAGTTCGTCACTGGAGAGGCCTCAAAATCCGCGTCGTGGTGGCTGTTCTTACCGCCGCGCGCTGCCCTCTCCAGTGGACTGGACATACCACCACCAATATGCCGACACGGAGGGCACAACGGGGGTATGGCGGGTCTGGTGGAGGAAGGAACGCATCACGACTACGACCGGCAGCGTATCGCAGGTTCCCGGAACGCGTCAACTCATCGTCGGCGCACTCATCATCAACGCACGGTTCATGGTTCATCGGTTCATGGTTCCGCGGTGCCGTTCGGGGTTCTTGGTGCAGGGTTCTTGGTGCAGGGTTCTGGGGCTGGGTTCAGGGTCGGTGCCGGGTTCCCTCGTGAATCCCGAACACCGAACCGGGCACCTCCGAACCCAGAACGGCACCGCGGAACCATGAACCAGGAACCGATGAACCGGGACCGGGGCCGAAGGCCCCGTGTTATAACCACCGTGTGTCCCACCTGCCACATCGATTGCTGACCTGCGCAGCGCTCACGCTTGGCCTGGTCGTGGCGGCCTTTACGGGGCCGGCGGCACAGACCACGCCCTTCATGTCGATTGACGACGTGAGGCCGGGGATGGTGGGGACGGGCCGCACGGTGTTTGCCGGCGACACACTTGAAGACTTCGACGTGCACATCATCGGTGTGCTCAGGAACATCATCGCGCCCGGTCGAGACCTGGTCATTGCCCGACTCGACGGCGGTCCGCTGGCCAAGACCGGTGTGATTCAGGGGATGAGCGGCAGCCCGGTGTATATCGACGGAAAACTGCTGGGTGCCGTCTCGTACGCGATGGGCAACTTTTCGAAAGAACCGATTGCCGGAATCACCCCGATAGGCGAAATGGTGGACGCGATGCGCAGTGTGGACACCGGTCCGCAGCGTTCGGAATTCGCGCTGACCTGGCCGGCCACACCCGAGCAGATTTACGCCGCCCTGGGTCGCGTGGTCAGCCGTGCCGCCACACCCATCCGGTCGCCGTTCACGCAGGCCACGATCGTGGGGGAACCGTCACTGGCCGACTGGGCGCTGCGTCTGCGTCCGATCGGTGCGTCGATGGTGGCGCGAGGTTTGACGACCAACGTGGAAGACGGCTTGCGCGCCGCGCTCACCGGCACACCACTCCTCACACACACCACGCCCGGCCAGTCGATGGCCCCTCGGACGCTGCGGCCGGGTGATCCGGTCGGCATGTCATTCGTGCGTGGCGATCTTGAAATGGGCTCCACCGGCACCGTCACCCATATCGACGGCACACAGGTCTATGCCTTCGGCCACGCGTTCCTCAGCCAGGGCCCGACGACGATGCCGATGACGCACGCGCGCGTGCTGACCGTGTTGCCCAGCATCAACTCGTCAATGAAGATCGGCGAGATGGGCCCGGTCATCGGACGCATGACGCAGGACCGTTCGGTGGGTGTCGGCGGCATCCTGGGGCGGGGCCCCGACGAACTGGCGGTGCGTGTGCACCTGCAGTCGGCCGGAGCGCCCATCCGGACGTTCAACTTCCAGGTGTTGCACGACCAGAGCCTCACGCCGCTGTTTGCGTACGTGTCTATCCTCAACACCCTCGCGTCGTTTGAACGCCCGGCCGGTCCCACGACAATCAGCACCGACGGACACATCTCATACGGCGCCCTCGGCCGCATTCCCATCCACGATGTCTTTACGGGCGAGATGGCGATCACCGAAGCGGCCGGCACGGCACTCAATCCCATCGGCGCGCTTGCCAGCAACACGTTCCGCCAGGTGCTGCCGGAGTCGATGGAGATCACGCTGCGGGTGACCGAGGTGGAAGATCACGTCACGATCGAACGCGCGTGGCTCGATACCGTGCGCCCGGTGCTGGGCGGCACACACACCCTGCATGTGCAGCTGCGGCAGTATCGCGGCACCACCGAGACGGTGTCGTTGCCGGTGACCATGCCCACCCACACCACCGGACCGGTGACCCTGCTTGTGTCGGATGCCGCCACACTCCGCACCCTCGAACAAACCGCGCTGCGTCCGGCACCGCCCGCCAGTCTCGAGGCGCTCTTCGCGCAGTTGCGCGAATCACGCGCGCAACATCACCTGCACGTGCGCCTGCTGGTTGATGCACCCGGGACTGCCGTGGCCGGCGAATCCCGCCAGGCGCTGCCTGGTTCCATTCATGCGGCACTCGCGACCGATGCGTCCGTGGCCGCGATTCCGCTCTCACGCACCGTCGTCGGGTCGTGGCACCTGCCGATGACGCGCGTCGTGCGTGGATCGCGCGAGTTGCCCCTGACGCTCCGTGCCGACAAGTAACCCCACCATGCGCCACCTGTCACGACTCCCTGCTGCCCTCCTGATCTGCGTTGCCCTCGTGCTGGTCTCACCGATGGGGGCGCGGCTGGCGACGCAGCCGGTGTTCTGGACTGTCGCCTCACAAAGTGAGTTTCTGAAAGGGACGCCGGTCGGTGTGTCGATTGATGCCGCCGGACGCCTCGTCGCGGCACCAGCAGTCACCAGCCTGCACGACCTCGCGGCTCCACAGGCCTGGAGTCTCACCGTGGGACCGGATGGTGCGTGGTACGCCGGCACCGGTGGCGACGGTCGTGTGGTGCGCGGACGCGGCCCGGATGTGAGCACGATCCTCGACGTCGAGCCCTCCGCGATCCACGCGATCGCGGTGGTCGGTTCGCGCGTCTATGCGGCCAGCTCACCCGACGGTCAGGTGCATGTGATCGAAGCCGATGGGTCGTCGCGCGTATTGTTTGATCCCGCGGAGCCGCACATCTGGGCGCTCGCCGCTGACAGTCAGGGGCGCCTGTGGGTGGCGACGGGCCACCCGGCCACGATTCATCGCGTCAATCCGGATGGCACTGCGACCGTGGTGTATCGTCCACCCGCGCGTCACGTGGTGTCGCTCGCTGTTGATACCGCCGGTCGGATGTTTGCCGGCACCGATCACCCCGCTCGCCTGTATCGATTCGATGACCAGGATCGTCCGTTTGTCGTGCTCGAGGCCGGACTGACGGAGTTGCGTACCATTCGCCCGACGCCCGACGGCGGACTGTTTGTGTCGGCACTCACTGCCGCCGGCGAACCCGGCAGTGAGACCGCGCTCACCGGCAGTGTCACCATCACCGTCGGTGGCGTACCGGTGGCGACCTCCACCACCCCTGACACCAGCCCGGCCACCACCGGTCGTCGCTCTGTGGTGTACCGCGTGAGTGCCGCCGGCCTCTGGGATCCTGTGTGGGAGACCACCGACGCCATCTATGACCTCGCCGTCATTGATGACACCTCCGTGTATGCGGCCACGGGACCCGACGGCCGTGTCTATCAGCTCACGATGGATGGCGCGGCATTACTCCTCACCACCGTGGACGCCCGGCAGGTCACGCGCCTGCAACGGGATGGTGCGCGCACCTTACTGCTCTCTGCCAATCCCGGGCGCGTGTTTGCGCTGGGGGCGGCGGGCCCCACGACGCCCACCGCCGAGGCCGGCACGTACACCTCACCGGTGCGCGACGGGCGGACCTTCGCCGAGTGGGGCACGATGCAGTGGGAGGGCTCAGGCGCGGTCACCCTGCAAACGCGTTCGGGCAACACGGAAGTGCCCGATGACTCGTGGAGCCCCTGGTCGACCCCGTACAGCGAGGCACGGGGCGCAGCGGTCGCCAGTCCGCCCGCACGCTTTCTGCAATGGCGCGCCACGTTTCCGACCATGACACCGGCCGTGTTGACGTCCGTGACCGTCGCGTATCTGCCGCGCAACACCCGGCCGACCGTCACGGAGATTACCGTGCATCCGGCGGGCGTGGTGTTTCAACGTCCGTTCTCCAGTGACGAAGGGGCCATCGCCGGCCTCGACGATCTCATCGCCGACGCGCGTCGGCCACCTGGTGGCGATCCCGTGCCCGCGCCGTCGCTGGGACGCCGCATGTTTCAGCGCGGGCTGCGCACGCTGCAGTGGAAGGCCGAGGATGGTGATGGGAACCGGTTGACCTATGCCCTGCACTACAGGCGCGAGGGCGAAACGACATGGCACCCACTGCGCGACGGGCTCACCTCCCCGCTCTACGTGTGGGATACCACCGCCGTCGCCGACGGTCGGTACTTTGTGCGTATCACCGCGTCAGATGAGCTGTCCAACACCCCGGATCGGGCGCTGACGGGTCTGCGCGAGAGTGATCCGGTGGACGTCGACAACACCCCGCCGGTCATCACGGTCACCGTTACCGGTGTGCAGGTGGACATCCGTGTCACCGACGGGCACAGTGGCGTGCACCGGGTGGACTATGCGCTCGGAGGGGGCGGGTGGCAGGCGCTGCGTCCCGTGGATGGATTGGCCGATTCCCGCGAGGAGCGGTTCACGCTGACGTTGCCGTCGGCCGATGCCGCCGCCACACTTGTCATCCGCGCGACCGATGTGATGCAGAACGTGACAAGCACCGGCGTGCGCTAGCGCGCATCCCCGGATTTTTCACCATGGGGGTCATGGGGATCCATGGGGGAATACAAGAGCTTTCAACATGAAGGCCGTGATGGTCGTGAAGGCGGCGAGACATCGTGTTCTTGGGGATGACGACGGACAGCAGGTTGGGGGCCGCCACAGGCGGCAGCTGCGGGCGGAGGGCGGTCGGAAACGAAAAAGGTTTCGGGTAGGTTTTTCGGCTCGTGTTGCTTACGAAAAACCTACCCGAAACCTTTTTCGTTTCCGACCGCCCTCCGCCCGCACGGCCAGGCTTCGCCTGGCCCCAACCCTCACGGGTCAGTGACAAGCATTCCTTCATGGAACTTCATGGAGCTTCATGGAGCTTCATGGTGGATAGCTCTATTGCCTCGACCCGCGAAACCGCGGGGCGAGCAGATAGCGTGCAGACGTTGGCGTGATTGTTTAGAGACCGGCCGCGGTCACGTATTCGTTGAGCACCAGGTGCATGCCGCTCACGTTGGTGAGTCCGCCGGGGCGCCGTGTCGGGGCCTGCGCACGCAGCCGCGAGATCTCAGCGAGCAACCGGATGACCTCTTCCCGGTCCGCCGGGGACAGATCCACAAACCGCACCAGGCGACCGTGCCGCATCAACGACCGATCAAGTTCCGTGACGAGGGCCTGTTCGGCCTTCCAGCCGAAGGATGCCGGCACCGCATACCGCGGATCACCGGTCGCGGTGCCCATTGACCGCTCAAACTCGAACATCACCGGGGCACCCTGCCCGCCTTCCGGCAGCGCCATGACATACAACGTGCCCGTGCGTTGACTCACCTGCCGCGCCTGCATGACCGGCGTGACCAACAGCACCAACACCAGGAACGCCGTCACAAACCCTGCGCCGCAGGCGCCACTGCCGACGGCCACCCAATGCCAGTCCTCGAACACCCGGTCCAGTTTCGCCCGCCAGGACTGCTGCGCTTCTGCACCGATGCGGCTGATGACGCCTCCGGCCAGTCCCCGCAGACCATCCACCGGCAGGGGCACGGCCGCGACAGACACCCGCAGCATCCGACCCAGTTCGCGCAGATCAGCGTCATCGCGACGGCAGTCGTGACAGGCCGTCATATGGCTCTCCACCTGCAGGCGCTGCGCGCCGCCCAACTCCTCATCCACGTAGGCCGCGATCAATCGTCGCGTGTCGAGGCACGTCATGATGCCACCTCCCGCAGCGCGTCACGCAGATGCTCGCGGGCCCGCGCCAGCCGTGACTTGACCGTCCCCACGGCGACCCCGAGCGAATAGCCGATTTCCTCGTAACTCAAGCCGTCGATTTCACGCAGCACAAGGATCGACCGCTGATCAAACGGGAGTGTGTCGAGCGCCTGCCACACCTGCCGTGCGGTTTGTTGCTGCTCAGCCACCTGATCCGGCATCGAGGCCGCGCGCTGGTCGGGCAGATCCCCATGGCTGGCCACGTGTTGGTCAAGGGCGACCTGCTGGGACTGGTGCCGGCGACGCCACCAGCGGCGACGATTGGACGCCTGGGTCACCACAATCCGGTAGATCCATGTGCGCAGCGCCGAGTGCCCCCGGAACTGATGCAGGGTTCGGAAGACGCGGAGGAACACTTCCTGGGAGAGATCGAGGGCCTCCTGCGAGTCACCCAGCAGGTGGAGGGCCAACTGATAGACCATACGTTGATGGTCAGTCACCAGTCGGGTGCAGGCGTCCTCGTTGCCGGCGGCGCAATCCTGAACCAGCGCCCAGTCTTCCGACCACTCGGCGCGGCCTTCGCCGGCGGACGAGGCGGTCGAGGATTCCGACCACGTAAATTCGCGCAGGTGCTTCACAGTGGACTCAATCATCATCCTAGCACCCCCCTCTGACCAATTGGACACCGCGGCTCCAGGGTTCGTTCCACTGCCGTGCGCGCCGCCGGGGCACATTCGTTAGCAGTCCGTAGTGGAAGTCGGCCGTAGCACCGAGCGGGGCGATGCGCCCGGCTTCCACCACGGACTGCTAAGATCGCGGCGTGCGACTGGGAATGGCGGCGGCCGGCGTGGTGGTGGTCGGGGCGGTCGCCGTGATGGCCGTGCAGCGCCTGAATGACGCCGAGCGCTACCGGCGGCTCGTCGCCACCGGTGAACAGGCACTCGCTGCGGGAAATACCTATGCGGCGATCGAGGCCTTCAGCGGAGCCATTACGCTGCGCAGTGATTCCATGACCTCCCACGTCCGACGGGGCGAGGCCTATCGTGCGCAGCGTCGACTGGATGAGGCCGCCCGGGATTTTCGGGAGGCGGCACGCCTGCAGCCAGGCGCCACTGACCCGCTCATCGCGCTGGCCACCTTGTATGACGGGCGCGGGGATGCGGCTGAAGCGGCGGAGTGGTACGCGCGCGCGGCGGCGATCGACCGGCAATCCCCCACGCTGCTCTATCAGTTGGCGCTGGCCCGGTACCGCTCCGGCCAGGCGGCTGCCGCGATCGACCCGCTGCGCCAGGCCACGGCCGTAAATGCCGGGTTTGATGAAGCGCTCTATCTGCTGGGCGTGGTCCTGCGCGACACCCAGGATGTGGCCGGCGCAACCGACGCATTGGAACGAGCCGTGCGTGCGAACCCCTCGCTGGTCCCGGCGCGCGACGAACTGGCCGACCTGTATCGGGCCCAACAGCGACCGACGGAAGAAATGACGCAGTTGACCGCCCTCGCGTCGTTGGAACCCCGCACCGAGCGTGACGCGGCCATCGCCCTGGCCCAGGCGCGGCGCGGCGAGTTCGACGTGGCTGAAGCCACCCTGACGGCTGCGGACCTCCGCACACCCGACGACTCGGTCGTCGCGCTCACCCGCGGACGCATCCGCATCATGCGTGCCGAGGCCGCCATCGACGCCGCTCAACGCGAAGCCTGGGCCACACGCGCTATCACGGCGCTGGAACGCGCTCTCGGCGGCACGGCGCGACGCGCCGACGGCATGGCGCTGTATGGCCGCGCGTTGTATCTGGAAGGCAACCTCGACGAGTCGCTCCGCATGCTGCGGGGGGCCGTCGCCACCACCCCGTTCAGTCGCGCCGCGCTGCTCTATCTGGCCGATACCGCCGAAGCGCTGGGGGATCCGGTCGAGGCACGTGAGTGGCTGGCCCGCTACGATGCGCTCGAAGGCGACACCGCCGCACCCGACGTCAAGGCGGCGCGCACGCGGCGTCTGGGCATTCTGTCAGTCGAGGCGGGTGACTACGCTCAGGGACGCGCCAGCCTGGAACCGCTGCTCACCGCTGCGCCTGAGGACGTGAGGTTATTGCGGTGGCTGGCCGAAGCCCGTTGGCACACCGGAGATGCCCCGGGTGCGCGCGATGCCCTGGCCGCGGCGCTACGACTTGCGCCGACCGACCCGGTGCTGCGGCGTCTGCGACAGACGATCCGTTAACTGGCCAGCCGCCCTGAAGCCGCATATGCGGGCTCGAAGGGGCAATAGAGCCTTTAAACATGAAGAAGAGCTGAAGGTCGTGATGGTCGTGAAGAAATGCCTGTCACGTGGCCGTGAGGGTTGGGGGCCAGGCTGAAAGCCTGGCCGTGCGGGAGGAGGGCGGTCGGAACGAAAGACGTCAACGAAAAGACACCCGACGTCATTTCGTTTCCGACCGCCCTCCTCCCGCATCTGCCGCCTCTGGCGGCACCCAACCCGCTGTCCGTCGTCACCCCTCAAGATCATGATGTCGTCGCTGCCTTCACGACCATCACGACCTTCACCTTCTTTCACGTTTTAGGCTTTTGATCTTGCTCTTGCCTTTCCTCATGGATCCTCATGGAACCTCATGGTGAAAAATCAGGATCAGGTCGCGCGGGGATCGATGCGGTCGCGCAGCGCGTCACCCACGAAGTTGAATCCGAGCACCAGCAACGCGATCGCCAGCCCCGGCATCAGCGTGAGGTGCGGCGCATCAAACAGGTGGGCGCGCCCGGCATCAAGCATCGTGCCCCAGCTCGGCGTCGGGGGCTGCACACCGAGCCCCAGAAAACTCAGCGAGGCCTCTGCGATGATCGAGCCGGCCATCCCGAGCGTGGCCTGCACCGTCACGGCCGGCAGTGTCGGCGGAATCACGTGTTGCCACAGGATGCGCCACACTGGCGCCCCCACCGCGCGTGCGGCCTGCACGTACTCCAACTCACGAATCTTGAGCACCTGCCCGCGCACGACACGGGCGTACCCCACCCAGCCGATCACCACCAACGCGAGCACCACGTTCGTGAGGCTGGGGCCGAGGACCGCGACCAGCGCAATCGCCAGCAGGATGCCGGGGAACGCGAGCAACACGTCCATCACGCGGCCAATCACCGTATCGACCACGCCGCCCGCATACCCGGCGACCGCGCCGACAAGAATGCCCACACACGCCGAAACGGACACGACCGTCAATCCCACACCCAGCGAGATGCGCGCGCCCGATACCAGTCGCGCCAGGATGTCGCGCCCCAGTTCGTCGAGCCCGAGGGGATGCGCCCACGACGGCCCCTGCAAGCGGTTCGCGAGCATCTGCACGTCCGGATCGTGCGGTACGAGCCACGGACCGGCAACCGCCGCCAGTACGGTCACCGCGATGATGCCCAGTCCAATACGTCGGGTCATTCGTAACGAATCCTCGGGTCAAGCCAGCCGTAGGTCAGGTCCACGACGAGGTTCACCAACACATACGTCAGGGCGATGAACAGAATGCACCCCTGCACCAGTGGATAGTCGCGGAAGTTGATCGCCTGAATCAGCAACCGCCCGACACCGGGCCACGCAAAGATGGTTTCCGTGATGATGGTGCCCGTCAGCACGGCGCCAAACTGGAGGCCAAGAATCGTCACCACGGGAATCAGACTGTTGCGCAGCGCATGCACCAACACCGCGCGCGTCTGCGACAGGCCGCGCGCTCTGGCTGCCAGCACGTATAGTTCGCGCAGTTCCTCAATCAGGCTCGCGCGTGTCATGCGGGCGAGGATCGCCGCCAGTCCGGCGCCAAGCGTGATCGCCGGCAACACCAAGTGCCGCCAGTCGCCAATCCCCGACACCGGCAACCATCCCAACATCACGGCAAACACAATCGCCAGCAGCGGACCAAGCCAGAAGTTCGGCATCGAGATGCCCACGAGCGACACGGTCATCGCGGCCTGATCGATCGCCCGGCCCTGGTAGAGCGCGCCGAGGATGCCGAGCGGAATGGCGATCAGAATCGCCACACTCATCGCTGCCAGTGCGAGCGCCAGTGTGTTGGGTAACCGCTGCGCGATTTCATCAAACACCGGCGTGCCGTACCGGAAGGACGTGCCGAAGTCGCCCTGCGCCAGGCCCGTCACAAACTGCACGTACTGCGTGGTGAGCGGTTGATCGAGTCCGAGCCGAGTCCGCAAGGCGTCCACGTCACTGGTGGCCGCCGCTTCGCCCAGCATCACCAGCGCGGGATCGCCTGGCACCAGGTGCAACAAGGCAAACACAAGCGTGGCCACGCCCAGCAATACGGGGAGCGTCAGGATCAGACGACGGACGGTGAAGCGCAACACGTAGAGGGATGATCACCGCAAGTCGGCCTCCGTGGCAACTCCGTTCGCTGGCACCGCCAGCCGCGCCATCAATTTGGAGAGCCCCTGACGCGACACGCCGAGGTCACGCGCAGCGGCCGCGCGACAGCCGGCATGGCGTGCCAGTGCCGCCGACACCAATTGCCGGTCAAGCGCGCGACGGGCCTCGTCAAGCGAGACGCCTGGTGCAGTCGTCTGCCCAGCTAAAGCCCCTTCGAGCACCGCCGCCACATGGCGGGCCGTTACCCGGCCACGTTCCGGCGCCGCCAGCACGAGCCCAGCCATCACGTTCTGCAACTCCCGCACGTTGCCGGGCCATGAGTAGCGGCACAACGCCGCCAGCCCGTCCGGCGCCAGCCACGCACGTGTGGCGCGATGTTCTGTCGCCCGCGTCCAGAACGTCTGGGCCAGGCCGGGAATGTCTTCGATGCGCTCGCGCAACGGCGGCACGGTGATGCGAACCACCGCGAGCCGGAACACCAGGTCCTCGCGGTAGTGCCCCTGCGCGGCAGCCGCCGCCAACGACCGATTGGTCGCGGCCACCACCCGCACGTCCACCGCACGCGTCTGGTTATCCCCCACCCGACGCACTTCCCCCTCCTGCAGCACCCGCAGCAACTTGGCTTGCGCACGTGCGGAGAGTTCCCCTACCTCATCGAGAAAGAGCGTGCCCTGATGCGCGTCTTCAAACAGCCCCGTGCGCGCGCCGACAGCTCCAGTGAACGCCCCGCGTGTGTGGCCGAACAGTTCTGCCTCGAACAGCTCGTCGGTCAGCGCGGCGCAGTTGAGCGCTGCGAGCCGACGATCGCGACGTGCACTCAACCGGTGCAACGCGCGAGCGACCAGTTCCTTGCCCACACCGCTCTCCCCTTCAATGAGCACAGGAAACGTGGTGGGAGCGGCGCGGGCGATTGCTGCACGCAAGGCCACCATCGCGGGACTGTGCCCCAGCAGATCCGTCATCAGCGACGCACCGGTCTCGGTGATGCGCGCCACATCGAGACACGCACGCACGGCCGGCGCACACACGGCGGCCAACGTTTTCACACAGCCGGCCAGCGCCTGCGGATCACGCGTCCTCCGCGCGGCCACCACCCACCCGACCGTCACTCCCCCCTGCCGAATCGGCGCACGCACATCGTCATCGCCCGGCGCCGCGCCTTCGGGATCGGCCACCACCGGGCGCCCCTGGTCCGCCGCGAGGATCATCACGCGCCCGGTGCCTGTATGTGTGCGCACCCATCGGCACCCACGCCGTATGGCTGCCCGATCATCCTCGGCATTGTTCACTTCGTCCAACAGCGCCGACACGCCTCCCCACATCGTCATCTCCCGCCTCCGTTCTCCCCAGTGCACAATCCCCGCTGCACCACACCGGGCGATCTGTAATTCAGCGTCGGCATCACCTGCCAGATGCGCCAGTAATGCGCGTACACACGGCCCGGCATCGCGGGCCAGCTGTCCCTGTGCCAGCAGCGCCCCTGCCTCTGTGTCGAGCCCAACCTGCCGAAGGGCCTCGACCGCCACTGCACATCCCCACGGCACGGACGTGTCCTGCGCCACCGTGGCGGCACGCGTGCGCACCGTCTCGACGTCGCCTGCCGTCGCGGCACACAGCAGATGAGCACATCGCACCCACGCGGCGTCCTCGTTGTCGTATGTCGTCGTGGGTGTCGTCGTGTGTGGCAGCTGTGCCTGTGCCTGATGACGACGCAGTTGCGGCTCGTCGTGGCGCAACCAGGCGATGAGCGTCGCTCGTCCGAGGGCAGAGGCGCTGGTGCCCATCGCACCGACGTGCTGCAGGGCATCGCTCCACCGGCCCTGCCACACCGCCACATCCGCCTGGGGCGCCGCAATCCATGGCGGCACGTCCCAGTCGCGCAGCGCACATTCAACCTGCACACCGGCCAGCCAGGCGTGCGCCCATTCCAACTCCCCCAGTCGTGTGGACGCGTCAGCCCACATCGCCACCACACGTGTACGCGCCTCGAGCGCCGTGAGGCGACTGAGCGCTGTACGGCATGTGGTGCGAATCCGTGAGAGCATCGCCGGAGTCGGAGCCTGCAGTGCCGCTCGCCCGTATGCCCACACGGCCTGGGCATACTGCGCGTCGTTGCCTCGACGCGAGGCCGCGCCGACGGCGGCCTTCAACCAGGTCCGTGACGCGTCGTGCCGCCCGGTCCGCTGCAAGGCGACGGCGCGCAGGTGGCGTACATCGTGGGGAACGGGGTTGGAGGATGGAGGACGGGAAGACCATGCCATCGCTCGTTCTCGCACCATCGTCGATGCCTCTTCCTCAGTGCGCACAACCAGGTGCGCCCGCGGGCTTGCCATCGCAAGGTCTCGCAGCCATTGCACACACGCCGGTGTGACGGGGTCGTCAACGATCAACGCGACGTGCCGATGCACACAGCGTCGCCGCGCGGCGACATCCATCGCCTGCGTGGCCGGCACCACGATGTAGCCGAGTGTCGCCAAGGCGTCATGTCGTTCGGCCGCACTCGCCGCATTGTGCACACGGGGACTCGACACCAGGCGCACACCTGCACCGTCAGTCGGTAACTGCTGCGCCCACTCGGTCCACCTCATCGCACACTGTTCTTTGCAAGATCGACGCCTGCTCCACACGCAGAATCCCCCGCGATCGCGAGGGGACGTTGCAAAAACTTCGATAGAATGACGAGGCGATGCTTCGTTTTTTGACAGCCGGTGAATCACACGGTCAGGCCCTCATTGTGATCGTGGACGGTGTACCGGCCGGTGTACCACTCTCGGCCGACGACATCGACCCGGACCTGGCGCGGCGCCAGTTGGGCTACGGTCGCGGCCGGCGCATGGCGATTGAACAGGACCGTGTGGAGATTCTGTCGGGCGTGCGGCGAGGCGAAACGCTGGGGAGTCCGATTACCCTGCTGATTCGCAACCGTGATTGGGTGAACTGGCAGTACACGATGAGCGTCGAGGCCACGCCCGACGAATCAATTCCCGGTGCCCGCCGTGCCGCCGTGACTCGTCCCCGTCCAGGTCATGCCGATTTGGCGGCCGGCCTGAAGTACCAGCGAGACGATCTGCGCGACATCCTCGAACGCGCCAGCGCCCGCGAAACCGCCGCCCGTGTCGCCTGTGGGGCCATTGCGCGCACGCTGCTGCGCCACCTCGGCATGACGATCACCAGCCATGTCACGGCCATAGGCGGCGCCCGACTGCCCGACTCGCTCACCGTGCCTGTTGATCGCATCGCGGCCCTGGCAGCCGATGACGACATCCGCTGTGTGGACGCCACGGTGGCCCAGGCGATGCGACAGGCTGTGGACACGGCTCGGGAGGCCGGCGATACCGTCGGTGGCGTGTTTGAAGTGGTGGTGCATCACGTGCCGGTGGGCCTTGGCAGTCACACCCAGTGGGATCGCAAACTCGACGGGCAGCTTGCGCAGGCGTTGATGTCGATTCCCGCCATCAAGGCCGTGGGCATCGGCGTGGGCCCGGACGTGGGCCACTTGCCGGGTTCCCAGGTACACGACGAAATTCTGCGGACCACCGATGCGGCCTCAGGCACACTCGGACCGCTCTCGCGTCCCACCAATCGCGCTGGCGGACTCGAAGGTGGCGTCACCAACGGTGAAGACCTGAGGGTCTCGGCGTGGATGAAACCGATCTCGACGTTGATGGAACCTCTGCGCTCGGTCGATTTGCGCACGATGGAGGAGGAACCGGCCGCCATTGAACGCAGCGACGTGTGTGCCGTACCGGCTGCGGCGGTGGTAGGCGAAGCCATGGTGGCTGTGGTGTTGGCCAACGCGGTCATCGACAAGTTCGGCGGCGATACGTTGGCCGATCTGGTGGACGCTGCCCGTGCGTGGCAGACCACTGTGGCGACGCGGCTGACCCCGTCCACGACCTGATGTCTTCATGATCAGACCTCTCGTCAAATACGGCGCCGCCACACTTCAGACACCGAGCCTCCCGGTCGAGGTCTTCGACGCCACGCTGCACACGCTGATCGACGACATGATCGCGACGATGTATGCCGCTCCGGGTATTGGCCTGGCGGCCCCGCAAGTGGGCGTGGGCGTGCGCGTGTGTGTGATCGATCTGTCGGTCGGCAAACGCGGCGGACAGGTCATCACGCTGGTGAACCCGGAGTTTCTCGAGCGCGACGGCCTGCAGGTGGAGGAAGAAGGCTGCCTGAGTGTGCCGGGGTTTCAAGCCTCGGTGCCCCGCCCTGCGCGCGTCGTCGTGCGTGGCCAGGATCGTGATGGACATCCCCAGACAATCGAAGGCACGGGACTGCTCGCCCGCGCGTTGCAGCACGAGCTTGATCACCTCGACGGCCGCCTATTTCTGGATCGGATGCGCGGACTGCAGCGGGACCTGATCGTCCGGCGCATCCGCAAACAACAGCGGAGGGGCACATGGTAGCGCCCCTGCGCGTCCTGTACTTCGGCACGCCGCGGTTTGCCGTGCCGACACTCGAGCGGCTGATCGCGTCGCCCCACGAGGTCGTGGGCGTCGTCACGCAGCCGGATCGTCCACGCGGGCGCGGCCAGAAGGTGACCGCGAGTCCGGTGAAAGTGGTGGCCGTGGCGCATCAGATTCCCGTGCTGCAACCCACGCAGTTGCGCGATGCGGCCTGGCTCGACGAGGTGGCGGCACTGCGGGCCGACATCGGTGTGGTCGCCGCGTACGGACGCATCCTGCCGCAGGCGCTGCTGGACCTGCCCCCGCGCGGCCTGATTAACGTCCATGCGTCATTGCTGCCGCGATGGCGCGGCGCCGCACCCATTCATCGCGCCGTCCTGGCCGGCGATGCCGTCACCGGCGTCACGATCATGCGTGTCGTGCTGGCGCTGGACGCCGGCCCGATGCTGGCACGCATCGAGACTCCAATCGCTGCAGACGACACGAGTGACACACTTGAAGTGAGGCTCGCCGCTGTCGGTGGTGACTTGCTTGTCGAGACACTCGACCGACTGTCAGCTGGCTCGGTGGACGAAGTCCCGCAGGACGACACGCTGGTCACCTACGCCGAGCGTGTGCAGCGTGCGGAGAGTGTCGTGGACTGGGCCCAGCCGGCCGCACGCATCGATCGCCAGGTGCGCGGTCTGCAACCGTGGCCGCTGGCGGTGGTGCATGTCGAGACCCGCTCCGTCGCACTGCTCCACTCCTTCGTTGTGGACCACGAGTCCCTCCAGGGCGCGCCGGGCACGATCGTGGCGGCGACCCAGGATGCACTCCACGTCGCGTGTGCGCCCGGCGTGCTCGCCATCACACAGGTCAAACCCGAAGGACGCCGACCAATGGCGGTCCGTGATTTTCTTAACGGCGCGGGCCCTCTCGTCGGGACGGTGCTCACATGAATGCCGTGCGCGTACGGGCCGCACGGGCGCTGGTCGCCGTCGAACGTGGACGCCGTACCTTGGCCGCCGAGGTCGAACAGGCCCGCCGTGACCTCGAGGACGACCGCGACCGCGGATTGTTGCTGGAACTGACAACCGGCGTGTGCCGCTGGCGCGCGGAACTGGATGCCGTGCTTGAACAGTGCAGCACACGTCCAATCGCGGCCATCGATCCCGACACGCTGGCCACACTCCGCCTCGCGTTGTATCAGATGCGCCACCTCGATCGCATTCCCGATCACGCCGCCGTGCATGGGGCGGTGGAGGCGGCCAAGACGCTGGCGGGCGGCAAGGCCGGCGGATTCGTGAACGGGGTGTTGCGTGGCTACCTGCGACAACAGGCCACGATCACGCTGCCACAACGCACTGGCCCTGAGGCCACACGCCGCCAACAACTCGCCTACCTCAGCGTGACGTGTTCCCATCCCAAATGGCTGGTGGCACGCTGGCTGGATCGCTACGGCTTCGATGCCACCGTGTTGTGGTGCGACTTCAACAATCAGGCGCCCGACATCACCGTGCGCGCACTCGATCCCGACATCGACACCACAAGTTGGCTCGCCGAGCTCGGCGTGCCGGCTGTGCGCGGGTCACGCGTGCCGATGATGGCGCGTCTCGCACCTGGCGTGCTGGGGCAGTTGACTGACGAGGTGCGAGCCGCGCTGGTGATCCAGGACGAAGGGTCGGCGCTGGTCGCTCATCTGGTGGATGCCCAGCCCGACACCCGGGTGCTTGATCTATGCGCAGCCCCGGGAGGCAAGTCCGTCGTGTTGTGGGCCGACATGCGCCGGCAGGGCGTGCTGGTGTCGTGTGACACGCGTCCCGCGCGCCTGCACCTGTTGCGACAAACCTTGCGGGCCGGCAGTGCGCCCGCGCGTGTGGTGCAGCTCGATGCCGCGCAGCCGCTGCCCTTCGGCGCGACCTTTGACCGGGTGCTCGTGGACGCGCCGTGTTCCGGGCTCGGTACCCTGCGGCGCGACCCGGACATCAAGTGGTCGGTCGTGCTCGAAGACCTCCCCGCCTTTGCCGCCGTGCAACGCCGCATCCTGGAACAGGCGTCCGAAGCGGTGCGCCCCGGCGGGCTGCTTGTGTATGCCACCTGTTCCAGTGAACCGGATGAAAACGAGCACGTCGTCTCTGCGTTTCTCGCCGACCATCCCCACTTTGCCCTGGTTCCCTGGACCGGAAGCGGCGCCGATGTGGATGGCTGCCTGCGCACTCGCCCGGATCGGGATGGGCTCGACGGCTTCTTTGCAGCGCGACTGGTCCGCCATCCACCCGCGTAGTACACTTTTTTTGCAGCATGCCTCGCCCCACCACGACCACCCCCACCCTTCGCCGCCGAGCCTGGACAGCCGGACGATTGCTGCTGCTCGTGATTGGCCTGGGGGCCACCTATGTGGTGTTTCTGTTCGCGTCGCTGAAGGTGGCGGGCACGGCCCGGGAAGTCACCGTGCCTGACCTCCGGGGCCAGTCGCTCGCGGCGGCCACGGACGTGGCCGATGGCATGGGGATCGCCATGGTCGTGGACCCCATTAAACGCCCCGACGAGACCCTGCCCCCCGACCATGTGCTCTCGCAGGAGCCCGCACCCGGCACGGTGATTCGACGTCAACGGCCCGTACGGGTCCGCCTGACAGCCGCCATCAGTCCCGCCGTGGTACCGGTGGTCATCGGCGAGTCTGAGCGTGCGGCGCAGATTCGGTTGTCGCAGGAGCGGGTCGGGATTGGCCGGACAGCTGAAATCTTTTCTACTGCCTATCCCCCCGGCACCATCGTGGCGCAGGATCCCCCGGCCAGGAGCGAAGCGACAGAGGTGTCGCTGCTGGTCAATCGTGGCGAAGCGGCCATGACCTATGTCATGCCGGATCTGATTGGCACGTCCGGCACGCGCGTGGCCGATGTACTGCGACGTCGGTTGTTCCGCGTGACGATTCTCGGCGAGGTGCCGTATCCCGGTATTCCCGCCGGCACGGTGGTGCGGCAGACGCCGCAGGCCGGATTCCAGATCGCCCCGGGCGATCCGATCACCCTGGAGGTCAGTCGATGAGTGCGCGTCCCATCCAGATCGCGCCGTCGATTCTCGCGGCGGACTTTGCCCGGCTCGGTGAACAGGTGACCACCGTCGCGGCCGCAGGGGCCGATGTCATCCATGTGGATGTGATGGATGGACACTTCGTGCCCAACATCACCATGGGCCCGCTCGTCGTCTCTGCCCTGTCACGCATCGTCTCTGTGCCGCTTGACGTGCATCTGATGATCACCGACCCGGATCGCTATCTGGACGCCTTCGTGAAGGCCGGTGCCGGGATCATTTCCGTGCATGTGGAAGCCACCGTGCATCTCGACCGCACACTCACCCGCATCCGCGAGCTCGGCGCACGCGCAGGGGTAGCCATCAATCCCGGCACGCCGCTGTCAGCGTTGTCTGAAGTGCTCGATCTGGTGGACCAGGTCATTGTCATGTCCGTCAATCCCGGGTTTGGCGGGCAGTCGTTCATTCCACGCAGCGTCACTCGCGTGGCGGCGCTGCGCGCCCTGCTCGCGGATCGCCCCGTGGATATCGAAGTGGACGGCGGTGTGGACAGTGGCAACGCCCGCACCCTGGTGCAGGCGGGGGCGACGATGCTGGTGGCTGGGGCGTCGATCTTTGGTCGACCTGATCCCGCGGCCGCCACCGTGGCGCTGCGACAGGCCGCCACGTCGTGAGTCGCGACACCCCGACATCCGTCTCGACCGTGCGCGTGCGGTATGCCGAAACGGACCAGATGCGCGTGGTGTACCACGCCAACTATCTCGTCTGGTTTGAAGTGGCCCGCACCGACCTGCTCCGGTCGCTCGGGTGGTCGTATCGGGAGATGGAAGCGGCGGGCGTCAGTCTGCCGGTCATCGAGGTGCATGCCGAGTACCGGCGACCGGCGCGATACGATGATGAGCTGGAGATTGCGGCGCAGGGGTGCCTGCTCTCGCCGGTCCGGATGGAGTTTCAGTACACGGTGCGTCTGAGGGCCTGTAAAGAAACAACTGGCGCGATTCTGGGTGCCGAGGCGCCCGATCCCGCCAGGCGCGAGGAGGGAGAATACCGAGTGTATTCGACCGACGAGCAACGCCGCGGGGCGGGACGGCTCGACAGCCAGAATCCGTCGGTTGTTTCTTTACAGGCCCTAAGCACCGATCAGACGGTGGTGGCCACGGGGTATTCCCGCCACGCCGCCGTCGGGCCGAGCGGTCGCCCGTGCCGGCTGCCGGCCAGAATTCGGGATGTGTTTGCATGAGTGTGCTCGTCACCGGCGCCGCCGGCTTCATCGGTTCCACCCTCGCGGATGCGCTGACGCGCCGCGGTGACGAGGTGGTGGGCCTTGATTGTTTCACCGACTATTACGGACGCGACATCAAGGAGCGCAACCTCGCGCCCCTGCTCGCCCGGCCGAATTTCCGGTTCGTCGAGGCCCGTCTGCAGGATGTGCCCCTCGAGCCTCTGCTCGACGGGATCACGCACATCTATCACCTGGCCGCGCAGGCGGGTGTCCGGAAAAGTTGGGGGGCGGACTTCCTGACCTATACCAGCCACAACGTGGATGCGACCCAGCGGCTGCTGGAAGCCGTCAAGGGCGGCCCCCTCACCCGCTTTGTGTATGCGTCGAGTTCGTCGGTGTACGGCGATGAGGTGGCCATCCCCATGCGTGAGGACGCGCATGTGCAGCCACTGTCGCCGTATGGCGTCACCAAACTGGCCGCCGAGCACCTCTGCCTGCTCTATACCGCCAATTACGCGGTGCCCACGGTGTCGCTCCGGTTCTTCACGGTCTACGGCCCGAAACAGCGCCCCGACATGGGCTTCCATCGGTTCATGCGCGCGGCACTCACCGGCCAGCCGATTACGCTGTACGGCGACGGAGAGCAGACGCGGGATTTCACCTATGTGGACGATATTGTGGCGGCGCTGATGGCGGCCGGCGACCGGGGACGGGCCGGCGCCGTCTATAACATCGGCGGCGGAAGCCGGGTGTCGATCAACGAGGTGCTGACGCAGATTGCCGGGATCAGCGGCCGGACACTCGACATCCGCCGGGAGCCGGCCCAGAAAGGCGACATGCGCGACACGTTCGCGGACACGTCGCGGGCCAGGGCGGAATTGTTCTTCGAGCCGAAGACCCGCCTGGCCGACGGCCTGCAGGCCGAATTTGACTGGCTGACCGGGCAGGCGGGGTTCTGAGACTAAAATGCTGAAGATGTCCTTGCGTCGTGTTTCTCTCCTGTGTGTGTGTGTGGTCGCCCTGGCCGGCGCGGCGGCCTGCGGAAGTGCCGCCACCCGCCTGCCACCAGCCGGTCTCATGGATCCGGCCGAGTGGTTGTTCGAGCGCGGCACCGAGTCACTCGAAAACCGACGCTGGTTCGCGGCGCGTGAGTACTTCCGCCGCCTGGTGGATGGGTACCCCCAGAGTCCACATCGTGAGAATGCCAAACTCGGTATCGGCGACAGTTTCATTGGTGAGAACTCGATCGAGTCCAATATTCTGGCGATCAACGAGTTCCGGGAATTCCTGACGTTTTTCCCGGTCTCGACGCGCGCCGATTACGCGCAATACCGCATTGCCCTCGCGTTTTCGCGTCAGATGCTGCACCCGCAACGCGACCAGACCGCGACCCACGACACGATTCGGGAAATTGACACGTTCCTGCAGCGGTTTCCGGACAGCACCTATCGCCCTGAAGTGCAGCGGCTGGAACGCGAGGCGCGCGATCGCCTGTCGCAGTCGGAGTATGAGATCGGCTTCTTTTATGCGCGCTTCAACGTCTGCGCGGGGGCCATCGACCGGTTCCGCGGCATCCTGGTCAGCGACCCGGCCTTCACCAACCGCGACGGGGTGTACTTCCATATGGCGGAGTGCCTGATGAAGATGGGGGGCCCCGCTGAAGCGCTGCCGTGGTACGAGCGCATCCTGCTTGAGTTCACGGAGAGTGAGTACCTCGAACGCGCCACCAGGCGTATCGCGGAGATCAAGGGCGAGTCGTCGGAGCGGGCGGCGGCGACGGCGGAAAACGCCGGTAGTAGTCCACAGCCGACACCAGCGCGGTAATTGTCGCAATCCACAGGGCGATCTGCCCCACGACGAAGAACTCCTGGGTGTGTCCCTTGCCCAGAATCAGCACCAGGATCGCGACCACCTGCGCCACCAGTTTGATCTTGCCCAGCGGCGAGGCCGGCAGTGACTGGCCGCGGGCATGCGCCACACTGCGCAGCACCGTGACGGCAAACTCACGTCCGAGAATGATGGCGACCATCCATGCCGGCGCCAGATCCATCTGCACCAGCGAGATCAAGGCGGCCGTCACCAGGAGTTTGTCCGCCAGGGGATCCATCCACTGCCCAAATTCCGTGACCTGGCCGCGGCGCCGCGCGAGATAGCCGTCGAGCCAGTCGGTCAACGAGGCGACGCCAAAAATCGCCGCGCCGAGAATTTCCTTGCTGACACCGTACAGATCCCACCCTTCGAGATTGGTCAGCAGCACCACCACCAGGAGGGGCACCAGAAAGATCCGGCCGATGGTCAGTGCATTCGGAAGATTCACAGGTGGCCTATTCTAGCGGAAAGCGTACAATCGAGAGCTGAGATGAAAGCCATTCTGCTTGCCGGCGGACAAGGGTCGCGTCTACGGCCACTGACCATCAATACTCCGAAGCCGATCGTGCCGATCTTCGATCGACCGTTCCTGCGGTATCAGATCGAGCTGCTGAAGCAGATTCCTGAGATCGACGAGATCATTCTGAGCCTGAACTACCAGCCGGGCCGCATCGAGGAAGTCTTCGCCGATGGCACCGACCTCGGCGTGACGATCCGTTACATGGTGGAGCCGCAGCCGCTGGGCACCGGCGGCGCCATCAAATACGCGGCCGGCCTAGGCGCCACGGGCCCCGTTGTGGTGTTTAACGGGGACGTGCTGACGTCGGTGGACCTGCCGGCCGTCATCGCGCTGCACCGCGAGCGGAAGGCACGCGCCACGATCGTGCTGACACCGGTGGACAACCCGGCGGCGTACGGGCTGGTGGACACCGACGGCAACCAGAACATCCGGGCATTTCTCGAAAAGCCGTCGGCCGATCAGTTGCACGCGATTACGTGTAACACGATCAACGCCGGCATTTATGTGATCGAAGGCGAGACGCTCGATCGCATTCCCGACAACACGCCCTACTCCATCGAACGCGGATACTTTCCGTCACTGATTGCGAATGGCGAAACGTTTGTCGCCTACACGTACCGGGGCTACTGGATCGACATCGGCACCCGCGAAAAATATCAGCAGGTGCATCACGACATCATGAGCGGGCGGTTTTCGGCGCCGCCATTCGAGGGCCTGGCCGGCCAGCCTGTGGTCTCGCCGGACGCACGCATCGAGAATGACGTCACCATCGTCGGCCCCTGCTTCATTGATGCCGGTGCGGTGATCAAGGCGGGCGCGCGTATTGGGGCCAACAGCGTCATCGGGGCCAATTGCCACATCGGCGAAGGGGCCATCATCGACGGCGCCATCCTGTGGCCGCACACCTGGGTCGATACCCATGCGCATCTGGGCCCACTCGTGGCGGGCCGGCACTGCCAGTTCGGTCGTCACGTCGAGGTCGGCGGCCACGCACTGGTCGGCGACAAAACCATCATCACGGACCATTCACGACTATGAATATTTCCCCCGATATCTTCAAAGCCTACGACGTCCGCGCGCTCTACCCGTCCGAGCTCAACGAGACGGCCGCACGCCTGATCGGTCGCGCCTATGTGGCGTACCTGACATCCGCGGAGCCCGGTCGGACCACGCCGCTGCGCATTGCCGTGACACGTGACATGCGCACGTCGTCGCCGTCGCTCACCGCCGCGTTCATTGAAGGCGCACGGGAGCAGGGCGCCCACATCGTGGACTTCGGCATGGCCGGCACCGACATGCTCTACTTCGCTGTCGCGACACACGACTTCGACGGCGGTGTGCAGGTGACCGCCTCGCACAATCCCGGCGAATACAACGGCCTGAAGATGGTGCGGCGCGAAGCGTTCCCGCTCTCCGGAGATGCCGGCATCGGCGAGATTCGCGACATGGTGGTGGGTGACTCCATCCCGGCCCCCACCCTGCCGACCGGCGGGTACGAGACGCAGGAAATGCTCGATGACTACGTCGACACCGTCATGGGGTTCATCGACCCGTCGGTGATTCGCCCCTTCAACGTGGTGCTTGATGCCGGCTCGGGCATGGCGGGCCTGGTGGCGCCCCGGTTGTTCGACCGACTGCCCTGCAAGACCACACGGTTGTGTTTCGACATCGACGGCACGTTCCCGAACCACGAAGCCAATCCCCTGATCGAAGAAAACCGTCGTGACATCGTGGAACGCGTGATCGCCGAGAAGGCCGACATCGGCATTGCGTGGGATGGCGACGCCGACCGTTGTTTTTTCATCGACGGTTCGGGCGAGTTCATCGCCGGCGATTTCATCACCGCGCTGCTGGCCGAGGCCGCGTTGCTCAAGTCCCCGGGCGACACGATCATCTATGACGTGCGCGCCAGTTACGCCGTCAAGGACACTGTGGCGCGACTCGGCGGCACGGCTCTGATGAATCGCGTGGGCCACGCGTTCATCAAACGTCGGATGCGGGAAGAAAATGCGGTCTTTGGTGGTGAGGTCACGGGCCACTACTACTTCCGCGACTACTACTTCGCCGACAACGGCTTCATCCCCGCGCTGCTGATCCTCGAGCTCATGTCACGCAAGGGACAGACGTTGCGCGACCTGCTGGCGCCGCTCCGCGAGAAATATTTCATCTCGGGAGAAATCAACACCAAGGTCGCCAGCATGGACATCATCCCCGGCAAACTTGACCGGCTGGCCGAGCGCTACAAGGATGGCCACACCTATACCATGGACGGGTTCTCGGCCGAATTCCCCGACTGGCACTTCAACGTGCGCGCCTCCAACACCGAGCCGCTGCTGCGCCTCAACCTCGAGGCCCTCACCCCGGAGCTGATGGTCCAGCGGCGGGATGAGGTTCTGGAGATCATTCGGGGCTGAGGCGCTGAACCTGTCACAGGGAGGCACGGAGGCCGCGGAGCAGAATTTTTGGAAGCAGCATCGATAATTGGTAATCTAACGGGGTCGTAATCGCGGGCTTAGCATAGTGGTAATGTCCTGGCTTCCCAAGCCAGTCAGACGGGTTCGATTCCCGTAGCCCGCTCCAACCTTTGCTAAACGCTCGCGGAGAGTTGTGCGCCGGAGTTGCTCACGCAGTGAGCGGTCGGCGAAGGCGCATCACGGCTTCGGCTGGCGATCCCATCTTGTGCAACCTTCCAGGACGCTTGGCCGTAATATGCTCACAACGTGACTAAAACACGAGCGACGGCGACGCTGGCCGAATTCGAACTACTTGTCATGGTTGCCGCGATGCGCCTGGGCGCCGACGAGGCACATGCGGTGTCGATCGCCGCGGACATTACCGACCGCACCGGGCGGAGCGTCCGCCGAGCCAACGTGTACATGACCTTGCAGCGGCTCGAGGAGAAGGGACTGCTGTCAACCATCCTCGGCGACTCCCGTCCCGAACGCGGTGGCAAACCCCGACGCCTGGTGACGCCGACGCGCGAAGGCCTCGCGGCCGTCCGGGCGACAATGGCCGGGATCACGGCCATGACCCGCGGAGTCAAGATATGACCGCACCGCGATGGGCGGCTGCCCTCCTCCGCCGGCTGGCTCCTCCGAATGAATCCGACATCCTGGTTGGGGATCTGGAAGAGGCGCATCGTGCGCGCATCGCCAAGCGCGGGCTTGTTCTGGCCGTTCTACTCACGTCGGTCGAAGTGGTCGACATCGCATTCATGCTCGTCCGGCGGCGCCTCCGCCTGCCGACGTTGTCGATGTCGTGGCTCGATGTGAAACTCGCCGTGAGGATGCTCGTGCGGTACCCGGTCCTGACCCTGATCGGTACGGGTTCGCTCGCGGCAGCGATTGCGCTCGGCGCCTCGGCCTTCGCATTCATCACGCTGTTCCTCTGGCCCCGCATGCCGCTCCCCGACGGTGACCAGGTCGTGCTCGTCTCGCACCACGACGTCGCTTCCAGTCAGGGCGAATCACGCGTGACCTCCGACTACCTTCGCTGGCGCGGCGGTACGAGCACGCTCACGGATGTCTCCGCTGGCCGCGGCATAGTCCACAACCTCGTCATGGGCGACGGCATCGCCGAGCCCACTCGGGTCGCGGAAGTGACCGCATCCGTGTTTCCGATGGCGCGGGTCGCGCCGATCATGGGCCGGACGCTGACCGATGACGACGCCACGTCCGCAGCACCGCCCGTGATGCTGCTCGGCGAGCGGATCTGGCGCGAACGCTTCGCCGCCAATCCCGCCATCGTCGGCAAGACGCTGCTCGTGAGTGAGACGCCAACAACGGTCGTGGGCGTCATGCCGGCGGCGTTCAGATTTCCATCGGTCTACGAAGTCTGGCAGCCGCTGAAGATCGCGGAAGCGGACGCGAAGCCGCGCGAAGGCATCGGGATCCGGATCTGGGCGCGACTCAGGTCAAATGTGACGCACGAGCAAGCCGACGCGGAACTCGCCGTTCTTAGCGCTCGAGCCGCCGCGGATTGGCCGGCAACCCACGAGCATCTCCGGGCCACTGTCGGGTCCCCGGTCGAGTCGGAGGTCGGCAACCCTGAGGAACGCGCCCTGATCGCGTCCGCCAATGTCTTCGTCGCGCTGCTCGTGCTGCTCGTGAGCGGCAACGTTGCGCTGCTCATGTTCGCGCGCGCCGCCACCCGCGAATCGGAGATTATCGTCCGCACCGCCCTCGGCGCAAGCCGCGGACAGCTTGTCTCCCAGTTTCTTGCGGAAGCACTCGCGCTGAGCGCGATCGCAGCGGCCATTGGTCTCGTGCTGGCGCAGCAGGTGATGGTGTGGGGCGTCACGACCTTCACCGTCGTCGCCAACGACGGGGACTTGCTCCCGTTCTGGATTACGCCGACGCTGCCACCGATTTCGATCGTGTACGGCGTTGGGCTTGCGATGCTTGCCGCCGCCGTGACGGGCATTCTCCCGGCCGTCAAGATGACGCGCGCGGTCTCGTCGCGGCTGCGCGAGACCACGGCGGGCGGTGGCGGTCTCTCATTCGGCGGCATCTGGACAGTGGTCATCGTCCTGCAAATCGCGGTGACGATGGCGTTTCCGGCAATGATGTACCTGCTCACGGTCGAGGCCCACCGCACCGAGACGCAGCAGATCGGTGTGCCGGCAGAACGGTACCTTTCGGCGCACCTTGGGCGCGAAAGCAACATGACTCAAGCGCGGTTCGAAGCGACCGTTCGCCGCGTGCGCGACGAACTGGCGGAAACAGCGGGCGTCGCGAGCGTCGCCGTGGCCGACAAACTGCCATTCATGTGGAACGGGCACTATCTCATCGAGGTCGATGAGGGAGGTGCCGCCGCCCCGGCCGAAGATGAGTTCGGCGGCGCCTACCGCATTACCAGCGCGGCGGTCGACGCTGACTTTTTCCCAACGTTCGAGGCTCCGGCGCTTGCGGGCCGTCTCTTCGTCGCCAGTGACTACACGGGCACGCCGCGAACAGTGATCGTCAATCAGTCGTTCGTCGAGAAGGTGCTGGGCGGTCGCAGCGCCGTCGGACGGCGAATTCGTTACATGCGGGCCTCACGCGACGGCCAGCACCCGCCGACGGGCCACGTGCCGCCGTGGGTGGAGATCGTGGGCGTCGTGCGCGACCTCGGTATGGCGGTGGAACCGAATCCAAATACGGCTGGCGCGTATTTCCCGCTCAGTCTCCGCGCTGTCAGTTCCGTCATGGTCGCCGCGCGCGTGTCTGGCGACATGGCGGCTGTAACGAACGCGTTGAGGTCAATGGCGAGGCAGGCTGATCCGACATTGAGCGTCTCCGACGTGCAGCCGCTCAGCCGAATTCCGGAGAATGACCTCCGGACCGTTGGTTATGTCGTGCGCATGCTCGGTATCGCGGGTGGCGTGGGTCTCATGCTCGCGCTGTCGGGTATCTACGCGGTGATGTCGTTCGCGGTCTCGCGACGCACGCGCGAAATCGGCATTCGTGTGGCGCTCGGCGCGGGCCGCTCACGAGTGGTGCTCACGATTCTTCGCAGGCCCCTCATCCAGGTGGCATTGGGCAGCGTTCTCGGTCCGCTCCTGTTCAGCATGATCCCGTTGTCGACCACCCTTTCGCCTGCGTACGCGGCGGGGATGGCGGGCTACACCCTGGTCATGTTCGGCGTGTGCATGCTGGCGTGCCTGGTGCCTATCCGGCGGGTGCTGCGCGTCGATCCGATAGCCGCCCTGCGCGCCGACTAGGCGCGAAGGCGGGCCGGACGATCAATTCACCACGCGAATGCCAAGCAGGCGCGTCTCTGTGGATCCGCCAGCGGTGGCGGTCACTTCAAACACGTAGTCGCCGGGCGCGAGCGGCGCGAGCAGGCCATCAAGCGCGAGCACCAGGCGGCCGTCGCGCTCCACTTCGGTGAGGGTGATGGTCACCGCGACCGGGGCGCCGTTGCGGTCGAGCAGGCGCGCCTCGCGCTGGTCAAGTGGCCCGCGCACGGGCCACTCGATACGCGTGCGCTCCGTGCGTCGGAACTGGTAACTCGCCACGGGCACAAGTGGTGAGCGCGCCGACGGCGTGGCGCGATACACAAGCGCCGCCCCAAGCACCGAGCCGTCATCACGAGTCACCGGCGTCTTTGATTCGAAGGTGCCTCCACCGGTGCGCACAGTCGCCGTGACGATCGCCGTCGCGAGGTCGGCAGGCACCTCCAGACTGGCCCCTGCCGCACGCATGGCGCTGGTCAGCGGCACACGGGTGGAGCCGACGGTTGTGCCGTCAGGCGCAGTGGCCGACAGCTCAAGCACGGCATCCTTCGCGAGCACGCCACGCGCAATTTCCGCGGGTCCGACTTCTGCAACGGCACTCAACCGCGTGCCCACAAGTGTCGTGTGCACGAACAGGTCCGTGTCGGACCGCAGACGTGCCAGTCCACCCAGTGCCACATCCACGGCGGACGGTCCCGCCACCCCCGCGGGGTTGGCGGCTGCGGCCAGACGGGCCGCACGTTCCTCGGCCGTTGGTGCGGTATACCCACGACGCGCGGTGATGTCCACATCGGGTTGGTTCACTCGCACACGAATCCGCCGCTCCCGACCATCAAACGCCGTGTTCGTCGAGTAATACCCGAGCAGGTAATAGGCCGACAGGGAGTCGGAGACCCGTTGCAGCCCGGCCTTGAGATCGTTGGTATTCACCACGGCGAGCCCATCAGTGTTGTTCGCCAACGTCTGCATCGCGCCCAGGCGGTCGCGAATATTGTCAAACCCCTGCGACACGGGCGACGACGTCGGGTCCCCGGTGCCCAAGACACGCTCCGAGATCGAATAGTCGAATGTCGTCAATCCGCCGGGGTTGACCATGTAGAACACAACGTTCTTCTGATTGGCGAGTCTGATGATGTCGCGCAAGCGCGACTGCCCGTCGATATTGGCGTAGCGCACCAGATGCACGTCACACCGAGGATCGCGCCGGCCGGTGTAGCCCATCAGGCCGCCATCGCCGCGAAACAGGCGCCAACCTTCCGTGAACACCACGACCGACGTCCGTCCCTCACGCAGCGACCCCAGATAAAACACGAGGTCCTCGAGGTTCTGAAGGACCGCCTCTTCCTTGGCGCGATCGCGCAACACGGCCGAGATTCGACGCAGGACGCCACCATCCCGAATCCAGCCTTCCCCGCCATTGTTGTCTGATGGAAAACACTGCTCGAACTCGTTCTCGAGCGGCGTCAGCCGCGCGGTGTCGCGTGTCCCCCACTTCCAGTTGCGGGTGATCAGGTCTTCCACTCCCAGCGTCCGGCGTCCAAACGTCACAGCGCTGGCCGGCATCTGCGAGGTCGTCAACGCAAGCAGGTCGTTGTCGCCGATCAGCTGATTGAGCATCGACACCAGCGGCACTCGGGCCGCATTGGCGCCGCCCACCGACACATGTTCGATGTCCAGATACACCACAAAGGCCCGCATCCGGGCGTCGGACGCCAGCAGCAGCGACTGCGCAACCGTGTTGGGATCACTCCGTGTGGCCTCCGGGGTCGCGCCGGCCGCATCCACAAATTCGAAGCTTTCCACGCGCTGGGGTGTGCCGTCTTCCTCGACGATGAAGTCGGCGGCGGTGAGGCCTTCCACGACCTTCCCGTCACGTGTGGGATAGGCGTCCACCGTCACAAAGTGGGCGTCGGTCCTGAACGTGGGTCGCTGGGTCTGTTGCGGTTCCTGCGCAGCCGTACGCCGCACCGACGAGTCAACGCCGGCATACACCAGACACACACACACCAACCACGCTGCAGAGTGACGCATGGATTTACGGTACCACCTTGAACGGCAGGTACGTGCGTTTTGACTCGCCGGCGCCGGTGACCACCAGTTCGATCGCGTAGTCGCCAGGGGCCAGAGCGGCCAGCAACACATCCACCACCAGCGTCGGTGGCGCACCGCCCTGCTCACCGGCACGCTCACTCAGCGACGCCTGGGCGGCCAGTGGTTGGCCGTCACGCCCCACGACACGTGCCGTACGGGTCTCAATCGCCTGCAGAATGGGCCATTCTGCGCGCACCCGCTCCGTGCGGCGGAAGGCGGGTGCGGTCACCGCCACAATCGGCGAGCGCGGCGACGGTGTCGCCCGGAACACGGCCGGCGCGCCCAGCAGCGGCGCCGCATCCGCCGTGAGGTAATGGGCAGCATTAAACGACCGGTCGTCTGCCGAACGAATGCCGGCCAACACGTCCAGTGCCCTCGCCAGCGCGTCCAGTGCAGGCGCCGCCACGGCCGTGGCGCGGGCGGCCCGCTCCTCCGCGGTCGGTGCCCGGTAACTGCGCCGCGCCTTGATGTCGAGTCCGTCGAGCCGCGACGACACACTGATCCGGCGCACCTTGCCGTCAAACGCGCTGTTGGTCGAGTAATAGCCGAGCAGATAGAACGACCGCAGCTGATCGACGATTGGTCGCATCGCGTCGCGCAGATCGTTGGACTGCACGGCAGCGACACCATCCGTATTGTGCGATAGCGACACCAGCGTCTCGCGCCGCGCTCTGACGCGATCCATGTCGTCAGCCCCCGCACCCAGGGTCGGGTCTGCCAAAATGGGTTTCTCGGCAATCGACCGGTCAAAGACCGCCAGTCCAAGAGGGTTGACGGCAAAAAACGACACGTTCATGCTGTTCGCCAGTTCGATCAGCTGCCGCTGCCGCGTCTGCAGATCCAGGTCCGCCAGCCGCACGCCTTCCTGAATGCAAGCCTGTCGTTGCCCCTGCGCCACCGTCGTGAACATGTCGAACTGTGATCCGCGGCGCCCGACACCGGGCGGCTCATTCCCGGTCTTTTCAATCTCGGCTTTCAGCACCGGGTCGCGCGGCAGCAGGCGCCACCCTTCCGAGAAGAGCAATACCGACGTGCGTCCCTCACGCAGTTGCCCGAGGTACGACACCAGATCCTCCAGGTGCGTCAGCAGCCGATCTTCACGGTGCCGCTCGATGATCACGGTCGCCAGCGGGCGCATGAAGGCGCCATCCTTCACAAACCGCTCCTTTGAGCCCGGCGGGTCTTCATACGCGAAACAGCTCCACAGACCGCTCTCGTCCGGAGTCATCTCGGCACTGTCGCGACGCCCCCACGCCCAGTACCGCGCCAGCTGGTCCTCAAACGATGTGATGCGTCGCGCAAACGTCATCGAGCCCACGTCGTGTTCGCTCGAGATCACGCTGAAGACGTCATCCGGCGTGATGAGCTCGTTGAGCAACTCCACGAGCGGCAGCCGCGAGCGATGGGCACCGGCGGTGGACACGTGCGGAATATCGAGGTAGGTGACAAACGCCCGGGCTCGTGGGTCGGCCACTGCCTCGCGCGACTCACCCACCGTGTTCGGATCCCGGCGCGCCGATTCCGGCACCGGCTCAGTGCCGCCGACAAACTCGAATAACTCCACACGCTGCGGCACACCGTCTTCGGTGACGACGAAGTCGCCGGCGGTCAGGCCTTCGACCACCTTGCCATCCTTGAGGGGGTACGCATCGACGAGCACAAAGTGCGCATCCGAGCGGAAGACCGGCCGCTGCGGGGACTGTTGAGGCGACTGGGTCGCCGGCGTGACCGACAACACTCCAATCGCCAGCACGGCGAGACAGACCAACAGCCGCCGCATCAGGGCACCACCCTGAACGCCACAAGAGTGCGCGTTGACGTGTCACCGCTGACCACTGTCAGTTCCACCACAAAGTCGCCGGACGCGAGTGGCCCCAGCACCACATCGCCCACCAGGATTCTCGCGTCGCCATCAGTGCGTTCGGTGATCGCCACCTGCACGGCCAGCGGCTTGCCGTCACGCCCAAGCACCCGGCCACTGGCGCTGTCGAAGGCCTGGGTCACCAACCACTCAATGTGCAGGCGTTCATTGCGACGAAATGCGGGTGCGTTCACCGGCACGATGGGCGATCGCGGCGACGGGGTCGCACGCGATACGGTGGGGGCTCCCAGATAGGGTGCGGCGTCGGCCTTCAGGTATCGGACCAGATGAAACGCGCCATCATCACCAGGCCGAATGGTGGCCAGCACATCAAACGCCTGGTCGAGTGCGGCACGCCCCTCATCCACCACCACCGGCGCGGCCAGAGCCTCCGCTTTGTTGGCCGCTTCCGCCTTCGACAGGGCACGATACCCCTGGCGTGCCTTCACAGTGACGCCGGGGTGAGTGACCTTCACCTCGATGCGGCGCAGTGACCCATCGGCCTTCTGGTTATCGGACGCGTAGCCGAGCAGGTAATACCCCTCGAACTCGCGACTGACATCAATCACGCCCTGCACCAGGTCGTTGCGGTTGACGATCGGGGTCCCACCGGTGTTCGAGGCCAGCTCCATCAGTCGATCGTTCCCGCCCCCGATCGCCCCGGTGCCACCGGGATTCACCGGATAGATCACCACGTTGTTCAACGCGGCATCCCGCAGAAGCTTCTGAAAACGAGGCAGGCTGTCGAGGTTCGCCAGCCGAATCAACTCCAGCTCGCAGGCTGCGGCACTGCCCTCCCAGAGCGCCGTCCCGACGCGCATCTGCTGCCAGGGTTCACGCACGATCGGCGGCCCCTTCGGCGGCACTCGAGTCGGACTGTTCAGCGGCGCGAGCAGGTCGGGGTTCGGCGCGAACAACGTCCATCCATGCGAGAACAGGAACAGGGTCTTGCGTCCCTCCCGCACTTCACCGAGATACTCGACGGTGCCTTCCAGACTCGACAACAACTGGTCCTGCCGACGCCGGGCGATCCATTCGTGCGCGACGTTACCGGCGGTTCCGTCCGACGGAAAACAGGTGGTCATGGTCAGTTCTTCTGCGTCGTTCACGGTGACGTCCGGATCCTGCAGCGTCCACCAGTCCGTCAACTGCTGCTCCACCACGTCCGATCGGCGACCAAAGGTCATCTGGCGCGGATGATTGCGCGAGGTGGCGAGCGCGATCAGATCACCGGGCGCCAGAACCCGCTGGAACAGTTCCACAATCGGCTCGCGCGAGTAGTAGGCACCGGCGTAGGTGCCGCGCATGCCGAGATGATGTGTGTCGAGATACACCACAAACGCGCGTGTCCGCGGGTCGGCCAGCTCCTCCATCATCTGGCGCTGATTGCCAGGCTCGCGGCGCGTCCCTTCCGTCAGCCGCTCGTCGGCACGCACATACTCGAAGGATTCAATCCGCTGCGGACGGCCGTCTTCGCGCACCTCAAAATCGGCCGCCGTCAGTCCCTCCACCACCTGTCCGTCCACAAGCGGGTACGCGTCGACCATGATGAAGTTGACGTCGGACCGGAACACGGGTCGCTGCGGGGATTGGGGGGTGGCTGCCGACTGCGCCTGGGGAGTCGGCGAGACCATTCCGACAGCGATTAGGCCGATCACGCACACGATTCGATTCACGAGCCATGAAAATGGTCGCATAACACCTCGATCAGGCTGGGCGGCTGGCAAACAGCATTGTAGCCCAGCTATCATCAACGTCATGCGTGTTGTGAAGCTCATCTGTTCCGTGGCCCTGCTGGCCGTCTCCGTGGCGTGTGGTTCGGACACCGCCCCCCTCCCCCCCGTCCTTGACGTCCCCTTCTCCGCCACCGACATCGTCGTCGGCACGGGCACCGAGGCCGTCGCCGGGAAGACCGTGCGGGTGTATTACACCGGCTGGGTGTATTCCACCAGCGCCACGGACAACAAGGGCAGCCAGTTCGACGCCAATACTGCGGGCCCTGGCTTCAGCTTCACCATTGGGGCCGGCGCGGTCATCAAGGGCTGGGAACAAGGCATTGTCGGCATGAAAGTGGGCGGCAAACGCAGGCTCGTGATCCCCCCCAGCCTCGGCTACGGCGATCAGCCCGCCGGCATCATCCCAGCCAACGCTCACTTGCTCTTCGAAGTCGAGCTGCTCTCGGTCGCGGGATAGTTGGCAGAAGCAACCCGGTACGGAGCGGACGGGCTTCAGCCGGTCCGACGTCCGACGGGCTAAAGCCCGTCGGCTCCGAATAGTCTGCTGTTCCCGTGCAAGCTGGTACAATCAGTAGTTCATGATCAGCGTTGCCAGTGTCTCTATGCGGTATGGGTCGAAGGTGCTCTTCGACGATGTGACGACCACGTTTTCGCCGGGTCGGCGATATGGCCTGACCGGGCCGAACGGGGCGGGTAAATCCACCTTCATGAAGCTCCTCACCGGGGAGCTCACGCCTCAAAAAGGCACCGTCAGTCGTCCCGAGAAGCTCGGTGTGCTGAGCCAGGACCAGTACGCGTTCGACCAGTTTCGGGTGCTCGACACCGTCATCATGGGTAATACGCGCCTGTGGAAGACGCTGCAGGAACGCGAGCGCCTCTACGAAAAAACCGACATGACCGACGCCGAGGGCATGCGCCTCGGCGAACTCGAAGGCATCGTCGGCGAAGAGGACGGGTACTCCGCAGAGAGTGACGCAGCCATTCTGCTGCAGGGTCTCGACATTCCCGACGAGGTACACGACCGCACGATGGCGGAGCTGCAGGGCGGCCAGAAGGTACGCGTGCTGCTGGCGCAGGCGCTGTTTGGCAATCCGGCGGCCCTGCTGCTGGACGAACCGACCAACCACCTCGACCTCGACTCCATTCACTGGCTCGAGAATTTCCTCGAACGGTATGACGGCACCCTCATCGTCATTTCGCACGACCGGCATTTTCTCAATGCGGTGTGTACCCACACGGCGGATATCGACTACGAGACGATCATCACCTACACCGGCGGGTACGACGACATGGTGATGGCGAAGACGCAGATCCGCTCGCGCATCGAGTCTGAGAACGTCCAGCGCGAAAAGAAGATCGATCAGCTCAACGACTTCATCGCCCGCTTCTCGGCCGGCACACGCGCCTCCCAGGTCGCCTCGCGTCGCAAGGAAGTGGAACGTCTGCAAACCACCGACCTGGCGCGCTCGAACATCCAACGGCCGTACATCCGCTTTCAGATGAATCGGCCCTCCGGGCGGAATCTGCTGGAGGTGGAAAACCTCAACAAGGCCTACGGCGATCTGCGGGTCATCAAGGGTTTCGACACGATCGTGTCGCGCGGTGAAAAAATTGGCCTCACCGGGCGCAACGGCATGGGCAAGACGACGCTGCTCAAGGCGCTGCTGGCTGAAGCGCCTGGTCAGCCCGACTCCCCTGACGACCGCGACAGCGGCCTCGTCAAGTGGGGACACGAGGCCTCGATTGGCTACTTCGCCCAGGACCACACCGGCGCGATTCGCAAGGGCATGACCGCGGCGGATTGGTTGCACCAGTTTGACCCGGACCTCACACGTCAGGACATTCATGGTCTGCTGGGCCAGATGCTCTTTCGCGGGGAGGAAGGGCTCAAACCGACGGACGCCCTGTCAGGCGGCGAGACCGCTCGGCTGCTCTTCTGCCGCATCATGCTGCAGAAGCCGAACGTGCTGATCTTCGACGAACCGACCAACCACCTCGACCTTGAATCGATCAACGCGTTGAACATCGCATTGCAGAAGTTCGAAGGCACGGTGTTTCTCGTCACCCACGACCAGGACCTGATCGAAGAAGTCGCCACCCGTCTCTGGGTGTTCACGCCCGAGGGGATTCAGGACTTCAAGGGGACGTACGAGGAATTCTCCGCGCAGCATCCGTAGCGCGGGTTTCGTTTGGTTAACGTGCTCTGCTCGCTTGGCAGCAGAGCGACCAACCATGAAGCTCCATGAAGTTCCATGAAGGAATGCCTGTCACTGACCCGTGAGGGTTGGGGGCCAGGCGAAGCCTGGCCGTGCGGGAGGAGGGTGGTCGGGAACGAATACGCCGCATGAATGCGCCCGGCGCATTCGTTCCCGACCACCCTCCTCCCGCAGCTGCCGCCGTTGGCGGCACCCAACCCGCTCTCCAATCGTCCGTAACCTTGCTCTCTGGGCAACGTCGGTCACGTACGTGCCTTTCCTCATGGATCCTCATGGAACCTCATGGTGAATATTCCTGACGAACGCGTCAGCGCACTTTGCGGAGGGTGCGGATCGTGCGACCGGATGCGCCACTCTCAAGTTGCACCACGGCACGGACCGCGTAGTCGCCGGGCGCCAGCGCGCCAAGCGGCACGGTGCCGATGGCCAGGAACCGGCCGTCCCCTTCGGCACGAATCGCGAGTGGCACCGAGACGAGCGCCGGACCGTTGGTGCTGGCGGCAATCTCCAGCAGGGCGCTGACCGCCTGCCCTTCGACCCCGCCGTAGATTTCAAACGATGCGAGCACCGACGGCTCATCGCTGAACTCAAGCCGCGGGATGAGCCGTTCGTCGCGCGACAAACCGAGCACCAGATCCCCGAGCGACAGCGGGCCCACCTGCGTGAGCGCCGCTTCAACGCGATAGTCCGCTGCCCCGGCACGCCCCGCCTCGTCTACCGCCGCCACGCGCAGACGATAGCGACCGGGAGGCACACGCATCGCGCCCATGATGGGCGACTCCCCCGCATCCACGGCGGACCAGCGCGCCACAATGCCGCCATCGTCATTGACCAACACCGCCCCGACCGACGCCAGGGCGACCGCCCGATCAAGCGGCTCGGCGACAAGCGCCACCTGCACCTGACCATCGGAGGTGAGGCCCGCCCCCATGGTGTAGGCGGCTGCACGCAACGGCAGGTCGGAGAACGTCGACATCGAGGTAAGCATGTCGGACACGGTGAGCCGGGTGGCCGCCGTGGTGGTACGGGGACGCACGAACGTGATCTCCGGACGGGCACGAATGGTCACCTCGGAACGTGACGTCCGAATCTCAAGGCGATGGCTGCGCGGATCAAAATCCTCCAGTTCGGGTTCGATCTCCGCCACAAAATACGTGGAGGTTTCGACCGCGACGCGATCGAGCGCGTCGGTACCTCTGGCCGTGAGCGGAATGCGAATCCCCCGCGTGACACCCGAGAGGTCTTCGATCCCAATCAGCGGATTGTTCGACCCCCTGAAGCCCGAGCCGCTGATCGATTCCCCGGCGGCACCGGCGGACGCGCCGAGATCGTCCGGCTGGGCGATGTAGAAATTGGCACGAGCCACGCCGGCGGCACGTCCCACACGCCGAAAGAGCTCACTCTGGAGTTCACACATGCCCGGTGCCAGGGCCATCGGCGCGTCTCGTCGCGGAGCCGCCAGCCCCGCCGTCAGCAGAATCACTGTCGCCGGCGTGGTACGTGCCCCCATCGACTGCAGCACCGATTCCAGCGACTCAAGCAGCAGGCGTGTGCGACACGCCATCTCCGACCCGGTTTCGTCGGCTGAGCGCTGCCCTGAGGAGAGCTCAATCGCATGGCGCGCACGGGTGTGATCGTTGGTCAGGGGCACTTTGACGCCGCCGTACGGCATCCCAATCACAGTCACGTAGTCGGTGGGGCCCAATTGGTCCAGCAGGCCGATCACCCCGTTGCGGAACGGCTGCTCCCGGCCGGCGCGGAACGAATCCTCATCAAGCACCAACACAAACAGGCGCCCACTGGCTGAGTCGGCACTGGTGCCATAGGGTGGCGCCAATCGCACGGTGGCGGCCTCCGCCCCCTCAGGCGGCGGCGCCGCCGCAATACGCCGGACGAACCGCACCACACGCGCCTGCCCATCAATCCGCAGGTCGATTTCGGCCGGGCTCAGATCACGGACAAGAGCGCCGGCGGCATCAAACGCCTGAAAATCAATCGCGAGCAGCCGCGCAGACCGTTCCTGCGCACCGGCCGGCAACGCCAGGAGGGTCGCCAGCCCGGCGGAGGCCAGGAGGGCCTTCACAAGTCGGGACATGGGAGAGAGTCTATCGAGCGCTGCCACAAAAGGAAAAGGGCGGACGTCCGTGAGGACGCCCGCCCGAACACGCTCCCCGGCCCGCACGCAGCGGACCGGGGACAGGGAGGGTTACCAGTTGAACCGGATCATCAGCTGGCCGAGGCGGCCACCTGGGTCGTAGGTATTGCTCGGGTCGTTGTAGGCGCTGGTGACCTGGAAGATCGTCGCGCCCGTGCCGGGGTTCGAGACCGGGTTGAAGTTGACGTTGTCGAACAGGTTCAACACGTCACCGCGCACCTCAACATTCATCGTGCCTCTGAGGTTAAAGCGTTTGGTCACACCGACGTCAAAACGCGTGAACCACGGTGCACGCACGATCGTCGTCCGCGGTGCACAGTCGCCGGCGCGGATCTGCAGACAGCCATCCGAGTTCGCGGGGGCGATGTAGCGGCCTGTCGGTACCCCGAGGGTGCCGTAGCCGGTGGTGCTTGTGGTCCCGGTGGTGAACGCGCGACGGGTGTTGAGAATCACGTCTTCGGGCAGCATCCAGATTTCGGTGCGCCCCGTGCTCGCGTTCGTCCGCTTGTAGAACTTGTACATGTCCGTCAGTTCGGCCACTGACATGCCCACCAAGCGCACGTTACCGAAGTTCACGACCGCTGCCTGGATACGTCCGACACCGTTCATGCTCCAGCCCCCAAGGAGGGCGTCGAGCACCGGGTGCATGTCCGCGCCAAAGCGCTGGCCGCGACCGATCGGCAGCGTCCAGTCCCACTGGCCCTTGAAGGCGTGACGAGGGGAGGTCGTGCTGGTGATCATGGTGCGCCCGAAGCTGAACCCGTCGAACGCCGAGCCGCCTTCGATGGCGTACTGGTAGTTGACGTTGGCCGACAGGCCGCGCGAGAGGCGCCGCCGCAGTTCGATTTGCAGGGCGTGGTAGTCACTGAACGCGCCGGAATCAGTGACGTTCACCGCATTGACGCGCGGATTCGGGATGAAGAAGTTCGCCGGCAGGCCCGCCGCGAGGGCGTTCTGCCGCCGCGTCAGGTTGCCTTCGAGATCTCCGGCCGCACCGATGGGGCTCGCGTTGGTACGCGCCAGACGCCCCACAAACGTCGTGTTCGTCCAGTTGGTGCCGCTGTAGGCCGCCGCATTACCGGCGTCGGTTCTGGCGTTAAAGTACGCCAGGTAGATCGGCAGCGGATTGGTTCCGGTGCCGGGACCGAAGTAGCGGAACGACCCCGCACGGGCGCCGCCGGCCACGTTGTTGGCCTGCAGGTTGGCCATCGCGAGCTTGAACTCGTCGAGGAACCCGTTGTTGAGCAGGCTTTCACCGCGGATCGTGTTGTAGTTGAGCGTGGACCACTGGTCGGTGCCCCGCGTCCCGAGGTAGCGCACTTCCACAGCCATGTCCTGGCCGATCGACCGCTGGACGCCGACCGTCCACGTCTGGCCCCTGCCCACCTGAATTTCCGGAGCAAACGCGTTCAGGCTGTCCACCCGGTTCGGGCGAGTGACAATCGGAAATGTCGGCGTCTCATCAAACGCCGCCGTATTCAGCCGATTGCGCTGGCTGAACAACACCGGCCACGAGCCCCCATCCTGCAGGCCTGTGTTCACGTCACGAGTAAGGCTGATCGTGCTGCCGGGATTGGCCCCGAACACGCCGGTGAACTGGCTCAGGCCTTCACGGGCGTACGACATCGAGTAGCCCGCACGCAGCGTGGCCTGATCGGGATTGCCCAGGATCGTACGCAGCACGCCGTCCTGCACGTTGGGTCTCCACGCCACACTGATCGACGGCGAGAAGTTGTTGTAGTCCACGTTGTAGCCCTTCGTCCCCCCAATCAGCTGGGTGTACTCAGGAATCTCCTTGCCGCTGTTTGCCCCAGGCTGGAAGAAGTTGCAGCGGTCATAGACGCCCCCGCCGCCAATGCCGGAAATGCCGCACGCATCCGCCATCGACACCGTCGTCATGATGTCGTTGGTCGCGGTGAATGGCATCTGCAGGTCGTAGCGCAGTCCGGCCGTGACGGTCAGCGTCGGTGTCGCCCGCCACGAATCCTGCATAAACCCGGAGAACGTGTCCATGTACCCCGTACGCGTGCGGGGGCCAAACGCCACGTACTTGTTGGTCTTGGGGTCCAGCGCCGCCTGTCCGGTGACCGAGGTCACGCGACCGGTCAGCATCGCGTAGTACGCACGGGCATCAGCCAGGTCCCCCGACGAGATCCCGGGGAAGTTGGTGCTGCTGAACATGTTGGCCGCTGGATCGAGGGCCGTGTTGAACCCAAGGCCGATGCCGGGCACCATCGTCTGGGCGCTGTCCGACACCGTGGCACGCTGCCACTCACCGCCGAAGCTCAGGCTGTGTGTGCCACGCTGCCAGCTGGTGGTGTTCGCGATCTTGTAGGTCGGCGCACTGCGCCAGGACGGAAGATTCGACGTATGCCAGTTCGTCCAGGCCAACGGCAGAGTGACCGCGAAGCCCCCAAAATCCTCGAAGGTCTGGGGGCCGTTGGTGGCCGGGTTGCCGAACCGCGACTCGCCTCCCAACGCAGTGATGTTGCCGCTCAACTCGTTGACCACGTTCTGCGACAGCGTGGACCGGAGCGTCATCGTATACAACGGCCGCTTGGAGTTGAACCGGCGGAAGTTCGGCGCGCCGGGAAACCGGGGGTCGGCTGAATTGAGATAGTCCGGATCACGTTCCGCCCAAATGATCGCCCCTGTGCCGCTCAGACGGTGCCGATCGGTGATGTTGTAGTCGATACGCGCCGTCGGCTGGTGTTCGAACAACTTGGCCGGGCTCAGGAAGACGAACTGATTGTTGATGGGATCGCTGGTCGTGTTGATCGTGCCAGTCGTTCGGGTCGCAGCATCGATCTTCCGGAGAATCGACATGATCGTCGGGTCAGTCGCCGAAATCTGGCCGGAACCCGCCGCCAGCGTAAGCACGTTCACCTCACGGATCACGCCTGCGCTGGTTTCATAGGGGAACCAGCCGTCCAGCATCCGCGTCGGCAGAATCGTCCGCGTACGCGTGAAGCTGTTCGGGAACCGGATCTGCTCATAGTTCAGGAAGTAGAACATCTTGCCGCGACCGTCAAAGCCCGGCAGGATGACGGGGCCACCGACACGGCCGCCATACTGGTTCAACTTCACCTCGTTCTTCGGAAGCCCGTTGATTTCGTTGAAGAAGTAGTTCGAGTTCATCCGGGGATCACGGTAGTACTCGTAGAGACTGCCCGAGAACCGGTTGCCGCCCGAGCGTGTCTGGAAGGCAATCGTCACCGCGCCGCTGCCGCCCAACTGGGCACCAGCCGCCGCCATCGTCACCGTCACAGCCTCGACGGCATCCTGCCGCGGCGTGACGGAGGCGAAGAAGCCGTCCGACGACCGCAGGAAGTTGTCGTTGTTGCTCGCGCCGTCCATGGTGATCTGCACAAACGAGTCTGGCAGACCGTTAATCGATGAGTTGCGGTTCGAGCTTGTGGTGTTGACACCAGGCAGGAAGGCCACGGCGTTCAGCGCGTTGCGGGTCGGGGTCGGCATGCGGTTCAACTGATCCGAGTTCAATGTGGCCGTGACCGTCGCCGTCTGCGTGTTGATCAATTCGGAGCTGCTCGTGACGTTGACCGTCTCGGTCAACTGGCCGACTTCGAGCGTCAGATTCGCCGTGGCCGGCACTCCGATGGCCACCCGCAGGTTGCTGACCTGCGCCGTCTTGAAGCCGGTAAGGGTCGCCGACACCGTATACGTGCCGGCCTGCAGCGCCACCACGGAATAACTGCCGGTGGTGCCGGTCACCGCCTCAAACGTCGCCCCAGTGGTCGTGTTGGTAATCACCACCGTGGCGCCAGGAATGACGCCGCCGGCCGAGTCTCTGACCACGCCCGTAATGGACGCCCCCTGGGCAAACGCCAGGGTCGAGGTACACACAACGAGCGCTGCCGCCAGCAGCACACGCCAAACACTTCGTTTCATGAAACGCTCCTCCTCCGAGATACACCTGTGTTGACTTGCACGTCCCTCACGTCGGCGTGACGTAACGCCGAAGTAACGAGCCGATGTGAGGTGCACGGGACTGTATGGCCGGGCCATTATCCTGTCAATACTGGAGGAGGGCATCTTGATTCGGTCAGTACAAAGGCACACAACTCCAGGCAACACGGGAGGCCTACCCGATGGAGGATGGAGGATGGAGGATGGAGGGCTGAAGAGAAGAAATGGTCGGGATGCCGAGATTCGAACTCGGGACCCCTTGACCCCCAGTCAAGTGCGCTACCAGGCTGCGCTACATCCCGCCGACGTTACTTCTTCTTCGCTCTACCCGTGCGGGCGGGCTTGGGGTCCGCCGCCAACACGAACTCGGAGGCTGGGGGGCCGCCGAGTGTCTCAAGGATCCAGTGGAGTCCTTGTCGTACTTCCGTCAGGTGCGCTTTCGCACCGTCATCAAGCCCTGGCACCGCTCGCACGGCTTCCGGGACGTCAACATCCAGGTCGCTGGTCCCGGCCCTGGCGTCTGCTTCCTCCGCCAGTCGTCTCCGGACACCCGCGAGGGTCAACCCTTCGACAAGAATCAGGCGCTTGAGGTGCAGCACCCTTTCGACATCCGCCCGCCGGTAGACCCGCGGTCCGGTCGGCGTTTTCGTGACCCCGAGGTCGGGAAACTCAGCTTCCCACCCCCGCAACACAAACGGCGGGACTCCGGCGATCTCGCAGACCTCGGTAGCCCGGAATGCCGGCCGATTGGGGATCGAAACCGCGTCCACGAGTTCGAACAGTATACGTCAGGTGCGCTCTCTTCTGGGGCGACGCCGCACGCTGATCCGGATGGGCGACCCGAGAAACCCGAACTTCTGCCGGAGCTGATTGATCAGGAACCGCTCGTACGAGAAGTGGAACTCGGTCGCCACGTTGGTGAAAAACACGAACCGCGGCGGCGCACTCGCAATCTGCGACGCATACATGATGCGCACCTGCCGCCGATGTTTGCTGGTGGGCGGATTGGCGGTCGTAATCTGCTCCACAAACCGGTTCAGCTCCGACGTCCCCACCCGATGCGCCCGCGCCTCGGCCACACGCACGGCCATCTCCATCACCTTGGCCGTCCGGTCGCCGGTCAGCGCGGAGATATGGATCACCGGCGCAAATTCCAGGAACTTCAGCTGAAAGCGCAGCCGGTCGTCGTACGCCTTCACAAACTCCTGCGGGTCCCCTTCCATCTTCGCCGCCATGAGGTCCCACTTGTTCACGGCAATGACGACGCCGCAGCCCGCCTCTTCGGCTTCTCCGGCGATCGCCGCATCACGGTCGGTGGCGCCTTCGGTGGCATCGATCACCAGCACGGCCACATCGGCCTGCGCCATCGCCCGTTTGGCGAGCACCACACTGATCGACTCGACCTGCCCCGCACTCGCCACCTTGCCGGGACGCCGCATGCCGGCGGTATCCACCAGACGGATGCGTTGTTTCTGATACTGCAGTACCACGTCCACCGAATCACGCGTGGTGCCGGGCATGTCGCTGACCATCACGCGATCTTCACGCAGCAGACGATTCACCAGCGACGACTTGCCCACGTTGGGGCGTCCGACAATCGCCAGACGAATCTCCGGCTCGGCTTCAACAGAAGGCTCAGTGGACTTGACCGGCATCGCGGCGATCAACGCATCAAGCAACTCGTACACGCCCGTGCCGTGTTCAGCCGAGACGCCCATCTGGTTCGAGAACCCGAGTTTGTGAAATTCGTTCTCGCGCGCCACGGACCGTTTGTCGTCGGCCTTGTTGACCGCGAGCAACACGGGACAATTCACCGTGCGAATCGCCTGCGCGATCTGCTCATCACCGATAACGAGTCCCTCGCGACCATCCACCAGAAAGATCAGGACGTCGGCCGACTTCAGCGCGCGCATGCCGTGATCCACCACGAGTTCGTGCAGCGGATCGGTCGTGGCGCCGAACAGGCCGCCGGTGTCGACAAGCGTAAAGTTGCGACCCGACCACTCCGCGGGCGCCGTCACCACGTCGCGGGTTGTGCCGGCCACGGGGGCCACAATCGAGCGGCGCACACCGGTGATGCGGTTGAAGAGCGTGGACTTGCCGACATTGGGCCGACCGACGAGAACGACGGTGGGACCCACCCCTGGAGCGGACATCCAAGCAGTGTAGCAGTTACGGGGGCACTTGACTCCGTAAGTAGTCGTCTTTATAGTGACTTACAGACATCACGTGCCCCGTAACTCATGATCAAAGTCGACATCGTCAACGAGGTGTCGCGTATTGCGGACATCACCAAAGTGAAGGCCGAAGTGGCCGTCGACGCGGTGTTCGACGCCATGCGCACCTCCATGATGAAGGGGGATCGCATCGAACTCCGCGGATTCGGGGTCTTTCAGGTCAAACCCCGCAAACGTGGCATCGGCCGTAATCCCCGCACCGGCAAGGAAGTGAAGATTCCGCCGGGGCGCACGATCAGGTTCAAACCCGGCAAGGACCTGCAGAACATCTCCGGTGAGTGACCCGCAGCCCGTCTGGGTGTACCCGGTCACCCCGCCGCCCCCCAAGTTCCAGCACAAGCTCCGCACGCCGATCCTGCTCTTCCTCGCGACCGTCGCGACGACGACGTTGCTGGTGGGGCCGTGGTACTCGTTTGCCATCCTGTTGATTCTGGGCGCCCACGAGTTCGGGCATTACTTTGCCTGTCGCTGGCACAACGTGGACTGCACCCTCCCCTACTTTCTGCCGGCCCCCCTGCCGATGACCGGGACGCTCGGTGCGGTCATCCGGATCCGTGAGCCGTTCCCCTCGCGCCGCGCCTTGTTCGACATCGGCGTGGCAGGTCCGCTGGCGGGGTTCGTCACGCTCCTGCCGTTTCTGGTGATAGGCATCTCGCTCTCGACCGTGGACGTGGTGCCCGAGGGCGGGTTTGGCATCTGGCTCGGCGAGCCCTACCTCTTCAAGTGGATCGCCAGACTCGTGCACGGACCGTTACTCGACGGTACGGATATCTTCATCCACCCACTGGGCTACGCTGCGTGGTTCGGGATGCTCGCCACCGCGCTCAACCTGCTGCCCTTCGGCCAACTCGACGGTGGGCACATCGCCTACGCGGTGCTCGGGCGCCGCTCGTGGGTGGTCTCGGTCGCCACGCTCGGCCTGGTGATCACCCTCGCCTGGTTTTCGCAAAGCTGGATCGTCATGGCCGTCATGCTTACCGCCATGGGCTATTTCATGGGCTTCCGCCACCCGGCCCCGCTGGACGACCACACGCCGCTGTCGCCGGGCCGCATCCTGGTCGCGCTGCTCGCGCTCGCCATTCTCATCGCCTGCTTCACGCCGCAGCCGATCACGATTACATTCTGATTCGCACTCGAGCACTCGCAATTCTTTCGGAGCCGACGGGCTTTAGCCCGTCGGACATCAGACGGGCTGAAGCCCGTCTGCTCCGTACTACACGGTGTCCGAAGGCGCACTAACTCGTCGAATACGGATCGACATCCACAGTCGTCTTGCGCCGCAACTCGGGATGATGCGCGAGCGCACGTTCGATCGCTTCACGCATCGCGCGACGATGCGTGCCCTTGAGGAAAAACTGCGCGCGATACTCGTCCTTAATCTTTGACAGCGGCGCCGGGGCCGGACCCAGCAGCGTGGCGCGTGGACTGGCGTGGCGTGTCGCCACGGCCAGTACCTGCGCATCCTCCATCGCCTTGCCAAGCGAGTTGCCGCGCACGACCACGTTGATCAAGCCGATCGTCGGCGGATACCGCATGCGCGTGCGGAAGTCGATCTCCTGTGTGTAGAAGGTGGCGTAGTCCTGTGCCGCGGCGGCCTTGACGCTGTAGTGGTCGGGATACAAGGTCTGCACGATCGCCTCCCCTGCCATGTCGCCGCGACCAGCACGGCCCACGACCTGCGTCAGCAACTGGAACGTACGTTCGGCCGCGCGGAAGTCCGCCACGCCGAGGCCCACGTCGGCCGACACGACGCCGACAAGGGTCACTGACGGAAAGTCGTGGCCCTTGGCGATCATCTGGGTGCCGACGAGAATGTCCACGTCCCCGCGCGCCACCGCATTGAGCACCTTGGCAATCGCACCGCGGCGACGGATCGTGTCGCGGTCCACGCGCACGATGCGCGCCCCGGGAAACCGCGCGCGCACCTCGGCTTCCACTCGTTCAGTACCGAAGCCGGACTGTTCGAGAAACTCGCCGCCACACGTGCCACACGCCTTCGGGATGACCGTCGCGTAGTTGCAATAGTGGCACCGCACTTTGCGCGCCATGCGGTGATACGTCAGCGTCACCGAACAATGCGGACACTCCATCGTGGCCGCACATTGCCGGCAGAACACCACCGTGGCAAACCCGCGCCGGTTGAGCAGAATCATCGACTGCTCTCCGCGTGAGAGGCGCAGCGTGAGCGCGTCCCACAGCGGCTGGCTGATCATCACGTCCGCCCCATGCGTGGCGAACTCCTGACGCATGTCCACCAGCCGCACCTCGGCCAGCGGTCGATTCCAGACCCGCTGCGTGAGTGTCAGGTGGTCGTAGCGACCAGCGGCCGCATTTGATGCCGACTCGAGCGAAGGCGTGGCGCTGCCCAACAGCACCACGGCCTGCTCCATGCGTCCACGCACGACAGCGACATCCCGCCCCTGATACCGCGGCGCTTCTTCCTGTTTGTAGGCGTGGTCGTGTTCCTCGTCCACAATGATCAGCCCGATGTTGTCGAGGGGGGCGAAGATCGCCGACCGGGTGCCGATCACCACTTCCACCTCACCACGCCGGATGCGATGCCACTGATCGTGGCGCTCTCCGTCCGACAGGCCGCTGTGTTGAATGGTGACGCGGCGACCGAAGCGCGCACGGAACAACCCGGCAACCGCCGGCGTCAGCGCAATCTCGGGCACCATCACCAGCACGCGGCGTCCACGCTGCAACACGAGCTCCGCCAGCCGCAGGTACAGCTCGGTCTTGCCGCTGCCGGTCACGCCCTGCAGCAGGATCGTCTTGAACAACCCGACGACGACCGCCTCTTCCAGATGCCGGAACGCCTGCGCCTGCTCGGGCGTGAGATCACGCTTGGTCGGCGTCGTGCCGTCGAGCGTCCACCGTGTGCCGTCCGCCCCGCCGACCGCCTCGAAGGGATCACGCTCCACGATCTCGTCACGCACGCGCACAAGGCCCGCACGCTCCAGCGAGCGTACCGTCGCGGTGCTCACACCGGCCGTGCGCAACTCTGACAGCGGCACCCCTTCCGGCCGCGCCCGCAGCACCTCGGCCGCTACACGTTGTTTCTCACCACGGAGCTCAGTCGCGTCAGCGCCCGCCCACTCGGCCACAGGCACACGACGAAACGCCGACGCCTCGCCCTTGCGCGACTTGGGTGGCAGGGCGTTGACCAGCGCGTCGCCCGGACCCGCCGCGTAATACTCGGCCACCCACAACGCGAGCGCGACCACCGATTCAGGCAGGAAGGCGTCTGCGTCAAGCACCTCCACAATGTCTTTTAATGTGCCGGATTCAGGCGCCGCGACACCGGCCTCGATGACGCAACCGGTCACACGTCGTGAGCCGAGTGTGACGATGACGCGGGCGCCGCGCACGGGCATCGAGAGATGGGCCGGTACCCGGTATGTGAGGCGTCCCAGGCCGGGCACGGGCACCCCGACCGAGACGCAGCGCTCGCTCACTCGGTTGTCGTCAGGAGGGATTTCACCAGCTTCATGTCGTCCCAGACATCCCGCTTCCGATCGGGACTCCGCAACAGGTACGCCGGATGAAAGGTGGGGATGAGGATGGCGCCGCGATACTCGTACTGTTTGCCGCGCATCTGCGAAATCGGCACATCGGTGCGCAGCAGCGTATGCGCCGCATGGGTGCCAAGCGCGACGATCACCTTCGGCTTGATCACATCGATCTGCCTGAACAGGAACGGCTCACACGTGGCGATTTCATCCGGCTCCGGGTTCCGGTTGGCCGGTGGTCGGCACTTGATCACGTTCGCGATGTACACGTCTTCGCGCCGCAAATCGATCGCTTCGATGATCTTGGTCAGCAACTGCCCAGCCCGTCCGACAAACGGCACGCCTTGTTCGTCTTCATCGGCGCCAGGGGCTTCGCCGACGAACATCAAATCGGCGTTCGGATTGCCGGAGCCGAACACGATCTTCGTTCGGCCAAGGGTATGCAGCTTGCAGCGGGTGCAGTCGCCGATCTCGGAGCGAATCGCTTCAAGGGTGCTCTCGTGCTCAGGTGCTCCGGTGCTCTGGTGCTCTTGTGCGCTTGTGCTCATGTGCTCGGGTGCTCCTGTGCTCTCGTGCTCGGGTGCACCTGCGCGCTGGCGCCATGCGGGATCCGTCGTGACGCCGGCCACGCCGAGGTCGCGGTAATACTTCAAATGTTCCCGCACGTCGTCATTCATGTGAGCAACCGCTCTACACGGTCGAGAATCGCCGACGCGGCGGCATCCTTCGACATCAACGGCAGGGGCTCTGGGCCTGCACCGTCGACAAACGTGATCTGGTTCGTGGCGACATCAAAACCGCTGCCCTCTGCCGAGACGTCGTTGGCGACGATGAGGTCGACACGTTTGGATTGCAGCTTCTGACTGGCGCGTGTCACCGGGTCGCCGGTTTCGGCGGCAAATCCTACAAGGACCGGCCGCGTGTTCGTGCCACGCGCCTCGCCGAGCGCGGCCAGAATGTCGACCGTGCGCTCGAGCTGCAACGTCATGGCGCCGCTCTTTTCGATTTTGGTGCCCTGTGCTCCACCAGCGGGTGTGTAGTCGGCCACGGCCGCAGCCATAATCACCACGTCTGCACTTGTGCCGGCTCCCATGACAGCCGCATGCATCTCAGCCGCAGTGCGCACACGCGTGAGTGTCGTCACCGCCGGCGGCTCCACGGTTGTGGGCCCTGCAATCAGATGCACCTCGGCGCCGCGGCGCATAGCATCGCGTGCGACAGCAAACCCCATCCGGCCGCTGGAGCGATTGCCAAGGAAACGCACGGGATCGAGATCTTCGAGTGTCGGTCCAGCGGTCACGATCACACGACGACCCGCAAGCGAACCCGTCGCTGCGCCCTCACGGCCACGAACGACCCGCTCCACGGCGTCTACAATCTCAGCGGGCTCAGCGAGACGGCCTTTGCCGACCCAGCCACACGCGAGGTAGCCCTCACCGGGTTCCACGAGCGTGGCGCCTCTGGTGGCGAGTGTGGCGAGGTTGGCGCGGACGGCCGGGTGTTCCCACATGACCGTGTTCATGGCGGGCGCGAGCACCAGGGGCGCACGCGTGGCGAGATACAACGCACTCAGGAAGTCGTCGGCCAGACCGTTGGCAAACTTGCCGATGACGTTGGCCGTGGCCGGCGCCACGACCAGCGCCTTCATGTCGGTGGCCAGGGCGATGTGTTCGATGTCGGCGTTCATGCCGGCCGCCCACTGCCCGGTGATCACAGGCCGCTGCGTGATCGCCTCGAACGTCAGTGCACCGATGAACCGACGCGCGTTGCGCGTCATGATCACCTGCACGGCGTACCCCCGCTTCTGCAGCAGGCGCGCCACCTCAACGGACTTGTACGCGCCGATGCCGCCTGAGACTCCCAGCCCGATCAGGGGCGGTTGTGCATCCGGCTGCGTCATGGACGTGGAACGCAACTACTCGGCGGTGGTGGCCGGTGCGACCGGGACGAGTTCCTCATCGTCGGTCTTGGCCACACGTGCGACCACGCCAGCGGCGACTTCCTGCTGCGCACGGCGCGCCGGCTGCGCGGAGCCTTCGACCTTCGGCAGGCAGCCACGCAGCAACTGGTGTGCGCGCCGCGAGGCGATCGACACGAACTCAAAACGACTTTCGGGATTGTTGATCTTTGGTGATTCAGTCATGAGATCCTCGTTCAAACGATTCGATGATGGGCTGGATGACGTGACGACGTCGCGCCAACCTGGCGCGCTCGGCCATCACGATTCCGGCCAATTCCCCTACACAACGCTCGAGCACATCGTTGACCACCACGTAGTCGTAGGCCTCGACGGCTGAGACTTCCTGACGAGCCGTGGCGAGTCGGCGTGTCATCGCCTCCTCGGGGTCCGCGCTGCGTTTGCGCAGCCGTTCCTCAAGCACCTCGTAGGACGGGGGCAACATGAAGATGGTGATCGTCTCCGGCAACAATGCCCGCACCTGCCGCGCACCCTGCACGTCGATCACCAACATCAGGTCTTCGCCCTGCGCCAGGCGTCGTTCCGTTTCGAGGCGGCTTGTCCCGTAGAAGTTGCCGAAGACGTCGGCCCACTCCAGGAATCCCCCGTCGGCAATCTGGGCCTCGAACGCGTCCCGACTAATGAAATTATAGTCGACCCCGTTGGATTCCCCCTCACGCCGGTCGCGCGAGGTGTAGGAGCGGGACATGCGCAGGCCGGGCACCAGCTGGACGAGCTGTTCGATCACCGTGGTTTTGCCGGTCGCACTGGGCGCCGACACCACAAACAGCAGTCCCGCCGGGGCGTTATTCGGCATTCTGCACCTGTTCCTTGACCCGTTCGAGCTCCGCCTTGGCGGCGACCACCAGTTCAGTGACTGACAGCCCTTCGGCCTTGGAGCCGATGGTGTTGATCTCCCGATTCATCTCCTGCACGAGGAAATCCAGCTTCCGACCACACGGTTCCGGGCCGTTGGCCAGTGATCGCCAGTGTTCCACATGCCCGCGCATCCGTGCGATTTCTTCGTGGATATCCGACCGGGCGACAAATCGCACCACCTCCTGGGAGACCGCCACCGGGTCCAACTGCAGGTCGGAGGGCATCGCCGCCAGCCGCTCCCGCAGTCGCACCTCAAGGGCCGCCTGGCCGGCTGCGGCCCCGGCTTCCACGGTATCCACAAACGTCAGGAGCGTCTGGATGCGTCGTTCGAGGTCCGTCGCAAGAAACCCGCCCTCGGTGTCGCGCATCACCACCAGCGCGTCAAGCGCCTCCCCCATCGTCGACTCCACCACGGTCGCCATCTGCGTCGGCGTCTCGGGCGCAGGGGCCAGCCGGATGTCGAGCGCGTGCGGAATGCGGAGCAAGTCGGACGCGGTCAGGCTGCCGGTGACCAGGCCCTTTTCGCGCGCCGCGTCGATCACGGCATGCACCTGGCTGACCAGTGTTTCGTTCAGCGTGACCTCACGCACCGGCTCCGAGGTGTCGTCGCACGCGATCTGCACTTCGATCCGGCCTCTGGTGAGGCGCTGTTGAATCAGTGTCTTGATGCGGCTCTCAAGTCCGGCCAGCGATGACGGGGCTTTGATCTGAATGTCGAGAAACCGATGGTTCACCGACTTGATGGTCACACTCACCGCGGCGCCTTCGTCCTCGCGGCTTACCGTGGCAAAGCCTGTCATCGATCGAATCACGATTCTCCCTCACCATTCCGGTCATCAAGCACCTGCAACGCGTGCAGTCGCGCATACACGCCGCCCGGGCGATCAACCAACTCGTCGTGGCTGCCCACCTCGGCGACAAGGCCGTGTTCCAGCGCCACGATCAGGTCGGCATTGCGCACCGTAGACAGCCGATGGGCGATCACAAACGTGGTGCGGTTGCGCATGAGATTCACCAGCGCGGCCTGTACGAGCTTTTCGGATTCGGAGTCGAGTGCTGATGTAGCTTCATCAAGCACCAGCAGCGGCGAGTTGGTCAGAATCGCACGTGCAATTGCCAGGCGCTGCCGTTGACCACCGGAGAGGCGTTGGCCGCGTTCTCCGATCCTGGCATCGTAGGCGCCGGTCAGCTGAGTGATGAACTCATGCGCGTGTGCCGCACGGGCGGCTGACTCGATCTCGGCTCTCGACGCCGTCGGCTTGCCATACGCAATATTGGCGGCGATCGTCTCGTCGAAGAGTACCGTCTCCTGGGTCACGAGCGCGATCTGGTCGCGCAGTGAGGCGAGCGTGACGTCGCGAATGTCCACTCCGTCGATCATCACCGCGCCTTCAGTGGCGTCGTAGAAACGAGGGATCAGATTCACGAGGGTGGTCTTACCGGCGCCGCTCAGCCCAACGATGGCGACGACCTGGCCGATCTTCACGGAGAAAGACACGTGTCGCAGCACGAACTTCTCGGGGCGGTCGTCGTACGCAAAGGCCACATCGCGGAACTCGACGCCCTGCTGCGCGCGCGGCAACGCCGCGGCACCGGGTCGTTCAGTGACTTCGGTGTGCGTGTCGAGCATCTCGAAGATACGCTGCGCGGCGGCGATGGCCTGCTGCAGACCGGCGTTCACTCGGCTGAGTTTTTTTATTGGCGCGTACATCGAGATGGCAGCGGCGAGGAACGCGGCAAACTGCGCGGTGGTCAAATCGCCCGACTCAATCTTGCGTGAGGCATAGTACAACGCCCCGGCCACACCAAGACCGCCAATAAACTCCATCAAAGGTGGCAACGCGGCCATCACACCGGTGACACGCATGTTGGTGCGATACAGGGACGCGCCCGCCGTCGCAAACCGTGTGGTCTCTCGTGCTTCTGCGCCAAAGGCTTTCACGATGCGATGGCCGGTGAGCCCTTCATTGGCCAGGTGGGTCAGGTGTTCCAGATGCTCCTGTCCCCGTCGCGTGATGCTGCGGACCCGTTGACCCAGACGCACGAGCGGATACACCACGAGAGGAATGACGGCGACACAGATCACCGCAAGATTCGCATCGAGAGAAAACAGGAAGATCGCCAGGCCCACCACCGTGAGCGACTCACGCGTCAGGTCCGCGATGGTCTCGGATGCCGCCGTCTGGATCTGGCCCACATCATTGGTGATGCGTGAGATCAGCTGTCCTGATGTGCGCCTCGAGAAAAACGCCGCCGACTGATCGAGCATGTGGCCGTACAGTTCGTTGCGTAGCGTCATCACCACCCGCTGGCCGACATCCGTCATCAGGTACGACGAGGCATACGCCCCCAGTCCCTTGATGAGATACACGGCCAGGAGCGCGGAGATCACCAGCGCCACGTTGCCGGGATTTGGCACGAGGACCTCATCGAAGATCCGTTCGACGAGTTTGACGAATCCCAGAGCGCCGAGGGCGTATAACACCATCGCCACCACCGCGAGCGCCATCCGGCCGCGGTAGGGCCTCGCGTAGGTCAGTAGCCGACGGAATTCGATCACGCGCGGGTCCTGTACCCTTCGGGATGGCGGGTGTGCCACTGCCAGGCCGTGCGCACGATCGTCTCGAGATCCCCGTACTGCGGCGTCCATCCAAGTTCGGTGCGCGCGCGGGCGCTTGACGCCACCAGACGTGACGGATCGCCGGCACGCCGGGGCGCCATCACATGCGGCACGGGACGGCCAGCGACGCGTGCCACCGTGTCCACAACTTCCCGCACCGAGACGCCGTCGCCCATCCCGAGATTGTAGGCGCGGCTGCCGTCTCCCGCGAGCAGTCGACCGAGGCCGGCCAGGTGCGCCGCCGCCAAATCGGTCACATGCACAAAGTCCCGCACGCAGGTGCCATCGGGCGTCGGGTAGTCGTCGCCAAAGACGTGCAACGGGTCGCCCCCCAGCACCGCGCCAATCGCGCGGGGGATGAGATGGTCTTCCGGCGTGTGGTCCTCGCCGATCAGTCCGCCCGGGTCGGCCCCGGCGGCGTTGAAGTAGCGAAAGATGACCGAGGTCAGTCCGGTCGCACGTTCCAGATGTGCGAGTGTGCGCTCGACCACGAGTTTGGTCTCGCCATACGGATTGATGGGCTGCTGGGGATGCGTCTCGTCGATGGGCGTCTGCGTGGGCTCGCCGAACGTCGCCGCCGTGGAGGAAAACACGATGTGGCGCACGGCGCACTCGGCCATCGCCTCGAGCAGCGTCAAGGTGCCAATCACGTTGGTGCGGTAATAGGCGGCGGGTTCCCGCATCGACTCGCCGACCGACAGACGGGCGGCGAAGTGCATCACCGCCGCCGGTGCCGCCGTCCGCAACGCATCGGTGACGACGACGCGGTCCGTGATGTCGCCCTCGATCAGCGTGATCCGACGTGCGGGATGTGCCGCCTGAATCCGCGCCACCGCCTCGGCGTGACCGGCCGAGAGGTTGTCAAACACCCACACGTCGTGCCCCGCTGCCGCCAGACCCAGCACAGCGTGACTGCCGATATATCCGGCCCCACCGGTGACAAAGACGCTAGGGGCGGCCAATCGAGTGGTAGGTGAATCCTGCCCCGCGCACCTGCGCGGGATGGTAAAGATTGCGGCCGTCCAGAATGAGCGGCTGCGTCATCGCCTTCTTCATCTTCACGAAGTCCGGCTCACGGAACTCGTTCCACTCCGTCACGATCAACAACGCGTCAGCGCCGGCCAGCGCGCGATACGCGTTCTTCGCATACGTGATCTTCGTGCCGAAAATCCGTCGAGCGGACGTCGTCGCTTCGGGGTCGTACGCCTGCACCTTGGCACCACGTGCCAACAGCCCCTCGATGATCGGAATCGCGGGCGCCTCGCGCATGTCGTCGGTGCGCGGCTTGAACGCCAATCCCCACACGGCAATCGTCTTGCCGGCGAGTGACTTCGCCCCCTTGCCCGACTTGGCGGGTTTGCCGAACACGCGATCCAGCTTCACCAGCAGCCGCTGCTTCTGGATCTTGTTGACCTGCTCAACGGCCTCCAGCACGCGGAACTTGTACTTCTTGTCGGCCGAGAACTTGACGATCGCCTGGACGTCCTTCGGGAAACAGCTGCCACCGTACCCGACGCCGGAAAACAGGAACGCGGATCCGATGCGCGAGTCGGTCGCCACCGCCTGCCGCACCATGTCGACATCTGCGCCGAACAGTTCACACACATTCGCAATTTCGTTCATGAACGAAATACGCGTGGCCAGCATGGCGTTCGCGGCGTACTTGCACAATTCCGCGCTCGCACAATCCATCACCATGATGGGCGCACCGGTCCGGGTGAACGGACGATACAGCTCCACCATGATTTCGGCCGCGCGGGGATCGGTCGCACCGATGACGACACGATCGGGCTTGAGGAAATCTTCGACCGCTGCGCCCTGCTTGAGAAACTCCGGGTTCGACACCACCGAAAACGGATGCGTCGTCTCGCGGCGAATCGCCTCGCGCACCAGCTCCGACGTGCCAACGGGCACCGTGCTCTTGTCGACGACCACCTTGTAGCCGTTCATCGCACGGGCAATTTCCTTCGCCGCGCCGATCACATGCCGCAGGTCGGCAGAACCGTCTTCACCCATCGGCGTGCCGACAGCAATAAAAATCACATCGGCTTTTTTCACCGCGTCGGCGAGGTCCTTGGTGAACGTCAGTCGCTTCTCCGCAGCGTTGCGTTTGACCAACTCCTCAAGCCCGGGTTCAAAAATTGGAATTTTACCGCGACGTAGTCCGCGGATTTTTGCGTCATCGCGATCCACGCAGGCCACCTGGTTGCCCGTCTCCGCAAAACAGGCCCCGACCACCAACCCGACGTACCCCGTACCGACCACCGCTATGCGCATACTCACCCCACAACAGCCTCAGGAAACTCCACACGGTACCACGCACCTGAGAATACAGTCAATCAATTGACACACAAGGAGTTATGGCTGATCATGCGCGACACTATCCTGTGCGGATCCTGCTCGATTACCGACCGGCGCTGCGCCAGCGAACCGGCGTCGGCGAATATGTGCACGAACTGGCCACTGCCCTGCTGGCCGGCTCGGGCACCCCTCCGGACGTCCTGACGCTGTTTTCCTCGTCATGGCGCGATCGGATTGATCGCGCGGCCGTGCCTGGTGCGGTGCTCGCCGACCGACGCGTGCCCGTGCGCCTGCTCAATTACGCCTGGCATCACTGGCAATGGCCTTCGATCGAACTGGTGACCGGACTCTCGTTTGATGTCGTGCATGCTGCGCACCCGATTCGCTTGCCGACCCGCCGTGCCGCGCAGGTGGTCACGGTGCATGACCTCGACTTCCTGCGCCATCCGGAACGAACACGCGCCGAGATTCGGCGGGATTACCCGCGCCTTGCGCCGCAGCACATCCGTGACGCCGATGCCGTGATCGCCGTCTCAGCCGCCACCGCTGCCGACATCGAGATACTCACCGGTCGGCCCGCGTCGCGCGTGGTGGTGGTGCCGCACGGACGACCAGCGTGGCCGAAACGCATGGACGAACCCGCCGACGGCGTGTTGTTGTTTTTCGGCACGCTTGAGCCTCGCAAAAACGTGGCCGGGCTACTCGACGCCTACGCCCGGCTGCTCGCACGTCGCGACTCGGCGGGACTCGCCACGCCGCGACTGGTGCTGGCGGGCGGCCCCGGCCCGGGTGCCGACGTGTTGCTGGCGCGCGCCAAAGACGCGGACCTGCAGGGGCGCGTCGATGTACTCGGGTACGTCGATCCCGATGTGCGACTCGATACCTATCGCTCCGCTCTCGCTCTGGTGATGCCCTCACACACCGAAGGCTTCGGGTTACCCGCGCTTGAGGCGATGACCGTCGGTGTGCCTGTCGTGGCGGCGAATGCCGGCGCGCTCCCAGAGGTGCTGGGTGGTGCCGGCCTGCTGTGCGACGCCACCGACCCGGACGCGCTGTGCGCAGCACTCGAAACAGTCGTCACGGGTCGCGCGGTGCGCAATCAGCTGCGCGAGGCCGGCTGGCGTCGCGCGCAGGACTTCTCGTGGACACACACCGCCGCCCGCACCCGTGAGGCGTGGATGCTGGCACACGATGCGTTCACAAGGCGGCAACGTGGATAAGCCGCTGCACATCGGTATCGACGCGCGCGAGCTGGCCGGGCAACCCACGGGCGTGGGACGGTATGTGGCCGGGGTGTTGCAGACGTGGGCCGCCGAAGGATTCCCCCATCGACTGCGCCTCTTCATGCACGCGCCTCCCCCGCCGTGGGTCACGGCGCTGCCACTCGACCTCACCGTGGACATCACACCTGCAGAGGTCGCCGGCACGTGGTGGGAACAAACAGTGTTGCCCGCCGCACTCCGACGCACGCACGTGGACGTGTTGCTCGCACCGGCGTACACCGCGCCGCTGCGGTCGCCCTGTCCCACGGTTTTGATCGTGCACGACGTGTCGTTTTGTGCGCAGCCGGATGGGTTCCACTGGCGCGAAGGGTTGCGACGCCGACTGCTCACTCGTGCCAGTGCACGCCGCGCCGCACAACTGCTCACCGTCTCGGCATTTTCTGCCGACGAAATAACACGCTGGTTGGGCGTGCCACGCGCGCAGATCGTGCTCGCCCCGCAAGGCGCCCCACCGTGTCAGGCTGGCCCTCCGGTCGCCGCGCGCGAACGGCTGGTGCTCTCGGTCGGCACGCTCTTCACACGCCGACATGTGCCGGAGCTGATCGCCGCCTTTGCCCAGGTCGCGACACGTGTCCCCGATGCCCGCCTGGTACTTGTTGGCGGCAACAAGACACGACCACACGTCGATCCACAGCAGCTGGCTCAGGCAGCGGGTGTCGGCGACCGTGTCACCTGGCATCCGTATGTCTCTGACGCCGAGCTCGACGCCCTGTACGACTCCGCGCGGGCCTTCGCGTTTCTCTCGGACTACGAGGGATTCGCCATGACGCCGATGGAGGCCGCTGCCCACGGTGTGCCGTCGGTGCTGCTCGACACGCCGGTCGCACGCGAGGTCTACGGAGACGCGGTCACACGAGTCCCGCTCGACGTCCCCACCATCGCTGCGGCTCTGACGACGCTGCTGAGTGACGACGCCGCGCACGCGCGGAGTGTGGAGGCGGCCCGCGAGCGATTGTCGGCCTTCACGTGGGCACACACGGCACACGTCGTGCGCACGGCTCTCGAAACGGCCGGAGCGCGCACATGACCGCTCTCGACATCCTCATCGTCAACTTCAATACACGCGACGACCTGTTGGCGTGCCTTGCCTCGTTGCACGCCACGCCTCCGGCGCGGCCGCATCACATCTGTGTCGTTGACAACGCCTCGAGTGACGACAGCGTCGCCATGGTGCGTGCACAGTTTCCGGCAGTGGACGTGGTGGCGCTGGACACCAACGTCGGGTTTGCGGCCGCCAACAACGTCGGGATTCGGCGCACGAACGCGCCGCTGGTGCTGCTGCTCAATTCGGACACGGTCGTGCCGGCGGGTGCGCTGGACCGCCTTGTCGAGCGACTCGAGACGACCGGAGCCGCCGTGGCCGGGCCCCGACTCGTGGATGCTGACGGTCAGCCGGAGATCTCGTGGGGCCCGATGCTCTCGCCGGTCGCCGAAGCCCGACAGGCCGTGCGGATGCGCCTCGCGGCTAGGCGGAGTCCCTCGACGCAGCGCATGGTGCAGCGGTGGACGAGCCAGGAGCGATGGGTGGACTGGGTGACCGGCGCGTGCCTGCTCGTCCGTCGCGACGCAGCCGTCGCCGCAGGCCTGCTCGACGAGCGGTACTTCATGTACGAGGAGGATGTGGACTTCTGCGCCACTGTGCGCGCCGGTGGAGGACGGTGCCTGTTCACCCCGGCCTCAGAGGTCATCCATCGCCGTGGCCGCTCCTTCGCCGCCACAGGCGCCCGGCCCTCCCCGCTCTACGACCGCAGCCACGTCGCCTTCTACGACAAACACCTCCCCCACTGGGCACCCGTCCTCCGTGCGTGGCTCAGACTCCGAGGGCGAGCGCCAGAGTGATCAATCGTGCGATCCACCATGAGGTTCCATGAGGATCCATGAGGAATGCACGACTCGACACACAGGGAGACAAGAGTCATCGAGAGCAAAGACACGGACACTTGGGGAGCGGGTTGGGGTGCCGCCATAGGCGGCAGATGCGGGAGGAGGGTGGCCGGGAACGAAAGAGACGTCGGGTGTCTTGTTCACGTCTCTTTCGTTCCCGGCCACCCTCCTCCCGCACGGCCAGGCTTCGCCTGGCCCCCCAACCCTCACAGTCACTGACAGGCATTCCCTCATGGAACCTCATGGAGCCTCATGGTGATCCTTCCGGGGGCTACTGTTCGCGAAGCTCCACTCCTACGAGGCAGGATAAGATCCCCAAGTGCCGGCCCGAATCGCCATCGACGCCAGAAAACTGCATGACTACGGCATTGGCACGTACGTCAGAAATCTGGTCAGCGAGTTCGCCCGGCAGCCCACCAGCGACACCTACGTGCTCATCTGCCACCCGGACGATGCTGAGTTTGTGCGGGCATTGGGTCCGTCGTTTGAGGCGTGGCCCGACACCTCGGCGAACTATTCCATTCGCGAACAGCTGACCGTGCCCATGGACCTGCGTCGGGCGAAGGTGGACCTGTTTCACGCGCCCCACTACGTCGTGTCCCCCCTGGTCGGGTGCCCGGTGGTGGTGACCATTCACGACTGCATCCACCTGCGGTTTCCGCAGTATCTGCCCAACCGAATGGCGCATCTCTACGCAAAGACGTTCATGGCCATCGGGGCCAACCGCGCCAAACGTATCATCACAGTCTCGCAGGCCTCGAAAGACGACATCCAGCACTACCTGCATACGTCGGCGTCGAAGATCGAGGTGATTCACAACGGTCTGGACGCGCGCTACCACTCCGCCCCTGACGAACACGCGGTGTCGCAGGTGCGCGAGCGCTTTCTGCTCAACGCGCCGTTCATCCTGTATGCCGGTAACATCAAGCCGCACAAAAACGTCGAGCGCCTCATCGACGCCTTCGCGCTGCTGCGGCAGGACGGCCATCAGGACCTGAAACTGCTCATTATCGGTGACGAACTCTCGAAGTATCCGGGCCTGCGTCGACTCGTGCATCGCCACCACCTGCACGCCCACGTCCGTTTCTTCGGCTTTGTGCCCGACGCCACCCTGGCCGCGTTGTACAAACTCGCGTCCATCTTTGTGTTCCCGTCCCTCTTTGAAGGGTTTGGTTTTCCACCGCTTGAGGCGATGGCCAGCGGCACACCGGTGATCACGTCCAACGTGTCGTCGCTGCCTGAAGTCGTCGGCGACGCCGCGCTGCTTGTGGATCCGCACGACCCGAAGGCGATCGCGGCGGCGATGGCCCGCGTCCTCAACGAGCCGACGCTGCGCCGGGAGTTGATCGCCCGTGGGTATACCCGGGCGCGCGCCTTCTCCTGGACCGACGCCGCCGCCCGCACGCGTGAGGTGTATCACTCGGTGCTCAATGCGTGAGGCCCTCGCAGGACGTCGCGTCGTGCTCGTGCACGACTGGCTCACCGGCATGCGCGGCGGCGAAAAGGTGCTTGAGTCGTTGTGCCGGCTCCTGCCCGACGCCGACCTGCTCACGCTCGTGCACACGCCCGGGTCGGTGTCTGCGCTGATCGAACAGCGGCGGATCCGCACCTCCTGGATCCAGCATCTGCCCCTGCCCGCGCGTCTGTACCGCCACTACCTGCCCTTGTTTCCCCTCGCCATCGAACAGTTCGACCTCGACGATGTGGATGTGGTGATTTCGACGAGTCACTGTGCTGCGAAGGCCGTGGTGCCCACCGGCCGGGCCGTGCACATCTGCTACAGCCATTCCCCCATGCGCTACGCGTGGGACCAGTTCGAGGCGTATTTCGGGGTGGCGAGGCTGGGTCGGCTCGGGCATGCCGCTGCGCGACCGGTCATGGCCGCCCTGGCCCGCTGGGATCGCGGCACCGCGCCTCGCGTGGATCGCTTTTTGGCCAACTCCGCGCACGTTGCGGGCCGGATCACGCGGTACTATAATCGGCAGGCAACCGTCCTGCACCCGCCCGTGGACACGCACTTTTTCACGCCGGGTACAACCGGACCGGGTGCCTATTTTTTGGTGGTGTCCGCGCTGGTGCCGTACAAACGTCTTGAAACGGCCATTCGCGCAGCCGCCCTGCTGGGAGTCCCATTGACGATCGTCGGAACCGGTCCTGACGCCGAGCGCCTTCGTGCCCTCGCGGGTCCCGATGTCACTTTTCTGGGCCACGTGTCTCCCGAGGCCCTGCGCGAACTCTACCGCGGCGCCCGCGCCACCCTCCTGCCCGGCGAAGAAGACTTCGGCATCACGCCGGTGGAAGCGCTGGCGTGTGGACGCCCGGTCATCGCACTCGCGCGCGGCGGCGCCCTCGAAACGGTGGAACACGGCGTGTCCGGCCTGCTCGTGGACGATGATGACCCGGCCGCGCTTGCTGACGCCATGGCTCGCGTTGATTCGTTGCCACTGTCGGCCGCCGAGTTTCAGGCGCACGCGGCCCGCTTCAGCGTCGAACGGTTCGAACAGGGGGTCACGGCGCGTGTCACCGAAACACTGCAGACGGCGGGCGCATGGTAAAACGCTTCAGCCGCCTCTTTGTCCTCCTGCACATCCTCGGCGACATCGCCTGCGCGGCCGGCGCGTTTGTCCTCGCCTACCTCATTCGCTTTGAAACCGGCCTGATCGAGGTCACCAAGGGACAACCACCGCTCGAGCAGTACCTCGCCGTACTGCCGTTTGTCGCGCTGACGGTGCCCATCGCCTTCCACGTACAGCGGTTGTATCGCTTCCGCCGCGGCCGCACCCGCCTCGACGACTTCTTCGCCGTGTTGGTCGGCACCCTGCTGACGGTGCTCGTCGCCGTCGCCGGCACGCTCTACGTGCAGACCTATTACCTGCCGATCACACTCAAGGACCAAGGCTACCTGGAAGTCTCCCAGGCGGTGTGGGTGTTGTTCCTCGCGCTCAACGTGTTGCTGACGTTTGGGATGCGCGAGGCCGTCCGCTCCCAGCTGCGTCGCCGATGGCGTGCCGGCATCGGGCTGCGGCGGGTATTGATCGTCGGCGCCGGAGAACTCGGACGTCTGGTGGCTGACCGCATCCTCGAACACGGAGAACTCGGCTTCCGGCTCGTCGGCTTCATCGACGACCGCTTCACCACCACCGACGGCATTGGATATCGCGGCATGCCGATTCTCGGCTCCCTGGCCGACTCGCCTGATGTGTGTGCACGGGAACACATCGATGAGCTCTACATCGCGTTGCCGCTCGATGAACACGTCAAGATGTTGAGCGTCGTCGAGTTCGCCAGCCGTGAAGTCATCGAAGTGCATGTGGTGCCGGACCTGCTGCAGTTCATCGCGCTGCGGTCACGGCTTGAGGATCTCGACGGCCTGCCCATCATTTCGATCAACGACGTCCCGCTGCGCGGCTTCAACAGCCTGATCAAACGCGCCGTGGACGTGGCGGTCTCGCTGCTCGTTGTGCTCGTGGGTGCCATTCCCGGACTGCTGATCGCCCTGGCGATCAAACGCAGTTCCCCCGGTCCCATCTTCTACACCCAGGAACGGATGGGCCTCGACGGCAAGAGTTTCACGGTCTACAAGTTCCGGTCGATGCCGATCGACGCCGAAGAAGTCACCGGCCCGATCTGGGCGCGCGACGATGACCCGCGGGCGACACGCATCGGGCGCTGGCTGCGCAAGACCGACGTGGATGAACTGCCGCAGTTCTGGAACGTGCTGGCCGGCGACATGTCGATCGTGGGCCCCCGCCCCGAACGTCCCTTCTTCGTGGAACAGTTCAAACACCAGATTCCGCAGTACATGCTGCGGCACAAGGTGAAGGCCGGCATCACCGGCTGGGCGCAGATCAACGGCTGGCGTGGCAACACGTCGCTCGAAAAACGCATCGAATTTGACTTGTATTACATCGAGAACTGGTCGATCGGACTCGACCTCAAGATCATGTGGCTGACGGTGATGCGTGGACTGCAACGCGCGGCCGTGGAAGGCGGACAGTAACGTGCGTGTAGTGATCACCGGCGCCGCCGGCTTCATCGGTTCCCACCTGAGTGAGACGCTGCTCGATGGCGGGCACAGCGTGGTGGGCATCGACAACCTGCTGACCGGGGATCTCAATAACCTCGCACATCTGCGTGACCGCGACTTTCAGTTCATCCGGCACGACGTCACGCACTTCATCGACGTCTCCGGCCCGGTGGATCTCGTGCTGCACTGGGCCAGCCCGGCCAGTCCCATCGACTATCTTGAACTGCCGATCCCCACGCTCAAAGTCGGCGCCCTGGGCACCCACAATGCGCTGGGCCTGGCCAAAGCCAAAGGCGCCCGGTTTGTGATCGCCTCCACCTCGGAGGTCTACGGTGACCCCCTCGAACATCCGCAGAAGGAAACCTACTGGGGCAATGTGAACCCCATCGGCCCGCGCGGCGTGTACGACGAAGCGAAACGGTTCGCCGAAGCCATCACGATGGCCTATCACCGGTTTCACGGGCTCGACACGAAGATCATCCGCATCTTCAACACCTATGGCCCGCGCATGCGCATCAACGACGGCCGCGCGGTGCCCACCTTCATCGCGCAGGCGCTGCGCAACGAGGACGTCACCATCTTTGGCAGTGGGGATCAGACCCGCAGCTTCTGCTACATCACCGATCTGGTGGACGGCATCCTGCGGCTCGCGGCGTCCGACACCAACGACCCGGTCAACGTCGGCAATCCGCACGAAATGTCGATCGAAGACATCGCCCGCACGATCATCCGCATGACCGGCTCCAAGAGTCAGCTCGTCTTCAAGCCGCTGCCGACCGACGACCCCAAGGTGCGTCGACCCGACATCACCCGCGCACGAACCCTCCTCGGCTGGGAGCCCAAGGTTGGCCTCGAAGAGGGACTGACGTCCACCATCGCGTACTTCAAGAACAAGATCGGATAGAACGACCTCTACGCCTGTTTGCGCTCTGTGAGGCTCGTGCGGGAGCGCAGTGTCTTGATGCCCTGCTCGATGCGTTCGGCCAGCGCACGCTCGGCCTGCAGCGCCTTGAGCGTGCCCTGGGCGGCCTGCGTCATGTCGTCGAGCTTGGCGAGGTTGACGAGCACATGGTCGAGGACGGCGCGCTGTTCGCCCACCGTCTCCAGATTCACCCGCACATCATCGAGCATCGCGGTAATGACGTTGACCTTGAGCTGCACTTCGTCCACCACGCGGCGACGGGCATTGATGTCGGAGAGGCGCTCGTCGGTCGCACGGGCGGTGGCGAGCAACTCGTCCACACGGGCACGCAGGGTTGAGACGGCCCCACGCTGCACGTCGAGATGTTCGAGATCGGCCTTCGACCGCGCGGCGACTTCGTGTACGCCATCCACCTCGCGGCGCAGCGCGTCGAGCGCGTCTGCCTGTCCGGTGAGTGACGCCATCCGTGTTTCAACCACGCCCGTCAGCGCTTCGAGATCGCGCAGGCGGTCCTGGAAAGTACCGATGCGCCGCTCGGCAAACGCGACCTGATCGCGTCGTTCCTCGATCTGCGTAAACGCCTGCTCAAGTTTCGCAATCTGATGCTCGGCAGTCACCAACTGCCCTGCGACTTCGCGCTGACGGCCCTGCACGGTCGACAGTTCCTGCATGAGCGCATCTTTGATTATCGTGGAGCGCTCGACGGCAGCATCGAGGCCTTCAACCTGCGTCAGCCGTTCAGACGCTTCACCGGCCAGCCGACGCACCGACTCAAGCATGCCGGCGACGCGTGTTTCTTGCGCAACAAGCTCACGTTCGTCCCTGAGCGCCGACGCCAGACGCGTCTGCGCACGTTCAACACCCGCTCGCAGGTCGGTCACCTGCGCGGTGATTGGCAGCAGCGTGGTCTGCGTCTGACTGACGCCTTCGAGTTTCTGCCGGATGTCGGTCACCTGCAGGTTCACACCGTCACACAGGCTGCGCAGTGCCTCGATCTCGGACCGCCGGGCGATCTGCTCATCAAGCTTGCGATCAACGTCAGTGGTCATCACGTTAAGTGCATTGAGGCGGCCCTCCACGCGCTCCACGAACTGCTGATACCCGGCCAGGCGTGTCATCTGCTTGTCGAGATTGTCGGCAATGGACACCAGATTCGACGCCTTCTGAGTGCCTTCATCCACCGACGACAATTTTTCGCGCACGGCGTTGAGCCGCGCATCGAGCTCGGGCATGGTGCCGGCGAAGGCCGTGGCGCGATCCAGGAACGATTCAAGCGTCGCGCGATCGGCTGAGAGCCGGTCACGCAGCTGCGCGGCCTCGCCGTGTTCCTTGTAGAAGGCCTGAATGTCTGCGCGCAGGTCTTCCAGATCCTGGCGGGAGCCCTTGAGGCTCTCCATCTGCCACGCGGTACGTCGCGCCATTTCGTCGAGCCGCGTCAGCTCCGCCTTGATGGTTTCGATCACGGTGACCTTGCGACCAAACTCCTCGGTCGTGGTGGCGAATGTCGTCACCTGCCCATCGAGTGCCGTAAGGCGCACCGCCAGTGCCTCGACATCGCGCTCGCGCAGGGCCAACGCCTCGTGCGCCACCGTCAGCCGGGTCACCGATTCCTGCAGGTTGGCCAGGCGCACCTGTGCGCCGTCCATCTCGCGGCGATCACCGGCGAGTCGGTCTTCATACCGCACCACAAACTGCTGCACGCGACCCCGGTCTTCATCAAGCCGCACCAGTTCGGCCAGGAACGACTCTTTCTTACGATTCGCGTCGTCGAGCTGCTGGCCTGATTCACGCACCAGACGTTCGACGCGATCGACCTGTTCCTCAGCCCGCTGCGCCTGCCGTGTGCTCTCCTCGAGCTTGGCCACCTGCACGTCCATCGTGGACACCATTTCGTTGAGGCGGTGCGCCCCGACGATAGCCTGTTCGACCGTGTGTTTCTGTTGTTCGAGCACCTTGGACTTCTGCGTGACGTGTTCGGCGAGCGCATTCAGCGCTCCGACCCGCTCATCAAGTGTGCGAGCCACATCCTGCAACCGCGTCAGCCCCGAAAGCTTCTGCTCCACCTCACGCACGGCCGCCGCTGCGGCCTCGGCGTCATCACGGGCCTGGCGGGCATTCAACCGGAGCCGCTCTTCATCGGCCACGATGCCGGCGACGGCCTCACGCATCTTGAGCAGGCCCGTGTTGGCTTCAGCTGTCGCTTCGCGCGCCTCATGCAGTTCAGCAACCGAGCGCTGCACATCCGAGCGCAACAATTCCAGGGCTTCACGCTCTTCCGCGAGGGTGTCGAGGGTGGCACGCGACTGCAGGGACTGCGCCGCAAGCTGCTGGGTGACCTGACGCTGCTTCTGCGCATCGGCCTCGGCGGCGGTCGCTGCCGTGCGCGTCGCCTCCTCCAAACGCCCGATCTCGGCCGTCACCCGTTCGAACATCGCGGTGACTTCGGCCTTCTCGCGGCGGACCTCCAGCAACACAGGGTCCTGGTTGTCGGTCTGGGGGCCCGGCTTCTGGCCTCCCATCCGTTTGAGTGCTTCCAACATGATGCAGAGAAGAATAGCCGAATTCGTTCATGGTTCCGCGGTTCATGGTTCCTGGTGCCGTTCGGGGTGCGTGGTGCTGGGTGCCTGGTGCTGGGTTCAGGGTCGGTGCCGAGTTCCCGTGCACTTCGCACCCCGAACCAAGCACCTCAGAACCCAGAACGGCACCGCGGAACCATGAACCGATGAACCATTAACCGTCAGGCGAAACACCCTGCCGGGAGGGTCCGTCAGCCGCGCATGATGCGGCGGAGGTAGTCGGCGGCCGAGACGAGTGTGATCGCGGCGGAGGCGTAGATGAGCACATCGAGCATCCACAGCGGGAAGGGGCCGTAGTTGGCGTAGAGGGTCGCGCAGCCGGTGACCAGAAAGGTGGCCGTGGCGAGTTTGCCCAGCCATGACGAGGTGAACGTGCGCGGCGCCACCGCGAGGTTGATGATGGCGACCGTGAGCACAATCCCCACATCGCGGCTGATCACCAGCACGGTCAGCCAGATCGGCAACCGGTGCGTTAATCCAAACCCGGGCATGGTGAGGATCACAAACACCGTCAGCAGCAGCAGTTTGTCGGCCATCGGGTCGAGCCAGGTGCCCAATTGGGTCTGCTGACCCGTCCAGCGCGCGATGAGACCGTCGAGCAGGTCCGTGACGGCGGCAACGATGAATGTGAGGAGGGCCCAGCCGGGATGGCCGTACAACATGAAGAGGGCGAACACGGGCACGAGCACCATGCGCGAAATCGTGAGCAGGTTGGCCGGAGTAAAGACCTCTGACGTCATCGTCGGCCGCCGGCGATTTGTTCAAGTCGAGCGATGGCCGCAATCGCCTCGGCGCCGGTGACCGCACGGCCCGGGCCGAAGCGGTTGTCATCGCCCGCGCTCATGGCGCCGCTGGCCACCACTGCGGCGATCGCGTTGGCCGCGAGGTGTGCACGCGGCACGTCCACAAGCGTGGGGCGCGCCTCCCGCCATCGTGCGATGTCGGCCGTCCGGTGGCTGCCCAGCACCTGCATCGCCTGCCACAACACGAGTGCCAGATCGGAGCGGCGCACGACCGCGTTTGGCTGAAAGGTGTGATTGGGCAGCGGGTCCATGATGCCCGCACGTGTGACAGGCAGGATCCACGCTGCGGCCCAGTGACTGCGCACATCGGTCAGCACGACGGTGACCCGTCGCGGGGCACGCTCAATGGCGGTCTGCAGACGTGAACCAAGCAACGCCGCCAACTGCCCACGCGTCAACGTCTGCGCCGATGGAATCCCACGGAATTCGGCAGGCAGCGCGTTGAAGTCTGCACGACTGTTGATCGTCGCCACCCGCTCGCGCCATTCGGAGCGTGGGTCAATCGCGATCGCCCGCTCGAACGCCGCCGCCGCTTCGCGCAGCCGTCCGTGGGCCTCAAGCACTTCGCCGAGCACGGCGTGGGCTTCGGGGTCACCTGCATCCAGCGCGATGGCTTCCCGTGCGTGCTGCTCTGCTTCGTCGAAGGCCCCGCGTGCGGCTTCCACCCGCGCCACTTCGCGCAACACGACGGCACTCTGTGGGGCCATCTCTCGCGCGCGGTCGAGTGCCGCCTGTGCCTCGTCGAGACGGTTCGCTTGCCGCGCCGTCATGGCGGTGTTCAACTCGGCCTGCACGGCCCGCAGGCGCAACACATCCAACCGACTGCGCACATCGTCACGCGCCGGCCCCTCGGGTTCCGTGGTCAGCCACAACTCCAACGCACGAATCGCTCCCACAGGATCGTTGGCTGACAGCGCCGTCTCCACGCGGCCAGACAGGGCCGGGCGATACGCAGGATTCCGAGCGAGCGCCGCATCAAACGCGCGAGCCGACTCCTCCCACCGCCCTTCGGTGAACGCGACGTAGCCCAAGCCCACCTCCGCGGGATAAAACGCAGGGTCAGCCGTGAGTGCCGCCTGATAGTCCCGTGTCGCGCCGCGCAGATCGCCGGACTGAAACCGTCGCCACGCTGAGTCATGTCGCGCGAGGACGTCCGCCGACGCCGTCACTGGGGCAGGCACCACCAGCGCCGGCACATCCGGATACCGCGGCGCTGAGGGCATCGCCGGCGGCAACGGTGCGCCACACGCGGCCACCCCGGCCGCGATCACGATCCCGATGACGGCGCGATGCCACAGTGACGTCATGCTGGAGTTCTCACGCGGCCCGACCGCTCGAGCCAGCGCCTGGGCACCTCGGCCTCGACGGTGACCTGGTCGCCCATGGAGACCTGGCTGGTGACCTGCCCGTGCCGATGCACGTCGGCGAGAAACTGGCGGTCAGTCGCATCGGTGTAATCGAGTTCAAAGACGGCCGTCTCGGTATCCATCGCCAGTCGCGACGTCACCAGATCCAGCAGGCCCCGCAGGCCCTGCTTCTTCGTGGCCGACACACAGACGGCGTTGGCCGACGATGCGGCGAGTCGGTCGCGGTCACGGGGGTCGAGGCGGTCACACTTGTTGTAGACCTCAAGCGTCGGCACTTCGGCGGCACCGATCTCGGTGAGCACGTCACGCACCGCACGGTCGCGGCGTTCGCGGTCGTCTGCCGACGCATCCACCACGTGCAGCAGCAGGTCTGCATCGATCACTTCTTCGAGTGTCGCGCGGAACGCCGCCACCAGTGCGTGTGGCAAACGGTCGATGAATCCGACGGTATCGGCGATCATGATCTGTTGCCCGTCGGGCAACCGCACCCGCCGCACGAGGGGATCGAGTGTGACGAACAGCGCGTCCGACACCACAGCCTCATCACCTGTGAGCGCGTTAAACAGCGTCGTCTTGCCCGCGTTGGTGTAACCGACAAGTGCCACCGTCGGCACTTCCCCACGACGCCGACGGGCGCGCAGGTAGCTGCGACGTCCACTCACTTCGGCGATGTCACGTTTGAGCGCGGCAATCCGGTACCGGATGCGGCGTCGATCCGTTTCGAGTTTGGTTTCACCCGGGCCTCTGGTGCCGATGCCACCGCCCAGACGCGACAGCGCCGCACTCGAGCCCACCAGGCGCGGCAGCAGGTACTGCAACTGCGCCAGTTCCACCTGCAGCTTGCCTTCCCGTGTGCGCGCGCGCAGCGCGAAGATGTCGAGAATCAGCTCGGTGCGGTCGATGACGCGGCGGTCGAAGACTTTTTCCAGATTGCGAGCCTGCGCGGGCGACAACGTGTGATCGACGACCACGAAGTCGATCTCCGCCTCCTGGCACGCGGCTGCCATCTCCTCGGCCTTGCCCTTGCCAAACAATGTGGCGGGATCAGGCGATGGACGCTCCTGCATCGCGCGCAGCGCGACTTCGCCACCGGCAGCCGTCACCAGGCCGGCGAGTTCGTCAAGGGAGCTATCGGGATCAATACCACGCGTCGCGCGTGTGCTGAGGGTTAACAGCGCCGCACGCTCGACGCCGGACCGGTTCGTCGTGCCGCGGCGAGTACTCATGGATGATTCGAGTTTAGCATGCACTTTCCGCTCATCGCATCCTTCGTCGCACGCCCCACGCCACCAGACCGAGTCCGATTGCATCCACCACAAAAATCCCGCGCATGGTCACCGCCCCGAGCAACCCGGATAGCACCGGGCTGAGGGCCAATCCTGTCAGCGACGCGGTGGTGAGGTATCCAAATGCCACGCCGCGAGACTCGGCCGGCACCCGCTGCCCTGCCGTCGTGTAAATCGTGGTGAACGAGACGCCCAGCCCCGCGCCAAAACCCGCCGAGGCGACCAGCAACATCGGCACTGTGGGGCCCCACGCAAACACCAACGCCGAGACAGCCGCCACGGTGGTACCAATGGTGACCAAACGACGAGCCGGCATCCGTTGCAGCAGCCATTGGCATGTCTGATTGCCGAGTGCACCTGACGCCGCCGCCACGCTGAAAATCAGCCCGGTCAGCACAGGCACACGCCCCGACGCGAGCCCAATCTCGCGCAGGTACAGCGGCAGCACCGGTCCAAAGCTGCGGTCCACCATCTGCAGGGCGAAGATGGTGCCCAGGAACATCAGGAAGTTCGGCACCGACAGCAGGTCTTTGAGCCGGACAGGTATGCGCGGCGGCGCCGCGGTGCGAGCCTTCCGCTCTGCGCCTTCGCGGTAGCCGACAAGCACCAGCACAAACGCGCCGAAGAACATGATCGCGGCACCGATGAATGCCATCCGCAATCCCACAGCCTGCGCGAGTGCGCCGCCAATCACTGGCCCCAGTGCCGGCCCCAGTCGTTGGGCCGTCTGCACCCACCCGATCGCACTCGCCATCTGCGCTTCGGGTGCCGACTCGGCGGCCATGGTCAACGCCAACATGCCGTAGCCGGCGAAGAATCCCTGCACGCCGCGCAGCGCCACCAGATGCCAGGGCTCGGTGACAAATGCCATGGCCGCCATGATGACGACGAAACTGAAGAGGGAGCGGGCGACCATCAGCTTGCGGCCGTACGCTTCCGCGACGCGGGCCCACACCGGTGCCATCAGCGCAGTGATGGCCGGGGTGATGCCGAGTGCAAGCCCGGCCCAGATAGCGATCAGGCCGGTATCTCGCACACCGAGTTGTTCGAGGTACAGGGGCAGGAACGGCATCACCAGCGTGAAGCCGGTGAAGCCGATGAATGTGGCAACCGTGACCGCGACGAGATTCCGTCTCCAGTCGGGCGCGCCCTCAGCCGACATGATGCCGGGCGTCAGAAGCGGATGCGCAGATCATCACCTTTTTCGGTGACATGGATCGTGTCGATGAAACGAATCTGATGTGGATTTGTCTGCATGACGATCGAGCTGGTGCGGGTGCCGTGGCCGAAGAAGCGCACGCCCTTCATCAACGTGCCGTCGGTGACGCCGGTGGCCGCGAAGGTAATCGAGTCGCCCGCCGCGAGATCTTCCGCGGAGTAAATGCGCCGGAAGTCTTCGATGCCCATCTTGCGGCAACGCTCTTCGTCTTCAGGCTTCTTGATGACAAGCCGTGCGTAAATTTCGCCGCCGAGACACCGCATGGCTGCGGCAGACAGCACCCCTTCGGGTGCCCCGCCGGTGCCCATCACGGCATGAATACCCGAGCCGTCCACGGCTGCCGCGATGCTGGCCGACAAGTCGCCGTCACCAATCAGTTTGATGCGTGCGCCTGCAGCACGAATGTCGGCGATCAGTTTTTCGTGGCGCGGACGGTCGAGCACGATGATGACCAGGTCGTCCACGTCGCGATCGAGCGCTTTGGCGATGGACTTGAGGTTGTCCTTGACCGGCCGATCGAGGCTCACCGCGTGTTTGGAGCGCGGACCGACGATCAGCTTCTCCATGTAGAGGTCCGGCGCGTGCAACATGCCGCCTTTGGGCGCGGCGGCGAGCACGGCAATGGCGTCTGGTTCCCCGAGCGCACACAGATTGGTGCCTTCCAGCGGATCCACGGCAATGTCCACCTGCGGCAGTCCGGCGACGCCTGTCACGGCCCGACCGACCTTCTCGCCGATGTACAACATCGGCGCCTCATCCCGCTCACCTTCGCCGATCACAATCGTGCCGTCGATGTTCACGGTGTCGAGCACCTTGCGCATCGCCTCCACAGCGGCCATGTCGGAACCGTGGCGGTCACCCTGCCCCATCGTGTGGCCACAGGCAATGGCGGCCTGTTCGGCCACGCGGAGCATCTCGAGCGAAAGGTCAGTCGGCATATTGACTAAGGATACCCCGGTCGTCAGGCCCGGGTCACAGAAACCGGTGCGCCCACCGCCACCCCGAGCACCTCAGCCGCACTGGCGGCATGGGACGCACACTCGAGGTGATCGGTACTGCCATACAGGGCACAGACCTCCCCTGCCGAAATTTCAGAGAAGGTATTGACGAATCGGGCCACCGTGCCGCCGCCGATGCCGACCGACAGCGCCTCGCCCGTGGGACTGAGTCGCTCACAGAGCTTGCGATCGATGTTGGTCACCACGTTGCCGAACCTGTCGATCCGCACCACTTCCCCGCGAATCTCCGTGCCCTCAAACTCCGGCTGCACCAGCGAGAGCTGCACATAGTCCGTGACCGGGCGTCCCAGCGCTGACAGCTGAATACCTTTGGCCAACCAGGCCCCGGCGGGCGCAAACCTGTCGCGCCCCTCAAAGGTGCGACTCACGGTGGGCCGGGCGTACCGACGTTCGGTCAACTCGACCACTTTTTTTGGGGCCGTCTCCGCGAACACCGACGTCAACACCCCGTTGTCGGGGGCCACGAACTTCCAGTCACCCACTTCAGCGGCGATGCCTCGACGCGCTGACCCGACACCAGGATCAACGACAACGACGAAGATCGTGCCGGCGGGAAAATATTTGTACGTGGCTGCCAGTTCGAGCGAGGCGAACGGAATATCGTGGGCGGGCAGGTCGTGCGACAAATCCACGAGCACGGCGTCTGGACAGATGCTGAGCGCGACGCCCTTCATCACCCCGGCGTAATGGTCGCGTGTGCCGAAATCACTCAGAAACGCGACAATGGGTTTGGCCATGCCTGCGACGATATCGCAGTTTGGACTCGCGAGTCAGGCGTCGAGGCGTCGAAAAAGGGTCTCGCGGGTGCTGCTCTTCAGCAACACGGACTCAGAGACGCTGAGACCTTCGAACATCTTCGTGATGTCGCGCGTGAGCAGCACCGTGCGTTTCACCGGTGTGGCGGGAGTGTGCTTCAAACGAAACCGGTCATCGGCCTCGATCACATACCGCGTGTATTGGCGCAGTTCAATTGGCGTGGTGCCAAAAAACCCGTACACGGCCCCACCCGGACGCAGGACACGTGCGAGTTGCCCAGCCAGTTGTTTGCCGGTCTTGGGGTCGATGAAGTCGAACAGGTCCCAGCAGAGAATGCCGTCGAACATGTCGCTGGCGTGGCTCAATCGCGTGAGAAACGTCTCAGCGAGTCCATCGGTTGACCCCTTCTGTCGGGCCGCTTCCAGATCGAGATAGAGATTCTCGACGTAGAGCTTGCAGTCAAGTCGCTCGCCGAAATATTCGACGTTGGAGCCCACCACCGGACCGAGGTCAAGCAGGACGGGTCGCACCTGCTGCGCCTGCTGGGCGACGGCGGAGAGAAAGCGTGGAAACACCTTCGACGTGGTCGTGACCTCGTCGACCGCCGCCGGAGACGGGATAACCGCCTCCGGCGCAGGTTTCTGGCTCCAGGAAAAAACGGCCACGAGCGCGTGGTCGTCCTTCTAACGTGCCACCGACGGCACCGGCGCAGGGGCCGGTTTGCTCTCGGGGGCGAGGGGTTTTACATCACCCGGTTTCGTACCGGCCTTCTGCATGTCAATCGAGCCGCGGAAGTGTGCGCCTTCCGAGATGGCCACACGCGGCGCCACCACATCCCCGTCGACCGATCCCGACTCGCGCAGATCGACCTTTTCGGTAGCGGTGATGTTGCCGTGTACTTCGCCCTGCACGATGACGGACTTGGCAAACACCTGCGCCTTGATCTTGCCGTTGGGCCCGATCGTCAGCACGTTCTGCCGGAGCTCGATCTTGCCTTCGACTGTGCCCTCGATCGTCAGATCTTCGGACCCGCTCAGTTCACCTTTGATGATGACGCTTTTTCCGATGTTCACCATGTCCCTCTCAGTTGTGCGCCCTGTCGTTGGTTCCGGCACGCTCGCTGGCGGGCTGCCGGGGGATGTCGCTGTCGGTGGCCGTACGGCCTCGTCTCGTTTCCACATTGTTCATGGCCTCCACCACATTGACCGCTCTGTGAGTTGGGGAGTCAGGTAGCCGGAAGTATAACGCGGGAGTGCTACGATGGAGCGACGCCGTGCGCATTTATCTTGATTACAACGCCACCGCACCGGTCGCGCCGGGTGTGGCCGACGCGGTGTGCCGCGTGCTCACCGACGAGCCGGGCAACCCCTCCTCGATCCACGCCTTCGGCCAGCGCGCCAAAGCGAGGCTCGACGACACGCGTCACGCCGTCGCCGCCCTGATCGGGGCGGGCGCCGGGGAACTGGTGCTCACCGGCGGCGGCACCGACGCCATCAACCTCGCCCTGAGAGGCGCAGCCGAGGCCACCGAGCCCTCCGGCCGCCGTCATCTCATCGCCTCCGCCATCGAACACGAAGCCGTCCTCGCCACGTTCAAAGCCCTCGAACGGCGCGGGTGGACAACATCGCTCATCCCGGTGGATCGCTCGGGCCGGGTGTCCCCTGCCGACCTCGATGCCGTGCTCACCGACGACACCGCGCTGGTGTCGGTCATGCACGCCAACAACGAGATCGGCACAATCCAGCCGGTGGCTGAACTGGCCGCGCTCGCCCGGGCGCGTGGTGCGTTGTTCCACTGTGATGCCGTCCAGAGCGCCGGCAAGATTCCCGTGGATGTCACAGCGCTCGGTGTGGACCTGCTTTCGATCTCGGGCCACAAGTTCGGAGCGCCCAAGGGCACAGGCGCGTTGTGGGTGCGTCGCGGTGTGCGCCTCACGTCGCAGACCACCGGTGGTCGTCAGGAACGCGGTCGTCGTGCCGGCACAGAGAACACATCCGGCCTCGCGGGTCTTGGCGTCGCCGCACGGTATGCGCTCGACACAATGGCGGAGACCGGCCCACGCGTTGGCGCGTTGCGCGACCGTCTTGAAAGCGCGATTCTGCGCACGGTGTCAGGCACCAGCGTGAACGGCGATCCCGATCACCGTGTGCCGAACACGTCGAACATCAGCTTTGATGGCATCGAGGCCGAGTCGCTGCTGATTGCGCTAGACCTGGAAGGCATCGCCATTTCCACGGGCTCCGCCTGTTCGTCGGGCACGCTCGAGCCTTCGCATGTGCTCAAGGCGATGGGCCTGCCCACCGCACGCACACGCAACTCGTTGCGCTTCAGTCTCGGGCCTGCCACCACGGAAGACGAGATCGACACGGTGGCGGCAAAGATTCCCGCACTGGTGGAGAAACTGCGCCGACTCACCCGTCGCGTCGCCGAGGTGACGCGCTGATGCGTGTCGTCGTTGCGATGTCCGGCGGTGTGGACTCGTCGGTGGCGGCTGCGTTGATGGCTGAAGCCGGGCACGAGGTGATCGGGCTGTCGATGCAGCTCTACGATCAGCGTGAGACCGTGGATGGTGCGCCCGCGTTTGGCTCGTGCTGCAGTCTCGACGATCTGCACGACGCCCGACGAGTGGCCGCTCAAATCGGCATCCCCCACTACATCGTCAACTTCGAGCGCGAGTTCCAGGCCACCGTCGTCAACAACTTTGTGCAGGAGTACGCCGCGGGCCGGACGCCGATTCCGTGTGTGCACTGCAATGCCGACCTGAAGTTTGCGACCTTGGCCGAGCGCGCGAAGGGCCTTGATGCTGCGGCCGTGGCGACCGGTCACTACGCGCGTGTGCACTACGACGAAGACCTGCGCCGGTATCGGCTGCAGCGTGGCGTCGATCCGGGCAAGGACCAGTCGTATTTTCTTTTCACGCTCACACAGGACCAGCTCGCGCACGCGCTGTTTCCGGTCGGCCACCTCACCAAGCCCGAAGTGCGTGCCTATGCCGAGCGGCTCGGCCTGTCAGTGGCGGATAAACCCGACAGTCACGAAATCTGTTTTGTGCCTGATGGCAACACCGCGAAGTTTGTGGAGCGACAGCTCACCTCCGCCATGCCCGTCGGCGAGATCGTCAACAGCGACGGCAAGGTGCTGGGTGAACATCAGGGGCTTCATCACTTTACCGTCGGCCAGCGCAAAGGCCTCGGCCTCAGCACACCGAAACCGATGTACGTGCTCAAGCTGATGCCCGCTGAACAGCAGGTGGTCGTGGGTGCCCGCGAAGACCTCGGCGGCACCGTGCTCGACGCCACAGGAGTGAACTGGGTCTCGGGTGCTACGCCCGATGGCCCGACCCGCGTGACCGCCCGCATCCGGCATCGGCATCAGGACGCACCCGCCACCGTCGAATCCACCGGCGACGCCACCGCGCACCTCGTCTTCGACGAACCCCAGACCGCGATCACGCCTGGGCAGGCGGTCGTGTTTTATCAGGGCGACGACGTCGTTGGGGGTGGGTGGATTCGCTGAGCGCAGCGACGCTGCGCTACCCTTCGGTGTGTTCGAGAAACCGCTCCGCATCAAGCGATGCCATACACCCCGAGCCCGCGGCGGTGATCGCCTGGCGATAGACGTGATCCTGCACGTCGCCGCAGGCAAAGACGCCTTCCACACTGGTACGGGAGCCGTTGTGCGTGATGAGATAGCCGGTCGCGTCCATCTCGAGCTGCCCCGCGAATAGCACGGTGTTTGGTGTGTGGCCGATAGCCACAAACACGCCGTCAACTGGAATGGTCTTCTCAACACCGGTCAGCGTATTGCGAATGACGATGCCTGAGACGGCACCGGCCTCCGGATCGAGCATCCTCAGGACTTCGGCGTTCCACTCGAAGGTGATCTTCGGATTGGCCATCGCCTTGTCCTGCATGATCTTGGAGGCGCGCAGGGTGTCGCGCCGGTGAATGAGCGTCACCTGCGATGCAAACCGCGTCAGGAAGATCGCTTCTTCGAGCGCGGAATCGCCACCGCCGACGACGGCAATGGGTTTGCCGCGGAAGAAGAACCCGTCACACGTGGCACACGTCGAGACGCCATGCCCCATCAACGCACGCTCACTCGGCAGCCCCAGCAGTTTGGCCGAGGCACCCGTCGCAATGATCAGGGTTTTGGTCGTGATTGTTTCTTCACCCATCGTGATGCGAAACGGTCGCACCGACAGGTCCACCGCCGACACATGACCACGCACGATCTCGGCGCCGAAACGTTCGGCCTGTGTGCGCATCGCCGCCATGAGGTCGGGCCCCATGATGCCGTCGGCAAACCCCGGAAAGTTTTCGACTGCGGTGGTCAGCATGAGCTGGCCACCGGCTTCGAGACCTTCGATCACCAGTGGTTTCAGGTTGGCACGCGCGGAGTACAACGCGGCAGTCAGTCCGGCAGGACCGGACCCGATAATCGTTACGTCACGCACGGGAAACCTCAGAGGTGTTTGTCGATCGCCTTCTTGAACTCAGCCTTGTCGGCCATGCCGACAATCTGATCCACCACTTCGCCACCCTTGAAGACCATGACGGTGGGAATGCCGCGCACCTGGTACTGCGTCGTCACTGTCGGATTTTCGTCGACGTTAAGCTTGCCGACCGACACCTTGCCCGCATATTCGCTGGCCAACGCGTCAATGGTCGGTCCGAGTGCGCGGCAGGGGCCACACCACTCCGCCCAGAAGTCCACCAGCACCGGTGTGCTCGACTTCAACACACTCTCGCTGAAATTGCCGTCCGTAAATGTTGCCACGTGCTCCGAAGCCATATCCGTGTCGTCCTCTCTTGTCGTGCTACTCGTCGCCCCACCGGATGGCGGCCGCGTGACGAGCCCGTCGATACACTTTGACATATTCGCGGGCCGACGTGCCCCACGAGTAATCCCCCGCCATCCCCCGCCGCATGAGGGCCTTCCACCTGTCGGGCTGCCGATATTGCCGCACCGCCTGCTTCAGCGCCTGCACCAGCGCCTCTGGCGTCGCCTCGCGAAACTTGAACCCGTTCGCCTTCTTCGCACGCGGCGTCCACGACTGCACGGTATCCTCAAGCCCGCCCACGGCCCGCACCACCGGCACGGTGCCATACCGCAGGCTGTACATCTGATTCAGCCCGCACGGCTCAAAACGTGACGGCATCAGAAACACATCCGACCCGGCTTCCACCAGGTGCGCCAGGCCCTCATCAAATCCGATGAACACCGCTACCCGCGCCGGATGCGCCGCCGCCAGCGCCAACAACTGCGCCTCGTACCGCGCATCGCCGCTGCCCACAAACACCCACGTCGCGTCGAGTTTCAACCACTCAGGCGCCGAGGCCAACACCAGGTCAATCCCCTTCTGGTCCACCAGTCGCGAGACCAACCCCACCACCGGCCGCCCCATCGCATCGTCGCCCACCGGCAACCCCATGCGTTGCAGCAGCGCACGTTTACACGTGCGTTTGCCGGAGAGGTCATCCGCCGTGTAGTGCGCCGGCAGATATGAGTCAGATGCCGGGTTCCACACAGAGGTGTCAATGCCGTTGAGAATCCCAACGTAGTCGTCGGCGCGTGACCGCAACACGCCGTCAAACCCGAAGCCATGCGCAGGCTGCACGGTTTCGAGGGCGTAGGTGGGGCTCACGGTGGTGATGACGTCGCTGTAGGCGAGGCCAGCCTTCAGAAAGCTGAACTGGCCCCAGAATTCGCCGGTGTCCATCGTGAACGCCTGCCACTCCAACCCCACGGTCGGCACGACGTCCTTAGGGAACGTGCCCTGATACGCAAGGTTGTGCACGGTATGCACAAGGCCCGCACGTGCCACACGGGGCCACCGTTCTGGCTGTGTTCGCAGCAGCGCCGGCACCAACCCGGCCTGCCAGTCGTGGGCATGCACGATGTCGATGCGCCCGGCGTCCGGCGACTCCTGCGCCCACGCGAGCGCCGCATGCGCGAGCCCGGCAAACCGCACGGCGTTGTCGGGATGGTCTGTGCCGTCCACGCCATACAACCCGTCGCGATCGAACCACTCAGGCACATCCACAAACACCGTGCGCCGACGAGGCGAATGGGTCACCACCAGCCACGTGCCAGACCACGTGCGGTCGCCAAATTCAAGTGTGAAGGGATGTGCGGTCGCGCCCTCGGGCTTCACCCCGCGATACCGGGGCAACACGACGGTGACGGTGTGGCCAAGGGCCTCGAGGGCTTGTGGCAATGCCGCGGCCACGTCGGCAAGGCCGCCGGTTTTGGCCCAGGGGGCCACTTCAGACGCGATATGAAGAATGGACAGCCGCGGAGTGCGGCCGGCTAACGGGGATCGTGTTCGGGGCGCCGGCACGTGGCCCGAGCCCTACCGGTGGATCGTTTCGTTGCTGCCGTCCAGACCACTTGTGCGTCCGACGACCCAGTTGAACAGGTGCCCCACTTCGGCAAACCGCAACGAGCTGTTCGCCGCACCGAGCACCACCACGGCCACCTGGCTGCCCTCCGGAATCTGGAGGATCGTGGCCAGGCAATAACCCGCTTTGCGGATGAATCCTGTTTTGCCGCCCACCACATCCACGCCTGTGCCGAACAACGTGCGCAGCGTGCTGCGCACGGTGACCGCGCGCCGATTGGTGCGCACTTCGTAGGTGGCCTTGCGCATCACCTCGGCCAACTGGGGATCCGCGCTGGCGGTGGTGATCAGATGCGAGATGTCGTAGGCCGACGCCACGTTCCGGGCATCCAGGCCTGATGGATCATAAAACTCGGCGCTGGTCAGCCCCATGAGTTTCGCCCGGGCATTCATCCGGCGAATAAACGCCGCCGATCCGCCTGGGGATGTGCGGGCCAACAGGCGTGCCGCGCCGTTGTCGGACGCAATCATCGTCAAATGCAGCGCATCGCGCAGACTGACCACTTCCCCTGAGCGCAGATACGTGACTGACGCGTTCCGAACGTCGGCGGTCGCCACCGTCAGCTTGCGGTTCAGGTCCGGCGCGTCGGCCAGAACGGTCAGGCCGGTCATCAGCTTGGTGAGGCTCGCAATCGGGCGCTGCTCATGAGAGTTCTCTTCCCACAACACCTCGTTGGTTTGCGGGTTAAACACAATGGCGGCGGCGGCGCGCACGTCGGGGATCACGTTCCCGAGCAGGTCCGTCTTGAATCTCGGTGCGGTCGTCTGGGCGACGACGGATGCAGGGACCGAAACGACCATAACGGTCGAGAAGGCCACAGCCAGCACGAGGGATGATTTGTTCAGTCGGCCGAGTCCGTTCACTACGTATTACCTCCGGCGGCAAATTTTTCAGAACCCGGCGGATAGTACCACACGGCCTCCGCTATAGACTATCGGCAGCATAGCAGCCTCACCCCAGTGCCCTGATGGATCATTTTGCACACGCCCCGCCCGTCGGCTCCGCCGAGCCCCGACCTGCCCCGCTCAGGACAGAGGAATACGCGGCGCTCCGGGCAACGATCCGGGAGCGCGGCACCCGGCGGATGACGCTGGTTGTGGCCACAGTGGTCGCCTGGGCGAGCCTGGCGCTCGTGGCCGACATCTGGCTGGGCACCCCGGTATCGAGCCTTGTGCCGCTGCTGGTGCTTGTGGCCGGCTTTGAAGTCACGTTTGCGCTGCACGTGGGTGTGGAACGGGTCGGCCGTTACCTGCAAGTGCACTATGAGGGGACTCCTGACGCCCCTGCCTGGGAACACACGGCGATGCGGTTCGGCACGGTGCCCACACCTGCAGCCGGACGGGTGGACCCATTGTTCTCGACGCTCTTTATCTTCGCGACTGCACTCAACCTCGTGCCGGTTGTGCTCGCCACCGTGGGGCTGCCTGGCGGCCTGCTCGAACTTGGCGTCTTCGGCGTGCTGCATCTCGTCTTTGTCGTGCGCATTGCCCGCGCCCGTGCCTACGCCTCTCGCCAGCGGCAGCTCGACCTTGCGGCGCTCACCGATCACGCATCCGCATAGATTTCCGAAGCGGGGCCGCTCCCTGTTCGCGGCAGCAGAGCCTTTTAACATGAAGGTCAGTGAAGGTCATGAAGGTCATGGAGAAATGCCTGTCACTGACCCGTGAGGGTTGGGGGCCAAGCGCAGCTTGGCCGTGCGGGTGGAGGGCGACCGGGAACGAATACACCGGGGCGCCTTCATGCGGTGCATTCGTTCCCGGTCGCCCTCCACCCGCATCTCTGCCGCCTGTGGCGGCACCCAACCCGCTGTCCATCGTCATCCCCCAAGATCGGGATGTCTCTGCCCCCTTCACGACCATCACGACCTTCATCGTCCTTCACGTCAAAGCTCTTGCCTTTCCTCCGACCGAGAGTGCCTTGCTCCATGGCCCTCCATGTTCTACATGGTGAAAAACAAGTTGCGACTTGGGCAAACAATCCAACCGATTGTTGTCAAGAATCCAACACTCGTCGCGAAAACGACACAGCCGTACGCGATCCTGTCGGCAGTTGTACTGCACGAACGGACGTGATCGGCCGATTACTCACTGTAGAACCGACAGTGACGACCCGGCTGATGATTCTCGGAACGAATCTCCAGTCGGGCACGTCGCTTGCATAGAAGGTTTTGTGAAGGGGGGCCATGTTAATGAGCCTGGTTCGTTTGTTGGGGTTCACCACGCTGACGTGTGGGTGTGTCACGGGGCGCTACCGCGAGGTTGGTAGCGAGCGCGAAATCACCTACATCGAGGAAAAAGGCACTGTGTGTGCCAGCTCGAGTCACGTGAGGAATCAGCCTGTGAGTGCCGGCCGCGTGGCGCACGGGTTTACACCAACTGTGGCAGTACGCGCGTAAATTGTTCTATCAGGGGGTCTGTACTCGGGACCTCAAACGACCGAGAAGCCAGTGTGCATGGCTCTCGCACTTCGATCAACGACTCGTCCGGTTGCGCGGCGTTCCGCCCGATCGGCCCCTCGCTCGGTAGACCGGCCCCGACACCAGTTCTCGATCGGCCGCTCCACCTTCCGTTTTTACCTCGGCGACTGTGTCCCGGTGATGGGGAGGCTTGCGCCCCACAGCATCGACGCCATTGTCACCTCCCCGCCCTACAACCTCGGGATCAAATACCGAACCTACGAGGATGACATTCCGCGCTCGGAATACCTCGCGTGGACCGATCAGTGGCTGCGCGCGGCGTCAAAGCTGAGTCAGCCGGGTGGCTCGCTGTTCCTGAACGTTGGCGCCAAACCCACCGACCCGTGGATTCCACTTGAGGTGGCACAGGTCGCGCGACGCTACTTCAAGCTGCAGAACACGATTCACTGGGTCAAGTCGATTGCCATCGATCGCGAGTCCACCAGTGATGCGTCGGGCATCGACCGCGACCTGGCCGTGGGTCACTACAAACCGATCAACAGCGACCGGTTCGTGAACGATTGCCACGAATACATCTTTCACCTCACGCCGGCCGGCACGACCAAACTGGACCGCCGCGCCGTGGGTGTGCCCTATCAGGACAAGTCCAACGCCGCGCGCTGGGCCACTGGAGGCGACGGCAAACGCTGCCGCGGCAATACCTGGTTCATCCCGTACGAAACCATCCAGAGCCGCGACCGTGACCGTCCGCACCCGGCGTGTTTCCCGCCCAAGGTGCCCGAGCAGTGCCTGCGCCTGCATGGGGTTGACCGTGTCACCACCGTGCTCGACCCCTTCCTTGGCCTCGGCAACACGGCGATCGCCGCCGGTCGCCTCGGGTTGAATTTTGTGGGGATCGAACTGGACGAACACTATCTGGAAGAAGCCGTCTCGCGGGTCCGCGAAGCGCTCAAATAACAGTCCGCAGTCCGCAGTCCGCGGTCCGCGGTCCGGCCAGAGGCCTGGCTCTCACAACGGCTAAAGCCCTTGTGCTCCGTACGAAAAAACGCCCCGACCAGCACTTGCTGATCGGGGCGTTCGTGTTTTCGGACTGCGGACCGCGAACTGCGGACCGCGGACTGCTAGAACCGGAGGCGTCCGCCCAGCTGCATCTGCCACCGCGACCGGAGGTCGTCGCGGTTGAACGGACGGAAGCTGGAGCCGGTCAGGAAGCTGACGTTGTAGGCCGTGATCACGCCGTTGCTCAATGTCGCGGTCACCGGGGCGACCGAGTTGAACGTGGCGTATTCCTGCTGGCCCCAACCTGAGTTGAGCAGGTTGAACACGTTCAGCACGTCGAGCGTCACTTCCGCCTTCACGCGCTGGAACGGCAGGGCCACGTTGAGCCGGAAGTCGAGCGTGTTCGACCACGGCGCGCGGCAGACGTTACGCGGGATGATCTGACCGATGAAGTCGGTCAGGCAACCGCTGTTCTGGAGGTAGTTGATCAGGTTCTGGTGCGTGCCACCCGTGAACGGGATCTCGCTGGCGCTGGCTGGGATGTAGAGCAGGTCGCTCGACCGTCCGTCGCCGTTGACGTCATTAAAGAACCGCAGCGTGTAGGGACGACCCGACTGACCCGAGTAGTACAGCGAGGTGGTCGCCGTGGCCCCACCAAACAGCGGGATCTCCTTCGACATCGAGAACGTCACGCGGTGACCGGGATCGTAGACCGAGGTGGCCAGTTCCGGCTCGTTGGGGTTGGTGCGAATCAGGGTGTTGCCCCAGTTCGACGCGGCCTGGCTCGACGTGCCGTCCATGATCGACTTGGACCGGCCGTAGAGGTAGGAGCTCGAGAAGTACCAGCCGTTGCTGAACGGACGCCGCAGTTCGGCCACGCCGCTCCACGAGTAGCCTTCACTCGAGTTGGTGAGGAAGATCACATCGCTGAAGTCGTTGTTCACGCGCGTATAGCGCGGGATGTTGCCCACCGGCTGCACGAGGCCGGAGGCCACGCGGTTCAGGTTCTGGTACTTGACGTCCTGAATGTCCTTGGTGAACAGACCTTCCACCGAGCCCACCAGGCCCCACGGCAGTTCGCGCTCGTAGGCGAGGTTGCCACGCAGCAACACCGGGTAGCTGTAGTCAGGATCGACCAGGTCAATCTCGTTGGTGAACGACGACCCACCGGCCCCAGTCACGGTCGTGGGCTGTCCGGCGGCGTTGGTCACGTACGGAATGCGGTTGTTGCCGTTGTTCGACGCCCCGATGCGCTGGAACTCGATGCCGGTGTTGCCGTACTGGTTCGACAGCCACACGTACGGCGTGCGACCCGAGAACATGCCGAGGCCGCCGCGCAGCTGCTGCGTGCCGTCCGACTTGATGTCCCAGTTGAAGCCGAGACGCGGCGAGTAGTTCAGACCACCAGGCGTCGTGTCGGTCGCGTAGCCGAAGTTGGCTACCGCTGCGGGGTTCGCGGTCGGCTTGTCCGGGAAGAGCGGCACGTCGACACGCGCGCCCATCGTCAGCGTCACGTTCGGACGCACCCGCCACTGGTCGCCGATGTAGAGGCCCAGCGAGCGCACGGCAAACGCCGCGGCCGGCTTGCCCGGATCCACCGGGTAGCTGTAGTCGAACTGCTGCGCCAGCCCCTGGTCGAAGAAGTCCAGCGAGTTGAACGTGTAGGTGCCGAAGTTGTCACGGATGAACAGGTTCCGGAACTTGAAGAACTCGTTGTGCGTGCCAATCGTGATCGTGTGCTGGCCGCGGATCATCGTGAAGTCGTCGTGGATTTCCACAATGTCCTGGTCGAGTTCGTTGGCCGTCGAGAAGTTCTCGCGACCGACCGTCATCTGAATGCCGCTGGCGATGCGCACCGTTGTGCGCGGGAACGCCTTCGTCTCGAACGGCTGTCCTCCACGACGGTCGCGCACGCGCGTGTACGCCACACGGAACTCGTTCACGGCGTTGCCGAACGTCGAGTTGAGCTGCATCACCGAGCTGTTGGTCTTGGACCGGATCCGGTAGAACCCATCAGGCGTCGTGTACGACGTACGGCCCGTGCCGCCGATGTCGTTCAGGCCGTCCACGTAGTTATGACGCACCGTCAGCCGATGCTGGCTGTTGAGGTTGACGTCGATCTTGCCGAGGAACTTGTCGGAGTCGGTCGTGCGGCTGAACGTCTCACGCGCGTTCGGCACCGTGTAGCCGTACTTCGACTCGAGGATGTTGAAGAAGCGATCGACATCGGCCGGGGCGCCGGCAAACGTCTGGCCGCAGCCCGTGATGCAGAAGCCGGTCGGCGTGGAGCGACGACCCCAGTCGGCGCTACCGAAGAAAAACGCCTTGTTTTCGATCAGGCGGCCACCGACGGTCCCGCCCATCTGCTGGTCCTTGAAATTGGCCACAGGCGTCCCGGTGATGCCCTCGCCAATCCAGTCCTGGTTGCGGCCGAAGTAGAACACCGTGCCGCTGAGCTGGTTGGAACCACTCTTGGTCACAGCATTGATGCCGCCACCCGAGAAGCCGCCCTGACGCACGTCGTACGGCGACACCACGAGCTGAATCTGCGCGATCGCATCAAAGCTGATCGGCTGCGTATCGGTCTGGCCACCGGGGGTGCCGGTCGCCGCCAGGCCGAACAGGTCGTTGTTCACCGCGCCGTCGATCTGGATGCTGTTGTAGCGTTCGTTGCGCCCCGCCACCGACACGGCCGTGACCGAGTTGTTCTGCGTGATCGCGTTGAAGTACGGGTTGGAGCGCACGACGTCGATCAGGCTGCGCGAGATCGTCGGCAGGGTTTCCTTGACTTCGGTCGAGATGTTCGCCGACGTGCCGGCACGCAGGGTGTCGATCACCGGCGCGGCGCCCGTGACGGTCACGGTCTCGGCAACCGATTCGAGCCGCAGGGTGAAGTTGAGCGCACGTTCCTCACCGAGGTTGACCGTGATACCCGTCTGTTCGTCCACTCGGAAACCCGGCATGGTGACGGTCACCGTGTAGGGTCCGCCCGAACGCACGTTCAGGAGCGAGTAGCGGCCATCGGCCTGCGTCACGCTCTCGTACGTCGTGCCGGTCGGCACATGAATCGCGACAACCGTCGCCCCGGGCAGCACGCCGCCCTGTGGGTCAACGACCGCGCCCGAAATGACACCGGTCGTAACGGTCTGCGCGGTCGCAGGAACCGACCCGACCAGCGCCAGACCCAGCACCAGGCTGAGGCACAGCGTAGCCTTGCTCAACAACTTCATCCTCGTCTCCAGTAATAAAAGTAACGGGTAGCGATCCGACGGTCACGTGGTGGGACTCACCCGCCCGATGACCGCCCGCCAGTATAGCAGGAGCCGGGGCGGCCCAGGACCGGGCCAATGTCACAGCCAGGTTAAATCGAGACGCTGCCCGGGAACGGGCACGGCGCGTCAGCGGCGGCGCGGAATAGGCAGGGCCCACTGCGTGCGGTGCACCACCTCAAGGTCGGGCCGGTTGACCGTCACCTCGATATTCCGCACCCGGCGCATGGGGTCCGGGTTGTTGGAGTAGTACCGCAGCATGTAGTAGTCGCTGGTTTCGGCGTCGATTCGCTCCAACCCCCGCTTGAAGTCGTTGGAATTGCAGATGCAGAACCCACCAGTCAGGTCCGCAATGGTCTTGAGGGAATCCACCGTCGTCTGCACGTAGCCGCGCCACTCCGCCGTCGACAGCTGTGGGCCACCGATATCCGGACCGGCAATCAGGCCGCGGGGATCGATGGTGTAAAACGTGGCGTTGGCACGGTTGGCCGCACGCGTCAGCTCCGCCAGCTGCGACACCAGATCCGACTGGGAAAATCCAAAGCTGCCCGACTGGAACGGATTGATCGTGGTGCTGTTGGATTGATCGTCGCCGCTTGCCCCACCGGTGCCCGAGCCGTCGTCGCGCGGAGAGGGCCGCGAATACCGCTCCTGCTCCTGCTTCCAGCGGGCATCGGTAAAGGGATTAAAGTCGTAGCCCGCACTCAGGTAGATAAACGCCTTGCGCCGCGTGTTGAGCGACTTGAGCTGCTCGAGCAGATCGTACGCGGTCGAAAAGGCCACGTTCACGCGGTGGCGAATTTCCTGCGGACCGGAGGTCGAGGAGGGCGCCTCGAGAATTTCCTGCACGGACATGCCGTTGCCCATGACCTTCCGCACGGCTTCCCTGATTCGGCTGCGGTCGTAGGTCGGGCTGATTTCGATCGAGGACGGGCCCGTCGACACGATGGCAAACTGGTCGCCGTCATGAATGAGCGTGTTGGTGATTTGCGTCAACAACTGGCGCACCCGCGGCGAGTCGGATGCCAGTAGATGCAAATCGTCAATAAACAGAATAAAAAAACGCCCGGCGACGTCAGCGGCAGGCCGTGTGGGCGGCAGGATGATGCCTTCAGGTGCCGGTGTCGGCGAGGCCAGCACTTCCACGGACAGTTCCCGGCCACCGTGATTGAGCCGGAAGTCGGTCAGGCTCTGCGGCACTCCATCTTCGAGCACGACAAAGTCGGAGGACCGAAGGTCCGGCACGAACTGGCCGTTTTTGTCCCGGACAATGACGTCCAGACTGACGAGGTCAACCTGGCTCGTGAAAATCGGGCGCTGGGGTGACTGCGTGGTGCTCTGCTGCCCGCTCAGGCTCGCGGTCGCCAGCAGGGTCATCAACAACAGTGACAGAGGGGTCAGGCGCGGTGTTACGTGCATCGGTATTGTCTCGCTCTCCGATTATGACATCGCCAGAGTCCGTCTGGTCTTTTCCGCCTCGTCGGCCACGCCGACGTTTGGGCAATTGCGCCGACACCGCGTCCAACACACGGTCGGCCCCACGCCCACGCTGGGCGATCGTGTCTGGGTCGGTCCACCCCTCCGGATTGGCGGCGGCCAGTTCCCCCATCAGTCGATCCCGCTCTTCGGGCGTCCGGGCGCGGCGGCTCACCCGTTGCGCCACCTCGGCATACCGGTGCCGCAAACGCGCGGCCTCCGCAGCCCCCACCACCTGTCCCAACGGGGAATCATCGTCAGGCACCCGCGGGGCACTGGGCCGTTCGGCCCGAGGTGCCGGTCGCGCCGTGGCTCCCCCGCTGGTGCGACCGGGCTTCTGGGGCCGTGCCCCTCGGCCGCCCCGCCCACGTTCGCGTGGGTCACTGGGATCCACCCGCGGCTGCCGGGCCGGCATCGGATTGTCGCGCAGCAGCCCGTTCCAGTCGAACGTCAGATCCGGATGGGTGTGCTCGAGCGCTTCGCGGACTTCCGAGTCGAGGGGCTGACGCCCGACCTGCACATGCGACGGCGACCGGAACAGATACAACACCTTCGTGCTGGGCTGCCCGGTGGCCGGACGTGAGGCATGCAGGACGTACGTGCTGTCGTACCCACGCTTGTCGTGGGCGTGGCGGATAAACGGCAGAACTTACCTCTTCTTCGACTTCGCGGTCGGCTTTTTCTTGACCGCGGTCTTTTTGGCGGCCACCTTTTTGGCGGCCGGCTTCTTCGCGATGGTTTTTTTGGCGACAGCCTTTTTCACGACGGTCTTTTTGGCTGGCGCCTTCTTGACTGGAGCTTTTTTTGTAGGGGCCTTGGCCTTGGCCGCCTTGGCTGGCGGCGCGGGCTTTGCGGCCGCCTTGGGTGTCTTGGCCGCCTTGGCTGGCGGTGCCACCTTCACGGGCGCGACAGGTGCCGGAGTCGGAGTGGCGGCCACCGGGGCCACCGCTGCAGCCTTGGGGGCCTTCGGTGTGGTCTGTGTGCGTGACGCACGGTTCTTGCTGGCGAGCCGGGCGGCTTCGCGACTGGCCTGCTTGGCGGCTTCGCGCGACCCGATACGCGCCAGAATCTCTTCGACCGCTTCGAGCGCCGGTTGTGGTTTCGGCGCGTCAGCGACCTTGGGCATGACGACCACTTTGGCCGCCGGCCCCTTGCCGGCCTTGCCGCTGGCCTGCGGATCGTCAAACACGCGCACAAGATCAAACCCGTCAAACAACGGTCGATAGGTCCAAATCTCGGCGACCGCCACCTGATGCTGTTCGCAGAACCGGCGCGCGGCGTCGTACATCAAGACCGGCACGTACAGCGAAAACGGCACTTTCGACTTACCGAAGTGCACCCACTGCGCCAGGGCTTCGAGTTTGTTGGTGGACTCCCCGGTCTCGATTTCGATGACCCGGACCGGCTTTTTGGAGTCCTGCAGGATCAAGTCCGGAAAGTACGTGCCGGTGCCGACCTTGAGGGCAAAGTCCCGGGCATCGCCCTTATTGGTCAGGACTTCGTACTTCTTGTCATGGGCGGCCTCAAGGAACCCGATCAAACGATCGTGCTCGGCCTGTTCACGCGCGGGGCGAATATAGATGGGCGACACGAGGCCTCCGACGCCGTTAGGGCACACGCCAAATCGGGCCAACTGCCTACCTGGCAGCAAGATAACGGCGATGACATCGTAACACTAAACGCCTGCGGGCCTGTACAATTCCCATGTGGCGCATATCCTCATCGTCGATGACGACCGTGTGGTCGGCGAGACATTTGCGAGGATGTTGACCCTGGAAGGCCATCGGGTCACAACTGTGCAGAGTGCGGAATCGGCTCTCACAGCGGCCGGGGCCGACCTGCCGGATGCGTTGATCCTCGACATGCGCATGCCGGTCGTCAGCGGTCTCGATTTTCTTCGGCAGCTCCGGCGCGACCCGCACCTGCGCGAGATGCCGGTGGCCATTGTGACCGGCGACTATTTTCTGAATGAGCCCGTGTTGGCCGAGATGCGGGCCCTGGGCGCGACGGTGCGCTACAAACCGCTGTGGATGGACGACTTGAGCGCACTGGCGCAGTCACTCCTGACGAAAGGCTGACCCACATGTCCCCTCGTACCGTGCATCTGCTTGGCGCGCCACTCGACCTGGGTGGTGGTCGGCGTGGTGTGGACATGGGTCCGTCGGCGGTCCGCATTGCCGGCCTCGGGGAACGCCTGATGGCCCTGGGCTACACGGTGGTGGACAAGGGCGACCTGCTCTCGCCGATTCCGGAAACGCGCGTGGCGCGTGACCCGAGCAAGCGCTACATCAAGGACATCGCGCGTGTGTGCCAGAAGGTGTATCAGCAGACCTGGCAGTCGTTGTCGGTCGGCGCAGTGCCGCTCGTGATCGGCGGCGATCACTCTGTGGCGGCCGGGTCGGTGGGGGCGTCAGCAGACTACGCCGCGGCCCAGGGTGGTTCGCTCGGCGTCCTGTGGGTTGATGCACACGGCGACATGAACACGCCGCAAACCACCACGTCGGGCAATGTGCACGGCATGCCGCTGGCGGCGCTCGTGGGCACCGAGCCGACGGAACTCGCCCAGTTGGGCACGGCGCGATCCCCTAAACTCCGGCCGGAGTCGGTGGTCCTGATCGGCATCAGAAATCTGGATGAGGCCGAAAAGCGTCGGATTCGGGAATCCGGCGTGCACGTCTTCACGATGAAGGATATCGATCGCGACGGCATCGCCCGCGTGATGGAGCGCGCGCTGGCGATCGCCACGGCCGGGACCACGGGCTTGCATGTGTCGTTTGATCTCGACGTGTGTGATCCGGCCATTGCGCCCGGCGTGGGCACCCCAGTGAAGGGCGGCCTCGACTACCGCGAAGCACACATGGTGATGGAGATGATCGCGGACTCGGGCAAGTTGACCGCGCTCGACCTGGTCGAGATCAATCCGATTCTCGATCACCAGAATCAAACGGCGGTGCTCGGCACGGAACTGGCCCTCTCGGCGTTGGGCCAGAAAATTCTGTAGTGCTACAATCGTCCTTCTCAGTGGGGCCGCTAGCTCAGTGGTAGAGCACCTGGCTTTTAACCAGAGGGTCGGTGGTTCAATCCCACCGCGGCCCACCAATCCCCTCCCTCGCTGATGGCCACCTGCCCCAAGTGTCGCGGACACCTGACCTCCGGCCACCGCTGCCGCCGCACCCGTGTGCAACAGACGGTTGACTTGGCCGTGGCCGGGGTCGTCGGTGGCGTCACGGCCATGGTGATGACCGCCATCTTCGATCGCGCTCAGGTGGTCACCGACTATGACGGCTACATTCTCGCCGGCGGTATCGCGCTCGCGATGTTGACGCAGTCACTGTTACAGCAGAGCGACTAGACGTTTTCGGATTGGACGTAGTGTTTTCGGAGCCGACGGGCTTCAGCCCGTCGGACATCAGACGGACTAAAGTCCGTCTGCTCCGTACTGCACGCGTGTCGAGAGTGCCCTAGTCCCCTCGTATCGCATCAAAACATCGTCCTGCTTCGACGAGGCCCGCGGCAAAGATGTCCGGCCGCTGCCCGATGCCCAACCGCAGATGATGTTCGTAGCCGAAGGCGGAGCCTGGCGCGAGCATCACGGAATGATCGATCGCCAACCGGTCGGCGAGTGTCAGGGAATCCAGCGGCAGGTCGTACTTGAGCAGGGCCAACAGCCCGCCACGCGGAGCCGTCCACGACAGGTGATCGTGGCGGCCCTCAATCCAGTGCGTTGCGGCCTGGAGGTTCGCCTGAATGATGTCGTGGTTACGCGCCATAATGCGGTCGTGATGGCGCAGCGCGAGACACGCCAGTGCGTCGTTCAGTTTGCCGGGACTCAACGTGATGTAGTCACGTAATCCCCAGCACCGCTGCACGATCGCCTCAGGCGCGGCCATCCACCCGATGCGTAACCCCGGCAGGCCGTACGGTTTCGACAAGGTGCCTACACTGATACCGCGCGGCCCATGGGTGATCATGGGCTCCGCAAACGGCGCACCGTCGGGTACCGCCAGCCAGCGGTAGGCTTCGTCACCGAGCACCCACGCACCCACCTGATCGGCCATCGCATACACTCGGGCCGCGTCCTCGGGCGACAACATCGCGCCGGTCGGGTTGTGCGGCGTGTTCACGATGATCAGTTTCGTGCGGGGCGTGATCAGCGCTTCGAGGCGATTGAGGTCGTACTGGTAATCGGTCTCCGGCCCCACGGGCCACAGCGACACCTCACACCCGATCGCTTTCGGCACGCTGTAGAGCTGCTGATAGGCCGGGTACGGGGCGATGACGTGATCGCCGGGTTCGAGCAACTCATGGAAAAGCAGAAAGTTGGCTTCGATGGCGCCCGTCGTGACGAGAATCTGCTCCGCCGAGACGCCGGTGTAGGTCGAGGCGAGCGCCTCACGCAGCGCCTGGGTACCGCGCGCCTCGCTGTAGCCGAGCGGCAACTGCAGCAGACTGTCGAGCACCGTCGCTCGTGCATCCGGCAACTCGAAGTTGAGCAGGTCCTGCACCGACAGCGGCAGGATGCCACTCTCGGCGATGTCGTACTTCACATGCGTCTCGTGACGCGTCATCCATCGTTCGAGCAAAAAAGGTTCAATCTTCATCAGTTACACCATCCAGCCAGCCAGGTTGAAATAGATCAGCAGCGTACACAGGTCGGCACTCGCGAGCACGATGGGGCCGGCCGCGATTTTCGGATCACGTCTGGCCACATGCAACATCGTCGGCAGCAACAACCCGAGCAGTGCGGCGGTCACCATCGAGGCGGTGATGGCCAGGCCGATCGCCGCCGCCAGCGCGACACTCCCCTTCCAGATGCCCGCCACGCCGCCGACGATCGTGCCGCACCCGGCGCCCAACATCGCCGCGGTGGCGCACTCGCGTCGCAGCGCGGGTCCCACAAGCGCCCAGGTCACGCCGGTCGAGTGCAGGCCCTGCAACGTGAGCGTCACAGACTGGATACTGACACTCTCGGCCAGCGCCAGCACCACGGGGATGAACAACGCGAGCACAATCACGGCGTCGAGTAACCCTTCGTACTGGCTGGCCATCCACGCGCACAACATGCCACCGGCCACGTTGGTCAACAACCAGGGAAACCGATCCAGAAACCCCGACCACGCGGTGCGCCCCTGCGTGGCGTGCACGCCGATGATCTGGAAAATGTCGTCAAACGACCGGCGCGCGTGCGAGATCACTTCGTCAGTGAACACCGACACATCCACATAACCGAGCAACTCCCCGCGCGCGGACACGACCGGAAACGCCAGAAACTTCTTGCTCACGAAATATTCGGCAGCCACCAGCACCGTGGCCCATTCCGGAATGGCCACCACGTCGCGCAACATGATGTCGGCAATCGGCACGGTCGGCTCCGCCGACAGCAGCGCGCGCGTGGGCACCACCCCGATCAGCATGCGGGACTCGTCCACCACATACAGGTACAGCACATCGCGGCTGGAACCTTTGGCACGCAGTTGGTCGAGCGCTTCACCGACCGACTGGTCGGGCAAGAGCGTCACGGGATCGCGCTGGACGCAGGTCAGGACGGAGGCGTGCAGATCCAGCATGGGCAAAATGGTACCCCAGCCCCGCGAATCTGGTAGACTTGTCAGGTTTCGCCTCCGGAGTCCCCATCGTCCAGAGGCCTAGGACGTGGCCCTTTCAAGGCCAAGACCCGGGTTCGAATCCCGGTGGGGACGCCACTAGATGGACGAGACCATCCAGTAAATTATCGGCCTGAATCGGCGCTTCCCATCGAGCGCCGCCATCGGGCTGATCCCACAGCGTCAGAGGGCCGACGACCTTACGTAGCAGGAGCCGCGCGACCTTCGGTTCGCCCCTCAAGATCGCCTTCCACGAGGTCACCCGCTGTTCCAAGGCGGCGCGGAGCTGCTCGATATTGGGCCGCTCGGTCCGGGGCCGACGAAGTTCCACGTCGAGGCGGGCCACCTCGGCCTGATGGGCGCGTACAACCGGCCCGATCGCCTCGGCAGGCATCCCCTTGGCGACTGACTCTACGAGGTTCGTGATCGCCGTCTGCAGCCGTGCGCGTTCCGCTTCGAGAGAGGCGGTCTGATCCGGCGTGGTGTCTACGAGGGCCAGCAGCTCTTCGAGGTAGCGCGTGCCGAGGGCCTCGCCCTCCACGATGCCGAGTACGTCTTCGTCGGTTTCCGCGATCGGGAGTGCGAGGGTGTTCGTGCAGCACCCCGGTTTCCGGCGGCGCGTGCTGCAGATATACACGTTCGCCTGTCCCTTCCACGGCGCGATCCGCGCCTCGAAATGCCCACCGCAGGTCGGGCAGATCAACAGCCCGCCTGACAGCAGATACTTCCCATGCGCCCGTTCCGGCACTCGCCCACTGCCGTTCGCCACGGAGGCCTGGTAGCGGGTGCGTCGGTCGAGGCGTCGGGCGTCCACGCGCCTTGCCAAGTCCTCGTCGACGATCCGCAGAGCCGGGTCGTCACGGCGAAGCCACCGCTCCTCCGGCACCGCGATCATGCCCTTCTCGCGCGTGGATCGTTTGCCGAGTTCGCGGCCGTAGGCTTTCTTCGTCCGGCCGTAGATGACCTCGCCGCGATAGAGCGGGCGTTCGAGGACGGCGCGGATCGTGGACGCCGACCAGCCTGACGGCCGACCCTGCTGCGCTCGTGGCGACGGCACGCCTCGCTTGTTAAGCAGGGCCGCGATCTGCCGGTTCCCGTCGCCGCTGGCCGCGCGTTCATAAATCTCGCGCACGATCGCGGCTTCGGCTTCGTTGATGCGTCGTTCGGCGTGGCCCTTACCGATCCGCTCGTTGTCGTAGCCGAAGACCTTGCCACCCGTCACGTAGCCCTGCTCGTGCTTTCGGTACATCGCGTCGGTGGTCACCTTGCGGATCTGGTCCTTGTACTGCTGGTCGAACTCCGCTTTCAAGATCGTCGGGAGCCGATTCTCGAACGTGTCGAGTGCAATTTGACGGCCAGTGGAGGAATCCCACACCGCGATGCCGAGGTCCGCTAGATCGTGGAGCGCGGTCATCGTCTTGTGGCCGTCGCGGCCGAGCCGGTCAAGATCGTAGATAACCAAGGCCTCGAACGCGCCAGCCTCTGCATCTCGCATCATCCGTTGATATCCAGGCCGAGTCACGAACAGCGCACCACTGACGCCGTCGTCGGTGTAGATATGTGCCTCGTCGAGCGTCCAGCCCTTCGCGGCGATGAACGCTCTCGCGCCATCGACTTGGCGCGTAACGGACTTGGCGTCGGAAGCGACGTCGGATTGGTCGGTCGATTTTCTGGAGTAGACGGCCGTGATCATCGTAGGTGCCTCTTCTGCGGCGAGTCGGCCCCCGATACAATCTCAGGAAGCCCGCTTCGCTCGCTCATACCGAGTGGACGGGTTAGGGGCCGTCGCGTGTTAGAGCACGCGACGGTCCCGTTTCTGAACGTCCACATCATAGCTCCGGGTTGACGCTAGGGTTCGCGGTCCGCAAACCAGTTAGGGGTGCTATGCCCGATGTGCCAACTCCGGCACAGTGGGCATCGGTAGGCGTGCAAGCCGGGGCGGCCGATCACCCGTGCGCGGGCCGACGCGTTCTTTTTGCTTGGGAAACGCGTCTTTCCGCACCCGCGCCGGTCAGCGGTGGTGGCCCGGCCGAGGAAAAGTCGTGCCCTCTGGTCGTTCATCGTGTCTTCGCCTCAAACCACGTAAACGCCGAGCGCTCTGGTTCGGTCAGTGTCGCGAGGTCGCGCTCCTCGCCGTCCTCGTCGACCACGACGAGCCCAGTGCCCTCGCTGTTGTTCCGGATGTTCATCCCGTTGAGGGTCGCGCGATACCTGGCGTGTTCAGTCTCACGCGCCGCGCGGTCCTCGTCGGACAGAAGCGCCTCGTCCAGTGCGGCCTGTGCCTCGGCGCGGCGCGTGGTCAGGTCCTTGATGAGCTTTTCCACTTCCGGCATCGAGCCGAGCCAGCCGTTCGGTCCGCGCAACGCCGGTCCGGCCACGTCATAGCCAGCGGCGATCATCAGCTGGCCGATCCTCAGCGGCGATAGGTCGACGACCGGACCGAGACGCCGCTGGCCTGCATTGAGCCCGCGATAGGTCAGGTCGAGCGAAAACATCAGGTTCGCTTGCAGATCGAGTGTCGCTCTGTCGCGGATGCGCCGAGGTAGTGACAGCAGCTCGCTGCTGATCGTGTCGCGCCCGGTGGTCAGAAGGTCGAGCCACTTCGTATAGGGCTCTATCGGGGGCAAGGACGCCAACGTGGACGAGGCGACTTCGATCGCACGGATGCGTCGATCGAGTTCTGCGGTGATCGCGTGGTACGAGTTGCGCTCGCGTGGCGTCATAGAGCCGGGCAGGTCGAGGTCGTCCTTGCGAGTGGCGCGTTGCTCGCGCAGTTGCTTGAGTGCGGTGTCGATCATCTTGGTGGTGTTCATCGGGTGCTCCATTTCGAGATGCGATCCAGTTCATATGGATCGGGTGGTGTGTAGTCAGGTGCGGCTTCGGCAGTTTTGAGGGGCGACGTGGCGCGGAGGTAACGCGAGTACGCGACAGGCGTCATGCCGAGCACGTCGTAGTACTCCTGGCAATTGTTCGGATCACTGCAGGTCGACAGATGCTTGCCGAGTGGGTGAATTGATCTCATGTGTTGGTCTCCTTCTAAAAGAGCGCTTGGCAAGCAGCCGAACGCGTAGACTGTCGCGCTGCTCGTCGTTGAGCAGTGCGGTACGTAGGCGTGAAATAAACCGATCGTGCGGGAGGCCATATCGGCCGCGCTGCTCGATCGCGTCGAGCAGGAACGACAGCGCGTCGAAGTCGGCGTGACGTAGGAACTGCAGACACGCAGCCCGCACGTCACTGTGTCGGCTGCGTCGTCTAGCGCAAAAAGTGATCACCAGATCGGTGTCGCGCTGCAGGCGTTCGACGTAATCCTTCGGGCGCTTCATAGCACGTCCCCGACTAAGGGACGACCGACCATCGCCATCATCACGGCCGTGGCCTCTGCGTCCCGACGTTTCTGTTCTTCTGGGTCAAGCGCGTGCAACACGGCGAAGGCGTGATGCTCGCGACCTATGCACGGTGCTCTACGGCACCACTGACACGGTTTCGGTGCTGGCGTCGTCCGCTCGGCGGCTGGCGCTACGGGCTGCACAACGTCAAACCGCGTCCCGGCGTTGACCACGTCCTTGATCGCGGCGCGGTGGTGCCGGAGCGCGAGTACCTCGTCGTCCGTCAGGTCCTTGTAGGCACGGGCCGGGTGGAGGCACAGGCGGTTGTTGCGGACCGTGACGCTGACGCCACGCGCAGCGAGGCCTTCGAGCCATAACGTTGCGGTATCGTCCGTGTTTACGGCCATCAATCCTCCGTCCTCTTGTCAGGAGTGCCAGTCCCGTCGGGGTTTGGAACATCGGCCTGCTGGGTAGGCGCAGCAGGCGGCGCGTCGTCGTCGTCCTCGGGCACGAGGTAACCCTCGTCGATAACGATCGCGTCGATCGGACCTTCACCAAGGAGCCGCTGCTTGCGGTCGCGGCTGGCGCGAGCGGACGCCAACAGACGCTCCAGCCTTTCGATCATTTCGTCGTCCGTTACGTTCGAGAGATCCACTGGCGGCGCGACCTGCTCGACGGCCATGGTGGGGTGGAAGCCGCTGCGATCCAGTACCAGCTGACACGCACGTACAACGGTCGGATCGCGTTCCGCATCCGAGCGTCCGCAGTGTTCGCAAGGCGGACGTGGGATCAACATATTCAGCAAATAGTCGATCGCGCGATCGGCACCCAGCAGCAGTCGGTCTCGCGCGGAGGCTTTCACGGCAGGCGCCGCGCCTCCATGCATAACGCAAACGAAGCCGCCAGGTATCGGCGCTCGGCCACAGGGCAGGCCGTGGCGGTTTGTGGCAGTGCATCGGCGGGCTAGGCTTTCCATGGGGTCTCCTCCTTCGGTTCCTTCCCGAGGGCGGTAATCGCGTAAGCGCGCGTAAACGCGTTGCTTCCCTCTCTATTTCCATATCCATTGCCCTCTCCCACGGTGAAGTGGAAATAATCGCGTTTACGTGCGCTTACGCCCATCACATGTCCCCCGGCTTTCCGGGCCTAGCCGGAATGTCGATCAGCCGCATGCCCTCCCAGTGACGCTCCTGTTCACCCCGTGCCCCGAGTTGCCGCGTGGTCACCCACGGCAGTGCGGCGCGCACGTTGCGTCCGAACGTTTGCGCGGTCCCCGGCCTGTCACGGCCGTTGTCCATGCACCACGTCACCCACGCAGCAAAGAGCTCACGCTGGCTGACGGTCGCCCCGTGTTCGATCTCTGTGTGCTGGCGCAGGAAGGCCGCTTCGGGGCTCCCGAGATCTGTGAGTTCTTGGATGAGATCGACTGCGCTCTTCGGCTGCACGAAGTAGCCGCGCTCATAGAGTCGGTCGCGTCCCTCTAGCGCCCAATTCAAGATGCCGGGCAGTTCCGCTACGAGGCGATCGAAAAGGCCGAGATCTTCGCGGCCGTAAAACGAATTCCGAAATGCCAGGATGATGAAGCGCTTCGCCAACGCGCCGGACACGTCGCCGATATGAGGCAACTCGTTCGTGAGCAGCAAGAACCGCGTGGAGAGTTTTCCGCTCCAGTCAGGTAAGAACTTGCGCTCGATGGTCTGTGAGTCCTCACCGGAAATCGACAGCAGCGTTTCAGCGACCGATGCTGTGTCCGTTCGTCCACCGATGCGCGCGTCAGAGATGATCGCGACTGTTTTGCCGATCAGGACGTGTTTTCCAAAGTCGCGTCCGAACGCAGCCAAAGTCGGGCTGCACACGTTCCGCTCGCCGACGACCCGGCTCAGGACGCGACCGAGTATGCCTTTCCCTGCGCGAGGAGGGCCTACGCCGGCAATGATTTTCTGAAATCTCGTATCGGGCGTCAGCATGTAGCCGAACACCTCCTGCGCCGTCGTGATCGATTCCCGATCGTCAGGCCACACTGACTCCAAGAATTTCAGCCACTCCTGCGGCTCTGGTGCGAACGGGTCGTAATAGAAATCGATCGCATTACGTGTGAAGAAATCCGGCGTGGGCAAATGCAGTGTGCGGGTCGGGATGTGCAGCAAGCCGTTCGGACAGGCCAGCATGTCCAGCGGATCTAGTCCGGGGTCGTTCCGCAGGTAGCAGGGTGCCGCCATCGAGGCCGGGAGATTGGTCACCGCCCGCAACCCGTCCAGCACGTTTTCGACTTTGGCGCGGGTCGGTTGAAACGGGACGGTCTTGTCGTCCACTCGGCGTTTGGCGTTCTCTAGGAAGCTATACACCTGCGCGCGAACCGCCGCCTCATCCTGTTCCAGATATGCACCGGCGGCCGGTTCATAAGCCAGATAGATGCCCGATTGGTGCCTCAGTGAGATCGTGCCGTCCACCGTGTGCTGGCGGGCAACGTATTCGCGGGCACTCGGCAGAGGGTCTTGCGGGTTGAGGATCAGAGCTGGTGATGCGAGTTCGCCGATCGGCTCGGTGCCGTATTTCCGCGCGCCCGCGATCTTGTCGCGCAAGTCGGCCTCCGACCACGGTGGAACGCAACGTGAATTCCACGGACCCAGCACGTCGAGAGCGTCCTCATCACCGAGATCGAAACCGCGCACGACGCGGCACACGACCGTGAACGTATGCGTGTCGCCGCCTTCACCTTGTCTCGCAGGCGGGACTCGGTCGAGGTAGGCTCGTGCGCGATCAATAACCTGATCTCGTGCACGGACCGGAGCAGCGGATCGAGGCACCAATTCGCGGGCGGGCGGCTCGATCCACCCTGCTTCAAAAATTGGCAACTCGCCAACCGGGAGCCATTCGCCGATCCGCTCGTACAGGGCACCGCTTGCATGCAGGCTGCCGGGTGCCACGACGTAACCGCCGTCACCGCGAACGTCGATCTTCACCTCCGGATCGCTCGTGCGGATACTTGCTCTGTTGCGCACAGGTTGGCCAGGGTGCCGGTAGAAGCGATGCTGGCCTCGCGCCGTTCGGGACATCATCGGCGTCGGTGGCAGGTGGTTGTCTGCCCACGCGACCGCAGCCGCCGAGTCGCAATCAACCACTACAACGTTGGACACACCGCCGGTGACGATTCCGATGTTCCGTTGATGGCCGTTGCCGAACCACTGAAGTATTTCCTCGCTGGTGGCCAGTCGCGTTTGGTACGGCGTCCAAGGCACTGAGGGGCGCTTCCCGCCGTGCTCAATCGGGATCACCGATAGGCCACGGGCACAGAGGTCAGAAGCTTCCGCCAGCATGGCGCTCATGGTCGCCGTGGTTGCTGGACCGTCCGTTTCACTGGGACGGCCGGTCATCGCGTCACCGCCGTTTCGACGCGTGGCTCTAGCGCAGCGACCAGCTTGAGGAGCTGATCGCGCTCGCGCGAGAGCAACAGCAGTCGTTTGAGCAGCATCGCGTTCTGCTGCTTCAACTGATCGATCTCGGTGACCGGCGTCATCGCGAGACCCCATCGAGAAAGATTTCGTCTTTTGGAAAGCCAACTGCGTCGGCTACGCGTTCGAGCCTCGCGATCGTGAGCGCAGTGGCGCGGACCTTCTCTTCGCGGAGGATCGAATACAGGCTCGGGTACTGAGTCCACCCGCCGTGCGCAGCAAGCGACGTAAGCTTCTGGCCGGAACGTTCGACACGGCGTCGAAGGAGTGGGTTTAGCGGACGTCGAGGGGCTGGCATTGATCATTCCTTTCCAAGAGAAATGACCGGCCGTACATAAAAACGCCGGTCAAGAATCAAGAAACCCGTTCGGGTTTCTGCTCTTGCCGGTGCCGCCTTGGTAGGGGTCGGTGGTCGGGTAATGTTTGGCGCTGAGCGCCTGTTTCCCCGGTTGCGGGCTAGGAAGCCACACTGCCCCCCGCAAACTGACTAACCGAGGGGAAGTTTACTAAAGCCGAGGGCCGATGGGAAGCAGAAAGTGCATAGCACACAGTTAGTTTTGAAGTCAACTGTTCCGCTGATTTGCGGATCGATATATCACGCCCTATTCCGAAGACTACTAGTTTGGCCCCGTTCCTGCTCGGCAGTATCTTCGCGGCCGTGTCCTATCTGAAGTGACTATCGCCGATAGTCTCTTCGCGGGAGTTGACCGGCTTCGTACCGTCCATTAGACTCGCGCCACTGAACCGCCCCTCCGGCGGCCCCACTGAGTAACCAAACAGAGAGGAATAAGCCATGCTACGTTTTCGACTAGGTTTTGGAGTTGTAATTCTTGCCGTTGGTTCTGTCGCTTGCGGAGGGGGAGGTAGCAGTACGCCTACGGCTCCATCGCCGACCACTACATCGATCACAGTTAACTTCACTGGCACGCAGTTGTTCCTTGGCGCGACCGAAACTTTTACCGCCACTGCAACCCTCAGCAACGGGACTACACAGAACGTCACAACAGGGACGTGGGGGACGGACGCACCCAGCGTGGCGACTGTGACTCCCGCAGGTGCGGTGACCGGCGTCGCCTCTGGCGAGGTGACCGTTTTCGTGGACTTCCAAGGCGTCCGCGGGACAAAGCGTATAACCGTTCGGCCGAACTTCCAGGGCAATTGGGTTGGAAGCTACTCGGTCACCGGGTGCAATCCAACTGGGGCGTGGGTGAGTTTTTGCGATAATTTTTCCAATGGGAGGGTCCTTCCTCTCCGTCTCAATCTGACACAGTCAGGAGCGACGGTGTCTGGCAGGACCGCGCTAGGCACTCTTCTTTCAGACAACTTCACCGCCAGTATTTCGACTTCCGGTGTCCTACAGATCGTGGCCACATACCGGGATGGAACATTGACCATAGATCAGGTGTGGACGTTGCACAGCACGGTGCCAACCCGGATCACTGGAACCTTAACCCAGACGTGGCGGGATTCGGGCTTCTCAGGGCAGATGGTCGTCCACACGAATGTGTTCAACACCAATACTGAGAGCTCGGCTCTCAGCGCGATGGAAAGCAGTGGGCCGTCCATAAGGTCGCTCCAGGACGCTCTTCAAGCGCTCGCGCGCAGCCGATGATGCATCGCTCTGATCTAAAGAACTGACTCAATTTCCCACTAGGAGGTAAGCAATGCGCGTTTCCCTGTTGCATCGATTCGTTAGCGTGGCCCTTATTGTTCCGTTCGTGTTGGCTGTTACCACTTTTCCCGTGAGTGCTCAGGTTGTTCAGCCCACCGCTGCGGCCAGCGGTGGGCTCCAAGGGGATCGGACAGTGGGCGAGCTTGAGGGCAAAAGGCTCGCAGAGCTCACTTACGGTGCCGGAAGAGTGGGTTTCGGGCTTGACCTTAGCCGCCCGTCGAACAGTCTCAAGTTCCCAACACTCACGTTCCACGTCCCCTCCACCAGTGACGACTCGCAATCGCAAGAAACGCTTGCGACCGGCATGCTTGAGGGCGAAACGCTCGCCGCAAGTAAGGGTGCCGGAGGAAAGCTGGGCATAGGTCTTGCTGTTGGAGTTCTCACCGGGCTGATCGGAACAGGAATTGGTTATTTCGTCATCGGGCCAGAGCCGATGACGGCCGAAGCCATCCAACGGCAGGCGAACAAGAGCGCTGAATACCAGATGGGATTCAAGGCAGGATGGGAACAGAAGACTCAGACCAAGAAGCGCAATGCCTTCCTTGCCGGTGGGCTCTTGGGCACGGCGGCGTTTGTTGCGATTTTGGTGTCGGCCCAGGGTCAATAGGCAGCGCGGCGCTCTGACGCCGTTGTGTAGCCCCCGCCCCATTGGGGCGGGGGCTGGCTGCCGACCGTGCTCTGCCGAAAGCCGAGAGCCACTAGACCCTGGCCTGGCCTGTGCTGGCCGGACGCCGCGCCTAGGCCGCGCTCCCGGCCAGCCCCTTGTAGGCTTTACGCCGCAGGCCGGAGCCGCCCGCCTACGCGGGCGTCCGCCTTTGACAATCTCCGTGGGGACGCCATCCTACGCCACACAGTCGCTTCGCTCCTGGCTCCGGCTGGGCTACGCCCGGAGCTATTTCAGCGAGAGCATGTACGCGATGAGGTGATCGAGGTCTTCGCCCTTGGCCTTGACCGGCGGCATCATGTTCTTGGGGTTCTCAGCCTTCGGGTTCACCAGGTACTTCTGCAACCAGACACGGTCGCGCTTGGCGCCGACCTTTGTCAGTTCAGGGCCCATCTTGCCGCCGGTGGTGCCGACGCGGTGACACAGCGCGCAGTTTTGCTTTTTGTAAATCGCCGCGCCCTGCTTCGCGTCGCCGGCCGGCTTGGCCTGCGGTGAGGCCTGCCCTGCCTGCGCGCCAATCGCACCTCCGACCGTCACCAGCATCACAAACGCAAATCCTGCCACAACTGATTTCATGATTCGATTCATCCCGTCCCCGATCCTACACCCGGCTGACGGTGGACGCGCGTGCAGCAGAGCATTCCACCATGGAGAACATGGAGGGCCATGGAGAAATGCCTGTCACTGCCCGTGAGGGTTGGGGGCCAGGCGAAGCCTGGCCGTGCGGGAGGTGGAAGGTCGCGAACGAATGCGCCCATCGCCAACATGCGGCGTATTCGTTCGCGACCGTCCTCCTCCCGCAGCTGCCGCCTCTGGCGGCCCCAACCCGCTCTCAGCGTCGGCGTCTTTCTCCATGGCTCTCCATGGCCTCCATGGTGAAAAATCCTGATCGAGCAGGCATACTGTGCCGCGAGGTACCGATGCGCATAATCACGAGTCTGCTGGCCCTGGGCCTGGTCGTCGGTGGTGTGGACGCCCAGTCGCGCCGCCCTGTTGTGGAGGAACTGTCGATCGCCGGCATTCAGACCGGACTGCGAGCGGGCACGTTCACGTGTCGCGCGCTGGTGGAGGCGTACCTCGCGCGCATCGAGGCGCATGACACACGCGGCGTCGCGCTCAATGCGATCACGCAGATCAACACGGCGGCGCTGGCCGACGCCGACGCGATGGATCGTGACATGGCCGCCGGGCAATCACGCGGGCCGCTCCACTGCGTCCCGACGATCGTCAAGGACAACTTCGAAACGATCGGCCTGCAAAGTGCCGGCGGCTCCCTCGCGCTCGCAGGCTTTGTCTCCGAGCGCGATGCGTTCCAGGTGGCGCGGATGAAGGCGGCGGGCGCCATTGTGCTCGCGAAGTCGAACATGGCCGAGTGGGCATTCAGTCCGTACGAAACCGTCGGCTCGGTGCATCCGGGATACACGCGCAATCCGTACGACACCGCGCGTGTGACCGCCGGCTCGTCGGGTGGCACCGCGGCCGCCGTCGCCGCGAGTTTCGGCGCAGTCGGGCTGGGCAGCGATACCGGCAATTCGATCCGCGGTCCCTCTGCGCATCAGGCACTGGTGGGCATTCGATCGACGATGGGGTTGACGAGCCGGAGTGGGGTGATTCCACTGAACCTGCTGGCGGATATTGCCGGGCCGATGGCGCGCACCGTTGAAGATGCCGTCACCGTGTTTCAAGTGATCGTCGGTCACGATCCCAACGACCCGGCCACCGCGGCGGCGCAAGACCGCACCATCCCCCGGTATGCCGATGCCCTGCGGGCCGATGGCCTCAAGGGCGCGCGCATTGGTGTGCTGCGGCAGGCGTACGAACGCGGCGCCGGAGGCGGCGTGGACGCCGATGTCGTTGATGTGTTCCCCGCGGCTTTGAAGGCACTCGAAGCAGCCGGTGCCACGATCGTGGATCCCGCGGCGATTGATCTGTCAGGCGTGCGGCGCGAACAAGGTGCCGGGAGCTGTGCGGGGTTTGCGTACGACATCGCACAGTGGTTTGCCGAACACGCCGGCAAGACGCCGGTGTCGTCGCTGGCGGAGGTGCTGAAATCACGCCGGCTCCATCCGTCGGTGCAGTCGCGGATTCAGTCAGCCGTCGAGGCCCCGGCACCGAACGCGCCAGGATCGCCCGCGTGTGAGGCCGACGCGCGGTACCGCGCCGCATACGGTGCGGCAATTACGGCCCGCATGGACGAACTGAAGCTGGACGCCTATGTGCACCCCACCTGGAGTTTTCCGCCGCGACTCATCGGCGATCTGAATACCCCGCACGGTGACAACAGTCAGGTGTTTTCACCGACCTCAGGCTTCCCCGCCATCACCGTGCCGATGGGCTACACGCGCGATAACCGACTGCCGGCCGGCCTCACGTTTTTCGGACGCGCGTGGGACGAAATGACGCTCATTCGGCTCGCGTACGCGTATGAGCAGGCGACGAAGCACAGACGGGCACCGTTTTAAATCATGTGCACAAGGACAGTACGGAGCAGACGGACTTTAGTCCGTCTGTTGTCCGACGGGCTGAAGCCCGTCGGCTCCGAAAACCGTTCCTCCCGTGCATCTAGAAATTAATGAGCGCATAGACCCCGATGCGCCGTTCCGTAGGACGCGTCGGAACAAAATTGCTGTACGTGACTTGTTCAAGATTGGCCAGCAGTGCAGCGGACGCACTGCCCTGGCGGGGGAACCAGTAGGCGACGCCGGCAATCACACGGCGCCACGAGGCATCACGTCGTGAATCGGGCTCAAAGTGATCGACACGGAACAACCCTTCGACACCGTCCCCTTTGGCATTGGCAAACGGGGTCACGAACACGGAGTACCCCTGCCCCGTCACTTCCGCAGATGCCGGGGTTGGTTGATCCACACGACGCACGTAATCAACGCCGGCGTTAAAACGTGCGTGTTCAAACATCGCGCTCACCGCTGCGCGATTGCGCGGGGCGCCCTGCACGTAGGCGTCGGCATGCCAGTAGCCGATCAGCCGCAGGCCTTTTGCGACCGCGTGTGTCGGCATCGGTCGCACGGTGACACGCGCCATGAATGCCTTGTGCGCGTTCACTTCCGCGCGGTTGTACCCTTCGCCGTTGTAGATACCCGCGTGCACGTCCCCGTACGCACCGAGCGGCGCCCGCATGGTGAGACCAACATCCGACGACACGAGGCCGCCGTCACGTTCGACAAACGACGTGCCCTGAAAGCGGTAGCGATACACCGACTCCTGCCCATCAATCATCGGCGTTTGCTGCATGCCTAATCGCAGACTCGTGCGGTGCGGTAACGCGACGTCGAGGTAGGCGTACTTCAGCCGAAAGACCTGCGAGCCGGCGAGGTTGCCCTCAGTCGTGCGGGCAATGTCGGCAGTGACGCGGAACGAGATATGGCGATTCGCCGTGCCGGTCACGTTCAGGTAGCTGCGCCCCACGGTGAAGGCGTTGGCCCTGACCCGGTCGCCGGTGGCGTCGGTGATTTTCGGGGTATCGGTCACCGTGTAGTCGGCAAAGATCGTCACGCCGAGTTTAATGGTCGGCGCCGACGGACTCGGTGCCGCAGCCGCACTGCTTTGGCCTGTGCCCTGACCAGTGGCCTGTCCCGTGGCGGTTCCTGCGGCCTGCGCCCAGGTCTCACCGGGACTGCCCACCAGCACCACACCCATCAACAATCCTGCCAGCCGCGTCACTCGTCCCACCTCTGCCCCCGTTCGCTTGTTCGACTCGTCACAGTGTTGCGACATCGTCGTTACGTTGCCGTCAACGATGCAACGTCCATGTTTCATGGAAGCAACCTGTGTGTAAATTCCAGGTGAACTCCACGTGTACACGGGCCTGTCTGCGGCCGCGTGGATGGTTAACGTCTTCGTAACATCCCCGTTGCGTTGCGATCACAGCCGCTCTTTACGCTACCTCCTCGTAGACACAGTCGCATGAGCGGCATGTGTATGGAGGACTGCACACATGAAGATGATCTGTCGCGTGGCACTCATGCTGGCCTTGATGGCAGCGAGCGCCCTGAATGTCGAGGCCCAGGCCACCCAGGGACGGGTGACCGGTCGGGTGCTTGACGCCATCAATGCCTCCCCACTGCCGGGCGTTACGGTGGAAGTGGTTGGCACCCCGCAGGCCACTGTCACCGACCTGGACGGCCGGTACACGCTGGGCCTGTCGCGCGGGAAACACGAGGTCAAGATTACCCTGTCCGGCTTTGCCGAACGTGTGATCACCGTTGACCTGTCAACCACCACCGCACAGACCCTGGATGTGACCCTGGCCCTGGCCGGTTTTTCCGAACAGGTCAACGTCACCGGTCAGATCACCGAAGCCACGTCGTCTACGGCTGCGTCGCAGCTGCTGGAACGTCGCCGTGCGACCACGATCAACGACAACCTGGGCGGCGCGGAAATGAAGGCCAACTCGGACGGCAATGCCGCCTCCGCCCTGCAGCGCGTGACCGGACTCTCGGTGGTCGACAACCAGTATGTGTACATCCGCGGTCTTGGCGAGCGCTACAGCAACACGTCGCTGAGCGGCGCGGTGTTGCCCTCGACCGAACCGGAGCGCAAAGTCGTGGCGCTCGACATGTTCCCGTCGAGCCTGCTCGACAGCGTGCAGGTCATCAAATCGTTCACGCCCGATCGGTCGGCGGAATTTGCCGGTGGTCTGGTGGAAATCAACATGTCGAAGCTGCCGAGCCGCCCGACGTTTGATGTGTCCTACTCAGCGGGCGGCAACAGCCTCGTGTGGGGCAAGACCGTGCTCGACCACACCTCGGGTGACCGCGACTACCTCGGACTCAAGAACAGCGACCGCGGCATTCCCGCGATTTTCCCGACGGGTGCCCGTCTCATCCGCGGCGGCATCTACACCCCGGACGTCGGCGAACTACCGGCTGACCTCGAACGGTACGGAGAAGCGCTCCCGAACGTGTGGAGCCCCCAGTCGGTGGATGGTCGGGCGAACCAGGGCTTCAGCGTCTCGTTCGGCAACCGGTTTGGCAACCTCGGCGTCTCCGCCAGCCTGAACCAGTCCTACTCGAGCGACTACGTGGAAGAAGCGCAGGTCTATTACTCGACCGACGGCGACGTGCTCACGCCGTTTTCGACGTACGACTACAAGGCCGGCTCGACGACCGGTGCCCTCTCCGGCCTGCTGAATCTGGCGTACCAGTTCGCGCCGAACCACCGCGTCGGGTTCCAGGGTTTCTCCACCAACCGCGGCACCCGCGAGACCCGCACGTTCGAAGGGTATAACGACGATGCGACGCGCAACCTGCGAAATGCGCGCCTGCGCTGGCTCGAAGAAGAGCTCCGCAGCGGACAGCTCACCGGTGAACACTACCTGCCGAACCTCTCGAACAGCCGCTTGGACTGGCGCGCGACGTTCTCGCGTGCGGAACGCAACGAGCCGGACATCCGTGAAACGCTCTACCAGGAAATCAAAGGCGTCTACTCCCTGGCGGACGAGTCACAGAGCGGTCTCCGCATGTTCAACATGCTCGACGAAGAGGCCTACGAAATCGCGGGTAACTGGACGGTCGCATTTGCGGGCCCACAGGCCCTGCCTGCCTCCATCAAGTTCGGTGCCAGCTACAGTGATCGGGCGCGAACGTTCGACTCGCGTCGTTTCCGCTTCATTCCCATCAATGTGAGGCGCTTCGACCTGACGCAGACGCCGGAGCAGATCTTCACGGCCGAAAACATCGGCACGCGATACGAACTGCGCGAAGAAACCCGCGAGACCGACTCCTACGATGCCGACCAGCAGGTGCTGGCCGGTTACGGCATGGTTGACCTCTCGGTCAACGCGCGCACACGGTTCATCGCCGGCGCGCGTGTCGAGAACTTCACACAGAACGTCAACACGTTTGACCCGTTCGGCGGCGACGTGTTCGGCAGCCAGGTGATCATCAACGGCAACATCGAGACCACGGACATCTTCCCGACGGCCAACCTCGTGTTTGCCGCGCGCCCGAATCAGAACATCCGGCTGAGCTTCAGCCAGACGGTCAACCGACCGGAGTTCCGCGAACTCGCGCCCTTCGAATTCACCGACATCGTCGGCGGCCGCGCGGTCATCGGCAACGCGGACCTCGAACGGTCGCTGATTCAGAACTATGACCTGCGGTGGGAGTGGTTCGGCGGCGCCGAAGAAGTCGTCTCGGCGAGCCTCTTCTTCAAGCGTTTCGACAAGCCCATCGAGAAGTTCGTCGAACCGACGGCACAGCTGCGCACCTCGTTCACGAATGCCAACTCGGCGCAGAACCTCGGATTCGAGCTGGAAGCACGTCGCCAGCTCTCGGATCTCTTCCTCGTCGGTGCGAACTACACCTTCGTGGATTCCAGCATCGAGCTGCAGTCGTTCCAGACGAACGTGCTGACGTCGCTCGAGCGCGCGTTGACCGGCACGTCGAAGCACATCTTCAACGGCCTGGTCGAAGCCCGTCTGCCCATCGTCACCGCGCGACTCCTGGTGAACACCTTCAGCGAGCGCATCGCCGAAGCCGGTTCGCTCGGGCTGCCGGACATCTTTGAAGAGGGCCGCACCCGCGTGGACCTCTCCATGTCGCGCCGCATCGGCCAGTTCACCGTCCGCTTCTCCGCCGAGAACCTGACGGATCCGACGGTGCGGTTCCTTCAGGGGCCCGAGACCCATCGTTCCTTCAAGCTGGGCCGCACCATTGCGCTCCAGTTTGGTTTCTCGGCCTTCTAACCGTCACGCACTGCAGGAGATATTGCACATGAAGAACGTTCTCAGAATCCTGGTGGTACTCGGTGTGGCCGTGGTGGCTGCCACCGTGGTCCCCACCCCGGTCCAGACCCAAAGCGCCGGCACGATCAGCAATCCCGTGACCGTGCCCGGCATCGACAAACCCGTCCGCGTCGTTCGCGGCCGGTTTACCACCAACGTCACGCTGACCGCCGACACCTACTGGGTGTTGCGCGGTGCGGTGTTCATCGGCGCGGGCGATGGCACCTCTGCGGCACGGTTGACCGTGCAGGCCGGCACGCGGGTGATCGGCGAAACGGCCACACGCGGCACGCTGGTCATCGAACGCGGTGCCCAGATTATCGCCAACGGCACGGCGACGGCGCCGATTGTCTTCACGTCCGACCAAGCCGTCGGCACCCGGTTCCGTGGCGACTGGGGCGGCATGGTCATCAACGGCAACGCTCCCCTCAACTTGCCCGGCGGCGTCGGTATCGGTGAAGGCCAGACAGGCGTGTATGGCGGCAACAACTCGACCGAGAGCTCAGGCATCCTTCGGTACGTGCGCGTGGAGTTCGGCGGTATCGAGTTCAGCCCCGACAACGAGCTGAACGGCATCGCGTTCCAGGGCGTGGGCAGCGGCACCATCGTTGAGAATCTCCAGATTCACTACAGCAAGGATGACGGCATCGAAATGTTCGGTGGGTCGGTGAACTTCAAGCGTGTCCTGCTCACCAGCATCGGTGATGACAGCATTGACTGGACGTTTGGCTGGAACGGCAAATTCCAGTACGGCATCGTGCAGCAGCGCGGCGACGACACCGACCACGGCATCGAGGCCGACAACAACGGCAACAACCACAACCTGCTGCCGCGGTCGTCCCCGACGATCTATAACCTCACCCTGGTCGGCGACCCGACGCAGGAATTTGGTCCCGAGAGCACCAACGGCATGCGCCTGCGTGTCGGCACGGCCGGCATCATCCGCAACTTCATCGTGATGGGCTTCAAGGACCGCGGGGTCGACATCCGTGACGCCGCAGCGCTTCCGCTCATTGCGAACGGATCACTCGCGACGACGCACGGGATCATCTTCCAGACCGGCTCGGGCGGCACGGGCTACTGGGGATCGTCGGCGCAGTCGCAGGCGGCGCGTGCCGCGTCTGCGGGCACAGTGGCCGAAGGGACGGACCCGATGCTGGTGAACCCCTACAGCCGGACGGCTCCGGACTTCCGTCCGATGGCCGGTTCACCGGCGCTGACACTCACGCCGGCCGTTCCGCCCAACGACGGGTTCTTCGAAGTGGCCCTCTTCCGCGGCGCACTCGGCCCGGACCTGGCGACCGACTGGACGCGCGGCTGGACCTTCTTCGGACGATAATCGGTTCATGCACTCATCACACACCCGGGGTGGCCACCAGGCCATCCCGGGTTTTTTCTTGCTCGTGATTCTGCTGGCCGCTGCCTGCAGCACTCCCCCGCCGGCCTCGGTCCCGCTCACCCCGAGTTACGACTCCAAGGAGGCCGCGGCCACGGCCTTTCTGCAGGCACTCGTCGCACGCGACCGTGACACACTCGCAGCGCAGGTGGTGTCGGAATCGGAATTCCTGAAACACATCTGGCCGCAGCTGCCTGCGAGTGACCCGCAGGTCGGCATGTCCTCTGAGCGCGCCTGGGCCGACCAGGCCCAACGCAACGCGTTGTTCCTCAACCGGACGTTTGGCGAACACGGCGGACGCCGCTATGAGCTGGTAGCCGTACGTTTTGATGGTGCGCCGACGACGTATGGCTCGTTCACCATCCACCCCAAGACCACGCTGGATATCCGCGACAGCACCGGGGTGCAGGACCTGGAACTCTTCGGGTCGATGATCGAAAGCGGCGGACGCTGGAAGATCTACAGCTTCGTGGTCGACTGACACAGCAATGGCGGCGTGAACGGTGCCGCTTGACATCGCAAACATTTTGATAGTTCAATGTCTATGTTTTGAAGACTCAAAAACTAATAGTGCTCGTGATGAGTGCCTGGCTGGTCTCAACGTCGGCTGGCGCCCAAACGCCAACGGCGCCTCCGTCTCCACCGGAGCGGACCCTGCTGTCGGGCTACATGGAGGCGCATTTCAACAAGGAACAGTTTGCCGACGGCGTTCTGGACTTTCACCGATTTGTCCTCCTGGTCACCCACCGTTACAGCGATCGCATCCGGTTTGTCGGGGAACTCGAACTGGAGCATGCCTTGGTTGAAGGCCTCGAGGAGGCCGGCGAACTCGAACTTGAGCAGGCGTACATCGACTTTCTACTGACCCGCGCCTTCAACATTCGCGCCGGCATGATGCTGATTCCCATCGGCATCATGAACGAACGACATGAACCACCGGTGTTTTACGGCGTTGAACGCCCGTTGCTCGACACGGTAATTGTACCGTCGACCTGGTTTGAAGTGGGTGCGGGTATCCACGGCGAAATCGGCAGCGGCTGGCGGTATCGCGCGTTTGTCACCACGCCGCTCAACGCCGCGCGGTTCAGCGCCGAGGACGGTATGCGCGACGGCCGGCAAAAGGGCAGCCGCGCCAATGCCGGTCGCGTGGCGGGTACGGCGCGCCTTGAATATGTGGGACTGCGCGGCCTGACGACAGGCGTGAGCGTCTGGTCCGGTCTCTCCGGGTTTGAGTTCCGCCCGCGATTCGACGTGCCGGTGACGGTGGTCGAAGCGGATGCACGTTATTCGCGTGACCGCTTCGAAGCCCGCGCGCAAGTGGCCCAGGTCACGATCGCTAACACCGCTGATCTGAACGACGCACTGGCGCGCACCATCGGCGTGGATCCCAATATCGCCCGCACCCTTCGCGGCGTCTATCTGGAGGGCAGCTACCGGATCATTTCAGGTGCGCGCGCTGGCGACGTTGGTGTGTTCGCGCGCTACGAAAACATCGACACGCAGTTCCGCATGGCTGATGGGTATCTGCCGCTCAAGGAGTTTGACCGCGAGGCGTGGGTCGTCGGCGCCAACTACTGGCCCGACCCGGACGTGGTCGTCAAGGTCGACTACACCTGGCTTCGCAACCGCAGCACCACGCTTGCTGCGCCCAACTCGTTCAACGTCGGTCTTGGATGGTGGTTCTAATGCGTGTGTTCATCCTCGTTCTGCTGACTGCGGCACTCGCCGCCACGGATCCCTCGCCTGTCTCAGCGCAGTTGCCGCCTGCGAACAGAGTCGTGGAGGTCACCGCCGAGCGCTTCTCGTTTACGCCGTCGCTCGTCAAGTCCACGGTCGGGACTGTCTTGGAATTTCGTGTGAAGAGTGACGACACGCTGCACGGATTCCGCATCCTCGGCACTGACATCAACGTGGACATTCCGAAGCGCGGCAAGGGCACAGCGATCATTCGGTTTACCTCGACGGAACCAGGCACATACACGTTCGAGTGTTCCCACACCTGCGGGGCCGGGCACGCCTTCATGCGCGGCACGATTGAGATCTCCAAGTGAGTCGCCCAATCACGGGCTATCGTGCTGGACTCGCCGTGCTCTGTGTGGTCCTCACCGCATCGATGATGCAGGCGCAGCGTCGGCCGCTCCGACCCGGGGACCCTCTCCCAGGCATCACGGCAGCGGAGTTCGAACTCTTTCGGATCGGATTGGACGATTTCTTGGAAGTGGAAACGGCGGAGGAGGGCCTGGGGCCGGCGTTTAACGGTACCAGCTGCGCCGCGTGTCACAACACGCCAGGCATTGGCGGCATTGCACCCATCGCCGAAATTCGCGCCGGCGGACGCGGGCCAGGGGGCGAGTTTGTACCGCTGGACCCGTCCGGCGAAACGTTGTTTCACCTCTTCTCGGTGCCCAACCATGCGTGCCAGTCGGTCATTCCGAGAGAAGCCACCGTCATCGGCCGGCGAGTCCCGATTCCTCTTTTCGGCGCGGGACTGGTCGAAGCGATTTCGGACGAGACGATTCGGGCATTGGCCGATCCGCAGGATCTGGATGGTGATGGCATCAGTGGCCGGGCGGCGACAGTGCGAGACATCGGCACCGGTCAGATGCGTGTTGGCCGTTTCGGCTGGAAGTCGCAACACGCCACGCTGCTCGCGTTTGGCGCGGATGCCTACCGCAATGAAATGGGGATCACCAACGATCTCTTCCCCACGGAACTCGCGGTCGGTGTGGATGCGGCGCGAATGAAGCTGTGCGACCCGATTCCCGAGCCGGAGGATGTGCGTGACCGCGCCACCCGGCGTCGGGGCATCGACAACTTTGAGTCGTTCATGCGATTCCTTGCCCCGCTGGAACGCGCGACCGTCGTGGGACAGGTGGCCCTGGGGGAGAACCTCTTCCACTCGGTCGGATGTGCGTCCTGCCACGTCCCGACCCTGACAACCGGACCAAGTGCCCATCACCTCTTTGACCGGAAAGCTGTGGCGTTGTTCTCCGATCTGCTGCTGCACGACGTCGGCACTGGAGATGGCATCGTGCAGGGTGACGCGCTGCCGGGTGAGATCCGCACTCCCGCCTTGTGGGGCCTTCGCGACCGACGGCCGCTGCTACACGATGGGTCGGCGGCCACCATCCGCGACGCCATCCTCAGGCACGCGGGTGAAGCGCTGCACTCCGCGCAGCAGGCGGGCCGATTGTCGGTCGGTGAGTTTGAGGCGTTGCTCGCGTTTCTTCGAACGATTTGATCAACGATTAGCCCTCGTACGTCAGCAGGCGCAGCGCGTTGGCGATCACGATGAGCGTGCTCCCCTCGTGTACGAGCACGGCGGGACCAATGCCGAACACGCCGGTCGTTGTGGCCACGATGAGCACGGCAATCACCGAGAGCGAGACATACAGGTTCTGCCGGATGATGCGGCGAGCCTTGCGTGACAGCCCAATCGCGAACGGCAGACGTCCGAGGTCGTCCGCCATCAGGGCAACGTCCGCAGTTTCGAGCGCGGTGGCTGTGCCGGCCGCTCCCATCGCAATGCCGACCGTGGCGATAGCGAGTGCCGGCGCATCGTTGACGCCGTCGCCCACCATCGCGACGCGCTCATGCGTATCCAGCAGCGCTCGCATGGCCGTGACCTTGTCTTCGGGAAGCAGACCTCCCCTCACCTCGTCAACACCCACTTCCTTGCCAATCGCCTCACCCACTGCCTGGTGATCGCCCGTGAGCATGACGATCCGCTGGAGTCCGACCTGGCGAAGCCGATCGAGCACGGCGCGAACGTCTTCACGTGGCCGGTCTGCCAGACCCAGGACGCCGAGCCACCGGTCATCCTGCCTGGCGAGCATGACGCTGCGGCCCGCCTCCTGCAGCCGGGTCACGGTCTCGAGGACTTCTGGAGGTATGGCGACGTTGGCATCGCTGAACAGGCGAAGGTTGCCGATCTCGACGGTGCGTCCTTCGACCGTCGCGCGGATGCCACGGCCCGTGACACTTTCCACCCCTTCTGCGGGAACGAGCGGAACGTTGTTTGCGTCGGCGTAGCGGACCACAGCCGTGGCCAGCGGATGCTGCGACTGTCGTTCGACAGCTGCAGCGACCCGCAAGAGCTCGCCAGCCTGAACCGATGGCGCGGGCACCACGTCGGTGACCTCCGGGCGCCCGACCGTGAGCGTGCCGGTCTTGTCTAGTGCGATCGCCTTGATCGTCCCGAGGTTCTCCAAGTGCATGCCGCCCTTGATCAACACCCCTCGCCGGGCCGCTTGCGCGACGCCTGCGAGCACGGTTGCCGGCGTCCCAAGCGCGAGGGCGCACGGTGACGAGGCGACCAGCAGGGCCATGCCGCGATACACGCTGGTGGACCACTCCCAGACTTCGAACAGGGGCGGTACGACGATCACGAGCAACGTCCCGACCAGGACACACGGCACAAAGACGCGCTCGAAGCGGTCGGTGAACACCTGCGTCGCGGCCTTTTGTGTTTGCGCCTGCTCCACGAGCTCGATCACCCGATCGAGCGTGCGATCGCCGACGGCCTTGACCGTCTCGATCGTCAGCACGCCCTCGCCATTGACGGTGCCGGCGTAGACCTCGTCGCCTTCGTCCTTGTCGACCGGCACCGATTCACCGGTAATTGGTGCCTGATTGACGGCCGACCGTCCGTTCACGATGCGTCCATCGATGGAGATGCGCTCACCCGGCTTCACCACGACGCGCGCGCCGGGCGTGAGTTCCGCGACCGGCACCTGCTCGAGGCGGCCATCGCGCTCCACGTTGGCCATCGACGGCGCGAGGTCCGCCAGCGCGCGGATCGAGGCCCGTGCCCTGCCGAGCGCATAGTGCTCCAGTGCGTGTGCCAGCGAAAACAGAAACAGCAGGAACGCGCCTTCCGCCCACTCGCCGAGTACGGCCGCCCCGAGAGCAGCCAGGAGCATCAGCAGATCGATGTTGAACGCAAATTGTCCTTTTCGAATGCCAGCGAAGGTATGTCGTACCAGGTCGAACGCACCGAAGACGTACCCGCCCAGATACAACGCGATGGCCAGTGATGCGTCCGCGGTGCGGCGTTCAAGCAACAAGCCCGCGAGAAGCAGGGCGCCCGATGCGAGGCTCCATGCGAGTTCGCGGTTGCGGCCGTACCACGACTCCTGCGTGGGCGCGTCTGGTGAAGGCGCGGGAGCGATCTCGGCTCCGGCCGCCTGCAGCGCGGCGTCGACCGCCGCCGGGTCGAATCGGTCGCGCTCGAACTCCACACGCACGACCTGTCCGGGAAAGTTCGCCGCCGCGGACAACACGCCGTCCACGCGCAACAGGGCCTGCTCGAGGTTGCGGCCCGTGTCTTCCGCACCCACCATCTGTATCGGCCAGGTCCGATGGCCGTACCGTTCGTGGACCTCGGCACCGGCCACCCGGGCCAGTTGGTTCACCCTGTCGAGCGTGACCACGTCCGGGTCATAGTGCAGGCACAGCGCACTTTTACCCTCGCGTTGCACCACATGCAGGCGCGAAATGCCACGGCGTTGCGCCAGCAAGTCGGTCAGCCTCTGCACGCAGGCGTCCCGGGCATCCGGCACATCCGGCAGGAAAAGCGGCAGGTCAATCTCTACAGTTTCCATTGGATGTCGCTACAGCGCAGTGGCCCCGGTTTCGCCGGTGCGTATCTTCATCACCTGCTCCACTTTGAAGACGAACACCTTGCCGTCGCCCGGCCGCCCCGTACGGGCGCTCAGTTCAATCGCGGCCATCACTCGTGCGAGCCTGTCTGCGCCCACAACGATCTCGATCTTGGCCATCGAGACCCGGCCGAATGTTTGAGGTGCCTCACCCTCTCTTGAGTGTCGCCGACCGATGCCCTCCACGACTGACAACGTCACTCCCGGCAAATCAGGAATCTCATGCAGAGCCCGGATCACGTCGTCCTGCTTGTCCAGTCTCACAACGGCTTTGATTTCAAACATCACAGTTCCACCTCACGTTCGTCACGTTCGAACCACTTGTAGAGCGCCGGCAGCACAAACAGCGTGAGTAGCGTGGACGTGACCAGTCCACCGATGACCACGGTCGCCAGCGGCTGCTGGACCTCTGCGCCCGCACCTGTCGAGATGGCCATGGGAACAAATCCAAGGCCGGCAACCAACGCAGTCATCAGCACGGGCCTTAGTCTGAGTTCGGCGCCATTCGTTACGGCCTCGCTGACGGATTTGCCTTGTTTTCTCAGTTCGATGAAATACGACACCATCACGACGCCATTCAGCACGGCGACGCCAAAGAGCGCAATGAACCCCACGGCGGCCGAGATGCTGAACGGCATGCCACGCAGCATCAGGGCGACGATTCCGCCTGTGGCGGCGATCGGAATGTTGAAGTAGATCAAGAGCGCCGGTTTGACCGCCCCGAACGTCGTGTAGAGCAGCACGAAGATCAGAAACAACGCCACCGGCACAACAAGCATCAGCCGTTGCGATGCGCGTTCGAGGTTCTCGAACTGGCCACCGTACTCAATGTAGTAACCGGTCGGCAACGTCACCTGCTCACCGACGGCGCTTTGTACATCTGCGACGAAGCTGGCCAGGTCCCGGCCACGGACGTTGGCCTCCACCGCGATTCGACGATGGATGTTCTCGCGGGTAATCTGCGCCGGCCCCTCCTCGACCTCGACATCGGCCAGTTGCGAGAGAGGAATCATCCGCCCTTGTGGGTCGGCGACCTTCAGGTTGCGAATCTGTTCCACGTCGCTGCGCGACTCGGGCTTGAATCGCACCTGGATGTCGAATCGGCGCTGGCCCTCCAGGACTTCACCAACCTTTCGACCGCCCATGGTCTGGACTACATCAAGGACCTGAGAGGCGTTGATGCCGTATCTGGCGATGTCGTCCCGCCGAATCTTGATGCGCAGGAACGGCAGGCCGCTGGTCTGTTCAAGTTTGACGTCGGCCGCACCGCTCACGCCCGACACAACTCGGGTGATGTCGGCGCCAACCCGGCGGAGCTCGTCCAAATCCTCACCAAATAGTGTGATCGCGAGGTCGGATCGCACGCCGGCCACCAACTCCTGCACTCGCAATTCGATCGGCTGCGAGTAACTGAACACGTTACCTGGGACTTCCCGCTCAAGGGCTTCGTGAAAGGCCGCCACCAGCGCCTCCTTGTTCGAGGCCGTCGTCCATTCGCTGGGCTCCGTGAGAATGACGTAAATGTCACTGGTCTCCACACCCATCGGGTCGGTCGGGATCTCCGCCTGACCCGTACGTGAGACCACGGTCACGACCTCTGGGAACTGTTTCAACGTGCGCTCAATCAAGGTCGTGCTCTTCAGGGACTCCTCAAGCGAAACGCTGGGCAGTCGCCACGCCTGCAGCGCGACCGCGCCCTCGTCGAGTTTCGGGATGAATTCACCGCCCATGAACGGCACCAGGCCCATGGACGCGACGAAGACGACCACCGCAATGGCCCCGGTGACACGCGGACGCGCGATCGTACGGCCCAGCAGCGGGCGGTACTTCGCCTTGAGCCAGTGAATCACCTTGGGCTCACGCTCTTCGGCTGTGTCCTTGAACGTCAGTGACGCCAGGACCGGCATCAGCGTGAGCGCGAGGATCAACGACCCCATGAGCGCAAAAACGACGGTCAGTGCCATCGGCCTGAACATCTTGCCCTCGACGCCTTCGAGCGTCAGCAGGGGCAGATACACGATCATGATGATGAGCACAGCGAAGAACACCGGCCTCGCCACTTCCCGGCCGGCATCCCGTATGACCTGGTCCTTGGATTGACCGGACCTCCTGGCTTCGCCAAGCCGTCGCACAATGTTTTCGATCATCACGACCGACCCGTCCACGATCAGGCCGAAGTCGATGGCCCCGAGGCTCATGAGATTGCCCGAGAGGCCGGCCTGCACCATGCCGGTGAACGCGAACAGCATCGACAGCGGGATCGCCATTGCCACGATGATGCCGCCACGCACGTTGCCGAGCATCAGGAGCAGGACGGCCACCACGAGAATGCCGCCCTCAATGAGGTTCGTGGACACGGTGCGAATCGTCTTGCGGACCAGGTCCGTGCGGTCGTAGTAGGTCTCGACAGTCACGCCGGGCGGCAGGCTGCCCGTGATCACGTCGAGCTCGGTCTTCACGCGGTCAGCCACCACACGCGCGTTTTCGCCGATGAGCATCATCACCACACCGGTGACGATTTCGCCGCGGCCATCCCGTGTCACCGCGCCCTGCCGCACCTGCGGGGCCAACACGGTCTCTCCGAGGTTCCGGATGTAGATCGGCGTACCGCCCTCGGCCGACACGACGATGTTGTCGATGTCCGAGATCTTCTCGACCAGGCCTTCGCCCCGAATGACGTACTGTTCCTGCGCGCGTTCGAGATAGGCGCCGCCGGCATTGGCGTTGTTGCCTTCAAGGGCGGCAAACACCTGATCGAGGTTGATTTTGTGCGATACCAGCTTGTCGGGATCGATCTGGACCTCGTAGGTCTTCAGCTCGCCCCCGTACGAGTTGACTTCGACCACACCAGGCACTGATCGCAGCTTGAAGGCAATATCCCACTCGAGGATGCTGCGCAGATCCATCAGTGACTGGCCATCACCCCGGACCTCAAATTGATAGATCTCCCCCAGCCCGCTGGTGATGGGGCCCATGGTCGGAGTGCCAAGGCCCGCCGGGATCGCCTCACGCGCATCGGGCAGTCGTTCGAGCACCAGACGCCGGACAAAGTACAAGTCGAGGTCTTCTTCGAAGTAGATATAGACCGCCGACAGCCCAAAGCGTGAGACCGACCGGATGTCAGTGATCCCCGGCAGGCCGCTCATCGCCGTTTCTACCGGAAACGTAATGAACCGTTCGACCTCAAGTGGGCCGAGGCCGGGGGCTTGTGTCAGCACGAGGACCTGGTTCGGTGTGACGTCCGGGACTGCGTCAATCGGCAGCCGGAGCATGGACCTGACCCCGACACCGACCATGACCAGGGTCATGACGACAATCAGGAACTTGTTGCGGAGCGAAAAATCAATAATGCGGTGCATGATGTGGCTCCCGCCTTAGTGTTCGTCGCCGATGCGCTCACGCAACAACGCCGTCTTGAGATAAAAACTGCCGGCGGCAACGATGCGCTCGCCGGGTTTCAGGCCGACACGCACCTCGACCTCCTCGCCGGTCTCGGAGCCCAACTCCACATTTCGCCGAACAAAACGGTTGGCGGCGGTCTGAACAAACACGACGGGTTGGTTGTCGATGCGTTGCACCGCCGACAGAGGGATCACGAGCGCGTCGCGCTGGTCAGCGGTCGGCACCGAGATGCGGGCAAACATGTCGAGCTTCAGTGCTGCATTCGGATTCGCCACCACGACCCGGGCCTTGGCGGTGCGGGATGCGGGGTCAATGGAGTCGGCGATAAACGTGACACGGCCGGTAAAGGTGCGGTCCGGGTACGCGTCGAGGCGCACGGTGGCCTCCGTGCCGGTCCGGACCTTCGTGAGATCTTTTTCGTAGATGTCAGCGAGCACCCAGACGGTGGCCAAATCGGTCACCGTGAACAATTCACGGTCTGGCTCCACCAGCTCACCTTCCGCGACGTCGTACCGGGTGATCACGCCGTCAAACGGCGCGCGAAGAATGGCATGTGAGGACTCCCGGTGCAGCCCCTTGCCCTCGACGGTGGATAACTTTCCAAGATCATCGTCGGTCAGGCCAAACCGATGCAGCTTCTCTTCGACACGTGAGACGGTCGCCTGCATGCTGGCCACGGTGGCGTCCGCGGTCTTGACATCCGCTTCGCGCAGGTCGAGGGTCTGGCGGGCGATGGCCTCGAGCGCGAGCAAGGCACGTCCGCGCTCCGCGATCTGGCGCTTGGCATCGAGGTCGGCCTCGGCCTGGCGAAGCATGGCCTGGGCACTCAAATACTCCCCGACGTACTCGCCGAGCTGAATGTTGTCGTAGGTGGCCAGCGGCTGCCCCTTCGTGACACGTGCGCCCAGGCGGACCCACACCTGCTCGATCACGCCGCGGGCGAGTGGCCGCACATGGGAGACGCGCGCTTCGTCGGGGGTCACCGTCCCGGTCATGTCCACCATGTTCGGAATGGCCTGTGAGGTCACGTCGATGATCGTCAGCGAGGCGTTTTTCTGTGCCTCGGGCGTGAGTTCGACTTCCCCAGGAGGCAGCTCGTTGGCATGGTCATCGGCCTCCTCTGTGGCAGCCGCGGGCGAGTGGACCAGCGCCCAGGTGATGGCGCCGGTCAGCGCGGCCGTGATCGCCACGGCCAGAAATAGCGCCCGTCCGGAAATGCCGGTGTGGGTGGTGTTCGTCTCTGCGGTCATCGTGGCAATCTCCTCAACATTCTCACAAGGGTCACCGCTGGCCGTCGGTAAATCCGACGGCCGCAGCGAGTTCAAACAGGCTCAACCGCTGGTCGAACAATGCACGGTTGTAGATGCGTTGGGTGTCGCGGAACGCACGCTGCGCGTCCAGGTAGTCGATCAGGTTGGCGACGCCGAGCCGGTATGACTCAAGCACAATGTCGCGCGACTCCCGGGCGTTGGTCAGGTATTCGCGCTCGAGATAACTCACGCGGGCGCGATTGACTTCGACGGCGTTCAAGGTGCGCTGCACATCAACGCGCACCGCGTTCTCGACACGCAGGGAACGCGCGGCGGCGGCGCGACGCTCGGCGTCGGCCCGCAACACGCCACCTTGGTTCTGATTGAACAGGGGCAGCGGAATCGTGGCACCAAAGACGATGGCGTTTGTACCAAAACTCTTCCGGTATCCGGCACCGACCGTGACGTTTGGTGTGCGCAACGCTCGCTGCAGCCGTGTCGCGGTGTCGGCTCGGATCTGGGTCTGTTGAGCTTCGAGCACGTCTGGTCGTCCGGCGAGCGCCTGAGCCACCAGGGTGCTTCTGCCGGCGACTCCGGCGTCGGCGGCCGCGAGCAACGGCGCCATGTCGCCTGGGACAATGGCCAGCCCGTCGGTCAGTTCAACGGCGTGGTCGAGGGAGGGCGCGTTCAAGAGTGCGAGCAGCTGGCTCCGGCCATTCCGGAGGGCGAGATCCGCCGCGAACACGTCCTCGACAAACCGCAAACGCTCGACCTGGAGCCGACGCACATCCGCGCCCGAGATCTCACCCTGCTGGTAGCGCGCGTCATTGAGGGCGATCACCTTGTCGATCTGCTCAAGCGCCGTCTGCGCCACGGCCTTGTCAGACTCGGCCAGCACGGTTGCGAGGTAGGCCCGCCGTACGTCGAGTTCCACCTGTCGGCGTGTGTCGCGCAGCGCCGATTGGGCGATCTCCTTGCCGGTCTGAGCCAATTCCGTCCGGATGCGCCGCCGGCCGGCGGTTTCGAATTCCTGGTCATAGCGGAGCGTGAACTCCTGGTTTCCCCAAAGACCCGGACGGTTCGGTTCGAACAGCGGGTACCCCTCTGAGTCAACTGACAGTGCAGGATTGGGCCGCCGGGCCGCCGCGACTCGGTCGCCTTCAGCAGCATCAACGCCTGCGCCGGCTTCCGCCATCGCCGGATTGCGCTCAATGGCGAGCGCGACGGCCTCTGCGAGCGAGAGCCGTGAAGGAATCGGCGTCGTCTGGGCCAGTGCCGGCACCGTCGAGACGGCGACCAACAGACCAACGACGGCGACAAGGCGGCCAACTGCCGTCCTTGACGCACATTGCGTAAAGACACTCATGGTTTTTCCTCAAAAATGACGACGTGAGCACACGCACCCCTGGGCCAGGGCCCGGAAGCGACCGTGATGTAGAACGGGTGGTCTTAGGCCTGGAGTGGGGGGTGGTAGAGCAGGCGGGGGACGCCGAGCGAGAGGGTGGCGGTCGGGAATGTCGCGACCCCAACTGTGGTGACCACCGCGAGGGCGGCGTCACAGGTCATCGGCTTGACCGTGTGCGAACAACAAAAACAGTCAGAGTCCGGACGGACCGGCGACTCGTCGTCATGCGACACGTCGCCAGACACCGTGGTGGTCTCCGCCGCACAGAGCTGCGGCACCAGCAGATCCACGGCCGTCCACATCAGAATGGCGCAGGCGCACAGGTGGACGATCGACTGCCAGCGAAAGGGTCGCACTTGGCGAGGCTACCGTACCGGACGTTGGTTCTGCAAACGGACGGGCGGAGAAACGCTCGAACGTCATCAAGTCGAGGGAAAGAGTCGTGTCGGCACCCACCACAGGTAGACGACCATGCCGATCAACTCAACGAGCGACTGAAACACGACCGCGACGACCACAAGTTCGAAGGATGCGGGAAGCGCAAGGGCCAGCGGCAACACCACAAAGGAATTTCTGGTGCCCAGACTGAAGGCCAGCACCCGCCCCTGGGATGGCGGCAGTCGAAAGACGGAGGCGAGGATCCGTGCGATCACCCCGGCGACCGCCAAGTACCCCACGAATATCAGCAGCAAGGGGCCGAGCACCCCACGAGACGCCGTGACGAGATGCACCTGCGTGGCCGCGATCATGAAGACCACCACGGCGAGCAGCGGCACCGGCCACCACGCCAGCCGCTCCAGGACAGTTCGGCGTCGCGGGTGCCGGTCAATCCACGTCTCGGTCACATACGCAGCCAGGAGCGGCAGCAGGATAAGGCCGGCGAACGCGGCGAGCATTTCCTGTCGCGCCACGGCCGTGACAAACACTTCTCCCAGGAACAGCCAGAGATACACAGGCAACAGCAGCATCTGGAGCAGCAGGCTGACAGGCGAGAACGCGATGGCATGCTTCGTATCGCCGCCCCCCAGATGCGTGAACGTGATGAACCAGTCGGTGCAGGGCACCAGCAGCACCAGCAGTACGCCGAGCCGGACTGCAGGGTCGGCCGGGAGCAGATGCAGCACGCCCCACAGGAGGGCCGGAATCACGAGAAAGTTTCCAACAACGGCGGCGCTGACAAAGCGGGTATCGGCCATGGCCTGCCGGATGTGCGCCAATGGCACCTGCGTAAACGTCGTGTACAACAGCAGGGCCAAGACAGGCCACAGCAGAGGCTCCAGGAGCCCAAGGCGACCTGGCCAGACCGTGCCGACGGCCAACCCGCAGCCGATGGCCGCGAGATAGGCCAGCACCTGGTACTTTTCAAGCGTCTGTCTGGTCATCGCGTGGAGCACCGTTGATAGGATACCGGCATGCGCCTGCTTCTCCTCCTGTCCACCCTCGCGCTCACACTGTCACCGCAAGCACCCAAGGTTCCGGTGGGCACGATCGCGCCCGCGTTTACATCGACCACTGACACGGGCACTCCAGTCTCACTGGGTGACTTTCGGGGCAAGTACGTGGTCCTTGAATGGCACGAGAAGGGCTGCCCGTACGTCACCAAGCACTACCGCGGCGGCGCGATGCAGCGCCGGCAGAAGGCGTGGATGGATCGAGGCGTCCCATGGTTGCTGATCAATTCATCCGCGGAGGGGTTTCACAGCTACCTCACCCCTGAAGACTCGCGCGAGTACCGCGCCGAGCTCGGTGCCACGCCCACGGCCATGGTGCTCGATCCGTCAGGCACGGTCGGCCGGTTGTATGGCGTGCACACCGCGCTGCACATGGTGATCATCGACCCCGAGGGCCGCGTGGTTTACAACGGCGCCATCGATGATCAGCCAAAGACGGAAAGCTCGTCGCTGCAGGGGGCCCGGAACTTCGTCGATCAGGCACTCACTGAAGCACTCGCGGGCAAGCCGGTGAGCGTTCCCTCGAACACGCCCTACGGGTGTGAGGTGCACTACAAGGGCGAGAACTGACACAGTAACCGCCGTGCCGGGGATAGAATCTCCCGCGTGCCAGACATCGCCACGTTCATCGACCGATGGAAGGTCGCCGGCGGGACCGAACTCGCAAACTACCAGCTCTTCCTCACAGACCTGGCGGTCTTGCTCGACCTGCCGGGCCCGGAACCGGCCACGGGCGACCCGCGGACTGACGCGTACGTGTTTGAACGGCCCGTCAGGTTCGTGCATGGGGACGGCACCGAATCCGCCGGGCGCATCGATCTGTACCGGCGCGGCTCGTTCGTCCTTGAGGCGAAAAAACTCCGCCAGACCGCGACCAAGGGGTTTGACGATGCCCTGATGCGGGCACGGGGCCAGGCCGAGTCATACGCGCGGTCCCTGCCCGCTGACGAAGGTCGTCCCCCCTTCCTCGTCGTCGTCGACGTCGGCAACGTGATTCAGCTCTACAGCGACTTCACCCGTTCAGGCGCCACATACACTCCGTTTCCTGATCCGCGGTCGCACCAGATTCGTCTGGACCAACTACGCGATGAAACCGTCCGTCAGCGCCTGCGTCAGGTGTGGCTCGACCCGATGTCGCTCGACCCCAGCCGGCAGGCGGCGAAGGTCACCCGCGTCATCGCCCGCCAACTGGCCGACATCGCGATGCAGCTGGAAGAAGCCGGACATCCGGCCGAAGCGGTCGCCGGCTTTCTGACGCGGTGCCTGTTCACGTTCTTCGCCGAAGACGTCGAGCTCATTCCAAAGCGCAGCTTCGGGACGTTGCTCGACTCACTCATCAAGGAGCCGACGCACTTCGTGCCGATGGTTCAGGATTTGTGGACGACGATGGATCGTGGTGGTCTGTCGATCGCGCTCCAAAAGGTGTTGCCGCAGTTCAACGGCAAGCTCTTCAAGGACCAGACCGTGCTGCCGCTCAACCGCGCGCAGATCGAACTGCTGCGCGAAGCCGCCAAAGCGGACTGGCAGTTTGTGGAACCCGCGATCTTCGGCACGCTGCTTGAGCGGGCGCTTGATCCCAGGGAGCGCCACGCGCTTGGCGCGCACTACACACCGCGTGCCTACGTCGAACGCCTCGTCATCCCCACCGTCGTCGAACCGTTGCGTGACGACTGGAGGGATGTGCAAACCGCGGTGCTGACGCTGGCCGCTGAGGGGAAAGACAAGGAGGCGCGCGCGGAAGTGCGGGCGTTCCTGCAGAAGCTGTGTACCGTGCGCGTGCTCGACCCGGCCTGCGGGTCTGGCAACTTCCTGTACGTGACGCTCGAACATCTCAAGAAGCTTGAGGGCGAGGTGCTGCTGCAGCTCGAGTCGCTTGGTGTGTCGATGACACTCGAAGCCACCGGGTTCACCGTGGACCCGCATCAGTTCCTCGGCATCGAGGTCAATCCACGCGCGGCCGCAATCGCCGAGCTCGTGTTGTGGATTGGCTACCTTCAGTGGCACTTCCGCACACGCGGCCACGTGTTGCCCAGCCAGCCGGTGCTCAAGAACTTCAAGAACATCGAAAACCGAGACGCCGTGCTCGCCTACGACAGCGTGGAGCCGCTGCTCGACGACAACGGCCAACTCGTCACGCGCTGGGACGGTGTCACCACCAAGACACATCCGGTGACCGGTGAACAGGTGCCCGACGACACTGCGCGCGTACAGGTGGAGCGCTACGTCAACCCGCGACCCGCCGAATGGCCCAAGGCGGACTTTGTGGTTGGCAATCCGCCGTTTATCGGCAACAAGCGCATGCGGATCGCCCTGGGTCACGGCTATGTTGAAACGTTGCGTGACGCCTGGCCTGATGTTCCGGAGACGTCCGACTTCGTCATGTATTGGTGGCATAAAGCTGCAATGCTGACTCGCGACAGTCAATTGCGTGCATTTGGGCTGATTACCACCAATAGCCTGCGACAGACCTTCAATCGACAGGTCACCGAATTCCACACGACCGGTAAGACCCCACTTCGTCTGCGTTTCGTGATTCCGGATCATCCATGGGTCGACAGCGCAGACGGCGCTGATGTTCGAATCGCAATGTCAGTCGGAGACCTGAGAGACATCGATGGCGTCCTTCGTGAGGTCACTGCAGAACGAGAAGGCGATGAGGGAGAGGCAATGGTGAACCTCTCGACTCGCAGCGGTCTGATACATCCTGACCTGACAGCCGGTGCCAACGTCAGCGCAGCGCAGAAGCTCCTAGGTAATGCGGGCATCTGCTTCCAAGGCATGAATCTGGTTGGCAAAGGCTTTCGCGTCACGCCGGACGAAGTGCGCGAAATGGGCTACGACCTGTCCGCTTTGCCTGACGTCATCAAGCCGCACTTCAACGCCAGGGACCTGATGCAGAGCGGCGACCTGACCTACATCGTTGACCTGTTCGGGTACACGGCAGACGAGGCGCGGTCAGCTCACCCTGCGCTTTATCAACGACTGTTTGACAGGGTGAAGCCCGAGAGAGACTACAACAACCGGGCCTCGTACCGCGAAAAGTGGTGGATCTTCGGCGAAGCGCGTGGGAAGTTGCGGAACTCATGGGTGGGGCTCCCGAAGATCATCTTGACGCCTGAGACGTCGAAGCATCGCGTGTTTTCACTCGTCGATCTGCCGTTCTGCCCCGATCACCAACTCTATGCAATCTGCAGCGCTGACGCGAAAGTGCTTGGTGTGCTCTCAAGCCGAGTGCACAACACGTGGGCCCTCACCGCCGGTGCTCGGCTGGGTGTGGGCAACGATCCACGCTGGAGAAACTTGGCGTGCTTCGATCCATTCCCCTTCCCCGTCCCCACCGAGACGCAGGCTAATCGAATCCGCGACTTGGCCGAACAGCTCGATGCACATCGGAAACGACAGCAGGCGGCACATCCGGAGGTGACGCTGACGGGCATGTATAACGTGCTCGAGAAGTTGCGCACGGGTGAGGCGCTCACCGAGAAGGACAAGGTCATCCACGAGCAGGGGCTGGTGTCGGTGTTGCGGCAGTTGCACGATGAACTCGATCTGGCGGTGCTTGAGGCGTACGGGTGGAGTGATCTGGCGCTGCTGATGCAGGCGGCGAATGGGATTGCCACGCCGACTGGCCAATCGCTCAGCGACGCGCGCCAGGCGCTTGACGAACAATTGCTCGAACGACTTGTGGCACTGAATGCAGAACGCGCCGCAGAAGAAGCGCGCGGGCTGATTCGATGGCTGCGGCCCGAGTTCCAGAATCCGGCCGGCAGCACCGCCCCAACCCAGGGCGCGCTTGATGCGGGGGATGACGACGTGGTGCCGGTGAAGAAGACGGCCGCGAAGAAGCAGGCGTGGCCCAAGGACCTCACCGACCAGGTCAAGGCCGTCACCGCCACCCTCGCCGCCTCATCGTCGCCCCGGCACGCCGACGACATCGCGGCGTTGTTCACCGGCGGTTCAAAACGCCCGGCACGTGTGGCGCAGATCCTCGACATGCTCACCGCGCTCGGCCGCGCCCGTGAGACGCCCGACGGCCGCTTCGCTGGCAACGGCTGACGATGGACGCAGGACTCACCGCCCCTCGACAGGCTCGGGGCGTCACCCGTGATCAGCGCGTGTCGGCGAGCACCACGTGGGGCTGTCCGGCGACAGGACCCGGACTGCTGGCGCCTGCGCCGCATGGTTGGCTGAATCAGACGGCGCCCCGCGCTATCAGCGGCGACGCAGGGTGCCAGACAGGTCTGTGCCCGGCGCCAGCGTGTTGAATACGGTGCCGAACTTCTTGACGTTGTCGTGCAGCAGTTCGAGTCGGCGGTCGTCCTCATCTGTGTCGATGATGATTTCGTAGGTGATGCGCTCCATCCGCGGCGGCACATCCTGGCGCACACCGTGGACGCGTACTTCGACCGCGCGCGACTCGAACTTCAACATCGGTGTGACGCGCTCGATGCCCTTGATGATGCAGGCTGAGAGCGCCGCGAGCAGCAGTTCCGCAGGGTTGAAGGCGTCCCGCCGGCCCGCCATGGCCGTGTCCAACACCAGCGTGGCATCCTTCGAGGTCGCCACGCTGCCGTCTTCATCCACTCTCCGCGAGACGACGTCGAAAGTCATGATGCCCCCGCCAGCACCACCGCAGTGCGCCACGGTTCGACCACGAGCCGGTCTGCGTGTCGGTAGACTTCGTCGAGATGTGCTGCCTCCTGGCGGCGACGGGCGCTCAGGACCGGATCGGTGACCGTCAGCGGCGTCAGGCACTGATTGACGACCCAGGCGTACGGGTGGATCTCGGCCCTCGCCAGATCGCGTTCGAGCTGCATGGCCTCATGGATCGGCGTGGCTTCGGGCAGCGTGACCAGCAACACGTGCGTGAACTTCGGATCGCGCAGCCGAGGGAGCAGCTGTTGTACGGCTTCAGGAGTGCCACTGCTCTTCCTGAGCACCTCGCGGTGATAGGTCTCTGCCGCGTCGAGCAGCAACACCGTGTGCCCGGTCGGCGCCGTGTCAATCACGACGAACTGCGTTTCACCGTGGGCCACCGTCTCGGAGAACGCACGGAAGACGGCAATTTCCTCGGTGCAGGGCGAGCGCAGATCTTCTTCGAGCAGCGCCCGGCCCTGGGCGTCGAGGCCCTCGCCCGCCGTGGCGAGTACCTCTTCTGTATACCGGAGCGTCTCGACCTCGGGATCAATCCGCGCGACCTCGAGGGTGGCGGGCCGCTCGGTCGCTGCGGCCTCGACATGTGCCGCCGGGTCAGTGGTCGTCAACAACACGCGCGCACCGCCGCGTGCCAACGCGGTCGCGATCCTCACCGCCACCGTCGTCTTGCCCACACCGCCCTTCCCCATGGTCATCACGACACCAGACCCGAAACGCGCAAGGTCGGCGACCAGGGCGTCCAGACTCTCATCGTCTGCCGATGCGTCCAGGGTGCCGCTCCGCATGCGGCGAAGCGCGTCGATTCCGACGAGGCCGAACGGCAACAACGGAATCTCCGTGCGTGGAAGCCCCCGCAGCCCCTCGGGCATCGAGTCCACAGCGCGCCGCGCACGCGCGTCCATCGCCACGGCGATGGCATCCGATCGATCAGTAGCGACGAACAGACCGTTGAGGATCAACTGCACGTGTCGCATGCCGAGGGTCGCGAGTTCTGCGCGTGTACGCTCGGCTTCCCGCAACGAAGGCTCTTCCGGCCGTGCTACGAGGACAAGTGTGGTCGTCTCGCCGTCCTTCAGCGCGGCGTGTGAGGCCGCGTACAAGGCCTGCTGGGCCTGGAGCCCTGAGAGCGGTCCAAGACACGAGGTGCCCCCGACATTCGCCTCGATGAAGGTGGACCACGCCGCCGGCAGCTCGAGCAGCCGCAACGTGTGGCCGGTGGGCGCGGTATCAAAGATGACGTGATCAAAATCGCGAGTCGTGTCGGGGTCGCCGAGCAGCTTCGAGAATTCGTCGAACGCAGCAATTTCAACAGTGCACGCGCCGGACAACTGCTCTTCGATGCTGGCGACCGCCGCCTCGGGCAATACGCCGCGGTACGGCCCCACCACGCGCTCGCGGTAGGCCTCCGCCGCCTTTACGGGATCGATATTCAGCGCTGAGAGCCCGGGCACACCGGGCACGGGTGTCGGCGTGGACGACAGCGTCACCCCCAGCACTTCGTCAAGGTTCGACGCCGGGTCGGTGCTGACCAGCAGAACGCGCCGGCCTTCATCGCCGAGTTCAATCGCCGTCGCGCAGGCTGACGACGTCTTGCCGACGCCACCTTTGCCGGTGAAAAAGAGGATACGGGTCAACAGCAGCCTGATTTCGTTGTCTGTGTGAGCACGATGGGTTTGCCGAGTGAGACCTTCGCCTCAACACCTGCCCACGCCGCCAGGTCCACACGCGTCGGATACACGCCGCTGCTCTTGACCTCGCCGTTGACCATCACAATGGGGAGCCCCGTCGGCCCCTTCGCCTGCAACACACCGCGCACCTGATCATCGTCGGCAAACACGGCGGGCTGTTGGGCCAAATTGAATCGTTCAACCGACACACCCTGCGATTGCAGCCAGTCGAGGTTCGCGGAAAACCGCGCCAGATCGGGATCCACCGACGGCCCACACACACCGGTCGAGCAACACATCGCAGGATCAAACACACGCACAACGGTCATAACGCCTCCATTAACGATTTGAGGTGGGCCAGGGCGGCCGGTTCTATGCAGTACGAGACACGTGGGCCGCACTCATTCGCACGAATGAGGCCCGCCTGTCGCAGGATTCGCAGATGTTCTGAGACCGTGGACTGCGCCAGCGGTATCTCATCGACAATGTGACTGCACATCTTCGCTTCGCGCTGGGCGAGCATCCGCAGAATCCGCACACGGACCGGATGGCTGAGGGCCTTGGCGGCGGCCGCCAGAGCGGCATCGGCCTCGGAATCTTCCCGCAAGGGGGCCATGGACACCGCCGTTTGTGGTGGGCAACAAGTGCCAGGTAGCGTCTTATTATCGTTCATCGTCGATTAACGATATCTAATCCCTTCGTTGCCGTCAAACACGTCGACACACCAAACAAGGATTGTCATGATTGCCGTGGCCACATCCACCAATCGCCACCTGCTCGCTGTGCTCGCACACGGGTGACAACATCGTCCAGCTGCCAAGTCCACATCACTTGTTTGGCCCGACCTCGACGTCGACCTCGCCGTGGAGTCGATCGAACATCCTGAACACTTCCCGCTCGTAAGCCAGGTGTGGTCGGACAAGGTGCCTCGTCCAGCAGGAGAGTAAATAGTCCCAAAATACAATCTCCGGGGGGCAACATCCCGCGCTACACGCGCGCCGTGAGACGCCCGACGGCCGCTTCGCTGGCAACGGCTGACGATGGACGCAGGACTCACCGCCCCTCGACAGGCTCGGGGCGTCACCCGTGATCAGCACTTGTCGGCGAGCACCACGTGGGGCTGTCCGGCGACAGGACCCGAACTGCGGGCACCTTTAACGGACGTCCAAACCCTCACGACTCAGGAATCGCGACTTCCTGGAAGCTCCCGGGTTGTGCAGCATCAACAGCGGCAGCGATCTCGGCAAGGCACAGCCGAATCCTCCGCCAGCGGCCGACGCTCAACACCACAATCGCGATGTTCCGTCCGGTGAGGTTCTGTTGATAACGGATGTTCCTGTCGGTTGTGACGAAGACGTCGAAGCCGGCTCCCTCGGCGGCGTCAAGCAGGTCGCCGTTTCGGAGAGTGTCCCAACCGTGTGCTCTCGCTTCCTCAACGACATGTCCCAGTAATGCCGGCCCGACCCCGCGCGGCGTGCCGTTGTCGAAAAGGACACGCATCAGCGCGCTGATACCGGCGCGTCGAGGCTCCGCGCGGCGAACTCAAGCACCGCCTTCACTTGGGCCCGCGTCACGGGGAACTGTTCGACAACCTCTTCAACCGTCATCCCGTCTTCAAGGTTCTCGAACACAATGGCCACCGGCGTTCGCGTCCCCTTGAATACCCAGGCACCGCTGACCTTGCCTGGTACGCGCTCAACGATGGTGCAGTCGCTCCAATCGAGCATGGTGAATTCTCCCTGACACAGTCATGATCAGCTTCGGACGGTCCACCGTCAAGTCAGCCTGCTGGCGCACCGATTCTGGCGCCATCGTCGACTAAACTGCCACGGTGACCTTCTCCTCGCGTGATCTGACGCCCTCGGATCTCGCACAACTCGCCGCCGTGGGCATTGCTCCGGAGGTGGCGGCGGAACACCTGACCCGTCTGCGGCATCCCCCGCCCCCGGTCACGCTCGTACGTGAGGCGACCACCGGTGACGGCATCGACCACTTCCCCCCGACACGCCAGGAGGAGATCACCGCCCTGCTGAACCTGGGCGATGCGGCGGCTGCCGCCGGGCGTGTACTCACGTTTGTGCCCGCGTCCGGGGCCGCCTCACGGATGTTCAAGGATCTGGTCAGCGCCTGGCAGAGTGAGCGCGCCCCGTCGGTGATACCGGCGGTGCGCGAATTTTTTGCCCGACTCGACGAGTTCCCCTTCGTCGACGAGTTGCGCCAACGGGCCGGCGTCACCCGGCACCCGGCCACCGCGCAGGAGGAACGTCTGCTCCTGCGCACCCTCCTGCAGGATCTCCGCCTGGCGGAGCTTCCCAAAGCGCTTGTCCCCTTCCATCGCACCGATCGGATCCGCACCGCATTCGAGGAACACCTGCTCGAGAGCAGCCGCTACGGACGGGATGCACACGGCACCTGCCGGCTCCACTTCACCGTCCCCTCCGACGCGCGCGCGCTTTTTGAGGACACCCTCGCCCGCCTGCGGCCGCAGATCGAAACCCGCCGACAGGGCACCACCCTGGCGGTCACGTTCTCCACGCAACGGTCCTCCACCGATACGCTGGCGCTGGACGCGGAGGGCGCGCCGTTCCGCGACGCCGACGGCACCCTGTTGCTGCGACCCGCCGGCCACGGGGCATTGTTGGGCAACCTCCAGGACTGTGGCGGCGACCTCGTCGTCATCAAGAACATCGACAACGTGCTGCCGGATGGGTCGAGTACCGAGGTGGTGCACTGGAAGCGGGTGCTGATCGGATACCTCGCGCACCTGCAATCGGCGATCTTTGCGCACCTGAGAGCGATCACCGTGCCGACGCCCACACCCTCCGCCCTCGAGGCCGCGCGCACCTTCGCGGCGACACGATTCGCCCGGGTGCTGCCTGCCGGCGCACCGGCCTCGGCGATCATCACCGCGCTGCACCGACCTGTCCGTGTCTGCGGCGTCGTCCGCAACGAGGGCGAACCTGGCGGTGCGCCGTTCTGGGTTCGCGACGCCGACGCCGGTGCACACCTGCAGATTGTCGAGCCCGCGCAGGTCGACATGACGGATCCCGCGCAGGCGCAGATCTTCAGAAGCGCCACCCACTTCAATCCTGTTGACCTTGTCTGTGGCCTGCGTGGCTACGACGGCCAGACATTTGACCTCGCCTCGTTTGTCGATCCTGACACCGCGTTTGTCACCGAGAAAACGGCCGGAGGACGCGCGCTGGTCGCCCTCGAACGACCCGGGCTCTGGAACGGCAGCATGGCCGGATGGAACACCACCTGCGTGGAGGTGCCAGCCTCGACCTTCGCCCCGGTCAAGACCGTCTTCGACCTGCTGCGCCCGCAACATCAACCGTGACGCTGCTGCTTCTGTTGTGTCTCGCCCTCGCCGGTTTCACGGCGAACTCCCTGCTGACGCGCGGGGCCCTTGAGGGCGGACACATGGATCCGATGACGTTCATGGTCGTCCGGCTCGTCTCCGGCGCGGCGATGCTCGCCCTGCTCGTGTACCTGCGACGCATCCCGCGCACCGGTCGGGGATCGTGGGCGATGGCCGCCGCGCTGGCCGGCTACGCCGTGGCGTTCACCCTCGCGTACACGCACATTCCGGCCGGCGCCGGGGCGTTGCTGCTGTTTGGGGCGGTGCACCTCACGATGTTCTCCTCGGGACTCCTGCGCGGAGAGCGGCCCGCAGCCCGGGGACTGGGCGGGACCCTGCTCGCGGCCGCGGGACTCGTCCTCCTCACCGCGCCCGGGCTGGAAGCGCCGACCCTGACGGGCGCGATGCTGATGATCGCCGCCGGTCTGTGCTGGGGCCTCTATTCTCTCGCCGGTCGGCGCAGCACCGACCCGCTCGCCACGACCGCCGACAACTTCGTCCGCGCCACGCTGCTCAGTCTGCCCGTGGCCTGGGTGTGGCTCGACGACGCGACGATGACCAGCACGGGGATCATGCTGGCCGTCACGTCCGGCGCGATCGCCTCCGGACTGGCGTATGCCGCCTGGTACACCGTCCTGCCGCATCTGGCCGCGTGGCGTGCCGCGCTGCTGCAACTGGCGGTGCCGGTCATCACCGCTGTCGCCGCGGTGTTCGTGTTGTCGGAACCACTCACCTCACGCCTGCTTATCGCCCTGGCGCTCGTCGTCGGCGGCATCGGGATTACGACTGGTTCCGGTCGGCGCCCGCCGAATCTCAAAACCGAACAATAGAGCGATCAACCATGGGGGTCATGGAGTTCCATGGAGCCTGCGCGCGCTGGCTCGGAGGGTTGGGGGCCAGGCGAACGCCTGGCCGTGCGGGTGGAGGGCGGTCGGAAATGAAATGACGTCGGGTGTCTTTTTCTGCATCGCTTAAATCGGAAAAAGACACCCGACGTCATTTCATTTCCGACCGCTCTCCTCCCGCATCTGCCGCCTTTGGGCGGCACCCAACCCGGTGCGCCCAACGCCGTCTGTGAATTTCTCCGCGCTTCGCACACCGCCGTAGCAGCAACCAACTGTCTTTCTCCATGGCTCTCCATGAACTCCATGGTGAAAGCTCATGATGAACCCGAGGGCACGCTCTCCAGCGTTCGGATGACATCCCCCGTCGGCGTGAGTGCACGCAGTTCTGCGACAGAGGCATCGGGACTCGCGGTGCCGTGGATGTTGAACCACACGGGTCGGATGCCGACGCCGCGCGCACCTTCGACGTCGGCGAGCCACGCGTCGCCGAGCATCACCGCATCCTCGGCTGTGGCCCCGACCGTGGCCAGCGCGCGGTGAAAGATCTCGGGCTTTGGTTTCTGTGAACCGACTTCTTCAGACGTGACCAGGTGATCCACCAGCGGCGCGAGGCCGATTTGCGCCAGCTTGCGGCGCTGCTCACTGACAATATTGTTTGTGACAATCACGATCGGCCATCCGAGCGCACGCACGGCGTGCAGCAGGTCTGCGGCCCCGGCGACCTCGCGCCAGTCGCTGGTGTAGGCCTCCCGGTACGCCTCGGCAAGGCCCGTGGCCTCTCCGCCCCCGACCAGCGCTGCAAATCGCCGCTCGCGCGCCTGGTCAACCGTCAGGCGTCCCGCAAGCACTTCCTGGTGCCACTGTTCGAGCAGAATGTGATGCCGGGCCTTCAGATCCTCCAGGGGCCACGCCTGCAGACGGGCGTCGCGGGCTTGCAGGTGCGCGAGCGCGGTGCGCGTGGCGTGTTGGTGGTCGAAGAGGGTGTCATCGAGGTCGCAGAGCAGAACAGGCACCGTATAATTATGGCCACCAGGAGAAAATGAACAATGCCTTATCCCGAATATCTCGTTGCCCCCATGCGCCAGGAACTGACCGACATTGGCGTGCGTGAGTGCCGCACGGCCGATGACGTGGACGCCGTCGTCGCGTCGCCCGGCGTGGTCATGATGATTGTCAACTCAGTGTGCGGCTGTGCCGCCGGCAAGGCCCGCCCGGGGATTGCTGAATCCCTGAAACACGCGCACACCCCCGATGTGGTGGCCACGGTGTTTGCCGGTGCCGATGTGGACGCCACCGAGCGCGCCCGGAAATACTTCACCGGCGTTCCGCCGTCGTCACCAGCCATTGCGTTGCTGCGCGACGGCAAGCTGGTGTACATGATCGAGCGGCGCGACATCGAGTCGCGTTCGGCCGGCGCCATTGCCGACCAGTTGACCATGGCGTTTGACAAGTTCTGTGCGCCTGCGACCACGCAGGCCTGAGACGAAGCTGAAGGAGTCGATCGAGATGAGCGTTGCCCGTCGATGGATGCGTGTAAGTCTGCTTGCGGCGCTGGGCGCCGTGGTGGTGTTGGCCGGTTGGCCGCGTGGGCTCGACGCCCAGCAGCCTGCCGATCTCTTCAAGAACGTGACCTTCCGCGAGATCGGTCCCACGGCCCAGGGTGGCCGGTATGTGGACTACGCGGTGGTCGAAGCCACGCCGAGAATTTTCTACGCGGCCACGGCGTCGGGCGGTCTCTGGAAAACGGAAAACAACGGCGTCTCCTTCCGCTCCCTCTTTGACAACCAACCGGTCATCTCGCTGGGCGCGGTGGCGGTCTCGCAGTCACATCCGCAGATCGTGTACGTCGGCACGGGAGAAGCCAACAACTCGCGCAGTTCCTACTGGGGCAACGGTGTATACCGGTCGGACAACGGCGGCGACAGCTGGACGCATCTGGGTCTGCCCGAGTCACATCACATCGGACGCGTCGTTGTGGATCCGAAGGATCCCAACACTGTCTATGTGGCCGCACTCGGCAAACTCTACTCACACAACCCGGAACGGGGTTTGTACAAGACCACCGACGGCGGCAAGACGTGGGTGAAGTCACTCGACTACCGCGTCGACGGCCGCGAAATTGGTGTCGTGGACATCGTGATGGATCCGCGCAACGCGCAGATTCTGTACGCCGCGACCTACGACAAGGTGCGCACGGCGTGGACCTTCGGCGAAGGCGGCATGGGCAGCGCGATTCACAAGACCACCGACGGCGGTCGCACGTGGACGAAGTTGACCACCGGCCTGCCGACGGGGCTGCTCGGCCGCATCGGCCTGCAGGTCGCGCGGCAGGACTCGAACCGCGTGTACGCCGTGATCGAAAACGCCAACGCCCGTGAAGGCGACCCGGTCGAACGCGCGCGTCGCATGGCGGAAGGCTTCGGCGGCGACACGATCGGCGATGAGTTCTACCGGTCCGATGATGCGGGCAAGACGTGGACGAAGATGGCGCCGCAGGCACCGGCCAGCGGGGGCAATCCGCCGCGCTTCGGTGCCAATCCCCCGTACTACTACGGACAGATTCGTGTGAACCCCAGCAACAAGGATCACATCTATCTGCTGAGCGTCGGCGTGTTGCACTCCACCGACGGCGGCAGCACGTGGAGTGCGCCGTTTAACTACGGCGGCGACAATCACGCGCTGTGGATCAACCCGGCCGATGGCGACCACATGATTCTGGGTCACGACCACGGCATGGGTGTGACGTTCGACGCGGGCCGCAACTGGCTGCATCCGCAGAACCTGCCGCTGGCGCAGTTCTACGCGATCGGCTACGACATGGAATACCCGTACAACGTGTACGGCGGCACGCAGGACAACCGGTGCATGCGCGGACCCAGCACCATGCCCAACGGCAGTGCGATTCCGTTTGAAGCGTGGTACTTCGTCGGCAGTTGTGGTGACGGCATGTACTCCGTGGTGGATCCCACCGACAGCCGGTGGCTCTACAACGAAGGACAGTTCGGGGTTATCGGGCGCGTGGACCAGGTGCTCGGCACAACCACCAACATCCAGTACCGTCGGCCGCAGGGTGAGGAACCGATCCGGTACAACTGGAGCGCGCCGATCGTCATCTCCCCGCACAATCCGCAGACGATTTATCACGCCGGGCAGGTGGTGCTCCGCTCCACCAATCGCGGCGACAGCTGGACGGAGATCAGTCCCGATCTGTCGGTGAACGACCCGGCCCGTCGTGACGGCTCCGGCAACATTCAGTACGGCACGATCACGGCGCTTGATGAATCCTCGATCGCCCCCGGTCTGCTCTGGGTGGGCACCGACGATGGCAACGTGCAGGTGACGCGTGATGGCGGGCAGAACTGGACCAACGTGCGCGACCGCATTCCGGGTCATCCCGGGTACTGGGTCAGCCGCGTGGCCCCGTCGTTCCACGACCCGGCCGTGGCGTACCTGACGATCACCGGATATCGCCACGACGACTTCAAGCCGTTTGTGTGGAAGACCTCTGACTACGGTCAGACGTGGACCTCGATTGCGGCGAACCTGCCCACCGAAGCGGGCATCAACACCATCGTGGAGGATCGCAAGAACCCGAACTTCCTGATGATCGGGTCGGAGCTCGCGCTCTTCTTCTCGCTTGATGGCGGGCAGTCGTGGACCCGCGTGCGCGGCAACCTGCCGACGACCCCGATCTACGACATGAAGATCCATCCGCGTGAGAACGAACTCATCATCGGCACCCATGGACGCGGCATCTGGATTGCCGACATCACGCCGTTCCAGCACCTCACCGCTCCGGTGCAGGCGCAGCCGGCGGCACTGCTGCCGATTCAGCCCACCGTGCAGTGGGCCGGCGGCCTCACACCGATTCGTGCGCGCGACAACTTCAACGGGCAGAGCCGACAGCCCGGTGTGCACATTCACTACTACCTGCCGCGTGACGTCACCGGCGACGTGAAGGTGCGGGTGTTTGAAGGCGCGCGCCAGATCGCGGAAGTGGATGGCGCGGCCACCGCGGGTCTCAACACTGTGCGGTGGAACATGCAGGCGGTGCGCCCGGCAGGCCCCGGCGATGCAGTAGGTCGCGGCGGGCGCGGCGGCGGACGCGGTGGCGGGCGTGGTGGCGCCATGGGCGAAGCGGCCGCGGTGCCGGTGTTCCCCACCGGCGCGGCCGGCAACGTCCTGTCAGTCGTCACGCCTGGCGAGTATCGCGTCGTGCTGACGGTCGGCGGGATGGACTACACGCAGACGGCCATCATCAGCGCCGATCACTGGAGCCGAAGATAGTTCATGAAGTTTCCCCTGTTCGGCGCGCCTGCGCCCGCCCCTGTCGAGACGGTACTCCCGGTGGATCAAGGTCCACCGGGAGCCACCGTCGTCCTGCTCGTCGACGATGAGCCGGCGGTGCGGAATCTGTTTGCGCAGGCCCTGCGTCGTGAGGGGTATCACGTGGTGGAAGCGGGCAACGGTGTGGAGGCGCTTGATGCCGCCACGCGGCTGCAGCACCTTGACCTGGTGGTGACCGACGTGGTGATGCCGGTCATGAAGGGCCCGGAGTTCGCCGAGAAGCTGCGGGCACGCCTCCCCGACATGAAGTTTGTCTTCGTCTCGGGTTATGCCCTGGTGGATGACCTCGGCCCCAACGCCCACATGTTGTCAAAGCCGTTCATGCGCCAGGATTTGGTGCGCACCGTGCACGACGTGGTGGGTCCGCCGAAGAGCGTGAGCTAGGAGCTCAGCGAAAACCAAGTCGCCGCGATGGTGTCGCGCCGAATGATCGTGTGATCACGCTCGGACCCGGTGGAGACCACGGCCGCGGGCACACCACTCACCGCTTCAAGTCGTGCGATGTAGGCGCGGGCTTCGGCCGGCAGATCCTCGAACTGGGTCACGCCGCGGGTCGGCTGCGTCCAGCCCGGATGTGATTCATAGATTGGCGTACACGCCGCGAGTTTCGCGGTGTCGGCCGGCATCTCGGTGAGCACCTCATCGCCACACTGGTAGGCCGTGCAAATCTCGAGCGTGTCGATGCCGTCGAGCACGTCGAGTTTCGTCAGCGCCAGGGCATCAAGACCGTTGATGCGCACGGCGTAGCGCACCGCCACGGCATCAAACCATCCGCAGCGACGCGGACGTCCGGTGGACGCGCCGTACTCCTGGCCGGTGTCACGCAGACGCTGGCCCATCTCGCCGAGCAGTTCGGTGGGCAACGGGCCTTCACCGACGCGCGTGGTGTATGCCTTGGTCACGCCCAGCACCGCTTCGATGGCCTTGGGGCCCACGCCGAGGCCGGTGCACGCACCACCGGCAATGGCGTTCGACGACGTGACATAGGGATAGGTGCCGTGATCGATGTCGAGCAGGGTGCCCTGCGCGCCTTCAAACATGATCGGGGTGCCGGCCGCGAGCGACTGGCTCAGCATCAACGACACATCCGCCACAAACGGCTCCAGTCGCGTCCACATCACCCGCAGATCTGCGACCACGTCCTGCCACTTCATCTCGGCGTTGCCTACCAGGCGATTGCGCGCGTCGACGTTTTCGCGCACGGCGCCCACCAGCGGCCCGTCGTCGGACGTGTCGCGCAGGTCACCCACCCGCACGCCGCGGCGACCGATTTTGTCTTCGTACGCGGGACCGATCCCGCGAGACGTCGTGCCGATCTTGCGTTCACCGCGACGCGCTTCAGACAGGATGTCGAGTTCGCGGTGATACGGCAGGATGAGATGGGCCTTGTCGCTGACAAACAGTCGTCCCGCAACGTCAAAGCCCATGCCCGCCAGTTTGTCCACTTCCGCAAACAGGGCATGCGGGTCCACCACCACGCCGTTGCCGATGAGGCAGGTGACGCCGTCGTGCAGAATGCCTGAGGGAATCAGGTGCAGCACGAACTTGCGTCCGTTCACATACACGGTGTGCCCAGCGTTGTGGCCCCCCTGATACCGCGCCACCACGCCGAAATGCGGGGTGAGCAGATCGACAATCTTGCCTTTACCTTCATCGCCCCACTGGGCGCCGAGCACACACAGATTCATGTCGATAGAATGATACCTTCAATCGATTCCCATCCCATGATCCTCCTCAACGGCACCACACTCACCCTTCAGTCACTCGCCGCAATCGCGTATGACCAGGCCCCGGTCGCGCTGGCCCCGGAGGCGGTGGCTCGCGTGAACGCGTCGCGTGCGGTCGTGGATCGCCATGCGGCGCTGCCCCATGCGGTGTATGGCATCAACACCGGCTTCGGCGCGTTGGCGGAGGTGGCGATTCCGCCGGACCAATTGGCGGCGTTGCAGTTGAATTTGTTGCGCAGTCATGCGGCCGGAGTCGGTGAGCCGCTGTCGGTGGCCGAGACGCGCGCCGTCATGGCGTTGCGCGCGAACGTGTTGGCCAAAGGATATTCGGGCATTCGCCTCGAGACGTTGGAGGCGTTGCTGGCATTGCTCAATGCGCAGGTGACGCCGTGGGTGCCGTCACGCGGATCGGTGGGCGCCAGCGGCGACCTGGCGCCGCTGGCGCACCTCGCGCTGGTGCTGGTGGGCGAAGGCGCGTGCCACGCGCCTGGTGGCCCGGTGCCGGGCCACCAGGCGCTGACGCGTGCCGGGCTGACGCCCGTCACGCTCGCGCCCAAAGAGGGGCTTGCGCTGATCAACGGGACACAAGCCGGCACCGCGGTGCTGGCACTGACGGTGTTGTCGGCGGCGCGCCTGGCGCGCGCCGCCGACATCGCCGCGGCGATGAGCATCGACGCGCTGCGCGGATCCGCGCGGCCGTTTGACGCGCGGATTCACGCCGCGCGGCCCGTGCCGGGCCAGGCGGCGTCGGCGCAGAACCTGCGCGCGCTGCTGGAGGGCAGCGCCATCCATGCCTCACACGCGGGGTGCGGCAAGGTGCAGGACGCGTACGCGCTGCGCTGTGCACCGCAGGTGCACGGCTCGGCGCGCGAAGCCCTCGGCTTCGCGCACCGGCTCGCGGCAATCGAAGCCAATGCCGCCACCGACAACCCGATGGTGTTTGCCGAGGACGACGACATCGTGTCCGGCGGGAATTTTCACGGCGCGCCAATCGCACTGGCCGCCGACACGCTTGTGATCGGCCTCGCCCAACTGGCGACGATCAGCGAACGCCGCACCGATCGCATGATGACGCCGCACGAAAGTGGTCTGCCCGCGTTCCTCACACGCGACTCCGGTCTCAATTCCGGCTACATGATGGCGCACGTGACCGCCGCGGCACTCACCGCGGAGATCAAGACACTCGCCCATCCGGCAGCCGTCGACACCATTCCCACGTCGGCCGGCCGTGAAGATCACGTCAGCATGAGCATGGGCGCGGCGCTCAAGGCCGCGCGTGTGCTCGAGCTGGCGACACAGGTCATCGCGATCGAAATTCTGGCCGGCGCGCAGGGGCTGGACCTGCTGCAGCCGCTGACCACCAGCGCGCCACTCGCCGCCGTTCACGCGGCAATCCGTGTGCAGGTGCCCACACTCACTGACGATCGCCCGCCGTCGCCTGATATCACAACTCTCGTCACGCTGCTGTTCTCCGGTGCACTCGAGCACTCCTGTCCACTGCAACTGGTGTGATGCTGTCAACCGTTGACTCCCCGCACGTCCTTCTTTAGAGTTGCCTCTTTCCGTTCAGCGGTCCCAACATTCGCCATGCCCGTAGCCTCCAGACGTATTCGCGCGCCGCGTGGCGCATCCCTCTCCTGCAAGGGCTGGCCCCAGGAGGCCGCGATGCGCATGCTGATGAACAACCTCGACCCCGAGGTGGCCGAACGTCCCGATGATCTCGTCGTGTACGGAGGCACCGGGAAGGCGGCACGCAACTGGGCGTGTTACGACGCCATCATCGCGACACTGCAGCGGCTGGAATCCGACGAAACACTGGTGGTGCAGTCGGGCAAACCGGTGGCCGTGTTCCGCACACATCCCTGGTCGCCGCGCGTCATCATCGCCAATTCGATGCTCGTGCCTGCGTGGGCCACCTGGGCGAACTTCCGTGACCTCGAGGACAAAGGCCTCACGATGTACGGCCAGATGACGGCCGGCTCCTGGATTTACATCGGCACACAAGGCATCCTGCAGGGCACGTACGAAACGCTGGCCGCCGTCGCGCGACGACATTTCAAGGGCACACTGCGCGGCACGTTGTCGGTCACCGCCGGATTGGGCGGCATGGGCGGCGCGCAGCCACTGGCCATCACGATGAACGACGGTGTGGCGCTGGTGATTGAAGTGGACCCGGCGCGTATCCAGCGCCGCCTTGAGACGCGCTACCTCGACGAAGCCACCACGTCCCTCGATGAGGCGCTCGCCAGGGCCGCGCAGTATCAGCGGGACGGCGTGGCGCGCTCGATCGGTCTGGAGGGCAATGCCGCCGACGTGTTGCCGGAATTGGTCGCACGCGGCGTCACACCGGATGTGCTGACCGACCAGACGTCTGCGCATGATGCGCTGGTCGGCTACGTGCCCAACGGGCTGTCGTTGGCCGAGGCGGCCGTTCTGCGGCAGGCGAATCCCGACGAGTACGTGCGCCGTTCGATGGCCGCGATGGCCGTCCATGTCCGTGCGATGCGCACGTTGCAGGATCGCGGTGCGGTCACCTTTGATTACGGCAACAACATTCGCGCGCAGGCGCAACAGGCCGGCGTGGCGGATGCGTTCACCATTCCCGGGTTTGTGCCCGAGTATGTGCGCCCGCTCTTCTGCGAGGGCAAGGGGCCGTTCCGCTGGGCGGCGCTGTCAGGCGATCCGGCCGACATTGCGGCCACGGACGAATTGGCGCTCACCATGTTTGCGCACGACGCGCCGTTGTGCCGATGGATTCACATGGCGCGCGAGCGGGTGGCGTTTCAGGGATTGCCCGCGCGCATCTTCTGGTTGGGCTACGGCGATCGCGAACGGTTCGGCCTCGCGATCAACGACCTCGTGCGACGCGGCGTGGTCTCGGCGCCGATCGTGATCGGGCGGGATCATCTTGATGCCGGCTCGGTCGCCTCTCCCAATCGGGAAACCGAGGCGATGCGTGATGGGTCTGATGCGATCGCCGACTGGCCCATCCTTAATGCGCTGCTCAACACGGCGGCCGGCGCCACGTGGGTGTCGGTCCATCACGGCGGTGGCGTGGGCATCGGATACTCGCTGCACGCCGGCATGGTGGTGGTGGCTGACGGGACGACCGAGGCCGACGAGAAGTTGTCGCGCGTGTTGACGTGTGACCCCGGCATGGGGGTGGTGCGACACCTGGATGCCGGCTACCCCTCGGCGATCGAGACCGCACGCACACGCGGCATCGACACCCCCATGGAGCCACACGCGTGATCGTCGAACGTCCCGCGCTTGAACGACGTGTGCTCGAATCGCTGGATGCCGGTCGCATCCCGGTGGTGCTCGGCGGCTGTGCCGCCGGTCGCACCTCGTTGTTGCTGCGACTCCAGTCCTTTTTTGGCCGTGAGCGCGCGCAGTACATCGACTTTGCCGCGGCGGCCACCACACCCGAGCGCTGTATCGCCGCCGTGATCGATTCCGCGCCACCCGCCGTCCGTGCCACCGCGACGCCGTCGGCACCCACCAACGCCAAGGCGGCGTTTGATGGACTCACCCACTTTTTCTCGGCGGCCACCACCGACGACAAGGGGCCGGTCACCTTCCTGATCGATGAAGTGCAGGACGTGCGGACGTTCGAGAGTTTTCCGGGCCTGCGGCATGTGCAACGCGACCTGATCACGCGCATGGGCGACAGTCCGAACGGCTTTGTCCTCGCGTCACGGTTCACGACCCGTGCACACCGCCTGCTCCGCGACGCCCCGGCGCGATTCGAAGTGATCCACATGCCACCGATGGGCGCCGACGAGGTGCACCTGCTGGTCCGCCACGTCAGTGACGCACACGCGGGTCAGGCCGACGGTCGATGGCCTGCGGCACTCGCCGTGGACGTGGCGACGCTGGCCTGCGGACGTGCCGGATACGTCCGGCTCCTTGTGGATGCGATCCTCGTGCAACCGTCACACTCCCGTGACGCGCGCCGCGCGCTGGCGGCCGCGCTGCGCCCCGACGGCGCCTTGACCGCCCGCTGCCGGGAGAGTTACGAGTTCCGCCTGCATCGCGCCCGCGGCTACGGGGCGCTCAAGGCCATTCTCGGCGTGCTGGCCGAACAGGAGAGCCTCACGCTCACCGAGATCAGCCAGCGACTCCATCGCACCCCGGGCTCCACCAAGGACTACCTCTCGTGGTTGGAAGACGTGGACCTGGTGACCGTCCATCGCAAGCGCTACACCTTCAGCGATCCGATGCTGCGCCTCTTCATCCGCCTGCACGCCCAGCCCGTGCCGCCGACAGAGGAGGACATCACCCGCGAGGTGGACACCTTTGCCCAGAGCACGGCGGCGGCGCAGCCCGCCACACCACAGACCACTCAGCCTCCGGCACCCACACCCGCGCCGAAGGCCGCCGCGACCGCCCGCGTGCCAGTGGCGGTCGGCGACCGGTCGGGGATCATCGAAATAGACTAGGCTCGCAGCGCCGCGAGTGCGATCTTGGCGGCCTGCTGCTCGCCTTCCTTTTTGGAGCGCCCGTACGCACGGCCACACGCGACGCCTTCCACAAGCACCTCGACGTCGAAACGTTTGCGATGATCGGGGCCTTCGGTGGCGCTGATCTGGTAGATGGGCAGGCCCTTGTTGTTGGCCTGCAACCATTCCTGCAACGCTGACTTCCAGTCGTCGGTAAACGACGCTTCGGCCACCCGATCCCCACCCGACGTGATCAGTGGGCCAAAGATGGACACGATGAAGGCGCGGGCGGCATCCACGCCGCCATCCAGGTAGATCGCCGCGATAAGTGCCTCGAAGCAGTCGGCGAGGATCGCGTACTTGGCGCGGCCGCCGGTTTTTTCCTCCCCGCGTCCGAGCAGCAGATACCGCCCGAGGTCGATCCCGGCCGCCAGCTTGGCGAGAGACACCGTGGACACGATCGACGCCTTGATCTTCGACTTGTACCCTTCGCTGTGCGTCGGGAATCGCTGAAACAACATGTCCGCGATCACAAAGCCGAGCACGGCGTCGCCCAGAAACTCGAGAGACTCATTGTCGATGACGCCGCCCGAGGCGTCCTCGTGCGCGCGCGACCGGTGCGTGAGCGCGTGTTCCAGCAGACCGAGATCGCGGAAGTGATACCCGATGCGCTCCTGCAGCGGGTCCATGTCCTCGCTGAGTCTGGCGACCTCCGCCGCCGCCGCCTCATCAAGATGGCTGGCAATCAGCGCCACCGCGCGCTCGGCCTGCCCATCCGACACAGTCACGGTGAACTCCGCCTGGCCACCAAATCGCAGCGGAAAGAGACCCGGGGCGAGCGTGGACGACACCTGCGCAGGCAATCCGTGCGCGGCGAGCAGGCCACGCACCACTTCCGCTTCAATCGACAAGTGGCTGCGGAAGACGCCGACACTCATCGCAGCGCCTCCTCCACCTTCACAATCACCATCGTCATATCATCGTGCGGTTCGGCCGCGCCGACAAACGCATGCACGTCGCGCAGCACGCGTTCACGAATGCCCGCCGCGTCCAGTTCACGATGCCGGCAGACCACCCGCCCGAGCGCGTCGTCGCCAAACAGGTCATCGTCCACGTTCATCGCCTCGGTGATGCCATCGGTATAAAACACGATCACGTCGCCGGGGGTCAGGGGCAGCGTGTGCTCCTCGAGGAGCGATTCGAAGCGATCACTCGCGCCAGGCAGGCGGAGCCCCAGCACCATGCCATCGGGCACGATGACTTCGGCGACATCGGTACACCGCTCCGACACGACAATGAGCGGTGTGTGCCCGGCGCGGGCATGCACGAGCGTCCGGGCGTCGAGGTCGATGACGCCGTAGGTCATGGTGATGAAACTGCGGTTGTCGAGGTGGTCGGCCAGCAGATGATTCACACGAGTCAGCAGTTTTTTCGGCGACCGCTCCTCATGGCTGAGCGCGAGCATCAGGCCCTTGAGCTCAGCCATGTATAACGCCGCAGACGTGCCCTTGCCGGCGACGTCGGCTACCAGGATGCCGAGTTGACGCGGCCCGAGTTCGAAGAAGTCGTAATAGTCGCCCCCCACTTCCTTGGCGGGCACACACATGTCGGCAATGCTCAGGCCCGGAAACACGGGCGGACGATCGGGCAGCAGGGATGTCTGGATCTCGTGCGCGATGCGCAGTTCGTCATCCATCCGCTGCTTCTCGCGCTGCACGTGCAACAGGTGCTCGATGCTGGCACTCATGCGGTTGAACGATTCGCCGAGGGCGCCGAGTTGATCGCGGGATTCCAGCGTGATGCGATGGGTGAAGTCGCCCTGCTGCACACGTTCGGTGCCCTCGAACAACTCGTGCACGGCATAGGTGATCTGGCGGCCAAGTCCGATGCCAAAAAAAAGCGCCACGCCCTGCACACACAGCAGCAGGAACGCCAGCACGACGAGGACGTCGAAAATATTCAGCGCCAGATCGCTGGACTGCACCGAGCGGATGTGCTCGTAGACCTTGCCGACCGGCGCGTCGAGCGACATCGACACACGGCCGGCGTTGCCGGTGTTCCAGTCGGTGAAGTCCACCGTCAGCACCGTCCACCGGAACATCCCCAGCCAACCGCCGCCGTCGTCGTCCAGTGCGTCGTCGCCGGACTCCGGCGGGGCTCGACCCAACACGGGCTGTGCGCCCTCGGCATCGACGGCGACCGCGACGGCACGCAGTCGGACGGTCGTCTGTTCGTCGAGACGTGCCGCGATATCGGTATCCACCGGCAGGTCCACCAGCACGACATGGGTGTCACCGGGCAGCGGCACGACGGCCCGGATGAGCAACCGTTCCGCCTCGGACTCCCCGGTGGCCGCGCCTTCGGGCACCATGGTCAGCAGGCCGCTGAATCCCTCAGGGACCAGCCACGCGGGCGTACCGCCAGGCGGAGCCATGTGCCCCCAGTCGCCGGCCGCCGCCACGGGTCCCTGCCCCGGTGCATTGACGGCCACGGCGGGCACGACGGGCACGACGGGCACAACGGCCAGCGACAGGCCCCGATACCGTTCAGCCAGCAGCGAGTACTTCCGTGTGAGCACCACCTGGGAAGCCACCAGCTGCCCGTTGATCTCCTGGGCTGATGTGGACGCGACCGTCTCCACATCCTCAATGAGGTCCTGCAGACCGGCATGAAACAGGTACCCCGACACGTTGGCGTGCAGGATGAAGCCCCCGGCCAGCACGAACAGCGCGATGAGCGCCACCGGCACAAAGCCCAGGAAGACATAGGACAGGATCAGCTTGCGGCGCACCCGCCACAAAAAGCGTCGCCGCTGGGCCACGATGACAAGGGCGGCGAGCCAGAGCAGCGACAGGCGTGTGGCCAGCGACACGACTTTGCGGAAGGCCTCAATCGGCGCGGGTAACGTGATGAACTGCTGCACCAGCCACAACACGGCCAGCGAGCCCGCGGAGAGCAACAAGAGGCGCCCTGGCAGGGTCCGAAACGGATTCAGCTGTACCGGTGCGGGCGCAAGACGATGGCGCGGGGTGGGGTCGGAAACCATCCGAAATTGAAAGTTGGATGATAACAGACTATCGTGCATGGTTATGACGCTTCCGCCCAACGCGCGCTTCGCGACGATCTGCCTGCATGCGGGTCAGCAGCCTGACCCGTCCACCGGTGCCATCATCACGCCGATCTACCAGACGTCCACCTACGTGCAGGACGCGCTTGGGCAACACAAGGGCTACGAATACGCCCGGACGCAGAACCCGACGCGGGCCGCGCTGGAGGCCAATCTGGCGGCCATTGAAGGCGGCAAGGCGGCGTTTGCGTTTGCCTCCGGCCTCTCCGCCATTCACGCCATCGTCACCAAACTGTCCGCGGGTGACCACGCGGTGGTGACCGACAACACCTACGGCGGCACGTTCCGGCTGTTCGACAAGGTGATGACCCGCATGGGGATGACGTTCAGCTGGGTGGATACGTCAGACCCCGCGAACATCGAAAAGGCGATGACGCCCTCCACAAAAATGGTGTTCCTCGAGACGCCCACCAACCCGGTGTTGCGACTCACCGATATTGCGGCGGCGGCCGAGATTGCCCACAAACACGGCGCGTTCGTGGTGGTCGACAACACGTTCGCGAGCCCCTGCCTGCAGCGCCCCATCGAACTGGGCGCCGATCTCGTGATGCACAGCACCACAAAATACCTCAACGGCCACAGTGACTCGATCGGTGGTGTGGTCGTGGCCGTGCAGGACGAACACATCGAATGGCTGAAGTTCATCCAGAACTCCGCCGGTGCCATTCTCAGTCCGATGGACTCGTCACTCGTCTTGCGCGGCACCAAGACACTGCCGCTGCGCATGGCGGCGCACACAGCCAATGGTCAGGCGCTCGCCGAGTTCCTGATGGAACAGCCCAAGGTGCGCAAGGTCATCTACCCTGGATTGCCGAGTCACCCGCAGTACGATCTGGCCCGCCGGCAGATGCCGAACGGCTGTGGCGGCATGTTGTCGTTCGAGATGGGGTCGCTTGAAGAGGCCCGTGTCGTGCTCAACAAGTTCAAGCTGATGGCGCTGGCTGAGAGCCTTGGCGGCGTGGAAACGCTCGTCTGCCATCCGGCGTCCATGACCCATGCGTCGGTGCCGGCGGAACGGCGCGCGAAAATTGGCCTCAGTGATGCGCTCATCCGCATCTCGGCCGGCGTCGAGCATATCGACGACCTCATCGACGACCTGCGCCAGGCCCTGTCGTGATCGCGAAGGTGCGCGGCTGGGTCCGCGGCCTCTACGACTGGACGATGAAGTGGGCGGACTCGCCGCAGAGTCTCACCGCGTTGTTTCTGATTGCCCTCGTCGAGTCGTCGGTCTTTCCGATTCCACCCGACGTGTTGCTTATCGCCATCGTGGCCGCCAACACACAGCGATGGCTGTCAGCCGCCCTGCTCTGCAGCGCCGGTTCAGTGATCGGTGCGGCCATTGGGTACGCCATCGGGGCGTTGGCCTTTGATGCCGTCGGACAACCGATTGTGGACTTCTATCATGCCCAGGCGGCGTGGGACACGGTCGTCGAGACCTACAACAGCGATGTGGGTCTGCTCTTTCTGCTCGGCGCGGCGTTTACACCCATTCCGTTCAAGGTGGCCACCATTGCAGCCGGCGCGACCGAGATGGCCTTCTGGCCGTTCATCCTCGTGAGCCTCGTGGGCCGCTCCGCCCGCTTCTTTCTGGTGGCGATTATCCTGCGCATCTTCGGCGCGCCCGTGCGCACCATGATCGAAAAACACTTCGATGCATTCGCACTCGCGTTCCTCGTATTGCTCATCGGCGGATTTCTGGCGATACGGCTGCTGTAGTTCTTCTTGATCTGACAGTACGGAGCCGACGGGCTTCAGCCCGTCGGTCGTCAGACGGACTGAAGTCCGTCTGCTCCGTACGACTCAGGCGCCGCCAGCCACCCACGCCAGGTAGGCGGCTCCACCCCCGGCGACGGGCAGCACCAGCAGCTCCGGGACGTCGTACGGATGCGCCGCGGTGAGGGCTGCCTCGACGGCGGCCACGCGATCGGTGGTGGTCTTGATGACCACCTGACGCTCGCGGGCCGTCTCGACGACGCCCTCCCACCTGAAGGTGGACTCCATCGGCGGGAATACGCTGACGCACGCGGCATGGCCGGCGTCGACAAGCGTCCGGGTGAGACCGGACGTCACAAAATCCTCCGGCACGGTCGTCAAAATCAGCACGACGTCGGTCATGGCCCTATTTTGCACTTGTACTGCGGTCGAGAACTTGGTACAACCACTCTCAGGACATGCCATCCACGCCAAAGCCCCCGACACGACCCGCGCCCACGCCCGCGACGGCCCCACAGCCGCGCGACCGCAAGCGCGTGCGCACCGGGCCTGAGGTGCGGGAACGACGGCGGCGTGCCCTGCGCTACGCGCTTGTGGTGGTGTCAGGCCTGCTGATGGTCAACGCCTTGTTTGGCGACAAGGGCTACCTCGCCACGATTCAGGCGCGGCAGGAACAGACGCGGGCCGCCAGCGCCCTGCAGGCCCTGCGTGCAGAAAATGCTCGATTGGCTGAAGAAGCTGACCGCCTGCGCAACGATCCCCATACCCTTGAAGAGGCGGCACGACGCGGCCTCGGCCTGATTCGCCCCGGCGAAACCCTCATTACACTGCGCGATCGCACACGAGAATAAAAGGGGCGCCCTGTGCCTTTGTGCACTGCACTCTTGGCACGCCATGTGCACTAATCAAGGCATATGACTCTGGAGGTCCCCATGTTTACTCGATTTGCATTTGCTGTTGTTACCGTCGCTGTGTCCGTCGCATGCGGACAGAACGGGCAGGCGGTGGACATCGAGTCCGTCCCTGTTGGGTCTGAAGTCGCGGTCGTGCGCCAGGATGGCGGCGTCGTGCAAGGCACACTGACGGAGCGCTCCCCAGAGAGAGTCACCGTGCGTAATGGTGCAGTGAGCCGCCCGGTGGCCCGTGAGGAGATTGCTGATGTGCGGGTGGTCGACACCACCAAGCCGGAAGCGGTCGAATTGCCGGCTATCGCAAAATTCCAGGAATACACGTTGCCCGCAGGCACCGAACTATCGGTGCGCCTCGACACGGAAGTGCACTCGGCGACCAGCCGGTCCGAGGACCGGGTGGACGCGACGGTGACCTCCCCGGTCATGCTGCGTGACATGGCCCTCGTGCCGGCCGGCAGCACGCTCAGGGGCGAAGTCACTGCGGTGGAAGCCGCAGGCAAGGTGAAGGGACGCGCGAGCCTCGCGCTGCGCTTCCACACGCTGACCATTGAGGGGCACGACCAGCCCTATCCCCTCTCGGTCGCGATGAGCCAGGTTGCTCCGGCGACCAAGGCTGACGATGCCGCGAAGATTGGCGTGCCGGCGGTCGTGGGTGGCGTCATCGGCGGCATTCTCGGCGGCAAAAAAGGCGCGGTCACCGGCATCGTCATTGGTGGCGGCGCGGGCACCGCGGTGGTGCTCTCGACGGCTGGTGAGGAGCTCCGACTCGCACCGGGCTCCATGCTGACCATGCGCCTTGAGGCCCCCGTGGTCATCCGCGTCCCTGTCGTGAAGCGATAAGAGCGCACACGTCACCGGATATCGATCACCGGCATCGGTGGGCCCCGCAAGTAGGCTGAGATCCGCCGTTCCATCTGTGGCGGAAACACCGGTGCCGGTCCCACCAGATCGCGGGCGTAGACCTCGCGCATCAGGGTTTCAAATACCGGCAACGCTACACGTCCGCCTGTTTCCCTGGAGCCGAGCGTCCGATTGTCATCAAAGCCGATACGCACCGCCACTGTGATGCCGTCGGGGCCGTATGTCGAGCCGACGAACAGGGCATCCCGAAAACCATTCGTGGTGCCCGTCTTGCCCATGACGGCAATCGGAAATCGGCGAGACGCCAGCGAGTGGGCCGTTCCTGTGGGCATACGGACGACGCCCCGCAGTGCTTCCTGGATCAGAGTCATGGCAGGGTCGGCGACCACCACGGCGCGACGCGGAGGTGTGGTGGGCGGAATCTCGTCACCTACTCTGGTGACGACACGCCGCACGATGAACGGCTGAGCGAGAATTCCGGAGGCCAACGTGCGGTAGGCGGTCGCCAGTTCCAGCAGATGCATTTCAGACGCCCCGAGTGCGGTGGAGGCGTACGCATGCAACTCGGTTTCCACGCCGACGCTGTGCGCGGCGCGCCGGACACGTTCCATCCCGATCTGTTGTGCGATCCAGACGGCGACGGTGTTCCGGGATTCTGCAAACGCCCTCCGGAGCGGCATCCACCCCTTGAACTGCCCGTCATAGTTGGCGATGGACTTCCGGGCACCTTGTCCGCCGTCGGGTACGCTGATGGGTTCATCGGGCACCCAGGTGTCGAGCGTGAACGGCCCATGGCGGAAGGCCGCAAGATACACGAGGGGTTTCATCGCGGAGCCAGGTTGCCGGCGCGCCTCCCGCACACGATTAAAATCGCTGTACGCCGTCTGGCGCCCCAGATAGACCTGTCGCCCCCCGGTTTCCGCCAGCACGGCCCCGTCGCGGTTCTGCAACACCACGATCGCGCCCTGCACCTGCCCCGCCGATGCCGGATGCCTGGCCTCATACAGACGCAGTCCGTGTTCCAGCGCGTCGGCGGCCGCCCGCTGCACGCGCGCATCGACGGTTGTATGCACAGCTAGTCGTCCCAACGCCAGGTCTTCAACCGAGCGCCCCTGATACCGTTGCGTGATGTCATCGAGCACGTGTTGCACAACAGCCGACGCATACTGCGACGCCGGACCGGCTCCCCCGTCGGTGGCCTCCGGCAGCGGCCGTGCCCGTGCGTCAGCCAGTGCCTCGGCGGACAAGCTCCCAGACTCGGCCATCAACGCGAGAATCTGATCACGACGCCGGCGCACGGCCTCCGCGTTGGCAGGCGTCGGCGCATAGTCGCGTGGGGCCTTCATGACACCCGCAAGCGTCGCCGCCAGGTCTGCATCCGTCATGCCCAGCGTCGTCAGCGGGCGGCCGAAGTAGTACTCCGAGGCACGGGCGAACCCATGCTGGCCCCGCCCCATGTAGACAAAACTCACATACCGCGCGAGCAACTCTTCCTTGGCGCGGCGACGTGACCCGAACCGACGGACCATCTCCTGCTCAAGCCAGAGGGCGAGACGAATTTCCTCGCCTTTGCGCACAAGACGATTCACGCTGGGGGCACCCAGCGCCCAGGACACGACGTGGGCCAGCACCCCCTCGCTCAGGACCTCGGACCCACGCTCGCCGGCGGTCCGTTCGGTCAGGAATACGCCGCGCACGAGTTGCTGGGTGATCGTCGACCCACCCTGTGCGAATCCCCAATCGCGCCCGAGACGCACCTTGCTCGCCACACGCACGAGACTCAGATAGTCCACCCCTCGGTGCGAAAAAAAACGCTTGTCTTCAGTGGCGAGGACGGCGGCCTGCACCACCGGCGGAATGTCTGCATACGGGGTGATCCACCGCCGCTCACCAAATTCCATCAGCGGGGCGCCGTGCCGATCGAGAATCGGCCCCACGATTGGGAACTCAAACTGCATGAACGGCTCAAGGTCCGGCACGCGTGAGCGATCGATGAACACACTGTGAATCAGGCTGAACACCAGCGACGCCAGCAGACACGCCGCACCGAGGCCGACCGCGTCGCGCCATTGGGCGGTCGTCAACCCCAGCGCGAACCGGCCTTGTGGGGTCATCGTCGAGGCGGAGATGGGCGCTTGAGTGGCGGAATGGTGCCGGCGGGAGGTGGAGCGACCGGCTTCGGGGGAGGAGCGTTCGGCGTCATGTCTTGACGCTACGCGGGTCACGCGCAGACCAATGTGCCAAACGGCACAGGCAACGGCGTCTGGGCGCACGCCCGGGGCGCGACCTGCTAGAATCGGACGAGGGCCATGCAGATCACTGTTGACGTACCGAAACCCCTGTCGAGCCAATCGACGGAGGACCTCGCGAGACGAGCACGCCTGTTGCTTGTTGTGGACGAGGTGCGTGCCGGACACTTGACACGAGCCGATGCAGCTCGCGCCCTTGAGATGACGCTGGACGACTTTCTGATTGAATCTGGGCGTCACGGGCTGTACGCCATCGACTACGACCTCGCTGATTTCCGGCGGGAGCTCGATTCGTCAGACCTCGGTTCACGCTGAGCACACGCCCGTGGTGGTCGTCGCTGACAGCTCACCGCTTATCTACCTCTCCCGCGTAGGCGCCCTTGATCTGCTGGCGTCTGTCTACCAGGACGTCGTCATACCGCGAGCCGTGTGGAACGAGGTCGTCGAGCGGCGCCCGTCCGCGCCCGGTGTTGAGGCGATAACGCAGGCGCTCTGGATTCGTATCGACGATCGCCAACTGCGGCGTGACGATCTTGGGCTCGATCCCGGTGAGACTGCGGCCATTTTTCTTGCTGAAGCGCTGCATGCGGACGCGCTGCTCATCGACGAACGTCTGGGCCGAGAGATCGCCGAGGCCCGTGGGATCACGGTCCGCGGCACGCTTGGCGTGTTGGTCCAGGCTCGCCAGATGGGAGCCCTGCCGGCACTTCGCCCTGTGCTCGATGCGCTCGTGGCGGAAGGATTCCGCATCGCCCCTGCCCTCATCCGAGAGGCTCTCGAGTCGGCGAATAGGTTGGCGCACCGGCGTGCAAAACAAAAGGGCTGCAACCAGTGGCTGCAGCCCTTTTAAGAATTTGGTTGCGGGGGCAGGATTTGAACCTGCGACCTTTGGGTTATGAGCCCAACGAGCTACCGGACTGCTCCACCCCGCGACAAGGAATCCGTATTGTAGCCCGAATCACCCGGGGACCGCAATCTGAGGCGGGTTGCATCAGAACCGCGGAACCATGAACCGAGGAACCAGGAACCTAGATCTTCGGCAGCGTGACGCCGACCTGCTTCTGGTACTTGCCCTTCTTGTCAGCGTAGGACCGTTCACACGGTTCGTCACTCTGGAAGAACAACACCTGAGCCAGGCCCTCGTTGGCGTAGATCTTCGCGGGCAGTGGCGTGGTATTGGAGATCTCGAGCGTGACGAACCCCTCCCACTCCGGTTCGAAGGGGGTGACGTTCACGATGATGCCGCAGCGGGCATAGGTGGACTTGCCGAGGCAAATCGTGAGGACATCGCGGGGAATTCGGAAGTACTCAATCGTCCGCGCGAGCGCAAACGAGTTCGGCGGCACGATGCACACGTCCGACTTGATATCCACAAAAGAGCGCGGATCAAAATTCTTCGGGTCGATCACCGTGTTGTTGATGTTGGTGAACACCTTGAACTCATCCGCCACACGAATGTCGTAACCGTAGGACGACAGGCCATACGACACAACCCCTTCACGGATTTGGCCATCCACGAAGGGTTCGATCATCCCGTGCTCCTGGGACATCTGACGGATCCAGCGGTCGGATTTTATGGACATATCATCGGTGCTCGTGCGCGCCCGCGTTGAATCAGATTTCCATTCCGCGGAAGAAGTATCCCAGTTCAAACGCCGCCGTCTCCGGCGCATCCGACCCGTGCGTGGCGTTGTTGCCGATGGAGGTGCCGAAGTCGCGCCGGAGCGTCCCCGGGTCGGCCTTGGCGGGGTCGGTGGCGCCCATGGTCTCACGCCACTTCAGGATGGCACCAGGCGCCTCCAGGCAGAGCAACACGCAGGGACCTGACGACATGAATTCCGTCAGCTCTCCGAAAAACGGCCGCGCGGCGTGCACGGCGTAGAATCCTTCCGCTTCGCGCGTGGACAGGTGCTGCAGGCGCATGGCCCGCACGGTGAACCCGGCCGCTTCGATGCGGGCAAGGATCTGACCCGCTTTGCCGCTCTTGACGGCGTCGGGCTTGATGATGGCAAACGTACGTTCAGTAGACATAAGTGACTGATTCTATCGCAGCTTCTAGCGCAGCCCGGCCATCAGGTCTTCGAGCACGGACTTGGGCGGCCGCACCCGCTCGGTGGGCAGAAACGCCAGGGGCTCGTCCACGACGTTCAGCACCTCGAGGAAGTCGGGCTTGTCCGGCTCCAGGTAGAGAATGCCTGTCGGGAACTCGCCGCGGAGAATCGTCTCGTGCATGAGGCGCGTGGCAGCCAGTTTGTCCGTGGGATCGTAGTCCTCGGCGATCTTCTTGAGGTACAGATGCGACCCGTCGTGCATCTTCACCTCGGTCGTGGTGCCCGCCTCGTAGTCCACCGTGATGTCCTCGAAAAACGGCACAAACGTCACTTCGCCGAGGGCCTCGTCGTGTTCCTTCGCGTACGCGTAGCTCTTGGTCGAGCCTTCGTGGTCGTTGAAGGTCACACACGGGGAGATGACATCGATCATGCAGGTGCCGCGATGGGCGATCGCCGCCTTGAGAATCGAGAGCAACTGCTTCTTGTCGCCGGAGAACGACCGCGCGACAAACGACGCACCGAGTTCAATAGCGAGCGCGCAGGTGTCAATCGGCGGCAGGTCGTTGACCACACCGTTTTTGGCTTTGGAGCCCAGGTCGGCCGTCGGCGAGAACTGGCCCTTGGTCAGGCCGTAGCAGCCGTTGTCTTCAATGATGTAGATGATCGGCAGGTTGCGGCGCATCAAGTGCACGAACTGGCCGATGCCGATCGCGCCGGTGTCACCGTCGCCGCTGACGCCGATCGCGCTCATCGTGCGATTGGCCAGCATCGCGCCGGTCGCCACTGACGGCATGCGCCCGTGCACGGAGTTGAAGCCGTGTGACTGGTTGAGGAAGTACGCCGGGCTCTTGCTCGAGCAGCCGATGCCCGACAGCTTGACGACCTTGCGCGCATCCACGCCCATCTCGAAACACGCATCGATGATGCGTTCGGTGATGGCGTTGTGGCCGCAGCCGGCGCACAACGTGGTCTTGCTGCCGCGATAGGACGCGAGTTCGAGGCCGATTCGATTGGTCTTGATTGCCATGCCTACTGTTCCTGTTCCTGCGTGAGAATGCTGGCCGTAACGCTGCGGGCGTCCATCGGCAAACCGTTGTAATGCAGCACGCTCCGCAGGCGTGTCAACAACGCGGCGTCGAGATCCATCTTCAGCAGACTCAGCATCTGCGCGTCACGATTCTGCTCCACCACATACACGCGGTCGTGGCGACGGATGAAGTCGGCCACCGCCTCGCTGAACGGGTATGCCCGCAGACGCAGATACGAGGTCGGCAACGACGCCTCCTCACGCAACTGGTCGCGGCACTCGGTAATCGCCCAGTGACTCGAGCCGAAGGCGAGAATGCCGATCTTGGCCGCGGGGTCCGTCTCTTCCACCGGCGCCGGCACGATCGTGCGGGCGGTGTCGAACTTGCGATCGAGGCGGTCGAGGTTCGCCACGTAGTCATCGGACCGTTCGGTGTACTGCGCCATCGCGTTGTGCCCGGAGCCGCGCGTGAAAAACGCGGGCATCCCCGTATCCGGCAACGAGCGCCACGGAATGCCATCCCCGTCTACATCCAGGTAACGTCCCCACGTGGCCCCCAGTTCACGCACCTTGGCTTCGTCGAGCACCTTGCCGCGGTCGAGCGGGATCTCCGGATAGGTGAACTCCTCGGACATCCAGGTGTTCATGCCCAGGTCGAGGTCACTCATCACATACACGATCGTCTGCAGCCGCTCGGCCAGATCAAACGCCTGCCCGGCCATGTCGAAACATTCAGTCATCGACGCCGGCAGCAACATGACGTGTTTGGTGTCGCCGTGCGAATTCACTGCCGTGGACAGCAGGTCGCCCTGCGCCGTGCGTGTCGGCAATCCCGTCGAGGGCCCGACGCGCTGGATGTCCCACACCACGGCGGGGATTTCGGCGTAATACGCCAGACCCGCAAACTCGGACATCAGCGAAATGCCGGGGCCCGATGTGGACGTCAGGGCGCGCGCACCGGCCCAGCTCGCTCCGATCACCATGCCGAGCGCCGCAATTTCGTCCTCGGCCTGCACGATCGCAAACGTGGCTTTGCCCGTCTCCTTGTCCATGCGGTATTTGCGCATGTAGCTGATCAGCGACTCGGGCAGCGACGATGACGGCGTGATGGGATACCAGGGGACCACCGTGACTCCGGCAAACATGGAGCCCATGGCGCCGGCCGCGTTGCCATCCACCAGGATCTTCCCCGCCGTCTCGTTCATGCGCTGCACACGGTAGGGGTGGCGCAGTTCAGGGAAATGTTCCTTCGCATAGGCCGCGCCGGCTTCCAGTGCGCCCATGTTCAGGGCCATCGCCTTCGGCTTCTTGCCCATCTGTTTGGCGAGGGCCTTCTCCATCTCGCCCAGTTCCACGCCCAGCAGGTGTGACAACACGCCGTCGTAGATCATGTTCTTCACCAGGCGTCGCAGCTTGGCGTCAGGACAGACATCCGCCACGATCTTGTCGAACGGCACAGGATAAAACACCAGATCCTGACGCAGTTCCTCGAGCTTCAGGGGCGCGTCGTACACCACGGCGCGACCGGGATCGAGCGACAGCGCATCCTCGCGCGCCGTCTCGGCGTTCATGGCGACGAGGAAATCGATTTCCTTCCGGCGTGCGATGTAGCCGCGCTTGTTCGCGCGAATCGTGTACCACGTCGGCAGTCCGGCGATGTTCGACGGAAACAGGTTTTTGCCTGACACCGGCACGCCCATCTGGAAGATGGCACGCAGCAGCACCAGGTTGGCCGTCTGACTGCCGGACCCGTTGACCGTGGCGACTTGAATGGTGAAATCGTTGACGACGTGGGATTGGGAGGAAGGTTCGGCCGACTCGGCCGTAGCGAGCGGGAGGGACATATTAGTGGAGATTATATCCGCAGTCCGCAGTCCGCGGTCCGCGGTCCCCGGTCCGCCGTCCGAAGTCCGACGTTCGCGGTCCCCTACTGCCCCAACGCTTTCATCATCGCCGCACCGATATCCGCCGGGCTTTTGACGACGTGTACGCCGGCAGCGGTGAGGGCGGCCATCTTCTCGGCCGCCGTGCCTTTGCCGCCGGCAATGATCGCGCCGGCGTGACCCATGCGGCGTCCCGGGGGGGCCGTCTGGCCGGCGATGAAGCCGACCACGGGTTTCTTGAAGTGCGCCTTGATCCACGCAGCGGCATCTTCTTCGGCCGAACCGCCGATCTCGCCGATCATGACGACGGCTTCCGTCTCCGGGTCCTGCGCAAACAGTTCCAGGGCGTCAATGAAGGACGTGCCGATGAGTGGGTCGCCGCCGATCCCGATACAGGTGGTCTGTCCCAGGTTCAGGCGCGTCAACTGGTGAATGGCTTCGTAGGTCAACGTGCCGGACTTGGACACGATGCCGACGCGGCCCTCCTGGCAGATGTGCCCGGGAATGATCCCGGCCTTGGCGCGACCCGCCGAGATGAGGCCCGGGCAGTTGGGCCCGATGAGGCGCATCTTTTTGCCCTGCGGCCGGGTCTCCATGAAGGCCAGCGCCTTCATCATGTCGAGCGTCGGAATGCCTTCGGTGATACACACCGCCAGGTCGATCCCGGCATCGGCGGCCTCCATCACGGCATCGGCACCGCCCGGAGGCGGCACAAAAATCACAGAGGCGTTGGCACCAGTCGCGGCCACCGCATCGGCCACGGTGTTGAACACCGGCCACCCTTCATGTGTGGTGCCCCCCTTGTTCGGGGTGACCCCGCCAACCACGTTGGTGCCGTAGGCCTGGGCCTGCTTGGCGTGAAAGGTGCCCTCGCGGCCCGTGAGGCCCTGCACGAGGAGTCGCGTCGATTTGTCGATGAGTACTGACATGTGAAATCTGATCCAATCTGCTCTGCGACGGGCCTAGCCCGCCAGCGCGACGACCTTCGCGGCACCTTCGTCCATGGCGTCGGCGGTCGTAAAGTTCAGCCCGCTGTCCTTGAGCATCTGTTTGCCCAGTTCCACGTTTGTGCCTTCCATGCGGATGACAATCGGGACGCGCACGCCGAGGTCGGTCACGGCAGCAATCACACCCTGCGCGAGCACGTCGCAGCGCAGGATACCGCCGAAGATGTTGATGAAGACGGCTTTGACCGAGGGGTCCGACATCAGGATGCGAAACGCGTTCTTGATCTGTTCGGCATTGGCGCCACCACCGACGTCGAGGAAGTTGGCCGGTTCCCCACCCGCCAGCTTGATGATGTCCATCGTCGCCATCGCCAGACCGGCACCGTTGACCATGCAGCCGATCGTGCCGTCGAGCTTGATGTAGTTGAGCGAGAACTTGGACGCCTCGATTTCGAGCGGGTCTTCTTCCGCCAGGTCGCGGAACTCCTTGATATCGGGATGCCGATACAGGGCGTTGTCGTCAAAGTTGACCTTGGCGTCGAGGGCGATCAGGTCGCCGGCCTCGGTCACCACGAGCGGGTTGATTTCGAGCAGCGACGCGTCACTGCTGACAAAGGCTTCGTAGGTGGCCATCATCAACGCGACGGCCTTCTTGACCTCGTCGCCTTTGAGGCCGAGCTGAAAGGCCAGCTGCCGGGCCTGGTAGGGCTGCAGACCGAGCGCCGGATTCACAAATACCTTGAAAATTTTCTCGGGCGTCTCTTCGGCGACCTTTTCGATCTCGACGCCGCCCTCCTGGCTCACCATGAGGACCGTCTTCTGCGTCGACCGGTCGATGACCATGCCGAGATACATCTCGCGGGTCATCGCGAGGCCTTCCTCGACGAGCACACGCGAGACGTGCTGGCCTTCCGGCGTGGTTTGATACGTGACGAGTGTCATGCCGAGGATGGCTTTCGCCGCCTCGTAGGCTGCGTCGGGGCCCTTGACCACCTTGACGCCGCCGCCCTTGCCGCGACCGCCGGCGTGGATCTGCGCTTTGACGACCCAGACCGAGCCGCCGAGCTTTTGTGCCGCTTCCGAGGCCTCACGCACGCTGAAGGCAGCGTAGCCGCGGGGCACCGGGATGCCGAAACGGGCGAGGATTTCCTTGCCCTGGTATTCGTGGATCTTCATCGGGAATCAGTGCTCAGCTTCCGCAATGACGCAGTGGATCACGGCGCCAATCACCGATGCACGAACTTGAAGAGTTACGAGGGCGAAGAATGTAGCATGCGCCCCTCACGCGCTCGCCGGGCCCAGAGCCGCATGCACAGGCGTCGCGAGCGCCGCCTCGAGCGCTGCGAGACGGTGCCCGAGATCCGAGTCGCTCGCCACGGACTGACCGGCCGCGAAGCGCTTCGCCTCGTCGAACTTCGCGCGTGCCGCCGCCGGGTCGCCCGCGGCCAGATCGGCATGAGCGCAGGCGCAGAGCAGTATCGAGAGCTGGAAGGCGTCATCGACTTCGCGAAGGATGGCTTCGCCCTGGCGGAAGAACTCGAAGGCTTCGCCCAGTCGCGATTGCGACGCGGCCAGCTCGCCCATGCTTGCGAGCACCGAGCCCTCGTAGCGCCGGCCGCCGGTGTCGCGCACCAATCGAAGCGCCGACTCGAGGCGTGGCCACGCCTCGTCGGGCCGTCCCTGCCGCGCATGGATGTTGCCGAGGCTGGCCAGGACGACGCCTTCGACGCTCCGGCTGCCCAGCTGTCGGGTGACGGGCAGGGCTGCCTCGAACGCGGCCTCGGCCTCGTCCAGGCGGCCGAGCGTGAACAGGGTGACGCCGAGATTCGTGAGCACGACGCCTTCGTCGCGGCGATTGCCGAGCTCGCGGTGGATCGCCAGCGCCTGCTCGTAGCAGCTCAGCGCCTCGTCGAGCCGGCCCAGGCTCGACTGCACCACGCCCGAGTTGCCGAGCACGCCGCCTTCGTCGCGACGGTTGCCGACTTCGCGATGAATCGCCAGCGCTTCTCGGTGGCAGGTCAAGGCCTGATCGAACTGGCCCTGGTCGACGTAGGTGTTGCCGAGGTTGCCCAGCGTCGTTCCTTCGGCGCGGCGGTTGCCGACTTCGCGGTGGATCGCTATCGCCGTTTCCAGGTGGTGGTGCGACCTGGCCATGCGCCCGGCTTCGCGGTTCAGCATGCCGAGGATCGAATGGGCCACGCCCTGGCGCCGCCGGTCGTCGGCTGCAGTAGCCAGGCCGAGCGCTTCGTCGACGCGCAGCTCTGCCTCGGGCAGCAGCCCGGAGCGGTTGCAGGCGAGGGCCAGGACGATGCAGGCGAGCGCTCGCTGCGTGTCGGTCAGCGTGCCGAGAGCCAGCGCGTCACGACCCAGCGTGCAGGCCAACCCGAACGGTCCGCGCAGCTCCAGCACCTCCCACAGGGCGCGCAGGGTGGGGATCGCCACGTCGGCATCGGCGCGGCGGAGCGCCCGCCGGCAGGCGGCCACCAGGTTGTCGAGCTCGAGCGCGAGGAGGAGGCGGCGGCGGGTGCCGCCGTGCAGCAGCAGCGAGTCGAGCGCGGGTTCCGCCCCGTAGCCGGCGAAGAACCGGCCGTGCCGGAGGTCGACCTCGTCCTTCGGCTCGCCCCCCTCCGCGGACAGCCGCTCCGAGGCGAAGTCGTGGATGCTGAGGTACATGCCGAAGTAGGGCTCGGCCAGGTCGAACCGACCGTCGTCGGTGGCGATCCAGGTGCGCACGAGGCTCTTGTCGACCAGCGATTGCACGACATCCATCGTCGGCGGCGCGTCCGGCCACGGCCGGAGGTCGAGCACCGCCTCGGCGGCTTCCAGGGTGAATCCGCCGTCGAAGGTCGAGCATTGGGCGAGCGCCGCGCGTTCCCAGGGCTCGAGCAGCTGCCAGGACCAGTCGATCGCCGCCTCGAGCGTCGCCTGCCGGCGGCCTGCCGCGCCGCCGCCCGACAGCAGCGCGAACCGATCGCGCATGCGCTCGACGAGCTGCCCGACCGACAGGACCCGCATCCGCGCCGCCGCCAGCTCGATCGCCAGCGGCAGGCCGTCGAGCAGGCGCACGACCTCGGCCACGGACGCCCGGTTGGATTCGCCGAGCATGAAGCCGGGCTGTCGCGCCTGGGCCCGCACCCGGAACAGCTCGATGGCATCTCCCGATACCGGCAGCGGCTCGAGGGCCAGGACGTCCTCGCCCCGAAGCTGCAGGCGCTCGCGGCTCGTGACCACCATCGCCACCTCGGCGGTGAGGTCGAGCCATCGGCCGACGGTGGCGGCGGCATGCTCCTGAACCTGCTCGAAGTTGTCGAGCACCAGCAGGCATCTGCCCCGGCCGGCCAGTGCGTTTCCGAGGTGCGCGGCGGCGTCGCCGCGACCGATGGGCACACCGAGCGCGGAGCCCACCTCGTACAGGATGCCTTCGAGCGAGCGGGCCTCGGAGAGGTCGCAGAAGAAGACGCCGCCCGGCCAGTCGCCGAGCCAGCCAAGGCCGTATCGACGGGCCAGGCGGGTCTTGCCGGTGCCGGCCGCCCCCATGACCGTGACCAGGCGGGCGCCGCCGTCGAGCCGCCTGGCCAGGGCCCGCAACTCGTCGACTCGGCCGACGAAGGCGTCCCGTTCGGTGGGCAGGTTGTGGCTGACCTCGCGGACCGGCAGCCAGACATCGCCGGCGAGAACGACGCGATAGGCCTTCTCGGCATCCGCAGGCGGCACGAACGGCGCCGACCGGTCTCCCAGCTCGTGAACCTCGATCGGCGCTTCGATGCCCTTGAGGCGGTAGTGGCCGTGTCGTCGGGTGGCGCAGGCCTCCGGCAGGCTCGTCGCGATCTCCGCGGCAGCGTCCGCGCTCAGAAGGATCTGCCCGGAGCCCGCCAGCGACATGATCCGCGCGGTCATCGGCTTGGCCAGGCCTTCCACTTCGACCGGCTTGGCACCGCGCGCGACATCGGCGGCGTCGTTGCGATGCAGGGCGACCGTGCCGACATGCATGCCGACGCGAACGCCGAGCCCCAGCGCGGACAGCTCGGCGCGATAGGCGATCGCGAAACGTGCCGCTTCTTCCGGCTGTTCGAACAGGAGGAAGAAGCCGTCGCTCCGATCGATCTCCTGGGCGCCGTGCCGGGCCATGAGAGCGCGGGCGGATCGATCGTGCCGGGCCCAGAGGTCGGCGGCCGCGGCATCGCCGAGCCGTTCCACCAGGCGGGTGCTGTCGACGACGTCGGTGAACAGCAGCGTGCGAAGGGCCAAGCGATTCTCTCGAGGCGGCGTTGATTCGTGCGAGCCGGGATTCAACCGCACCCGGCCCGGCGCCGCAAGGCCAGGCCGAACCGGAAACTCGCGTCGTCAGCGCCGCATCAGCCGCTGGATGACCTCGGGCGAGAAGCCGCGACCGGCAAGGAACCGCGCCTGGGCGGCACGCTCGGCGGCGTCGCGAGGCAGCTCCTGGAACCGCCGCTCGCGCACCGCCGCGGCGCGTTGCAGCTCCGACTCTTTCAGAGCCTGGGCCACTTCGGGCGAGACCGCCACGCCGTGCTGCGCCAGCTCGGCGCGGATGCGCCGGTTGCCGAAACGGGCCTCGCGCGCGTGGACTCGCGACTCGACGAAACGCTCGGCCGAGAGAAAGCGGTTCGCCTCGAGCCAGTCGAGTAGGGACTCGACCTCGGCCTGTCGCTGCTCGCCCGCGCCGGCGCCCGCGTCGCCGCCCACCTCGGCCTCGCTCGCCGCATGCGCCCGAGCCTCGGCCAGCGCATGGCGAAGCAGCTTGCCTCGCAGCTCGACCCGGCTCTGGTCGCGCTGCGCCAGCAGTTGCAGCGCCCGGCCCTTCAGCGACAGCCGGGCTCGCGGGCGGGCCATGCCGGCGTCAGCCGACCGCAGCTTCCTTGACGACCTTGAGCTTGGCCGGCGTTTCGGTTTCGGCGCCCGGCAGCAAGGGGATGCCCATTTCCAGGCGCACCTTGTTCTCGATCTCGACCGCCAGCGCGACGTTCTCGCGCAGGAACTCGCGCGCGTTGTCCTTGCCCTGGCCGATCTTCTCGCCGTTGTAGGCGTACCACGAGCCGCTCTTCTCGAGCACCTTGGCCTCGACGCCCATGTCGATGATCTCGCCCTCGCGGCTGATGCCTTCGCCGTAGAGGATGTCGAACTCCGCGGTCTTGAACGGCGGCGCCACCTTGTTCTTCACGACCTTGACCTTGGTCTCGTTGCCGATGACCTCTTCGCCCTTCTTGATCGAGCCGATGCGGCGGATGTCGAGCCGGACCGAGGCGTAGAACTTGAGGGCGGTGCCGCCGGTGGTGGTTTCCGGCGAGCCGAACATGACGCCGATCTTCATGCGGATCTGGTTGATGAAGATCACCATCGTGTTGGTGCGGTTGATGGAGCCGGTGAGCTTCCTCAGCGCCTGGCTCATGAGGCGGGCCTGCAGGCCGGGCAGCGAGTCGCCCATCTCGCCTTCGATCTCGGCCTTGGGCGTGAGCGCCGCGACCGAGTCGATCACGACGAGGTCGACCGAGCCCGAGCGGACCAGCGCGTCGACGATCTCGAGCGCCTGCTCCCCGGTGTCGGGCTGGCTGATGAGCAGCTCCTGCAGGTTGACGCCGAGCTTTTGCGCGTACTGCACGTCGAGCGCGTGCTCGGCGTCGATGAAGGCACAGGTGCCGCCGAGCTTCTGCATCTCGGCGATGACCTGGAGCGTCAGCGTGGTCTTGCCCGACGACTCGGGACCGTAGATCTCGACCACGCGGCCGCGCGGCAGGCCGCCGACGCCGAGCGCGATGTCGAGGCCGAGCGAGCCGGTGGAGACGACCTCGATGTCGTCGATCACCTCGCCGACGCCGAGCCGCATGATCGCGCCCTTGCCGTGCTGCTTCTCGATCTGTGCCAAAGCGGCCTGCAAGGCCTTGGCTTTTTCGGTGTTGAGGGCTTTGACGGGCATGTCCATGAGGCGGTCTCCTGAGGGTGCAGCGATTATCTGCAAAGGCTGGATGTTTGTACAGTACCCGAGGTTTCCGGACCACGCACTCCCTAGAATGGCTGAAGCTGGTGCCACCCACAGGTGGGAGCCCCATCGGCGGCCCGCCGCCGGCGTCCTCCGGCCGAATCGCCCGCCCCGCATGCGCCTCCTGATCGCCGAAGATGACCAGGTTCTCGCCGACGGGCTGCTGCGCTCGTTGCGCAGCGCCGGCTACGCCGTCGACCAGGTCGGCGACGGCGAAGCGGCCGACACCGCCCTCAGCGCCCACGCCTTCGACCTGCTGATCCTCGACCTCGGCCTGCCGCGCCTGCACGGCCTGGAGGTTCTGCGCCGCCTGCGCGAGCGCGGCTCGACCGCGCCGGTGCTGATCCTGACGGCGGCCGAAAGCGTCGAGCAGCGTGTGCGCGGCCTCGACCTCGGCGCCGACGACTACATGGCCAAGCCGTTCGCGTTGCAGGAGCTCGAGGCGCGCGTGCGCGCGCTGACTCGGCGCGGCCTGGGCGCGGCCTCGAACCTGATCCGCCACGGCCCGCTCAGTTTCGACACCAGCGGCCGCGTCGCCTACATCCACGAGCAGCCGCTCGAGCTCTCGGCGCGCGAGGTCGGCCTGCTCGAGGTGCTGCTGCAGCGAGCCGGCCGACTCGTCAGCAAGGACCAGCTGGTCGAGCGTCTGTGCGAATGGGGCGACGAGGTCAGCACCAACGCGATCGAGGTCTACGTGCACCGCCTGCGCAAGAAGATCGAGAAAGGCCCGATCCGCATCGCGACGGTGCGTG
>JBBQDM010000004.1:0-260135 GCA_038319675.1 Vicinamibacterales bacterium
CATGGATCCTCATGGAACCTCATGGTGGATCGCTCTGCTGCCGGCCAGCAGAGGACGTGCAGGCGTTGAGAAATCATGCACGCGAGGCGCGCGCGGCGACGAACGACTGCACGCCTCGCACCAGATACCAGAGCAGGACAACGGCCATGACGCTTTGCGCGATCACTGCGGTCGGGCGAGCGACTTCCGCGCCCGTGAGCAGCGCCGGCAGCGCCATCAGCCCGCTTGCGCTGCCGATGAGACCGACCACCGCAACGACCATGGCCACATGCAGCGCGGTCTTGCGAGTGGACTCGTGCCGGCCGTAGTACCCCAGCATCGACAGGACCAATCCGAACGCTGCCGGAATCAGCGCCGTCGGACTGGCCATGCCCGAGAGCAGATAACTGGCCACACCGAGCACCATGAGAATGACACCGACCAACTGACTGAGCTGAGACACACTGACCTCCTGACAACTGTCGACCGCGCGCCCTCACACGAACGCACAGTCCCTGCCGACCGCGTCCGCCAACCGTATCAGGTATTCGTCTCGAGGTATCTCGACCGCGCCGAACCGTTCGAGGTGCGGGGTCACCCACTGGATGTCGAGCAGGCTGAAGCCGCGGTCGCGCAGTCGCTCCACCAGGGCCACCAGCGCCACCTTGGACGCATCCGTCTCGGTATGAAACATCGACTCGCCGAAAAACGCGCCTCCGAGGTGGACGCCGTAGAGTCCACCCACCAGCCGATCCCCGCGCCACACCTCGACTGAATGCGCGAGCCCCTGCTGATGCAACGCCACATACGCCGCGACGATGTCGTCGGTGATCCAGGTGCCGTCGTCGCGGTCCGCCGCACAGGCCCGCATCACGGCCTCGAATGCCCGGTTGACGGTGGTGCCGAATCGACGAGAGCGCCGCACACGCAGAAGTCTGGCGGGAGCGTGAAATTCGTCCAGGGGCATGATGCCGCGCGGATCGGGAGAGAACCACCCGATCGACCCATCGTCCATGCCCATGGGAAATACACCCTGACGATAGGCATGCACCAGCAACCCAGGCTCCAGCACCACGCAGGCAATATAGCGCGGTTGACCCGGATACAATCGAGCACGTGTCCGGCGCGTCCACCCAGTTCGACATCATCATCATCGGCAGCGGCGCGGGCGGCGGCACGGTCGCCCACGAACTGGCGGGCCACGACGCCCGGGTGCTGGTGCTCGAACGCGGCGACTATATCCCGCAGGAAGACGGCAACCGCGACCCCATCGTGGTGTGGAAGGAACTCCGGTATCGCGCACGCGAGCGCTGGGTGGACGGGGACGGCCGGGAGTTCGTGCCGTATTCGCATTACAACGTGGGCGGCAACAGCAAGTTCTGGGGCAGCGCGCTCTTCCGGTTGCGGCGCGAGGATTTCCGGGCGCTTGAACACGTCGACGGCACCTCTCCGGCCTGGCCCATCGATTACGACACCCTCGCGCCCTATTACGACAAAGCCGAGCGGCTCTATCACGTGCACGGACAAACCGGAGACGACCCGACCGAAGGGGATCGCCTTCCGTTTCCGTACGCCCCGATTCCCCATGCGCGCCTGATGACCGAGTTGGTCGACGGCATGCGCCGGCAGGGACTGCGGCCGTTTCACCTGCCACTCGGCCTGATCAATCCCGGCGAACCCAACGGCTGCGTGCTCTGTGCGTACTGCAACTCATTCCCCTGCCAGTACCACGCCAAGAGCGACTCAGAGGTCTGCGCCCTGAAGCCGGCACTCACCCATCCGAATGTCACGCTGTGGACCAACGCCTTCGCCGAGCGACTGATCACGGATCCGGCAGGCACGCAGGTGATCGCCGTGGACGTCCGTCGCAACGGCACAGTCGAGCGCCTCTCCGCCTCACGCGTCATCGTCTCCTGCGGCGCGATTAACTCGGCGGCTCTGCTCCTGCGATCGAAGAACGACGCTCACCCGAACGGTCTCGCCAACTCGTCGGGCCTGCTCGGGCGCCGCTACATGGCACATCTGGCGACGATGATGGAGGCGTTTCATCCGTTTCGTCTGAACGACACCGTCTTCCAGAAGACCGTGGCGATCAACGACTTCTATTTCAAAGGCGCCCACGCGCCCTATCCGCTTGGTCAGATTCAGTCGCAAGGCCGTGCGTATGCCGTGCAGGCCAAAACGGTGATGCCGTGGATTCCCACCTGGATGTATGAGGCCTTCATGGCGCGCGCGGTGGACTGGCTCGCGATGACTGAAGACCTGCCGGTGCCCGATAACCGCGTGACCGTGGACAGCAGCGGCCGCATCCAGTTGCACTATCGACCGAACAACACCACGGCCCATCGGCGACTCGTGGCCGAGGCGAAAAAGATGCTGCGCGGCTTGGGCTATTGGGGCGTCGTGGCGTATTCACACAACCGGTCGAACACGACCCACCAATGTGGCACGCTCTGCTTCGGCACGGACCCGGCGCACTCGGTGCTCGACCCGTACTGCCGCACGCACGACGTCAGCAATTTGTTTGTGGTGGACGCGTCGTTCTTCCCGTCCTCAGCCGCCGTGAACCCGGCACTCACTGTCGTCGCACAAGCGCTGCGCGCGGCAGAACATCTCAAGGAGACCTTATGAGAGCACGTTCCTTCAGTCATGTCGGTATCACGGTGTCGGATTTCAACAAGGCGGTAAAGTTCTATTGGGAGGTGTTCGGGTGCCCCCTGGTCGCGGCCGGCGACACACCGCCGTCGCGTATCAAGGCGTTTTTTGGTGTGGACGCGCCCGACCCAACACTGAAGATCGGGTGGATCCGTGCTCCCGGCGGCGGCGTCATGGAAATCTTCGAGTTCAAGCCGCAGTTGGAGCACCAGCCCATCACATGGCACCGCGTCGGACTCACGCACATCTCATTCAACGTGAAGAACTGCCACAAGTGGCACGACTACCTCGTCAGCAAGGGCGTCGAGATCGTGAGTCAGCCCGAGCAGTCACCCCGCGGGCACTGGTTCTTCTTCGTCAAGGACATGGACGGCAACCTGATCGAACTGATCGATCTGCGCATCCGCCACTACGTGCTCAACTGGCTCGGCCCGCTCGGCGGGTTTTTGTTCCGGCGGGGGATGTATAAGCGGTACTACGAGTAGTGCGGACCGCTTTCGGAGCCGACGGGCTTCAGCCCGTCGGTAACAGACGGACTAAAGTCCGTCTGCTCCGTAATACACGCTTGTCGAAACTACGGGCGGACTAACCGCGCGTGCGAAGCGCGGCAGCGATCGTCGCCGTACGATACACCGCCGTACTGAGTGCGCCGACCGCAATGAGCGTGACGGCGTAGAAGAGCAGCGTGCCCGGGGCCCAGCCGAAGCGGGACGCGGCGGTGCTGTCGAAGAGACCCGCCAACGCGAGCACCACGAGACGCTCGGCGCGTTGCATCACACCGCCGGCACCGGTCACGCCAACGGCCTCGCCGCGGGCGCGCGTGTAACTCACAAGCAGTGACGCGCTGATTGCAAGCAACGTGATCGCGGCGCCAGCGCGTGTGTCAGCAAGAAACCACGCCACGCCGACGAACGCAAACACTTCGGCGAAGCGATCCAGCGTCGAGTCCATGAACGCGCCGTAGCTGTTGGCCAACCCACGCGCACGGGCAATCCGGCCATCAAAGATGTCGGCGAGGCCCCCCAGCAGCACCAACCACCCGGCCAGCGACATCTCTCCCACCGCAAAGGCTACGCCGGCGCACGCGCCAAAGAACACGCCCAGGTAGTTAAATACGTCGGGCGAAATTTTCGCGCGTATGACCAGTCGCTCGACCGGGCCAATGGCCCACATCAGCCAGTCACGCACCCAATAACCCAACAGGACAGACGCACCACGCCGTGCGACATCCGCATCGCGAGCGTAGCCGCGCCGAAGCCATGCGAAGGCGGGCATGGACGCCAGCGCGGCGGCGAGAAGTGTGAGGGCGATGGTATCGACTGTGGTCACGGCGTCTATTGTCGCTTCTGTTGATTCTTTTGTGGCCGCGTCCAGATGAACCGAATGACACGGGGCCACAGGAAGATCAGCGGCCAGCGCTTCTCCCTGTCGGTCAGCTCGACCTTGCCATTGCCGCTGCGTTCCACCTTGCGGACGATGTAGTCGAGCCAGCCGTCGTAGAGCACCACATGTTTGAGCAGCCGTGTGGTCGCGCGCACCTTGCTGTGCTGGAAGTAGAGACCCACGCGGAACCGATCCCACCCCGAGGCCGCGGTCGCCAGGCGGTAGCGGTCAGGCCCCTCGGCCACCATATGCCCCGTCGTCACGTAGTCATCGAGCACCGCCCGATAGACGGGGCCAAGGGTCTCCGCCTGCGCGGCAGCCAGGGTTCGGGCGTGGTCGGCCGCCTCGGGTCGGATCTCGCCGGACAGCGACCGGCGCAGGGCCATCGTCAAATAATCTTCCACCGAGAAGTACTCAGGAAGACTCGGAGCCACCCACAGCCGCGTATGGGTTCGCACCGACGCAAGTGCCGCTTGCACCGCTCGCTCGCCCGACTCGTCGCGCACCCACGACACCACCACGTGCTGCATCAGGCGGCCCTGACAGAAGTGGTCCCACGCACGAGGCGAACACGCCCACTGCAGGTGCGCCAGCGACACCACGCAACACTTGGCCCGACGAACGCCGCCATCCGGGAGAGGCTGACTGATCGCAATCACGTTTGGAGGCAGCCGATTCGCCAGCGCCGTCGCCAACCCAGGCCCGAATCTGGTCCTCATCGTGGCCGTCAGCGAGGTATAGGCGTCACGATAGCGGTCAACGACCACAAAAAAATCGAACGCACTGTCTGCCGATGGCCGTCGGCCCTGGGCGTGGGACCCGTAATGAATCACCGCTACGGTGGACGACCCGAAGGCCTCTGCCACAAACCTGGACAGGTCGTCCGTGAGTGGATCAGACGGCATCAGACCGCCGCATCTCGTTGAGTGTCTCGACCATGTGTGCCCGGATGTGATCCACAAACCCCTGAATTTCCGTCTTATCGGCGGGAGGTTCGAAGGGACCAATCACGCGGACGTTGATCTGGAGCCCAGCCAGCCGCACCAAGGCCTCCTTCAGCGTGCGCGACTGCCACATGCCGTCGCCGACAATGCAGTAGACAGGGCGCCTGGTACGGCTCAGCACAGTGTGGAGGCCGCCCGGCATGAACGGGAGGATGTCGCCATTCCGGGTGCGATGGCCCTCGGGGAAGAGCAGAAGCGACGCGTCCCCGGCATCAACCAGGGCGGCTGTCTTGAGAATGCCGGCCAGATCGGCCTTGCGGTGTTCCGGTGTCTGGGAGACCAGGGGGTTGGGGGCGCCCCGGAGATACGGGGAAATTCCGGGCAGACCTCGTGCATACCGGCGCCGGCCGGCAATCAAGGGGAGGGGGCCTTGCATGAGCGCCAAACCGATAGGGATGTCGATCAGCGACTGATGGTTCATAATGACGATGCAACTTTTGGGGTCGATGTGGCCGTCGACCCTCAGGCGCACCCCTCCGACGGTGCGAATCAGGGTAAGGGTGATGGCCGCCTGCAACCGAATCCACCACGCGAGGAGTCGGAAGGCAGAGGCAGGACGCGCCCACACCAGTGGGAAGATGAGCACCCGCTGCAGCAGGCCCATGAAGAAGATGAGATAGGCAAGGAAGATCAGCAGAAACGTCAGACTTCGGCCCACCCGGATCCATCCCCACACTCCGGACGCGGCAGGATGAGCAGTTGGGTGAGGACTTCGGTGGAGATCAGGCATGGCAAGCGACAGTGACAGCACGACAATGACACCACCCCCGACCCCGGCACAGGCACCGGACCGGGCGGCGCAGCACGACTACGACTACAGCAATTTCTATTATTCCTCCAGTGACGACCTCTTCGCGATCTTCGAGCCCTACGACGAGTGGTGGTACGGCAGCGCGCGCACGAGCGGGTATTACCTGTTCTCGCAGCCCATGTCGACGCGCCCCGGTCCGCACATCGACCTGGAAGATCAGCTCACCCACGAGAACCGGGCACTGCTCAACCTCGCCTCCTACAACTACCTTGGCCTGTCGTATCACCCCGAAGTGATCGCCGCCGCGAAATCGGCGCTCGACCACTACGGGCTGGGCGCAGCCGGGTCCCCCATTTTGAGCGGAACCATGGACCTGCACCTCACCCTCGAGCGTGAGCTGGCCGCGTTCAAGAAGAAACCCGCCGCGATGGTGTTTCCCACCGGCTACAGCACCAACGTCGGCCTGCTCTCGGCGCTGCTGCGTGCCGGTGATGTGGCCATCATGGACCAAAACGTCCACGCCAGCATCGTCGATGGCGTGATCATGTCGAAAGCCACCCCGCGATTCTTCCGGCACAACCGTCCGGACGATCTCGAGAAGAAGCTCAAGGGCACGACCGGCAAGCGGCTGGTCATCCTTGAGGGCGTGTATTCGATGGACGGCGATACGGCGCGACTGCCGGAGTTGGTCGCCATCGCCAAAGCCGCCGGCGCACGAGTCATGATCGACGAGGCGCACTCAACGTTTGTGTATGGCGAACACGGGCGCGGCGTGGCCGAGTCGTTCGACATGGAGGACCAGATCGACATCCACGTCGGCACGTTCTCCAAGGCGCTCGGGGGCCAGGGCGGGTTCGTGGCCGGATCGCAGGGCCTCTACAACTATCTGATGGGCTTCGCGCGCTCTCGCGTGTTCTCGTGCGCCCTGGCCCCGGCCGTCACGGCCGGCGTGCTGGCCGCCCTGCGCGTCGCGGCGCGTGAGCCGCACCTGCGCACCACCCTGTGGACCAACGTGGCCCACTTCCGCTCGCTGATGAGTGATGCCGGGGTGGACGTTGGTGAATCCACGTCGCAGATCATCCCAATCATGATCCGCAACGATCGCAAGATCCTGGGCATCGCGCAAAAATTGCAGCGTGCCGGGCTGTATCTGCAGCCGATCATCTACCCGGCGGTGGCCAAACATCGGTCACGCTTCCGTGTCTCGATCTCGGCGAGCCACACGACGGAACAATTGAATCAGGCCGCCGCCATTCTCGTGGACACGTTGCGCGCCGAAGGAGTGTTGTGAAACCAGGGCAAGTCCAATACGCGTATCGTCACGCCATCGGCGGGTTCTTTGAATTTCCTACTGAGAATGCACGGCAGCTGCTGCCGGCTCACCTCCATCCGGTGGAACCCCACCACGGACAGAGTGTGTTGTCCGTCATGGCGTTTGACTTCACAAGCGGCTCGGTCGACAACATCGGCCCGTACGGCGAACTCGTTCTGTCGGTGCACGTGGCGCCCAGAATCGAGGCCGGTCGGCCGATGGCGCGCGCGGCGTTTTACCCCTTCCTGGTCGGCACCACCACGGCGGAGTCGCGTGCCCATGCCATCGCCCGCTGGCACCTGCCGCACTTCATGCACGACATCGAGATGACGTTTGCGGTCCAGGACCACGACATTCGCGTGGCGGCGGCACACGGCGGGGCGCCCATTCTCGACCTGCACATCACCGACTACCACTGGGAACCGGTCGAACACTTCTATCAGGCCTACATGCACGACGCGTCGGGCTCCTACATGGCGACGATGGCGCTGAATGCGCCGTTCAGCGAAAACGAAGAAGAACGTGGCAGCGTCACCCTCCACGAGCACCCCTTCACCGCCGGCCTCGTGATTGACGAGGTGAACACGACGCCGTTCCGTGAGTTGTGGATGCGCGACGGCACCCAGACCTTCGATCCGCTCGAGACGATCACGCCCGGCACCAGATAATGGCCGAGCGCGTCTGCGTCATCGTCAATCCTGCCGCCGGGCGGGGGCGGGGTGCGCGTGCCCTGCCGTTGGTGCGCGAAGCCTTTGCCGCAGTCGGCATCACCGACATCCGCGTCACCGCCTCCAAAGCCGACGAACGCACCATTGCATCACGCGCCATCACCGAGGGTGCCACCACGGTGGTGGCGGTCGGCGGTGACGGCACATGGAGCAACGTGGCGAATGCGGTGTTGTCGGCCGGTGCGGCTGACACGGTACGGCTTGGGTTGATTGCGGCCGGCACAGGGAATGACTTCGCCAAGACCGTCGACACGCCGGCCTCCGACTATGCGGCCACTGCGCGGCTCGTGGCTGACGGGGTGGACACACGCGTGGATGTTGGGCACATCGAGGATCAGTATTTCCTCAACATTGCCGGGTTCGGCTTTGATGTGGCCGTGCTCGAAGACATCCCCTCGATCCCCTGGCTGAAGGGTGATGCCGTCTACATCTACTCCGCGCTGCGTCAACTGGTGGGATACGGTGGCGTGGACATCGACATCTCCACCGCAGCCGGACGCCGGGGTCCCACACGGCACCTGATGTTGATCATCGCCAACGCGAAACACTTCGGTGGCGCATTCCGTATCGCGCCGCATGCGTCACTGACCGACGGTGCACTTGACGCAATCTCGATCCTCGACGCCACGACCATGCGCCGGTTGAAGCTCTTCGGCGCGGCGGCGCGTGGCACCCATATCGGCCACAATGAAGTGGTGACCGAGGCCGCCTCCGCCTTCACCATTCACTTCGCCGCCCCCCCCGCCTACGAGACTGACGGCGAATATCGTCAGGCGTCGTCGGCGGACGTGGAGGTTCGGTGTCTGCCCGGTGCTCTGCGCGTTGTGGCACCGCCCGCACAGCGTTGATGTCATGAAAGCCATCACGTTTGAGGCGCCGATTCCCCGCTACGTGGTGACACTGCTCGCGGGCAAGTTCGATGACTCGCTCCTGGTCGGCCCCCACGCGTGTACACGCTTCACTCCGGTCAACACGCCCGAGCTGCCGGGCCAGGACTGGGTGCGCATCCGCACGCGTCTGGGCGGCATCTGCGGCAGCGACCTGAGCATCGTGGGTCTGGCCACCAGTCCTTCCACCTCACCGCTGTCCTCGTTTCCGTTCGTGCTGGGGCACGAACTGGTCGGCACGATCGAAACCCTCGGCACCGGCGTGCAGGGATTCGGCGTCGGCGACCGCGTCGTCGTGAATCCCCTGCTGTGTTGTGAGTCGCGCGGGGTCACACCACCGTGTGACGCGTGTGCGACCGGACACCATTCACGGTGCGCCCACTTCACCGACGGCGCACTGCCGCCCGGCATGTTCATCGGCACGACCAAAGGACTCGGCGGGGGATGGGGTGAATATTTCGTCGCCCATGCCTCGCAGTTGTTGCGGGTGCACGACACCGTCAGTGACGCCGCGGCGGTGATGACAGAGCCGTTTGCGTGTTGTGTGCACGCGGTGCGCGGACACCTGCCGACACCTGGACAACGCGCGCTGGTCATCGGGTCTGGCACGATGGGGTTGTTGATGGTGGCCGCGCTGCGGGCACTCGCACCAGACGTGCAGGTCACCGTCATGGCTCGTCACACATTTCAGTCTGAACATGCGACACGCCTGGGTGCCGTACGCGTGGTCATGGCCCGTGGGGATTACCTGAAGGAGTTGGCGGACGCCGCCCAGACGCGCCTGCTCTCTCCCATCATCGGTCGGCCGATCGGCATTGGCGGGTTTGACCACGTGTATGTGTGCGTCACGAGCGCACGCAGTGTGGAAGACGCCATGCGCGTCACCCGCGCCGGGGGCACGATCACGCTGGTGGGCAACGCCAGCACGCTACGCGGACTCGACTGGACGCCGCTCTGGCTGAAGGAACTCACGTTCCGCGGCACACTCGCCTACGGACACCACGGGCATGGCGGGGCCGGCGTCAACGCGTTCAACGAAGCGGCCGCGTTGATCGCGGCCAGTCGCGCAGATGTGGAGCCTCTCGTCACCCATCAGTTCCCGCTCGCCGACTACCAGCGGGCCCTCTCCACCGCCAGAGCCAAGGGGTCGGGCGATTCGGTCAAGGTGGTGTTTCGGTACTGAATGCCCTCTGCCTGGCTTCCCAAGTCGATTCCCGCCCTCCGCAGCTACACCCTCGCCCTCTTTCGCGCTGACCTGATCGCCGGCATCACCGTGGGCCTTGTCGCCCTCCCTCTCGGGATGGCGTTTGCCATCGCATCGGGTCTCCCTCCCCAATCCGGCATCTACTGCGCCATCGTCACCGGCTTCATTATTTCGGCGCTGGGGGGATCACGCACCCAGATAGGTGGTCCCACCGGCGCGTTTGTGGTCGTCATCGCCGGCATCATCGCGGAGTTCGGCATTCAAGGCCTGTTCATGTGCACGATGATGGCCGGCGTGATGCTGATTCTGCTTGGCCTTACCAAGTCCGGCTCGGCCGTGAAGTTTATTCCCAGGCCCGTCATTATCGGCTTCACCAACGGCATCGCGGTGCTCATCGCGAGCACGCAGGTCAGCGAATTCCTCGGCCTGCAGATCACCGGGAATGTCGGCGAGTTTCTCGAACGGATGGTGGTGGTGTGGCAGCAACGCGACACGATCACGGCGGCCTCCGTCATGGTTGGTTCAGGTGCACTCGCGACAATCTTGCTGGTCAACCGTTACGTGAAGGGTGTGCCGGGCACGGTGGTCGCACTCGTCGGCGGCACAGCAGTCGCGTGGCTGCTGGGTGTGGACGTGGAGACCATCGGCAGCCGATTCGGGTCAATTCCAGCGGGTCTGCCGGAATGGCACATCCCGACGTTTGATCCGGCGCTCATCACCAAACTCATTTCGCCGGCCGTGACCATCGCCATGCTTGGGGCGATCGAGTCCCTGATGTCGGCCGTGGTGGCCGACCGCATGAGCGGCGACCGGCACAACCCCAACGTGGAACTCATCGCGCAGGGTGTGGCCAACGTGGTGTCACCTCTGGTCGGGGGTCTACCGGCGACGGGTGCCATTGCGCGGACGGCGACCAACATCCGATCCGGCGCGCGCACGCCGGTGGCCGGCATGATTCACGCCGTCACGCTGCTGGTGGTGCTGCTGGTCGGTGCCGATCTCGCGGGCCTGATTCCGATGTCCGTACTCGCGGCGATCCTGTTCGTCGTCGCCTGGAACATGGGTGAATGGCATGAGATTCCCGCGCTCATGAAGCAGTCATGGACCGATGTGAGCGTCTGGGCTGTCACCTTCGCGCTCACCGTGTTTGCGGACCTGACCGTGGCGGTGGAAGTCGGCATGGTGCTGGCGGCGCTGCTGTTTATCCGCCGCGTGTCGCGCACCACCACCGTCTCGCGCGTGACCGACGACTACGTGGAGGCCGGCCGTGTGCACGTGTTGCAGGACAAGCCTCTCCCGCCGTACGTCACAATTTTCCGCATCCACGGGCCGTTCCTGTTCGGCGCGACGGACAAACTCACCCGTGCGCTCGATCATCTGGATGATCTACCGCCGGTGGTGATTTTCCGTCTGCGGAACATGACCACCGTCGACGCCACCGGACTCAAGGCGCTGGAGGACGTGGCGCTGCGACTGCGCGCCTCAGGCCGCACCGCGATCTTCTGCGGTGCTCCTGATCATCCACGCACGGCCATGCGCCAGGCGGGGTTCGACGTCGTGGTGGGCGCCGACAACATCTCACCCAACGTGGATGCTGCGCTCATTCGTGCGGCGCAGATCCATGACGCAGTTCAGTGAAGCCCTGCCTCATTCGTAAACCGGTTCCGGCTCGATCTGCGGTGCCGGCGTTCCACCGGCATCGGCACGGCCCGAACCTTCGAGGCGGCTGATCACGCGCACGGTCATGTCGTGGTCGCACAGAATCTGGCACGAGAGGCGCACGCCGGTCAGCCCCTTCGCCGCCAGAACATTCTTTTCGGCGACCGTCATCGTCTCCGGCTCGCCGGAGACAAACTCGACGCGACACGTGGTGCACCGCGCCTTGCCGCCGCACGCATGCAGCTGGTCAATGGCAGCATCCTGCTCCAGCGCGAGCACCAGACGCTTACCGGCTTCGACATCAAACGTTCCGACACCATCGACTGTGAGTTGGGGCACTGTAATCTCCTTCGTGATTCTTGAAAACGGAAAATGTTGGACTGCGGACCGCGGACTGCGGACTGCGGACTGCGGACTGCGGACTGCGGACTGCGGACTGCGGACTGCGGACTGCTTCCTAGTATCTGCCCTTAATCGTCGGGATCAGATAGTCGCGGAACGCCTTCTGGAAATCGTACTGCGGGGCGAAGCCCCAGTCGCGTCGGGCGGCGGAGTCATCGACATCGGCCGGCCACGAGTCGACAATGCCCTGGCGTTTTTCGTCGACCTTAAAGGAAATGTCAGCCGACGGAAAGGCGCGCAGCACTTCGTCGCGCACCGCTTCGGCCGTGGGGGCAAACGCGCCGAGGTTGTAGGCCGTCTGTGTCAGCGACTCGCGTGGAGCCGCGGCCAGCGCGATCAGCGCGGCGACACCGTCAGGCATCGCCATGAAGGGGATCTGTGTGTCAGGTCGCACAAAACACGCATACGGCTCCCCCTTCGCTGCGGCATGGATCATCTCCGGCGCGTAGTCGGACGTGCCGCCTGACGGCACGGTCAGCGCAGAGATCAACCCGGGAAACCGCACGGCGCGAAAATCCACCCGGCCGCTCTGCGGGTCGCTGGAGAGTTGTTTGTAGTGGTTCGCGTAGTACGCCCCCAGATGCTCACAGTACAGCTTGTTGCACCCATACATCGTGGTGGGCGTGGTGAACTGATCCTCTGTCACGCGACCAGCCGCGGCTTTGGCCGCCAGCGTCGGCACGCCGAACGCCGCGATGGACGAGGGATAGAGGAAGGTGACCGGGCGTCCATGCGACTCGCCTTCGCGCTGGGCGAACTCCAGAAGATTCAGCGTGCCTTCCACGTTCACCTCGTGCGCGGTGACGGGCGAAAACTCCGAGCGCGTCGAGAGCAACGCCGCGAGGTGGAAAATTTGATCCACCTCGAACTCGCCCAGGATCAGCTCCAGCAAATTTTTATCGAGGATCGATCCGGTGAACTCCCGCGCAACCTTGGCCCCGAGTGCGGGGTCAAGCGGCGTGAGGTCGAGCGTGACAATCGCACGTCCGTCATCGGTCGCCAGGTAGTCGATGAGGCTGTGACCGATTTCGCCGCCCGCACCGGTGATGAGCACAACAGGTTTACGCATGGAACATCTCAGCTGACGAGGTACAGACCGTGCACCACGGAGGCCAGAATCGACAACACGGTCAGCGCGAGACACACCAGGGCCCAGGTCATGTGTTTCACGCGTTCAGGCTGCATGGGGTCGAGGACCCGTCCGGCCAGGTACCCGCCGGCGAACCCGCCGGCATGGGCCCAGTTGTCGATGCCGGCCATCACCAACCCGAACACAAACATCATCACGGCATACATCAGCGCCTGGCGATAGATGGCGCTCGAGCCGGTGCGCCGACCGTAATAGACCAGCGCGCCAAGCAGACCAAAAATGGCGGCCGACGCGCCGACCGTCATGCCCGCACCGCCGAGAAACGGAATCGGAATGCCAATCAGAAACGCGGTCGAGCTCATCGCGAAACCCAGCACCGTCGCCACCGTGTAGATGATCACCAGGCGACCAGGGCCGTACAGGTCCGACACGGCAGGGGCCAGTTGGCGCACCCAGTACATGTTGAACAGGATGTGAATCAGGCTGCCATGCAGCCAGCCGGCGCTGATGACGGTCCAGAAGCGGTCATACAGAAACACCGGTTCGGCACCGCTGGCCCCCATGATGAACAGGGCGTAGCGGCTCGGGGACAAAAAGTTGAACCCCACCATGCCGACGTTGCCCTGTGACATGAGCAGGCTGGCCACGTACATGACGATGGACAGCCCAATCACGAACGGCACGAACCCGAGATCACTGCCGAGTCGACGCACGGCAGTCGCATACCCCCACAGCCCCGGGTTGCGGCGTCCGCAGTTGTAACAGGTGTCATCGTTGACGCCCACCAGATACCCGCAGGAGACACAGACGACGGAGCCGGATGTCTGGCGACCGAACATTGCAGCCATTATAGGTCGCCAGTCCGCAGTCCGCAGTCCGCGGTCCGCAGTCCGCTACACTCACAGGCCATGCGGGTGCTGGTGACCGGGGGCACGGGATATCTGGGGCAGGCGATTGTCCGCGCGCTGCGCGCGCGCGGACACTCGGCGGTGGTGCTGGCGCGGCGGCCGCCGAAGACGTCGGGTGTCTTTTCTGCACTGAGCGCTAGCGAAAAGACACCCGACGTCTTTTCTCCGGCTGGGCGTGGAGTGAGGACGTCGGGTGCCTTTTCGCTAACGCTCAAGGCAGAAAAGGCACCCGACGTCTTTATCGCCGGCGATGTGCGCGACCGCGACGCCGTCGTCGCCGCCGCGCGCGGCTGCGACGCGTGCGTCCACACCGCGGCCCTGGTCGCGGTGTGGCGCCCCCGGGCCGCCGACTTTGACGACGTCAATGTCGGCGGCCTGCGCCACGTGCTTGAGGCCGTGCGCACGCACGGCCTCCAGCGCGTGGTCTACACCTCGTCGTTCCTCGCCCTGCCTCCGGCAGGGCGAGGCACGACACTCGACAGCAACGACTACCAGCGCACAAAAGTCATCGCCGAACGCGTGGCCGCCGAGGCCCACGCGTCCGGTGCGCCCATCGTGCGGATGTATCCGGGCGTCATCTATGGCCCGGGCGTGATGTCGGACGGCAACCTGGTGGGCAAACAGATCGCCGACCACCGGGCAGGCCGGCTGCCCGGCCTGCTCGGTGCAGACCGCATCTGGTCGTTTGCCTGGGTCGAATCGGTGGCGGCTGCACACGTCGCCGCGTTGGAACATCCGGCCCCAGCCCCGAGTTATCAGGTCGGCGGGCCGAACGAACGTCAACAGCGACCGTTCGAGATTCTCAGAGACCTGACCGGCACGCGCCTGCCCCAACGACTCCCCTGGTGGGCCGGCCACGCGGCCGCGCTTGTGGATCCAGCCCGAACAGCCTTGCTGGGTACGCCACGGCAAATCACCCACAAGACCGTCGAAATATTTCGCCACGACTGGCCACTCGACTCGTCTGCCGCTGAACGCGACCTCGGTTATCTGTATCCCACTCTCACCGAGGGAATTACCCGGCTCTTGGACGTCTCGAACGGGTAGTGCCTGGCACCTGGAACCCACGGTGGCACCTGGAACCCACGGTTCATGGTTCATCGGTTCATGGTTCAGGGTGCCGTTCTGGGTTCAGATGTTCAGGGTGCCTGGTGCATAGTTCAGGGTCGGTTCGTGGTGCCGCCCCTGAACCCGGAACCCAGAACCCAGAACGGCACCAGGAACCATGAACCAGGAACCCGCGTTCAGAGGTATCATCCCCGCACCGGAGGATCTATGCGTGTACGTGTGATGGCAGTCGGCCTGGTTGGAGCGCTGGTGTGGGGCATCTCGGTCACTGGTGAGCAGACCCAGCACATCAATCCGATGATCGAGTTACTCAGCGCCAAGAAGGGCATGTTTGGCCTCGGTCTGCCCACAGCGCCGCGAGGCGGTGGTCGTGGCGCGACACAGACACCTCCAGCCACCCCGGCCCCGGTCGTGCCCCCGAAGACGCCTGCCGACCTCGCGCAGGACGCTATCGCGCATCCAGAATCCGACTGGTTCTTCACTGCGGCAATGGAGCGCAACCCCGACGCTGGCGAGCCGATGCTGACCGCCTTCCAGGACGCGATGGCTGCGGCCGGCCCCGTCGGTGGTTCCCCGCGACGTCTGCTCGCCCCGATCAATTCGAAGGCGCCAAACATCACGCGACCCGGAGAGGCCGCGCCCAGCGACTACATCAACATCCTGAGCCGCCAACTCAACGTCGGCATCTCGAGCATTTCATTCGTCGAAGTGGATACGGCCGAAGAACTGCGGATGGGCATCAACGCCCTCCGCTTCAAGTCCAACGGCGGCACACGCCCTGACAACGTCGGCAACGCGCCGAAGTACTGGGGCATGAGCGAGGCCGAGTACCGCCGCAAGGCGGACGTGTGGCCCCTGAACCCCGAAGGTGAGATTGTTGTGTGGGCCATCATCGAGTCGCATGAAGGACTCGCCAATATCCGCGAGATCGCGCAGGTCCCCGGGCTCAGCGTGATCGCCGCTGGTGCCGGCACCTTGGGTGGCGTCTTCTCCTCCACCAACGCCGAAGGCCGTCGCGTGCGAGACGAGCAGGCCTGGGAAGCGGCCATTCAGAAAATCGCCGACACGTGCAGGGAGTTCCAGAAGGCCTGTGCGTACCCGGTAAACGAAAACGACATCGAGACGCGTTACAAGCAGGGGTATACGGTCGGGATCCTGCAGGCCTTCAACGAGGCCGCGTTCCGCGCCGTGGCGAAGGGCCGCCAGATCGCCGGACGATAGGCCACGCGAGTCCGTAACCCCGGGGCTTCAGCCCCGGGGTCCCCTACAGCACATCGCTCACACCACCGTCCGCGTTACAACGGAGGTACCGATGGATTGGTCCGCCCGCTTTGACGCCTTCGTTGAAAAAAAGACTGCAGCCGCACGTGAGGCCCACATTCCCGGGTACGTCACCGTGGAATCGCACCAGGCGTCCGTCCATCTCGGTGCGATCGGCAACGCGTGGACGATGGCGCGATTCGATGGGCGCTTTTTTGAATCATGGCCACGGGACAGGTCGTTGCCGGCGATCAACTGCGTGTTTGTGCAGTCGGCCGATGGCAACACCGGTGCCGACCAGCCGATCACCCTCGGTGGTGGCCTGACCGACAAACATCTGATCTATGAAGGCCTCTCCAGTGTGCACGCGGACGCAATCCTGACCGGCGCCACCACCATCCGCGGCGAGCACACGGTCATGGCCCTATGGCATCCGGAGCTCGTCGCGCTGCGCACCAGTCTGGGACTCCCCCGCTACCCGGCGCAGGTTGTCGCCACACGCAGTGGCCAACTGGATATCGACACCTCCCTGCTCTACAACCTGCCGCACCTGCGCGTTTTCATCATCACCGGGGATGCCGGCGCCGACGCGATGCGACCCCACACCGACGCCAGACCGTGGATCCAGGTCCTCAACGGCGGGGAATCATCCGACCTGATCGGTGGCCTGAAAGCGTTGCGTGCACACCACGGCATCGCACGCGTCTCGAGCATCGCGGGCCGAACCGTCGCGACCCAGCTCATCGACGCAAGCGTCGTCCAGGACTTGTACCTGACCACCTCTCCACAGCCCGGTGGGCAACCGAATACGCCGTTCTACACCGGGCCGCGACCGCCGGCCACCTCCCTCGTGGTGCGGAAGGCCGGCCAGGACATCGAAACCGGTGTCATTTTCGAACATCTGCGCCTCAGCCCGCCCAACAGCTAACCTCCCACCCCCACACGACGTCCAAACCAGGCAGATGACGTTGGACGACGCAGCCGCGGTGGAGCGGGCGAGAGGCGGAGACCAGGAGGCCTTCCGGGTGCTGGTCGATAAACACTCGCGCACCCTCTATCGACTCGCCTACCGCATGACCGGCACGGCCGAAGATGCCGAAGACGTCGTCCAGGAAACGTTCATCCGGGCCTACCGGCAATTGAGCCGGTTCGAAGCCCGGGCGAACGTGTCCACCTGGCTCTACCGGATCGCGTTTAACTGCTCGGTGGACTTCCTCCGATCGCGCCCTCGGCGGGAAACGGCGACCGAGAACGCCGCCCTGGAGCGGTTGGCGCCGGCCGCAACGGGCCCAACGATGGACGACCTGGTCTATGCGGGGCAAATTGGCGAGCGCATGCAGGTGGCGCTCGGAGAACTCTCGGAGAAGGAACGCGCCGCTTTTCTGATGCGGCACTACCACGGGTGCTCGATCGAGGAAATCGGGAGCACGCTCGGCATGAAGACGAACGCGACGAAACACTCGATCTTCCGCGCGGTCAGGAAGATGCGCGTCGAGATGCAAGGGTTGATGAGGACGACGGAATGAACACACACGAACAACAGCATCCGACCGAGGACGACCTCGTCCTCCTGTTCTACGGCGATGCCGGGACCGACGACGAACAACGCTTGTCCGCCCATGTGCAGACGTGCGACGCGTGTGGGGCCGTGTGGCGGGAGATCACGGCGTCTCTCAACGCCGTGGACGGCGCCGGCATTCCTGAACCGCCGCCTGACTTCGAACGGGTCATGTGGGCCAAAGTCCAGCGCGAGATTGGCGATCTGCCGATCGCGGCGCCGTGGTGGGCACCGCGCAGCTGGCTACCCATCGCGTCACTGGCCGCAGTGGTGCTGGCGGTGATGATCGGCCTGCGACTCACTCCGGGCACGACGGACGTGGCCCCGGACTCCACAGCCGCGACCACGTCACAACCCGAGCGCGCCCTGCTGATCGCCATGGACGAACACCTCGAGCGCAGTGAGTTGCTGCTTGTGGAACTGATGAATGCCGACATCGGGCAGGACGGCGGCACCGATGCCGTCCGACTCGGGTTCGAACTCGCGGCCGCCGATGACCTGCTCTTGTCGAGTCGCCTCTACAAACAGACGGCGGCGCACACCGGCAACATCGAGCTCGCCTCGATGCTCGAAGACCTCGAACGGGTGCTGGTCGAAATTGCGCGCGGGCCCGAGGAGCTGAAACGCGAAGATTTGGCTGCACTGCAAACACGTATTGCCGACGACGACCTGCTGTTCAAGGTACGGGTCGTCAACGACGAAATCCGCAAACGCCAGCAGGCGATTGCCTCGGTAAGTGAGGGAGACCTATGACACACATGACTCGATTCGTAGTGACGGCCGCCATGCTCGTGATTCCGGCCACCGCGTTCAGCCAGGCGATTCCGGTCCCCCCGGTGCCGCCGCCACCGCCTACACCCGTGGTGGCCCCGATCCCTCCGCCGCCCCCGATGCCTGTCGAGATCTTCTATCCCGGCTTCGCCAACGCCACGGCGCTTGAGGCCATGATCGCCGCAGAAGCGCAGGTCATCACCTCGGAGCAGGCACGGGTGATGAGCCAACAGGCCATCGAGGCGAGCCGGCATGCCCTGGAGGCCGCTCGATTTGAAGTGGCGGGGCTCCAGAATGTGTTTGTCAGCAACTCCGGCAATGCCTACGACGCCGGAATGCAGCTGATGTCGCGCCGCGATTACGAGCGCGCCATCGCCCGTTTTGACCAGGTGGTGAAGGACAAAGCGTCGCGCGCGGATGGCGCGTTGTATCACAAGGCCTACGCACTCTACCGACTCGGCCGCGGGAATGAGGCCACCACGACACTCGCAGACCTGCGCAAGAGCCATCCGCAGAGCCGATATCTGAAGGATGCCGGCGCACTGGAGACAACCATCCGGCAGTCGGCAGGTCAGGCGATGTCACCGGAAGCGGAGCACGATGAGGAACTCAAGCTCCTCGCCATCAATGCGCTGGTGCATACCGATCCCGAGCGTGCGCTGCCACTGCTGGAAGGGGTCATCAACGGCGGTGCCAATTCGCTGCAGCTCAAGACCCGGGCGATTTTTGTGCTCGCCCAGAGCAGTCAGCCTCGGGCAAAGGAGATCCTGATGGGCCTGGCGAAGGGCGGCGGCAATCCGGACCTGCAGACACGCGCGATTCAGTACCTGGCCACCCGCGGTCGGGAGCGGGTCACGAGTGCGGAACTCAAGCAAATCTATGACTCGACCACCGACACCGATATCAAACGGGCCGTCATCAATGCCTGGGGTGCAATGGGGGCCAACGGTGAACTTGCGTATGTGGTCGCCGCCGGCAACACAGATGTGGCCATCCGTACGACCGCGCTCAACCGGATGTCGGATCCGGCGGCCGCCGATACCCTCTGGGCGATCTACCAGAAAGAGCAGAACCGCGACCTGCGCATGAGCATCCTGTCGCGGCTGGGTTCGATGGGGGCCACCGAACGCCTGCTCGACGTCGTTCGCTCCGAGAAAGATGTGGAGATTCGACGCCGCGCCATTCGCAGTCTGGGCAACATGCGCGCCGACAAGTCGGGCGCCGTCCTGTCAGACCTCTACACGCGTGAAGAGGATGTCGACAACAAGAAAGCGATTATCACCGCCCTCGGTAGCCAGCAGAACGGTGAGGCGCTGGTCGCCATTGCGCGGAAGGAAACCAACACGACGCTCAAGCGCGACATCGTGCAGCGTCTGTCGAACATGACCCGCAACAAGGCGGCCATGGACTACATGCTCGAGATCATTCGGTAAAGGGTTACTGGTTCCTCGGTTCATGGTTACTGGTTCTGGTTCCAGGAACCGCGGAACCAGAACCCGGAACCGCGGAACCAGTAACCAGGAACCCTCCAGGGCTGCGTCAGTGCACCCCATGCCCCATCTGCAGCTGCGCCGGGTCCGCGCCCATGCGCCGAATCGCCATCTCCCAACTCACGGCCGGGGGAATCTCGAAGATGAGGTCAAGATCGAGCGGGGCGATCAGCCACGCAGAGTCGGCGAGCTCGGCATCGAGTTGTCCGGCTGACCAGCCGGCATAACCAGCCAGTACCAGCGTGCGACGCGGTAGCGACGAGGCTTCGAGGGTCTCGCGCAGCAACGTCGGAGAAGCAGCGAGATACAGGCCGCCTCCCAGATCCGTGTGCTCCACCTCGGGCTTCTGTGCCGTGAGGATCCAGCCGCGTTCAGGTTCGACGGGTCCCCCGAGATGCAGCGGGATCAGATTCGGCGTCTCGATCGGCGGTTCGAACTCAACCGCCTCGGCGGCGTGGACTTCAGCGGGACGATTGACGATCAACCCCAACGCCCCCTCCGGTCCGTGCTCACACAACAACACCACCGTGCGAGCAAAATTTGGGTCCGTCAACTGCGGCATCGACACGAGCAACGCGGGGGCGAGTGACATGTCTGTCATGTTATCGCGACCGCGCCCATCGAATCGCCTCATCAACAACCCGTGCAGCGGCGGAGGGATGCTGCGACAGCGCACCGAGTGCCTCGTCGCGCACTTCGGTCGGCAAGGCACCTGCGGCGTACGCCATCGAACGACGCAGCCGATGCAGCCCGGCCCGCTTGAGCGCGCTGTCTTTCATGCGGGCGCTCCACGCCTCATCGCTGAGCCGGCATGCGTCGATCAGACGCAGATTCGTCAGGCCGTCACGCGGCTGCCAGACGGAATCCTCACTCACGGCCGCCCGGCGATTCCACGGGCAGACGTCCTGACAGATGTCGCAGCCGAACACGCGTGACGCCAACCCATCGCGCCACGACTCCTCCACCGCCCCGCGCACCTCGATGGTCATGTACGAAATACACCGCGTGGCATCCACCTCATACGGCGCGACGATGGCGTCAGTGGGGCACGCATCCAGGCAGCGCGTACACGTGCCGCACTGATCGACACCCGGCAGATCCGGGTCGAGCTCGAGGTTGGTAATGATTTCGCCGAGGAACAACCACGACCCAAGCTCGGGATTGATCAGGCACGTGTTTTTGCCAATCCACCCCAGCCCCGCGGCTTCTGCATACACCCGCTCCTGTACCGGCCCATCGTCGACACACGTGACCGCTTCGAGGCCTGGCCCGGCTGCATCGGCGAGCCATCGCAACACGCCGCGAAGTCGCGTGCGCAGCACGGGGTGGTAGTCGTCACCGCGCGCGTACCGTGCGATGGCGACATCACCGGGTTCCAGAACAGGTGAGGATGGCGGCGTTGACGTGTTGTAGACCACCCCGACCGAGATCACCGACCGTGCGGAGCGCAGCGTCTCACGCACGTCGCGACGTTCGTCGGCCGACTCGGCGAGATACGTCATCTCGCCGGCGCGGCCCTGCGTTATCCACTCGGCAAGTTTCGCCAGCTTGGGATGCCGGTCCGCGCGTGCGATGCCGCACAGATCAAACCCGCGTTGTAATACGTGGGCTTTGATGTGCGCACTCGTGATCATGGGAAAAAAGACGTCGGGAGAACAAAAGACGTCGGGTGTCTTTTTTCGGTTTCTGCGATGCAAAAAAAGACACCCGACGTCTTTTTGTCACCCGACGTCATATCACCCGCGGGCGGCCAGACGCCGCAGCACGTAGGGCAAAATGCCGCCGTGCCGGAAGGCGACCAATTCCTCGGGCGTGTCGATGCGCACGGTGGCCAGGAACTCGGTGTCGGTGCCATCAGCGGCCGTGGCCTTCACGGTCACGGTGCCGCGTGAGGTCAAGGCGTCGCCCGAGCCGATCAGGTCGAACGTTTCGTGTCCGGTCAGCCCCAGCGTCGCCGGCGACTCGCCGTCACGGAACTCAAGCGGCAACACGCCCATGTTCACCAGATTGCTGCGATGGATGCGTTCGTAGCTCTCGGCAATGACCGCCTTGACGCCCAGCAGCATCGTGCCCTTCGCTGCCCAGTCGCGCGACGAGCCGGAACCGTATTCCTTGCCCGCCAGCACGATCAACGGGATGCCGGACGCGCGGTATCGCTCCGACGCATGAAAGATCGACATGACGGTCGGTTCCGCTGCCGCCAAGTACGTCGTCCATCCCCCTTCAGTGCCCGGGGCCAGTTGGTTGCGCAGTCGCACGTTGGCAAACGTGCCGCGCATCATCACCTCGTGGTTGCCGCGACGTGAGCCGTAGGAGTTGAAGTCCTTTGGTTCCACCCCGTGCGCGATCAGGTAGTCCCCGGCCGGACTGTCCTTCTTGATCGCCCCGGCCGGCGAAATGTGGTCGGTGGTGATCGAATCACCAAGGAGTGCGAGCGCGCGTGCGCCGGCGATCTCTGTCGGAGCAGCCGGCTCCTTCGTCAGATTCTCAAGGAATGGCGGACGCCGGATGTACGTGGAGTCGGCCTCCCACGCAAACTGGGCACCCGTGGGCACCGGCAGGTCGCGCCAGCGGATATCGCCGTCAAACACCGACGCGTACTGTTCGCGGAACATCTCCGCCGACAACGCCCCCAGCATCGTCTGCTGAATTTCCTGCTGCGTCGGCCAGAGGTCACGCAGATACACGGGTGTGCCGTGGGTATCCATGCCCAGCGGCTCCGTCGTCAGGTCGAGATTCATCGTGCCGGCAATGGCGTAGGCCACCACCAGGGGCGGCGAGGCCAGATAGTTCGCGCGCACATCCTGCTGAATGCGGCCCTCGAAGTTGCGGTTGCCCGAGAGCACCGAGGCCACCACCAGGCCACGATCACGAATCTCAGCCGAGACCTCGTCAGGCAGCGGGCCAGAGTTGCCAATGCAGGTCGTGCAGCCATACCCCACCAGATTAAAACCGAGGGCATCGAGATGCGCCGTCAGCCCTGCGCGATTGAGATACTCCGTGACCACCTTCGAGCCAGGGGCGAGACTCGTCTTCACCCACGGCTGCCGCTGCAATCCGCGCGCGTGCGCCTTCTTGGCCACGAGACCGGCCGCGATCATCACGCTCGGATTCGACGTGTTTGTGCAGCTGGTGATCGCGGCGATCACGACCGAGCCATGTTCGAGCTGGGTCGCCGTCGCGACGGCGGCGCCTCCGGTCGACGCGACGGTGGTGGCGTGCACACCCTTTTTCAGTTCGTCGAGCGAACCGGCAAACGACGCCTTCGCGTTGTCGAGCGACACACGATCCTGTGGACGCCGCGGACCGGCCAGACTCGGCACGACCGCGTCGAGGTGCACCTCGAGGGTGTCGGTATAGTCGGCATCGGGCGTCTCGTCGGTGCGGAACAGCCCCTGCGCTTTGGCATACGCCTCGACCAGATCCACCTGTGACGCGTCACGAGCGGTGAATCGCAGGTAGTCGAGCGTCATGTCGTCAATCGGGAAGATCGCGACGGTGGCGCCGTATTCAGGACACATGTTGCCAAGCGTCACGCGATCGGCAATTGTGAGGTGTTTCAGCCCGGTGCCAAAAAATTCAACGAACGTGCCCACCACCTTTTTCTTGCGCAACGCTTCGGTAATGGTCAGCACGAGGTCGGTCGCCGTCACACCCTCGCGCAACTGACCGGTCAACCGGCACCCCACCACGGGCGGAATCAGCATCGTGCTGGGCTGGCCCAACATCGCGGCCTCCGCTTCAATGCCACCAACGCCCCACCCGACCACACCAAGACCGTTCACCATGGTGGTGTGTGAGTCGGTGCCGAACACGGTGTCCGGGTAGGCGACCGGGCGGCCGCCGCTCACGTCCTTGCACACCACGCGCGCGAGGTATTCGATGTTGACCTGATGCACGATGCCCGTCTCTGGCGGCACCACACGGAAGTTGTTGAGCGCGTCCTGTCCCCACCGGAGGAACACATACCGTTCCCGGTTGCGGGCGTATTCAAGGCTTGCGTTCAACTGCATCGCATCGGCGCGACCAAAGTGATCCACCTGCACCGAGTGGTCGATGACCAGTTCCACCGGTTGGAGCGGATTGACCTGCTCCGGCCGTCCACCGAGGGCGACGATACCGTCGCGCATGGCAGCCAGGTCCACCACACAGGGCACACCGGTGAAGTCCTGCAGCAACACACGGGCGGGCATGAACGACAGTTCCTTCTCGCCACCCTTTTTCATGTCCCACGAGGCCAGGGCCCGGATGTCGTCCGCCTTCACGAAGGCGTTGTCTTCACGGCGCAGCAGGTTTTCGAGCAAAATTTTCAGCGAAAACGGCAGCCGCGCCACGCTGGGAAACCCGGCCGCCTCCAGCGCAGGCAGACTGTAGTAGTCCAGCGTGTCGTGGCCAACGGTCAGGGTCTGTCGCGTCTTGAAACTGTTCTGGGACATGAATTCTCGTCGAGCTTAACGGGCGATCACCAGGCCGGCCAAAAGCGCCGGCGACCAACGGGTGCCAGCATCTCCCAGCGTCAGGCCCCCACGGCGCATGGCCAGGCGACCCTCGGCACGGAGCGCGATATGACTCAGCCACCCTGACGGAGCCTCGCGCACCCTATATTTTAGTCCGGCGCCTGCATGCGCGGCGACTCCGTTCTCCACCAACGCCCGATCGGCCGTTAATTCGCGCAGCCACCCGGCCTCGACGCGGACATACGGCACCAGACGCCCGCGCCGCCCGAACTCGCGAACCGCGCCGAGCAGTGCCGTGAACCGATGGGTCCCCGATGACAGCGTGACGGGGTCGGCCCCTTCGAAGTCGTCGGACACGCGCGTCTCCAGGTCGGGACGTAACCACGAGCCGGACAGCTCGACCAGCCACCCGGCCGACAGCCGTACCGCCACGCCCCCTTCGAGCCCAATAGCTGACCGCGTTTGATGCTCTGCCGCAAATAACACCAGCGGGTCGCCCACCGGGTTGGTCAGCGTCGCCCGCGTGGTGCCCGCCGAGGAGGCCCCGGTCCCGACCGCGCCGACAGTCACCTCGACCCGCGGCTGCGCCTGCGTCAGCGCGGGGGCGGTGAGCACCAGGACGCACATCAGGAGACGCCGCGTCATTTCGCTTTCACCGCGATCGCCACCGCGGGCCCCGCACCGCCGGCAGGCACCGCCACAAGCTGCGCGTGAAACGTCGGCACGAAGTCGACGTTCACGTCGGCGCTGTCGGCGAAAAAACTCGCGAGATCCGCGTCATCAAGCGGCTCAACGCGCAGGATGTACAGGCCCGGCGGAAGCTCGCCGATCGAGAACGCCCCGTTGGCCGTGAGCGAGAATCCGCTGATCATCTCGCCGGTCGACGTGTGAACGGCGGTCACATGCGCCCCGAAAATGCCCTCACCGTTGAGCGTCACACGGCCGGATACGCTGCCGGTCTGCTGATCAGCCGCGCTGGTGCCGTAGATGTCGGTGATCCCGGCGCGGTCGTCGGCCTTGAGAGTCCGATCTTCAGTCGACCCGGCGGGATACGCGATCGGAAACATGACCGCACCCTTCGCCAAAACACGACGTCCACCTTCTGCGCGGAGCTCGGTCTCGCCAAGCGCCGAGTGGCCCAGGCCCAGCACATGGCCGACCTCGTGAAGGCCGACAGACTCGAGATCGAAACTGCCGGACCGACCGGCAGACGCCACCGACCAGGCGTACTTCGTGTTGAAGAACATGTCCGCTTCAAGAATGCGCCCGGTCAGGTCGTCGATTTCAAACGACACCGCCGCCAGCGTGCGCTCGAGTTCCGGACGCGACTGGAATCCCACGACCGAGATCCCGTCACCTCCCACAGGCTCCGCAGAGGTGAACCCGACAAATTGATGACTGATGGACGTGCGCGGCACACCCGCCCACGACGAAAACGCCCGACCAATCGCGGCCTGCAACTGCGGCGCCGTCACGTCAGGCACATCACGATTGGTCACGAAATATTCGACCGACCGATCCCAGCGCAGGCTGACGAACCGCCCGTCGGCAAACACCCCGAGTTTCAGGTACGCCTCCACAGGGCCACCCACACACATCAGTGCACTCACCACGGTGACAAGCAGCCCGCAGGTGCGCCACCCCCTACGCGTCATCGAAGCCCCCCTCTGACGCCTGGCGTCACGCGCAGCGGCGTCGTACGTGGGGCACCGCGCAGCACGAGTGTGACGATGGATTCAAAGTCAGCGAGGGGCAAGGTGCGGCGTCGCGGATCGCCTCGCACCACGGGGCCCTGAGCCGCCGTCGTCACGGCAGCGACCACAGGAGGCGCCACCATCAGGCGTCCACTGGACACGCTGATCCGATAGATGCCCGATGACAGGCCCACCGGCCACAACGCGCCGCCCGGAGCGCGCTTCAACAGATACACGGCCGCGTCCCCGACGGCCACTGTCGGGGCACCCGGCATGTGCGTCCTGAATCGCCCGATCGTGCCGCCCGGCACCCGCATCGAGACAAACGAACCGGCCTCACCCTTGAGCACCGCATCCACCGCGATCGTCGCGACGGATTCCACATCCCCGCGCACCGAACGCACCGCACGTACATCGGTGACACGACCACGCACGATCACGGTCGCCTCGGCGACAACCAGACGGAAGTCTGCCGGCAGGAGGGTGGTGCCGCCTGTATGTGCCACCGACAGCGCCAGCACGCAGAGAACACCCACCCACCAGCGGCGGCTCGTCATCGTTGCACTCGGGCCGTGGCGCGCACGACGTCGGCGGCACGCTCCGAGGCACCAGGGCCACCAAGCCGTTGCACCACATCGGCCAGGTCCGCTCGCATGCGTGCGGCGCGTGCCTCGTCGACCAGGAGTGCCTTGATCTCTTCGCTCACACGTTCGGGTGTGCAGTCTGCCTGAATCAGTTCCGGCACGATCGACCGTTCCGCGACCAGGTTGACCATGCCGTAGTGCGGCAGTTTCACGGCGCGCCGGGCAATCGCGTACGTCAGCCCGGACACGCGATACACGATCACCATCGGTTTGCCGTGGAGCGCCGTCTGCACAGTGGCGGTCCCGGAGGCGGTGATCACCACATCCGCCGCCGCCAGCACATCGTCGGATCCATCGGCGAGCAGGCCCACGGCCACGCCCGAGGCACGCAGGACTTCAAGCGGCGCGAACAGGTGATCATCGAGTGACGGCGCACGGGCGACAAGAAACTGTACGTCCGGCAGCGACGTGGTCAGCAGACGCGCCGCATCCGCCAGCACCGACATGAGCAGGCGCACTTCGTTGGGGCGGCTACCCGGCAGCAGCGCCACGACAGGTCGTGACGGATCAAGTCCGGCCGCGCGACATGTCTCCTCACGCGAACGCTGCGCCACCGCCAGGTCGATGAGGGGATGGCCGACAAACGTCACCGGAATGCCCGCGTCGCGATAGATCCGCTCCTCGAACGGAAAGATCACCATCATGTGATCGACGTACTGCTTGAGCGTATTGAGTCGGCCCGGGCGCCACGCCCAGAGCTGCGGGCTGATGTAGTAGACGATCGGGATGCCGAGTGCCTTGATGCGGGGCAGCAGCCGGAAGTTGAAGTCGGGAAAGTCGATGGCGACGAACACGTCCGGCCGACGGGTACGCGCGGCCTCCGTCAACGACCCAAGCATCACCCACGATCGGCGCACCACGGAGAGGGCTTCGGTCAGCCCTGTGACACTGAAGCCCCGATAGTCGCCGACCAGATCACCGCCGGCGGTTCGGAAGTGGTCACCGCCGAAGCCGAAGGCGTCAGTCGCGCCGCCGAGTGCACGGACGAGTGCCCCGGCGTACAGATCGCCGGACGGTTCGCCGCACGAAATCATGACGCGCGGCGCCACGATCAATCACGCGCCGGCTTGCGAAGGTTTGGCGCGGTCAAGTCGAGGTCCGCCGCCGCAATGCGCTCATACCCGTCGATGCCTGCAGCCTTCAACTGCGCCACAAACCGCTCGGCGTCACCGACAAGGACGATCGACAACCGCTCGGGAGCCAGCAACTGTTTGGCCACGCGCTGGATGTCGGCAGGGGTCACGCGGGTCACCTCCTCGCGATACATCTCCAATTGCTCGAGCGGCAGACCAAAAAACAGGCTGTTCAGCACCTGCATCGAAATGGCGGCCGGTGTTTCGATGGTCAGCGGGAAGCTGCCGGCCATGTAGTCCTGCACGCCCTGCAGTTCACGCGGGTCGACCGCCTCGCGCTGCAGCCGCTGAATCTCGCTGATGGTCAGCCGCAGTGCCTCGCCGGTGGCGTCGGTGCGCGTATCGGTTTCCGCGATGAAGCTGCCGCCGTGCCGGTACGCACGGAACGACGCGGACGCGCCGTAGGTCAGGCCACGATCTCCACGCAGCACACCGAACAACCGGTTGGCGCCTTCGCCACCCAGGATGCGCATCATCATGTCGACGACCATGTATTCTGGATGTGAGCGGCTCACACCGAGCTGGCCGACGCGAATTTCGGTCTGCACTGATCCGGGACGATCCACCACGATAACGCGGCGGGTCGGCGGGGGCGGCTCCTCGAACGTCACGACCGGCACCTCACGACGGGCCCAGGTACCAAACGCCTTCTCGGCCGCGGCAAAGGCCTGCTCCGTGGTCAGGTCGCCGACGATCGCGAGCAGCGCGTTATTGGGGGCAAACCACGTGGCGTGGAAGGCGACCATGTCGTCGCGCGAGATGCCCTGGATAGCCTGCATCGTGGTGGGGCCAGGTCGGCCGTACGGATGGAAGCCAAACACCAGCCGATCGATCAGTGTGTTGGCGATGAAATCCGGATCCTCGGCGCTGACCTGTAACCCGGAGATCGCCGCGTCCTTCTGTCGCTGCAGTTCGGCCGGTGCGAAGGCGGGACGCTGCACGACATCCGCAGCTAATTCGAGCGCCAGCGGCACCTGATTCTTGATCACCGCACCACTGATGAACGTGATCTCGTTGCCGGCACCGACCGACATGACGCCCCCCGCCGACTCGATCGTGTTGGCAATCTGTTCGGCCGACCGCGTGGTGGTGCCCTGGTCGAGCAGGCCTCCGACAAACCCCGCGACACCCGGCTTTCCGGCAGCATCGTTGGCCGCGCCCGCACGAATCAGCAAACGAAAGCTGACGGACGGCTGCTCGGTGTGCGGCACCACAAGCACCTGCAGACCATTCGACAACGTCTTGAGCTGATAGTCCGGAAAGTCCACTGGTCGTGACGGCAGCGGCCGCGGGGGCCGTTCGGCCGGCCACGTCACACGCTGCGCGGCAGCCGGAGTGCCGACCACCAGCACGGCCAGCACCGTCACCACCTGTACGAACCCCTGCCACGCGCGGCCCGTCACTGCTGACCTCCCGTGGCCACACCCGGCAAAATCGTGATGACCAACCGCGTCTCGGGCGTGAAGTAGGTCTTCGCCACACGCTGCACGTCCGCCACTGTCACCGCTTGAAACAAATCAAACTCCCCATCCGCTGTCGTGATGTCGTCGTGCAGCACCACCGCATGCGCCAGATGCAGCGCCTTCTGCTGGATGGTTTCACGTCCGAGAATGTAGTCGCGCGCGAACTGCCGTTTGGCACGATTGAGCTCCGCCTCCGTGATCGGCTCGGTCTTCATCCGGTCCACTTCAGCGGTGAGCGCCGCAAGCAACGCCTCCGGTGACGTGGCCCCCTGGGTGATTCCCACCGCGTAGAAATAATTCGGATGTTCAATCAGCTTGGCTTCACCGAATGCCGCCAGCGCCAGTTGTTTGTCGTACACAAGCGAACGGTAGATGCGCGAGCTCTGTCCATCCGAGAGCACCTTCGCCAGTACGTGCAGCGGATACGCATCGGGGTGACCATCAAACGCGATCGGATAGCCCACCACCACCGCCGGCAGCGGCCACGGCTGTCGCACCGTGAACGAGCGCGGAGCCGTCGGCTTCGGTTCAACCGGGATGTCGCGCGGCACGGGCTTGCCGCGTGGAATCCGGCCGAAGTATTGCTGCACCAGGGCCAGCGCCTGTTTCGAGTCGAACGCTCCGGTCAACGTCAGCGTGGCGTTGTTGGGCACGTAATACGTCTCGTAAAACCCGCGCACATCGTCAATCGACGCAGCCTCGAGGTCGGCCATGCTGCCGATGGTCTGGTGTTTGTACGGGTGCACGGTGAACGCCTTGTCGAAGATCACCTCGGATAATCCGCCATACGGCACGTTGTCCACGCGCATCCGACGCTCTTCCTTCACGACCTCGCGCTCGGACAGGAACTTCGCTTCGCTGACCTCGAGCGAACCCAACCGATCGGCTTCGAGCCACAACACCAGCGGCAGATACTGCGACGGCACGGTCTGCCAGTAGATCGTTGCGTCTTCGTCGGTCGAGGCATTGGCCTGCCCGCCCACACTCGTGATCCACGACGGGTGCTGGTCGGCCTGCACGTTCTTGGACCCCTTGAACATCAGGTGCTCAAACAGGTGCGCAAACCCCGTGCGTCCCGGCTTCTCGTCCTTGGACCCCACGTGGTACCACATCGACAGATGCACGATGGGCGTCGAGTGATCTTCCAGGAACACCACCTTGAGACCGTTGTCCAAGGTGGTCATCGTGTAATCAAATTTGGGGGGCCGAACGATGGTGTCCTGCGGCGTCAGTGCCGACAACAGCAGTACCGCGCTGGCCACGACCAGCGCCCGAGCGCAAAGGGTTCGAGACATTGATCGGATTATACCGTTCAGCGCTCGCCGCGCCTGAATTTGACGGCCCATCGGCGCCACTGGCCGATGGGGATGGCGGGAATCCCCGCGTAGGTCTGCCCACCGGCGAGGTCAGAGAGCACCGCGGACTTTGACGCGACCTTCGCGCCGCGGCCAATGGTGACGTGATTCATCACACCCACCTGCCCCGCCAGCACCACGTCGTCTTCAATCACGGAACTACCCGCCACGCCGCTGCAGCCGGCAATCCGCACATTGCGTCCAATCCGGACACCATGGGCGATCTGCACCTGGTTGTCGATCTTGGTGCCGTCGCCGATACGCGTCTCGCCAATGGCAGGACGATCGACGGTCGTATTGGCGCCGATTTCAACGTCGTTGCCGATCACCACGATCCCGACCTGCGGAATTTTCTGATGCGTGCCGTTCTCACGTGTGGCGAAGCCGAACCCGTCACTGCCGATCACGGCCCCGTCCTGCAGCGTGACGCGGTCGCCAATCACAATGCGATCGCGCACGGACACATGCGCGTGGATGACGCAGTCCTCGCCGAGTATGGCGCCAGGCCCGATGACGACATGGGGATGCAGACTCGTGCGTGCTCCGACCCGCGCGCCCGCACCGATGGACACAAACGCACCGATGGCCACGCCTTCGCCCAGCACCGCCGTCGGGTCGATCGCAGTCTGCGTATGGATGCCGGTCAGAGTCGGCGACGGTGGAGTCAGAATCTCGACCGCGGATGCACACGCCACATACGGCGTCGGCGTGCGGAGGATGGGACACGGCGCGGAGGCGAGATTGTCGTCGGCAATGATGGCCGACGCGCGGGTCGCCGCGACGCGACTGGCAAATTTGGGATTGGCGAGAAAGGTGATGTCGCCAGGTCCGGCGTCATCGAGGCCGTTGACCCGGGTGATTTCCACGGCGGCGTCGGCAGGCGTGCCATCCAGACGACAACCGAGTTGTTCGGCGAGGGCTCCAAGCGTCACGCACGGAGGATACTACGAGCGACCGGGCGTCACACGGCTCACAAACGTCGTCAGACGTTCGAGCCCCAGCGCACGAGCGGCCTCGTCGACCTTTGCGTCGCGATCCGCAGGGGCCAGCGTCAGCGCCGCACCGATGGTGGTCAGCGCCCGCGAGGATTCGGTGGTCCACAGATCCGCCCGCAGTCCGCGCCGGGCTCCCACCAGCGAGAGGTAATGGCTGACGAGCCGGAAGATCAGGTAGTACGCGATCAGGTTCGGACCGGGAATCGGTGCAATCACAGCCGATGCCGCCACCAGGACGCCATCAACCACGCACCAGAACAGATGTTTATTGAAGTCCCGTTTGAACTCGCCGCGCGCCCACGCAAGGGCCCGGTCAGCCGACACCACATCCGGGTGCACCAGTTGGGCGGACGTCTGGTGGCGCAGCGCCCAGAGCAGTCGATGTTCGGCCACCGAGTCTGCGAGTTTCTTTTTGATCAGGCGACTGAACTTCCCGCCGCCCGCAGTGTCGGGCTGCCCCGCCTCCTGTCGGCGCCGCTCTGCCTCACCCTCCGCCAGGGCGTCACGAAAACTGCGCGCCAGTCTGGCGAACAGCCCCCGCTTTGGCATGTCTTCACCCACGACCTCCGGGTCAACAGCCTCCGGACCGGGCTCGCAGTACATCGCGAACTCCGGAGTGCCCTTGCGACCCGCCGGTTGTACCGGCACCAGGTAAACCTTCACTGTCAGCGTCGAATGCGCGCCGGCGGAAACTGCCCGCCGACCGGCAGCGCAGGTTTGCCTGCGTCAATCCACGCGCTGTACACCGCGCTCGCGACAGCGGTGGCAGCCTGATTCATGCGACGTTCAGCGACGGGCCCCGCCCCCTTCAACAGCATCGCAAAATACGCATCGTCATAAAACTCGCGGCCCTCGGTGGCCTTGAGGTCAGCGGCAAGCACCGTCTCGACCAGCTGCTGGCTGTCGATAATGGTCTGGAACATGAACGCCTTGAAATCGGTGATGTGCGTGACCGGCTCCGGCGTCCACTTCCAGGCCTGCGCGTTGCGCATGACCATCTGGGTCTCGAACCGGGAATGAATGCCGCGCTGGTTCGTGATCTGGCCGTCGTAGTTGAGAGCACCGTGAAACGGCTGGTGGGCATCCTCGATGTAGTGTGCCAGCACCGCCACCAGATACCGCGCGTTGTCGCCGGCGAAGGGCAGGTTGGGTTTCCCGATGTCGGCCATCGTCGTCACCAGCCGGTTGTAGATCTCCTCCGCGCGCCACGGGATCCGGCCGTAGCGGGTGGTGGGTCCGATGCCGTACTTCTTCACGTACTCGTCATAGTCACGTGGGACGTTGGCGAACGGCGGTTTGGTGCCCTCCTCGAAATCGATGTCGAGAAAGTGATTCGGCGGCTCGTCGCCCCACACGCTCTTCAGGTCCATCACCCGCCACAGGTCCGGGTCGACCGACCGCTCGGCGATAAACGCCTTGTGGTCGATAAAAAACGGCTTGATCTCGGCGGGCAACCGGTCAATCGCATGCCCGGTGATCATCCGATGCACATCCAAGCCCCACGCCTGCAGCGAGGAGACACCTACGAGCACGATCGTTGCAACACCGGCAGCCAGAAGACGACGCATACTTCCATGCTAGCCCTGAACCGGTCGAAGGGGATAGCCTACAAACGACATGGATCACGAAGGTATTGCCCGACTGGCGGCCCTGGCAAAACTCGACATCTCCGAGGCGGAACGGGACCAGTTCGCCGCGCAGCTGACCGACATCCTGCGCTACGTGGATCAGCTCCAGGCCGTGGACACCAGTGCGATCGCGGACACCTCGCACCCGCTGCCGCAGACAGGCGCGTTGCGCGAGGATGTGCCTGGCATGTCGCTGGACCGCGCAGCGGGCCTGGCTAACGCGCCGGATGCCGACCACGACGCGGGCCTCTTCCGTGTGCCGAAGGTGATCGGCTGATGGCCACCCCCATCCTCGACCGCATCAACGCCACACTCGCCGGCATCGAGCAGCGCTCGGACCTGTCGGCGTTTCAGTTCGTCGCCACCGACCGGGCTCGCGCACGCGCCACTGCCCTGGACGCCGGCACCGGGTCGGGGCCACTCCATGGCGTGCCGCTGGCCCTCAAGGACAACATCGTCGCGCGCGACCTGCCGACCACCGCGGGTTCAAAGATTCTGGAGGGCTACATCTCCCCCTTTGACGCCACAGTGGTTGAACGGCTCGAAGCCGCTGGCGCGGTGATTGTCGGCACCACACGGTGCGATGAATTTGCGATGGGCTCGTCGACCGAGAACTGTGCCTACGGTCCTGTGCACAACCCATGGGATGTCACGCGGACCCCGGGAGGGTCGAGCGGGGGATCAGCCGCGGCCGTGGCGGCGAATCTTGTGCCTCTGGCCCTCGGGTCCGACACGGGGGGATCAATTCGCCAGCCAGCCGGATTCACCGGCGTGGTCGGCATCAAACCGACCTACGGTCGTGTCTCCCGCTACGGGCTGATGGCCTTCGCCTCTTCGCTCGATCAAATTGGGCCGTTTGCGCGCACGACGCGTGAGGCGGCGCAGGTGCTGGAAGTGATCAGCGGCCACGACCCGCGTGACGCCACGTCATCCACTCAGCCGGTGCCGTCGTTCACGGGCGCGTTGACCCGTGAGGTCCATGGTTTGCGCATCGGCGTGCCGCGGCACCTGCTGACCGAAGGCGTGGACGCCGAGGTGCGCGCGGCCTTCGACGCAGCGCTCGACGTGGCGCGCAGCCTCGGTGCCGAGATTTCGGATATTGCACTGCCGCACACCGAACACGCGATCGCCGTGTATTACCTGATTGCCACCGCTGAGGCGAGCGCGAATCTCTCGCGCTACGACGGCGTCCGGTACGGCCATCGGGCGCACGACCCGGCCTCCCTCGCCGCGCTGTATGAACGCAGTCGCAGCGAAGGCTTCGGTCCGGAAGTGAAACGACGCATCCTGCTCGGCACGTACGTGCTCAGCGCCGGCTACTACGAGGCGTACTACCGCAAGGCGCAGCAGGTGCGCGCATTGATCGCGCGTGACTACTTCTCGGCATTCGAACAGGTGGATGTGATTGCCTTGCCGACAAGCCCGTCGCCGGCGTTCCTGCTCGGCGAACGGATGAACGACCCGCTGCAGATGTACCTGGCCGACGTTTTCACGGTCGGGGCCAATCTCGCCGGTGTCCCCGGTATCAGCATCCCGTGTGGATTTGCGTCAGGTCAGCTCCCCGTCGGCCTGCAGTTCATCGCACGCCCGTGGGACGAAGCGACGATGTTGCGGATGGCGGACGCGTACGAAGCCGCCACCCGGCGTCCCTAATTCAGAACGTGCGTGCGGCGGGCGCAGGCGTCGGTCGGGTAATCAGCCGATAGAGCCCATAGCCGAGGCCCACGATGATCGCAAGCGGCACGAGTGGCGCGAGAATCACCGCCAGTCCGATGGCAATCGCAAACACGGTCGCCACCAGCATCACCACCGCCCCCAGTGCCCACCCAATGAGGCGGAATGGCAGCAGGACCAGGAAAAACACCGCCTTCAGCGCGAAGACGATCAGGCCGAACACCATCGCGAAAAATGCGAATCCCGCGAGCAGTACGCCGAGGAGTCCACCAAGTGCGAGCCATCCAGTCATGTGAAAGTGGACGGAATCAGAGCGCCAGAGTTCCCGACAACAGCAGCCACCGGACCCCGAACACCACGGCGTTGTTCGTCGCGTGCGCCAGCACTGGCGCCCAGAGTGTGCCCGACCAGCGATACAACGCCGCCAGCACGCCGCCCATGAGCAGGTAGTCCACAAACGCCACCGGGTGCCCATGCGCGACCGCGAACAGCACCGCACTGCCCAGGTACGCCAGCGGCACACTCTCTTCGGCCAGGAACGGAAACACCCATCCGCGATAAAACAGTTCCTCGCCAACCGGGGCCACGATGGTACCCGCGAGCACGAAGAGAGCCAGCAGCGGTCCGGGCTCGGACCGCAACACAGTCAGAATCCACGGCTGCTCAGGAATGGGCATCTGCGCGAGTGCCGCCAGCCAGCCGATCAGCGCCGCGCCTGCGGCAATCACCAGGCCGCCAGCCACGCCGGCAACGACAACAGCGCGTCGCGGCTTCCGCGGTGGGGCTGGCACGCGTCGACGCAGTCGTGCACGCAGCCAGAAGCCGCTGGCCAGCAATGTGAGTGGGAGAGACAAGGTGAGAACGGCAAACAGCCCGACCGACTTGAGTCGAGCCGCCGCGCGTGCAGCCGACGAGTGCAGCAGTTCCTGATGGCCGAGGAGCACAAGCCCGCCGGCCACCAGCACGGACGCCAGCACCACAACAAGGGCCTGCACAAACAGAACCCGAAACACGCGACTGAAGGACATACAAATACCGACGCCCCTCAATGATACGAAAAAGCCGGAGGCACGAACCACACGGTCCGGGCCTCCGGCACGAGATTACCCGTCGATCGTGATCTGGCGCGGCTTCGCTTCCGGTCGCTGCGGCATGGTGATCTTCAGCACGCCGTCCTGATACGCCGCCTGCACCCGCGAGCCGTCGACCGACGCCGGCAACGTAAAGCTCCGGCGGAACGCGCCATAGCGACGTTCGATGCGGTGATACTGCTCACCCTTCACGTCCTCGCTCGCCTTGCGTTCACCCTCGACGGTCAACACGTTGTTCTCGAAGGTGACCTTGATGTCCTCACGCTTCATGTCGGGGACTTCCACCTTCACCACAACGTCCTTCTCCGCCGTTTCGTAGATGTCCACCGCAGGCACCCAGGCGCTGCTGGTCAGCGGCTCACCCGAAAACACCGCGTCAAACATCCGATTGAGTCGATTCACTTCCAACGCCGCCAGGTCATGGCCGGGATTCCAACGAGTCACGTTCATGTGTCTGCCTCCTGATAGTCCCAGTGGTCTGGGAATGTGTTGAATCCAGTGTCGCCCTATATCTACTTCTTGTCAAGGCATATTCGTTTATATAACTGGACTCATATTTTGACCATGCAGTATGGAGCAGACGGACTTTAGTCCGTCTGATGTCCGACAGGCTGAAGCCCGTCGGCTCCGAAAGCACGGCGCCCAATGCGAAAACGCTAGAATCGAGAGGCTGATGGCTGAAATGCGACGGGAACGAGAGGCGACGGACCTGGCCGAGGATGCGCGACAGTTGCTGCTGGAGCTGGACCGCGACGTGCCCGGGGCTTCGACGGCCACCGGCGAGTGCCGACCAGCCCTCGACGTTGTGGACACGGCAGCGACGGTTGAAGTGGTGGTGGATGTGCCGGGCGTACCGGCCGACGCACTCCGCGTGCTCGTGCGCCGCAACACGGTGCTGGTCGTGGGCGCAAAGATCAGCAACGGCGCGCCGACCGACGCGCGCTACCACGTGGCCGAACGCAGTCACGGCCGTTTCGCCCGCGCGGTGCGCCTCAGTGGAGCGGTCGACGCCAGCCGGGCCACGGCCATCGTGCGCGGCGGTCTGCTCCGCGTCATCCTGCCGCGTGTCGACGACCGACGCGGCCAACCCATTCGTATCGTCGTGGAACCTGCATGACCAACCTGCTCTTTATTGGCGACATCGTCGGCCGCCCCGGCCGCGACCTGCTTCGCCACGGCCTGGCCGCACTGGCCTCGCACCACAACGTTGATCTCATCATTGCCAACGTCGAAAACGCGGCGTCCGGCCACGGCATCACGCCGGCATTGGCCGAGGACCTGTTCGAGTACGGGGTCCACGTGATGACGGGCGGCAATCACACGTGGGATAAAAAAGAAATCTTTCCGTACATCGCCAAACAGCCGCGCATGATTCGCCCGGCGAATTACCCCGACGGTGCACCGGGACTGGGCCGATACGTCGCGCGCGCAGAGAACGGCGTCAAGGTCGGCGTGATCAACGCCATGGGCCGTGTGTTCATGACACCGCTGGACGATCCCTTCCGTGTGGTGCTCGAACAGATCGCCCTCGTGAAGGCTGAAGGCGCGCAGATCGTGTTTGTGGACTTCCACGCGGAAGCCACTTCTGAGAAGGTCGCGATGGGCTGGCACCTCGACGGCTCTGTCGCCGCCGTCGTTGGTACCCACACCCATGTGCAGACCGCCGACGACCGCGTGTTGCCCAAAGGCACGGCGTACATCACGGACGTCGGCATGACCGGCCCGCACGATTCAGTGATTGGCGTCGATCGGCTGGCGATCGTCCATCGCTTCATTAGTGCGATGCCGCAGCGTTTTGACACCGCCACTGAGAATCCGCGTCTGAACGGCGTTGTTGTGCAGGCCGACGAGGCCACCGGCCTGGCCACGAGCATCAGCCGCGTCAACGTGTCACTGCAGGAACTAGAAGCGCTGGCGGTGACGCCGGTCGCCGCGCGGTAACCCATGGCCGAGTGGCAGGGACTGCCGTTTGACGAGCCCGAGCCGGCGCCGGTGGCGAAGGCCGTCCGTCCTGCGGAGACGCCCGTGGTTCCCGAGGCGCCTCAGACAGCGGATGCGCCAGAGGCCCCCCTTAGCGTCAGCGAACTCACGGCGCATCTCAAGGCGCTCGTGGAAGAAGGCTTCGCCCGGATCGAGGTGGAGGGACAGATCTCCAACCACCGCCCGCATCCGTCTGGCCATCTGTACTTCACGCTGAAAGACTCATCCGCGCAGATTCGTGGCGTGATGTTCCGCAGCGACGCGCGTCGATTGACGTTCCGCCTTGAAGACGGGCAACACGTCGTCGTCCGCGGCCGACTCAGTGTGTATGAGGTACGCGGCGAGTATCAGCTCATCTGCGACCGAATTGCGCCGCACGGACTGGGTGCTCTGCAGCTCGCCTTTGAGCAGTTGAAAAAGCGGCTGACGGCGGAGGGCCTTTTTGACCCTGCGCGCAAACGCCCACTCCCGATCCTCCCTCGCAAGATCGGCATCGTCACCTCACTGTCAGGCGCGGCGCTGCAGGACATGTTGCGCGTCTTGTCGGCGCGGTATCCCACGGCACACGTGATCATTCGCGATGCACGCGTCCAGGGAGATGGCGCGGCCGAGGAACTGACGCGTGGCCTGCAGGCAATCGCGAAGGTCGATGGCGTGGATGTCGTGATCATTGGTCGGGGTGGCGGCTCCGCCGAAGATCTGTGGGCGTTCAACGACGAGAATCTCGCCCGTGCCATCGCCGCCTGCCCAATCCCTGTCATTTCAGCCGTGGGGCACGAAGTGGACTTCACGATTGCTGACTTCGTGGCGGATGTGCGTGCGGCCACGCCGTCCAACGCCGCCGAAATCGTCGTGGACCGTGCGGATGCGTTCCGCATGCGTATCGACCGCGCAACCGAACGACTGACCGCCGCCACGCGACGCGCCCTTGATGCCAGGCACCAGCGCACCCTGCGCGTGGCGACACGACTCAACGCGTATCCCACCCGCGTGGTGTTGCGGCAACGGGACTGTCAGGAATATGTCTGGCGTATGCGCCAGGCGCTGGTTGATCGGGTCGCCCGCTCCAGCCAGCGCTTCGACGTCCTGCGGCGCCGCCTCGAAGCTCGGGATGTGCGTCGGGTCGCCGCCGAATGGCGCCTGCGTCTCGTGCGCACCGATGCGCGACTCCGACAGACCGCTCTCGCGCGCCATCAACGCGCGGACACAAAGACCCGTGAGCTCGCGGCGCGGCTGCATGCCTTGAGCCCACTCGCCGTGCTCGGTCGCGGCTACGCCGTGTGTTGGAACGACGCACGGACAGGTATTATTCGATCCACACGCAGTGTGCAGCCCGGTGATGGTGTACGAGTCACCGTTGCCGATGGTGAACTGCGATGCCAGGTTACGGAGACCCCAGACACATGAGCACGCCCGTCCAATCCATCAAGGACTTTGAGTCGGCCATCGCCGAACTCGAGAAAATCGTCACCCAACTCGAGGACGGCGACCTGCCACTCGACAAGTCGCTGGCGCTGTTTGAGCGCGGCGTCGAGTTGTCACGGTACTGTCACGACCAATTGGGGGCCGCGCAGAAGCGCATCGAGATCCTCACTGAACGTGGGGACCTGAAGGATGCCTGACACACTCTCGGTCTATCTGGACGATCTGCGCTCCACGATCGACACCGCACTCAAGACGGCACTGCCCGAAGGCATGGCTCCGGCGCTGCTGATCGACGCGATGCGCCACGGGTTGCTCGGCGGCGGCAAACGGCTGCGACCGTGCTTGACGCTGATGACGGCCGAAGCCGTGGCACCCCTCGCCGGCACCACCACACCGCGAGCACGCATGCTCGCTGTGCCCAGCGCCTGCGCGGTGGAAATGATCCACTGTTACTCGCTCGTGCACGACGACCTGCCGGCGATGGACGACGACACGTTGCGGCGCGGGCGTCCAACCGTACACGTCGTGTACGGCGACGGCGTGGCCGTGCTCGCCGGGGATGGCCTGCTTACCGAGGCGTTTGGTCTGCTGGCCGCGTCTCCGTCACCTGTGGCCCCTCCGGGGGCGCCCGAAGCGCCGGCCGACCGCCGACTGCGCGTCCTGAGTGTGCTCGCCACCGCTGCTGGCGCGATTGGCATGGTCGGCGGCCAGACCATCGACCTCCGTGCGGCAGGCCGTGTGCCCGCCTATCCGGCTGAACCACTCTCGGAGCGCGAACTGCGCGACATGCACGCACGCAAGACAGGGGCACTCATCCGCGCATCGGCCGTCGCCGGCGCCATGATCACCGGGGTCGACGATGCGATCATTGCGGCGGTGGATGCGTACGCCAACGAACTCGGGCTCGCGTTCCAGATCATCGACGATGTGCTGGATGTGGAAGGGTCGAATGCCGACCTGGGCAAGACGGCTGGCAAGGATGCCGCGGCCGGCAAACCGAGCTACGCCGCGCTTCATGGCATCGACGAATCTCGCCGTCTGGCCGCCGAGTGTATCGAGCGCGCCAAGGCCACGCTGAACGCCGCCGGCCTCGAAGGTCGCCTCACGGAGCTGGCCGACTGGTCGCTCACCCGCACCCGTTGAGGAGATGGCTTCCTGAAGACGCGACTTGATCAGTTGCTCGTTGAGCGAGGCCTTGTTCCTTCACGCGAACGGGCTCGGGCGCTGATTCTCGCCGGCGATGTCCTTGTCGGAGGGCATCCGGCCACCAAGGCGGGCACCGCGATCGCTGTTGACGCCGACATCGTACTTCGTACACCCGATCACCCGTGGGTCAGTCGTGGAGGTCTCAAACTCGCGCACGCCCTCGATACCTTTGGCATTGATCCCACCGGCGTTGTTGCACTCGACATCGGCGCGTCCACGGGCGGCTTTACTGACGTGCTGCTCCAGCGCGGCGCGGCCCGCGTCGTTGCGCTCGACGTTGGTCACAACCAGCTCGACTGGAAGATTCGATCCGACCCACGGGTCATCGTCATCGAAGGCGCCAACGCGCGGCGGCTCACTCCGGAGGACCTGCCTGTCGAGGCCCGGGCGTTCGGACTGGTGACGATCGACGTGTCGTTCATTTCGCTCAAGCACATTTTTCCTGTGGTGCCGGCGCTGCTCTCACCTGGCGGCCATGTTGTGGCGCTGGTCAAACCCCAGTTCGAAGCGGGGCGCGAAGACGTCGGCAAAGGTGGCATCGTGCGCGACGAGGCCGTACATGCGCGCGTGGTGGCAGACGTCATCGAGGCCGCGCGTGTCCTTGGGTTGGCGGACGCCGGCCTGGTGCCCTCCCCCATCACCGGCGCTGAAGGCAACGTCGAGTTTCTGTTGCACCTGCGCTGATCCTCAAGCGGCTCAGGTAGGATTGCAGACGTGTCATTGCCCCGAATCGGACTGACGGCCAAGCCCCACCCCCACGCCCTGGCCACCCTCGTGGAAGCGGCCGAGTGGCTGACGGCGCGCGGGGCCCCTGTCGTCGTTGGTGCCGACGAGCCCGTGGGCGCGTTTGCGACAATGCCGAGAGCCGCGGTCGCGGCGCAGGTGGATGTGCTGATCGCGTTCGGGGGGGATGGCACACTGCTGGCCGCCGCCAATGCGGTCGTGCAGTCTGAGGCCGACATTCCCGTGCTCGGTGTACATCTCGGCCGTCTCGGATTTCTTACTGAAGTGCGCCGCACTGAATTGATCGAAGCGCTGACGGCGGTGCTTGATCGGCGCACGTGGATGGAGACGCGCCTGCTGCTCAATGGTCGCGTGGAGCGGGAGGGGGTCGTCACGGCGTCGCGGCTCGCCCTCAATGACATTGTCATCACGCGCGGCCGTCTGTCGCGGATGATCGAGCTCGACGTGTCGGTGGATGGCGAACACGTCTGTCACGTGCGCGCCGACGGTCTGATTGTGGCGACCGCGACGGGCTCAACCGCGTACAACCTCTCGGCGGGAGGCCCGGTCATGCATCCGGCCGTAGACGCGGTGCTCCTGACCCCCATCGCGCCGCACACGCTCACCAACCGGCCCATCGTGTTGCCCGCGTCGGCCGACATCGTCCTGCGCCCCACACTGGACGGCCCGCCGTCGGACGTGGTGGCCACGTTTGACGGCCAGCACGGCGAAGCGCTCTCCGCAGGAGATGTCGTCACGATTCGTCGCGCCGATCGTGTGTTGCGCTTGCTCCGCACCACCACTCGAACACACTTCGAGATGCTCCGCGAAAAATTGAACTGGGGTTCCTGAGCTTCGCTCGGAGCCGCGTCAGCGGACGTGCTTGAGGCGCAGGCGGCAGCCGGTCGAGCCCATGGCACTGACAACCACAACATCCAACAAGGTGGTGTCGGCGGTCTCGGTCGGCACCGTGAACACCGACTCGTGTCGATGCGTTCGCGCTGGGGCAGCATCCATCACAACCTGCGGCGTCAGCAGCGTGGGCGTCTCGCCGCGCGTGTGCATCCGCACACTGTGAATGGCTGGAGGCACCGCACGACTTGAGTGCGTCGGTATGTATTCCGCGTCTCTCTGCAGTTGATCGGCTGTAGGCACCCGTGCGTGAGCGGTGGTCGTGACATGCACCTGAGAGTGAGTCACTTTCTGGCGGGGCGCATCGGCGACCATCCGCAGAAGCCGCTCGGTCGGGCCGTCGGCGGTGACTTCGAAGTAGACACCGGTCGTGGTGACCGGCGTGAAACACCGCCCCAGACGTTCAGGCGCCGCAGGTTCCTGAGCACTCAACACGACCGTGGTGCCGACCAACGCCAACACCGAAGCGACACCGTGGATGATGCGTCTCTGCATGAGATTGCCTCCCGAGCCGGAGTCTACCCGAAAACTACACCTTCATGGTCTTGGCGTATTCCCCACCCACAACCCCGCGGATGCAGGCGTCGGTGACCATGAACTTCGCGGAATGCAGGGCCTGAATCGCGAGCGCCTCTGCCACCGGGACGCCGCACGAGGCCACCACGGTATCCACGATCGCTTTGCGAGCCGCGCCGGTGGCGTGACTTCCCGGCGTCTGCAGGCCAGGCACCTCAGTCGGCACACCCGTGATGGCGCCTGCGTCAAAGGGCCGGCGCACCACAGCGGCATCCCGTCCGTTCGCGAGATTCCACGCGGTTGACAGCACCGCGTCCATCGAACCGGCGAAGTCCACGAGCCACCCTGTGGCTTTTCCGGCCACCACCGGACGACCGGTGAGCAGGAGCGCCATCAGTTGTGACTGCTGCTCACGTGTGGCCTTGCGGAACGGCCAGTGACACCCTTCCATGCCCGGCACCACCGGCAACGTCACTTCGGGGAACCCAAGCTGCGTGTTGTCGAGCGCTACGACAAAGTGGCAGTGCGTCATCAATTCGAGCATGCCACCGAGGCAGCGCTTGCCCGTGATCACGCCGACCGACACCGTGAACTCGTCGTGCAGTCGTCGCGACGTGCGCGACCATGCTTCGGACACGGCCTGCCCAGCCTCCACACGTTCGAGCGCCGGAAAAAACGCCGTTGTGTCGGCACCGACCATCTGCGTGGAAAGATGAAAGTCCCCACTGAGAATGACGCGCTCGATCTTCGCGGCCTTCAGCCAGTCGATCGCACGATTGAGCTCCGCATCCACGTCATGTGAATAATTTTCGCGACTCAAGCTGATGACGCCGACCGTGCCGTCGTGTTCGGCATTCACATACAACTGCTGCCACTCGGGCGTCGCGATGCGCTTGAGGACCTCGGGGTGCCAGGGCGACGACGCGGCGGCGGGATGGAGTTGGTGGTAGGCCTCAACACGCGCGATAGCCGCGTCCGCGCCGAGCGAACGAATCGAGGCGAGCACGCCCTGCCGGAACTGCGCACACAGTTCACCGATGGCGTTCATCTGCGACAGGTGCGAGCGTTCTTCCGCGAGCATCAGTGCCGTCATCTGAATGAGCGCGCCGCCCACCCACGTCTCGAACACCTCCTCGTCATCACCCGCCATGGACCAATCAACCAACGGCCGGAAGTGATTCGGTGGATACCAGTTCTGCCCGGTGTCCTTGCGTTCGGTCAGGTCAGGCGTCGGTTCGAAAAGGTCGCCGTATTCCGCCTGCAGATGATGCAGGCACGACCACGTCAGGAAGTTCGCGCCCTTCGCGCCTATGGCGTCATGCGCGCGTAGCGGATTCGGGCCGAAGTACTTCCGGACGTATTTGTCGAGCTTCCAGTACGGCACGTTCGTGGCACCGGCGTACCGCAGCGACGCATTCGTCACGCCGCAGAACAACACGTCGAGCACAAACGACCAGTGGTCGCTGACCGGCATCGGCACCAGGCCCAGCGCCCAGAGCAGCCGCGTGATGTCGGACGGGCCCTGCTCCACCGTCTCGTACACCTTGTTGATTTCGTGCGGGAACGCCGGATGCGCAATCCCGACACCGAGTTCACGGCTCGGGAATCCGGAGGTGACCGAGCGAATCTCGATGTCCGGATACTCCGCGCGGAACATCGCGTAGTGCGCCTTCTTGATGTCGAGTACTTCCGGAATCGCTTCGAGCAACATCACGGGCCGGAAATGGGCGAGTGCCGTCGGCAGCGTCTTGCCGTCGTAGTTCAGGCGGATGACGTTTGAGAAGATCTCTGCGGCACGGTCACGACCAAACGTGGAGACCAGCGCGCTAAATTTTGGCGACAGACCATCAGGGGCGTTCGGAAAATCGAGCCCGACGATCGGCACCCCAAACGGCTGCAGGCGCGAGCCGAGTTGCAGCACTTTGCCGGCGCCGACGATCCCACTCGCACCGGAGATCACCAACGCGCCTCGTTGCCCAGCCGGACCAAACACGTTGTCCACCAGCGTCTCGACATCCACAGGCAGTCGACCACGCTGAAAGATCTCAAGCACGGTGCCGAGGCCGAGTGTCTCCAACGTGGACGTACGCATCGCGTGATTGGAGCCCGCCATTATCGTGCCCCTTTCTTGCTCGTGCTGGAGGTATCGGTCACGCTGAAGACGGCGGCAATGCCGACGTCGCCGGCGGCGCATCCGAAGAGCAAGACGTTGCCACCGCCGAGCGCGACGGCTTCTTCGAGACCCTCAATCAGCGACCGCGTCAGTGTCGGTCCCTGCGGATGGCCCCAGACCAGGGAACACCCGGTGTGGTTCATGTTCTTCCAGTCGTAGTTGAGCACTTTGGCAAACACCGCATCGTTGACGGCGAAGGGATTGTGGTTTTTCACCACCGCCATGTCCGTCATCGTCATACCGGTCTTGCTGAGCAGTTTCTGCACCGCGATGGCGGGCGCTTCGGGCATCAGGCCCGGATTCGCGCGCGCTTCGGCCTTGGCCACCAGCGTGATCTCGATCTCCGGGCGCGCACTGAGTTCGGCCGCCTTCTCGGCGGTGGTGACCAGCAGTGTCGCCATGCCGTCGGCCGCGTGTGTCTGGCCACCGGCGGTGACGCTGGTCTCGAGTTCGCGCATCCCCCGCAGCCCTTCGGCAGTCACGGGACGAACGCCAAGGTCTGCCTCAATGCGCCCGAGTGGCTTGCCCTGCACACTCAACAAATCCAGCGGCACGCAGGTTTTCGTGAGCAGCCCCGCGGCCTTGGTCGTGAAGTACTGGTCATAGCGATACAGCGTCAGGTCATCCACCTCGCGCCGTTCAATCTTGTGTTTGCGCGCGGCCGCGCCTGCCGTGGCGAGCATCGAGCCGCCGGTGGCGGGATCGAAGCCGAAGTTGTCCCACACGTCAGCCAGCGCAATCGTCCGTTCATAGGCGCGGCGTTCCGGGAATACACCCACCGGGGAATCACTCGTGCGGTCAAATGTCAGGACGCCGACCACGTCATGGTCACCGCTCTGGATCTGCGCAGCGGCCGCCAGCGTGGCCTGCAGTCCGGTGGCGCATGCCTGCTCCACGTGATGACCGGGAATGCGCTGTCCGACCAGTGCCGACAACATCGGCGCATTCCAGAACTTCCAGTGCCAGGGGACCGTGGATCCGAGCACGAGGTAGTCGAGTGTGCTCAGGGGCACCCGCCGCAATCCCATGATGCGCGCCATCGACTCGGCCGCAAACTGCCCGATATTCACTTCGGCGATGGCCGAGGTCTGCCACGCCGGAAAGTAACTGTTGCCCCACGTGCCGTAGGGAATGCGGGCTCTTGAGAAAATACCGTCGGGTCTCATTCAGCCTTTCAGCGTATCAGAGACGTCGCCCACCAACTGAGGACCGCGTCCAGTGTCTGTTGCTGCTGCGCCTCCCTCGTCATATCCGCAGCACAATCACCCAATTGGGAACCGTAGTAGCCAAACTGCGCGTGATTGGCCCCCTCGATGATGGCCCACGTCGTGGACGCCGGCAGGTTCCTCGCATTGGCCTGCGAGGCCTCAAGGTCGGCGACACAGTCGCGTGTGCCGCCCACCTTGAGTACAGGAATCGTGAAGGACGACAAATCGTGATCCCGCGGATGCGTGGTCCCAATCATGATCAGGCCGGCCAGCGCCGACGGATGCGCGTGAGCAAACCCGCCCGCCAGCGCTGCGCCCCGCGAATGTCCGGCAAGCACCACAGGACGCGAGCCCAGGCGCACGGCGGCCTGCAACACACGCTGCCAGGTCTCGGCCTGTGCGGCTTCCGTGAAGGCCATCCGCCACGGCAGCCGCACCAACGCCACGGGAATGCCGGTGTCCGCAATGCGCCTCACCAACGGCACATAGGCATCCGGATCCACGCCCCCTCCCGGGAGGAATACCAGGGCGTGCGGTGACGCCGAGTCCACAGGCACAAACGTCGTCATGGTGTCGTCGATGGTGACGATCAGGCTCGACGACGACTGGAGCAGTGCATGAGCCACTCCGTGCGCCTGCGCGTTGTACACCATCCACCCCATAAAAAGAGTGCCTGCGGTGAACCAGATCCGACGAATCCACCAGTGCAGTCCACGCGCTCGTCTCACCGGCTTCCGGACTGCGTCATCACCGGTCACGGCGTCAGCACCTGCAGGTCCTCAAGGAGCTTCTGGATCTCAAACGGCTGTGTGCCGTTATACACCCCCCGAATCCGGCCCTCGGCGTCGATGAGCACCAGCTTTTCGGTGTGCAGGAACGTGTTTGGATTCGCCAGCGTCTGCCGCATCCCCTCATCGTCTGCGAAATAGAGGTCACGGGCAACCGTGTGGACGCCCTCGCGGGTACCAGTCAGCAACTGCCACCGTGCGGGGTCGATGCCACGCACCTGGCCAAAGTCGCCCAGCACCGCGACCGAGTCGTTGGTGGGGTCGACCGAATACGACACCAGCGCGACATTCGTCGCCGCCTGCACCTTCTTGAGCGACGCCACAAGCGGCGGGCAAATCGCTGCGCACTGCGTGAAGATGAAACTCACGACATGCACACGGCCCTTCAGCGTGCCTGGCGTGAAGGCCCGCCCCGACTGATCGAGGAATGGTGTATCGCTCACGAGATGATCGGTGACGGAGTGGGACACCGGCGTCCACGACGGCGTGAACGTACGGTCCCCATAAAACGGCAGTGTCGACTCGTCCTCCACGGGGGCACAGGGCCGGGAGTTGACGAGCCCGTACCGGCGACCGTTGCGCACTTCGTAGTTGAGATACAACACGCCCTCGGGCGTCCACGACTGTTGCAATCCCGCCTCGCGACCGGCGACGTATCGGCGCACCTCGGCGAGTTGTCCATTCGGGTGCCAGGTCCGGTATTCGCCCTCCTTCATCGGCGTCACCACAGTCGCATCCACCGCACTCGCATCCATTGCCGGGCGAACCGGCCCCCCCGCCAGGGCCGCCACCCACACCATCATCGTCAAGACCAACCAACGCATCACGCCCTCCCCCTCAACCCAACGTCCCAACGACACCGGCGAAGCAGCCCGAGATGTACGGCACCGTCGCAGTTACGTGGTAGTGGTAGGTGCCCGACGGCACATCAGCGGTCGCGTGTGTGTGACCGTTGCAGGTATCAAGTCCGGACGGCATCGAACCATCACCTTCGCGTGGACCGTAGACAGGGAATCCGTCAAGCAGCACCCCAATGAGTGCGGCCATCCCGTCACGCGACGTGAGCCACAGCGGCTCGAGGTGGTAGTGATATTGCCCGGTGTTCTGCGGATGCCCGTTGAACCGGTCAAAACTGACGATCTCATTGGTAAGCGGTGCGCGGCCCGCCGCGTATTGGTTGAACAGCGCCACACCGTTGATCGCCAGCCCCATCGGCCCCATCGGTGTGTCCGAGGCAGTGGCGCGTGTGGGCGACATCGGGACGCGCAGCACCAGCGACTGCGTGGCGATGCGGTTGGGATTCACCTGCATGCCGGCGTGTGGCGCCTCATACAACGCATGGCCGGTGCCCCAGTACGGACTGGCGTGATCCGGAACACCCGTCGAGCGCAACACCACGTTGGTGCCTTCGACCGAGACCGTGACAGCGCTGCCGAACTTGGCATACCAGGTCGGGGCCGTAGACGACCCTCCGGTGCCTAGCGTGGTCGAGTCGACCGCGGCCGCGGTCGGTGCAGTGGGAGTGGAACACGCAAGGGCGAGCAGAATAGCTGACGTAACAAACGAGATGTGATGACGCATGACTGACCTCCTGCCAAGACCATACGGACCCCACCTTGCGGGATTCTGAAGCGCCCGCTTCAGGATCCCGTAAGATCTCGGCACTACGGTCCCTCTGTGACACCACACATCCTGCTCGTCGAAGACGACACCGCTCTCGGCACCCAGGTGCAGCACGCACTCACAGCGGCCGGGTTTGCCGTGACGTGGGTGACGCGGGCTGATGAGGCGCAGGATGCACCACTGGAGGGACTCGACCTCATCCTGCTCGATCTGATGTTGCCCGGCGGCCACGGCTTTGACGTCTTGAAACATGTCCGCGCGCAGCGCCAGCAGGTTCCGGTGCTTGTCTTGAGCGCCCGCAGCGAGACCACCGACAAAGTGCGCGCACTGGAATTGGGCGCTGACGACTACCTCACCAAACCGTTCTGGCCGGAGGAACTGCTCGCACGCGTGCGGGCGCGGTTGCGGCGACCGGCCCTTGCGCACGCGCCGGGTACAGTGACGATGGGCGCAATGACCATTCGGGTGGATGCGCGTCTCGTGCTTGTGAACGATGCCCACGTGGATCTTACAAAAGTCGAATTCGATCTGCTTGCGGCACTCGCGCGGCGGCCGGGCGCCGCTGTCTCGCGTGCGGCGCTTGTCGAGCAGACACTTGATCCGGAACGCGATGGAGACGAGCGAACGCTTGACGTCCATGTCTCCAGACTCCGCAAGAAACTCGGTGTCGCCGGTCCCATGATCACCACGGTGTGGGGCGTTGGGTATCGTCTGCAGGAGCCACGTCGGTGAGTCTGCGGACACGACTGATTCTCACCACGCTCGCAGTGGCAGTGCCGCTGGCTGGTGTCCTGTTCCTCCTGGCCGAACGAACTCGCTCCGCCGACATGGATGCCACTATCGACCGTCTCCTGGAGTCCAGCGACTGTGGTCCTGGCGGTCAGGGGCCTGCCGGCGGTGGACCAGGGGGACGTCGCCCCCCCGTGGAGGTGCATCCGTATACAGCAGACTTTGTGTCGTCGCGGCCGGATGGACGCGGTCCGGCGTTTCCGTCCGACCTGCGTGCGCAACTGGCCATCGTCGATCGCGCGGCCGGTACATGGTCCATGTCCGAGGGCCGAGGACGACAGATCGCCCTCCGGCTGCCTGATCAGACGGGGCGATGCCAGATTCTGCTAGGGCGTATGCGGCCACGACCTGGTGAACTGCGCGAGCAGTTGATTGGGCTCGGCTCTGTGGTCCTTGTTGTGTTCCTTGCGGTCACGCTGGCAGCCGGTCCCACCGTCGCGCGCATTCATCAGCTTGCTGAGCACGTCCGTCGGTCACCCGCCACGTCCACGGCCGACGCGCCCTCACTCACCCTGCGCGGCAACGATGAAGTGGCGGCACTCTCATCCGCCTTCGTGGAGGCCCGACACGCCGTACGCACCCACCTCGACGAAGTCGAAGCGCGTGAGCGCGCCCTGCGGGAGTTCGTCGCGAATACAACTCATGACATTGCCATCCCCCTGACCGTCCTGCAGACCGACCTCAGCGCATTGGAGGACACCACCGCCGGCGCCCAGGCCCATCACGTTCGCAGTGCCATGCGTGAAGCCCACTACATGGGCTCACTGCTCAGGAATCTGGCGGCGGCCAGTCGACTCGATGGCGGAGTGGCACTCGACCTGCGTCCCCTCGATCTCAACGCAGTCGTTGAGCGTGTCATCGCCCGTCATCAGCCACTCGCTCGGGCCAGCGGCGTCGATCTCAACATGGCCGTACCGACCGCTCCAACCATCGGCACCGCCGACGCCACCCTCGCAGAACAGGCGATCGGCAACCTCGTGGACAACGCGGTGCGATACAACACCAGCGGCGGTCATGTGGCTGTCGTGCTCGATCACACGCCGGAAGGATTCATCTTGCGCGTGAGCGACGATGGCGCGGGTGTGGACGAGGCGGAGTTGCCGCTGCTCGCCACACGGCGATTCCGGGGTGGGGCGGCCCGATCGCGGCGACCCGACGGGCAGGGTCTGGGACTGGCGATTACCGCCGAAGCCGCGGCGACCTTCGGGTGGCACCTGACATTCGCGGCCAACTCCCCCACCGGACTGACGTGCGCCATAACCGGCGCGATGGACGCCGCTACCAGATGACTGTCAGTCCGGCGCGCAGCGTGAGAATCGGCTGTTCGAGCACATCAACACCGGGTTGGTAGCTCCTGGGCGCCCGTGTGCCGCTGACGCGAAGTTCCGGGCGCCAGATGCGCTTTGAGCCGTGTCCCATCTCGGTCCCCGTGCCCAATTCCCACCCCGGCGCGGTCACGCGCCACGGCTGTGTGGCGACAGGGCCATCAATGGGGTGGCCATGGGGACCGACGATGAGCGTGGACGTTCGAAATTCGCCGCGCGAACGGGTGAGCATCGGCCCCAGACTGAGAAACGGACGTGCCCCCCACGATGACGGGCCAATCACCCACGCCGCACGTGCGGTTCCCACCACGGGCGTGCCGGTCGCCTGCAAGTATCCGGCGTTGGGACCACCACGAGTGTGACGGCCGATGGACACTTCCCCTTCGATGCGAACACCGTCGCTCACCATCGTCGAAGCTCCGACCGCGAGCAATACACCTCGACCCAGATTGGTTTCGTCATCAGTCTGCGCGATAATGGCCGCGCCAGTCGTCAACGACAGACGCCGCGGTTCCGGTGTCTGTGCGTGCGCGATCGCGGCGGTGAGGGACACGCCAACAAGTGAGAGCGCAGATATGCGCGTTGATAAAACGTGGTCTCGTGACATGGCGCACCTTTCCGGATTCAACGTTTCGTGATCAGCCCGTCAATGACGGCGCCGACCAAGCCACCCACGATGGCCCCGCTCACCGCGCCGAATGCGGCCGCTTTGAGCGCGAAGGCCCCGCAGTCGTCGCGATCGCAGAGCACCCGTCCGTAGTACCCGTAGAGGGCACCAACGCCCACCGCTCCGGTGAGGCCGCCCGTGATGATGCCGTTGGCCAGACTGTCCTTCGTGCGAGTGATGTCATCGGCAGGCCGAACCGAAAGACGCCCGACAGGAACAACGGCCCCGACCATGCCGCGGACGCCGCTTTCTTCACTGAGGGTCAGTCGCAGGTCGGCACGAAAATCCAACCACGGGGTGGCTCGAAACTGCGCCGCCGAACCCACATGGACGGTGGGGCTCGTCTCCACGAACTCGGATGATGAACCTTCAAATGTGGTGGTGGCGTGCACCACGCCGAGGCCAACCAGACCGAACACCTGCCAGCGGTCATCAGACCAGAGCGACTGGCGGACGTGCACGTTGAGCGCGTCGCTGTTGAGGCGGCTGCCGAACTGGACCTGACGTGACCGCCGAAGGTCGGCGGCCACTTCCACGGCCGTCACCGGCGTCACGTTCCATGTGATCCGCGGAGTTGCCGTGAAGGACGCCCGTTCTCCCATCTGGCGCGAGACCTGTGCGCCAAATTCCACGCGGGGGATCCGCTGGGACTGTGCCGCCGCCATGGTCGGCAGGACCAGCATCACCACCCCTGATATCGCCCACGTTCTCATCGGCCTACCCATCCTCTCAGGGGCCAGGTGCCGGATGCACCATCCTCTACGTGAGTATGCGAATTGCGCGGAGAACCGGGCTCACTGATTCTGATTGCGGAAGAACCGCACCTGCCAGATCTGGACGTTTCGCAAGTGTTCCGCGTAGGTGTTGGCAAACACGTGGGTGCCGTCGTTGCGGCTGACGAAGTAGAGGTATTTGTCGTCGGACGGACGCAGGGTGGCCTCAAGCGACGCGCGGCCGGGCGCAGCGATCGGGCCCGGCGGCAGGCCCGCATACCGGTAGGTGTTGTACGGAGAGTCGATGCGCATGTTTTCGCGCGTCAGGTTGCCGTCCCACTGACCGGCCAGGCGCAGCGCGTAGATCACGGTCGGGTCACATTGCAGCCCCATCTTGATCCGCAGCCGGTTCTGATAGACGGCCGACACGATCGGACGCTCGGGCGGATGCGCAGTTTCCTTCTCCACGAGCGACGCAATCGTCACCACCTCGCGCACGGACATGCCACGGGCAACCGCTGCTGCGCGAAGGTCCGTATCAAACGCGCGGAGGAACCCCGCCACCATGGCGTCCACCGTGCCCTTGGCCCCAGCCGACCGCGGCAACTGATACGTATCGGGAAACAGGTAGCCCTCAAGCGAGCGCGCGTCGGGATCCAGCGACTGAATCCGGGAGGGGTCACGGGCCTCGCGCAAAAAGTCTTCCGCTGTGCCAAGACCAGCGGCGGCGAACACATCCGCCATGTCCCAGATCGTGAGTCCTTCGCGGAACGTCACCGCGCGGGTGTACACGTCCCCCTTGGCCAGCCGTTCCACAATGTCGCGCGCCGTCGCGGGCTCCGCAAAGCGGTACTCCCCGGCCTGCAGCGCGCGCTCAGCACCGGCCATCCGCGCCGCGGCGCGAAACGCCCACGGATGCACCACCACCCCCGCATCGGCCAGCCGTTGTGCAATCGCCGCCACCCCGGATCCCTGCGGAATGTCAACGAAGACTTCTTCGTCATCAAACCCACGATACGGCGTGCCCACCTGCTGGCCCGCCCACCATGCCACGGCCCCACCACACACCGCGAGCACGACCAACGCCCCAAGGAATTTTTTCATCGACTTCTACCGTCCAGATAATCCTGAAGCACGATCGATGCCGACTCCGCATCAATCAGCGCCTTGCGCTTTTTCCAGTCCTTCTCACGCACCGCGAGGCGGGACTCGGCCTCCACACTGGTCAACCGTTCATCCTGCAGATCCACGGGCACTCCCACCCGCTCAGCGAGTGCCGCCACAAACGCGCGCACGTGCGGCGTCTGATCCGTGTCCTCGCCATTCAACCGACGCGGCAACCCCACCACAATTCCGTCAAGTTCTCCGTCGTCAGACGCGCGAAGAGTGGCGATAACCTGCGCCACTACGGCCGCCGACCGTACCGAATCACCGGCGGCCGGCACCATCTGCCACGGGCGGGCCAATGACGCCGCATGGTCGGATAATGCGAGCCCGATGCGGCGGGCACCATAGTCGACTCCAAGAAAACGCACGGTCCCAGTCTCGCATGGCTGAACCTCGAACCTCGAACCAGAACCATGAACCATGAACCGAGGAACCATGAACCCGCACGGTAGAATACCCGCCATGCGGATCCTTGTTGCGGGCGTGGCGCTGTGTGCCCTGGTCGTCGTCGCGGCGTGTGGTGGACCGGCGCCGGCACCGGATACCGGCAAACCGAAACTGGTGATCATCGGGTTTGACGGCATGGACCCGGACCTGGTGCGCGAGTACATGGCGGCGGGCCAGTTGCCGAACTTGTCCCGAGTCATGCAGGCGGGCGGTCTCTACGAACTCGACACCACCGTCTCGCCGGAGTCCCCGACCGCATGGGCGTCGTTCGCCACGGGCGTCAATCCCGGCAAACACAACATCTACGACTTCCTGGTGCGCGACACGCAGACGTACTTCCCTGACCTCGGGATGGTGACTCGCACGCCACCGACCTTTCTCTGGAACTGGATTCCGACGTCCCGTCCGACGGTGACCTCCCTGCGGGGAGGCACATCCTTCTGGGTCACCGCCGGTGAGTCCGGTGTGCGCAGCAGCATCCTGACCGTGCCGATCACCTTCCCGCCCGAAGAGGTGCCCAACGGCGAACTGCTCTCGGGTCTGCCACTGCCGGACATTCGCGGCACCATGGGCACGTTCAGTTATTACGCCACCGACCTGAGCCGCTTCGAGGAAGGCAGCACCGAGATGGGCGGCATCCTGCGCCGCCTGGCGTTCGATGGCGACACGGCACGCACGCAGTTGGTGGGGCCACCCAACCCGGTCGTGCGCAGCCAGTTGACGGCCATTCGCGCGAAGGGTCCATTGAGTGATGCGGACCGCACCACCATTGCGGAGTTGGAAACACGCGCAGACGTCACGCTGCCGCTGACCATCACGTGGACGCGGGATCGCGGGGCCGCGGACATTGACATCGATGGCCAGAAGGTCACGCTCAAGACTGGTGAATGGAGCCCGTGGATCAACCTGAAATTCCGCGTCAACCTTTTTATCACCGTGCAGGGCATGACGCAGATCCATCTGATGAAGGCTGATGACGACCTACAGTTGTACGTCGCGCCGGTCAACTGGAAGCCGGACGCACCGCCGGTGCCGATGTCCTACCCGGCAAGTTTCGCGGGTGACCTCTATAAGAAGCTCGGACCGTTCCGGACGCTCGGATGGGCCGAAGCGACGTGGCCGCTCAACGAGGAACGCATGAGCGAGGCCACGTTTATGGACGACCTGTATCGGGCGTTCGACGACCGCGCCCAGGTCATCCTCAACCGCATGACCTCCGGCGCGTGGGACCTGCTCATCGGCGTCATCGAATCCACCGACCGCGTCCAGCACATGATGTGGCACCATCGCGACACCGATCACCCGATGCATAACGAGGCCGACGCGGCTGTCCACGGCGATTCGATCCTGCGCATCTACCGACGCGCCGACCAGTTCATCGGTGAAGTGCTCGATCAGATCACACCCGACACCACGCTGATGATTGTCTCGGACCACGGCTTCCACTCGTGGCGCAAGGCCGTCAACCTCAACACCTGGCTTGTACAGAACGGCTTCATGGTGCTCAAGGGCCAGACGACGTCGCAGGACAAGACACTCGAGGATCTCTTCAGCGGCGCCGAGTTCTTTGAACACGTGGACTGGTCACGGACACGCGCCTACGCGATGGGCCTCGGCCAGATTTACTTCAACCTGCGCGGCCGCGAGGGTCAGGGCATCGTCTCCACCGGCGACGAATACCGCACCCTCTCAGACGACCTCGTCGCGCGCCTCAAGGCCGACCTGCGCGACCCTGACACGGGTCAACTGATCGTCACCAACGTGTACAAACGCGACGATGTGTATACGGGCGAGTACTTGCACAACGCATCGGACCTGCAGGTCGGGTTTGCGGACGGTTATCGCGTGTCGTGGCAGACGACGTTGGGCGGTGCTCCGGCTGAACTGGTGTATCCCAACATGAAGCGCTGGTCCGGCGACCACGGCGGCTACGACTTTGCCGACACGGCCGGTGTGCTCATCACCAACCGTCCAATCGCGACCGATCCCCAGGGCCGCGCCAACATCATCGACATCGCACCCACGGTGCTGGGCTTTTACGGACTGACCCCATCACAGTCGATTGACGGTCGGAACCTCTGGTCGGGCAGACTGACTGCTGGCGGACAATAGAGCGTTTTCACCATGAGGTTCCATGAGGATCCATGAGGAAATGCCAGTCACTGTCCGTGAGGGTTTGGGGGCCAGGCGAACGCCTGGCCATGCGGGAGGAGGACGGTCGGGAACGAAAGAGACAAAAAGACCAACGTCTCTTTCGTTCCCGACCGTCCTCCTCCCGCAGCTGCCGCCTTTGGCGGCACCCAAACCCGTCGTCGCAGACAGTTCGCCCCGTTCTTTTTCGACACGTGGTTTTCCTTCATGGCCCCTCATGGAACCTCATGGTGAAAATCCGGGCTAATATCCATTCATGAGTTCCAAGTCGCGCTGGCTGCTGTTTGTCGTCTCCACCCCGCTTGTCATATTGGCGGCGGTCGGGGGATTACTCGGCGCGAATGCGTCCACGACCCCGCAGCCTGAAAAGGCCTTCACCCACCTTCGGGTGTTTGAGGACGTGGTTTCGCTGATCATGTCGAGTTACGTCGAGACCGTCGACCCCAACGTCGTCATGGAAGGTGCAATGCGGGGATTGGCCGATGGGCTCGATCCGATGAGTGCCTACCTGACGCCTGACGAAGTGGCGTTCGCGAAAAACGGCACGACGCTACCGGCCGGTGATGTGGGCCTGGTGGTGTCCCGCCAGTTCTACCTGCGCATCGTCGGCGTGCGTGACGGATCGCCGGCGCATCGTGCGGGCCTGCGGACCAACGACTTCATTCGCGGCATCGACAACAAACCGACGCGTGAGGTGTCGGCGTTTACCGGCATGCGTCTGCTGCGCGGCGCACCTGGCTCCACCGTGGAGTTGACCGTCTTGCGCGGTAACGCCGCTGAACCCCACGTGGTCACGCTGACACGAGAAGTGCTGAAGGGCGACGCGGTCGTCACGACGAAGCTGCCAACAGGAGCGGCGGTTGTGCGGGTGGCGACATTTGGACCCGGTACGGCGACTGCGCTCACGTCCGTCGTCGCCGGACTGCAGAAGTCAGGAACAACCGGTGTGGTGATCGACCTGCGCGGCATCGCGGATGGCCCTGTCAGTGAGGGCATCGCGGCGGCTCGCGCGTTTGTCAGCTCGGGCACGATTGCGACGCGGTCAGCGCGCGACAAAGAACTCGAACTCACCAGCGCCGCCTCCGGGGACGGAGCGATTACCCTCCCCGTGGTGCTGCTGGTCTCGAACGGCACGGCCGGCGCGGCGGAAGTGTTTGCCGCCGCCCTCAACGGCAACGACCGCGGCGACCTCGTGGGGGAACCCACGGCGGGTCTGGCTGCGGAACAGCGCCTCGTCACGCTCCCCGAAAACCGCGGACTGTGGATGACCTACGCGCGGTACATGGCCACCGACGGTGAACCGATTCATGGCCGCGGCCTGCGCCCCGACCTGGCGGTGGAGTCACCCAGTGTGGCGTTCGAGGACGCCCCGCCGACCACGGATGAGATGTTGGCCAAGGCGCTTGAGCGCCTGCGCCCGGCAGCCGGCTCGCCGGAGGCCCGATGAACAAACAGGAACTCGCTGACAAGATTGCCATGGACACCGGCGTCACCAAAGTGACCGCCTGGGCCGCGCTTGAGTCGGCGCTTGATGGCATCACCCAGGCTCTGCAAAAGGGCGACAGCGTGACCCTCGTGGGCTTTGGCACCTTCACGTCGGCCGAGCGCGAATCACGCGCCGGCCGGAACCCGCAGACCGGCGCCCCACTCACGATTCCGAAGCGCACGGTGGCCCGGTTCACACCCGGCAAGTCACTCAAAGACGCCCTCCGTTAAAAAAAGACACCCGACGCCTTTTGGTGACGGGTTATACTGCGGGTTCGCCTGTTGGCCGCGGAGGCTCTCTAGGCGCGTAGCTCAGCTGGTTAGAGCGCCTGCTTGACATGCAGGAGGTCGGCGGTTCGAGTCCGCCCGTGCCTACCAACTTTCGCGGCGCACGCCGCGAAAGTTGTCCCGCCGAAGCTGCGAGTGTAACGAGCGCTTAGCGCAGGCGGACTGTCACACATGTCTCAAGTCACTATCACCCTCCCCGACGGTTCAGAACGCCAGGTGGCCGCAGGCACCTCCGTGGCCGCGTTTGCACAGGAGTCGCTGCCGGGCGGCGTGATGCGCAAGGCCCTGGCGGCCTATGTGGACGACACGCTTGTTGACCTGAGCCATCCCCTCACCACCAATGTGCGTCTGCGTATTGTGACGCCCGACGGACCGGACGCCCTCTACGTGTACCGGCACTCAACCGCCCACCTGCTGGCAGCGGCTGTGACGCAGCTCTTCCCGGAAGCACAGTGCGGCATCGGACCACCGATTGAGGACGGGTTCTACTACGACTTCGTGGTGAACCGGCCGTTCCTGCCAGAGGATCTCGAGAAGATCGAGAAACGGATGAAGGAACTCGCTGCGCAGGACCTGGTGTTCGAGCGGCAGATGTGGTCTCGCGACGAAGCCATCGAGTTTTTCAAGCAGCGCGGCGAACCGCTCAAGGTGCAGCTCATCCAGGAGAAGACGGAAGGCCAGTCGCACGTCTCCTGCTACACCATCAAGGACCGCGACACATTCGTGGACTTCTGTGTCGGCCCCCACGTGCCGACCACGGCCAAGCTCAAGGCCTTCAAGGTGTTGCACGCATCAAACGCCTACTGGAAAGGTGACGCGCAGGGCACGCCCATGCAGCGCATCTACGGCACCGCGTTTTTTAAAGACGATGACCTCAAGCAGTATCTGACGCGTATTGAGGAAGCCAAGAAGCGGGACCACCGCAAGCTCGGCAAGGAACTCGGCCTCTTCAGCTTCCACCAGTGGGCGCCCGGCGCCGCGTTCTGGCAGGGCAAAGGCACCACGCTCTACAACACGCTCGCCAACTACATGCGCGCGGTGTTGTTCCCGTCCGGCTACACCGAGGTCAAAACGCCGCTCATCTTCAACAAGTCGCTCTGGGAAACCTCGGGCCACTGGCAGCACTACCGCGAGAACATGTTTCTCGTCGAGGGGAAGGGCGCCGACGGTCAGGTCGACGATGCGTCGGCGATGGGCGTGAAGGCGATGAACTGCCCCGGTCACATGTTGATGTTCGGCATGGAGACCCGGTCGTATCGCGACCTGCCCCTGCGCCTGCATGAACAGACGGCGCTGCATCGCAACGAGGCCTCCGGCGTGCTCGCGGGACTCACCCGCGTGCGCCAGTTCTCGCAGGATGATGCGCACTGTTTTGTGATGGAGTCGCAGATCGGCGAGGAGGTCGAACGCCTCCTGCGCCTGGTCAAGCGTGTGTATGGCGACTTCGGTCTGCAGTACGAGGTGAAGCTCTCCACCCGTCCCGAGGAGTATCTCGGCGAAAAGGCCACGTGGGATCACGCGGAAGTCGAGCTCAAGGCCGCCTTGGAGGCCGCCGGGGTCGCGTATGTGGTCAACGAAGGCGACGGCGCGTTTTACGGCCCCAAGATCGACTTTGATGTGACCGATGCCCTCGGCCGGAAGTGGCAGTGCGCCACCGTGCAACTCGACTACCAGCTGCCCCAGCGGTTTGACCTGAAGTACATCGGCCCCGACAACCAGGAGCACCGGCCCGTGGTCATCCACCGGGCGATTTTTGGCAGCTTCGAGCGGTTCATTGCGATGCTGATCGAGCACTATGCCGGGGCGTTCCCGCTGTGGCTGGCGCCCGTCCAGGTGGCGGTATTGCCCCTGGCCGACCGGCATCTGGAATGGGGCGAGACGGTTCGGACCCGTTTGGCCGAGGCCGGCTTCCGGGTGACCCTGGACGCCCGGGTTGAGAAGATTGGGTTCAAAATTCGGGAAGCCCAGCTCCAAAAGGTGCCGTACATGCTGGTTTTGGGCGACCGGGAGGTTGCCGAAGGCCAGGTGGCGGTCCGGAGCCGGACCGGCGGGGACCTCGGGGCGAGGGGTCTTGACGATTTCCTGACCTCGGTTCAGTCAGAATCAGCAAATAGACAGTAAGATAGTGGGCTGTAGCTGCTCGGGGTGTGCCCGGCATTAAAGGAGCTTGTTATAGCCTACGATCGAGGGCCTCGCCGAGACGACCGCGTCCGCACCAATGAACGCATCCGGGTTCGTGAAATCCGGGTGATTGACGACAACGGTGAACAGCTCGGAGTCATGCCACCGCCGCAGGCGTTGGCACTGGCCCGAGGTAAGGGACTCGACCTGGTGGAGATTTCGCCGACGGCGCAACCTCCGGTCTGCCGAATCATGGATTTCGGCAAGTACCAGTACGAGCAGCAGAAACGCACGCGGGCGGCCAAGAAGCACCAGAAGGTGATCGAGGTCAAGGAAATCAAGTTCCGGCCCAAGGTTGACGAGCACGACTACGACTTCAAGAAGAAGCACATCGAGCGCTTCATTGAGGACGGCGACAAAGTGAAGGCCACCATTTTTTTCCGTGGTCGAGAAATGGCGCACCCGGAGATCGGGCGGCGCATCCTGGAACGGTTGTCGGGAGAGCTGGTGGATGTGGCGATTGTCGAATCGTCACCCCAGAAGGAAGGCAATCAGATGCACATGATCCTGGCACCGAAGCCCGGGGTCAAGCGACAGGCCCCCGCGGCCAAACCGGCACCGGCGCCTGCGCCGCCGCCGGTCGAAGAGAGTCAGGGTTAGGGAGAGAGACGATGCCGAAGATCAAGACACACCGGGGCGCGGCCAAGCGCTTCAAGAAGACCGCCACGGGCAAGTTCACGAGGTCGAAGGCCTTCAAACGCCACATCCTCACGAGCAAGACCACCAAGAGCAAGCGCCAGATGCGTGGGAGCGAGGCCGTGCATGCGTCCGACACCCCGCGTCTGAAGAAGATGCTCCCGTACGCCTAGTTTGTAATCGTCCTTTCGAAGGAAAAGAGAGAAGACCATGCCTCGCGTCAAAAGAGGAACCGTTCGTGTTGCCAAGCGCCGCAAGCTGCTGAAGCGCGCGAAGGGGTTCTACGCCAATAAGAGCAAGCTCTACCGCGCCGCCAAGGAATCCGTCGACAAGGCGCTCAACTATGCGTTTGTCGGTCGTCGCCGCAAGAAGCGCGACTTCCGTCAGCTGTGGGTTGTGCGCATCAACGCGGCCGCGCGTCTGAACGGCCTGAGCTACGGGCGCCTGATCAACGGCCTGAAGGCCGCCAACATCGCGCTTGACCGCAAGAGCCTCGCCGAACTCGCCGTGAACCACCCGGAGGCGTTCGCGAAGGTCGCCGCCCAGGCGGCCGCTGCGGTGCCAGCCGCGAAGACTGCCGCGAAGCCCGCCGCCGCGGCGCGCGCCTAGCTCGATTCAGCGCACACGACTTTCAGGGTGCAGGGTTCTTTGGAACCCTGCACCCTTTTCGTGTGTACCTCTCGCCTGCTTGTTTTTCTCCTGGGCCACACAGTGTCCGGTGCCCGGCCATGGCGGGTCCTGCCGCCGAACAGCCCCATCTGGTGCTCGCTCCGCTGCGCGCCAGACGGGGCGGCCCCGTTCGGCGTCACCCGCGTGAGGCCGGGTGTGTGGTCCTGTCGGGTCAGAACGTCTGCGCCCCCACCTGAGTGGGGTTATACCTCTGATGGCGGCAGTTTTACTAACGGCTCAAGGGCAGCCACCAGTGTGGGCAGGTCCTGTGTGACGACCTGCCACACGATGTCTTCATCGACGCCCAGGTAGTCATGCACGACCTTGTGACGCATGCCGATCATGTCGGCCCACTCAATCTCCGGATGCGCGAGACAGAACTCCCGGGACACGTGTCGTCCAGCTTCGCCGATAACCTCGTGTGTACGCTGGCTGCTTCTTTTTCCTCTCGGCCGCACACTGTCGGTGCCCGGCCGTGGCGGGTCCTGCCGCCGAACAGCCCCATCTGGTGCTCGCTCCCGCTGCGCGCCAGACGGGGCGGCCCCGTTCGGCGTCACCCGCGTGTGGCCGGGTGTGTCGAGCGGACAAGATGTGACCTGCCTCATGACTGTCAGTCCCTTCGGCTATCGCAGTTTCGTCAAGTCGATCGGCGCAAACGTAGCCTGCGAGTAGATCGAATCGGCGATCCAGGCAAAGCTCACGACATCGTGACTGAAGGAGCGGTAGCACTCGGGCCTTGCCTCGCCGTCCGGCGCTTTTCGCTTCAGAGCCCGTCGTAGGGCGCGGCGCCAACGTCGTGCTGCCAAGGTGCCGGCGAGCTCCCAAGTCGTTGTAAATACAAGGGTTAACGACCAACATGTCGCTTCGACCCCAGTCGGCCTGTTATACTAGCCCGGTTAGGCTACTGCCTCACACGATCGTCTGAAGCCTTGGCGTCGTCGTAATTCCAGCTTTTGCCAGCTTCGTTTCCCAGTCCGGGGCGTTGTCCTCCGGGCCGGAGGTGTGCCGCCGGTGCGGCCCCCGATCGCGTGAGCCCTTATGAGGTGAATAAACACGATGCCCTGGCGGTTGACCGTTTCTCCTGCGCTTGCAGCGCTGGCTGTTGTCGGATTGTGTGGTGTGGTGCTGGTGACCCTTGGCACGCCGCGCCCCACTGATATTGTCCTGGATCCGGATCCGTCGCGCATCCATGCCGACGTGACGGCGTATTCGTCATCGCCGGATGAAACCTGGGGCGATCCGTTCATCACGGCGTCCGGGCGCCGCGTGGCGGAGGGTGTGGTGGCCTGCCCGCGTCGGCTGCCGTTTGGCACACAGGTCCGGATTGGCACGCGCACCTACACGTGCTGGGATCGCCTGCATCCCAAGTACGACGACCGGTTCGACATCTGGAAGGCCTCGAAGGAAGAGGCCCTGCAGTTCGGCCGCCGCCGCGTCATCGTCGAAATCCTGTAGTACGACGTCACGTTTGCTCACCGCGATGCGGGCTGCGGGACTAATCGCTGGTCTGGGCATGCGCCGGATCGCACTCCCCGCCAGCCCGTCCTGCCGTACGATGGAGGCAGGAGAACCACAATGACGCAACACGATCCGGCCTACGGCCACACCGCACACCTGCCCGGCGTATCGTTCGACGACGCGAAGGCGAGGATTACCGAGGCGTTGAAGGAGGAGGGCTTCGGCATCCTCACAGAGATCGACGTAAAGGCGACGCTCAAGGCGAAGCTGGACCTCGACTTCCGGCGCTACACGATCCTCGGCGCCTGCAACCCGACCCTCGCGCACCGGGCGCTCGAGAGTGAGATTGGCATCGGGCTGCTGCTGCCGTGCAACGTCTGCGTCTGGGAGGATGACGGCGGCGCCGTGGTGTCGATTGCCAGGCCCGACGCGATGTTCCAGATCGTGAAGAACGATGCCGTGCAACCGGTGGGCGATGAAGCGGACGCGCGGCTGCGCCGTGCGCTCGCGCGGATCACGGGGCAGTAGCCGGTGGACGAGACGACGCCGCACTCCGCGCCGGGCCGACTGGCCGCTGCGCGCGCCTGGGCGGTGCGCTACGAGAACTGGCTGTGGGCGGCGGTCATCGCCGTGGTGCTGGTCATCCAGTGGCCGATGATCAAGGGCACCTACTACCGGGTGGCCAACACGACGCCGCGGGAGTCGTCCATCCAGTGGCAGACCGACCTCGACGCGGCGCTCCTCGAGGCGCGGCAGACGGATCGAAAAGTGCTGGTGGACTTCATGGCCGACTGGTGTCCCCCCTGCATCGCGATGAAACACGACGTCTGGCCGGACCCCGACGTTGAGCGCGCCGTGGCGGCCGGGTACGTGCCGGTGATGATCGACATCGACCGCGACGGCCGCACCGCCGCCCGCTACAACGTGCACGGCATCCCGACGGTGCTCGTGCTCAACGGGGACGGAGAGGTGCTCCGCCAGGGGGCCTTCTTCACGGCGTCGCGCATGGTGCAGTTCCTGGCGGACTCGGATTGAGGGGCGTGTAATGGATGTCTGGACGCTGATCGCACTACTGGCCGGCTGGTTCGTGCTGCAGACGTGGGTGCTGCCACGGTTCGGCGTGCCCACATGAGCGGTCCCCCACCCGCGCGTGACGCGGGATGCACACGATCCGAAGCCCTCGGGCGATGAGCCCCCAGCCGGACCTCAGTAAAGCCAGACGGGCTGACGGCACTTCGGCCGAACGTGGTGGCGATCGTGACCGCGGCCCGCGCCGGGGTTTTAACCCCGGGGTTATTTTTTTACGGTGTATCGTTCCTCCATGAAGTTTCATGCTGCCGCGCTCTCCCTCCTGCTTCTCGCCATGCAGTCCCCCGCGTCCAGCCCGACCTGGGCCGCCATCGTCGCTGACTTCGAGGCCTTCGAGCGGCACGAGGATCCCTACACTGCCGGCGGTGAGGGGGACCGCGGGGCGCTCGGAAGGCTGCCCGAGATCACGCCCGAAGCCGACGCCCGCCGGAGAGCGGCGCTCGAACGCTTCCGCGCGCGCCTCGCCGCACTGGATGCCCAGACGCTTCCGGCGGCCGACGCTTTTAATCACGCCTTTCTCCGGTGGCTCGTCGACGACCGCCTCGGCGCCCTTCGTTTCGATCCGGCGCGCCTCGCCTTCATCAACGAAGGGGGCGAGAGCGCCAACCTGAGCTACTACGCGCGGACGACGAGAATCGCGACGAAGGACGATGCGGATGCGTGGTTATCGCGCCTCGCCGCGACGCCGCGGCTGATCCGCGAGAACATCGCCAATGCCCGTCGCGGTCTCGCCAGCGGCCTCACCCAGCCCTCGTCCGTCGTCCAGGGGGCGATCAACATCGCACGCGCCGAGGCCGCGCTGACGCTCGACACAGACCCGCTGATGGCTCCGCTCAAGGCGCTCCCCTCGTCCATCAGCGCCGAAGACGCGTCCGCGCTGCGCGCGCGCGCGGCAGCGCTCGTCACGGGCGAGATCGCCGCCGCGCGGCGCGACTGGCAGCACATGCTCGAAGCGGACTACCTCCCGAAAGCGCGCCCCGGTCTCGGCATCGGCTCGATCGCCGAGGGGCGCCCGTTCTACGAGTACCTCACGCGGTCGTACACGACGACGGGAATGACGCCGGACGAGGTGCACGAGATCGGGCGCACCGAGGTCGCGCGGATCCGCGCCGAGATGCAGACGGTGATGAAGGATGCCGACTTCCAGGGCACCTTTCCCGAGTTCCTGCACTGGCTGCGTACGGACGCGCGCTTCTACGCGACGTCGCGGCAGGAGTTGATGGAGAAGGCCTCCGAGATCTCGAAGCGCGCCGACGACCAGCTCCCGAAGCTGTTCCGCCGCGCGCTGCCGCGTCTGCCGTATGGCGTCCGCGAGGTGCCGCGCGAGATCGAAGACCAGTACACGACGGGACGCTACTCGCCCGGTTCAATGGCGAACGGCGTGGCCGGCGCGTATCTGGTCAACACCGGCAAACTCGATCAGCGGCCGCTGTACGAGCTGCCGGCGCTGACGCTGCACGAAGCGGTGCCCGGCCATCACCTCCAGATTGCCATCGCGCAGGAAGCCGGCGACCAGCCGTGGTTCCGCCGCAACACATACGTCACGGCGTTTGGCGAGGGCTGGGGACTCTATTCGGAGTTCCTGGGCGTCGAGATGGGCATCTATCGCGATCCGTACGAGCGGTTCGGACGTCTGTCCTATGAAATGTGGCGCGCGTGCCGGCTCGTCGCCGATACAGGCATCCACTGGAAGGGCTGGACGATCGAACAGGCGCGCGCGTGCTTCGCGGAGAACTCCGCGCTCGCGCCGCACAACATCGAGACCGAGCTTCAGCGCTACATCTCGTGGCCAGGACAGGCGCTCGCCTACAAAATCGGCGAGCTGAAATTCAAGGAGCTGCGGAGGAAAGCCGAGCAGGCGCTCGGGGATCGATTCGACGTGCGCGACTTCCACGACATGCTCGTCGTCGACGGCGCGCTTCCGCTCGGCATGCTCGAGCAGCGCGTGGCGGCCTGGATCGCCGCGCAGCGCTAGGCGCAGGTCGGGGTCGCAGCGCGGCCAGCCGCGGGGCCGCTTGGGACGACATGATTTTCTTGCCCGCCTTGCCATTACGTTGCGCGGTGCGGAACGACGTCGGCCTTTTGCCTGCGTAGATTGGGACCGTGAGAAAAGTAATCGTATTTGGCAACTCAGGGTCGGGGAAATCCACGTTGGCGGCGGAGCTTCGCGATGAGGGGCTCGCGCATCTTGATCTGGACGTCCTGGCGTGGCTTCCGACACATCCACCTGAACGGCGGCCTCTTGACGAGGCGAACGTTGATATTCAGTGCTTCATTGGGGACAACGAGGAGTGGGTCATTGAGGGCTGCTACGCGGACTTGCTCGAGTTGGCAGAACCGTTTGCCACAGAAGCGATCTTCATGAACCTGCCGGTTCACCTGTGCCAGGAGAATGCGAGAAACAGGCCGTGGGAACCCCATAAATACAATTCCAAAGAGGCGCAAGACGCCAATCTGAACATGTTGCTCGACTGGATAGCGGGGTATGCAGACAGAAGTGATGCGCTCTCATACAGCGCTCACCGTGCTATTTACGAACGTTTTGGGGGAGAGAAAAAAGAGATCACCACTAATACTCACGACGGTCACACGTAGATCAGGACGCCACCCCTGTCAGTCCTTTCGGCTATCGCAGTTTCGTCAAATCGATCGGCGCAAACGTGGCCTGCGAGTAGATCGATCGTGACTGCACCGAAAGGCGGCTCGGGACGCTGCCGCGGGGGTCGGCCCCAGAGCCCATTTGTCTGGGGCCCCCGCCGCCTTCACGCTCGTCGTACGTATTGGTCATTTCGGTCGGCAACAGCAGTCCGAGTGCGGCATGCGGCGCATACTTCACGGAGACGATGGCGTTCTCACGTTTTGAATCCACCCACAATTCGGTCTGGTGAATCGCGCCGGTGGTCGCATCGACCCAGAACCGACCGGTGGCTCGCGCGTTGCTTCGTGTCCCCAGCACATGCCAGTGCTCTGGTCCTGTCGCTTCTTCAAAGCGGAGACCGACGGTCGCGACGTTGTTGATCTTCTTTCGACCATCGAGCCTGTAGGTCGTCATCGGCTGCCGAGCGGACGAGATGAACTGCAGCGCACTGGTGGGTTCGTTCACTTTGAGCTGAAGGTCCAGGATGAAGTGGATCGCCCCCTGTGCCGGATAACTCGCGGCGAGTTCCCAGTCTCTGAGTGTGGGCGTCGCGGGCGCGGCCAGCAGCGCGGCAATCCGTGGCGACTTGGGACGCAACGCTCGCGTGTCGACCGCGAACGGGTCGCGCAACGCCGCGACCTGCCCCTGGAGGTTCACGAACACGATGTCCGAGCTGATGCGGATGACGCCGCGTGTCCTGCCCCCGGTGACATCCAGCAACTGCGCCTCCTCGTTCAGCGTGACGCCGGACATCTTCTGCACATAGGTGGCGTGGTAGGCCCCCACGCGCGCGAGTACGTCGGCTAGGGTGGGTTGTTGCGTGGCCGCGAGCGAGACCGCCGCCATCAACCAGAGCACACAGAGACGAAGGGCGAACAGGCGTGTGTTTGTCATGACCGTGGTTCAGACGCTGGGAGCCCCGTGAAGGCCGGACCTCGCTGTCGCCCATGGGGTCCTGCCGCCGAACAGCCCCATCTGCGAAGAAGGCGTTCAAGAAGCAAACATCTCACATCGCCCCCGCGCGAACCTGCTGCCGCGAAGCATCGTATGTATAAAACGATGTTTTATTCATCGCAATCGCGGCACCGGGGGATCACTCCATGGAGCAGATAGGCCGACTCGGGGAATTTGAGGCCATGGTCCTCGCCACCGTCATACGGGTGGGGGATCAAGCCAATGGCGTGGCGGTGTTTGAAGGCCTCACCACCACGTCGGGGCAGGCGGTGAGCTTGCCGGCGGTGCATGTCACCCTGCGACGCCTTGAGGACAAGGGATTACTGACCTCCGAGGTCGGCACATCGTCCGACCGCGGTGGGCGGCCCCGCCGGTTTTATCGAATGACGCCTGCCGGCGTCCGCGCGACCACTGAATTCCGGGAGCTGTGGCGACGCGTATGGCGAGGGCTGTCGCTGCCTGACACGGAGTCGACGACATGACACCCACGCCTCGTCTTTCCACGCGTGTACTCGACTGGGCGTCGCGTCGGTTGCGCACGCCGGAACTGCCCGCTGATGCCGCGGAACTGTTCGCGACCTACACCACATCCCATGGACGCGCCTGGGCCACGCGTTGGTACCGTGCACAAACGAGGGCTGCGCTCGCACGTGTGATCACGGGTGTGACCGCGCAGTTGGGCGCGGGTCTTCGCCGACCAGTGGCGGGACTGTCCATTGACGCGCGACTGGGCGTCAGAATGCTGCGTCGCTACCCAGGCCTGACGGTCATCGGCGGACTGGCGATGGCCTTTGCGATCTTCGTGGGCAGTGCCCTCTTCGAGTTCATCAATCAGACGTTGCCGGACCGCGCGTTACCCGTTCCACAGGGCGAGCAGGTCGTCGGTCTGCGCCTGTGGAATCGGGACACCAATCGTCCACAGTCTCCGACAATCGACGACCTCCGCCATTGGTCCGACCATCTCACCACTGTCGACCTGGTGGGTGGCTTCGCGAGCGGCACGCGCACCATCGAGACGTTGTCGGGCACGACCAGTCAGGTGCAGTCCGCGCTGATCAGCCCGTCAGGCTTCCGCATCGCCGGCGTGGCACCACTGGTCGGTCGCGTGTTCACTGAGCAGGACGCGGCACCTGATGCCGCGCCCGTGGCGGTCATCGGTGCCGCGACCTGGCGCACGCTCTTCGACGGACGTTCGGACATCACCAGTCAACAACTCCGTGTGGGCGACACCGTCGCCACCGTCATCGGCGTCATGCCCGATGGCTTCAAGTTTCCGGTGAACCACGGATTCTGGATGCCGCTGGATCTGCGTGCGCAACCGATCGATGGACTGCGGGGATTCGGCAGACTCGCCGACGGGGCCAGCCTTGAGCAAGCACGCACAGAATTGGTGACGCTTGGCCGCGGCGTCACGGGCCCTGCAACCGACGGCTCGATCCTGCAACCGACGGTCCAGTGGTACCGCGAATCCATGTTCGACGTGCCCATCACGGTGTGGCTGGTGACCATGGTCCAGCAGCTCAATTTGCTCGCCGGGCTGTTTTTGATGCTCGTCGCTGCCAACGTCGCACTGTTGATGTTTGCCCGCGCCGCTGCGCGCGAACGGGAACTGGTGGTACGCAGTGCGCTCGGTGCCAGTCGACGCCGGATCGTGATGCAGTTCCTCGTGGAAGCCCTGACCCTCTTTGGGCTGGCCTCCGCACTCGGTCTCGCCGCGGTGGGCCCGGGCCTGGCCTGGATTGAGCGACAAATCGGCATCATGGGCGGCGGCACGTCGCCGTTCTGGTTTTCGCCCACGGTGTCGATTGAGACGGTGGCGTACGCGGCCGTGCTCACACTGCTCGCCGCGCTGACAGCCGGTGGCCTTCCAGCGCTCCGAGCCACGCGCCAATTCAGCGCCGCTCGCCTGCAGGAAGCCACAGCCGGCGCCGGACGGCTTCGCTTCGGCGGCATCTGGACCGCGGTCATCGTCACCCAGGTCACCGCCACTGTGGTCTTTACCGCAGGCACGGGACTCATGTGGCGACAGGCCCATCGCAGCGGCTCACTGGACGCCAGTTTCACGGCCGCCGAGTATGTCGCGATCACACTCGAGGGTGACAAAACGCTGTCGGGGCCGGTGCGGCTGGATCGCCTTGAGTCGCTCGTGGCGTCCCTGTCGCGTGAACCGGGCGTTGCCGCAGCGACACTGGCCCAACGCCTGCCCTTGATGACACAGGGGGCGCGGTTCGTTGAAGTCGAAGGTCGAGCGACACACGACGTGTCCATGCCGCAGATCGGGCAGGGATTCTTTGATACCTTCCGCGCACCCGTGAGCACCGGTCGGGACTTCTCATCCGCCGACCGGCGCCACGGCGCGAACACGGCCATTGTGGATGAGGCATTTGTGGCCGTGGCGTTGGGTGGTGAACACCCACTCGGCAGGCGACTTCGCGTCGTGGATCCCACTGGACAGACCCCGCCGGGAGCGTGGCTCGACATTGTCGGAGTCGTCGCTACTCTTCACACCAGCCGGCCGGGTGCGCTGGTGCTCGACAACCAGCTCAGGCCCTTCGTGTATCGACCGTTTGACGCGGCCGCGCCTCCCCTCGTGGTCAACATCGCCGCACACATGCCTGCTGCAACCCCCGCGTCAGTGCGGCAACTTCGTGTGGCTGTGTCGCGCGTTGATGCCGGGGCGACCCTCCTCGACATTGAGTCGCTCGATCAGGTCGTGAGCGCCGAGGCGGCCTTCTGGCGACTGTGGGCGCAATTGGTATTGATGGTCAGCGTGGTCACCCTGGTGTTGGCCCTGGCCGGCATCTACGCCGTGATGTCGTTTACGGTCACTCGTCGCACGCGCGAGATTGGCATTCGGATGGCTCTCGGTGCCCGGGGCGGACGCGTGGCGCTGGAAGTGCTGCGGCACCCACTGCGGCAGGTCGGTGCGGGACTGATCGCTGGATGCGGCGTCGTGCTGGCGCTTTTTGTGTGGGTCAGAGGAGGCGTGACGCCGACAGAAATGGGCCTGCTCACCGTCTTCGGTCTCACCCTGACGACCGTCTGTCTGCTCGCCTGTCTCGGCCCGGCGCGCCGGGCCATCAGCGTGCACCCGAGCCGGTCGCTGGGCTCGAGCGACTAGAGGCCGCGGCAATCGACGACTCGGCCGCGCCGCTCAGCACAATGGCGGTCCTGCCCCTACACTAACAACGTGCATGATACGACGCCCTTGACGCTGTCACGCCGGCACTGGGTCTTTGTGGCGCTCATCGTGCTGGCCACCGTGGCCATCGAGTGGTGGATGGGACGACTGCCCTTTGGGCCCGACGGTCGATTCGGCTGGTTTGAGGGCGACATCTGGAGTGCGGCGCAGTCACAACGGGTGGCCGATCCGTACTCGGTGACGCACCTCGCGCATGGCTTCCTGTTTTACGGTCTGCTGTTCCTCGTCGCGCGGCGTCAGCCGGTGACGATGCGCCTGATGGCGGCGCTCACACTCGAAGCCCTCTGGGAAATCCTCGAGAACTCCCCCATCGTCATCGACCGGTACCGTGCCGTCACCATCGCGCAGGGATATGTCGGCGACAGCATCCTCAACTCGGTCAGCGACATCGCGATGGCCTGGATCGGATTCCTGTTGGCGTGGCGGCTGCCGGTGACGGTGAGCGTGGCGCTGGTGGTCGTCGCCGAGATCCTCATGGTGTACTTCTATCGGGACAACCTCACCCTCAACATCGTGATGCTGCTCTGGCCGATCGACGCGATCCGCGAGTGGCAGATGGCCGGGCGATAGACCAGTTTCGCCTGCTCGGTGTTCTCCTCGGCCGCACTGGCTTCCTTGTCAACGATTTCTGATGCCGCGTTCTTCTTCACGGGGTCCGGGCGATCGCCCGGGTGGAGACGATTCGGGAGCGGTACTATGCCATCTCCGCCGAGCGCCGCATTACACCCGACCGACCGCCTCAGGTCTACCGCATCTTGAGGGGCCTTGGAAGTCGTTGCAAAGACGTTACATGTTGGGCATACTCCCTACCACCCAGGGGTATCTAGATAGCTCCCCCAGATGCCGGCCCTGGGCATGGAGGAGTGTGATGCGGAGACTTATTCGACTCTTAGTGTTACTGACGCTGTTTGTGCCAAGGGCAGCCGTGGCGCAGCAGGGCACCGCAGAAGTTCGCGGCCGCGTGGTGGACGCCCAGCAAGCCGCGCTTCCTGGCGTGCCTGTGACAGTGCGGAATCAAGACACGGGAATGTATCGCGAGACGATCTCGACGACTGATGGCACCTACTTTGTGACCGGCATCGTGCCGGGCCGGTATGAGGTGACGGCGTCGCTGCAGGGCTTCAGCACGTTCCTGCGGCGCAACATTATTCTGGAAGTCGGCAAGACGACATCTCTCGACATTCCGCTCTCGGTCGGCAACGTGTCCGAACAAGTGACAGTGGTCGGCGAAGCGAGACTCATCGACACTTCGTCAAAGGAAGTGGGCGGCAACATTACCGCTCGTGAGTTGATCGAGCTGCCATCTGTCAATCGCAATTTCGTCGGGTTCGTTGGACTGCTCCCCGGCATTGTGCCGACCATCAGTACGGAGTCGTTCGGCAGCGACTCGGTCACGGTCAACGGCCAGGATCCCCGCAACAACAACTTCTCGCTCGATGGGGCCGGCAACAACGACGATGTCATTGGCCAGAGGGCGGGCATGCAGGCCAGAACGCCCATTGAGGCCGTCGCCGAATTTCAAGTCATTACGAACCAGTTTGATGCGGAGTTCGGCCGTACGGCCGGTGCCATCATCAATGCGGTCACCAAGCAGGGCACCAACCGCTTTACCGGGTCGGCGTTCATGTTCTACAAGGACGCCTCCCTGACATCCAGGGACTACTTCGCGAAGAAAAGAAACCTCGACAAGCCGGACACGCAGGAGCAGCAATTCGGCGGCACGCTCGGCGGACCGATTCTCAGGAACCGTGCGCATTTTTTCGCCAGCCTGGAGCGGGTCGTCATCGACGAGGGCATCACGATCAACCTGCCCGCTCGTCCTGCTTTGAACACAACGACCACCGAAGCCACCCGTGTGTGGAACACGGTCCTGCGCCTCGACAATCAATTGTCCGCCAACCACACGTGGGGTGTCCGATGGTTGCGTGAGAAATCGCCGCAGTTCAACCAGATCATCGGCAATGTATCGCTGGCGGCAGCGCGCGAGGAGGATGACCTCGACCAGACGGTCGTCGGCACGCTGACCTCCGTCCTGGGCAACTCGCGCGTCAATACCCTTCGCGTGGGCTGGACGCAGGAGAACGTGTCGTTCGGAAATCCGTGCTACAACGGCAACGGTCGCAATCAGGCGGCGTGTCAGCCGACGCTGGCGTTCCAGACCTTCACCGACCAGCAGAGCAACACGGCCCAGAGCCGCATCAACGACTCGTATCAGATCGAGAACACACTGTCGTGGTTCATCCCTGGGCGGACAGGCGACCACGATCTCAAGATGGGATTCCAGTACAACCACGCACAATCCCAGAATCGGAACGACGGCAATCTCAACGGCACCTTCTCGTTTGGCCGTTCGAACGTGCCGTTCGATGCCGCAGATCCCCGCACCTACCCGGATCGGTTCTCGATCCGCATCGGCGGCCCGACGCAGAGCACGAACAAGTCGCAATACTTTGCCGCTTTCGTGCAGGACAAGTGGACAGTCACTCCCAAGCTTACGGTCAGCGTTGGGCTGCGATACGACCTGGAATATATTCCTATCGACGAGATCGACAACCCGCTGTTCAGCGATCCGTCAGACCGGCCGGTGGACAAGAACAACCTCCAGCCGCGCGTGGGGTTCGCCTACGATCTGCACGGGAGCGGAACGGACGTGCTTCGGGGTGGGTATGGCCGGTTCTACGACAAGACCCACTTCGAATTGATCGGCGGCATCTACACCAACACCGTATTTGCCACATCGTTCACCCGCAATTTTCCACTGTCGGCGCCCGACGCCGGTCCGCGAAACGGACGACTGCCCACGGACCCGTTTCTGGTGAACGGACCGGTTGTCAACACGGCCCTGCTCGCCTCGATGTTCCCGGGTGGCAGCAACGTGCGCAACACGGGCGCCTCGTGGGACAACCCGGATCGGCGATCGTCGTATACCGATCAACTCACGATTGGTTATTCCAGGCAATTGCGCCAGGACCTCGGACTCAGTGCCGACTATGTGCATGCGTTCTCCCGCGACCTGCTGGTGAGCCGGAACCTCAACCCGGGGCTCCGCACGACCACGGCAGTCACATCGGGCCTGGTGCGGCAGGGCAGCGCCGAGTTGACGACGGCAGTCGCCGCGCTGGCTGCGAAGTATCCAGGGTTTGGCAAGTTCACCACCAACGTCACCATTCCCGTCAACGTCGGCAAAACCGACTATGACGCGCTCCTGTTGCAGCTGGAGAAGCGATTCAGTCACAACTGGAGTGCGCGGGTGGCCTACACGCTGTCCTACTCCCGCGGCAACACCACGGGTTCAGGATTGCCGACCAGCGGCTTCCAGGTGCTCGATGACCTGAATCTTGACCTCAACGAAGGCCCGACCAATCAGGACCGACGCCACAATCTGGTCGTCAGTGGGTCGGTGATCGTACCCAGGACGAAGGGCATGACACTGAGCGTGGTCGCGCGCGCGTTGTCGGGCGTTCCGTTCAGCCTGTTCGACGGCAACATTGATCCCGATCGCAACGGTTCGCAGTCCGAACCCTTGTCGGCCGGCGACTACTCCGTGACCGGCGACGATGCGTATGCGGTCAAGAACTACAAGAGTGAACGCAATGGCGCCTACGGCCCGGGTTTCTTCAAACTCGATCTGCGCGCCGGCTATCGGTTCCGCCTGGGCGAACGAACGATCGATGCGTTTTTCGAAGTGTTCAACGCTACCAATCGAGTCAACTTCTCGAATCCGTCAGGCAACCAGGGCTCCCCGAACTTCCTGCTGCTGACCGGCTACAACACCAGCACGAATCCGCGCCTGATTCAGCTGGGCGCGCGCCTCGGGTTCTGACTTGGCCACTGCACTACCGTGGGGATTCGCCCCCACGGTAGTGACTCTCCACGCTCGGCGCTCAGGGCGCAGCGCATCACTGACGCTCGACGTCTCCAGGCATTACCCTCATTCGAGCTGACGGCGACACGTGCGCGGCGCTGACGCCATACGAAGGAGATCTGATGTCTGTTCCATTCTTACGCGAAGCTGCCGCCGCAGGAGACGAGTCATGGCCAATCTGGGACTCTGGTTCGTCTACCACTTGCTGAGTGCACAGGGTGCTGTCGGGCACGTGTTTGTTCTTCTGGTGGCGGCCGGGAGTTTCGCCCTGTTGCAGCACGGCAGAGTTCCGCTGCCAGCCCTGGTGGGGCTCGCCGCCCTGTGCGGCCTGGCGGCTGAACTTGCCGGGCTGGTCTAGCGCCGGTTTTCCAGCCACCCCTCCAGTTCCGTCCAGTCGCTGACGAGGGCGATGGCCGGAAGCCAGTGAAAGACGTTTCCTCTCGCGCCAACGACGACAATGGGCTTGCCGAGGGCGAGAGCAAATCCTGTTTCGACGTGCCGGCCCCCGCGCCCGATGGCGCACGCCTCTGGAGGGTTGTACACAACCACCGCGTCGGCCTCGCGGATGTCCTCGAGATCCTGCGCCGCAATCGCGGAGAGTCGCTCGCCGGCCCCCGCATGACCCGACTGCGCGGTCGCGGGCACGGCGGTGGCCGCGTCGAGCCAGCGTGACGTCACGGTGCAGCCAAGCGCCACGAGGCGCACGCGCGCTTCCCGAAGAACGGGCGCGTCTTCGAACTGCGCGCTGAGGTACACGGAAGGCATGTAGGGGAAGCATAGCGCCCGGACGCCCTTCCACGCTCAGTCGGGCAACGGCCGCCCCCGCCAGATCCAGACGCTGTAGTCGACGAGCGGTGGAACTCGCAGCCCCTAGGCCGGGGAAATGTTCTGATTTCGGCTGAAAAGATTCTCCGGGTCGTAGCGCTTCTTGAGCTCGACCAGGCGCTGGTACTGCGACTTCGTATACGCCTCGCCGATGCGGTCGGACTCGTCGGCACCGAGGTAATTGACGTACACCGAGCCGGAAGAGTGCGGCTGTATCGCGGTCCACAGGTCTCGGGCCCACTGGACGTTTTCGTCATCGCGAGCCGGATCTTCCCAGATCGACAGAATGCCCAGATTGTGCTGCACCTCGCGGAGGCCGCAGGCCGTGGCGTCCTTCGGTACACGCGCCACGGCACCTCCGAACTGCGCCTCCAGGCCGATGGACGTCAACGGGGAGGGAACTCGCGCAGCGTGGTCGATAATCGTGTCGATCAACGCGTCGTCGAGCGAGGACAGGGCGCTCGATTTCCAATAGTGCCGCTTGCCTTCCGGAAAACCGGCGTCGAAAGCCGTCTGAACGTCGGCGTAGGGTTTGACGGCGATGTCGTCCACGACAGGTGCGCCGAACCGACGGAGCGGCGCGAGCACGCGCTGCCCCTCGGCGGCCTCGCCGTGGTAGGTGACGTACGCCGCGACGAGGGGGGCGCCATCCGGCGCCGAAAGGAGGGCGCCAAAAGCGGAGACCTGGTCGGGAGCGCTATCCATGAAGTCCCGGAACGCACGCAGGAACCCGGGCGCTTCGCTTCGCGGGTGGATGATGATGCCGGCGAGGAGCTCAGTCACGGGGTGGAGGCGATAGGACAGGTGGGTCGCCACACCAAAGTTGCCGCCTCCGCCGCGAAGCCCCCAGAAGAGGTCGGGGTTCTCGTTCTCGCTTGCGGTGACGACGCGTCCATCCGCCGTCACGACTTCCGCCTCGACCACGTTGTCACACGACAAGCCATAGGAACGGGACAGCCATCCGACCCCGCCCCCCAGGGTGAGACCGCCGATGCCGGTCGAGGACACGACGCCCCCCGGAGTCGCGAGACCGTGGGCCTGCGTCTGCTTGTCGAAGTCACCCCACGTCGCTCCGCCCTGAGCGCGAGCCACGCGCGCGTCCGCATTCACCGTGACGGCGTTCATCGGGCGCAGATCGATGACCAGCCCGTCGTCACAGGTCGCGTTGCCCGCAACGTTGTGCCCACCGCCGCGAACAGCCAAAACGAGTCTGTGCTCACGAGCGAAGTTCACCGCCTGAACGACGTCGGACGTGTCGGCACACTGAACGATCAGGGCGGGCCGTTTGTCGATCATCGCGTTCCAGATCTTCCGCGACTCGTCATAATCCGCGTCGCCGGGAGTGATGAGCTTCCCTCGAATCGACTGTCGAAGATCGTTCGTGCGCTGCTCAAGGTCCATTCGCGTATTCTCCTTTTGGGATTTTGGCGCGTGTCTGTACTGACGCCCTTGCCACCGTGTTCTTCTGTGTAGGTCCCTATCCTATCGGCAGCAGACCTCGTGCGGCAACCCCCTGAGGCCTACCGGACCCCAAAAACTTAAAGGTCGTTCCGCACGAATCGCCGACCCTACACTGAACAACGTGCACGATACGACGGTCTCGACGCTGTCACGCCGAACGAACCCTACCCCGTGCATCTGATCGATTGCGATCAAACACATTCGGATGCGCGAAGTGCCGGATGGCCGAGTTCGGTATCAGCGTACGGTCGTGTTGGCTGGCTTCAGTGTGTCCAATATCCCCCGCACCCTTCGCAATAAATCGTTTGGCAGGAACGGCTTGCCCAGCACTTGTACGTCGGGTCCAACTCCGGCGTGCGCTGTGACCTTATCGGCGTAGCCGCTCATATACAGGACGCCCATGTCGGGGCGCTCCCTCCGCAGGAGCGTAACCAACGGCGGCCCGTTGAGACCCGGCATCATCACGTCCGCGACGAGCAGGTGAATCACGTCGCGATGTTGTCGCGCGACCTGTAATGCGTCATCGCCATTACATCCTTGAAGCACCGTATACCCGTGTTCGGCAAGCGTCTGGCGCACCAGTCCCCGCACCGCGTCGTCATCTTCGGCGAGAAGAATCGTCTCCGACCCGCCCGCGATTCGTTCGGCGATGACGACGCGAACCGGCGGGTCGACCGCTGCGTCCACGGCGGGAAAGTCGATGACAAACGACGTGCCACGTCCGACATGACTTTCGACCCGCACGAAACCGCCACTTTGCTTGACAATCCCGTAGACCGTCGCCAATCCGAGTCCGGTGCCTTTGCCGACGGGTTTCGTAGTGAAGAACGGGTCAAACATGTGCGCCTGTATCTCAGGACTCATCCCGATACCTGTGTCACTGATCGTCACCCGGACATATCGCCCCGGCGCCATCGAAGGATCCTGCGCCGCGTCATCGACAGTCACCGTCTCGGTCACAACGCGCAACGTACCGCCATCTGGCATGGCATCCCGCGCATTCAGCGCAAGATTCAAGAACACCTGTTCCAGTTGGCTGGCATCGACGCGCACCGGGGCAACGACGTCTGATGCCAGTACCAGTGCGATGTCCTCACCTACCGCTCGTTGAAGGAATGTCTTTATACCCGGCACCAATACGTTCATGTCAAGCACTTGGGGCTGCAGCACCTGTCGTCGGCTGAAGGCCAGGAGTTGCCGTGTCAATGTGGCGCCTCGCTCCGCTGCCTTGCGCACTTCCAGCAGGTCCGAGTGGCAAGGGTGGGGGCTGTTGGTTGACTCCAGCGCCAGTGCGGTAAAACCACTGATCACGGTCAGCAGATTATTGAAGTCGTGCGCGATGCTGCCCGCGAGTTGCCCCACCGCCGACAACCTCTCCGTCTGCTGCAGATGCTCTTCGAGTTGGTCCGCTTCTTTTGCAAAGATCGCGGCGACTTTGGCGGAGACTTCGGCGGTGGCAGAGACGATGCCCCCCGCGGCTTCGGCGTGCGCTGCATGGACGACTTGGGCGGCAGTATCACCGGCGATGACCACGGTTTCGGCGGCGGCGCTGGTCGCTTCAGCCACTCTGGAGGCGGCGATGGCGGCCGCGTCAGCGACGATTGCGGCGGGGTCGGTGTGATCGGCAACCCGGGCGTCAGTACGTTCCAGGGCGGCGAGGGCGCTTGCCTTGGCAACCACTGCGGCGGCTTGGGCGGCGGCTATCTGGACGACCTCGGCGGCAGAGTCAAGGGCGGCGTCTACGGAAGCGGCGGCGACTTCGGCGGCGGCTTTACGGACGAGTCCGGCGGTCGCGGCACTGTCGGAGACGACGGCGGCGGCTTCGGCGGCGGCGTCAACGATGTTTCCGGCAGCGCCCTTTGTCCTGTTCTCGTCCACAACACACTCCCTTCGACAGTGTCGGCCTTCGGGGGGGGCTCCACTGTCCTAAAGGGAACTGGTCCGTCAGGGGCAGACAACACGGCCCGCGCGAGCCGCACAGTGAGCTGGACACGCGTATACACTCATGGCGAATGCGCAGCAGCCTCTTCTCCGGCAGTGGCGAAATGGCCGCCCTCTGCCGCGATCACGACTGGGCGTCGACGCCGCTCGGTGCGCCCGAGCAGTGGCCAGTGAGTCTGAGGACCGCCGTCAGCATCGTCCTCGAGTCACGGCACCCCATGGTGTTGTTCTGGGGGCCGGAGCTCGTGCAGATCTATAACGACGCCTACCGGCCGAGCCTGGGCGATGACGGTCGGCACCCCTCCGCCCTCGGCCAACGAGCGCGAGACTGCTGGGGCGAAACCTGGGACGTGATCGGACCGCAGATCGACGAGGTCCTGCAGAAGGGCGAAGCGAGCTGGCACGAAGACCAGTTTGTCCCCCTCCGACGGAACGGCAGCGTCGAGGACGTCTACTGGACCTACAGCTACAGCCCCGTACGGGGAGACGACGGCGACATCGCAGGGGTGTTGGTCGTGGTGACGGAAACGACCAGCCATGTTGAAGCCAGACAGCAGGCCGGCAGTCTCACCCGGCGCATAGCCGAGCGGGAACGCATGCTTGGTGTCGTTGGGCGCATGGCGCTTGTCGGGGGATGGCATGTCGATCTGGACCCAGTGAAGATCTCATGGTCAGATGAGGTCGCCCTGCTCCACGGCATGCCACCAGGGTACGCCCCCTCCCTCGAGGAGGCCTTCGGCTTCTATGCGCCGGCGTGGCGTGGCGTCATCGAGGACCGTTTCGGACGATGCGCCTCGGACGGGGAGCCCTTCGACGAAATTCTCCAGATTGTCCGGGTCGACGGGGTCTTGCGATGGGTCCGCGCCATTGGTGAAGCCGTACGCGACGAACGGGGCGTCATCAGGACAGTGCACGGCGCGTTCCAGGACATCCAGGATCTCAAGGAAGCCGAGGAGGCGCTCCGTGAGAGCGACCGTCGCTTCCGACAGGTGGCCGAGTCTCTCCCGCTGGTCGTGTGGAGCGCCGAGCCGGACGGCAGGATCGACTATCAGACCACGCGCATGCACGAGTACGCCGGTGTCACCGCGGAAGCCTTGGCCGATAGCGGATGGCTGAACATCGTCCACCCCGACGAGTATGCCCGGACCATTAAGGCGTGGACCACCAGCATCGCCACCGGTGCCCCGTACCGAGTGGAGTTCCGCATCCGGCGTCACGACGGTGCGTGGCGGTGGCACCTCACCCACGCCGCCCCGTTCCGGGACCGCAACGGGATTATCGTCAAGTGGTACGGCTCAGCGATTGACATCCACGAGCAGGTGGAATTGAGGCGGGAGGCGGAGGCGTTGGCCCGGCGTCTCCGCACGACGCTCGAGAGCGTCACCGACGCGTTCTACCTGCTGGATCCAGAGTGGCGCTTCGCCTTCGTCAATGCCGAGGCAGAACGGATCCTCGAGTGCCGTCGTGACGACATCGAGGGCAGGGTCGTCTGGGAAAGCTTCCCCGCGACAGCGGGCTCCCCTCTGGAGGAGGCGTACCGGCGCGCGGCGGAGACCGGCGTCACCGCTTCGCTGCAGTATTTCTATCCCCCGCTGAAACGATGGTTCGACATCCGCGCGTATCCGTCGGCCGAAGGACTGGCCGTGTACTTCCGCGACATCACCGAGGAGCGCCACGTGCAGCTGCGCCTGACGCAGCAGGCAGAACTTCTGGATCGTGCGCAGGACGCGATCCTGGTGCGGGACCTTGATCACACCATCGTGTACTGGAACGCCGGGGCAAAGCGCCTGTACCTGTGGGACCGGTCCGAGGTACTGGGCCGATCCGTCCTCGACCTGCTCTACGAAGATTCAGCCCACTTCCACACAGCCACGGACGCAGTGCTGGAGCGGGGCGAATGGTCGGGAGAGCTTGACCAGAAGCGCAAGGATGGATCAATCGTTACTGTCGAAGCGCGCTGGTCGCTGGTCCGCGACACGGATGGACGTCCGTATCGCATCCTCGCGATCAACACGGATGTGACTGAGCGGAAGAAGCTCCTTCAGCAGTTCCTCCGCGCCCAGCGCATGGAAAGCATCGGGAGTCTGGCTGGAGGGATCGCCCACGATCTGAACAACGTGCTCTCGCCCATCCTGCTTTCCATCGGCCTGCTCAAGGACGACATCACAGATCCGGCCATGGTCGAAACATTGCTCCTCATCGAAGCCAGCGCGAAGCGCGGCGCGGACATGGTCCAACAGGTGCTGGGTTTTGCGCGCGGGTTGGATCGTATGGACCTGGCCGTCGACGTGACCCTCACGGTGGACGAGTTGGTGCGCATTGCCCGCGACACGTTCCCCAAGAACATCACGATCGAACAATCGATTCCGGAGAAGCTGTGGCCCATCCTGGGCGATCCCACCCAGGTCCACCAGGTCCTCATGAATCTCTTCCTCAACGCGCGGGATGCCATGCCGGACGGCGGCCGTATCGCGATCACCGCCGAGAACGTCGAACTGGACGACCACTACACATCCATGACCCGCGATGCGTCCCCGGGACCGCATGTCAAAGTCTCGGTCGTGGATACGGGCACGGGGATGCCGCCGGACGTCGCCGCCCGAATCTTCGATCCGTTCTTTACCACCAAGGAGGTCGGCAAAGGCACAGGCCTCGGCCTCTCCACCGTCGCCGCGATCCTCAAGAGCCACGGAGGATTTGTGGACCTGTACTCCGAGCCCGGCAGCGGCACCACGTTCACGCTCTACTTCCCGGCCGCACGGGACGCCGACGGCGTCCGGTCGCCCGCTCTGGAGGGCGTGGCTCCGCGCGGACACGGGGAAACCATCCTGGTCGTCGACGATGAGGGGTCGATCCGGGACATTACGCGGCAAACGCTTGAGGCGTTCGGGTACCGAGTCGTCACCGCCACCGACGGCGCCGATGCGGTGGCCATCTATGGCCAGAGGGGCAAAGAGATCGATCTGGTGCTCACCGACATGGCCATGCCGATCATGGACGGGCCGGCTACCGTACGCGCACTGAAACACTTGAACCCCGATGTGAAGATCATCGGCGCGAGCGGGCTTGGCGCCAACGCCCACGTGATGCGGGCCCTCGACTCAGGGGTGGAGGACTTCCTGCCCAAGCCCTACACGGCTGACACGCTCCTGAGCATCATCCGCCGCGTCCTTGGTGAGTGACGTCATGACGGCGTCACGCCGTCGGCTGCGCGCCCACCCCCTGAGGCCCTGGCAGGCTTTCGTGCGATCCACACCTGCTCGTGCGCGGTGTCAGGGGAGAACGGTGTGCGCGCGAAGTCTCCGAAACACGCCTCCACCTCGAAGCCGGTTTCAACGAGCAGACTGCGCGCCTGCGCCGGCTCGAGCCAGCTGAGCGTCAGCCGGCGGTACTGCCGTCGCGTCAGCACGCCCTCCGTGTCGACCTCGTCTTCCCACGTCACCACCTGGATGACGTGAGTCGCGTCATTCACCAGGGAGGTGACCCACAGCAGCGTGTCCGCTCCCGTGGTCGACCGGTACTCCGCGCGCAGTTGGACTCGCCGCATGTGATCCATGAGCCCAGGTGTCATCAGAAAGTCGTCAAAGATGAAGAGCCCACCGGGCCGGAGCTGCGAGTAGATGTGGGTCAGCGCTGCGCGCTTGTCGTCGAGGGTCAACAGGTGGCCGAGACTGTGGTACGGCAATGCGATCAGGCTGGCGGGTGCCGTAAGCTCGAAGTCCCGGAAGTCGGCATGGACGAGCGTGACGCGGTTGAGCACCCCCGCGTCCTCGGCCCGGCGGCGGCAGTGCGCCAGCATCGTCTCCGACAGATCGACACCGATGATGTCGCGACCCTGACGCGCGGCCTGCACGGCGATTCGGCCGTCGCCAACGCCCAGTTCCACCACGGGGCCGTCCACCGCGAGGTAGGCGTCGACGTAAAACGCCAGATTGGCGCGCGAGGACGCCGCCGTGTCCGTCCAGACGGCGTAGATGTCCGCGAAGCGGTCGTACTCAGCGGCGGTCGTCGAGGAGGCTGCCATGCGACGCGCGATCTACGCTTCGACGCTCGTGCTGATCAGCGCAGCGCGACGATGGCGACGCTCAACGCGAGCATCACGACAGCGGGGAGTGACTTCACCACCGGGTCGCCGACCTTGAGGTGCATGACAATCGCGCCAAGCATGAGTGCGGCCACGAGGCCTGCGGCCTCGCGCACTGGCAGCGCCATCCACACGCCGGCCAGCAGGATCACGGCTGCGCCAATTTTGAGCGCCCCCACGAGATAGAAGACGAATCCAGGAAGGCCGTACGTGGCAAACTCTTCCTGTAACGTCTGCGCAGACCCGCCGCGATAGGATGTGGAGGAGCCCCGGCGCACCAACCAGACATTCAGCAGACCCAGCCCGACAATAATCTGAAGCAGATTCGGCAGTGACAACCATTCCATGACTATGCTCCTCAAATGACTGACCAGACCGGTGACTCACCCCGCCGCGTGAAGGTCGACCCATCGTGATCGCGCTGTATTATGCCTCGATTGTTGTGTCGTCCTCGTTGTTCCTGATGTACGGCATCGCCTGCCTGTGCTTCGAGGGCATGAAGCGGGATTTTGAGCGATTTGGCCTCAGTCGACTTCGCACGCTCGTGGGCACGCTTGAGGTGCTCGGCGCCCTGGGCCTGATCGTCGGCCAGTTCTGGCCGCCCCTTGTGCCCCTCAGCGCGGGCGGGCTGGCCCTGATGATGCTCGTGGGTGTGGCGACCCGTCAGCGCATGCTCGACTCACTCGCACAGACACTTCCGGCGCTGGTGCTGATGTGTCTCAACCTGTTTATCGTCTGGTTCGCGTTGGGACACCCCGGGATCACGATCATCACGGTCAGTCCGTAGTTGGTGAGAACGCATGAAGGGCGTCAAGAAGTCGCACCTGCCTGAAAAAATCTGCGCCACCTGCGGCCGTCCGTATACTTGGCGAAAAAAATGGGCGCCCGTTTGGGACGAGGTCATGTTTTGCAGCGATCGCTGCCGGATGACGAAAAAGAAAGCGTGAGGGCGTGGCGACTACTTCACCCTCGCCCTGAGCTCCGCGAACCAGTTGAAAATCACGTCGAGGCGCGTCGGAATGGCGTCGGGCGCAAAGCGGATCATCAGGAACCGCTTGCCGTCCGGCATGACGGAGAACCCCACGCCGGCCGGCAGTTCCCAGCCGCGGTCAAACAGCTGCTGGGGTCGGCTGACTGACACCGTGGCTCCGGCCCGCACGGTGGCCACCATCATCGCGTTCTCTTCGCGAAAGAAGATCCGGTCCCCGGCCGGGGCCCAGACGGGCTCGCCGCCGCCGTTGGTCGAGACCGGCACACCTGCGGCCCTGCCGTCTCTCGCCCGCACGTACACTTCGACGCGGCCCGAGGCGTTTGACGTATACGCGACCAGCTGCCCGTCCGGTGACAGCGTCGCCAACGATTCCTCCGCCGGCGTGGCCAGCCAGGCGACCGGCGCACCGCCCGGCGGCAGCAGCCAGATATCCGTTCCCAGTCCCGGCCTCAACTCGTCGAAGAACAACGTGCCGTCGGACGCCACCGACGTGGGGAACTGATCGGAATCCTTCTTCAGCACGGTGTCGATCACATCCGGCCGTGCGGCGTCGACCGCGTAGATTTCCCAATTCCCTTCCACGTTCGACGCGAAGAACACCCGCGCGCCGTCGCGTGACCACACGGGTGTAACCTGCGCGCCCGAGCGGTGATGTGCGGCAATCGGCGTGCGGCCGCCGCGCTCGAGGTCCACCAGCCACAACTCGCCGTCCTGCTCCGAGGCGGCCATGCGTGCCTGAGGCGACAGCACGGCCGAGAAGTAGGCCTGCGCTTCACCCGGCACAGGCTCCGCACGCCCTGTCTCATCCACGATCACGAGCGAACGTTTCGTGATGTCGCCCGGCGCATACACCAGCGTCCCCCCGTCCGAGACCGCCATCTTCACCAGCCCGTCACCCGATCCGCCGTCCCAATGCACGCCTTCCAGTACGGAGATCGCGGAATCGGCGGCCCCCTGCGAGGGATACACAAACGCCTGCACGTCCCCCTGGTTGCTGACCAGCAGAAGGTGACCGGACGTGGTGTCCACGGCGCTGGTCCAGAAGCCCGGCACGACGACGTCCCTCTGCAGATCCGCCAGCGTCAGCTGTTCGATGTTGAACGCGGCCCCCCACACCGAGAACAGCAGCGTGCCGCCACCGGGCAGGAACCGTGGTGACACGTAGCCGTACTCCTGCTTCGCTGGATCCGGTTTGATGAGCAGCTCGCGGTCGCCTCCGCTGGCCTTGATCCGATACAACCCGCCATTCCATGTGGGGGCAAATACAATCGTGCCGTCTTCGGCCCACGTCCCTCCACCCGCGGTCGGCGCATCATCCAACGGCGTCGGCACTCCGCCTGCCAGGTCGAGCTTGAACAGCTGTCCCTTCGCAAAAAACCCGACCCAGCGACCGTCCGGCGAGAAGAACGGCCGGGTGGCGCCTGCCGTCCCCGGCAACTCCTTCAACTCAAACGAATCCATCGTCCGCAGGTAAAGCCTGGGCTCACCAACGCCGCTGCCCGAGGCAAACACGATGCGTGCACCGTCGCGCGTGATGATGGGCCCCGACGTCACCTGATGGCCGTCCGGCAGGCTGATCGACATGCGGGCGGCCAGTGGCGCCGGTGTCCGCCACACCATCACGCCGGCCACGCCGGCCATCACCACCGCGAGCGCGGCAACCGCCCACGGCCACACGGGGCGCGCGGCGGGGCTGACACTGGGTGCGGCGCCGACCACACCGTCCGGATCGCGCAGGGCATCTTCGATCTCCAGGCGCGCGACCGCCATCGAGTCGAGCCGGTTCGCGGGATTTTTCTCGAGGCAACGCCGCAACAGCCGGCGAATGGCCGGCGGCGTGCCGGCCGGCAGCGACTCGTGTGATGGCGCATCCTTCAAGACGGATGCGAGCACTTCGGTGACGTCCCCGCCCTCGAACACACGCTGGCCTGTCAGCATCTCGAAGAGCACGACGCCGAACGCCCACACATCGGCGCGCCTGTCGATTGCGCGCCCCTTGGCCTGTTCCGGCGACATGTACGCCGCGGTGCCGAGGATCAGGCCCATCGCCGTCAGTGCCGGGCTCGTCATCGTCGGCGTCATGGAGGCCGGATTTTCAGGTCCGGCAGCCGGGTCCATCGCTTTCGCCAGTCCGAAGTCGAGCACCTTGACCGTGCCGTCCGTCCGCACCTTGACGTTGGCAGGTTTCAGGTCGCGATGGATGATGCCCCGTTCGTGCGCGGCCTCGAGCGCGGCGGCAATCTGCCTGGCGATGGCCAGCGCGTCTTCCACGGGCACCGGGCCTCGCGCGATGAGCACCGACAGGTCCTGGCCCTCGACCAGTTCCATGACGAGGACCGACGAATTGCCGTCGGGTCCCGGCGCCATTTCGTAGATCCCCGCGATGTTCGGGTGGCTCAACGCCGCGAGGGCCTTTGCCTCGCGGTCGAACCGCATCAGCCGGTCGGGGTCACCCGCAAACGACGCGGGCAGGATCTTCAGGGCGACGTCGCGGTCGAGTTTGGTGTCGCGGGCGCGATACACCTCGCCCATCCCGCCTGCGCCCAAAGGGGCCATCACTTCATAAGAGCCAAGGCGGGAACCTGCGGACAGGGACATGAGACGCAGAGTGTATCCGGTCACGACCCGTGGGAGAGGGCCGTCGACCCTGCACCCGTTCGCACCGCCACGAGAGAATGCGGCAACACTTGGCGCCTCGCTACCGAAGGCTGGCCGTCCAGTCTTCGGGAATTTCCCGCACGCCCAGGTGTAATGGCGCCGCCTGCCAGCCCAGCGCATCAACCGCAGCGAGGATCTGCCGCGCACGCCGCAGTTCGACCTGTCCGACGGTCGCACCCAACTCTGGGCGCAGTGACAGCAGCAACGCTTCGGCATGGCAGCCGGGCAGCCAGCGCGTGGGAAAGAGGGCGCGCAGTGCCTGCGCCTGGGGAAACGGCGAGGACCGCTCAAGTGCACCCACGTCGAGCATGCCGCCGCCCACCAGCAGCACGTCGCGCGACTGCTCCATACGCCGCCACGCCTGGTCGTCAGCAAAACAGCGTGGGAACGAATCGTCAACCACGAGCGTTCCAGGCGCCAGACGGTCCACGTCCAGGACATGGCCGGCGCTCGACGCCCCGAGAATAAGATCGCAACCGTCGAGAGCGCTGATGTCGGTTCCGAATTTCGGATCCGCGATGGACACGTGCGCCGGCTTGCCCATGCGCGACACACACACCTGCAGCGTCGCCTGGCCGATGGCGCCAAACCCCACGATGCCGACGCGAGCCTGGTCCCAGCGGCGTCCCGTGGCGTCCAAAATTCGTTCGACGGTCTTGAGCATCGCCACGACAGTCACCGCGTGCCCGGTCGTGAGCAGCACGTCCCGTTGAGACAATCGGTCGGTAGCCAGGCCTGTGAGGCTGGGTAACATCCCCGCGAGCGCGATCACGTCCGCCTGCGACTGGTCGATCGCCTGACGTAGAAGAGCGCGCACGCGTGCGTGGTCACCCAGGTCGCCGGCGTGCAGCGGCAACAGCATGACCTCGGTCACCCCGCCACCGCCCCGCACGGTCTCAACCAGGGTCGGCGTGGCCACGGGCAGGGTCATGCCGTTCGGCGCATACACGATGAGAGCCGCCCTGGTCGCACATGTGTCCCGCAGCCGCAGTTCCATGGCGCGAGCCAGCCGTTCCACGTCCACGCGGCCCCGCACGTGGAGCGTGAGCCCGTCATGGGCCAGCGCGGCGATGCTGACCGCCGTGGCCGTCGCATCCGTGCGGAAACGCAAATCGATCTCATCCCACCTGGGCGCCAGTCCGTCTCCGTCGATGAGCCGTGACGATGCGGATGTTTCGAGCCAGCTGATGAAATAGCGGCCAAGACCTGTCCCGCCGGCCGCACCCAGCAGAGGCGGAAGGCTCGCGGGCACACTGGTCGCATGCGCCAGGGCCTGATGCAAACGTTCGAGCACACCGGAATCGGAGCCCCGGCTGACGACCACCGGGACACCAAACGCAAACGGTCCGACCGCGTCCGCCCAGCGCTCCGGATTGGCATCCCGGCCCGCCGTCGCGGTCGCCAGGACGAAACTGTCTTCGTCAATCAGTTCGTGGAGGCTCTGTGCCGCGGCCACGAAGACGAGGCCGAACGGGCTCGTGCCGGCTGCGGCGGCCGCCCGGCGGAGGCGCGCGAATGCCGCGGCGTCGAACGTCACCTTTGTGTATCCGTCTTCTGCGGTGACCTCGGCGTCGCTTGACCCAGCCGTTTCGGCGTGGGAGCCAAGGTACTCGCGCCAGAACGGATCGGGTGGCGCAGCCGGCGTCGCGATCACGTCGGCGTAACGAACTTCCGGAACCGGCGGCGCAACGGCTTCGCCGCGTGCACTCCGTCGGCAGTGTTCGAACAATTCGGCCAGCAGCACCCACGCGCTGTGCGCGTCGCTGACGATGTGATGGCCACTGGCGAGCAGCATGTGTTCGTCGGCGCTTACGCGGGTGAGCCGGAGACGCAGCAGCGGTGCGCCGGTGAGAGGGATGTCCGCGGCGAGTGCTTCCCCATGGTGTCGGGTCAAGGCACGATCGCGGTCAGCATCCGTCAGCGCTGAGACGTCGTCGAACGAGACCAAAATTTTAGGCCCCGCGCCGAACCGTTGCGTCGGCCGATGCAGCTCGCCTGAAAACTGCGTGCGCAGGATCGGGTGTCGGTTCTGCACCCACTCCACAGCGGCAACGAACGTGTCATGGTTCAGCGACCCACGGATGGGCACGCGAACGGTCCACACGGGTTGCACGCCAGAGTGTCGCGACGCCAACCAGAACCCACGCTGCACCGGGCCGAGCGGACGTTCGATGCCCACTGCACCGCTGGCCGCCACGCTCACCGCGTCTGGCCGTTCAGTCGGTGATGCAATGCCTCCGTCGAGGATCACACGTGTCAGTTGTGACAGCCGATGGTGGGCATGAACGACGAGCGGTGAGATCCGCCGACCGACCAGGGACTCGGCCTCCAGGATCATCTCAATCGCCAGTAGTGAGTCTCCCCCCAGATGAAAGAAGTCGTCCTCTGGGTTTGGCTGGCGATCGAGGCGCAGCAGCCGCTGCCAGATCTGTCCCAATGCCGTTTCCAGACTGGCGGCGGGTGCCGGCGCCGCGGGTGCCAGCGCGCGCCCATGCTCGACGGACTTTGGCCGCACGATCTTGCCTGTGCTGTTTCGTTCGAGCTGCCGGGTGTATTGAATGTCGTGCGGCACCATGTGCGCTGACAGGCGCGACGCCACGAACGCGCGAACGGCCCTGGGATCGGGGAACGCACCGTCCCGCACCTCGAGCACTGCCATCAAGCGCGAATGCTGGTAGTCCACCCGCGCGGCACCGACACCCTCAACACGGCAGAGGGCGGCTTCGATCTCGCCTAACTCCACGCGGTTGCCGTGGATCTGCACGCGGTGATCCCGTCGGCCCAGATACAGCCAGGCGCCGTCGTGAGTCAGACGGGCGAGATCGCCTGTGTGATAACACCATCCGAGCTGCGGGTCGCGGACGAATCCGCGGTCTTCAGGATTCAGATACCCGTCGGCAATCGGCCCGGACACGACCATCTCACCGGACTCTTCCAGCGTGGGTGTCATCCCATACCGAGGCCAGCCGATCGGCAGGTAGGCCTCCTCCGAGTCAAAATCCCGCGGGACTTCGAACCACGTAACGTTCGCGATGGTTTCAGCGCCCCCATACAGGTTGGCCACACGGGGGCCACCAGGCACAAGCGTGCGCCAGCGATGCCAATAGGCGAGCGGCACGGCTTCCCCACCGACGAGCAGCCACTTCAGCGCCGATAGCGCCATCGCCGAGCCCCGTTTCTCCGCGGCATCCATCAGCAGTGACCACAGCGAGGGCACACAGTTGAGAATCGTCACGCGATGTTCGGCCAGCGCGTCGAGCACCGCGGACGGGTCCTTCTTTTTGTGGGGCGGCAGCGGAGTGGCGCGCGCGCCAATCAGGATCGGCGCGAAGGTCTGGCGCAGCGACGCGCCGAAGGTCAGTGCCGAGCTTTGCAGGAAGCAGTCATCCGCATCGGCGCGTAACATTCGCTGCACCCAATCGAGCAACGTCAACACCGCCGTGTGACCCACCACCGCCCCCTTCGGACGACCGGTGCTCCCCGAGGTGAACATGATGTAGGCAGGGTGCACATCGAAGACGCCCGTAGAGGCAGGCTGCGGCGCCGACGCCCACGTGCGCACATCCACCGGGATAATCGGAATGGCACCCGCGAGCCGCGTGGCACGTTCCAACGACTCCGTGCCGGTCAGCAGGTGGGCCGGCTCCGCTTCGCCGAGCACGCTCGCGATGCGGGCATCGGGCCAGTCGGGATCCAGGGGGACGTAGGTGGCACCGGCCCGCAGAGCTGCGACGATGGCCAGCGTGCCTTCTGGTCCTGGATCGGCGAGCACGGCGACGCGCGAACCGGAGAGCCTGGCGGCCAACGCCGCGGAACCGCGGGCAAGGTCCGCGTACCCGAGGCCCGGCATCAGCAGACGGTCGCCAAAACGTTCGCACGCGCGGACAAGCTCCCCCTCCAACCGGTGTTCCGTCTGAACGGTGATTCGAGGAGAGGTCCACTGGACGAAGACGTCTTCGAGTCCGGAGGCCATGGCCGCAACCGTCGGCGGGTGGAAGAGGCTTTCGAGATAGTTGAAGGAGAAACCCAGCCGACCGCCGGTGTTCCAGCCAATCAGGCCGAGGCGCGTAAACCCAGACGCCGACGCGCCCGAGATGCCGTCGAGGCGCAGGTCACCGATCGTTGCCGGTGCGTCGAGATTGACGAAGCTGAACCCTGCGGGCGTCAGACCCGCCGGCCCGGTGCCGGCCCGGTCCCCGAGCTTCGCCAACGCGACCGACGACGCGCCATCGCTGTGCTGCCGGACGGCGAGCAGTTCGGCCTGTACGCGACGTGCAAGCGCCCCAGGTCTTTCTCCGGGCCGCAGCGTGATCCTCACAGGCAGGCTATCCGCGAATGCGCCCACCACCGTGCCGACATCGTCCATCCGCAGGTCGCGGCGTGCCATCGCCACTCGAATGAGGAGATCGTGCTGGCCGCTGATGTTGAAGAGGAGTTGTGCGTAGCCGGCGAGCACGAGCGCCGACAGCGTGACCGTTTCCTGAATGGCGAGCGCCTCCAGGCCCTGCGTCACCTGTGCAGACAACACCAGCCCGTGCGCGCGCGCGGGCCCTCGTGGGGTCGCGCTGACGTCGCCGTCCCACGGCAGCGGCAGCGGCGGCAGCCGTGCGAGCCGCTCGCGCCAGAACTCGGGATCGGACACCTTCGTGCTCGCCTGGTACAGAAGTGGAGAGGCGGTCCACCAGTCGGCCGTCGGTCCCGACGAAAGAGGCGGAGCGGTGTACGCGGCGAACAGTTCTTCGAGGATGAGCTTGGCGCTCCAGGCATCGAGCAGCAGGTGGTGTGCCTGCAGCGCGACCCGGTGACCGTCGCTGACGATGTGCATCAGCGGGCCCCGCTCGAGGTCGAGCACGGTGTTGGCCACCGCTTCGTCATCGACGTGGGTGACCCATACCAGCGTCGGCGCGTTCTCGCCCAGACGTTGCACCCACTGGCAACGATCGCGGCCGACCACCGAACGCAGCACCGGGTGGCGCCGCACCACGACCGCGAGCGCTTCGGCGAGAGTTGCCCGGTCGAGCGGCGCGCCATCCGGCGTGTGTACGGTGCACGCGAGGAAGACATTGCACGGAAGGTCCGGAAAGAACCGCTGCTGCACCAGGAACGTCTGCTGCGTGTCGAGCAGCGGCAGGGGGCCGCGTTCGGGTTGTGTGGGCGCCGGCGTGATCGGGCCCGTCGAGAGCCGTGGCGCGAGGCGCGCGAGCCCGTCGATCAGGGCGTCGACGGTGTCGTATTCAAACAGGAAGGTCGTCGGGATGGACTGCCCAAGCCGTTGTTCCAACGCGAAGACGAGATCAACGGCGGACAACGAGTCGATCCCGAGCGTCATCAGATGCGCATCACCACGAATCTCACTCGCGGGGATGTTGCCGAACTGCGCGATGAGCGCGTAGACCTCCCGGCGGAGGTCTTCCGCGGCCGGCTTCTCCTGAATGTCGTCGTCAACGGGATCGCGCCGGAAGATGGCCACGTGCGGCGCGCCGGCCGCGATGGCCCGGCGCATCGCGCGCACGGCGAGTGCTGGTGCGATGGGTTCGATCCCGCGCTGGCGATAGAACGCGGCGTGCGGCGCCGCCATGCCCACGTCCGTCCACGGCGCCCACGCGATGCTGACGACCTGCCGTCCTGCCTGAGTTTCCGCGATCGCGTAGGTGTCGAGCCACGCGTTGGCAGCCGCGTACGCCTCGAGCCCTGCACCCAGGGACGTGAACAGCGCGGCGATTGATGAGAAGAGCACGGTCAGCGGCGAGTCGAGCGCACGAAGCGCCAGCAGACCGTCGCGTTTGACGGCGACGGCGTCGTCCCCCGTCACACCAGCCAGATGAAAGAGGCCGTCCACCTCGCCGACATGGGCCCGAGTAGCGGCAATCAGGCGCGTGACGTCGGCGTCGCACGTGAGATCGGCCTGCACATACACGGCGCGACCGCCGTCGGCGTCCAGTGTTTCGAGGAACGACTCCAACTCCCTGTCCAAGGGGCGGCGGCCGGTGAGTAGCAGTCTCGCGTGGTACTCTCGGGCAAGGAACCGGGCCACCTCCCGCCCGAGGCCGCCGGAGCCGCCCGTCAGCAGGTACCGCCCGCCCATCCGCAGCGCGTCAGTGCCCGCTGGTGCCGGCCGAAAGCGGGGTTCGTGACCGGGCCCACGTTCGACGACCGACACCCATGGTTCAAGATCGTCGTCGGCTTCGCCTTTCGTCGTCGCCGCGGCTTCTCGCGGGGCATCTTCACCGCGCAGTACGACGTGGGCGTTGGTGCCGCCGAACCCGAAGGCGTTCACCGCACCACGATCACCACTGCCCAATTCCCCGATGGTCCGAATGAGGCTGGCCATGCCGGCTGCGGTGAGCGCGTGCCCGATTTGTCCCTTGATGGCACCGACCCTCGGCCCGTGCGGATAGACCGCGGTGATGCTGCGTCGCTCGATGGCATCCCCGAGTCTGGTGCCCGTCGCATGGGCTTCCACAAACCGGATATCTGCCGAAGACACCTGGGCGTTGGCCAGAGCCCGTTGCATGACCGTGATCTGCCGCGCCGGTTTGGGCGCCATCACGCCCATGGTCCGGCCGCAGTTGTTGACCGCTGATCCCAGGATGGTCGCCCACACCCGATGCCCCAGTCGCCTGGCGCGCGACAGCGGTTCAATGACGATGACGCCGGCACCGTCGGCGGGCAGGGTGCCATCCCCGTCCTCGCTGAATGGCAGCAGCCGGCCGCTTGGTGACAGTGCCCCGGCGCGCTCGAACAGTCGGTGCACCAGCGGTGTGAGATTCAGATGTACGCCGCCGACATACGCCGCTTCACATTCCCCGGCCCGCAGGGCCTGGCACGCCTGATGGAGTGCGACCAGTGACGACGCGCACGCGGAATCGATCGTGGCGACCGGGCCGTGCAGGTCGAACGTGTAGGCCACTCGCGCGGCGATGAGGCTCAGGAGGTTGCCGGCCAGCAGTTCTTTGGAACCGGCGTGCAGAACAACGCGGCTCACCTCTTCGACGTTGGCCGGATGACCAGCGCCCATAAAGACACCGACCTCAGAGGTCTCGAGGGGTGGCCCCAGAGACCTCGTTTCGTCGACCAGCGTCAGGATGAGACGTTGTTGCGGATCGATCGCGGCCACATCACTGGTCGCGATGCGGAACCGTTCGGCATCGAAGCTTTCGACATCATCGAGGAAGGCGCCGACAAACGTCGTGGCCGTCGGCCATCGGTCGTGTGGAGGCGGACCGAAGCAGGTCCGTCCGCCCTGTGCGAGCCGCCACAGCTCTGCGGGCGTGCCAGCTCCCGGAAACCGGCAGGCCGCAGAGACGATGGCTATCGGCTCATGCAGGATCATTCGGTGACGAGGACTATACAACGGGCTGGCGGAGCATGCCGACGACGCACTGTCCGTACCCTACGTTTCGTCGTTTATGACTGGTCAGCCACCTGCCGCACGTCGAGCGTGCCGCTGCGGATGTGCAGGTCGCGCTGTGGAAACGGGAACTCAATGCCGGCGCGGCGGAACGCATCGTAGATTGCGAAGTTCAGGTTACTCACCAGCTGGCCCTTGCGGTGCACGAGCGTCATCGACCACGCGCGCAGTTCGAAGTGCAGGCCGTTGTCGCCGAACTCCATCAGCCGCACAGCGGGAGGAGGCACCCTGAGCACGTCGGGCTGGCCCAACGCCACCTCGAGCAGGATCCGCTCCACCTCACGGGCGTCGCTGCCGTAGGCCACACTGACCGGAATACGGAACCGCACGGTGTCGCCGTGGTATTTCCAGTTCACCACGTTCTCGGTGATGAAGCTCGAGTTGGGCACGATAATCGCGATGTTGTCGTTGGTCACCACGGTTGTGCCGCGCACGCCGATCTCCATCACATCCCCTTCGACCCCGCTCACCTCGATGCGATCGCCGATCTTGATCGGCCGCTCGAACATGATGATGATCCCGGCGAAGAAGTTGCTTACGACGTTCTGAAGACCGAAGCCCACACCGATGCCAATGGCGCCTGCCAGCACGTTGAACGTCGTCAAATTAATGCCCGCCGTCTGCACAATGATGAGAGAGCCGATCAGCAGCAGCAGGTAGCGGGTGATTGTGCCGGCGGCGCGCCGCGCTCCGATGTCGAGTCCTGTGCGCGCCAGGAGCCCGGCCTCGAACCAGCGCTCCACCCGACGCGCCACCCAGAACAGCAGGATGACGAGCACCACGAAGTACCCGATTGACCACAGCGTGATGCGGGTGTCGCCCGAGTTGATGACGGGAATATCGAGCAAATCGCGCGCGCGGCCGAGCCAGTAGATTACGGATTCCATCTTCGCTGCCCCTCGGCGTCCGCACACACCTTCCCAATGCGGTTGAACGGGACTCTCATGTGTGCGATGTGAGCAGTCTGTGCCGACCCCCGACCCGTGTCAAGCGGGCCGGCCTACGTCAACTTCTGGACCGGGTTCCCCTGAAGCATGTCGTCTGTGATTCAACTTGGTCTCGATACGTTTGGTGACGTCACGGTCGGCGCTGATGGGGCGCGGGTCTCGCAGGCGCAGGCCCTGCCGTGTCGGCACCCGAGGTGGTGCTGGCTGCAATTGCGGCGAAGACATCCAGGCTGAATCCGGTGCGGGTGTTCCAGCGGTTCTCTACACTAAATGCGCTCTCGCACGGCCGTGCGGAGGTGATTCTCGGTCGCGGGTCGTTTACCGAGTCGTACGCGCTGTTCGGGTACGACATGTCGCAGTACGACGAACTGTTTGAATCGAAGCTCGCCCGATGCACTCATCCGCTGATCGCTTCGCACACATCCTGGAACGACCAGCGCCTCAATTCTCCGGCTCTCCGCCAAGGGCCTCGATATCCGCCAGGTCCTTGGCTCGTCCGGCCGCTCGCTTGTTTTGAAGGAACGCCTGTCGACCAATGAAGGGAATCGACTGACCGCTGAGCACCGCGACCTCATGTCCATCCCAGACCTGATCCCAGGTTACGCCATCAATTGCACTCATCACATGCACCTGAACCGGTGGCGTGCCCATCTGGATCACGCAGCGTGGGTCGACAACTCGCGCGACCGACAGGGCCCCGGTGGGAAACCCAAAGGCACCGACCGCCGTCAGCACCCGCTCAGCGTTCTCAGGGGTTGGGCGAACAAGAATGTCTATGTCACCGGTGTAGCGAGGAGCGCCGTGCAGGGCCAGCGCATAGCCCCCAACCACGACATATTCAACGCGACAGGCGTTGAGTGACTTCAAGAACTCGCTGAAGTCGGGTGCCAGGTCCATGAGACTGCCTCCGCAGAAACTCCACCGCCGCAACACGCTCGGCAGGTGGCCGTGACCGCCAATAGGCCACCTCGTGACCCGCGTGCCCGTGGCGTGCGGCCTCCACCACTGCGATCGCGCGCCTGTCCATGCGGAACGTCATCGCCCAAGTGTAAACGATGGCCACCGCACAACACGGCTGATTCCTGCGGAGCCTTGTACAATGACCGGGCATGTCCGCCTGGTCCGTTGACACCCTCCGCTCACAATTTCAGGCCGCCCTCGCGGCGGCCTCGACACCGGCCGACCTCAAGGCCCTGCGCGATCAGTTCCTCAGCCGCAAACAAGGCCTGATCACCGCACTCGTCAAGTCCATCGCCTCGGCCACGCCAGAAGAGAAGCGCACACTGGGTGCCGCCTCCAACGCCCTGAAGCAGGAGATCGAAGCGGCGCTCGACGCACGCGAGGCCGCCGCGATCGCATCGGCCCCACCCAAGGACGCGCTCGACGTCACACTGCCTGGACGCCAGCCGCGCCTTGGCCGCCGCCATCCCCTGACGCAGGTGCGCGAACGCGTCGAAGACATCTTTCTTGCGATGGGCTATCAGGTGCTTGAGGGGCCGGAGCTCGAAGACGACTGGCACAACTTTGAAGCGCTGAACATGCCGGCCGAACATCCGGCGCGCGACATGCAGGACACGTTGTACCTGGCGCAGCCGGTACCGGTGCCTGATGGCGGTCGCGCAGCGACGCTGCTGCGCACACACACCTCGGGCATGCAGATTCGGTACATGGAAACCCATGAGCCGCCGGTCCGTGTGATCGCCCCAGGCCGTGTCTATCGACGCGACCAGTTCGATGCCACACACACGCCGATGTTCACGCAGATTGAAGGACTTGTGGTGGACGAAGGCATCAGCCTTGGCGACCTGCGCGGCACACTCAACGGCTTTGCCGAACAGTTCTTCGGTGGCCGTGTGGCCACACGGTTCCGTCCCAGCTTCTTCCCCTACACCGAACCGTCGGCCGAACTTGATGTGGAGTGCCAGGGCTGCGCCGGCAAGGGCTGCAACCTCTGCAAACACACCGGCTGGATCGAAATCCTCGGCTGCGGCATGGTGCACCCGGCCGTGTTCGAGGCCGTCGGGTACGACTCGGACAAATACACGGGCTTCGCGTTCGGCATGGGAATCGAACGCCTCGCGCTCCGCCTGTACGGCGTCGATGACATCCGCATGTTCTACGAAAACGACCTCCGCTTCCTCGAGCAGGTGGCCCTGTGAAGGCACCCGCATCCTGGATCCGCGACCTCGCGGGCCTTCCAGAGTCCACGTCAGTCGAAGACATCGCTCACCACATCGCGGCGGGCGGTTTCGAGATCGCGTCCATCGAAGGCGACACGATCGACTTCGAAATCACCGCCAACCGGCCCGACTGCCTCTCGGTGCGTGGCCTCGCTCGGGAAGCGGCCACGGGGTTTCGGTCCGCAGTCCACAGTCCGCGGTCCGCGGTCCGCGGTCCGCAGTCCGCCACACAGTCCGCCACACAGTCCGCGGTCCTCAGTCCGCGGTCCGCAGTCCAGGTGACCATCGCATCACCGCTCTGTGCGCGGTTCTCGGTGGCCACCGCTGACGTAACTGTTGGCCCTTCGCCGGCGTGGTTGGCTGATCGCCTCACCGCCTGCGGCGTGCGCCCGATCAACAACATCGTGGACGTCACCAACTACGTGATGCTTGAGCTGGGTCAGCCGATGCATGCGTACGACGTGGCGAAGATCGCTGGTCCCGCGCTCGTGGCCCGGCAGGCACGTGCGGGCGAAACGGTGAAGACGCTCGACGGGCAGAACCGCAAGGTGGATCCGTCGATGCTGGTCATCGCCGACCGAGACCGGGTCGTCGGCATCGCGGGCGTGATGGGCGGCGCGAGTTCTGAAGTCTCCGGTGCCACCTCGCAGATTGCGCTCGAGAGTGCGTGGTTCCAACCGGCCACGGTGCGTGCGACGAGCAAGAAACTCGGTCTGAAGACCGAAGCATCAACACGGTTCGAACGTGGCGCAGACATTGGCGGCACGGTGGCGGCCATTGAGCGTGCGCTGACCCTCCTCGAGGAGATCGGAGCTGGCCGCCGCACCAGCGACGTGACCGACGCCTACCCGGCACCGGTCACGCGGGCGCCAATCGCGCTGCGTCCGACCCGTCTTGCACGTTTGCTCGGCGACGACGTGCCGGGTGCGGATGTGGAACGGATTCTCGGCAGCCTCGGATTCGTGGTCACGCAGGCGGCCGACGGCCACTGGCAGGTTACGCCGCCCACTGCACGTGTCGACGTGGCTCGCGAAGCCGACCTCATCGAGGAAGTGGGACGGCACTGGGGCATTAATCGCATCCCCGCCACGTTCCCGGCCCTGCGATCAGCCCCGCGCCCCTCCGACTCCGGCATTTCGCGTGCGCGCTGGCTGCGTCGTGTGTTGTGCGGCGCCGGCCTGCAGGAAGCCGTCACGTTCACGTTCATGGAAGAAGTCGCCGCCGCGCCGTTCGCGACCCCCGGCGCGCCCCTTGTCACGATCGCGAATCCCCTCTCTGAGAAGTTCGCCGTCCTGCGTCCGTCCCTGATTCCCGGACTGCTCGACTCACTGATCTACAACCGCCGCCGCGGTCTCACCGACATACGCCTGTTTGAAGCCGGTGCAGCGTTCCTGGCGTCAGGCGAAACCCAACGGGTCGCCTGGGTGCTTTGCGGCACACGGGACGCCCACTGGAGCACGCGGTCGGTGTCCGTGGACCTGTTCGATGCACTCGGCATCGCCGACCTCCTGACGGAAGGGTGGGGGCTGACCACGACCGTGAGCGCGACGGAGGCACCAGGCTTTGTGCGTGGCCGCACCGCCGCGCTGCACACCGACCGCCTCATTGGCACGATCGGCCAGATCGACCCGGCGGTCGCCGACGCCCGCGGCCTGCCCGCCGGGGTCATCGTGGTCGCCGGCGAACTGGATCTCACCGCACTGGCCGGCGACCCCTCGTCACCCCGGAAGGTCGCCGCGCTCCCCCGCTTTCCGGCCATCGTGCGCGACCTGTCGCTGGTGGTGGACGCCTCCTTGTCTGCAGCGACCGTTCGTGCCACTATTCGACAACCCTCCTGTCTCACGTTGCGTGAGGTGCGGGAGTTTGATCGCTATCAGGGAACGGGTATCCCTGACGGCAAGGTCAGCCTGGCGTACCGGCTCACGTTCCGTGATGCCGACCGCACGCTGACCGACGAGGAAGTGGATGCGGCCATGGCCGTCATCATCGCGGCCCTCCAGGCGGAGTGCGGCGCAGCGGTACGAGGATTGTGATGTCACGAACGACGACGGACCTTCAACCCATTGACCGGCTCGAAGACAAACTTCGACAGCTGGTCGGCATGATCGAAACCCTGCGGACCGAACGGACGCAGGCACTCGATTCGGTGGCTCGCCTGGAACGGGAGCTGGAAGTAGCCAAGACGCGACTGGCTGAAACCGAAGCCTCAAACACGGAGGCCACCGCCTTGCGCGAAGAGCGCGAAAAGATCCGCAACCGCGTGGTCGAGATGATCGCGCACATCGACAAGCTCAACCTCTGACCATGAACACCCGCGTTGTCACCGTCGAGATTCATGGACAGCGGTACGCTGTCCGGAGTGATCTTGACCAGGCGTACATCGCGGAGCTTGCCACGTATGTCGATCAAAAGATGCGGTTGGCCGCCGACGAACTGTCGAGTGCCGATTCCCTGCGCATCGCCGTCATCGCCGCGCTGAATCTTGCGGATGAACTCTACCGCGCACGCGCGGACGGCCAGGGCATCGAAGGGCAGGTGCAGGAACGTACCGCCGCCCTCGAACGCCTTGTGGATGCAGTTCTCAGTGGACAACAGCGAATAGCAGTGTAGGATCGATCCGGCGTCCTGCTTTGCTCGTGATGGTTCGGAGTGTCGTTTGAGCCGATGCTTTTTTCACAAGTGAGCTGCAATGCCGCGTGGTGTGCATGCCTCCATGGCGAGGAAGCCTGAAGCGCGGCTCTGAGCGGTTCCACCTGCACTCGCAGGTTCATTCGACCTCCCCACACGGCAAAGCGGGGCCACTCTCTTCAGGTTCCACCCATTGACGATTGCCGATCTCACCGAACGTGCGCTCATCGCGCGACTCCGCGCACGTGTTCCCTCTTCACCGGACTGGGTGCTCACCGGCATTGGTGATGACGCGGCCGTGCTCGCCCCCGCGCGCGGCATGGTCGAGGTGGTCACCACCGACAGTCTCGTGGAAGGCATCCACTTTCGACGAGCGTGGTCGAGCGCACGCGACATCGGCCACAAGGCACTCGCCGTCAACCTGAGCGATCTCGCCGCGATGGGTGCCACCCCGCGCGCGCTGCTGCTGTCACTCGCGTTGCCCCCCGACTATCCGCTTGATGACTTCGACGCCCTGCTCGACGGGCTGCTGACACTGGCGACCAGCGCGAAGATGCCGCTCGTTGGTGGCAACATCACTCGCTCCCCCGGCGGTCTGCACATCGATGTGACGGCCATCGGTGCTGTTCGTCCCAGACGCGTCATGCGGCGCGCAGGGGCGAGGCCCGGCGACCGGCTGTTTGTGACGGGCGCGCTTGGCGCGGCTGCCGTTGGGCTTGTGTCACTGGCCGCGGGGACAGACGCGTGCGTCGACGCGCAGCGACGTCCGGCCCCACGACTGCGCACAGGGACCATCGTGGCGAACACACGCACAGCCACGGCGTGCATGGATCTGTCGGACGGCCTCGCCGATGCCGTGCACCAAATTTGCGAAGCCAGCGTCTGCGGCGCAGAAATCACCGCTGGTCTCGTGCCCGTCCATCCGGCCGCCACACTCGAGCAGGCCTTGTCAGGCGGTGAGGACTACGAACTGCTGTTTGCCGTATCCAAACGGCGCACCCGCATGTTTCTGACAGCCATTCGTCAGGCCGGAGAAGTCCCCGTCACCGACATCGGCGTCTGCACCAAGGGCCGCGACGTGGTGCTGGTCGGCGAAAACGGCCCCACGCCCCTCGAGCCCGGATTCTCCCACTTCTGACCTGAACCACGCACCTGGAACCTGGAACGGCACCAGGAACCATGAACCGATGAACCAGGAACCGCGCGAGGCGGTGCAGGGTTCCCACGCCGCCGGCCGTAGTAGAGTGTGGGCTCCCCATGGCCTGGACCGTGTCCCGCTCCCTCCGGATGAAGCTTGTCGTCATGGCCCTCGCGGCCCTGGCGTTCATCGTCATCTACGAGCAGGTCATTCCGGATTCGCGCCAGGCTCGACTCGAATCCGCCAGCGAAACGGAAGACCCGACGCCTGGCGCGACGGTGCGTTTTCAGGTGACGGCGTATTGCAAGGGCACCACGACGGCCTCAGGCGTACGTGTGAAGGCGGGCATGGCGGCGGCCGATCCGAAGGTGCTGCCTTTGGGATCGGTGATTCGTATCGAAGGGGTGCCCGACAAATATGAGGGCATCTACACCGTGCTCGACACCGGACCCGCCGTTCAGGGGCGCATCCTCGACATCTACATGTGGAGTTGTTACGAGGCGCTGGATTTCGGGCGCCGCCGCGCGGCGGTCACCGTGCTTCGCCTGGGATGGGATCCGGAGACGTCGGTGCGATGAGCGGCCGGGTCTCCCACAACCTGAAGTAGATGCCGCCCAGCGCGAGCAACTCCCGGTGGGTGCCGCTCTCGCGAATCTTGCCTTTGTGCAGCACCAGAATGCGGTCCATGTCCTGAATGGTCGACAGGCGATGAGCGATGGCGAAGACCGTGCGCCCAGCCATCAACGTGTGCAGAGCATCCTGGATCACACTTTCCGTCTCGGTGTCGATGCTGGAGGTCGCTTCGTCGAGCACCAGCACCGCTGGATTAAACGCGAGCGCTCTGGCAAACGACAACAACTGTTTCTGTCCGACCGACAACGTGGCACCACGCTCCGCCACGGCGGTGTCGTAGCCCTGCGGCAAGCGGTCAATGAAACGGTCGGCATGCACGGCGGTGGCGGCCGCTCTGATGGCCGCGTCCGTAATGTCCGCACGTCCCAGGCGAATGTTGCTTGCGACCGTACCGGAAAACAGGTGCACGTCCTGCAGCACCAATCCGAAGCGCGTCCGCAACTGATCGAGCGGCCACTCACGCACATCGATACCGTCCACAAGAATGCGGCCCTGCGACACGTCGTAGTACCGCAGCAGCAGGCTGATGATGGTTGTCTTGCCTGAGCCGGTGGCGCCGACGATGCCGATGCGCTGGCCAGGTTCGGCGACGAACGAGACATCGCGGAGCACGAACTCCTCGTCCTTGTAGGCAAACCAGACGTGCTCAAATTCGATTTTGCCAGGGCCATCAAACCGCCGCTCCTGCGACGCGGCCGGCGTCGGCATCTCGACTGGTGTATCGAGCAAACCGAAGATGCGCTCAGACGCCGCCATCGCCGCTTGCAGGATGTTGAATTTTTCCGAGAGGTCACTGATGGGCTGGAAGAACCGGCGTGAGTACTGGAGGAACGCCACCAGCACACCGACGCTCACCTGATCCTCAAGTGCCCACCACCCACCGGCCAGCACGATCAGCGCGCCTGAGAGCGCGGCGAGCACTTCGATGATCGGGTAAAACAGCGCGTAATAAAAAATCGACTGGATGTTGACGTCGCGATGGTCGCGATTGATTGCCTCGAACTGCTGGTAGCTGCGGGTCTGCTGACTGAACAACTGCACGGTGCCCATGCCGGTCAGGTGTTCCTGCATGAAGGCGTTCAGGCGGGCCACCAGACCCCGCACCTGCCGATAGTTCTCGCGCACATTGCGCCGGAACCACGCGGTTGCCCACGCGATCAGCGGCAGCACGGAGAACGCCACCAGTGCCAGGCGCCAATCCATGGCGATCATGATCGCCATGATGCCGAAGAGCATGATCAGGTCGCCGAAGACGGTCACGACCCCGGACGAGAACAGGTCGTTGAGTGCATCCACGTCGGTCGTGACGCGTGTCATCAACCGGCCCACCGGGTTGCGATCGTAGAACTTCACATCCAGCCGCTGCAGATGCGCGAACACATCCCGCCGCACGGTATGCAGGATGCGCTGCCCTACCGACTGCATCACCGACGTCTGGATGTACTCGAAGACAAACGACGTCACGAGCACCAACAGGAACCAGCGGCCCAGTCGCCACAACCCGTCCAGGTCGCCGATCGCGATGTGGTTGTCGATCGCCCTGGCTGTTAACCACGGTGTCGCCAGATCGGCCAGTGAGCCGCCGACGATGGCGATGAAGGCCACACCGACCCAGAGCAGATGAGGCCGCAGATACCGCAGTAAGCGGCGCATGAGCGCACCGTCGTACGCCTTCTCGATCGCGTCGTCCTGCATCGTGCTCATGACGCCGCCAGCTCCTGTTCGAGACGCTGACGCCGCTCCATCGCGGCATACACGCCGCCAAGGGCGACCAGTGACTCGTGCGTGCCCCGCTCCACGATGCGGCCGGCATCGAGCACGAGGATGAGATCCGCATCCCGCACCGTGGACATGCGGTGCGCCACGATCAGGCACGTGCGGGTCTGTCGCACCTCGCGCAGGCGGCGCAGGATCAGGTCTTCCGTCGTCGTGTCCACCGCCGACAAGGCATCGTCAAAGATGAGAATTTTCGGATCCACCAGAAGCGCCCGGGCGATGGCCGCGCGTTGTTTCTGACCGCCCGACAACGTGATCCCGCGTTCGCCAACCATGGTGTCGAATCCCTTGCCGAATCCGGCCACATCCACATCAAGGCCCGCCGTCAACGCCGCGGTTGCCACGGCGTCACCCGGAGGGTCGCCATCGAGACCAAAGGCGATGTTGTGCGCCACTGTGTCCGAGAACAGAAAGGGTTCCTGCGGCACAACGCCCATCGAGCGTCGCAGGCGATCCAGCGGCACATGACGCACATCCATCCCGTCCAGGAAAATCGTGCCCTCAGGCGGGTCGTGCAGGCGCGGCACCAGTTGCAGCAGCGTGGACTTGCCGGACCCGGTGGCCCCGACGATCGCGACGGTCTGGCCGGGTTGGGCGGTGAACGAGATGTCGGTCAGCACCGGCTCGGTCGTGCCGGGATAGGTGAACGAGAGGCCGCGCACCTCAAGGTGCCCACGCACGCCGCCGGCGAGCGCGGAGGGGTCCGCGTCTGCGTCGGTAATCGACGGCACCGTGTCCATTACTTCGAGCATGCGCTGCCACGAGGCGATGCCGCGTTGCACGATGTTGATCACCCAGCCGAACGCAATGAGCGGCCAGCTCAGCAGCACCAGATAACGACTGAAAGCCACAAAATCACCGAGCGTGATACGGCCGTTGATCACGCTGCTGCCGCCATACCAGAGCACGACGAGACCACTCAGGCCGAAAAAGAAGCCGAGGCTGGGATGAAACGCCGCCTGGAGCCGAATCATGCCGCGGTTGCGACGCACATACTCGTCGTTCGCCTCACCAAAGCGTGAGAGTTCAAAGGGTTCCTGCCGGTAGGCGCGTACGACGCGCACACCAGCGAGCGACTCCTGCACCACCGCGCTCAATTCAGAGAGCTGTGCCTGGATGCGGTCAAACCGGTCGTGGATGGCCTTGCCGAACAGATGCGTGGCGATACTGACCAGGGGCAGCGGAATGAGTGCCAGCAGCGTCAGCCACGGGTCAATCGACACCATGAGCACAATGGCGACCACAAATCCGAGGGTGGTGGCGCCGGCGTACATGACCGCCGGGCCCACCAGCATCCGGACGGCGCCCAGGTCGCTGCTGGCCCGGGACATCAAATCCCCGATGCGGCTCGACTGGTAATACGACAACGGGAGCCGCTGCAGGTGGGCGAAAAAATCGTTGCGCAGGGCATATTCGATGGCCCGGGAGGCGCCGATAAGCCGTTGGCGCATCCAATAGCGGCAAATACCGTCGGCAATGGCCAGCCCCAGCAAGGCAGCCGCCGCGGCCGCCAGGGTGCCGCGGGTGGCACCGGCAGCCAGGTCGTCGATGACGTATTTGAGAATCAGGGGCGCGATCAGTGAGAGGCCGGTGGCCAGCACCATCCAGACCACACCGACCAGCATCGCGTGCCGGGCGCTCATCACGTAGGGCCGAAGCCGCTTGAGCGCCCGCATCATGGAGGCAGTATAACAATGCGTGTCCGACTCGTTCGTCTGTTCCTTGCGTCGTTGTTCGTCGGCGCCACACTGATTCCGTCACTGGCCGCCGCGCAGCTCGCGGCACCGGTGCCCTCGACCCGCCCGTACGGTGAGGTCTATCACATCGAACTGAGTGGCGGCATGTGGAACCCCTCGGTGTTTGGTGTCATCTCGTCGGAGCAGTTCGGCATTGCCGGCACGGACATCAGCTTTGTGGACGATCTGGGATTCGAGAAGACGCAGTTCGCCGACGTACGACTCGTGCTGCGCCCGGCCAAGAAACACAAGTTCCGCGTGCAGTACACGCCGGTCAGTTACAGCGCGGAGTCCACCTTCAGCCGCGAAGTGGTGTTCAACGGCATCCTCTATCCCGTCAACATGCCCGTCAATTCGAGCTTTGACTGGAAGGTGTGGCGGTTCGGCTACGAATACGACATCGTCTACACCGACCGTGGGTACTTCGGGATCATCATCGAGGGGCGCTACACCGAGATGTCGGCACGCCTGCAGTCACCGATCAACAACGAGTTCACGCGCGCCCGCGCTCCGCTGCCCGCGCTCGGTGCCGTCGTGCGGATCTATCCCGTCAAGTTCCTCTCAATTACCGGCGAAATCAGCGGCATGAAGGTGCCGGAGGTCGACGAAAAATACGAGGCCAACTACGCCGACATCGATGTGTATGCGACGTTCAACCCGATTCACAACCTGGGCATCCAGGTCGGCTGGCGCCGCATGAATACGTTCCTCAGGATTGAGACCGACACGGGCGACATCCGTTTCCAGGGGCTCTGGTTCGGCGGCGCTGTCCGTTTTTAGAGTTTCGGGTAGGTTTTTCGTCGTTGATGCCCAGCGAAAAACCTACCCGAAACTTTCCTACCAGGCGACCCAGACGCCGAGGTACCGGTCGTCTGTGCTGTCGCTCACCACGGACGGCTGAAAGCCGGATGCCGACCGAATCGACACCATCCAGGTGCCGGTGGCATCGGCCACAGGCAGGCTGACCCGACGTTCCTCCCACGGCTCGAGGGTCAGGAGCACGTCCCATCCGCGTTCCCGAAGGGTGACGGTATTGACCACGCCGCCATTGCGCACCGTGATCACCCGCGTCCGTCCGGCGGCCACGGCTCCCCCGCTCCAGGCGACTGTGGCCTCGCGCCCTCCGCGCACCCAGAATCCGTCCTCATCGACAAAGATGGAATCCTCGGCAAAAAACACATCGGCATCCACGCCTCGTGCCTGGGTTCTGGCGAACCAGGACCTGGGAATCGCTGCACCGAGGGGCCGGAGGGCCACCCGGATGGCCGCGGCCGACTCCGGCGAATCCGCCTCAAGCGCCAACACCTCGGCACCGGCGGGCAACACGAACGTCATTACGGGCACGACACCAGGCGACAGTGACCAGACCGCCACGGGCACCTGCGACAACCCGATCCGCGCCGTCAGGGTCATGTCCCGAACAATGGGTTCTTCGACCTCCAGCTTGTAGTGACCCGCGGGCACAGGCCCCACCACCATCACCCGTGCCGAAGGGTGATCGGACAACGGAGCTTCTTCAGGACGAATCGTGAGCGCATCCGGACTTCTGAAGCGTGCGACCGTCAACGGCGCAACACGCACGGACTGACCCGCCCCATGCACCGCGAGTTGGGACCGCGCCGGATCGAGACCCGATACCCCGTTGAGGCGCCAGCCGGCTTCCGCCCCCCCCATCACTCCGACCAGCACCCACACAGCCACTGCACTGCGTCCCACGGCCGCACGCTCCATATGGCGGCGCACGTACACACGCAGCGCCAACCAGCCCACACCCCACACAGTGGCGAGCATTGCCGTATGCACGAGAAAATCAGCCTGCGTGCGCCAGAAGAAACTCGGAAAGGCCCGCGGGAGATTCACGACCGGACTCAGCCACTCGAGCCAGCGGGCTTGTCCATCACGCAGATTGAACGCAAAGGCCCCGTGGTCCACGCCGATCACCACTGCGGTGATCAGCCCACTCATCCCGAGCATCGCCAACAACACCGCGCGCCCGGCCGAGGTGGCTCTGGCCCATCCCAGCGCCAGCGGCACGGCTAATAGGGGCAACGTGGCTGTCAGGAATCGCGCGGGGAGCCCCGGCAGTCCGGCCCACCACATGTGATAACTCGCCACCGCCGCGATGTACACGACCACCGTCAGAGCGGACGCGCCACACACCCATCGCAGCGAACGCGAGGGTCCACGGCAGGCTCCCACCAGCGCCGCGACCAACACCGGCGCAAACACGAACAGCCCGAACTGCTGGTCGGCAAACAGGCCAACGACCGCGCCCCAGATCCAGTCGCGCAGTGACTCGGCCCCCGTGTAGGGCGCACGCGGATCCACGGTGCCATAGATCAACCAGAACCACAGCAACCACGAGGTGGCACTCAGGAGCGGTACGGCGAGAAACGTCGCCACCCTGGACACCCTCGCACGAACGGCCACACCGCGATCGGTCCACAACGCGACGACAATAGCCCCTCCCAGGAGGCCCGCCACGACGGCCAACCGCGTGTGCAACCACGGCAGAGCCGCCAGAGCCACAGACACGGCGACCAGCGGCCACACGCGATCACGTTCGCGTCCACGTGCGAACGCCACCAGCCACCAGACAGCGGCCGCACTTCCGAGTGCAGCCGGACTGTCTGGGAAGATCATCACGCCCAACAGCACGGTGGTCACCGACCCCATCACGCCGGCCCACGCAAACCATGCGGCCCCCGCGTCGTCGGTGGCGGTCCATGCCATACGCCAGACCAGCATGGACGTGCCTACCAGGCACAACAGAATGGTGAGCTGGGCCCCCACAAGGCCGAACAGCACAAACCCCGGCAGCACGAGCACCGCCATACCCGGAGCATGAATTGAATAAATCGCTCCGTCCTGCCCCCGATTCACATACGCGGGCACGAGCGCCTTCCGGGTGTAGGACGCGTAGTCCCGACGCGCGACATTGTTCTCGATGCGCAGGTCCCCGTCGAGCCAGAGGCTCTGAGTGATCAACAGATACTGGGGTTCATCGCCATCAGGCAGGCGGGGTTGCAGCGACACGAGCGTTATCACCCCCAGAACGAGGGTCAATGTGCCAGCCAACAGGGGACCGCGCCGCGGATCATACGCCCGGACTTTCCGACCAATCCCGCCGACCCACCAGCTGCCCTCCGCCGCCGCCAGCGCCACCAGAATCGGCAGCCACGCGAGGGGGCCTGTCCAGACCAACGTCACGGCGGGCATGGCCACAGGCCACCACGGCAGGGTCGCCAGCAGCGCTGGCGCGGCAGTCACGGGTGCCTGTCGCCACCCTCGCACGCAGAACCCCGCGACCAGCCCAACAACGAACCACCACCACGGCGCAGGAGCCGCCACCCTGATCGAGGCGGACGCCGAGGACTCCACGGTCACCAGGCCGGCGGCACACCAGACTGCGACTCCGATACACGCGGGTCCCAGCAATCGGCGCAGGCGTGTGGGATATGATTCGTGCATCCGGGAGGTATTTTAGGCCCGGATATCGCGTGAACGTTGCCAGCGTCCACTGAAAATGAGCCCCACCATCCGCGACACGAGTGTCGCCGTTATTCTCGCGTGCCTCCTCTCGATCGCGCTGACGTGGCCCTTCGCCGCCCGCCTCGACTCAGGGGGACGTGTCGAAACCGGTGACGGCCGCCACGGGATCTGGAACGTCTCGTGGGTCGCGCATGCCCTGACGACCGCCCCCTCCACACTGTTCGACGCCAACATCTTTTATCCGCACGACAACTCGCTGGCGTTTTCGGAAGCGAATCTCGTGGCCGGCGTCCTCGCGATACCGGCCTGGCTGCTGACGGGTGGCAATCCGTATGCCGCCTACAACTCGGTGGTCCTGATGGCATTTCCGCTGGCGGCCCTGGCCATGTTCGGGCTGGCACGGACCCTTGGGGCGAGTCGCTTTGGCAGCGCAGTGGCCGCCATCATCTACGGCTATTCCCCGTTCATGTTTGCGCACATCGCGCATATCCAGCTGTTAATGACGTTTGGTCCCGCGCTGTCGCTGCTGATGCTGCATCGATTTGTAGCCATGCCCACGACGGGGCGTGCGCTCGCCCTGGGTGCCACCCTGACGGTGACTGGACTCGCGTGTGGGTACTTCGGCATCTTCAGCGGCATGACCGTCTCGGGAGGTCTGCTCTGGTTTGCGGCGTTTGAGGGGCGATGGCGGCAACCGCGGTACTGGATCGGCACGGCACTCGCGGCAGCGGTCGTCGTCCTGGTGATTACGCCGTTTTTTCTGCCGTATCTCGACATCCGTCAGGCCGGGTTCGGTCGGACGCTTGACGATGCCCGCCTGTTTTCCACGACAGGCCGGGCGTATTTTGCCTCTGCCGTGCTGCTGCACAAGTGGATGCTGCCGTTGCTTGGCAGTTGGCGCGAGGTGCTCTTTCCTGGTTTTCAAGCACTGGTGTTTGGCGTCGCCGCACTGGGGCTGAGCGTGGTCCATCGCCGAGCGTTTGCGCCCGGCCCCCTGACCGCCTTTTATGCGGGCGTCATCGTTGTGTCCGTGTGGATTTCTCTGGGACCCGACGGCGGCCTCTACACGGTGCTGTATCACACGCTCCCGGCGTTTTCGTTCCTGCGGGCGCCCGCCCGAATGGGGATCATGGTGACCCTGGCACTCGCCGTGCTCACCAGCTTCACCCTGACGTGGATGCAGACGCGGTGGCGGGGGCGGTGGCTCCCCGCGCTGCTGGTGGTGTGTATCGCGGTCGCCGAATCATGGGTGGGCCCCCTGTTGCACACGCCGGCGCCGCCGGTTCACGCGGCACATCAGCGCCTCGCGGTGATGCCGCGGGCGCCCGTGGCGATCTTTCCATTTTTCCAGGGGGCCCGTGACCGCCATCGCCACACCGAGTACATGCTGCTGTCGACGTCTCACTGGCAACCCATGATCAACGGCTACAGCGATTTCATGCCGGAGGATTTTTTTGAGGCGAAGCCGGTGCTGTACTCGTTCCCGTCAGGCGAGGCGATCGACCTGCTTCGTCAGCGACAGGTGCGCTGGGTGGTGGTGCACTTCAACAAATACCCGGAGGACCAACGTCGATTACTCCGGCGCACGCTGCGCATGATGCCCACACAACTGCGCCTGGTCATCGACGATCCGACCGCGTCACTCTACGAAGTCATCCTGCCCATGCGGCCAGCCGCGTCGCCGCCGCTGTAAGCGTCTCGTCCCTTTTGCAGAAGCAGAAGCGCAGCTGCTGCCGCCCCCCGTCGCCGCGATAAAAACTGCTGCCGGGCACACTGGCCACACCCACCTCGGTGACCAGATGCCGCGCCAGGGCCACGTCATCGGGAAACCCGAAGCCCGACACGTCGGTCATGATGTAGTAGGCGCCTCTGGGTTCGATGCACCGGAACCCCGCCTCGGTCAGAAAGCCCATCACCCGATCACGCTTTGCGTGATACGTCGTGGCGAGGCCCTCGTAATAGGCCGCTGGCATCCCCAACGCGGCAGCGGCCGCCGCCTGCAGCGGTGCCGCCGCACCGACTGTGAGAAAGTCGTGCACCTTGCGAATCGCCCCGGTGATATCGGCTGGCGCGAGCGTCCATCCCACACGCCATCCCGTCACGCTGAACGTCTTCGAGACACTGTTGATCGTGACGGTGTGCTCCGCCATGCCGTCCAGCGACGCCATCGGCACGTGCGTGGCCTCGTCATACAGAATGTGCTCGTAAATCTCGTCGGTCACCGCCAGTGTGCCCCAATGGCGGCAGTGTCCGGCAATCAGCGTCAGTTCTTCACGCGTGAACACCTTGCCGGTGGGATTGTTCGGCGTGTTGATGATGATCGCGCGCGTCTTGTTGTTAAACGCCGCCGCCAACTCGTCAGGGTCGAACGTCCAGTCGCCCCTGGTGCCTGGCGCGGGAGGACGTAACGTGACATACCGTGGCGTCGCACCTGACAGGATCGCATCAGGCCCATAGTTCTCGTAGAACGGCTCAAAGACGATGACCTCGTCGCCCGGATCCACAATGGCCATCATCGTCGCCATCATCGCTTCGGTGGAGCCGCAGCAGACGGTGACGTGGGCATCGGCATCCACCGCGAGGCCGTAACGGGCATGCGCATCCGCAGCGATGGCGTCTCGCAAGGGTTTGGCCCCCCACGTGACGGCGTATTGATTGATGTCGCCCTGAATCGCGTCACAGGCGGCCTGCTTGACTGCTGCAGGCGCAGGAAAATCGGGAAAGCCCTGCGACAGATTCACGGCGTCGTGCGCCATGGCCAGCCGGGTCATCTCGCGGATGACCGACTCGGTGAAACGTGAGGCTTTGTCAGACGTACGTGCGCGCGTGGTCATCAGCGTGCGGGCGACGTCCGACGATACAACACGCGATAGTCTTCGGCCGTGCCGAGAATTTTTTTCACGTAACCCTGCGTTTCCGGAAACGGGATGCTGTCCACAAACTCATCACGATCGAGACCCGGTCGTTCCTGCAACCACCGGTCCACGCGATTCTCGCCGGCGTTGTAGGCGGCCAGCGCCGGAGCGACATCCCCACCGTAGCGTCGCACCAGATCGGCGAAATACTGCGTGCCGAGGCGCACGTTGATCTCAGGCCGGGTCAGGCTGGCGGTGGTGAAGGGGCGCACACCGATCTGCCGGGCCACACGCGCACCGGTGGACGGCAGAATCTGCATCAGTCCCCACGCGTTGGCGGCCGAGCGGATCCCGGCGTCAAACGTGGACTCCTGCGCCATCAGCGCCGCAATCACGAACGGGTCGAGCCGATGCTGGTCGGCGTGGGTCTGGATCAGATCCCAGTAGTTGAGCGGAAAGATGACGGTAAGCAGTTCGCGCGGCATCTCGTCGCTGCCGTCGGCCAGATACTGCGGGTAGGCCCGCTTCATCGCGTTGATGCCCAGACGCAGATCGCCGCGACGGTTATAGGCATACCCCAGCGTGGCCTCAAGCAACGGCGTGACGCCTTCGTCACGCTGTGTCCGTCGGATCTCCCCGATCGCGTCATCCCACAGCTGGGCTTCAAGCAATGCCTGGATCACGGCTGCCGTAGTGGGAGCGTCCCCTGGTTCCAGGACGAACGGGGCTTCGCGACGCACCGGCTCAACGGGTCCGGCCCCGGCCGGACGCATGGCGGCCATCAACGTCTCGCGCGCACGGGCGGCTTCACGGCCGTAGTACGAATTGCCGTAGTACCCAATCGTGCGTTCGTAGCCGGCGATGGCGTCGTCGCGATGGCCGAGGCGTTCATGCGCCCTGGCGGCCCAGTAGACCCATGCCGAGCGATAGTCGGAGCGACGATGATTGAGCGCCGCACTCTCGAAGAGTCGGATCGTTTCCGCGTAGTCCCCTGTCGAGAAGGCATACCAGCCGGCTTTCCAGGCGGCACGTGGTGCAAAGGTCCCGGTTGGAAAGCTGTCGTACTGCTCGGTGAAGACCTTGGCGGACTGCGCATCGGCGTCGGTGAGGATGTAGTGCGTACCAAGGTCATTGAGCGCTGACTCGGCCCACGATGACGTGGGCGCACGTGTCACGAATGCGCGCACCCCGGCCACATACGCGGCGTCTTGTCCGCGTTCACGCAGTGTGCCGACCACGAAATATTCGGCTTCGTTCCGTCGTTCATCACTCACACCCGGCCGAGCGAGATACGCCCGCAACGCCGTCTCGGCCGCCGGGAACCGCCGCTGATGGAAGTCGAGCTGCGCCAGCCGCAGGGTGACGAGGTCACGGTCGTCACCGGTGACGTGTGGACGGACGAGCTCATACGTCTGGCGGGCGTCCACAAATCGGTTGGCGGCATACAGGGCCCGCGCGCGCGCCAGTTCCTGCGGCACACGGGTCGCGGTCATCGTGCGGAAGTTGGCTGAAAGTTTTGGAAGTTCGCCTGCGGCCTGCGTGGCCTCGTTCGACAGGGGGTATTCCGCATACACACGCGTGTAGGCGGCAACCGCGGCCTCGGTCTGTCCCAGTTGCTGCGCGGCGGCCGCGAACCGATACAGCGCCTGTGCGATCGTGGAGGCGGGCAACTGCACCAGAGCCGACAGCGCCTCAGAGGCCGCCGGCCAGTTGTCGCCCGCCTCTGCCGCGTCGGCGGCGAGCCAGAGCGCGCGTTCCTTCAGATAGTTGGTCGTCGCTGCATCCAGCGCGGCACGTGCGGACGCCAGCGCGTCGACGGGACGTTCGAGCGCGAGTTCGGCGCGGCCTTGCTGCACGCGCACATACGGTCCCACTGTGGAGGCCGAGGCGCCGGCCTGCAACACCGGCAATGCCGCCGCGGCTTTTCCGTCAGCCAGTTGGCGAAGCGCAATGGCCACCGGCGTCGGGGTCGCCGACATCCTGGACGGAGCGAGCCACAAGGTCTCTGCCGCCGCAGGCGACGAGGGAGGCCAGGCAAGAATACACGCACCGACGAGCAGGAGCCCGCCGGCCAGCGAGAAGAGATAGCGGCCGGATCGAGTCATAGGTTGATTGTCGCTGATTGTCAGGCCGGGTGCGAGAGAACTTCCACCGTCCGCACCGCTGTGATGTTCTGCAGGCACACCGAGGCGTGTCGCGCCAGCAACTCCACTTCTTCGGTCCAGATCGGGGCATCCTCCTGCGTGGCCGTCCGTTCCACGTCGTCGGCATACAGGATCGCGACCACGTCGTTACCCACGACCAGCGGCACTACCACACCAGTGAAACCGACCGGCACATGCATGAAGGCGGGTGTGGCCTGCGTCCGCCCCTCAATCAACGGCGGAACAAATGACGATTGCCGGAGCGCCACGGCGGCCGCGAGCGTGCCGGACGCGCCAATCGGCATGTCGGACGGACCAAGCCCCGGAGCAAATCCCCGGTGGCCCCAGACATGCAGGTATTCCCCATCCACCATCAGCACGGCCACTCGTGAAGTCTGGGCCGATGCGCCCACCACCAGGGCCTCGAGCACTCCGCTCAGGCTCTGAGCCTCCCCAATCTGGCGCGCGGCGCCCAGCAACCGCTCCACGGTATCGAGGCGGGAGTCTCGTTCGGTGCCTTTAGCGGCGGCCATGGCCACCTGCAGTTCGGCGCGTTCCCTGGCCAGACGCACGTCCATCTCGCGCGCCAGTTCGTCGCGGGCCGTCTCCAGCCGGCTGCGGAACGTGCGTTCGGCATCGGCCCGTGCCTCAGCGGCCCCCCGTTCCAGCTCCGTCCGCCACTGGTCCTGATGGTCGCTGACCAGCCGGAGCAGGTCGGAGGTGAGGCTCCGCAGATGCGCGTCCATGTCGTGACGGACCCGCGCGACGTAGGCGTCGAGCGCTTCGCGAACTCGGTGTTCAATCGGCATACGGCTGCGCGGGCATTATGAAACAAACGCGTTACAAGTACAAGTGGGGGGGGGGAGGGGGCGCAACCTGCTACACTCAGGGCAGCGGTTTTCTCTCTTGTGGGGGCGTCACGGCTTCGACGGGGGCAAGGGATCGCGGGTAGCATGCCGAGCCACTTTCCATCCGACTCGTAAATCCGGCGGAAAAACACTGCAACTGCGGATTCGCAGCTCGCACTCGCGGCTTAAGCCCCGCGACGTGTTCTCCAGTCAGCCTGCGGGCTGGGGTAACACGCCATTTAGCAGGCTGGTTGCCTGACGCGTCCGGCGTCGGGGAACGAGACTTCACGGACTAGCGGCTGTCACGTTCGTCGGGCTTCGATGACAGTCGCGAAATACCAAGTCCGACTACGCATGTAGACGCCGGCGACGACAGGCCTTTCGGACGCGGGTTCGACTCCCGCCGCCTCCACCACTCCTTCACTGCGTTCAGTCGTGGTGTCGGCGGCGTGGTCAGGCCCGCACGTCGCGCCGTTGGCGCGACCTAGCGGGCTCGACTCCCGCCGCCTCGGCGTAAGATGCCAACGGGATGACTGATTCGCTTCTGGGTCTGACACGCGCAGCACTGCGGGAGCGGCTGGACGCGTGGGGCTACAAACCTGTGCACGCGACGCCGGTGTGGCAGGACGTCCACCGACACGGGAATCAGGATCCGGCGGCGCTGGCTGGGTTGCCCGCAGGGCTCACACAACGACTCCACGACGAACTGCCGGTTGCCTGGCCCACCATCGCTCGTGAGACACGGTCGTCGGATGGCTTCACCCTAAAATTTCTCCTGACACTGGCCGACGGCCGTCAGGTCGAAACCGTGCTCATGCGCTACGACGGCCGCGTCACAGCATGTGTGAGCACACAGGCCGGCTGCGCGATGGGCTGCGTCTTCTGTGCGACTGGACAGATGGGATTGTCGCGCCACCTGACCACCGCCGAGATCGTCGCGCAAGCATTGGTGGTCGCACAACGCACGGGCGCACCAGAGCAGTCTGGACAAGCGTGTAGTACGGAGCAGACGGACTTTAGTCCGTCTGATGTCCGACGGGCTGAAGCCCGTCGGCTCCGAAAGCATTTCGCCCAATCCAAAAACGCTCTTCGAAATCTCGTTCTGATGGGCATGGGCGAACCCCTGCACAACTACGACGCGGTGATGACGGCCACCGAGATCCTGACCGACGCGGCCGGGCTGGGACTGAGCCCGCGACGCATCACCCTCAGCACCGTTGGCGTCGTCCCGGGCATCCGACGCCTTACGGCAGAGTGCCGGACGATCAGTCTGGCTGTCTCGCTGCACGCCGCCACGCAGGCCGGGCGCCTCGCGCTGCTGCCGCCTGCGGCCAAAGCGTGGCCACTCGACGACCTGATGGACGCCTGCCGCGAGTACTCGGCAGCACTCGACCGACACATCTTCTTTGAATGGACCCTCATCGCCGGCACGAACGATTCGCCCGATGACGCGCACGCGTTGGGAGAGTTGTTGTCTACCCAACGAGCGCACGTGAATCTGATTCCGCTCAATCCAACCGACGGCTACGACGGCACCGCGACGTCCACTTCGTCAGCGAAGGCGTTCCAGGCCGTGCTCGCCAGCTACGGTATCCCCAGCACTGTCAGACAACGGCGCGGGATCGACATCGACAGCGGGTGTGGGCAACTCGCGACGAGGGAGTGACCGGCGCTGGGGACAGTACGGAGCCGACGGGCTTCAGCCCGTCGGGCGTCGGACGGGCTGAAGCCCGTCCGCTCCGTACCGTCTCACGAACGAACCAAGCCCGTCCGCTCCGTACTGTCAGTTCTATCGCACCGTAAAGTTCACCGTCACGGTCATGATGACCGGCACGGGTTTGCCGTCGATCACCGTCGGGCTGAATTCCCACTGCAACACGGCGTCCAGCGCCGCATCGTCAAGCAAGGCCACTGACCGGATGACGCGGGCGTTTGCGACGCGGCCATCCTGGTCGATCTCGGCTTCGATGATCACGATGCCCTGGATACGAGCCTGCTGGGCCTCGGGTGGATACACCGGATTCACGTGTTTGATCTTGATCGGCGCCTTCACATTGCCGCCGATGCGCAGGGGCGGGTCGCCGGGATTCCAGGTGGGCTGCGGCAACTCCGCTAGTGCCGCCTCCGACGCGACCCTCCGCCGCTCTGACTCGAGCAGGATTCCCGCTTCCATTTCTTCCGGTGTCGGCCGATCCACGACCGGATTCCCGTCAGCATCCAGACGGAAACTGATCGTCACGGTCATGATGACAGGCACAGCCACCCCATCCACCTGTGTCGGCGTGAACTCCCACTGCCGAACGGCGTCAAGTGCGGCCTGATCCAGCAGCGCGACCGGCCGAATCACTTTGGCATCAACCACCCGGCCGTCCACCCCGACCAGCACTTCGGCTATGACAATGCCCTGCACCCTCGCTGATCGTGCGATCTCCGGGTACACAGGATTGACATGTTTGATCTTCGTCGGCGGAGCAATATTGCCGCCAATACGGACCACCTGGTCGGGCGCGGCCTGCTGCGCTGTCGCCTGCCCATCGGGCCCGGCGGCGGCGACGTGCATCGATGTGAGCGACGCCATCGGCACCATCGCCAGCACCAGTGCTGCAGCCACGAGGGTGGCCGCGCCGGTCCGTCCGTTTCGTTTCAGTCTCGGATTCAGAATTGCCATGACTCGTCCCTCCAATTGTGACCGCCGCGCCATTGCGAGCGTCAGTTCCGTCTCTCCACATTCACCGGCCAGCGATACCAGGTCACTCGCATAGTCGGACGCTCGTGCGCCAAACGCCAACACCACGTCATCACACGCCCGTTCACGCTCCGCCCGAAGACGACGAGCGGCCACCCAGGCGAGTGGATGCATCCACCACACGGCCAGCATCACCTGCACCACCGCATGCCACCCGGCATCGCGTCTCGCCACGTGTGTGAGTTCATGCACAAGCACCGGATCAAGTCGCGCGTCTGACCACTCGCGTGCAGTCGAGGGCAACATCACCACCGGCTGCCGCACGCCCCATGTGGCGGGCATCCAGTCCGGAGGGCCTTGCCGAAGCGAGAACGACGACGCGCCGACCCAGCCGGCGATGAAATGTGCACGGGCCAGCACGCGCTCGTCGGTTTCAGGTCCGGCGCGAGAAGTCAGACGATGTGCGGCGCGCCGACTGCGGGACAAGCGCACACAACCGACGACCACGCCGATGCCCCACACGACAGTCAGGAGTGATCCCGCCCAGAGCCACATGGACCCGGCTGAACGGCCTGGCGACTCTACCTGGGCAACCGGTATGTCGACAGCGACACCCACTGATGCAGGCGACGCGAGCGGACGTTCCGGTTGCGCGGCAGTGCGCGCCCACGAGGGCCACCACGACACATCCATCGCCGGCACCACCAGTTGCGCCACAGGCAGCGCGAGCGCGGCGACACACACGCCGACCCACACCGCGTGGCGGGAGGCGGCCGACGCTCGGTACATCAACGTGGCCACGAGGCCACCGATGGCAAAAATGAGTGTGACTTTCAGCAACACGTCGACGACGAATGCGAGAGGCATCAGCGTCCCTCCTTGCGTGCATCAGCGATGCGCTGCAACAGGTCGTCCTTCTGCTTCTTCGAGAGCTTGGTATCTGACGCGTCGAGCAGGGCCACCATCGCGGCCTCCGTCGACCCGTCAAAAAATGTCCGCACCAGGTGCTTCACCGCCGACGTCCGTTCCTGCTCTCGTTCGACCGTCGGCTCAAAGATGTAGCGCGGCCCATCCACCTGATGGCGCACGTGCCCCTTGTCCTCGAGAATCCGCAGGTGGGCCCGGACGGCCGAATAACTGGGCGGGTCGGGCATTTCCTCCTGCACCTGGGCGGCCGAGGCCTGCCGCAGGCGGTGGAGGACGTCCATGATTTGCCGTTCCCGGCGCGACAACGAAAGCGAAAGTGGGTGTGTCATGACTGTGTAAGGTAAGAACCTAGCATAGTGCTAATCCTTTAGCAACTCTGCTTTGCGCACAGGTCTGCTTTGAGGGCACTTTGGTTTACCCGTCAGTAGAGCTGTTCACCATGAGGTTCCATGAGGATCCATGAGGGAATGCCTGTCACTGACTCGTGAGGGTTGGGGGCCAGGCTGAAAGCCTGGCCGTGCGGGTGTAGGAGGGGCGGGAACGAAAAAGGTTTCGGGTAGGTTCTTCGCAAGTATCGGAGGCGAAAAACCTACCCGAAACCTTTTTCGTTCCCGCCCCTCCTCCATCCGCATCTGCCGCCTTTGGCGGCACCCAACCCGTCGTCTGCGCCTTGTCATCTTTTCAGCGAGTCGAGGCGTTGCCTTTCCTCATGGATCCTCATGGAACCTCATGGTGGAAATCCGGGGTCTGCTGTTACTTCACCGGAAAGCGCCCGAGCGCGACGAGCAGGTCGAGGCGGGCGCGGCGGAGGGCGTCTTCGGCAATCACGGCCTGGGCTTCGGCATCGCGGGCCTGGCGCTGGGCGTCGATCACCTCGATGTTGGTCGTGGCACCGAGTTCAAAGGCGCCTGACGTGATGGTCACCACCTCGACGGCCTGAGCCGCGGCCGTACGGGCAAACTCGAGGGCACGCGCGTAACTCTCCACGGCCGCCTGGGCGAGTCGCACATCGGCGCGCACCTGGATCTCGAGGGTTTCGATCGTCAGGCGCGCCTGATTCACCGACGCGGCACGCAACTGTTTGGCGGCCACGCGTTGTCCACCTTCGAAGATCGGCTGCGTCACCGAGAACGTCAGCCGCCACGACTGCGAGCGCTGGAACAATCCACTCGGCGTCACATATTGCGGCGTGAACGAGACGGTGCCCGTGGGCATGATGTCGCGGATGCTGTCGGAGAACACGCGCTCGGCCGCCGCGAGCACGGCACGCTGCAGTCGCAGATCCGACCGTTCCACCAACGCGGCATCAACACTGACGGCACCGGCAGGCACCTCAAGCGCCGGCTCGCTGCCGGCATTCACCGGACCGGACTCGGCCAGGATGATCCCGAGCGCTTCCTGCGCGCGCATCAGGGCCAGTCGCGCGTTCTCGAGTCGTGCTTCGTCGGTCGAAAGCGATTGCGACGCGCGCAACTCGTTGAGCCGGCTGCCCAACCCGCCTTCGCGCCGGTTCCTTGCGTACTCCAGGTGCGACCGAGCCGTCTCGACCGAACGCTGTGTCACTTCCACCTGTCGTCGCTGCGCGATGACGGCGAGATAGGCCTGCGCGGCGGCCACCGAGATTTGCCGACGCGCTTCGGTCACCGACAGTTCCGCGACACCAATCTGAGTGCGCGCCTGGGCCACGGCCGCCCATCGCGCCGGCGCCAGGATCGGCATGCTCGCCGTGGCGCCAAACACCACCTGCGTGCGCGGCTGCGTGACCCGATCGTCAAATCCCGCCTCGCGGTCGAGCGTCACGCTTGAGACGGTGGCAGACACGCTCGGTCGCGTCGCGGCCCTCGCCTGCTGCAACAACGCCTCGGCGCGCTCGATCGCCAACGCCGACTGCGCCACCGACCGGTTCGCCGTCACCGCCCGCGCGATCGCATCGTTGAACTCCACAATCGTCGCCGGCTGCGGCAGCGGCGGCGCCTGTGCCTGTGCCACATGTGGGGTGACGATCAACACGCCGGCAACGAGCCACAAGAAGGGCTGCTTACGCATGTGCGCCTCCTTCCGACTCCTCGCGACGTTTGGGTTTGCCCGGGGCGAGCGTACGAATCACGACATACAACAGCGGGATGAACATGACCGACAGGAACGTCGACGCCGCCATGCCGCCGATCACGGCGGTGCCCACCGAGTTGCGCGCCGCCGCGCCGGCCCCAGTGGCGACCGCGAGTGGCACCACGCCAAGGATGAATGCCAACGACGTCATCAGAATTGGTCGCAGGCGGATGCGCGCGGACTCGACCGCTGCCTCCACGATGCTCATGCCCTGTTCGCGCAACTGTTCCGCGAACTCTACGATGAGGATCGAATTCTTGGCGGCCAGGCCGATCAACATGACCAAACCGACCTGGCAGAAGATGTCGTTGGAGAACCCGCGCAACATCTGTGCAGACAACGCGCCGAACACGGCCAACGGCACCGCCAGCAGAATGATGATCGGCAGCACCCAACTCTCGTATTGCGCCGCCAACACCAGATACACGAGCAGCAGGCTGAGGCCGAAGATGTAGATGGCCTGCGAGCCGGCCTTGATCTCTTCGAGCGACTGCCCGGCCCACGCAAAGTCGTAGCCGGCCGGCAACGTCTCGCGCGAAATCTGCTCCATCGAAGCCAGCGCCTCACCCGACGACACACCCGGGGCCGGTGACCCGGTAATTTCGGTGGACCGGAACAGGTTGAAGTGACGGATGACCGCCGGTGCCGTGGTCTCGCGGACATCCACGACGGTGTCGAGCGGCACCATCTGCCCGGTCAGCGCCCGCCCGTAAAACCGCTTCAGGTCGTCCGGCTGTGCCCGAAAATCCTGATCGCCCTGGACGTACACGCGGTACGCCCGATTGTCGAAGTCGAAGTCATTGACGTAGGCCGACCCCAGCAACACCTGCAGCGCCTCGTTCACCTGGCTCATCGGCAGGCCGAGTGCACGCGCCCGATCGCGATCCACTTCGACGACGAGCTGCGGGTCGTTGGCCGTGAAGCTTGAGAACACACCGGCGACCTTGCCCGACTGGTTTCCCGACGCGATGACCTGCTGCGTCACGGCAGCCAACTCTGAAATCTCACCGCCCGGACGGTCCAGCAACTGATACTGGAATCCGCCAAACGTCGACAACCCCTGAATCGAGGGCGGGGCCACGGGAATCACCAGCGCACCCGGGATCGCGAACACCCGTCCCCGCAACCGTCCCAGCACGGCCTGCAACGACTGGTCCGCGCCCCGGCGTTCGTCAAACGGCGTCAGCCGGGTGAACATCAGCCCCTGATTGGGGGCGGACCCGCTGAAGCTGAAGCCTGCGATGGAAAAAGCCGCCACAATCTCCGGAGTGTCGGCATAAATGGCCTCCACCTGCTTCATGACGTCGGCCGTGTACGTCAGCGACGAGCCGGCGGGCGCCTGCACGATGGTGATGAAGTACCCCTCATCCTCCTCAGGCACAAACGATCCCGGCACCGCCTGATAGACCCACCACGTCGCATACAGCGACACGCCGAACAACAGCACAAAGGCAAACCGCCAACTGAGCGTGAACCGCACCGTGCGCACGTAGAACCGCGTGCCGCCGTCAATCACCCAGTTGACGAACGTAAAAAAGCGCCCGTGTGTATGAGGTTCCTTGTCGAGCAGCAGCGCCGAGAGCGCCGGCGTCAGCGTGACGGCGTTAAACACTGATAACACCACGGCAAACGCGATGGTGAGCGAGAACTGCTGATACATCCGACCGGTCGTGCCTGGAAAGAAGGCCACTGGAATGAACACGGCCGCCAGCACGATGCCGATGACAATGACGGCCGAGAAGACCTCACGCATCGCATCGATCGAGGCGCGATAGGCACTCTTCTTGAACTCCCGCATGTGCCGCTCGATGTTCTCGATCACCACAATCGCATCGTCAACCACGATACCCGTCGCGAGCACGAGACCGAACAACGTGAGTGTGTTGATCGAAAAGCCGAAGAGCTTGATGAACGCAAACGTGCCGATGAGTGACACGGGAATCGTCAGTGCCGGAATGATCGTGCTGCGCCAGTTCTGCAGAAACAGGAACATGACGAGCACGACGAGCACAATGGCTTCGCCCAACGTCTTGAGCACCTCGACGATCGATTCCTGAACCACGGTCACGTTATCGAACGCCAACCGCGCTTCGAGCCCAGGCGGGAAGTTCGCCTCCAGCCGCGCCATCGTCTCGCGCACACCCTCGAATGTTTCAATCGCGTTGGCAGAGGGCAGCAACTGCACCCCAATGCCTGAAGCCTCAAACCCTCCGAAGCGCAGGATGGAGGAATAACTCTCAGCACCGAGCTCCACTCGTGCCACGTCCTTCACGCGGATCAAGGCGCCACCCGGACCAGCGCGCACCACCACATTCTCGAACTCGGACGGCTCCACCAGTCGGCCCTGCACACGCACGCTGATCTGGAAGAGCTGATCGGCGGCCGCGGGCGCATTCCCGATCGAGCCGGCGGCCACCTGCACATTCTGTTCGCGCAGCGCCGCGACGATGTCACCGGCGGTCAGACCGCGACCAGCCAGGGCGTCAGGATCGAGCCACACGCGCATGGCGAACTTGCGTTCACCGAAAATGACGACGTTGCCGACGCCCGGCACACGTTTGAGGGCGTCCCTGACATAGCGGTCAATGTAGTTGCTGATGAACAACGAATCGTACCGGTTGTCCTGCGAGAACAATCCGTACGCACTGAGGAATCCGGCCGAGTTCTTGTTCACCGAGATGCCGTTGGTACGCACTTCGGCGGGCATGCGACCGAGCGCCTGGTTCACGCGGTTCTGCACGTCCACCGCCGCCAGGTCCGGGTCCCTGCCGATCTCGAACGTCACCGTAATCGACGCCAATCCGTTATTGGTGCTCGACGAGGTCATGTAGAGCATGCCTTCAACACCGTTGATGACCTGCTCGAGCGGCGTGGTTACCGCACTCTCCACGGCCTGCGCGTTGGCACCGGTATAAAACGCGGAGACCGACACGGACGGCGGCGTCAGTTCCGGATACCGCGCGATCGGCAGCGTCGGGATCGAGACCGCCCCGGCCAGCATGATGACCAGCGAGCAGACCGACGCGAGGATCGGTCGGCTGATAAACAGCTGACTCAACACCTACCGACCCTCCCCACCAGCGCGCCCGGCGGCGGTCACGGGCGCTCCGTCACCAATCTTCTGGATACCACCCACAATCAGCCGCTCGCCCTCCGCGAGGCCCTCCTGCACGATGTAGTGGTTGCCGACGACGGCGCCCAGCGTGACGGGGCGCATCCGCGCCACAAGGCCGCCACTCTCGCCGGGTTCCGCGACGTAGGCGAAGTACTGACCGCCCACGCGGGTCACGGCATTCAGCGGCACCACCAGCGCGGACGCATCCGACCAGATCACCTGCGCACGAATGAACTGGTTCGCACGAAAACGATTCACACTGCCGGCGCTCAGCGTGGCCTTGGCGAGCACGGTTTGCGTCTGGTCCACAGTGGTGGCCACGAAGAACAGCTTCTCCGTCGCGAGCACCTCACCGCCGTCACCGAGCAGCCGCACGGTCATGCCCGGTGTCAGTCGATGCGCGTCCTGCACGGGCACGTTGATATTGGCCTCGAGTCCGGTGTTGTCTTCCACGCTCATCAGCGGCGTCGCACGCGTCACGCGATCACCCACCCGCACGGGGATGTCACCCACCACGCCCGCCACAGGCGACGTCACGCGGAAGTATCCGAGTTCGATCCGAGCCTGGCGAATCTGTTCGTCGAGGGCCTTGAGCTGCGCTTCAGCGGCCGTGAGGGTGGCGTTGGCGCGCTCGACCTCCTGCACGCTGACCGCGCCGATCGCCAGCAGTGACCGTGTGCGTTCGGCCTGCTGGCGCGCAAAGGTCACATCCGACTCGCGAGCGGCGCGCGTGGACTGCAACGCCGCAATCGCGGCCTGCTGCGGCGCGTTGTCGATCACCGCCAGGAGTGTGCCGGCCGTCACCCGCTGGCCGGCCGTCACCGCCAGTCGCGTGAGAAACCCTTCCGCCTGGGGCTGAATCGTGGTGGACCGTCGCGACTTGACGGTGCCGACATACTCGCCCACGTTTTCAATCGGCTGCAGGGCCAGCGTGACGATGTCCACCGGTGTGCCCGCGGAGGCTCCGCCGCGCCCTCCGGCGGGGGCACCACCCGGGCCGTCCGTTGGAGAACCGCCGCCACATCCGACGGCCACGCCTGCCAACAGCATCACGCCGCCAAGCATTCGCACGAGGGAAGAAGACAGGGAAGGAGAAGAAGACAGGTCTGTGTGTTGCATAAGAAGTCCGGTCGAGCAGGAACGTGCAAGTGTAAAACTCTTGTTATCCTTGAGTCCATGCGTTCTTTGCTGCGAGTAACACTGGCTGCGCTCATGACCCTGTTCGGGACCGGACGAGCCGCCGAGGCTCAACCGCAGGTCGAGGCGTTTTCTCTCATGACCACGCCGGTCCATCTGTTTCAGGGCAATCGGCAGATCTCGCAGGGCACCGGATTCTTTTATGGCATCCCCAATGCCAACAACGTCATCGACACTGTCTTTCTGGTGACGAACTACCACGTCATCACCGGCAACTCCCCGAACACCGTGTTGTCAGCCAAGGGCGACCGGGTCGTGTTCTACATCCACCTCAGTAAAGAGGACCCGTCGCAGGTAAAACAGATTGCCTTGCCGTTGTACTCCACCGCGGGTGTCCCGCTCTGGGAACAAAGCACCGAGCACCCCGACGCCGATCTGATCCTGCTGCCCCTGCCCCCGGCCACGTATGAGGGCATCGCGATGTACGTCTTCATCGAGGAGCACACACGCCCCCGCATCACGGTTCGCCCCACCTCCCCGGCGACGCTGCTCGGCTATCCGTACGGATTCTCGGACACGGTCAACCGGTTGCCGGTGTGGAAGACCGGTCATGTGGCGAGTGAACCGGCGGTGGACTTTCAGGGCACACCGTCGTTTCTTGTGGACGTGTCGGCGTTTCCGGGTATGTCCGGCTCCCCGGTGCTGGCTGTGGCCAACGGGGTGTATGAGGACGACCGCGGTGTGATGCAACTGGGCCGGGGCTTCGGCCTCATTCGCCTGCTCGGCGTCTTTTCCGCCATGCCGGTCATCCGCTCCGACACACCCGGGCAGGCTGACACCTCCCTCGAACTCGGCATCGTCTGGAAGGCGTCGCTCATCGCGGAGTTGGCACGGCAGTATCGTCCCCGATGACGCCCGATCAGATTTCCCCACTGGTGGACGAGGTGTACGTGGAATTACGTCGCCTGGCCAGCGGCTACCTGCGACGGGAGCGGTCCCAAAGCATTCAGGCGACGGAGCTTGTGCACGATGCGTATCTGCGCCTGATGAAGGATCCGAATCCGCGCTGGCAGAACCGCACCCACTTTCTGGCGATCGCTGCCATCTCGATGCGGCGACTGCTGGTGGAACGTGCACGCGCGCGCCATGCGAACAAACGGGGCGGCGATCAGATTCGCGTCACCATGCACGACGACCTGCCGACGTCAGCGGCCGCAGCCGACCCACTCGACTATCTCGCCCTCGATCGCGCACTCACTGCCTTCGCACACATCGATCCCCAACAATCGCGCATCGTCGAACTCCGGTACTTTGGAGGCCTCACTGTCGAAGAAACCGCGGAGGCGCTCGGGATATCTCCCGCCACGGTCAAACGCGACTGGACGATGGCGAAGGCGTGGCTGCTGCGGGCGTTACAAGAAGGAGACGCCGGTTGATGACCACGGACACACCCCTCACACCGGACGACTGGACACGCGCCAACCGTATCTTTCACGACGCACTCGAACAGTCGCCCGAGACAAGGGAGGCGTTTGTCGCGAGCGCCGCCGGTGAGAACACACGCCTGGCGGATGAAGTGCGATCACTGCTGGCGTTTCATGCCCACGCGGACTCGTTTCTCGATGCGCCGGTCGTGGACGTGTCACTGGAAGGCACCACGCTGGGTCCGTATCACGTACTTCGCCAAGTGGGCCACGGCGGCCTCGGTGTCGTGTATCTCGCCGAAGACACACGCCTAGGACGTATGGTCGCCCTCAAGGCCATCCCGCCGGCGTGGACCGATGATCAGAAGCGCCGCGACCAGTTGCGACATGAGGCCCGCGCGTCCGCCGCACTGTCACACCCTGGCGTCGCCGTCATCTATGCGCTCGAGGAAATCGACGGGCAGATTTATCTTGCGTCTGAGTTTGTCCGCGGCGGCACGCTGCGCGAGGAACTGCAGCATGGGGCGCTGCCCTTGAGCGCGGTGATCACCACGGCGCGGGAACTGGCCAGGGCGCTGGCCGCCGCGCACGACCGCGGCATCGTGCATCGTGATCTGAAGCCGGACAACGTCATGCGCACGCCTGACGGCCACATCAAGATCATTGACTTCGGTATTGCCGGATTCGGCCCCGTCGACGGCGTGTCACCGGGCACGCCTGCCTACATGGCACCCGAGCAGTTGTCTGATGGTCATTCCGACGTCCGCTCTGATCAGTACGCATTCGGCGTGATGCTTCACGAACTGGCCACCGGCCGACATCCGCTTGCAGACGGCGCCAGCCGACAGCCGCTTGCACCGGTGAACCCCATTGCCGCGGATCTCGACCGCATCATCGTGCGGTGTCTCTCAACCAATCCTGCAGATCGATTTCCGACCACCGGCGCGCTTGTAGATGCGCTCGATGCGCTCCCGACGCATACGATGCCCGCTCCTGCGCCCGTCGCGACGGCCGAGAGCGGCGCTTTCACGGCGCTGTGGTGGTGGCAGTTCCATCAAGTGGTGGTGTCGATCGCGTACGGGGCCACGCTGTATTTCCTCTGGGCGGGGCGTGAGTGGATGCCCGGTCCGCAGGGGCAATGGTTGTTTCTCGCGGGCCTGGCCGGCGCCCTCAGCGCCAACACGTTGCGCCTGCACCTGTGGTTCACGTCGAGGTTCCATCCGGCGGATTGGGATACGCAGCGCCGGCAGGTGTGGGGCTGGACGCGCCTAAGCGACTTTGTGCTGGGTGCCGCATTGCTGCTGGCCGGTGCACGCCACCTGGAGTCACATCCCGATCTCTCCGCGCTGTTCCTCGGCTCTGCCATCGTGGTGCTACTCGCGTTCACGGTCATCGAACCCGCGACGACACGCGCAGCAGCCCGGCAACTCACGCGGGAGTAAGAGCCGTCTCCCGGTTCATGGTTCATCGGTTCATGGTTCAGCGGTGTTGTTCTGGGTGCCTGGTTACTGGTTCATGGTTCGGCGGTGCGGGTTCCCCGAACCCAGCACCGCCCCCGAACCCCGCACCAGGAACCCGATACCCAGGAACCCCGAACAGCACCCCATGAGCCTGTTTGCCCGTCCACCACGCATTCCCTGTCAGGAGGGATTCGCATGGATACGGCAGCAGGCACTTTCAGACACGCGGAACGACAGATGGGGGGCGTCACGGTCGAGGTGGAGCGGCGGGTGCTGCACTGGATCGCGCCCCGGCTGCCCGCAGCCATCAATTCAGATCACCTGACAGTACTGGCCCTGGCGGCGATGGCGGTGGCGGGCATCGCGTACTGGATGTCGGCCTCATACATCTGGACCCTGTGGGTGGTGAACGTCTGCCTGGCCGTCAACTGGTTCGGCGATTCGCTCGACGGCACGCTCGCGCGGGTACGCCAACAACAACGACCGCGCTATGGGTTTTATGTGGACCACGTCGTGGATGCCGCGGGCCTCACGATGCTTGTCGGCGGCATGGCCCTGTCGGGTTATATGACGCCGATCGTGGCGCTCGGACTGCTCGCGGCCTACCTGCTCTTGTGTATCGAGGTTTACCTGGCGACGTATTGCCTCGGCACATTCAGGATGAGCTTCGCCCGCGTGGGGCCCACCGAACTGCGCATCCTGCTGGCCCTCGGCAACGCCGCCACCATCTGGCTGCATCCCGATCCACATGTGGTGATCGCCGGCGCCAGCGCGCGACTCTTCGACGTCGCCGGTCTGCTCGCCATCGTCGGACTGGTGATCTCGTTTATCGTTGCCGCCGTACAGAACACTCGACGTCTGTATCTGGCGGAACCGCGTGTGTGATGTGGCGCGGCTACTCGTTGCCGAGTGCGGCGCCGGCCAGATAGACGGCACCGGTGGGCTTGGGCAGCCCGCCGGCGGGCTCGAGCGTGACGGCGACCTGTGCCGGCATCGCGGCAATCGGCGGCGTGTCCATGACCGCATGCACACGTCCAGAGGCATCCGGCGTGAACACACCGACGCTGATGGGTGTGGCGTCCACAATCACCCACAGTTGATAGACCATGCCCGCGGGCAGCGCCGGCAGCCCTTCGGCGGTAAAGACCATGCCATCGCGGTGGCTGACAAAAGCACGCGCGTGTGCGCCCTTCGCCGGTTCGCCTGCCGTCAGGCTGTAGGTCAACGTGTCCGACGCGCGCAGCACCTGCGTCTGGTGCGTCACCGTCTTCACCTGCTCCTCGAGCGACGCACGTGCGACGAGCAACTCGCCGGCTTCCACCTGCAACTCTGCGACACGCTGACGCAGCGCCGTGACTTCCTGGCTCGCAGCCATCCACTGCCACACCGCCACGGCCAACGTGATGGCGGCCGCCACCCGTACGAACAGGTTCCACGCCGTCAACTCCACCTTGACCGGCGCGAGCGCAGGTGACGACGCCCGCTCAGACTCCGGCACGTCGTTGGCCGGGATCGCGAGAATGCGCTCACGAAGACCCGCAGGCGGCTCCGCCTCAGGCACGGACCGCCCGACGGCATCGAACACCTGCGAGACCGACGCGACTTCCGCCCGACAGGCCGGGCACCCGGACAGGTGAGACAGCACCCGCGCGCGCGACACCTCGTCGAGGGTACCCAACACGTATTCGGGGGCCAAATCATGCACGTCCTGATGTGTCATACCTGCGGCCCTCCTTTCCCTGCAGGGCTCTCTGCGCCTGCCGACATGGCCTCACGCAACCGCTGCAGCCCCGTGCGGATGCGCGTCTTGATGGTGCCCAGGGGGATCCCGGTCCGCCCGGCAATTTCCGAGTGGCTCAGCCCCTGAAAATAGGCCAGGTCGAGTGCGTCCCGCTGGTCAGGCGGAAGCACGGCCAGGGCGTCGCGCACGCGCGCGGCGTCCTGCGACGAGGCCACAATGACATCTACGGATGGCGAGGCGTCCGGGATGTTGGCCATCTTCCGGCCATCTTCATCATCGGCACCGCTCTGGGGACGGGACCGCCGGGCCCGAATGCGGTCGATCGCCCGCGTTCGCGTGGTGACCAGCAGCCAGGCGGCCACCGCCCCCCGCGCCGGGTCGTACCGCGCGGCGTTTTTCCACGCCAGGGTGAAGACGTCCTGCGTCAGGTCTTCGGCTTCGGCTGGATCGCTCAGGATGCGCGCCGCCAGCCCATAGACGGATCGACCGTGACGGTCGTACAAGTCGGCCAGGGCGGCACCGTCGCCGCCGGCCATCCGCTGCACGGCTGCCAGATCCAGATCATTCACGTCGTTCAAAAGGATACCAGCAGGTTCACTGATCGAGCACCTGGCGCACCCGTTGTGCGAGGACGGCGGGCAAATACGGCTTCGGCAGGAACTCCACATCGTCGGCCACACGGCCCTGCGCGTTGGCGATTTCCTCGTTGTAGCCCGAGGTGAAGAGAATCTTCGTGCCCGGTCGGCGTTCACGGAGATGTTCGGCCATCTCCCATCCGCCCATCTGGGGCATTACGACATCGGTGACGATCAGATTGAGGCGGTCGCCGAGTGCCTCGGCCGCGCGCAGTCCCTCCACGCCGTTGTCCGCCGTCAGTACGGAGTAGCCGAGCCGCTCAAGGGTGGCGCGGGCCACGTCACGCACCATCGGCTCATCCTCCACCACCAGCACCGTCTCGGTCCCACGGTCCGCAGCCGGGTCGTGCGGCGCATCCCGCTCACCTGGTGGCGGCTCTTCTGTCGAGGTGCCCGTCGGCACCAACGACGGGAAGTAACAGGTCACCGTGGTGCCGCGCCCCACCTGACTCTCGAGCTCCATGTAGCCGCCAAACTGGATGACGATGCCGTAGGAGGTGGAGAGGCCGAGACCGGTGCCCTGCCCTTTCGGCTTGGTTGTAAAAAACGGGTCGAACACCTGCGAGCGAATCTCTGCCGGGATCCCGCTACCGGTATCCGACACGCGCAGCACCACATAGGTGCCGGCCGGCACGGCCGTGCCAGGCACGGGACCCTCCACATTGCTGGTTTCCACGCGCAAGGTGCCGCCCTCGCGCATCGCATCGCGGGCATTCGACACCAGATTCAACACCACCTGGTCGAGTTGATTGGCATCCAGGCGCACGTCCGGGGCCAAGGCCTGTGGGGCGAGTTCCACCAGAATCTGCCGGCCGACAAGATGCCGAATCAGTGGTCCGGCGGCCAACACCTGCGCGTTGATGTCGACCACGCGGGGATTGATCACCTGCCGACGCGCAAAGGTCAGCAGTTGCCGGGTGAGCGACGCGGCCCGCTGCCCCGCGTTTTCGATCTCTGTCAAACCCGACACCAGTTCGTCTTCCACCGGATGGCCCGGTGTCACATCCTTGAGCAGCTCGGCGTACGACAGGATGACGGTCAGCAAGTTGTTGAAGTCGTGCGCCACACCGCCGGCCAGACGACCGAGGCTTTCCATCTTCTGGGTCTCAATCAACCGCGTTTCCAGCTGCATCCGGCGGGTGATATCAAAGGCCAGACCGGCCACCAGATAGATCGTGCCGTCGGCGCGGCGAATCGGAAACTGCAGGTCCTGGATCCAGATCTCCTCGCCATCAGGCCGGGTGATCCGGTATTCGATCTCGAGTCGGGTCAATCGCTCCTGATAGGCGGCCGTCACCCGTTCGCGATCCGCCTCGTGCACGGCATCCAGAAACGAATACGGATTGGCATACAACGAGGCGCGGGGTCGTCCCCAGATCCGCTCATAGGCCGGACTGATGAACAACATGCTGCCGGTCTGGGTGTCTACGAGATACACAACCGCGGGCAGATGTTCGGCGAGCTGGCGGAAACGTTCCTCACTTTCACGCAAGGCTTCTTCGGCGGCGCGCTGTTCAGTCTCGTCCACCACGACCGCGACGTGCCCGATGCAGGTCTCCCCCGACCACACCGGAGACGTCCGGACGCGCCACCAGAAGACCCGCCCGTCCGGATGCAGAAACCGTCCGGCATCCATGTACGGCGCTCGGGCGGCCGCCGCCGTCATCCAACTGGCGAACAGCCGCTCGCGATCATCAGGGTGGCACCCCGCCATCCACCCACGACCCAGCGCCTGTTCCAGGGGAAGCCCCAACATGTCGAGGGCCGTGTCGTTCACATACCGCACCTCCCCGTCGGGCGTGGTCATCGCCACACCGGCGGGCGAGGCGTCGGCCATCGCGCGGAACTCCGCCTCACTCTGGCGCAACGCACGTTCGGTCGCCAGACGTGCCGTGACGTCCTCACAAAGCGCCAGCCTGGCTTGGCGCCCCTGATACACCACCGGCTTCGAATGCACTTCAACCTGGATGATGCGACCGTCCTTGCGGCGATGAGAGGCGTGCACCATCGGATGTTCGGCCGCCGGATCACTGAGCAACGACTCGAGCGTGGCCCACTCACCCTCCACGCGCAGGTCCTTGAGCGTCAACCCACGAAATTCCTCGCGCGTGTATCCGTACTGCCGCAACGCGGCGTCATTGACGTCGAGAAACCGCAACGTGCGGTACTCAAATACCCACGACGCCAACGGGCTGCCCTCAAACAACGCCCGCGTCTGTGACTGGAGTTCTTCGCGTGCCGCGATCGTCTGCCGCAGCTGGGTCGAGCGCCAGTACTCCAGCCCCAACAGCAGCGCGGCGAGGCCGAGCAACCCTGATACGACCCAATCACCCATCTGAACCCCGTTATTATGCGCCCGACAGCGGACTATGATGGAACCTTGATGAGAATGATCGGCACTCTGCTCGTCGTGGCCGTGGTGGGATGGGGCCTGCACGCGCGTGCGCAGGACCCCGTGTCGTACCGCGTGATCACCACCGACGGCGTGTTGTCCCTCGCGGTGCACGCCAGCACCAGTACCACCGACATCGTGACACTGGATGCCGTAGCGCGACTCTTTGGACTGCTTGTGCGCGACGACCCGCGAGCGGGAGGCGTGGTCGTTGTCGCCGGCACCGAACGCGTCGTGCTGACTGAAGGCCAATCCACGGTGTCTGCCGGCGGGCGACTGCTCTCGCTGTCAGCCCCGGTCACGCGTGCGGGCACGACCTGGCTGGTGCCGGTGGATTTTTTGCGCACGCTTAATCGCGGCATTGATGTACGTCGAGGATCGCGGCTGATCGTCGTCGCGCCCGCGGTGGTCCCGCGGGTGACGCCGCGTCTCGAACAGACCGCCACGGGGGGACGCCTGGAGTTGGCGATCGACCCAGGCACCCAGACGCGGGTGACGCGGGACGGCAGGGTTGTCTCGATCCGTTTTTCTGCCAACGAGGTGGAGGCCGCACCACTCGCCGGTGCGCAGGCCTCGCTGATTGCGAACGTGCGTGTGGACGGTCCCTCACTGATCGTGGAGCTGGGCAGCGGTGTCACCGACATTCGCACCGAGACCGCCGGCGACCCGACCCGCGTGGTCATTGACCTGATCGCGGCCGTGCCGCCCGCGGTGACGACCCCTGCCGCTCCGCCCGTGGCGCTCGATCGCACACCTGGCATTCGCACCGTCGTGCTGGATCCGGGGCACGGAGGTGACGACAGCGGAGCTCGTTCGTCCGCCGGTGTCACCGAACAGCAGATCACGCTGGCAATCGCCCAGCGGGTCAAGGCGTCGCTCGAATCGCGGCTCGGCGTGCGGGTGGTGTTGACCCGCGACGGCGATACGCGTGTGCCTGATGATCGCCGGGCCGCGCTGGCGAACAACAACAAAGCCGACCTCTTCATCAGCCTGCACGCCAACGCCGCGCCGCGCCCGGAGACCCGCGGCGCGCAGGTGCTGAGTCTGGACGCCGCAGAGTATGCCAACGTCGCCGGTGCAGCCCCCAGGTCCGACGCCCCGCCCCTGCCGATGGCGGTTGTCGGCGGCGGCACACGTCTCATCGATACCGTGCCCTGGCATCTAGCGCAGTTGCCGCACGTCTCCGCGTCGGCATCCTTCGCCGATGTGATGGCGCAGCGCCTCGCCGCCTCCGGACTGACCATGCACACCCGCCCGGTCGATGTCGGCCCCCTGCGCGTGCTCGTCGGCGCCAACATGCCCGCCATCCTGATCGAACTGGGCATGTTGAGTAATGACGAGGATGCCCGGGGCCTGACCAGTGCGGACCGGGTAGCCGCCATCGTGGAGGCCATCGTGTCGGCGGTCTCTGATGTGCGATTCGGGGTGCGTCAATGAGCCTTCCCTGGCGTTGGATTATCGGCGGTGTGATTGCCACGGCACTCGGCGTGTGGCTGATGGCGCTGTGGTTGCCGGACTGGCTGGCGGACCGCCCGGCGCCCGGGCAGACCGCCACATCCTTACCCGGCGATCCGGCGCTGCCGGAGACGCGTCGCATTCACGCATCCCTGTTCTACGTGGCGCCGTCCGGTGATGCGCTCATCGCGGTCGACCGCGAAGTGCCGTACGCCGCGTCACCCGCCGCACAGGCACGGGCGATCGTGAGCGCCCAGCTGGCGCCGGCACCTGACGGCCATCTGTCGGCCGTCCCTCAGGGGGCCGAGGTCCGTGCGTTGTTTTTGACCAGTCGCGGCGATGCGTTCGTGGACATCAGCTCGGCCCTCGTCGCCAATCACCCCGGGGGGTCGCTCAACGAGGCGCTCACGGTGTACGCCATCGTCAACGCCCTGACCGTGAACCTGCCCGACATCACGGCCGTGCAGATCCTCATTGATGGACGCGAAGTGGACACCCTGGCCGGACACATCGACCTGCGCAACCCACTCGCGCGCGCCCAGAAGTGGATCGCGTCGCAGTAGACGCCACAGCAGGCGGCGTAGTGCCGACCGCCCACGGGATATGCTGAGAGGTCAATGACTCGATTACATGATCGCGCAGCCGATGCGCTGCGCCCGACCACCCTCACCCCCCACGTTCAGATTCACGCGGAAGGCTCCGTCATGGTCGAGGCCGGCCAGACGCGTGTGCTGTGCACCGCCTCGGTCGAAGACCGCGTGCCGCCGTTTCTGCGGGGCACCGGCAAAGGCTGGGTGACCGCCGAATACGGCATGTTGCCGCGCAGCACCTCCACCCGGATGCAACGCGAATCCACCGCCGGCAAAGTCGGTGGACGCACGCAGGAGATTCAGCGCCTGATCGGCCGCTCACTGCGTTCGGTCACCACACTGAAGGCGCTGGGCGAACGCACGATCTGGATTGACTGCGATGTGATTCAGGCCGACGGCGGTACACGCACGGCCGCCATCACCGGCGCCTTTGTGGCGTTGGTCCTGGCCCTCGATCGCCTGCGTACGCAGGGCGCGCTCAAGTCGATTCCTGTCACGGACTATGTGGCCGCCACCAGCGTCGGCATTGTGCAGGACACGCCGCTGCTCGACCTGGCGTACGAAGAGGATTCGGCGGCGGAAGTCGACATGAACATCGTCAAGACCGGAGGCGGCAAATTCATTGAAGTGCAGGGCACGGCGGAAACGCAGCCCTTTGACCGCGCCGCGCTCGACGCGCTGCTGGATCTGGCCGACAAAGGCATCGCCGAACTGATCGCCAAACAGCGCGCGATCGTCGGCGAAATCCTGGGCACATAAAAAAAGCGCGGCTGAGCGTTTCCCGCTCAGCCGCGCCTGTGTCGTACCGCTCGCGTCTATCGGCCGCCGAAGCCGCCGAACGGTCCGGCGCCGATGCCGCGACCGCCCGCCGCACCGGCCCCCGGTGCGGTCCGCGTACGCATCGCACGCGGATCAAGAATCGTCGCGACCTCGTCGATCACGTCACGCAGGTGACGCACGGTGGCTTCGTCACGGGCGCCGCCGCCTCGCAGGGCCGCATCCACCATTTCACCGACCGCACGCAGTTCCCCCTTGAGCAGAGAGCGCACCTCCGCACTTGGCGCGGTGGTCCCGTTCAGCCGGGTGTCCATGAGCGCCAGGTAGGACCGCTGCAGGTTGCGGCGATAGATGTCGATGTTGCCGCCCTTGGGCACCTCGGCCCAGATGCCGGTGCGCAGTTCGCCGAGGAACTCCACCGGGGAGTAGGCCTCAGGGCCATCCAGCGCGACCTGCTCGGTCATGCGGTCAAGGCGAGACGACTGCAGCAGATTGTTCAACACCGAGTTCTGGGCATTCCGCACGCGGTCGATGATGCCCGCCGGTTCAATACGGCGCAGAATTTCAGGACGCACCATCATCGATGGCGTCTGGAAGGCGTTCGACACCAGGAAGCGGACGGCTTCCTGCTGACGGGCCCGCGAGATCACCTCGAAGCGCACGCCCTCCTGCCCGATGTGTTTCTGCTGTGAATTGAATCCACCCACCACGCGGGTTACGTGGTTCATCTCCGTCGTCCACTGCCCCACCATGCGGCCATAAACCTCGCGCAGTTCCGCCCACGGATCGCCGGGGCGCGTGCTGGTGGCGCTGAGCAACATCTCGGACACGCGCGAGAGATTGCGCATGCCCAGCGTGGTCGCCATCACCGGATCGATGTCGCCGACCGCTTCGGTCTGGTCACCGGGATCGGTGCCGCCCTGGCCTTCGGTCGAGAAGCGCAGATACGGCTTCTCATCCTGCTCACGCGCCCACAGATCCAGCGTGGCCTTCTCCTCTTCCGGCGTCTTTGCGCCGGGAATCGGTTTGTAGCCCCACATCGTGGCCCACTTGTCGTACGGACCGATTTTCGGAATCAGGTCGATCGGATCGATGCCGTCTTCCGGCTGAGCAACGTAGTTGAAGCGCGAGTAGTCCATCAGCGTGGGGGTGTGCCCCATCTCCTTGACCCACTTCGGGTCGCGGATCTGCTCGATCGTGTAGGTCGAACTCGCCTTCATGTTGTGCTGAAAGCCCAGCGTGTGCCCCACTTCGTGTGCGACAACGTAGCGCATGAGCTCACCCATGATGTCGTCGGGCAACGGCAGCTTCTGCGCCCGCGGATCGAGCGGTCCCGCCTGCACGAAATACCAGTTCTTCGCGAGGTTCTGGACGTTGTGGTAATACTGGATGTCGGACTCGAGGATCTCGCCCGACCGCGGGTCGTGAATGTGCGGACCCGACGCATTTTCAGTCGTGGACGGCAACCAGCGAATCACCGAGTACCGCGCATCTTCCGGGCTCCAGTCGGGATCGTTGGCGGGCGCGTCCCCTGCAATGATCGCGTTGCTGAAGCCGGCCGCTTCAAACGCGGCCTGCCAGTCTTCGATCCCCTGCTTCACATACGGCACCCACTTGGTGGGGGTCGCCGGGTCCACGTAGTAGACGATCGGCTTGACGGGATCGGAAATGTCCGCGGTCGGATCCTTCTTCTCGAGACGCCACCGGGTGATGAACCGCTTCTGCTCGGCGCGATGCTCCTCGGTGCCGTAGTCGACCACCGCCCGCGTGAAATACCCCACGCGTTCGTCGAACAGGCGCGGCATCATCGGCGTCTCGGGCAACTTCACCATGCTGAAGTGCGTCAGCACCGTCGCACTCGGTCCCTGCATGCCACCACGGCCACGGCCACCAGCGGCCGCCTCTGTGGCACCGGTAAAGGTCTGCAGTACCTCGATATTGACGTTCTCCGGGAACGACGTCGCCTTCTCCAGGAACGTACGGTTGCTGTCGAACCCGCGACCGCCAATCCGGCTGCGCACCGAAAATTCAGGCACTTCCGCCGTAAACAACTGGGTCACGTCAATGACCGGATCCTGCTGCGCGTTATACGCCGCCACATTGAAGGCGCGCACAATCGTCGGATTGTTCGCATTGGCAACGGCCTCGGAGATCGGCGCGTTCGGATCCGCGATGTTGCTGTAGTTGATGTCGAGCAGCAACACACGATCCCCGCGTGGCGACCAGCGAATCACGCGGTTGCCTGCGGCCTGGCCACCCCACCCGGCACCGGTGGTGGTGCGCTTGATCTGGGTCACCCAGAGAAAGTCCTTGTCGAGTTCCGCCTTTGGAATCTCGAAGAACAACCGATCCCCGACGCGGTGCACCTTGAAGATGCCGTCATCGGTGACGGCTTCGGCCGTGATGACGCTGTTATACGGTTGCGGACGGGCCGCAGCCTGCGCCCCGCCGCCCTGTCTGCCCCCGGCGGCCTGCGCCGGCGGCGGATCCTGCGTGGGTGGCGGGTCCTGCGCAACCACGCCACGTCCGTTGACGATGGCGGCAAAGATTGCCGCGCATGCGACCAACTGCCACGACTTCATGAAACTGCGATTCCTGACCATGAGACACTCCTCCCAAGCGGGACGTTTTGCTGATTCCCGCGCCGATTATACCCGTGACCACCATGACGCCACTTCTGATTGCCACCACCAACGCGGGCAAAATCCGCGAGATCCGACATGTGCTCGCCTCATGGGACCTCAAAACCCTGCAGGACATCCCCCCAATCACCGAGCCCGACGAAACGGGGGCCACGTTCAGCGAGAACGCGGTGTTGAAGGCCGAGTACTACGGCCGGGCATCGGGGATGATGACCGTCGCCGAAGACTCAGGCCTGGTGATTGACGCACTCAACGGCGCCCCTGGCGTGCACAGTGCGCGGTATCCCGGCACCACCTACCCCGACAAGTTCAGGAATCTGTACACCGCGCTGGCCGATCACCCGCGTCCATGGACGGCACGGTACGTCTGTGCCGTGGCGGTCGTTGAACCGCGCGAGGGACACCTGCTGTTCACCACCGATGGCACCGTGGAAGGGGAAATCTGGCCGGCACCGCGTGGAGACCACGGGTTCGGATACGACCCGATTTTTTATTACCCGCCGTTCCGGCGGACATTCGGCGAGGTGACGGATGCAGACAAGCTCGCCGTGGCCCACCGAGGACGCGCCTTCCGGCAGTTGGAGAAGTGGCTGCGCGCTACTCCGAGCGCATCGCTTCGTTGAGGCCGAAAAACAGCAGGCCCCCAATCACGAATCCCATGACCGGCAGGTGTTCAGGGACGACCAGCAGCTGCACAAACCCGCCAAACAGCCCGCCGAGCAACGTCGCGGCCGCCTGACGACGCAGCCGCTTCACCCAAATCGGCCGACACCGGTGACCATCTGAGAGGTGACCGAGGCAGCGTGGGCAAGTAGCCATCAGGGGATCAGGGGAGAACGTGGCGGATTGTACCACGCACACCAGCCGCACTCCCGCCGCCTCACGGCTTTGTCAGCTCCGTGCGAATGGCGCAGTGGTCACACCCTGGCGCGCGGCCGTCGGGCCGACCGTCCCTGAACGTGCCGAGCGTTCGCCACACCACGGTGAGGGCCGCCGCCGCGGCGACCACGGTCACGACCACATCCTGCCAGTGCTCCAGCATCAACTGACCCCCATGGCGCGCAGCCCCTGGAACACGATCAGTGCGGCCACATATGCCAGCCCGGACATGTAGGCCAGCTGAATGCCGGCGTATTTCAGACGCCCCGTCTCTTTGCGGGTCACCGCCAGCGTCGGCAAGCACTGCATGGCCAGCACAAAAAACACCAGAGCGCTCGCCGCTGTCGCGCGCGTGAACACCAGCGCCCCGTCGTCGCGCGTCATGCTGCGGATACGATCAAGCACCCCTTCATCCGGCTCCGCCTCAGCACCGCCCCCAACGAGCACCGACATCGTCGAGACAAACACTTCGCGCGCAAGAAAACTCGTCAACACGCCGACCGTCAGTTGCCAGTCGTATCCGAGCGGGGCAAAGACGGGCTGAATCACCTGGCCCATGCGTCCAGCATAACTGCCCGCCTGCCCCGCCTTGGTCATCAACAGATCGGCCTCAGCGTGCAGGGCCTCGGCACGATCCGGATCCACGAGAGCCATCGACTCGGCGTCAGCCCGCAGCGCACGGACGTCGGCAGGCGCATCCACCTTTGGATACGCGCTCAGCCACCACATCACGATGCAGATGGCCACGATGACGGTGCCGGCCGTCTGCAGGAAGGCCAGCCCCTGATCACGCGCCGTGAGCAGCGCATTGTGCAGCGACGGTCGTTTGTAGGTCGGCAGTTCGAGCACCATGGGCTGCGGCTGGCCTTTCAGTCCCGTGCGACTGAACAGCCACGCGCTGAAGAACGCGGCGGCCGATCCGAGCACATAACACCCGGCAAACGCGAGGCCCGCCAGGCCCGGCTGGTCTGCAAACAGCAGCGTCGTCAACAACACGTACACCGGCAGACGCGCCGAACAACTCATGAATGGCGCGACCAGGATCGTGGCGAGCCGGTCGCGGCGATTGGGAATCAACCGAGTGCTCATGATCCCCGGCAGCGCGCAGGCATGCGACGTGAGCAACGGCACAAACGCATGGCCCGGCAACCCGAACCGACGGAAGATGCGGTCGTTCACAAACGCGGCACGGGCGAGGTAACCGGTGTCCTCCAGCAGGCTGATCAGGAAGAACAACAGACAGATCTGTGGGAGAAACACCACCGTGCCGGCGATACCGCCAATGACACCGTCGATGAGCAGGTCGCGGACAGGGCCCTCAGGCACGACGGCCGTCACGCTGGTCCCCAGCGCCGCAAACGTCACCTCGATCAGGTCCATCGGGATCGTCGCCAGCGCGAACAACGTCCAGAACAGGGCGCCCATCACGCCGATGAAGACCAGGGTCCCCGTCACAGGATGGGTGAGTACCCGGTCAAGGCGCTCGGTGCGCACGTCGGCCTGCGACGTCGCGTCGGTATCGGGCGCCGCTTCAGCCAGGACGGCGTCCGCCCAGGCCGAAAACGCCTCAATCGAGGCCCCGGCACTCGGCAAGTCGGACGGCCGGATACGCGACGGACTGTCAGCTTGTGTCACCAACGCCGCGCGCAGGGCATCAAGGCCAGTCCCGCGGGAGGCAACGAGCGGAATCACCGGGGCGCCAATCCGTCGTGACAACGTCTCCAGGTCGAGCTGCTGTCCCCGCCGACTGGCGAGGTCCACCATGTTCAGGGCGACGATCACCGGTTCGTCACACGCCAGCACTTCGCCCACGAGCACCATGTTGCGCGCGAGGTTGGCCGCATCGACGATCACCACCACGCTGTCGGGCCGCTCCGCAACGGGGCCGCGCAGCACATCGCGCACCAGGGCCGACTCGGGTGTGGGCCCGTCCAACGAATAGATCCCGGGCAGATCCATCACCGACAGCGCGTGTGTGCCGACGTCACAGCGCCCCAGCCGCATCGCGGTGGTGGTGCCTGGAAAGTTGGAGGTCTTGGCGCGGGTGCCGCAGAGCCGATTAAACAGGGTGGTCTTGCCGGTGTTCGGGTTGCCCAGCAGGGCCACGGACGACGCGGACACGTCAGGTCCCCTGGGTGACTGGCACCACGAAAATTCGTCGCGCCACGTCATGGGAGAGACCGATGCGGGTGGAGCGCACCTGCACGATGCAGGGCTCACCCGCCTTGCAGAGCCGCAACTGACACTCGGTGGTCAACCCGAGCGACCGCAACTGGTGGCACGCGTCGGGGCTCAGATCGGTGGCGTGGAAGCGGGCCAGACTGCCGACGGTCAACTGTTCAAGGGAGACGGGCTGCGACACGCCCGTCATGCTATCACTTCTGATGAGACTGATCTCAGAAAGAGCTCGGAGGTGATTTCCGGGACGGATACAGCCGGAAATCACCTCCGAGCTCGCTCAGCGGCGGATGGCCACTTCCCGCTGCAATTCGAACATGTCGGTGTCGTTCGGCGCCCAGCCGAGCAGGTGCCGGCTGAAGTAGTCCGCACGCATCAGGTTCACCCAGTCGCCCGCATCCGCAAATCCGTGCCGTTTCCCGGGAATGATGTGGAAGTCGAACCGCTTCCGTTCGCGAATCAGGGCGTCGATCACGCGCAAGGTGCCGGCCGGGTGCACGTTGTTGTCGATGTCGCCATGCATCAGCAGCAGCTTGCCCTTGAGGTTCTTGGCGAGGTCCTGGTTCTTGTCGATGTCGTACTCGAACGTGATCTCCCCATCTTTTTCACGCTCCAGCACACCGTGGTGTTTCTCGCTCCACCAGCGGTTGTACACGCTGTTGTCGTGGTTGCCGGCGGTGGACACGGCCACCTTGAAGAAATCCGGATACACGAGCATCGCGGCCGTCGACATGAAGCCGCCGCCTGAGTGACCGTAGATGCCCACCAGGTTCGCGTCAATCCACGGATGCCGCTTGGCCAGCTGTTCAACCGCCGCCTTCTTGTCCGCCAACCCGTAGTCGCGCAGATTGCCGTACCCGAAGTTGTGGTACCACTTCGACCGCTGCGGATGTCCGCCGCGATTGCCCACTTCAATGACGATGAATCCGAACTGGGCGAGCATGACGTTCGCCCCACGCGGCGAGAACGTCTTGGTGACACTCTCAGTCTGCGGACCGGGATACACGAACTCGATGATGGGGTACCGCTTGTTCGGATCAAAGTCGAACGGCTTGTACATCACGCCATACAGGTCCGTGATGCCGTCATCGGCCTTCACCGAGAAGGGCTCCGGATATTTGTAGCCGGCCTCGAGCAGACGCGACACATCCGTCGTCTCGAGCGTCATGATCGTGGTGCCCGCCGCGTCGTAGAGCGTGGACTCCGGCGCGGAATCCACACGCGAGGCGTTGGCGACCACCCACTGGGCCTTGTCGTCCATGCTCGCGGAGTGCATCGCGTTCCCCGGCGTCAGCAGCGTGATGCCGCCCTTGTCCAGATGGGTGCGATACAGATGCTGGTAATACGGGTCTTCGCCAGGCTCACGACCCACCGCATGGAAATACAGCCAGCGATTCGTTTCGTCCAGGCCGACCACACCGGTGGTCACAAACTCCCCCTGCGTCAGCTGGCGGATTTCCTTGCCGGCCGCGTCGTAGAGGTAGTAGTGCCCCCACCCGTCCTTCTCGGACCAGTGGATCACTTCCTTGCCGCCGTTGATCAGACGAATCGGCTGAATCTCGATGTAGGTGTTTGACCGCTCCTGCACCACCACGCGGGGTTCACCGGTGGTGCCATCGGCTTCGACAATGTCGATGCGTTTGAGGTCGCGACTGGTTCTCGTGAAAAAGAGCTTGGCCGGATCGGCGCTGAGCCACTGCGGGGTCGTCTCCTGACGTGTCCGCTGCAGGTTCGTCAGCGGCATCGTCAGGATGCTGATCTGCTGGTCCTTGAACTCATCGGTGGTCAGTTTGAGCTGCCGCCGCGAGGCGATCTCGAACACGTGCAATTCCACCTGCGGCTGGTTCTCTTCGCCAGGCATCGCGTACTTGTAGGTTTCGAGACGCGGACGCGGATTCGACAGCGAGTTGATCACCCACAGATCAGCCACCTTGCGCGAATCGGTGCGCTGCAGCGAGAAGCGCAGGTTATCCTGCGACCACTGCACGCCCACCGAGCGGCGACGCGGACCATGTGTCTTGTCGTTGGCGTGACGCTCCTCCTTGGCCGCACCACCTTCCCGACCGCCGGTCTGGGTCTGTCCCCCTCCCCTGCCGCCGTCATTGTCCTCGTCATCCTGCTCGCCTCCGCCCTGCTGCGTGGGGGCGTAGCCATAGTGATCCTCGCCATCAGTCGTCAGCTGCACTTCGACCACGGACGGATCGTTGGGCGTCTTCTGCGCCACAGCAAAATTTTTGGCGTCCATCATGAAGAGGTTCTGGCCGCGCGCAAACACCACGGTCTGTTTGTCCGGCGAGAGCTGCGCCCAGCCCGGGTTCGACGGCTCGGGCTCGTAGGTGTCGTTCACGACGACGGTGCCGGTCGCCAGTTCGTATTCCAGCCACCAGGTCTTGTTCTGGCCTCCGGTGCCACCACCGGCGCCGCCGGCGCGGCCGCCCTCACCCTGGCCACCACCACGACCGCCGCGACCGCCCTGTGTCTGCTGCTGATCGCCCTGCTGCGTCTGCGTCATGCCGGTCAGTTCCGCACCCGACATGGTGACGACCGTGGAGGTACGTGGCAACGAGACACTGAAGCGGATCTTGCGGTCGTCGTCAAAGAAGCGAATCTGATTGATGGGCAGATGCTGCGCATCGTAGGGTGTGCGCAGGATGCGGGTCAGCTGCACGGCCATGCGGGCGTTGTCCCACAGCGGCGTCTTGGTCTTCTTGGCCGGGTCCACCAGCCACCACTTGCGGCCCGCAGGGGTTTCGTAGTCGTACCAGAACCGGTCGCTGAACTCGAGCCATCTGGGGGTCACCGAGGTACTGAACACGTATTTTCCGACCTGCGCCGATGTCCACCGGAACGCGAGGTCATAGTTGGGTTTGGGCAGTTCCCGTCCAGCCGTGGCGGTCGAAAACGGCGCAGGGGAAGGGCCCGATACGGGCGCCTGCTGGGCCAGCGGGGCGGCCACGGCGATGAACACAAATACGGCAATCACACGGACAACGGACTTCATGGGCGATCTCCTTGGGCAGGCACACTATATTCTTGAATCGTGTTATCTGGAATCGTGAAGTGGCTCTCAAGAAGCGGAAGTAGGAGAATCGGGCTCTGCGGCGTCCTCGTTGGACTATGGGCGATCGGAGTCGCCGCGCAGCAAGCCCCGCCCGCTCAGGAACGCCCCGGCCAGCCCGCGAACCTTGCCGAAGACCTGCGCGTCAGATTCAAGGTGACGGTGACGGCCGAACAAACGGTGCTCGCGCGTGTACACGAGTTTCTCGACCTGGTCGCAACGCGCAACACCACCCTGAACCGCTTTGCCCAGAGGCACTCAAGGGCGACGACACCCGAGCTTGAGCTGGTGTTGTTGTTTGAGCCGCATCCACGCCTGCCGTGGGGACGCCGCGATCTCGGGTCGGTTTATCTGCGCATGGACCCCGAGGCCGACACCGCAGCCGTGGAGTACTGCATCCGACGCTGCACGGAGACCGATCCGGATCTCGCGGTGTACAGGTCCTCGCTCGATGAGTTCTTGCAGAAGCTCGACACCACCAGCGCCGCACTCGCGCGGCGCTGGCGGAATCCAGTCAATTGAGGACCGCGGACTGCGGACCGCTATCGCAGCGTCGCGGCGTAGCCGGTGATCGTCGCCATCAGCGAGCGGTATTTCTTCGCGTCGATCGGGTTGGCCATCTTGGCATCCGCCGCCATGCCCTCCAGCAACGTGGTCAGCGCGTCGGCCGCGGCGACACGGCCCGCCCCGGTGGCCTTCTCGGCAGCCGACAACGCCGCGGCAATCTCCGTCCCGCGCGCCATCGTCATCCCACGGCTGCGCGTGAGCTGGTCGATATAGGCGCGCGCCACCACCGGGCTGTCCGGCCAGCCCATCTTCGGCTGTGACTGCGCGTTGAACTCCTGCATCTGCACGAGTTTCGCCGCATCAATTTCGTTCTGCGACAGGAACTCGCTGGGCGTCAGCTCCAGCACATCCACGCCGCGCGCAATCTCGGACCCATAGATGTGGCCGTTGTACCAGTACACCGACCAGTAGCCGCCGACGATGAGTTTCTCGGCGCTGATGGGACCACGGTCAAAAAACGCGATCTCAACGGGACGGGTCGCGTCGGTGAAATCAAAGATCGACAGACCGCCCTGATACCACGCCTGCACCTTGATGTCGCGACCGGGCACCGGGATCAGCGAGCCGTTGTGCGCCACGCAGTTTTCGGTGGCTGTCTGCGCCGCCGGCAGCTTGAAGTAGCTGCGGAAAATCATCTTCTTGTTGTGGATCTCGAAGATGGCGTTGGCGCCCCAGCTCGGCAGGTCGGTGTCGCGGCAGCGCGGCGACGTGCCGCCGCCCCACTCGTCGGTGAAGATCACCTTGGTGCCGTCGTTGTTGAACGTGGCCGAGTGCCAGTACGCAAAACTCGGGTCACTCACGGCGTCGAGACGCACCGGGTTCACCGGGTCGGAAACGTCGAGCAGGATGCCGTTGCCAGAGCAGGCACCAGCCGCCAGGCCGAGTTCCGGATACACCGTGATGTCGTGGCACTGGTTGGTCGTCGACGTGCGCTGCGTACCTTCGCCGTGCGCCCCACCCATCCAGAGGCCCGCCACTGCGCCGGTGCCGTAGTCCTGGAAGATACGCGGGCGCGAGACGATGCGCGCGTTCTCGGGATTCTTGAGCGGCACTTCAATCACGTCAATGCTGAAGAGTGCGGTCTCCGGATTGTCGGCGCCGCCCGACTCACAGATGTCGAGCTCCGTCTTCTGACGAGCACCTGACGTGCCCGAACCGTACACATACAGGATGTCCGGGTTCTTGACCGTAGGCACGAGCGAGTGCGTGTGCGAGCCGCGGCACGTCTGCACCGCTGCCACCTGACGCGGGTTGTCGAGGTCACTGATGTCAAAAATGCGCACGCCACGGAACCGCTCGGGGTTCGGCTGATTCGGGGCGCCAGTGCCCTGTGTGCCGCAGTCGATGCGACCGTTGCCCTGCTCCACCGACATGAACAGCAGGTTGCCGTACACCGAGAGGTCGCCCTGACCGCCCGGGCACGGAATCGACGCCCGCAGACGCACCTTGCGCGGGTCTTCAATGTCGTAGAAGTTGAACCCGTAGAAGTTGCCAACGAACATCGTCGTGTCCTTGAACGCGATGTCGGAGTTGGCGAAGTTCAGGCCGCCGGCCATCGGATCGCCGAAGTTCTCGGGTCGCGGCAGCGTCGCCAGCAACTCGATGTTCTTGGCGGCCACGCCCGCGTCGTTCAGGCCCGCCTTCAGTCCCACGCGCGGATCAGTCGGCGCGGGAGGCGCCTGCTGCGCCGATACCTGCACCGCGCCCACGGCCACCACAATCGCCGCACACGCGGACAGCACCACTCGCTTCATGTTCGTCATCGTTGTCATCGTTTATTTGTCCTTGAGGTCCTTGAGCATCTGCGTCATGCGCGCGATCTCCATGCGCTGGTCAGAATCCACGTGTGAAGCAAAATCAAACATATCCGGCTGCTGCGCCGCGTCCGGCGACTTCAGCAGATCGTCCACCATGATCAGCGCGCCCATGTGGTGCTTGATCATGCCTTCGAGAAACAGGCGGTCGAAGGCCACGCCCTTCGCGGCCCCCAACGCCGTCATCTCTGCGTCGGTCAACATGCCGGGCATCATGCCGCCCGGCATATGGTGCGCGTGTTCGCTGGGCTGCGGCTGCTTCCGTTCGTCGAGCCACCCGCGCATCCACCCGATTTCGTCGTTCTGCGATACTTCAATCCGCAGCGCCATCATGCGCATCGTCTCGCTCTCAGTGCGCGTCTTGAGCAGGTTCACCATGTCGATGGCCTGCGCATGGTGCGTAATCATGCCCGAGATGAACGCCACGTCGCCGGGCGCAAACGGCAACGTCACGCCCTTGGCCGCCGTGCTCATCGGGGCCGACGTGCTCGCCTCGCCGGGACGTCCCATTGTGATGACGACCGGGGCCGGACCCGATGACGCGGCAGGAGGCAGGGTCTGACAGGCCGCCAGAGCGGTGGTCGCGAACAGTAGTCCCCCTGCCAGACGTGTGGTCATGCGCATCCAGAACCCTCCGATAGTCGACACTCGACTCAGAAATTGCCCTTCAGGATACCCCGTGGCCGGGCGTCTGGTATACTCCCGGTGGCCATACGCCACAACTTGCGACGCAAGTTATTCATCCAGCACGACGTCGTCTGACCCGCGCCTGACATTCGTGTCACGTGGGCGGGTCAGCCTCTACTGCGGTGAACACCGCACAACGAAAGGAGAACCTGTGAGCGCAACAGGTGTGTCTTCCGCTCCCAAGCTCGAGATCCTGCTCCGCAAGGACCTCGACACCATTCCGCAGCTGCAGAGTCTGACTGCCGACCAGCGCCTCGACATGCGCGCGGTCTCGGCCGTCCTGCCGTTTCGCGTCAACCGCTATGTGGTCGACAGCCTCATCGACTGGGACAACGTGCCCAACGACCCCATCTATCAGTTGACGTTCCCCCAGCCCGGCATGCTGGCGGAGGACGCGCTGGCACGCATGCGGGATCTGGTCGTGCGTGACGTGCCGAAAGCCGAACTCGAAGCGGCAGCCCGCGAGATTCAGCACGGCATGAATCCCCATCCCGCCGGACAGATGGAGCTCAATGTGCCGCGGCTCGACGATGGCACGCCACTGCAGGGGATGCAGCACAAATACCGCGAGACGGTGCTGTTCTTTCCGGGATCCGGCCAGACGTGCCACACCTACTGCACCTACTGTTTCCGCTGGGCGCAGTTTGTCGGGATCGACGAGCTCAAGTTTGCGAACAATCAGGCGACCGGCCTGGCCGACTACTTGCGCGGCCACAAGGAAGTAAACAGCGTGTTGTTCACCGGCGGTGACCCGATGGTCATGAAGACCGCCGTGCTGCGCCGGTACATCGAGCCGTTGCTGACCAAGGATCTCGACCACATCAACAGCATCCGGATCGGCACCAAGGCCCCCGCGTACTGGCCGTATCGGTTTACGACCGACCCTGACGCCGACGATCTGCTCCGGCTCTTCGAGGAAGTGCGTGCGACCGGACGGCACATCGCGGTGATGGCGCATTATTCGCACCATCGGGAACTCGAGCCCACGGCGGCACAGGACGCCGTGCGCCGCATTACGTCCGCTGGGGCGGTCGTGCGGTGTCAGGCGCCACTCATCAAACACGTCAACGACTCGGCCGACACATGGCGCCGGCTGTGGCGTCGCGAAGTCTTGCTCGGCGCCGTCCCCTACTACATGTTCGTGGAGCGCGACACGGGTCCGAAGGGCTACTTCGAAGTGCCGCTGGCGCGTGCGTACGAAATTTTCTCTGAGGCGTACAACAGCGTGTCCGGCCTCGCGCGCACGGTGCGTGGGCCGTCCATGTCGGCCACGCCTGGCAAGGTGCTGGTGGACGGCATCGCCGAGGTGCATGGCGAAAAGGTGTTCGTACTCAAGATGTTGCAGGGCCGTGACCCGCGCTGGGTGAACAAGATCTTCTTTGCGAAATACGACCCGAAGGCCACATGGCTCGAGGACCTGAAGCCCGCATTCGGGGAGCAGTCCTTCTTCTTCGATGAGACAATCAAAGCCATGAAGGAGACGCACGTGCCACCTGTCTGGGGCAATGAAACGCACATTCAGAAGAGCGTCACCGACGAGGGCTTCATCGAGTGGGAGTAACCGACAGCGCTGGAGGCCGCAGTGACGGCGGAGGCATGCGCCTCAACCTGAACGTACGCGGCCTCAAAGACTCCGCGACCGTCGCAATCAACGAGCGCTGCGAGCGGCTGCGCGACTCCGGGCGCAACGTCTACCGGATGGGGCTGGGGCAATCCCCCTTCCCCGTACCGGAGTCGGTCGTCGCCACGCTGCGCGCCAACGCCGAACAAAAGAGTTATCTGGCCGTCCGTGGCTTGGCGGCCCTTCGCGAATCGGTCGCCGGCTACATCTCGCGCACGCAGCGCGTGGAAGTGTCGGCCGACGACGTGCTGGTGGGACCGGGATCGAAGGAACTGATGTTCCTGCTGCAGCTGGTCTACTACGGCGAGATCGTGATCCCCACGCCGTCCTGGGTCTCCTACGCGCCACAGGCCCAGATCGTCGGGCGGCAAGTGGAATGGCTGCACACCAAAGCGGCTGATGGCTGGAAACTGCGCGCCGATCACCTCGACGAGGCGTGGAGCGAGGATCCGACGCGCCCGCGCATTCTGATTCTGAACTATCCGAACAATCCCACCGGTGCGACGTACACCGCGGAGGAACTGGAAGCGCTCGCGGCGATCACGCGCAAATACCACGCGGTGGTGCTGTCGGATGAAATCTACGGCGAGTTGACCTACTCGGGCCGGCACACCTCCATCGCACGGTATTACCCGGAAGGCACCATCATCAGCGGCGGGTTGTCGAAGTGGTGCGGAGCCGGCGGCTGGCGCCTGGGGACATTCACGTTTCCGCGGCAGTTGCGGTGGTTACTCGATGCGATGGGCGCCGTCGCGAGTGAGACGTACACCTCCGTCAGTGCACCTATCCAGTACGCCGCCGTGCGCGCGTTTCAGGGCGGCATGGACATCGAACGGTACCTGATCAACTCGCGGCGCATCCTGTGTGCCCTCGCGACCGAATCCCATCGCCGACTAACCGATGCCGGCATCGACGTCGTGATGCCCGACGGCTCGTTTTATCTGTTTCCTGATTTTGGTCCCCTGCGCGAACGCCTGGCGAAGCGCGACATCACACGCGCGCAGACGCTGTGCCGGCGCCTGCTCGACGACACCGGCGTCGCCATTCTGCCCGGCATCGAGTTTGACCGCGAACCAACGGAATTCACCGCGCGTCTCGCCCTTGTCGACTTCGACGGTGCGAAGGCCCTGGTCGCCGGAGGCGCCCTCGCTCCGGACGCCCCGGTTGATGTCGAGTTTCTTCAGGCATACTGTGCGCCGGTACTTGATGCCATCGACCACATCGCCAACTGGAGCCGGACGTAAGTTCAGCCGTTCACAGGGAGACACGGAGGGCACCTTTTTCGGTTCCTTTTTCCCCGCCATGCCCTACGCGCTGGGCTTCCTGCTTGTCCCGCTCCTGGTGTGGTGTGTGAGTCAGGGCGGCGTGTGGCTTTGGCTTCCGGTACTCGTGCTGTTCATCGGCGTCCCAATCGCGGATGCGCTGGCTTCGGTCAATCGCCTCGCCCCCACTCCCGCAGAAGTCCTCGACCTGGAGCACAATCCCTGGTTTCGCGCCGTGACGTGGCTGTGGGTCCCGGTGCATTCGGCGCTTGTGGTGTGGGCGCTGATCGTGGTCGCCGCGCAGCCCCTGACGTGGTGGGAGTGGACGGCGCTCATGTTGTCACTGGGCGCGATCGGCGGTGCCATCGGGATCACGTTCGCGCATGAGCTGGTCCACCGCAGCGGACGATTCGAGCGGGCGCTCGGTGATGTGCTGCTGGCATTGGTCACCTACCCACACTTTGCAACGGAGCACGTGTACGGGCATCACCGGCATGTCGGGACGCCGCAGGACCCGGCCACCGCGCGGCTCGGGGAAAGTTATTACCGGTTCCTCCCCCGCACACTCGCCGGCAGCGTCGCGCACGCCTGGGCGCTGAAACCACGCACGATGATGCGGTACGGCGCCACCACGGTCGTCATCTACACCGGCGTGTGGGCGCAGTGGGGGTGGCCCGGCGCGGGCTTTTTTGCAGCGCAGAGTGTGCTCGCCTTCAGCCTGCTGGAAGCGATCAACTATGTCGAACACTACGGTCTGACGCGCCGGGAGGTCTCGCCCGGCCGGTACGAACGCGTTGGCCCGCAGCACTCATGGGACTCCAGCCACCGGATCAGCAACTGGCTGCTCATCAATCTCGCGCGGCACGCGGACCACCACCTCATCGCGAGCCGGCGCTACCCCGCCCTCGCCTCGCACGACGCCGCCCCACAGCTGCCGGCCGGTTACGGCACGATGCTGATGCTCGCCCTTATTCCTCCGCTTTGGTTCCGGGTGATGAACCCCCGCGTCACCCGAACCTTGAACCCTGAACCACAAGGATCAAGAATCAACCGTGCCTACCCGTCCTGACCTCCTGAAACGCGCGGCTGACCACGCGGTCGCGTATCTCGACACCATTGCCGACCGCCACGTCGGCGCACTCGCCACTGGTGACCAGCTGCGCCAGCAACTCGGTGTGCCACTACCCGAGAGCGGTGACCCCGACGCCGAGGTGATTGACGCGCTCGCCATGGCGGGCGCCCTCGGCACGGTTGCGACACAAGGCCGCCGCTACTTCGGATTTGTCGTCGGCGGCAGCGTACCGGCGGCAACGGCGGCAGACTGGCTCGTGTCAGCGTGGGACCAGAACGCCGGCGTGTATGTGCTGTCGCCCGTGGTCTCAGTGATCGAGGACATTACCGCCGGGTGGCTCAAGGACCTGGCCGGACTTCCGGCAGGTTGGAGTACGGGGTTTGTCACAGGCTGCCAGGCCGCCAACTTCACGGCGCTGGCGACCGCCCGGCATCATGTGCTCGCGCAGGCCGGATGGGATGTTGAGGCCAACGGTCTCTACGGCGCGCCATGGGTGCACGTGGTGTGCAGCGAGGAGTCGCACTACACGATTTTTAATGCGCTCAAGCTGCTGGGCTTTGGTGCCGATCGCGTCACACGTGTAGCCGCAGACGACCAGGGCCGCATGCGCGCGGACGAACTCGCTCGCACACTGGACTCACTCACCGGCCCGACCATTGTCTGTGCCCAGGCCGGCAACGTGAACACCGGGGCCTTTGATCCGATCGATGAGATTGCCGCCCTGACCTCGGCACACGGCGCGTGGCTGCATGTGGATGGCGCGTTCGGATTGTGGGCGGCGGCCAGTCCCTCTCGCGTACATCTGGTGAAGGGCATCGCCCACGCCGACTCGGTGGCGACCGACGCGCACAAGTGGATCAACGTGCCGTACGACAGCGGCGTCGTCTTCACCGCCCACCCGGCATCACACCGCAGAGCGATGACGCTCGCAGCGGCCTACATCATCGAGTCCGCGAAGGAACGGGACCCGCACGAGTTTGTGCCGGAAGAATCGCGTCGGGGCCGTGCGGTGCCGATCTACGCCGCGCTCCGCACCATGGGCCGGCAGGGATTCAGCGCACTCATCGACCGCTGCTGCACGCTGGCCACGCGACTGGCGGGGCATCTGCGCGCCGACCCACGCATCGAAATCCTGAACGACGTGGTGCTCAATCAAGTGCTCGTGCGCGTACGTGACGTGGATCCCGACGCCGCCACTCGCGCGATGGTGGACCGGCTGCAACACGAGGGCACCTGCTGGGCCAGCGGCACCACCTGGCACGGCATGGCGGCTCTGCGACTGTCAGTCAGCAACTACGCGACGACGGAAGCAGACATCGATCGCACAGCGGAAGCGATTCTGCGGAGTGTGCCGTAGGCCGACGCCGTGCGCTTGCGCTCACGTGCGTGAACCCGTAAGATTCCCCCACTCTATTTATCGCCCACCATGAGCGCCCCACGTGGGTCGAGCGGCGGGCGTGTGTCATGACGATCTTGAGGAGGCCCGATGAGAATCCGCGTGTTGCTGCTGTGTACCTTGGCGTTGCTGGCGCCAGCGTGGGCACAGGCACAAATGCAGGGACAAACGAGGCCGGTCGAAGGCCTGCGCCAGAACGATCCGGGCGTACATGCGCTCACCGGTGCACGCATCGTCGTGGCACCAGGCCGGGTGCTCGACAACGCGACGCTGGTGATCCGCAACGGCATCATCGAGGCGATCGGTGCCAACGTCACGCCGCCGGCAGACGCGCGCGTCTGGGACGTCAAGGGCCGGACGTTGTATCCCGGCTGGATCGATGCGTACACCAGCATCGGCATGCCGACCGACGGTCCAGGCCAGAACGCGCCCGTGCGGGGTGCCCTGCACTGGAATCCGCAGGTGCAATCGTGGATCGACGCCGCCACAGTGATTGGCGCGGATGACGCGCAGGCCGGGCGGCTGCGCTCGCGCGGCTTCACCGTCGCGATGGCGGTGCCGCAACTCGGCATGGTGCGCGGACAGACCGCTGTGGTGAGCCTCGATGGGCGCGGGGCAGACACAGCGGTGCTTCGTGGAAGCGTCGCCCAGTCGATCAGAATCGGTCGGGACAACCGCCTCGGCGGAGGGTATCCATCCTCCGGCATGGGGGTGGTGGCCTTCCTGCGTCAGCTCTTCCTCGATGCCGACTGGTACCGCCGCGCACGCGAAGTGTACGACGCCGCACCGGCAGGCCTCACGCGACCGGAGTTCAACCTTGGCCTCGCCGCGCTCGAGCCCGCGGTGACGGGACGACAGCCGGTGATATTCCAGACCGCAAACGCGGAAGAGGTACTCCGCGCACTCCGCATCGCGGACGAGTTCAAAATCACACCGTGGGTGGTCGGCAGCGGATCAGAGTACCGACTGCTCGAGGCGATCGCGGCGCGTGACATGCCGCTGATCCTGCCGCTGGCGTTTCCGGGTGCGCCGGACGTGGCGGATCCCGAGGAAGCCATCGACGCCGAGCTCGACGAGCTTCGGCACTGGTATCTGGCGCCTGAAAATCCCGCGCGCCTGGCCGCCGCCGGCGTGGAATTCGCCCTCACGACCTTTGACCTCGGCAACAACGACAACTTTCTGGCCAACGTCCGCCAGGCGGTGAGCCGTGGACTGCCGGCCGACACCGCACTGGCCGCACTGACAACGACCCCGGCTCGCCTGCTCGGCATCGACCGCACACACGGCACTCTCGAAACCGGCAAAGTCGCCAACATTGTGGTGGCCGATGGCGACCTGTTCGTGGACGGCAGGGGCATCGTTGACGTGTGGGTGGACGGACGACACTTCGACGTCACGTCGGCGCCTGTCCCTGCGGCTCAGGCCGTGCCGACGATCGAACTTGCCGACATTCGTCCGGCACTCGCCTACGGTCGCCAGTCGTTGCCCGAGCAGCCCACGGTGGTGCTCGTGCGGAACGCAACCATCTGGACGCAGGGGCCGCAAGGCATCATCCAGAACGGCGATCTGCTTGTTGAAGCTGGTCGTGTGTCGCAGGTCGGGAAGAACCTGCAGGCGCCGGCCGGCGCGGTCGTCATCGACGCCACCGGCAAACACGTGACTCCCGGACTGATCGACGCGCACCTGCACAACGGCGCTGCGGGAGGCATCAACGAGGGCGGCGGCGCCATCGTGCCTGAAGTGCAGTTGGGCGACATGCTGACGATGGAAAACCCGTGGGCGTATCTGGCGCTCTCCGGCGGCACGACCACCGCACACGTCATGCACGGCTCGGCGAATCCCATCGGCGGCCAGAATCAAATCGTCAAGATGCGCTGGGGTGGGCTGCCGGACGACCTGAAGTTCGTCGGTGCTCCGCGCACCGTGAAGTTCGCGCTGGGGGAAAACCCGAAACGCCGCGAGGATCGGTACCCGGATACACGCATGGGCACCCATCAAATTATCCGCGACCACTTCCAGGCGGCGGTGGAATACGCACGCGATCAGGACAACTATGAGTCGGGCGGGCGGAAGGGGATCCCGATGCGGCGCGACCTGCGCATGGACGCGCTCGTGGACATCCTGAGCGGCCGGATCGACGTGCAGGCGCACAGCTACCGGCAGGACGAGATCCTGATGCTCATGCGGCTGGCCGAGGAGTACGGCTTCCGCATCAAGGCCTTCCAGCACGCCGTCGAAGCGTATAAGGTGGCGAACGAGCTGGCTGCGCACGGCGCGGGCGCCGCAGTCTGGACCGACTGGTCGTCCTTCAAGATCGAAGCCTACGACGCCACCACCTACAACGCGCGGCTGCTGCTCGAGGCCGGCGTCATGACGTCACTGCACTCCGACAACAACGAGATCTCAATCCGCATGCATTGGGAGGCAGCCAAGATGCTGCGCACCGGCCTCGATGAGGTGACGGCACTCTCGCTTGTGACCAACGGCACGGCCAAACTCCTCGGCATCGAGGAACGGGTCGGCTCGCTCGAGACCGGCAAGGACGCCGACTTCGTACTCTGGTCCCACAGTCCGCTCTCGACGTTCACACGCGCCGAGCAAACGTGGATCGACGGGCGGAAATACTTCGACATGGCCGACGACATGCAGATGCGCGAGCACGTCAAGCAGGAGCGCGAGCGCCTCATCCAGGCCGTGCTGGCCGCAGGAAAGTGAGCGCGTCATGAGGAATCCAATGCACACATACAGTCATCGCTCTCATCCGTTCCGCCTGCTGACCGCTGTCGCGACTGCGGTGCTCATGGTCGGTTCTGCCTCGGCCGCTGCGCAGGAAGTGGTCCCGGCCCCGCCGCAGCGCACTCCCATCGCGCTGGTGGGCGGCACCATCCACACCGTCGCGAACGGCGTCATCGAGAATGGCACGATCGTCTTCGTTGACGGCCGCATCACGGCCGTTGGTGCCTCCGTGCAGGTGCCGGCGAATGCCCAGCGCATCGACATCTCAGGCAAACATGTGTATCCGGGCCTGGTCGCCGCGTTCAGCACCGTCGGCATCACCGAGATCGGCAGCGTGGACGTGACCAACGACACGAGCGAACTGGGCAACGTCAACCCGAACGTGCGCGCCGAGGTTGCCGTCAACGCCGAGAGCCGACACATTGGCACCACGCGCTCGAACGGCGTGCTGGTGACGCTGACGTCGCCGTCCGGCGGTCTGATTTCCGGTCTCGCTGCTGCGATGAATCTCGACGGTTGGACGTGGGAAGAGATGATTCTTGAAGCGCCGGCCGCGCTGATCATCAACTGGCCGAACTCCGGCAGCAACAACTACGACGACAGCGTCGCCGAGCTTGAGGGGATCTTCGACACCGCGCGTGCGTATGGTGCGCGCAAAGCGAAGGGCGATGGCTCAACCTTGCGAACCGATCCTCGCTGGGACGCAATGTTGCCGGTCTTCGCCGGTGATATCCCCGTCATTGTCGACGCCAACACCGTCACGCAGATGAAGGACGCCATGGCGTGGGCAGAGTCGGAAGGCGTACGGCTCATCCTGCGTGGTGGCCGCGACGCGTGGCACATGGCCGATGAGTTGGCGCGGGCGAAAGTGCCGGTGCTGTTGACCAGTGTGAACTCGGGCCCGAACCGCAACTGGGAGCCGCTCGACGCGTCCACCGGCCAGCCGCGACGCCTGCATGAAGCCGGCGTGCGCTTCGCCATTGCGGGCGGGTCAAGCGCGGCCTACGCGAATCGGCTGCCACACGAAGCCGGTGCGGCGATTGCCTACGGCCTGCCCGCGGACGAAGCACTCAAGGCGGTGACGCTTTATCCAGCGCAGTTCCTTGGCATCGACGACCGCGTTGGCTCACTGCAGACGGGCCGTGACGCCACGCTGCTCATCACGACCGGGCATCCCCTCGAGTACTCGACCATCATCGAGCAGGCGTACATTGAGGGCCGCCAAATCGACATGATGGATGCCCACAAGCGGTTCTTCGAGAAGTATCGCGAGAAACAGCAGCAGCGAAGCGGCGGAGGCAAGTAACCTAGGAAGCGTGGCCTCCCACGCTTCCTCCATCACGGTGCTCGTCAACCCCGCCGCCGGCGGCACGACGACGCCCGGACTTGCCGACGATATCGCGGCGGCCTTCGCGGCGCTGGGCGTGGTGCCGCGCATGGTCACGTTTCAGGCTGGTGACGATGTGGTGGCGCTGGCGCGTGACGCAGCCGGGACGTCCGACATTGTGGTGGCGGCTGGCGGCGACGGCACTGTCAACGCCGTCGCGGGCGTGGTGGCCGGCACCGAGGTAATACTGGGTGTGTTGCCGGTCGGCACCCTGAACCACTTTGCCCAGGACCTGAAGCTGCCGATGGGCCTCGCCGAGGCGGTCGCAACGATCGTCGGCGGACGGGTGATCCAGGTGGATGCCGCAGAGGTCAACGGTCGCCTGTTCATCAACAATTCGTCGATCGGCGTCTACCCCAACGCCGTGGGCATCCGCGAGCAGCTGCGTGAGGTGGGCCACGGCAAGTGGACGGCGATGGCGATCGCCTCCTGGCGCGTCGTCCGCACCTACCGGGGCCTCCCCGTCACGATTACGGCGAACGGACGTCGCACCTCCGCCCGAACGCCCTTCGTCTTCGTGGGCAACAACGAGTACGTGCTTGAGGGATTCAAGGTGGGCAAGCGTGAAGACCTCACACGCGGGCAAATCGTGGTGTACCTCGCGCCACGGATCCGAACGCGTGAGTTGCCCATGCTCGTGCTGCGCACCCTGTTTGGCCACGCCAGTGCGGTGGGTGCGTTCGAGATTATCCCGACATCCGAGGCGACCGTCGACGTTACCCGCGGGCGTCGGGTGGTGGTGTCGCTCGATGGAGAGACCACGGCCCTGCAGATGCCGCTGCAATATCAGACCCGACCTGGTGTATTGCGGGTGATCGTGTAATGCGCACGATTGCCCACACCTCGGACCTGCATTTTTCGCGCGTGGACACCCGCGTCATGGCGGCACTCGCGACGTGTATCAACGACCTCGCGCCGGATCTGGTGGTGGTGTCGGGCGACCTGACTCAACGCGCGCGCCGCAGCCAGTTTCGGGAGGCGGCCGCATTCCTGCAGTCATTGGTACCTCCGGTGCTGGTGGTACCCGGCAATCACGACGTGCCGATGTTCAACATTCCGGCGCGGCTGTTCTCGCCGTTTGCCGGCTATCGCAAGTACATCGCGGAGGATATGGAGCCCATATTTGAGGATGCGGAACTGCTGGTGGTCGGACTCAACAGCGTGCGGACCGTTCTCTTCAGTGACAAAGGGCGCCTCAACATGGCCCAGGCCGACCGGGCGGCCCAGCGGCTACGGCTCGCTGCGCCGGACCTGGTCAAGATCATCGTCACCCATCATCCGTTTGATGTGCCGCCGGGTGCCGGAGAGGCCAAGATGATCGGACGGTCACGCATGGCGATGGACCAACTCGCGGCCTCCGGAGCGGATCTCTTTCTTGCCGGGCACCTCCATGTGAGCCACGTGGGCCACACAGCGACACGGTATCGGATTGCCGGTCATTCGGCGTTGCTCGTGCAGGCGGGGACGATGTCGACGCGCGAACGAGGAGAGCCGAGTTCGTTCAACGTGATTCGTACCGCTGACCGGCAGAATGTGACGATCGAGCGGATGGCCTGGACATCGACCCGCTCGACCTTTGCACGCGACTGGCAGGGCACGTTCCGCCTCACGGGCGGCGAGTGGGCCGCGTGGAACGCGGAGTGACCATTCAGCCACGCTCGCGAAAGCCCCCGACAAGGTACAGGGCGACAGCGCTTCCGAGTGACGTGATAAACGGATACGGCAATTCGATGGCCGTTGCGCCAGCGTAGGCGGCCAGGCCCCCCAACAGGGTCACGACCGCTGCGCGTGGACCGCCGTACTTCGTGAACAACCCGAAACACACCACCACCAGCGTGCCGGCGGTGCCAAACGAGGATGCCTCCTGGACCAGCTCGGCCACACCACGTCCGCCCAGGGCCAGGTAGAGGGCGATGGCGCCACACAGCACAACGCCGGAGCGGGCCAGTCGCAACTTGGTGCGTTCGTCGGTGACCTTGAGTACCGGGCCGACAAGGTTGCGCGCCAGCAGCCCTGCCGCGACCAGCAGGATGGTGTCCACGGTCGAAAGGATGGCGGAGATCAACGCGCCGACGAAGATGACGTATCCGGCGGTGGGCAACATCTGCAGGGCGAGCGCCGGCAGGAACTGTTCGGCGTCCGGCAGATTGGGCACGAGGCGCGCGGCGACGAGTCCCAGAAACACAGGGATGATGCCCACCAGCATGTAGAGGCTGCCGGCCATCACCGCACCGTTACGGGCCACCTCCGGCGAGCGTGCGGCGATGACTCGGCTGATGAGTTCCACCGCGACCACCGACCCGGCAATCGGAATCGCGTACTCCTCCAGCAATCCAAAGAACGTGGGCGTGATGTCTGGTCCAACAACCGCAATGCGCGTCATGTCGATGCTCGCGAGGGACGCCGCGAGGCCGCCCTGGTCGATGACCACGACAGCGGCGAGCAACAGCAATCCCAGAATGAGCACGCCGCCCTGAATCAGGTCCGTGATGGCATCAGCCATCAGACCTCCAAGCGTCGTGTACACGATGCAGAACGCCGCGGCCGCCGCGATGGCCAGGCCCATGTCGATGTCGGTGACCGTGGTCAGAATGTGGCCAAAGCCCCGCAGTTGCGCAGCCGCCCAGAACAGGCCGGAGGGAATAAGCATCAGGGCCGCGACCTTCTCGACCCGACCGTCAAACCGCATCCTGAAAAAGTCCGCCATCGTCGTCAGCTTCAAGCGCCACATGGGGACGGCGAATACGAGGCCCATCACCATCAGGGTGATGCCGTAGGCAAACGGTTCGGCGGATGTGAGCGAGAAGCCCTCTTCATACGCGCGGCCGGCCGAGGCGATACATGTCTCGGCGCCAAACCACGTGGCGAAGATGGAGAAGATGGTCAACGGGTAGCCGAGGCGGCGGCCGGCCACGAGGTAGTCGGTTTCCGTGTGGATTTTCGGGGCCAGCCACGCGCCAATCGCCAACTGGATGCCGAGGTAGCCCACCAGGGCGAACAGGAGCCAATTCACGGGCGTAGATTACATCACGGCCCTGGTCGGGATAGACTGGCTGTCAGTCGGGGCGTGGCTCAGCCTGGTAGAGCGCTCGCTTTGGGAGCGAGATGTCGCTGGTTCGAATCCAGTCGCCCCGACCATTTCGTCAAATCCGCACTACGGACTCTCTCCTGTCATCAACTGCGCAAACCTATCGGCGCCGACATTGCCGCCCGAGAGGGTGACGCCGACCCGCTGGCCGCGGAACCGGTCGCGGTGGTGATAGAGCGCCGCGAGGGCATTCGCCCCCGAGGGCTCGACCACCAGCTTCAACCGCTCAAACAAGACGCGCATCATCTGGACGACCACGGCATCAGGCACCGTCAACACGTCGGTGAGGTGGGTGCGCATGACCTCAAAGGTCAGGTCGCCGCAGGCCTGCGTCTGTTGTCCGTCACAGATGGTCTTCGGCACGTCGATCGACACGATCCGACCTGTTCGGAATGACTGCTGGACGTCGTCGCCCGCTTCGGGCTCACTGGCGAACACCTGTGTCTTCGGGGACATATGTCTGGCCGCCACGGCGCAGCCGGAGACAAACCCTCCGCCGCCCGTGCAGACGAGCAGCGCATCGAGCGGCTGGGCCACGTCCTGAAACAGCTCGAGCGCTGCCGTGCCCTGCCCTGCCATGACCGTGAGCAGATTAAACGGCGGAATCAGCGTAGCCTGGCGGTCGTCCACCAGCCGACGCGCGATCTCCGCGCGATCCTCCGTGAACCGATCGTAGGTGATGACCTCGGCACCGTACCCGCGCGTTGCGGCGATCTTCGATGCGGGTGCATCACTCGGCATCACAACTGTGGCGGCGATGCCGTGCAGCTTCGCGGCCAGAGCCACTGCCTGGCCGTGGTTGCCGGACGAAAACGCCACCACCCCGCGCGAACGCTGGTCGTCTGTGAGTGCGGTCACGGCGTTGTAGCCGCCGCGAAACTTGAACGCGCCCATGCGCTGCAGGTTCTCGGCTTTGAGGTACACCTCGGCCCCCAGCATCTCGTCGAGTGTTGTCGACGTGATGACCGGCGTGCGGTGCGCCACGCCCTTCAGGCGTGCGGCTGCGGCTTCGATGTCGGAGAACGCGAGCATGTCAGCGACCCTTGTGAATCAACCGATCGAGGCTGAAGCGTCCGCCGCCCACCGCCAGGAACAACAGCGCCGTGAAGAAAAACAGCAGCGACAGTTCCTTGCCACTGAACGGGTCCGCCGCGTGCCGGATGAACGCAGCCGTCGCCATCGTGCAGGCGATGAAGAAGGCCGCCGGCCGTGTGGCCAGTCCCAGCGCCAGCAGCGCGCCACCAACCACTTCCGACAACGCGGCGGACCAGGCAAACACCACGGGCATCGGAAAACCCATCTCCGCCACGCCCTGGATGAACCCCTCCGACGGAGGCATCTTCCGGAGGCCGTGCGCATACACAAGCGCGAAGCCGGCGAACGCGCGCAGACCGAGCAGACCCAGGTTGGCCGCCACCGACGGAATCTTCACTGAACCAAACAACACTGCAAACATGCTGGACAGGTTACCGAAAAAGACGTCGGGTGTCTTTTTAGAGGACAGTGCCACGAAAACATTGCCGATTTCGTCGAAAACCCTCGAAAAAGCCTCCCGACAGGTTTTTCAGACCAGAGGCGGCATCGGGCAGCTCATGGCTGCGGAGACGGCTCGGAGCACCTCGGCTTCAGCCGCGGTCACCTGGCGGTCGGCCGTGATGCAGGCAACGGCCGCTTCGAGCACCTGACGCTTGACGTCGGGTGCGGCGAGATCGAGCCGCGCGAGGGCGCGGTCAAGCGCGTCGAGCGTCAGCGCGGACGCGGGCGTGGGGTCCCCCAGCCCGAGTCGGGTTTTCGCCTGCGTGTACGCCTGCGCGGCACTCACCACATCGTCATGACCGATGTGCGCGAGGGCCGACATGAGCAGCACACTCTCCGCCTGCACGTCGGCCAGAGTGTGAAACTTCACGCGCGTGCCGGCGTCGTGTGTGCGCAGCGCTTCAAGGTCTCGACCAAGGATCAAACGCACCGACCACTCATACAGGTCGATCTCATCGTCAGTCTCCATGAGCACAGAGACGTTGCCTTCAAACCGCTCGCGCTGTGTCACTGTCAGGGCACGCAAGGCCGGCATGGCGATCTCAAGAAGCGGCAGACGGGCGCGCGCATCCAGCGCTTCGACCATGGGCCACACACGTTGTGTCTCAAGAAATACTTCGGGATCAGCCGAGGCCGCAAGGTGCTCGATCTGTCGTTCCCGCATCACGGGCCTGGAATCGAGCAGCAATGCATAGATGACGGCGCGCGCGCCATACGGCTCTCGCGCGGACGACAACAACACGTCGGGCATATCGCGCAGGATGGCCGCCGCATACGCGAGGTGATCCGGTCCGGGCTGGCCGATGCTGCCTACCGCTCCGGATACCGCTGCGGGTTGGGCCGACACCGGAGCAGTCGAGGCCTCCCCGGCAAACCCCGATGCGCCCGACGCAGCGACTGCATCGAGCGTCGCATCGGTACGCGCCACATTCTCTGGAAACGTTCCGTCCCACGAGGGGTCAATCCGCCGGATGCGGTCGTCGAGCGCCGGATGCGTCGCAAACATGGCCGAGAATCCGGAGGTGGCGCGGCCGAAGAACATGTGACTGGCCTCCGGTGCGTTCGGATGCTGGATCGACGACCCCTTGGTGAAGCCGCCGATCTTCTTGAGCGCACCGGCGATGCCGTCGGGCTGCCTTGTAAACTGCACCGCCGACGCGTCCGCGAGATATTCGCGCTGCCGGCTCACCGCCGCCTTGATCAGGTTGCCGAAGAACGTGCCGGCGAAACCGATCACGGCCAGACCGGCACCGATCGCCATGATCGGCACACCGGAATTGCCGTCCTTCGAGCGCCGACCGCCGCCGCTGTAAAACGAGATGCGCAGCACGTAGTACCCAAGCATGCCGATGATGAGAATGCCGTGCAGCAGTCCCATCAGTCGCAGGTTCAGCCGCATGTCGCCGTTAAGGATGTGACTGAACTCGTGGGCAATCACGCCCTGCAGCTCGTCGCGCGTCAGCCGTGTGGCCGTGCCCTTCGTCACACCAATGACTGCATCGTTGGGTGAGAACCCTGCCGCAAACGCGTTGATGCCGTCCTCGTGATCGAGCATGTACACCGGAGGTGTCGGCGTGCCCGACGCGATCGCCATCTCTTCAACGACGTTGAGCAGGCGTTGCTCGATGGGATCATTCGCGCCTGACGTCAACAGGCGTCCCCCCAATTGCTCCGCCACCACCGGCCCGCCGCCGCGGAGCTGGGCCATCTTGAACAGGCTGCCCCCACCCACGATGATCAACGTGCCGATCACCGACACCACGATCAGCTGCGGGTCGGTCACCGCCGTCCAGTCCACCGCACCGGTATCGGGATTCCGGCTCAGATACCCCATCGTCGCCGCGAGCAACACCTCAATCGAGACGATGATCGCGAGAACGGCGAGGCCGAACAACACGACCAGGCGCGTCGTACTGCGACGCGCCCGATCCTGATGCTCGAAGAACGTAGCCACGTTGTGGTGTCCTTCCGGTGAACCCGGTTAGAACGACACCTTCGGCGGCTCGGCGATCGCGGCGCTGTCGAACTCGAGCAGCGACGCGTCGGTGCCATGGCCGAACATCCCCGCAAGAATCACAGGCGGGAATGTCTGCTTGTAGGTGTTGTACTGCATCACTGAGTCGTTGAAGGCCTGCCGCGAAAACGCCACCTTGTTTTCGGTGGAGCGCAGTTCTTCGCTGAGCTGCATCATGTTCTGGTTGGCCTTCAGGTCGGGATAACTCTCCGCCAGTGCAAACAACCGGCCCAGGGTGCCTGTCAGTGCCCCTTCAGCCGACGCCAGTCCGGCCATCGCCGTGGCATCACCTGGATTGGCCGCCGCCTTCTGCAATCCGCCGGCCGCCTGATTACGCGCCTGGATCACCGCCTCAAGCGTCGTCTTTTCGTGGGCCATGTAGCCCTTGGCGACCTCGACCATGTTCGGGATCAGATCGTGACGTCGCTTGAGCTGTACCTCAATCTGCGCAAACGCATTCTGGTACCTGTTCTTCAGGGTGACCAGTTTGTTGAAGATGCCGACAACGAGGCCACCGATGACCAGGGCGATGACGCCGATCACCAAGAGCGTGACGAGTGTTCCCATGAATTGCCTCCGCCCTCATGGTGACACAGATAGGCAGTGCTCGGGTGCCCGGAGCACTGTTCTCCTTGTATCTTCTGTGCGATGTGCAGCCTGTTATCCGCGTGCATAGACAGCCTCTCAACTGGCTCGCACGGACTGGACGGCCCCGCTATGAGGCGGATGCCCTGCTCGGCGACCTGCAGCAACAGCGTGCGGCGCATGCCGCCGCTGGTCGCTCGGAACTCAGCAGCGCCTTCGGGAAGGTCCGCGCCGTCCAACACACAGTGCCACTGCAGTCTGACTTACTTGCCGGCCCGTCGCCTCCCGCCGAACTGGTCATCCCAGGCGAGATTGTTGTCGACCGCCCAACTGATGGCGTTGAACTGGATATCAAACACGTAGTAGCCATTCGACGCCGGGTACAGCTGGCTTTCGTTCTGGAAGATTCCGCGGAAGTGTCCGCTGTAGTCCGACGCATTCGTGGTGTTCGTGATGAACCCAGCCGAGTCCTCGACACCGTTCAGGCCCGTGGCGGCGAGCTCATACTCGTACCGCAGGAACGTGCCCTTCGTCGCCTCACCACTGCCCGAGGGGGCGCAGGCGTTCCACAGACGCGCAAAGTCCCCCGGGGCGCCGTACGAGGCGTCACGGCCCTTGGCGGTGACCGTGAATGTGTCACGGTCGCGGCTCCATGAGGCCTTCTGGTTCTGCCAGGCGTCAGCATTGTCGTCGTAGAGCTGGATGAACCCGCTATTGGTGTTACTGGGACTGCCGGGGGCAAACCAGTTCGTCAGAAGAGCGTTGTAGTCGGCGTAGTACTCCGGGGCGTTCTTGACGGCAAAGATGGCAGCGTCGCGCTGCGGCCAGAGGGTCTCCGCGCAACGCGCGTTCCTCCCACTGTTGGCGTCTGCCCACGTCTCGTAGACCGAGACGGTGCCGGTGTATCCGAACCGCTCGGATGATGCGTAGAAATGGTCAGACTGGCCCTGCGCGTGTCCCGTCGCAATGACCTGGCCGGCCACCACCACGGCAAGAACCAGCGCGCCCATGATGCGATTTCTCATCTGTACTTCTCCTGTACTTCTCCTCGGAAGAGGCAACGCGACCTAGCAAGGCCCGTTCATATCACGATTCGAGTCCAGGAGGCAAACGAGATACTCCACGACGGCGGGGCTCGGTGGCGGATACCTCACAAATCAGGTGTCTACGCTGCGGATATCGGACAAGTACCGTATGGCTTGGCCGAAACACAGGCGTCATGATGGCATCAGTTTACGGAGGGATGACACATGACGACTTACACAGGAACCCAAATCGTTGACCCAGGACTCTATTACGCGACACAGCCCTTCAAACTGACCAGCGTGGATGAACGTGGCGCGCTCCCCGGCGCGGAAGACCGCACCTACCGCCGCGTGCCGATGCTCATCATGATGGCGTTGGCTCCCCTGCTCGGACTGGCGTTTGTCATCTTCCTGCCGTTCATCGGCTTCGCGATGGTCGCTCGGCTGGCGGGGGAAAAGGCGATCGAACTCGTCGGACACTTGGCCACTCAGGGCGCACGCGTGCTGCAGCCGGCATGGGCACCGGCCCGGGCCTTCCTGACCCGAGCCAAGGCGGCGAAACCCGACACCGTCGCCCCGACTCCCGACCCGTGGGCTGAGGACGTCGAGCGCCAACTGGCCGACACCACAACCGACACCGCTCCGAAATCTGACACCCACGAACACTGAACGTTGTATATTTCGAACAGGGCGGCCTGAACGTCTCTCGGGCCGCCCAAGCAAGGGGTCGAGCATGACGCGGCACCTCTCGAGTCTCTCCTTCGGCTTCTCCGGAGCCCTGACTCTCCTTCTCTCATTCTTCACCGCGACTCTCCTGGCGCGGCAGACTCCCATCCCCTCACAACCCCCGGCGGCTGTGGCCGCGCCGGCCGAGGCACCGGCACCCACGGAGGTATCGGAGGCCGTCGCGGCCTGTCTGATGTGCCACGAAGACCCGGCCATGGAAATGACGTTTGCCGACGGCTCCACGATGAGTCTGCACGTTGACCTCGCCGCGCACTTCCAGGGCTCCGTGCACGCCTCCCAACTCACCTGCACTGACTGCCACGCCAAATACGACGAAGACCACCCGATGGGTAATTCGTTCGACAATCGACGGGCGTACGCAGTCAACTCCTACGAACTCTGCAAGAAGTGTCACTTCGACACCTACACGCGCACACTCGAGAGCGTTCACTACGAGTACCTCAAAGCCGGCGTCGACTCGGCGCCGATCTGCACGGATTGTCACGGCGCCCACAACATCGTGAATCCCCACGAGAAGCGCGCCATGATCTCGCGCAGCTGCGCGACCTGCCACAGTGACGTCAACGACGCTTACGCCAAGAGCGTGCACGGCCGCGCCCTTGTCGAGGACGGCAATCAGGACGTGCCGGCCTGCGCGGATTGTCACACCGCCCACCAGGTGCAGCAGTCAGGCACCACACGCTTCCGCCTGAGTTCGCCGGAACGCTGCATCACCTGTCACGGCAACGAGCCACTGATGGCCAAGTACGGCATCTCCACCAATGTCGCAAAAACCTACCTCGCCGATTTCCATGGCGCCACGGCCTCCCTGTCACGCAACCTGTCTGACGATGAGCAGCAGATTGTGGTGACGTGCAGCGGCTGCCACGGTGTACACGACATCGCGTCGCCCAGACTGCTGGGTCCAGAGGCCATGAAAGCCACTGTGGAACAGAGCTGTGCCAGCTGCCATCAGGATGCCGGCGTGACCTTCCCCGCCGCCTGGCTCTCGCACTACCCACCCTCACCGCGGAATGCGCCGCTGGTCTGGGCCGTCGAGTCGTTCTACCGGTTCTTCATTCCCTTCGCGGTGCTCGGCCTCATCCTGAATCTCGGGCTGCACGTGTACCGCATGTCGGCGGGTCGCTGAGGAGCCAATCATGAACACCAACAGCGCCATCGCCCCCGCCGAATACATCATCCGGTTCTCGAACTGGGCCCGCCTCCAGCACGCTGCGATCATCATCCTCTTCAGCCTGCTTGTGATTACGGGCATGCCGCAGAAATGGCCCACGGCGTCACTCAGCATCTGGATGGTTGACGCGATGGGCGGCATCTTCGCCACGCGGTGGCTCCATCGCGCGGTCGGTATCGCCTTCTCAGTGCTGGTGGTAGCGCACCTGACCGTCGCCATTCGTGGCCTGCTGACGGGACGCATGAAACCCACCATGCTGCTCGGTCGAAAGGACTTCAGGGACGCGATCAATAACCTGAAGTATTACGCCGGTTACACGGCCACGGCACCGAAGTTCGGGCGCTTCGACTACCGGCAGAAGTTTGAATACTGGGGTCTAATCTTCGGCAGCCTCGTGATGGTCGTCACCGGGTTCATCCTGATCTACCCAATCACGGTCGCGAACCTGCTGCCGGCTGAGCTGATTCCTGCCGCAAAGGTGATGCACAGTTACGAGGCCCTCTTCGCCTTCCTCATTGTCCTCGTCTGGCACATCATCGGTGCGCATCTGGCGCCCGAGTCGTTCCCGATGGACACGAGCATCTTTACGGGGAAGATCCGCAAAGACAAGCTGAAGCACGAGCACCCGCTGGAGTACCAGGAGCTCTTTCCGTCCGACAAGGATCAGTGATTTCGTATCTGTGGCAGGTCGCCCTGCATTCCGGCACGATGGGGCTCATCCTTTATATCTGGGTGCACCGCGTCGGACTGCCGTCGGGCCGCACGCGCCAGCATCTGCTGGGGCTCCTGCTCGTGCTGCCGATGGGCACGGCAGCGGTGCCGTGGCGATCGTCGGTCGAGTTTGGCGAACGTGTCGCGTGGTTGAACAGTGCACGCCTGCTCGCCATTCCCCTGCCGTTTGGTGACGGTGACATCCGTGTGTCTCACTTCGTAGCGCTGGGAGGAATCCTGACAATCCTGCTCACCGTGTGGCAGGAGATCGTGCCGGGTCTTCGTCATGTGCTGCAGTCGACCGGGCCATCAGACGAACCTCCACCCGACGACCTCGTCACCGCTGCACGATCGCGCGTGGGCTGGCAACAGTGCGCGGTGCGCGTGACGGACGACACCTCAGTCGAGGTGGTGACCACCGGGCGACCGGGACGGTCACGCCTGGTCGTGTCGCGCGGCGCACTCGCGGCACTCTCGGCCGAGGAATTGGATGCCGTGCTCTCCCATGAACACGCCCACTGGCAACAGGGGCGATGGTGGCGCACACACCTGTTGTTCGTGATCCGTCTGCTGCAGAGTTACAACCCCGTGGCGCTCTGGGCGTTTCGCGAGTACTGCATCGAGGACGAGATCGCATGTGACGCGGCGGCAGTGGCCGGGCGGGATCCCCGCCTGCTTGCCCGCGTGCTCCTGCGCGTGTATCAGACCACGGACGGCCAGGATCTGGCCGCGCGCAGTGCGTTGCGCAAACGCGTGGATGTGATCCTGGACGGAGGTCCGGTGGACGCGTCCGCGCCCCCCTTGGTGCTGCCGGCGGTGTCGCTGGTCATGCTGATGGTGTTGCCATGGCTCGTCTGAAGGGGATCGCCAGCTTCCTCGTGATCACGGCTGCGGTGTTTGTGGTGCTGCGCGGCCTGCACCTCGCGGTGCCGGTCGTGTTTCCCGACGCCCGCCAGGGGCCGATTGTGGTGTTGCGTCTCGAGGATGTCAGCCGCCAGGTCGGCTTCGCGCCGATCCTGCCGGCGTACCGGCCGGCGATTCTCGGCGACCATCCGGGCGACATGACCATCGAGCTCAGCCCCATCCCGACGTTCCGCACTGTGTGGCGCGGCGAGGCACACGATCTCACGTTGACGCAACGACGCGGCGGCCCCGATCCCGCGAGGCCCCCGCTGGCCCGGCCACTCGAGGGTGTGCCGAATGCGATGTGGTGGATTGCCGGCGGTCGCAGTTATCTGGTGCTCAGGCGCGACGAGTTCTGGATCGAGCTGGACACCAGTCTGCCCTCACGGGAACTGAGGCGGTTTGCGGACACGCTGACGACGTACTGACGGCCCAGCGGCGCAGAACTCGATCTGCCCGGCACGCAACAAAGTCAGAATTCCGGGTATTCTCAGCACATGCTGACGAAGATCCTGGATTCCTCCCAGGACGACCTGCTGGCCGAAGAGCGGCGCGTGCTCACGCGGCTGCAGATGGCGCTCGTGCGCGTCGACGCGACACAGGAACACCAGTCCGCCCTCGCGCGGTCGATCGAGCAGCTCGACGAGATCTTCCTGCTCGTTGTGGTCGGCGAGTTCAACGCCGGCAAGAGCGCGTTCATCAACGCCCTGGTCGGAATGCCGGTCGCGCAGGAAGGGGTGACGCCAACCACGGCGCAAATCAACGTCCTGCAGTACGGCGAGGCTGCAGGCCGGAGCGTCACCAGTCAAGGACTGCACCTGATTACGGCCCCGGCCGACATCCTTCGCGATATCCGCATTGTCGACACGCCAGGCACCAACGCGATTATTCGCGAGCACGAGGCCCTCACGTCGGAATTCGTGCCACGGTCGGATATCGTGCTGTTCGTCACGTCGGCCGATCGGCCGTTCACGGAGACCGAGCGCGCCTTCCTCGGGCACATCCGCGACTGGGGCAAGAAGGTCGTGCTCGTGATCAACAAAATCGACATCCTCGGACCGGCCGAGGTGGACGAGGTCCGGACGTTCGTGGCCGACAACGCCAGGTCGCTCCTCGGCCTGAGCCCCGAAATCTTTCCCGTGAGCGCCCGGCTCGCGCTGCGGGCCAAGCAGGGCGACCCCGCCGTGTGGGCCGCCAGCGGCTTCGAGACCCTGGAGCGGTTCATTGCCTCGACGCTCGATGCGCCCGGCCGCGTGCAGCTGAAACTGCTCAACCCGCTCGGCGTGGGCGCCGCGATCGCCGAACGCCACGGCGCGCTCGTCCGCGATCGCCTCTCGCTGCTGAGAGAGGACATCGTCACACTTGAAGAGGTCGAACAGCAGCTGGCGGTCTACCAGCAGGACCTGATGCGCGACTTCGAACTCCGCATGGTGGAAGTCGATCACATCCTGATCGAGATGGAAGGCCGGGGCCGCGACTACTTCGACGACACAATCCGGATCGGCCGCGTGATGGATCTGCTCAACCGCAGCCGGATCCAGCAGGGCTTCGAGCACCAGGTCGTCGCCGACGCGCCGGTGCAGATCGAGCGGCGGGTGAGCGACCTCGTCGACTGGCTGGTGGCCGCGGACCTGCGGCAGTGGCAATCGGTGACACGACACCTCGCCGAACGCCGGCGGCAGTATCAGGATCGGATCGTCGGCGAAGACGCAGCCCAGTTCCATTACGACCGAACCCGGGTGATCGACGCGGTCAGCCGTGAGTCGCAGCGGGTGGTCGAGTCGTACGACAGGAAGCGCGAGGCGCAGCAGATTGCCGACAATGCCCAGACCGCCGTGGCTGCCGCCGCGACCGCCGGCGTTACCGCCGTCGGCCTCGGCACCCTCGTCACCGTCGCCGCCACCACGGCGGCGGCTGACATCACGGGGCTCATCCTCGCCTCGGTCCTTGCCACGATCGGCTTCTTCATCCTGCCGGCCAGGCGGCGAAAGGCCAAGGCGGAGATGCGCACCAAGATCGCCGACGTCCGCAGGCGCCTCTCGGAGGCGCTGCGCGCGCAGTTATCGACAGAGATCCGGCGCAGCGCTGATCGGATCCGCGACAGCATCGCCCCCTACAGCCGGTTCATCCGCGCCGAAGGCGACAAGCTGCGCGGCGTGGACGCCGAACTGTCAGAGATTCGCGGGGCGCTGGCCAGCCTGCGCGATCGTATCGGTCAACCCCGGATGTAAGGGCGCTGGACCACGCGCGGGAGTAAGATGCCCGGAGAAACTTCAGGAGGTTCCCCGTGCGTCCAGCCCACCGTCTGCTGCTTGCGTTCACCCTCGCAATTGCCGCCAGCGCGGCACTGGTCGCTCAACGCGGAGGCCTGCCAGCCGATCAGGCGGCGCAGCGGCTGGCGGCCGAACGCGAACTGCACGAGATCGCCATCGTCGATCGCAAGGTCATGATGCCGATGCGCGACGGCGTCAGGCTGGCCACCGACATCTACCGACCCAAGGGCGTCGACCAGGTGGGGACCATTTTTGTCCGCACACCCTACAACTTCAATTTCTGGGACGTGGCCAACGGTGTGCCCGGCAATATGTCGGCGATGATCACGGCCGTCAAGCGCGGCTACGCGTACGTCATCCAGAACGAGCGCGGCCACTATTTCTCCGAAGGGCATTACGACATTCTGGGCACACGCGCGGACGGCGTGGACGCGATGGCGTGGATTGCCAGGCAACCCTGGTCCAACGGCAAGATCGGCACCACGGGGTGTTCGTCGACCGCCGAGTGGCAGATGGGCGTGGCCGGAGAGCAGCCGCCGGCGTACGCCGCGATGAACATCCAGGGCCATGGCGCCGGTATCGGCCGCGTCGGCCCCTACTGTGAGCAGGGCAACTGGTATCGCGGCGGCGCCGTGCAGATGCTCTTCACCACGTGGATCATGCGCGAGCAGAACACACTGCGGCCGATGTTCCCGCCCGACCTCTCACAGGAGGATTTGATCAAAGCCTCGAAGATGTTCGATCTCGTGCCTCGCATGCCGGTCGTCGATTGGTCGGAGGCGCTGTCACATCTCCCCGTGCAGAACATCCTGCGGAACGTCGGCGCGTCGAAAGGCATTTTTGCTGACCCGATGCCCGTGGACACCGGTGGCGCGATGATTCAGCGCGAGCCAAATGATCCGGCCTGGTACAAAGGCGGGCTGTATCACGAGACGATGCCGCTTGATGTGCCCGGGCTGCACTTCATGTCGTGGTACGACGTGTCGGTAGGCCCGAATCTCGCGCTCTACAACCATGCGCGCACAACATCCAAGGTAGCCGACCAGCAGTGGGCGATCATCGCGCCCGTGGCGCACTGTGCATACACGCGCGCATCGGCCGACACCATCGTCGGCGAGCGCAGCATGGGTGACGCGCGCTTGAACTATACGGAGATCGTGGACTCGTTTTTTGACCGGTTCGTGAAGGGCGTGGCCAGTCCGGTCATCGACGCGTTGCCGAAGGTGACGTATTTCACGATGGGCTCGAACAAATGGCAGACGTCTGACGTGTGGCCGCCGCGCGGCGCCGAGCCGATGACGTTTTATCTGTCGAGTGCCGGGCGCGCGAACACCCTGAACGGCGACGGCGTCCTTGCCGATGTGCCGCCGGCGGCCGACCGCCCCGACAGGTTTACGTACGATCCGATGAATCCGGTCACGTCCTACGGCGGCAACGTGTGCTGCACGGGCACGGCGATTCAGGCCGGGTCATTCGACCAGCGCACGATGGAAACCCGCGACGACATTCTCGTCTACACCTCCGCGCCGTTCACGGAGGGGCTCGAGCTGAGCGGTTCCATCACACCGACGCTGTATGTGTCGTCGGATGCCAGGGACACCGACTTCACCGTCAAGCTGATCGACGTCTACCCGGACGGGCGTGCCTACAATCTCGACGAAACCATCCAGCGCATGCGCTACCGCGATGGCTACGACACGCCCCCCGTCTGGATGGCACCAGGCACCGTCTACAAGGTGACGATGCAGCCGCTGAATACGAGCAACTATTTCGCGCCGGGGCATCGGCTGCGCATCGAGGTGTCGAGCAGCAACTTCCCGCGCTTCGACCGCAACCTCAACACGGGTGGGCGCAACTTCGACGAGTCCTCGCCCGTCGTGGCGAGGAACGCCGTTCACCACTCGACGGAGTACCCCTCGCAGGTGACCATCACTGTTGTGAGACGCTGACCCTCAGAACACCGGCGCGCACACTTCAATCGCCGGCGCCGTGGTGTTCGGCCAGGCGTTTGAAGTCCATCACGTCGTGTTCGATCGCCCTCCGGATCGTCCCGGCCATCGTCCACCCCAGGGGTGACATCAGCATGGACGGGAGCGATTGCGCCTCGGTGCTGAACGTGATGGTCACCTCGGTGCCCCCGCCGCGGGGTTCGAAGGTGAACTGTGTATCCACACGGACATTATGGCCGGTGCTGGTGATCGTGTAGGCGCGGTTATGCTCGAACGCTGTGACTTCGAGTTCCTCAGTGACCTCGCGGCCCATCACTTCCCGTGTTTCGAGCCAGCGCGTCCTGAGGCCGAACGGCCCCACAGTGAGCATTTCGCATTTTTTGATGCCGGAGACCCGCTCACCGCAGTGCTCAAGGTCGGTAAACAATCCAAACACCGTGTCGACAGGCGCGTTGATCGTATTGGTGACGGTGACAGTGACCATGGTCTGACCGCTCCTTCCGACTGGGCGGGCATCCCGCCTTCATCACAATACACCAGTGCAGAATCCCCAGCCCACAGATGCGCGAGTGCACACACGCACGCACGTTGAACGGCGCGCTGCCAGCCCCGATTCGCGTCGGCCATCGCGAGGGATGGAGACCAACACGGGCTCCACACCGGCCACCCGCGTCAGTCGGCCAGTGCGGGATAGTCGGTGTAACCCACGGCGCCGGGGACATAAAACGTCGCCATGTCCGGGGTGTTGAGGGGAGCGTCCTTGCGCATCCGCGCGACGAGGTCGGGGTTGGCCAGGAACGGGCGCCCGAAGGCGACCAGGTCTCCCCGTTTGTCGAGCAGCGCCTGCTCGGCGGTCGCATGATCGAAGCCGCCCGAGAGAATGAATAACCCATCGAACCCCTCGCGCAGTTTGCGCTTGAAGTCTGCAGGCACGGGCGGTGCGCCCATGGCCGAGTGATCGACGAGGTGCATGTAGAGCAGGCCCAGAGCGGACAGCGCACTGGTCAGCGCCAGATATTGCGCCTCCACCTCTGGAAAGCCACCGGTCCCGTTGAACACGCCATACGGTGACAGCCGGATGCCAAGCCGGTCGCCGCCGATCGCGGCGACCGTGGCGCGCGTGATCTCAAGCGCCAGCCGGTTGCGGCCGTCGATGCTCCCGCCGTAATCGTCGGTTCGCAGATTGACGAGTGGGTTGAGAAACTGTTCGATCAAGTAGCCATTCGCGCCATGCACTTCGACTCCGTCAAAACCCGCGTCGATCGCGAGCGTCGCGGCCGTCGCGTACTCCTTGACGACGTGCGCCACGTCGGCCTCGGTCATGGCGCGCGGCGCGCTGTGTGGCTGCAGGCCGAGTGTATCCGTGTACATTTCGCCAGGACACACCACTGTGCCCGGCCCCAGCACCTCGGCGCCGGCAGGGAGATTGTCCACATGCGCCACCCGGCCGCAGTGCATCAACTGCACGAAGATGGTGCCTCCCCGGGCGTGAACGGCGGCCGTGGTGTCCTTCCACGCGTCGACCTGATTTTTGTCAAACAGACCGGGGATCCGCGGGTAGCCAAGCCCGTTGGGGCTGGGTGACGTGCCTTCGGTGACAATCAGGCCCGCGGTCGCACGTTGGCCGTAGTACGTGGCCATCAGTGCATCCGGCGTGTGCCCGATGGTCGCCCGGTTGCGTGTCATCGGTGCCATCACCGTTCGATTGGTGAGGTGCAGGGAGCCGGCGGAGAACGGATCAAACAGCATCCAGGGATTCTGGGGCACATCACGTTCGCTGGCTGTGCCAATGAGAACAGCGGCGCCCGTATCGCCTCCATCGGCTGAGCCGTTTGCCAAGTATGATCGGCGGCACCAATGCCCCTCACACTAGGCAACCGCCTCGGGCCCTACGAAGTTGTTGCCGCAGCCGGCGCCGGTGGAATGGGCGAGGTCTATCGCGCCACTGACACCACCTTGAAGCGTTCCGTCGCATTGAAGGTGTTGCCGACCCTGGTCGCGGGCGACCCCGAGCGCCTCGGCCGGTTCCAGCGCGAAGCCGAAGTGCTCGCCGCGCTGAACCATCCGAACATCGCGGCGATCTATGGCCTGGAAGCGTCCACCGACGTGAAGGCGCTGGTCATGGAATTTGTCGAGGGGCCGACCCTGGCTGACCGCATCGCCGCGGGCGCCGTGCCGCTCGACGAGGCGCTGCCCATCGCCGCCCAGATCGCCGACGCGCTGGACGCCGCCCACGAACGCGGCATCATCCACCGCGATCTGAAGCCGGCCAACATCAAGGTCAGACCCGATGGCACCGTCAAGGTGCTCGACTTCGGTCTCGCGAAGAGCGCCAATTCTGCTCTTCAGCACTCAGCACCGGGCACGCAGCACGGCAGCATGGCGGCCACCATGACGAGTCCCGCCATGACGGCGATGGGCATGATCCTGGGCACCGCGCCGTACATGGCGCCCGAGCAGGCGCGTGGCCGCTCGGTCGACAGGCGCGCGGACATCTGGGCGTTCGGGTGCGTGCTCTACGAAATGCTAACGGCGAGGCGTGCGTTCGCGGGCGACGAGATCACCGACGTCATCGCGGCGATCATCACGCGCGAACCGGACTTCACCGCGCTGCCCGCATCAACACCGGCGCACGTGCGCGCGCTGCTGGTCCGCTGCCTCGTGAAGGATCCGAAACAGCGTCTGCGTGATATCGGCGAGGCGCGACTGCAACTGCTGACAGGGCCGCAGTCTGCGGTGTCAGGCCCCTCGGCGCGTCAGTGGTGGCCGTGGGCCGTCGCGGCGACGGCCGTGCTGGCGCTGGTCACAGGACTCGCCATCGTGCGCCCGTGGACGGCCGCGCCTGTGACCCCCGCCCTTCGCGTAACCATGCAGACCGGGTTCACCGGCGCGTTGGACAACGGTCTTCAGAATCTGCTCGCGATCTCTCTAGACGGCCGGATGCTGGCCTTTACCGTGACCACGTCGCGTGACAACCAGGCGGCTCAGGCAGGACGGACGCCGTTTGACGTCACGACGAGCGTGTACATCCGGCACCTCGACCAGGCCGCCGCCGCACCGTTGGCCGGCACCGACGGCGCAGAAGGACCTTTTTTTTCTCCGACGGGTGAGTGGCTCGGATACTTCGCCAGGGGAAAGCTGTTCAAGGTGCCGGTCAACGGAGGCGCAGCCGTTCCCCTCGCCGACGCGGCGATGGGCCGCGGTGCGGTGTGGGGCGACGACGACGTCATCACCTTCGCCCCAGGAGCTGCGCCTGGTGTTGGGCTCATGCGCATCTCCGCCAACGGAGGCACGCTCATGCCGTTGGGTGCCATGGCCGACACACACGTCACGCAGCGATGGCCGCAGATATTACCGGGCAATCAGGCCGTCCTGTATACGGGCGCGACCACCGTGGATAATTTTGAAGACGCCTGCCTCGTGGTGCAGACACTCGATGGCGCAGCACCGCGAGTGGTGCAGTGCGGGGGATCACACTGGACCTATGTGAACAGCGGCCACGTGCTGTACGCGCATGCCGGCTCGATCTTCGCCGCGCCGTTTGATCTCGCGACCCTCGCGATCACCGGGACGGGCGTGCCGGTGGTGGACGGAGTGCGGTCGAGCCCCGTCAGTGGTGCCGCGCAGTTTGTGGTCTCTCGTGATGGCCGCCTGGCCTACCTCGCCCGCGGCACCGGTGGCGGGCGCGAGTTCCCTATCGACATCGTGGACCGCCAAGGCAAGGCCACGCGACTCGAGGGCGCACCACGCACCTGGTCCTCCCTGGCGTTTTCTCCCAGCGGAAGCCGGCTGGCGATTGATGTCACGGCGCCCACGGCACGAAACATCTGGCTCTACGATGTGTCGCGAGATGCCAGCCAGCAGGCAACATTCGGCGACGTGCCTCAAACGCGACCGATTTGGATGGACGACCGGGTCCTCACGTTTGCGTCGGCGGCGGCGGGGCCTCCCAACCTGTTCATCCAGGCCGCCGATGGCGGCGCCGAGCAGCGCCTGACCCAAGGTCCGTTCACGAAATATCCCGGTTCATGGTCACCCGATGGCCAACGGCTGGCGTTTACCGAGATCCGTGACGGTCAGGGCGACGTCATGATTCTGCACATGGAAGGGACGGCAGCGAGCGGCTTCACGCCTGGGAAAATCGTCCCGTTTCTTACCAGCGACGCGCGGGAATCCCATCCGGCGTTTTCACCAGACGGGCAGTGGCTGGCCTTTGCCTCCAGTGAATCAAACGTGCTGCAGGTCTACGTGACGTCTGCGACCGATCCGTCGCGCAAGTGGCAGGTCTCGATCGACGGCGGGAATCAGCCGATGTGGTCCCCGACGTCGTCCGAACTGATCTTCCGCACGGAGGAATCCTCCAGCCGGATTCTCTACGTGACTTATGACGCGTCGGGCGGCACATTCACCCCGTCTCGCCCGGTGCTCTGGACGCCGGCCCGGTTCAGCATGCGATCGGGTGTGGGCGATGTCGCGCTACACCCGGATGGCCGGCGGATGGCGGGTTCGCTCGCGACCGCGGACGTTGCGGCGGCACCCACCGACCCCCTGATGACGCTGATCACCAACATCTTCACCGAGCTGAACAGCAGAGTTCCCGCGCGCTAAGGCGAGGTGCTGGTCAGCGCCCGCCGAGCTGGCTGATCCAGTTCAGCACGACGTCAATCTGCGAGATGCCCGCGTCAGGTTTGATCGGCTGCACACGCAGGAAGCGCCGATCGTCGAGCGAGATGTCGTAGGGGGTATTGCTGTTTGCGGAGGACTTGAACCGGCCTTCGAACAACACGCGTGGCACGCCGGCAGAAAACGTCGCGCCCGTGGTCACGTCGACGGCCATGACCCTGTTGTCGAGCGAGTCAAAATACAAGCGGCGGCCGTCCCTCGACCACAGCGGGACACTGCCTCCAGCGATCGAGACCTGCGTGCGCGGTCCCGGGCCCGGAAAGGGCTGCACATACACTTCCCCCCGTTCGGAGACCTCTGACTGGTAGGCCATCCACCGACCGTCTCTTGAGATCACACCATTCTGTGCGCGTTCAGTGACCGGGAAGATCAGCTCCGGCACCCCGGCCGTCGCGTCCGTGTCCAGTCGCAACTTCCAGACTCCGGTACCACCCGTACTGCCTTCGTTGAACACCAGCCACGCGCCGTCCGGTGAGATCGACGTCGCCGACTGCACGACATCGATTTTCTCAGTCAAGCGTTCCTCGGCGCCAGTACCATCGGCGGATCTCCGGAACAGGTTTCTGAAGCCGCTGCGGGTGCCCCTGTAAATGACCCGCGTGCCATCCGGCGTCCAGATCGGCGCCTGACTGCTGCCGCTGGTCACAAACGGCGTCAGGGTCTGTCGCGCGAGGTCCACCATCCAGAGCGTCAGCAGGCCTTCGTAGACCTGCACGATCGCGCGCCTCCCGTCCGGCGAGATCACCACACTTTCGTACTCACGCTCAGGCAATGACAGCGGCGCGGTGTTGCCCGCGTGATCCACCCAGACCACACGGTTCAGCGTCCGGGACGGGCCACCTGCCAAATACACAAGCGTGCCGTTGTCTGACACGCCGTACGCCAGAGCGGTTTCGTTTTCGAGACGCGGCAATTCAACCATGGCAGTCGGGACCGCCCCAGCCAGACTGGTCTGCGACGGAGTCCACGGGACGGCAAAGAGCGCGTCGCCATTGCCATAAAGAAGATGCCCGGTCGTGACGTACCGCGGGGTGGCGCCACCCTGGATCAGTACGTGGCGGTCACCCGTGACCAGCGACAGCGATACCACCTGCCGCTCATCCTGGCCGGGCCCGGTCAATGCTGAAAAAAGCAGCGTCTGCTGTCCGGGGATCACGTGCGGCCATCGATGGCTGGTTTCGCCGCGGGTCCGATCAAGCGTGGTTAACTCTGTCGCCGTGCCCCCTGCCGCGGAGACCTTCCAGATCGACGCGGCGTTCCTCGGCGTGAAGTAAATGGTGTCGTCCGAGTCCCACGTGCCGCCACGCGCCTCCGGCGCATCCGTCACCGTCTGCAACGCAGCTCCGCCAATCGCAATTTTTTTCAACTTGCCCTGCGCGAAGAACCCAATCCACTCACCATCCGGGGAGAAGAACGGCGTCTTGGCACCATCGGTGCCGGCCAGCACCCGGGGCTCACTGTCAGACATCGCGCGCACATACAGCTTCGGAACCCCATCCCGGAGCGCGGCATACACGATCGTGCGTCCGTCGGCCGAGATCGCCATCGGCAACTGGTTCGCCCAGTGGAACTGGTCACCGTCAGGCAAGGTGACACTCACGCGGGTCACCATCCCGGCACCGGCCCCTGGCGGTGCGGGTGACAGGAACCACATGGCGGCCGCGGTGGCGAGCACCGCCGCCGCAACGAGCCCGGCCGCCACGGGCCAGCCGATCGACTGCCCGCGCGGGGTCGACATCATGCCCGAGGCCGGCGCCGACATCGTCGATCCCGCATGCGTCCGCTCGCTCAACAGGAACCGCACCACCGACATGTCGGAGATCCGCTCTGCGCGGTTCTTGAGGAGGCAGCGTTCGACAAGTTCACGAATGGCAGGTGGCGTGGCCGCCGGCAGCGCCGTCCAGTCCGGTTCGCCGCGCACAATCGCCGCCAGCACCTCGGTGATGTCTTCCCCCTCGAAGGCGCGCCTGCCGGCCAGCATCTCGAACAACACGCACCCAAACGCCCACACATCACTGCGCTTGTCGGCCGCGCGGCCCTTCGCCTGCTCAGGACTCATGTACCCGGCGGTGCCGAGAATAATGCCCGCCTGCGTCGCCGCCATCGTCATCGTCGGCGAGTTGGAGGGTTCCGACGATGGCGCTTCCGATTCGAGGGCTTTGCCGAGGCCGAAGTCCAGCACCTTGACGACCCCTTCGGCGGTGACCATCACGTTGCCGGGCTTGAGATCGCGATGGATGATGCCGCGCTCGTGCGCCGCCGAGAGCGCGTCCGCGATTTGCCGGGCGATCGGCAGAGCCTCAGTCAGCGGCAACGCGCCTTCACCCAGCACATCGGACAGGGTCCGGCCATCCACAAACTCGAGCACCAGGTACTTCGAGCCCTGCACCTCTTCAAGCCCGTGAATGGCTGCGATGTTGGGGTGGTTGAGGGAGGCGAGCAGTTGCGCTTCGCGTTCGAACCGGCCCACACGTTCGGGATGCTGCGCGAACAGATCGTGCATCGCCTTGATGGCGACCGTCCGGTTCAGCCGGGTGTCATTCGCGCGAACGACTTCCCCCATCCCGCCGGCACCCAGTGGCGAGACAACTTCATAGGGACCGAGTCGAACGCCAGGGGTGAGCCGCATAGGTATGGGGATTCTACTCGGAGCGGAGGGAGACCCCATCTTCGGCACTTTTCAGCCTCGCACTGTCCTAAATGGAACGGCAGGTCGGCCCCGACCCTGACAGTCTGAGATCAAATGGATACCACCACCCTCCTCATCATCGTCGTGCTCATCGTGCTCTTTGGCGGCGGGTTCTTCTACCGCGGTCGCCGGCGATAGCCCCGGAGGCAGCCGGCTACACGTCGTCCACCGACAACACGCCCTTGCGTACGGCGTAGCGGATGAGCTCCGAGCGGGTGTGCATGTTGAGCTTCTCCATCACGTTCGTGCGATGGGTCATGGCCGTCTTGAGGCTGATGGACAGGTATTTCGAGATGTCCCGGCTGGTCTTGCCTTCGGCGAGCAGCGTGAAGACCTGACGCTCGCGGGGCGTCAGGCGATCGTATTCGTCCTCGGCGTCCTCGATCGATCGCCCGGCCGTCACGAGATCAACAAGGCTGTCGGCGACAGACGGATGGAGATAACGCTGCCCGGCGTAGACCGTCCTGATGGCGTCCTTCAAGTCGGACGCCGCGCTGCGCTTCAACATGTACCCGCGCGCGCCGATGCGCAGGGCGCGGCGGATATATTCGCGATTTTCGTATTGCGTGAGCACGATGACGCGCACCTCCGGGGTGTCGCGCACGATGGTCTCCGTCGCATCAAGGCCGCCCATGCCCCCGGGCAGGTGCACGTCCATCAGCATCACATCGGGCTTGAGGCTCGCGGCAATCCGGATCGCCTCCTGCCCGTCGCCGGTCTCCGCCACAATCTGGAAGAGCGGATCCTGTTCGAGGATCGCCCGGATGCCCGCGCGGAGCAGGTCGTGATCGTCAACGATGGCGAGGCGAATCATGGGATCGGAATCTCCACCAGCACGTGGGTGCCCTGGTCGGCTTCACTGTCGAACGTGAGTGTGCCATTCACCAGGGCCGCGCGCTCGCGCATGCCCGTGATGCCGGCGCGTCCTGACTTCGCACCCGGGTCAAACCCCTTGCCGTCGTCCTCCACCGCGAGCACGAGCACCGTGTCACGCCTGAAGAGTTCCACAGACACATGTTCCGCGTCGGCATGACGGAGGATGTTGGTGAGCAGCTCCTGGTAGATGCGGAAGATCACCGTCTCGACCTCCGCCACTGACGGCAGGTCGTCCTCGATCTCGAGGCTGACGTGGACGCCGTGTTTGGTCAGGTGATCATCGGCGTAGGACTGCATCGCGGCCGCCAGCCCGAGGTCGTCAAGCAGCGACGGGCGCAGGTCGTGGATGAGCCGATGAATCTCCACCTGTGTCTTCTGCAGCAGCGCGGCGGCTTGCTGCAGGTCTGGCGTCTCCGGCGTAATCCGATGGAGCGACATCTGCACAACCGTGAGCAGCTGCGCAATCTCGTCATGCAGTTCCCGGGCGAGACGACGACGTTCGTCCTCTGTGGCGTGGAGCATGCGGCGCACCAGCAGCTTCCGCTCCTCGTGCTGCTCTTCAATGACGCGTGTACGTGCGACGACCTGCGCTTCGAGTTGTTCGTTGAAGGCCTGCAGCGCGCTGAGCGTCTCGGCGAGTCGGGTTCGCGCGTTATCGAGCGTCCGCGCGAGCATCTCGACCTCGACATCGCCGGCCACGGCAATCGGGGTTGACAAGTCGCCCGTGCGCATCCGTTCCGCCCGCTCCGATAGGTGCCGAATCGGCGATACGACGGAGCGCGACAAAGTGCGCACCAGCAGTGCGCCAAGGACCGTCAGCGCCAGACCCGTGAACAACAAGACGCGACCCACGGTGTCGAGGCTCGCAAAGGCGCTGCCCTCCGCGTGTTGGATAATCACGCCCCACGACGCGAAGCGGAGCGGTGCCATCACCGCGAGCATGCCCGCCGACTCGTCGAGCACGAGCGGACGATTTGCGCGGATGCGATCACCAAACGCCTCCCCGTCGGGCAGCACCATCAGCAGTTGATCGGGATTCTGCGAGGCCACGACTACGCCGTGTTCGTCCACTACCAGCATCTGCATGCCGGCACTGGGCGCCAGTCCCTTCAGAAACGTTCCGAGCGCAGAGCCCCGCACCCGCATCTCCGCCACCACGAAGTAGTCGCAGCCCTGGCGTCTGAACGGCTGGACCGCGGCCAGGACCGGTGCGTCCTCGCGTCCCGGCTTCCTCACCAGCGGCGTAATCGCCTCGTGTCGTCCCAGCCACGACGCCGAGAGGGGCGTGACATCGCGGGGGTCGCCCGCCAGCCACTGCCCCTTCGCGTCCAGCAGATACACGGCATCACGGAATGGCGACTGGAACCGGAACTGGTGGAGGCGCGCGGAGGCCGCGTCGGGATCCTCAGGCAGGTCTGTGGCCAGCCGTCCGAGCGACTGCATCGCCGTGGACAGGCTGGTGTCGAGTCCGTGGGCCACCGACCGCGCCAACAAGAGGCGGTCGTCGAGCAGGCTGTCGCGCAACCCGGGCAACGCCACCAGCCACACCGCACCCATGATGAGCGTGAGTAGTCCGACCCACTGAAGCAGGACGGTATTGAGACGCTGACGCAGCCTCACACGGTGATTCTACGCCTGTGCGAAGGTCCTCGGGTTTGAAGACCTCAGGACAGGAATATGTCGGGCACGGCCCACGTGATGCTGGCACAATGCGGGTCGGCGGGAGTGGCGACAGTGGTTGCCACAAGCTCAGCACGAAAGGTGGCGGATGATGTTCAGTCGATCGATGGCCGTGGGGGTTTTGCTGACTGTGGTCTACGTGTCTGCTGGCGCGACATCCGTCGGCACGCAGGGGCCGCGCCAGCCGGTGGGCGCGATCGTGAATCCGTCGGCGGAGGTGCTGGATCCCGACGGGCGGCCTGCGCAGTGGATAGTTGAGCCGCGCCCGCGACCTGGCGCGCCGCCGGTCGCGGAGGTGGCGTCCGATACGTCGCACGCCGGCGAGCGCAGCCTGCAGGTCGGCGCGGCTCGCGTCACGTGGACCAACAAGACGCTGGTCCGGCCGTACGCCACCTACAGGCTCAGCGGGTGGATCAAGACCGACGATGTGCCGGTCGGCGATGACTGGGGCGCCAGATTTGAGCTGCGCGGTGGCGTGAACGTGACCTCTGCGGGACAGAGAATCTCGGGAACGACGGACTGGACGCGTGTGGACATCACGTTCGACACCGGGGGGCAGGACAGCTTCATCCTGGCCGCCACCCTGGGCGGTCCGCGCGGGCGACGCGCGCCTGACGAACCCGCCGTGGCATCGGGCACCGGATGGTTCGACGACCTCACGCTCGAACTGATCGCGGCGCGCGAATTGAGCCCTGCCGTGGTGATCCAGGCCGGCAACACTCTCGAGCCGATGCCCGACCTGATCTACGGGCAGTTCATCGAACATCTCGGCAAGAGCATCTACGGCGGGATCTGGGCAGAGATGCTGGAGGACCGCAAGTTCTATTCGGCCGTCGGCGAGACCCGGCGCGATCGCGAGCACGTGCCGTCGCCGTGGCAGGCGGTCGGCGACGCGGGCGCGGTGACGATGGTGGCCGCTGACGCATTTGTGGGCGCACACACCCCGCAGGTGGATCTCGGCACGGGCGGTGAGCCGCGCGGGATCGCGCAGTCAGGCCTGGGCGTCGTGGCGGGCAAGGGCTATACAGGCTACGTACTGCTGGCGGGCGACGCCTCGGCCGCGCCGGTCGAGGTGCGCGTGATCTGGGGCAGCGGGCCGAGCGAGCGCCAGGTCGTGACGATCGACACACTCACGGGTGTATTCGAGAAACATGCGGTGGCGTTTCGTGCGGGTGCGGCGAGTGACGACGTGCGGTTCGAGATCGTGGGCCGGGGCCGCGGCACGTTCCGGGTCGGCACAGCGTCGCTGATGCCCGACGACAACATTAACGGCATGCGGCGCGACACGCTCGATTTGCTGAAGCAGCTCGATGCGCCGATCTACCGGTGGCCGGGCGGGAACTTTGTCAGCGGATACGACTGGAAGGACGGAATCGGCAACCGCGACACGCGGCCACCGCGGAAAAATCCGGCGTGGACCGGCATCGAGCACAACGACTTCGGCATGCACGAGTTCTTCGACTTCCTGCGCGAAGTGAAGGCCCAGCCGTTCATCGCGGTCAACGCGGGTCTGGGGAACGCCGAATCGGCGGCGCAGCAGGTGGAGTACGTCAATGGCGGACCGGACACACCGATGGGCAGGCTGCGCACCCAACACGGGCGGCGCGAGCCGTGGGGCTCGAAGTACTGGGCGGTCGGCAACGAGATGTCCGGCGACTGGCAACTGGGGAATGTGCCGATCGAAGAGTTCGTCAAGCGGCACAATACGTTTTCACAGGCGCTGCTCAAGGTCGACCCGTCCCTCCTGCTGGTCGCGTCGGGCGAAGCGGTGCGTCCGAGCAGCGACTGGGACCGGCAACTGCTCGCACAGGGCGCCGATTACATCCATCTGAACAGCAAACACTTCTATCGGCAGGACTGGCACGGCGGCGGGCTGCTGACGCACGTGCGGCAGATCGGTGACGCCATCCGCGCGATTGCCGACGCCCACCGCGAGTACGTGCGGACGATTCCGCAAATGCAGGGCCGCGACATCCGCGTGGCGCTCGACGAGTGGAACTACTGGTACGGGCCGCACGTGTACGGCGAGCTGGGCACACGCTACTTCCTGCGTGACGCGCTGGGCATTGCGGCGGGGATTAACGAGTACAGCCGGCAGACCGACGTGATCGCGATGGCCAACTACGCGCAGACGGTCAACGTGATTGGGGCGATCAAGACCAGCAAGACCGCGGCCGTGCTCGACTCCACGGGCGAAGCGCTGGTGATGTACCGGCGGCACTTCGGGACGATTCCAGTGGAGATGACCGGCGCGCCCGAGCCACTCGACGTGGCCGCGGCGTGGACCGCGGACAGGACGGCGTTGACGATTTCCGTCGTCAACCCAACGTTCGAGACACAGCGGTTGGCGTTTCGCGTGGCGTTTGAGGGCGGTGGCGCGCGTCTGGCGTCGGAGGGCACGGCATGGGTGCTCAGCGCCGAGGACGACATGGCGTACAACGAACCGGGCAAGGCCCCGGCGGTGCGTTTTGTCGAAGGACGCGTGACTGGCGTGTTGGAGTCACTGGTGCTGGCCCCCGCGAGCGCCACGATTTTCCGGATCCCTGTGCGGTGAGCGCGCGTGCGCAGCCGCTACCCTCAAAGCTGCCGCAACGCTGCGTGCCGATAGTCCGTATTACGTGGGTCTTTCCCGAACATAACGGCCTTATCCGACGCTTGGCAAGGTCGGTCGCGCCTCCAGTGCGAATGGCGAATACGGCAACTGGTGGATGCGGAGCACGCTGCGTTCAGCATGGCCCCCAACAGTGGCGAGTGTCGGCTATGCAGAGCACCGGTCGACGAGCAGCGCGAATGCAATCGGCAGACTGACCAGGACAGCCGTGAGGAGGCCGACCGGGCGCTACCTCGTGCGTTCGATCCGCAGGATCAAGCCCATGGGTGGTTCTGCCGAGGGAACGACGTGCGAGAGCGCGCGCTCGTAGGCGGCCCGCGCCCCGGCACGATCCCCCGACAGTTCGAGGGCTGCGCCTCGCATGTAATCGCCCCAGACCGAATTGCCGTCGAGCGCCAGCAGTGCTGTGGCGGCAGCTTCCAGCGCATCCACACGACTGAGAGCCTCGGCCACGCGCCCGCGTGCCACGTGCAGGGACGCGGCATCCGCAAAGCTCGGTACGGTGACGACATTCGAGGTGACCGTTCGGCCGTCAAACGGGAGTATGGCAGTCACCCTCGCCCCGGCAGGCAGCCTCACCACGTACAACGCCGCGTTCGGCTCTCGTGCCGTCGCCGGCTCTGCCGCCAGAGCCGAACTCCCGCTCGGTGTGACCGACGTGAGAGTGATCTGGGTCGGCCAACTGGCCGGCGCAACCGCGGCGGGCGGCGCCACGCGCAAGGCCCGTGTCGAGCCTGCCCAGGTTCTGCCCGTGGCGGCCTCAGCGGCCGCGAGCGCTTCGCGCTGCAATTCGCCACGGTCGAAGACACGGGCCACGATCACGCTGTCATCGTCGGGCCCTGCCGGCAGCAACTCGAGCATCACTCCGAGTTGAGGCCGCGGCCCAGCCGGCGACTGTGCGGGTGCCGTGGCTGGTACCCGCGTGCACCACCACCAGTATCCTGCGCCCGCCGCCACCATGACCATCAGCAGCGGCATCACTCGTCGCATGGTCATCGTCGCAGCCTCAACTGATGGATACAGTCGCCGTGGGTCGCATCCCCAGAGACCGGCATCGGGCGACCGTCCTCAACTCGCTCGGGACCGGCGTTGATGCCGGTTCCGGTTTGTGATGAACAAATCGCCGAGCCCCACTGATGTGGCCACGCCCACTGGTGGCACGTGCCATCCGCACGCTGGTAGCGGAGCGCGCGGGCGTACGACATGAAACACGCGCGGTCGCCGCTGTAGGCGCCGCCCCACAACGCCACCGCGCTGGCCACTCCGCCGCCGCACGCGCTACCGGCCTCGTGGTTGCCGTGGTGATCGATGTTGACCGCGTGGCCGATCTCATGCGCGATCACGCTGCGCCGTGCCGTGGGCAGCGGGGTGGGCGGAGCACCCTCTGTCGTGACCACCGGAATGTTGAACTGGGCGATGTAGCCAAGGTCGAGTGTGATCGGGGTGCCCTCGTTGGGAATCGCCCTCGTGGTCTGGCCAAGCACGCCGTTGCCGATCATGGCGCTGACGAGCACCAGGCCCTTTTGTGGGCCTGCGGTGGCATACCCGCGATTGAAGTTGACCACGCGACTGCCGTCATATTCGTCCGAGCCGATGATCTGGCAGATCACACCGGTTGACGGGAAATCGCCGCAGCCGTCCGGCGTGGCCTCGTTGTTGATGAAAAGGTCCTTCCACGTCGGGTCGGTATCGGTCCACGTGCCTCCCACCATGAATCCCCGGTATTCCTCGTACGTGGAGAATCCGTCGCCGGTGTTGGCGCCGGACGGCGCCGAGTCGACATCGTCGCTTGCGCTCGATCGCGAGATGCCGCGCAGTTCGAGCCACTCGTCGGCGATGTGATCGCCGTTGGCATCGAGCGGAATCGACGCGTAGGCGTGACCACGTTCGGTGCGCGCGGGCACCCAGGTGCCGTTCACGAACATCTCGGCCGTCAGGCGTCCCCACGCGCCGTAATCGAGCGCGGTGACCGCGACGCTGGCCGACGAGGATTCCCCGGCCGTCTCGATGGAGAGTCCATCTGGCGATCGACCGGTCATCGGCTGCGGTTGCTCCTCGGCGAACATCAGATCGGGATGGTTGCCGAAGCCCGCGTTCATGGCGATGCCCGTCTCGGTGCTGACATCCTGAAGGCGAAACCGGAACCGTCCCTTCACCCCGGACGAAGGATCGACCGACGCCGTATATGTGCTGAGCGCGTACCATTCGGGCCGCCACGTTGGTGGCGTCTCCGTCAGCGTGACCGTCACATCAACGGTTCGCTCGAGTGACCACGACGCGGTCAGGACCGTGCCCTTCGCATCCCCGGTGAGGTCCTGGTTGTAGTCACCCGCCATGCGACCGTTGTCGAGGCGCCGCGCGGTGTCGATGGTGATGACACCGGGCGGCGGCGTGCGGGCGAGAGACGCCCGTACCGCCTCCGGAGTCACCGGCGTCGGTGTGGTGGTCAGCCACCAAGCCAGACGACCGTCGCCGGCCGAGAACATTCCGATGGACTGCTCTTGGCTGACTTCCGGTTTCCGGTTCGCCTCGGTTTGTGTGAGCTGATAAGAAATCGGCCCGCCGAGGTTCGCCTGCAGGAGGTACGACCCGTCCCCCAACACATCCGCCAGGGGATCCGGCGTGACGGCCGACCGATAGACGACGCCCGTGACGACCGCGGTCCCGGACCCTCCGCCCGCACCCGACAGGCGGATCGAACCCAGGTGCACCTCGGCGTGCTGCACCGAGCCAGTCCAGGTGCTCCCGTTATCCTCGAGGAACGCGATTTCCCCGACCAGCCGGCCTTGCGCGTCGTTGACACTCACACGGCGTGATTCACGAACGCGAAACTGCACGGTGCGGTCGTCGCGAACGCTGCCCGACCAGTCCGCCGGATCGAACGCCCGGCCGGGATAAAACACGCTCGACACGGTACCTGAACCCGTCCACTGGAACGTGGGGCCGGCCGCCTGCCGCCGCGCCGTTATCGGGGTGGTGAAGACCAGGAGCAGGCATACCGAAATCAGCCGTCGCATGATGATGCGCATTGTGCCCGATCGACCAGTCTGAACACCACCACGTTTAGTCCCGCACGCGGCCCGCCCCCCGGCCCGCCCCCTCAATCCCCGCGGAGGATGGCACCAAGGCGCTGGTGCGCCCGTGATGCCAGCTCAACTGCCCGCGGCGCGCGGCGCACCGTTTGCGTACGGCGCGCCTGCGCCGCTGTTCGACGTGACACGTTTTCCATTCCCGTCGGTCGGTCGCACGTATGACGTCGCCCCGGGCGACCAGCGCTTCGTGTTTCTGTCATCCCAGACGGCCGATCCCACGGAGGAAAGCGGACTCACGGTGTTCGTCAGCTGGCTCGAGGACCTGCGCGCGCGAGTGCGGCGGTAAGCGAACGCGGCCTATCGCAGGGCAGCGACCGCGAGTGGAACTTCCGCAAGCGCCACGATGTTACGGATCCCTGTGCAGTGACCGCCGGGCAGGCACTCCGTGCCCCACCGCGCCGAGACCAATTGCCACTAGAATGACGCAGGCATGATCGGCACACGCGTCTCCCACTACAACGTCATACGGTCGCTCGGCTCCGGAGGGATGGGAGTCGTCTATGAGGCGGAAGACACGAGACTGGGCCGCCTGGTCGCGCTGAAGTTTGTGCCGCCTGAGCTGGCGCACGATCGGCAGACGCTGGAACGGTTCCAGCGCGAGGCGCGCGCCGCCTCGGCGCTCAATCACCCGAACATCTGCACGGTGTACGCCATCGAACAACACGAGGGCGAACACTTCATCGTCATGGAACTGCTCGATGGCGAGTCGCTGGCACAGGTGATGGCACGGCAACGGTTCGACGCGGCACCACTGGTGGATGTCGCGGTCCAGATCGCCGACGCCCTGGAATCGGCGCACGCCAAGGGCATCGTGCACCGCGATATCAAACCGGCCAATCTGTTTCTCAACGCGCGCGGCCAGGTGAAGGTGCTCGACTTCGGTCTGGCGAAGTTCGAAGGCCCGGGCGCTGTAGCCCAGCCGCTGTCGGGGGCCGACGAAACCGTCACACGGCAGGACCTGACGATTCCCGGCACCGCGATGGGCACGGTCGCCTACATGTCACCGGAGCAGGCGCGAGGCCAGTTCACCGACGCGCGCAGCGACCTGTTTTCCCTGGGCACCGTGTTGTACCAAATGGCGGCTGGTGTGTTGCCCTTCCAGGGCAACACTCACGCAGTCATCTTTGAAGCCATTCTCAATCGGGAGCCGGCGCCTCTGCATGAGGTCAACCCCTCGATGCCGGAGGAGTTCAGCCGCCTCCTGCGCAAGCTGCTCGAAAAGGACAGAAACCTGCGGTGCCAAAGCGCCACCGACCTGAAGACCGACCTCCTGCGCCTGAAACGCGACCTCGATTCCGGCGTGACACGGGTGGCCGCGAGCCAGACGGCCGGCAGCGGGGCGGTGAAGGCGGCGGAGCGCTCCGTCGCGGTCCTGTACTTCGAGAACCTGAGTGGGGTGAAGGAAGACGAGTACTTCCGCGACGGCATCACGGAAGACATCATCACCGAGCTGTCGAAGATCAAGGGCCTCAACATCTTCTCGCGGTCCACGGTGTTGTCGTTCCGTGACCGCGTGGTGACGCCGGCGCAGATCAGCCAGCAGCTGGGGGCGTCCCATGTGCTGGGCGGCAGCCTGCGGCGTGCCGGCAACCGGCTGCGCATCAACGCGCAGCTGGTGGATACCCGCACGGATTTCCCCCTCTGGTCGGAGCGCTACGACCGCGAGATGGCCGACGTCTTCGAGGTGCAGGACGAGATCGCCCGCAAGATCGCCGAAGCCCTGCGCGTGACACTCACCCCGCAGGAACAGGCCGAACTGGCGGCCAAGCCGACCGAAAACCTCCAGGCGTATGACCTCTACCTCCGCGGCAAGAGTTATGCGCGCCGGTGGACGCGGCAGGACCTGGAATTCGCGCGGCAGATGTTCGAGAACGCCACCACGCTCGACCCGAAGTTCGCGCTCGCCTATGCCGCCATCGCCAATGTGTGCGCGCTGGCGTACTACATCTACGGACGGGATTCGATCTGGATGGAGCGCGCCACGGCAGCATCCGAGCGGGCCGTGGAACTGGGTGCCCACCTGCCCGAGGTGGATGTGGCCCGCGCGTGGGTGCTGTACGCCGAGGGGAAACTCGACGACACGATTCGGGTGGTCCGTCAGGCCATCGCGCGCAAGCCCGATTGTGAGGGTGGGTATTACGTGTTGTGCCGGGCGCTGTTTTCCGCAGGGCGGTACCAGGAGCTGGCCGAGATTGCGGAAATGGCATTGCAGGCCTCCGGCGAGGACTACAACGTCTTCTCGCCGATTCAGAATGCGCTCGGGGCACTCGGCAAAACCGACGCGTTGCGGAATCTCCGTCAGCGGCGCACCGAGATGATCCGGGCGCACCTGCGCCGTGTGCCCGAAGACGTGCGCGCGCGCATCATGCTGGGCATCGACTATGCCTTTGCCGATCGGGTGGATGACGCGATGCGCGAGATTCAGCTGGCCACCACCCTGCGGCCCGACGAAGCCATGGTGCTCTACAACGCCGCGTGTGCGTACGGCGTCATGAAGCGGGTGCCTGAAGCCATCGAGGCACTGCGCCGGGCGTGGGAACTCGGGTATCGCGATGTGAACTGGACGCGCCGTGACCCCGACCTGGCGTCGTTGCACGGCCACCCTGAGTTTGAACGGCTGTATCCGGAACTCCCGGCATGATTGGCACACAGGTTCAGCACTACAAGGTTGTCCGCTCGCTCGGATCGGGCGGGATGGGCCACACCTCGTCGCGGCCGTAGTTGTAGTCGATGAGGGCACACGCGTTGGCGATCGCAGCGTAGGCGAGCGCGAACTTTGGGTAATCGACACGACGACCGATTTTCCGCTCTGGTCGGAGCGCTACGACCGCGAGATGCAGGACATCTTTGAGCTGCAGGACGAGATCGCGCGCAAGATCGCGGGATCCCTGTCCGGTGAACTCGGGTTGCCTGCCCCGATGGCTGCGAGTAGCATCGGGGCAGGAGGTAATCCATGGGCACAATCGCAAAGGCACTGATGACCCTGTCGGTGGTGGTCTTGGCAGTAGGGTGCGGCAGCCCACCAACCGCGCGGGCGGACGCCGCGAAGGGCCGTGTAGCGGCGCTCGCCGCCGAGGCGGAAATCCATGCCCCGGCTGCGTATGCGGAGGCGCAGCGGGTCGTCGCACAACTGAACGCCGAAATGGCAGAGCAGGCCGGTGGGTTTGCGCCGTTCCGTTCCTATGACACGACGAACGAACTGATCGCGGCCGTCGAGGCGGCGGCTGAGAAGTTGGCGACGACGATCGAGGCCGAAAAACGGCTGTCCGGCGACAACGACCGACTGGCCGTCGAGACCCAACGGGCGATCGCCGAGCTCCGAGGATCGCTCGACGAGATGGTCAGCGCGCGGCGTCCGTCCGACCAGGCCTCCAGTTGGCAATCTGATCTCGACGCTGCAGAGGCGTCATTCAAGGAAGGCGAACGTCTGCGCGCCAGCGGCCAGCACGCCGAAGCGCAAGCGGCATTCACACGTGCCTCCGAGGCGGTAAGCCGCGCGCGTACGTCCATGGCCGCGCACGAGGCCGAAATGATAGTGGCGCGGGAGGCAGCAGCCGCGCCTGCAGCGCGCGGCGAGGTCACCCTTTTGCGTTCCGTGCTGGCTGACGGCACGCGGCTCAGCACCGGGTCCTACCGTCTGGAATTGCGAGACCAGGGACCGTCGAGCGACGGCATACGGCCGGGCCGTTGGATCGAGTTCGTGCGTAATGGCAAGGTCGCCGGGCGTGCCCTCGCGGTCGTGGTTCCCGATGCGGAGATCGGCCAGGTGGCGGCCGTGCCTGGTCCGCGGAACGGGATCCGTATTGCCGAGTTGCAGGGTGGCGAATACATCCGCGTCTGGCTGCACCGGCAGGGCGTCAACTACCTGATCCACCTGCCGGTGCGTTAATGCATCGTCGGCGCTCGCGCCGCCGCTACTTCGAATTGCGAATCGAATAGAGGCGATGCTGGGTCCTGATCACGAGCCGGTCGCCGACGATCGCGGGCGTGGCCATGGAGAAGTCGTCGAGCGCATTGACGCCGACGAGACGGTACTCGTCGGCCGCCGCGATGACGAACGTGTCGCCCTCTTCGCTCAACGCGAAGATGTGACCGTTATAGGCCCACGGCGAGGCCGTGAACGCGGACGCCCCAGGCGCCACGCGTGATTGATAGGTGCGCTCCCCGGTCTCGGCGTTGTGGCGCGAGAAGATGCCTTTGTCGTTCAGCACGTACAACGCATTGTTGTAGAGCACCGGGGTGGGCAGGTACGTGCCGCCGGCGCGCCGGTCGGACCACACGACGTGTGCGTTGCTTGTCTCCGCGTCTGGCGGCGTGATGTCGCCGGACCCGCCGGCGCGAACCGCGGCGATCGGCTTGTTGTCGTCGGCGCCGCTCCCGGAGGTCACATAGAGGACGTCGTTCAACGCGAAGGGACTCTGAATCGCCACGCCGCCCATCCTGTTCAGGCGCCACAGCTCGCGGCCCTCCAGGCTGTAGCTGATGGCGACGGCCGGGCCGAGCGTGACCAGTTCCGTGCGCAGGCTGTTCTCCCAGACGAATGGCGTGGACCATCCCGTCTTGCGCGATGGTGACACGGTGCGCGGCGTGCGCCACACCTCCTTGCCGGTGCGTGTGTCGAACGCGGCGACGAAGCTCTGCTCCTCGTTGTCGTTCTGGATGAACAGGCGATTCTTGTGCAGCGCCGGGGAGGCGCCGGTGCCCCAGTCACGCGTGGTGGGGTGAGACGTCAGCGGCGTCGTCCACGACGGCGTCCCGTCAACGTCGTACGCGAACAGGCCGTAGTCGGTCAGATAGACGTACACGCGCTCGCCGTCGGTCGTCGGCGTCTCGGACGCAAAGCTGTTTTTGCTGTGGCGTCCTCCGGCGGGCCGCCCCTTGTACATCTGGCGTTCCCACAGCCTGGTTCCGGTCTCGAGGTCGTAGCAATACAGCATCAGGCTGATGACGAGCTCGTCGGGCATCTCGCGATCGCGCTCGTAGAGCTTCTGGTTGATCTCTGCCGAAGACAATCCCTGCTTCCGCAATTCGGCCATGTACTGGTTGCTGAAGTCGACGCCGACCGAGGGCGGCTTCATCGGCGTGTCGCTTGTCGCGGCGGTGATGAAGACCCGGGAGCCCCACACCACCGGCGACGACCAGCCGACCCCGGGCACGTCGGTGACCCACTCGACGTTCTCACTCTTCGACCAGCTGACCGGCAGATTTGGATTGTCGGAGATCGGGTTCGAGTCGGGTCCCCGGAAACGTGGCCACTGAGCCGCGTCGTCTGCGGCGGGGTTCGCGGCGGGGTCCGCGGTGGTGCGACTACTCACGTCCTGACGCGCTCCAGCCGTCAGCGCGGACGGCACGAACGTGGGGGCGACGAGCAGCGACGCGCCGAGCGCCGCGAGTGTGAACAGGAACCGGCTGCGATGTCGCATGTGATGAATCCCTTCATGTGCAGACCGTGGCTGCTGACGCCTCGCGTCGCCTGTCAGCATAGTCACGAAGACCTCACTCCGTGAAGAGCCCAGGTGCGTAGTCGTTGTCCTCGATGATCGTCCGGCGCACACCATCAGCAAACACCAACTCGGCGCGAACCACAGTCACCTGGGGCTGACTGGCCCGCACGTACACCCGATCGATATGCACGACTGCATCGGCTGACGTGAAATCGGCCGGCCCCACCCGGCCACCAAAGTGATCGCTGCGGCCAAACGCGATGTGCAGGCCCAGCTTTTCGTCGAGCAGCCCGACACCAACAGGTGCCACACCAAACGCGGCGAGCACGCCCAGGCCAAGTTCGGCAAGATTGCCGTAGGCCGGCTCCGCCCGAAGGCGTGCCGCCTCGACCACGGCCCGCGGACCGCCGGGCACGACCGCGACCGCACGATTGGCGACAATCGTGTACCGCACGACCTCGCCGTCGAACTCCACGGGCAGTTCACCGGCACTGCGACTGGGCTCACCAGGCCGCTCCCCTTCATACGGCACGATGTACGCCTCACCCGAGGGGAGGTTGCCGGCCGAACCCGGCTGAGGTAACAGCCCGCCGGAAGCGTGCGCATCGCGGAAGCGCAGGTCCAAGTGCAGCAAGGACTCGCCGCCCGCGTGCCGGAAGTGCAGATCGGCGCCTTCCGCCTTGTCCAGCAGGGCGGCCAGGACGCCGACGCGGCGGTTGACCTCCGCATAGTCGAGACGCAGCGCCGGGATCATGTCGGCACGGAAGCCCGGCATGGTGGCCGCACGAATGGCGAAGGTGCGCGCCGCCACCTTGAGTGACGCCGTGGCCGAGAACTGTGTGGGCGCCAGCAGGATGGAATGGCGGGCAAACACCTCCGGCCACGAGACGGTGGGTCTGGACGCCAGCGCCTCGGCGGAGTCAGGCAGCACGCCATCGTCATGAATCCAGCCGCCCGCCGACGGCAAGTCAGCGTTATTGGTGTGTACATTGCGGTAGAGCACGAGCCGCACCGGCAAGCCAAGTTCCCCGCTGTGTGCGCCCAGGCTCGCCGCCCACTCAGCAGCCATCACCCGCCGCGCACGCCAGGCGTCGTGATCGGGCGCGACCGCGTCGGGCAGATCCACCAGAATGCCAATACCCGTGTCGTCCGGCCGCGGCACGAACACACGGCGGACAAGGGCGACGAGCTCCTCGCCGGTCAGATGGTGCATGGCGACGCGCCGACTATTGGAACGCCGCGCCGACCATGATGCGCCGCACACGCAACCACGGGGACCCGTGTGACACGGCCTGGCCCTGTGTCGGCTGGCCCTTCGCGTCTCCACCCACGCCGAACTGCTGCCACGACTCTTCACCCGACACCGCGTCGAGATTCGCGAAGAAGTCCGTCGTGATCGCGTTGTAGGTGACGTTCGTCACTGCGCGCGTCTTTTTACCGTTCTTGATCTCCCAGAACGCCTGGCCGCCAAACTGACCGTTGTAGCGCTGCTGGTCGATCGAGAAGCTGCCCGACCCGTCGATGAGCACGCCGTCCTTCGTATCGGCGATCATCTCCTCCGGCGTCGGCGACCCCGCAGGACCAGCATCAATGTGCAGGTTCGGCATGCGCAGGAACGGATAGTCGCGCCACGAACTGGCCTGCGTGCATCCGCGGCTTTCCTTGTCGCCGATGTAATGCGCCGTCTCGCGGTTGCTCGACACGCCCACCAGAATCCCGTCGCGAATGATCGGGAACGCCGTCGTCTTCACGCCGTCATCGTCGTATCCCACGGTCGCGCGGCCGCCAGGACGCACCTTGTCGCCGGTCGCATTGAGCAGCTTCGATCCGTACTTCAACTTGCCGATGTCTGGCACCTTCACAAAACTCGTGCCGGCATAGTTGGCCTCGTAGCCGACGATGCGGTCGAGTTCTGTGGCGTGGGCGATGATCTCGTGGATCGTGAGCGCCATGTGTGATGGGGTCAGAATCAGATCGCGCACACCGGGCGTGATCGGCGTGGCGGCCGCCAGTTCCTGCGCCTCTTCAACCAGGCGGTCGACGTTCGTGCGCATCCGACCAGCTTCGACCAGTTCCCATCCACCCATGCCGCCAGGGATGCCGAGCGACCGTGTCGCTGTCGTTTCTCCGCGCTGGCTGGTGACGCTGAAGTTGCCGGACGTGCTGATCAAATCCTGCTCGATGTACGAGCCTTCTGACGTGGCGAGGTACTTCCACTCGGTGTTGAAACTCGCGGAGGCGTTCGCGAACACGACGCCGCTGTTCTTGATCGCCAGGTCCACCACCGACTGCAGCGCCGACTCCTTGTCGGTCTGCGACATGGTGGTGGGATCCACCGCCATCTCGGTGCGCCAATACGTCTGGTAGGCCGGCACCGGCGCGAGGCGCACGTCAAACTTCTTGGCGATCGCCGATGCACGCGCCACTTCGATCGCGAGTCGTGCGATACGCCGAATCTCGTCTTCAGTCACGATCGGGCTGCTGGCAAAACCCCAGACCCCGCCGTGGATCACCCGCACCCCAAAGCCGGCTGCGCGCGGTGTGCCGTCCGGATCGTTGGGCGGGCCGGCCTGACCGCCGCCACCGCGGCCGCCAAATCCACCGCCACCACGACCGCCGCCGCCACCGCCGCCGCCGCGCCCGCCACCGCGACCACCGGCGGCCGGTGTACCCGCCGTGGCCGACACACCGGGCAACGCCATCGTGCGCGTGAAGCGGATGTCGTAGTAGGAACAGCCGGCCTTGCGGCACTCCTCAAGCGCGATGTCGGAGAGCCCCTTGAAGCGGGACTGCAACGCACGCCCAGGCGACTGCGCGAGCAGGTCGCCAATGAGGTCGCTGGAATACAGAACGATACCGGAGGCGGCAGCCGCCTTGATGAAGTCGCGTCGTGAAGTAGCCATATCTCTTGTGCTTTCCTGTGCCTACACTGCGGGCGAAAGGGACGTCATGTAGAAGTCTTCCATCCGCACCGGAGGCACCAGCGCAGATCCACTGCCGTCATACGACTCGCCCAGGTGCATCGGCTCGGATTTGCCCACCAGCGAGATGTTGTTGTAGCCCACCAGCGGCGACATGTTCCAGCGGAAGTTCTGCACCGGCATGGTGATCTCCCCGTTTTCGATGAGGAACAAGCCGTCACGAGTCATCCCCGTATTGAGCAAAATCGAGTTGTCGACGTTGCGGATGTACCAGAGGAACGTCACCAGCAGACCACGGCGCGTCTGTTTGATCATGTCCGCCAGTGCCAGGTCCGTGCCGTCCATCACGAGACTCATGTTGACGTTGGCGGGTGGCGCGTCAGGACCACCCGCACGATTGCGCAGCACGCCTTTTTCAAGCCACGTGACGGGTGCCGCCGGTGTGTTGTTCTGCAGCATCGTGGTCTGCCGCAGCGTCTGATTGCCGATATCGCTGCGCAGGGTGACCAGGTCGCTGAAGATCTTGTCGCCTGGATTTTTGCCCTGCATGAACTGCAGGTTGCTTCCGGCGTTGAAGACGCCGGTCACGAGCGACAGAAACCGCGCGTGCGCACGCGGCTCGAGAATGACCGTGTAGCGGCCCGGCTCGAGCGCCTTGGCGTTGCGACTGCGCAGCGCCTTCTGGGACGCGACCTCTGTCAGCGCCACAGGATCAATCACCGTCGGATCCTTGATGCCCGTGGTGCCGGCCCACCCGGACCCACTGCCGTCGGGCATGCGGCACGTCAGGGTGAACGCCGTCTCGGCGTAGCGATAGTAGGCGAACAACCCCTTCGTGTTCGCCGTGCACGTGGCAAGGTCCGTCTTGGGGATGTAGCCCGAACCCAACACACCGTGTTTCTCGGACACGTCCACGCTGGCCTTGACCATCATGGCGCGCTCACGGGGACCGAAGTTCACGCCGCTCGGCAGCGCGGCGTCCATCGGGATGTACTCCTGCGGACCGAGCCACTCAACCAGGTCCGGGTTCTCCGCGGTCCCCTTCGCATCACTGATGGCCTCGGTCACCGCTTCCTTGAGTCCGGCGTCGCTGAAGTCGCGGGTGGACGCGGCTCCCTGGCGATTCCCGACGCGCACGGTCATCGACAGCTGCCGGTCGTACTGGATCAGATTGGTGGTGATGGTCGAGTTCGCCCAGCGTGTGCCGGAGCGTTCCGAGCCGGACAAATTGACCTCCACGTCATGGCCTTCAGCCATGTTGAAGATCTTGTCGGTGATGGTCTTGACGTCGTCGCGTGAGTACATGCTGCGAAGGGTAGAAGCCTCCCGCACTCGTGTCAAGCGGCGCGCCGTATTACGATCGAGCATCATGTTTCCCCGCTGGACCCGGTCCCCTGTGTCGCGCCTCGTTCGGCGCCTCACCCTCTCGGCCGGACTGCTCCCGGCCACGGGGTATTTCATGAAATTGACAGTGGAGGGCCGTGAACATCTCGAGCACCTCACCACGCCCGTCCTCTTCGCGGCGAATCATCAGAGTCATATGGACACGCCGGCGATCTACCACGCTCTGCCTCCACGCCTGCGGCACGCCGTGGCTCCGGCGATGGCCAAGGAGTTCTTTGCGCCCCACTTCGGGCTCACGCCGGCGTCACTGCCCGTGCGCCTGGCCAGCACCGCGTCGTTCTACTTCGCGTGCCAGTGCTTCAACGCCTTCCCGTTGCCGCAACGAGAATCCCCCCGGGCCGCGTTCCGCTACATGCGTGAGTTAAACGCCGACGGGTATTCCATCCTGATCTACCCGGAAGGCCTCCGCAGTGATTCGGACAGGATCCTGCCCTTTAAGCGAGGCGTCGGCATGCTCGCCATCCATTTGAATCTGCCGGTGGTGCCGATTCGCCTGGAGGGGTTGGACAAGGTGCTGCACAAGAACGCCCGCTGGGCCAAGCGGGGCCCGGCGCGTGTGGCGTTCGGCATACCCCTTTATCCAAATGGCGACGATGCGGGGGCATTCACAGCCCGCATCGAAGCGGCCGTCCGCGCGCTGTAGCCTGCCACCCCGGGTAGGAGTACACTCCCTGCGCGTGCTCGGTCACTTTTTTGTTGTCGTCGGCATGGTGGTCGCGGCGGGCCTGTGGGTGCCTGTGCCCTTCCTGATGCCCGACCACGCAGTGCTCTGGGCCCCATCAGGCGTGGCACTCGCCGCCGCGCTGGTGCTCGGCCATCGCGCGGCTGTGGCCATCGCGGCCGGTGCCGCTGTGGGACTGTGGTGGCATGGAGTCGCGGTGGTACCAGCCGCGGGAATTGCCCTGGGCCAGGCGCTGGCCGCCGTCGTCAGTGGGTGGCTGATTCGACAGATCGCGCGTGGCCCCCATGCGTTTGAACGTGGCGGACACGTCATGTTGTACGTGACGGTCGCCGTGTTTGTGGGTGCCACCATCAGCACACTGGCCGTGGTGGCCGTGCTGGTGCTCCCGAGCGGTCCCCCAACGGTCAACCTCGAGCATGCGGCCCTTGCGTGGTGGCGGGCAGCCGCCCTCAGTGCGATTGTCGTCGCCCCGGTCCTAATCCTCTGGAGCCTGCGCCCCCGCCTGTCGCTGACGCGCCGCCGCGGCGATCGACGTCCGCCTGAGCGCGGATGGCGCGCCTGGACCCACGCGCGTGCACGCGAAGGGTGGGCGCTGGCGCTCACCACGATCGCCGTGGCGCTCGTGCTGTTTGGTCCCTGGCTGCCGGCTCCGCAGCCCATGGTCGTGGCTGTGCTGGCCCCGTTCCCACTGCTCACGTGGGCGGCGCTGCGATTCGGCGCGCGCGAAACGGCCACGGTCATCGCCGCCTTGACCGCCGCCAAGGTCTGGGCCTGGACGCAGGGCGTGAATCCCTTCGCCCCGGTCACCCCTACCCTGCTCGTCGCCCAACTCACCATCCTCGGGCCGGCGCTGACGGCTCTAGTACTTGCGGCGGCGATTGACCGTCGCAATCGTCAGGACACCGAACTGCACCTGTTGTCGGTGACCGATCCGCTGACGGGACTCGCGAACTACCGCCACCTCACCCATTCGATCGAGCGCCAGATTCGCAGAGCCCGCCAGACCGGCGAGCCCTTCTCCCTTCTGTTGCTCGATGTGGACAACCTGAAAGTGATCAACGACACACTCGGCCACAACGTCGGCAGCCGCCTGCTGGTGCGCCTCGCCGACGCCCTGCGCGCGTCCTGTCGCGTTACCGACCTCATCGCACGGTACGGCGGAGATGAGTTTGCCGTGTTGCTGCCGGGGTGTGATGAAGCCGCCGCCAGAATTCAGGCCGCCCGCGTCCATGCGGCGATGGAGGCCGATGCCGGGGCACCGCCGGTGATGGCCAGCATGGGCCTCGCCGTGTTTCCCCGTGATGGCGACACCGCTGACGAGCTGCTCGACCGTGCCGACGATGAGTTGTATGCGATGAAGGGTCGCAGCCGCACGCGGGACTAAACGCGCGTCACCGCAACCACGCCGCAAACATCTCCGGCGGCTCAACCTCGAAGGCCCACGCGCACCCGCGCCACTCCCACGCGAGGTGCCTGGCATGCAGCGCGTGATACGGCAGTCGCAACGCCAACACGTCGGCATCCGTCAACGTGCCCGTGACAAACCGCAGATAACGCTGCTCGTCGTCGCCGTAGAGTTTGTCGCCGACAATCGGATGGCCCGCTGCCGCGAGGTGAATGCGGATCTGGTGCTTCCGGCCCGTACGCGGCGTGACCTCGAGCAGCGAGTAGGGCCGCTCGTCCCTGACCCAACGCCGCAGCACGCGCGCCTCGGTCATCGCGGCGGCTCCATCGGCTCGCACACGCGCCTTAATCGCCACAGGGCTGTCGTCGTCATTGCCAAGCGCGCCCTCCATCACCAGCACGTCCGGCACCACGTGCCCGTCCACGATGGCCCAGTAACTCTTGCGTACGGCGTGTCCGCTGAACAAGCGTCCCAGTTCACCGGCCACCTCGGATGACTTGGCAATCACCACCAGACCGCTGGTCTCCCGGTCGAGACGATTCACGAGCCGGCCTTCGGCATGCCCCAAATGGAGACGCACACGGCCGACAAGGCTCGACATCTCGCCATTTTTTGTGGGGTGGCACACCAGTCCGGCGGGTTTATCGACCACCAGCAGGTCGTCATCGTCATGCAGCACCGGGAACAGATCGGACACGCCTCAGTCTATCGACTCGCATACGTTGGGGTAGTAGTGTCTGCCGCCGGTGTGCACGGTTCCCGTATGCTGACAGCAACCCATGGCTGCTCCCCGATCGACGCCCCCACCGCCCGACCACTCGCACGTCTCCCTGCCTGTCTCCTGGCTCATTGGTCTCGCGGTTCTCTTCGCCCTTCCCTGGATTGTGGTCGCCGCGATGTACGTCGGCGACACGCAGAACGACCAGACGGCCGACGCGCTGCCGATCGGCGTTGAACGCCCGGCCAGTGATGGCCCGTGGGGCCACCTGCAGCTGACCCCGATTGTCATCTCGCCACCACTCGAATACGTGCCGGCCGACTGGGGCCGCAACGCTCCGGCGGAATGGGTGTTTCCAGAAGCCACGCCTGAACTGGTCACCGCGTTTCTCGCGTCGGTGGGACTGAGCCCGGAGCAGATCACGCAGTTGTCACCGCGGACCCGGCGCGAGTCGCGCCTCAACGGCGTCGTCATCGCCCCGCCGAGCGAGCTGGTCCGTGCGCTGTCACCGGACGTCCGCGCACGGCTCTACACACAACTCTCCAAGTCGACGCTGAACTTCGATCAGGCGCAGTCCTTCCGGTTTCTCGGACAGTCGGCGCACGACTGGTTCGGCGGCAGCCTGATGTCGCCGGCGACGCGCCAACTCGTTGAGCCGCTGTTGTACCAGGATGGCGACTTTCTGCACTTTGCGGACATCGAGTCGATTCGCTCGCAGATTGCCTCGCCCCTGGAGCGGCAGTATCTGGCGAAATCCCTGCTGCGAAACTCGACAGTCCTTGTTCGTCTGTCAGTCGACGCCCTCGAGGACGTCGACGCGCTGGCGGCGTACTGGGGAGTTGGAGGGCGTCGGACGGACATCCGTCCGCTGCTCGAATCAATCTCTGATGCCAACGACAATCGGCTGGTCGACATCGTGCACCTGCTCCCCGTGTTTGCCCGTAACCATCTGTATCGATATCCGAAAATCCAGACGATCGATCTGACGCGCCCCTTGCTGGCCAACTGCCTCTGGAGCTCACTCAATTTCTTCGGAGACGAGCCCGATGACCGGTATCTCGATGTCAACTACGCATTAAATGCGCTGCGGACCGAGTACTACGTGGTCGAACACGGTTACCAACTCGGCGATGTCGTCGCGCTGGTCGACGACGAGGGCGACCTGTTCCATGTGGCGGTGCACCTGGCCGACGGCCTGCTCTTCACCAAAAACGGCACCTCCCCTGTCGCCCCGTGGACGATCATGTCGGTCGACCACCTGAAGAACTTCTACAAGCGCCGGGCCGAGAACCCCCGCGTCATCTACCACCGCCTGAACGCCTACTAGCAGCCCGAGGCGGCAGGCGGGGCTCCTGTCTGCAGGTTTGCCCCACGCGCCCATACTGGTAAAGTAACTGGACACGATTGCTGAGGAGGCCGAGTGGCGAAAGTCCTGATTGTTGACGATGAACCCCGCGTACGTGAGTTGATGCTGCGGCAGCTCGAACATGCCGGGCACGAACTCTACGACGCGGAAGACGCACAGGCGGCGCTCGATGTGATGACCGCCACTCCCTGTGACGTCATCTTCTGCGACATTCAGATGCCGGGCCGCGACGGTCTGTGGCTCACCGCCGAGCTCAGAAAGCTCTACCCGATGTCAGCCGTGGTGCTGGCCACCGGCGTGAGTTCAGTGCCACCAAAAGTGAGTATGCAGGCCGGTGTGCTCGCCTACCTGGTGAAGCCGTTCACCCGACAGGCACTCCTGACCGCTCTCGGCACCGCCATTGCCTGGGTCGACGACACGAAGGTCAACGGCCCGGACGCCAGTGACCAGGGTGACAAGCTCACGGACTGGCTCGACGAACTCAAGGAACTGTAAGGTTTCTTCCTCAGAACAGTCCGACGACACGGCCGTTGGCGTCGAGGTCGATGGCCTCGGCCGACGGCACCTTCGGCAACCCCGGCATCGTCATGATGTCGCCGCAGACCATCACCACAAATTCGGCACCGGCCGCCAGGCGCACCTCACGGACGTTCACGGTGTGTCCCGACGGAGCGCCGCGCAGACTCGCATCCGTCGCGAACGAATACTGCGTCTTCGCCACGCATACGGGATAGTGCCCGTAGCCGGCGTCCTGCAGACGCCCGATCTGGCCGCGCACCTTGGCGTCGGCTGAAATGTCGGCCGCGCCATACACCTGCGTCGCAATGGCTTTCATCTTGTCCCACAACGACAGGCTGTCCTCATAAACAAAGCGGAACCGCGTGGTGCCCGCATCGCACACACCGACCACGGCCTTCGCCAGGTTCTCGGCTCCGGCGCCACCGTCGGCCCAATGCGTGGCAAGCACCACCGGCACGCCGCTCTGCGACATGATCGCCTGCAGCTTTTCGATTTCGGCGTTGGTATCGTCCGGGAACCGGTTGATGGCGACGACGGCTGACAGGCCGTAATGCGTCTGCACATTGTGGACGTGCCGCTGCAGGTTTGCGAGTCCGCGCTCCAGTGCGCCGAGGTCCTCCGTGCCGAGTGCCGCGCGGTCCACGCCGCCGTGGTACTTGAGCGCACGGATGGTGGCGACGATGACACAGGCGTCGGGGCGCAGACCGGACTTGCGGCACTTGATGTCCACAAACTTCTCTGCGCCCAGGTCCGCACCGAACCCGGCCTCGGTCACCACGTAGTCGGCCAGCTTTAATGCCGTCTGCGTGGCAATCACCGAGTTGCACCCGTGTGCAATGTTGGCAAACGGGCCGCCGTGCACAAACGCAGGATTGTTCTCGAGTGTCTGCACCAGGTTCGGCTTCAGCGCATCCTTGAGCAGCACGGTCATGGCGCCATGCGCATTGAGGTCACGCGCACGCACGGCCTTCTGTTCGCGCGTGTATCCCACGACAATGTTGCCCAGCCGCTCCTTCAGGTCGTGCAGCGACGTCGCCAGGCAGAAAATCGCCATCACCTCGGAGGCCACGACGATGTCGAAGCCGTCTTCACGGGGATAGCCGTTGCCGGTGCCGCCCAGAGAGACCACGATGTCGCGCAGCGCGCGGTCGTTCATGTCGACGACGCGTTTCCACTGGATGCGGCGCACATCGATGCCCAGGGTGTTGCCGTGGTGAATGTGGTTGTCGAGCAACGCAGCCAACAGGTTATTGGCCAGCGCAATGGCGGAAAAATCGCCGGTGAAATGGAGGTTGATGTCCTCCATCGGCACAATCTGCGCGTGGCCGCCACCGGCCGCGCCGCCTTTCATGCCGAACACAGGGCCGAGCGACGGTTCCCGCAGACAGATAATGGTCTTCTTGCCGATGCGGTTCAGCGCATCGCCCAATCCCACCGTCGTTGTCGTCTTGCCCTCACCTGCCGGCGTCGGACTGATCGCCGTCACCAGAATGAGTCTGCCGTTCGGGCGATCCTTCAGGCTGTCCACATAGTCGAGTGAGACCTTCGCCTTGTAGTGCCCGTACGGTTCGAGAGAGTCTTCCGGGATGCCGAGCCGTGCGGCAATCTCGGTGACGCGGGTCATGGTGGCGTTCTGGGCAATTTCGATATCAGACTTCGGCACGACAGACTCCTTCGCAGGGCTCACGGGGAGACGTGAGCAGGGAGATGATATCCCGACGCGGGTCCTCAGGAATTTTTCACCATGGAGTTCATGGGGTTCCATGGGGAAGACCAGAGCCTTTAACGTGAAGACGGTGAAGATCGTGATGGGCGTGAAGAAAGACACGAACATTGCGCTCTTGGGGAATGACGACGAACAGCGGGTTGGGTGCCGCAGGCGGCAGAAGCGGATGGAGGACGGTCTGGAACGAAAGACGTCGGGTGTCTTTCGTGTCGACGTCTTTCGTTCCCGACCGCCCTCCATCCGCGCGGCCAGGCTACGCCTGGCCCCCAACCCTCACGGGTCAGTGACAGGCATTTCTCCATGGAACTTCATGGAACTTCATGGTGAAAACGCTCTACTGCCAGCTAGCGATTCTGCACGAACTGCCAACCGAAGCGGCCCTTGATGCAGAGGTGGCCGCTCGTCACGTCGTGATCGTTCGGGGACGTGACCTTGACGATGGAGTTGTCCTGCACGTGAAGGGAGAGGGTGCAGCCGACTCCGCAGTAGGGGCAGATGGTGTCGGTGGTCGTCTGCGCAGATTCGTCCCACGTCCCCTCCGCACGCATGGTGTGCTCGGAGGTAAACATCAGGGCACCCGTGGGGCACACGCCGATGCAGTTGCCGCAATAGACGCAGGCGGAATCCGGCAGACCGATATCAAACTCCGTCGAAATGGTCGCACCAAAGCCGCGTCCGGCCACGGCGATGGCAAAGGTGTGCTGAGCGTCGGTGCCACAGGCCTCAACGCACTTGTAACAGAGCACGCACTTTGAGTAATCGCGCACGTACAGCTCGTTGTCAATCTTGACGGGCTGTCGGACGGTGGCGGGCGCCGCGTGACCATGCTCGGCCGGCGGAGCCAGTCGTGTGGGGGTGGCGCCGTACTTCTCGAGATCGGCCATGAATCTCGGATCGGCCGTGGACAAGTCGACCGACGAGCCGAGCAATTCGAACACCAGCTTGCGACTGTGCCGCACCCGCTCGGAGTCGGTGGCGATCACCATACCTGGGTCCACGGGCCGCGAACATGCGGGCACCAGCGTGCGGGCACCCTCCACCTCCACCACACACACGCGGCAGACATTCACCGGCGTGAGGTTCTCAAGGTAACAGAGGGTCGGTGTCTCGATCCCGATCGTTTTGCAGGCGTTCAGAATCGTGGTGCCCTCGGGCACACGGACCGTCCGGCCATCGATGGTGACTTCAACGGTGCGAACAAATGGCAGTGGCACTGCGGTCATCACGGGCGTGGCTCCAGGGGAAATTTCTTCAGGGCACTCTCGACGGCACTGGCCGCCGTATGGCCAAGACCACAGATCGAGGCATCCCGCATCACACGCGCGAGGTCAGCGATCAGCCCGCGTTCAATGTCCCGTGCGCCAGTGGATGTCGCCACCATCAGACGGTGCAGCGCTTCCTCCTGTCGCATGGTGCCGATGCGGCACGGCACACACTGGCCGCAGGACTCGTCGCGGAAGAACTCGGCGATTCGGATCAGGATGTCGCCGAGATCCACCTGATCGTCAAACGCCATGATCACCCCGGAACCCAATGTCGCAGCGGCGGCACGGGTGCCCTCGAAGGTCAGCGGCATGTCGAGCTCATCCGGCGTCACGAAGACGCCGGCAGCGCCGCCCAGCAGCAGCGCCTGCAACGGACGACCACCGGCGACCCCTCCGGCTTTCGTCAACAGGTCGCGCAACGTGATCCCGAACGGCACTTCATACACGCCAGGCGTTGTCACACTTCCGGAGACGCAGAACAACTTGGTCCCCGATGACCCGGCCGTGCCGATTCCCGCGAACGTGGGACCGCCTTCCAGGATGACGTCGAGCACGTTCACCCGTGTCTCGACGTTGTTGATGACGGTCGGCTTGTGGAATAAACCCGACTGCACTGGAAACGGCGGCTTGTTGCGCGGTTCCCCACGAAAACCCTCGAGTGAATTAAACAGTGAGGTCTCTTCGCCGCAGATGTACGCCCCGGCTCCCCGGCGGACTTCCAGACGAAACGACACACCTTCCCCGCCGATGTTGTCGCCGAGCCAGCCTCGGGTCGTCGCCTGCGCGATCGCGTGTTGCAGTCGCGTGGTGGCTCTCGGGTATTCGCCCCGAATGTAGATGTAGCCCTGCCTGGCGCCGATGGCCAGCCCCGCAATCGTCATGGCTTCGACAAGTGCGAACGGATCCTCCTCCATCAGCACGCGATCCTTGAATGTGCCCGGCTCTGATTCGTCGGCGTTGCAAACCAGATAATGCGGATGCACTGGGGCACGCGCCACGGCTTCCCACTTTCGACCTGTCGGAAACGCAGCGCCGCCGCGACCGAGCAGTTTCGACTCCGAGACCTCGCGCAGTATGCCCTCAGGACCGATGGCGAGCGCACGCCGCAGGGCCTGGTAGCCGCCGTGTGCGCGATACGCATCAAGACTGCCGGGGTCCGCGACTCCGACCCGGCGCAACAATCGTAACGATGGATCTCGCGGCGCCACGGTTTGTGGCGCGGCAATCCCGGTCGCGGTCGGCACGGTGCCAGACGACACGGCCTCCTGCAACATCGGCAGAGTGACCTGTGTCAGTGTCACGTCCTGCGGCGAGACGCCCGCCTGCTGCAGCAGTGCGACAGGTGCCTGTTCGCAATATCCCAGGCACGGGCTCCGCTTCCACGTGCCCGACTCCCCTGATCCGGCGGGGCCGACCTGCGACTCAAGGGACCGACAGAGCCCGTCGGCGCCTTTGACGCGACACGCGATGTCGTCACACACATGCACCACCCGCGGTGCCTGAGGCGCAAGGGCGAACAGGTGATAAAACGTCGCGACGCCGTACGCTTCAGCCGGTGGCACCGACAAGGTCGCGCAGATGTGATTGAGTGCGCCTTCACTGATCCAGCCGACGCGCGCCTGTGCGGCGTGCAAGGCCGGCAGCAGCAGGTGTCGTGTACCGGGCCCGGTGCCCGTCGACGCGGCAATGGCCGCATCAATCGCGACCCGTTCCTCCGCGGACGCCACGGCGCCCGGGATCAGATGCAGGTCCATCTCAGCGCGCGCCTCCGACGCTGACCGGTTCGGGCACCGACAATTTCTCGATCCGGATGGCGGCGGCCTTGAACTCGGCGGTGCCCGACTTGGGATCCACCGCATCAATCGTCAGGATATTGGTCTCCACTTCATCCGGAAAATGCATCGTCATGAACGTTAACCCGGGACGCAGGCCCGGGTCGATCTTGATCGGCGCCTGCAGGGCACCACGACGGGAGACCACACGGACGAGTTCGCCTGGCACGACGCCCAGTCGAGCGGCATCCTCCGGCGACACTTCAATCCGTTCGCCGTGGCGAAGCGGTGAGGTATACCCACCTGTCTGAACGCCGGTGTTGAACGAGTCCAACCGACGACCGGTCGTGAGCCGAAGGGGAAACTCGTCGGTCAGTTGATCCACCGGTGGCGAATGATGCACGCACTGAAAACCGGCACGGGCCCCCTCGATCGGATCGACCCAGAAGCGGGTATGCAGCGTCGGGCTGCCCGGATGATCGAGCGAGGGACACGGCCACTGCAACCCGTTCTCGGCCTCGAGCCGTTCGTAACTCATCCCGCCGTGCCACGGCGACAGGCGCTGCACTTCGCGCCACACCTCGGCGGCTGTCGGCGCGCCCCAGTCCTTGCCGAGCTTCGCGGCCAATGCGGCCAGAATCTCGAGGTCATCCTTCGCCTGTCCGGGGGGATTCAGCGCCTTGCGCACGCGCTGCACACGCCGCTCACTGCTGGTCACCGTGCCGTCGGACTCACACCACGAGGCGGCAGCCGGTAGCACCACGTCGGCGACTTCCGCCGTTTTCGTCAGAAAAATATCCTGCACCACGAGGTGCTCCAGGCCCTCCAGCAGTCGCCGGGTGCGCGTCGCATCGGCCTCCGACTGCATCGGATTTTCGCCAAGCACATACACCGTTTTCAGTGTGCCGTGCTCCATCGCGTCAAACATCTGGCTCAGATGCATCCCGCGCTCGGCCGGCACGGCGATGCCGTACTCCTGTTCGAACTGCGCGCGCAGGGCCTGGTCCTCCACATCCTGACCGCCGACGAACTTGTTGGGGATGGCGCCCATGTCGCCCCCACCCTGCACGTTGTTCTGACCACGCAGCGGCACCAACCCCGACCCCCACCGACCGACGTGGCCCGTCAACAGTGACAGATTGATGATGGCAAACACGTTGTCCACCGCGTTGTGATGTTCGGTGATCCCCAACGTCCAGCAGATCTGCGCACGGTCGGCGCGCGCATAGGCGTGCGCCATCTCGCGAATCACCTCGGCCTTCACACCCGTGAGTGCCTCGCCTCGTTCCAGCGTGTAGGCATCCACCGCCGCGCGGTAGGCGTCGAACCCTTCTGTCGCACGCTCGATGAAGGCGGTGTTACACAGCTCGGCTGCAATAATCTCGCGACCCACAGCGTTGGCCAATGCGACGTCTGATCCCACCTCAAGCCCGAGCCACACGTCCGCCCACGCAACGGAACTGGTCCGTCGGGGGTCGATGGCGTACATCCGCGCTCCGCGCTGCGTCCCCTTCAGCAGGTGGTGGAAGAAGATCGGGTGCGTCTCACGGGCGTTCGATCCCCACAGGATGATGAGGTCCGTCTCCTCGATCTCCTGGTAGGCGCTCGTGCCGCCACCTGCGCCAAACACCGTCGTCAGACCGACGACGCTGGGGGCGTGTCAAGTCCTGTTGCAACTGTCGATGTTGTGACTGCCGAGGACACCCCGGGTGAACTTCTGCGCCAGATAGTTCACCTCGTTGGACGCCTTGGAGCAGCTGAACATCCCGAAACTGCCTGGACCGTGCTGCCCCACGATGCGGCCGAATCCATCGGCCGCACGGGTCAACGCCTCATCCCAGGAGGCCTCGCGCAGGCGCCCGTGTTCGCGCACCAGCGGGTGGGTCAGTCGCGTGTATTTTCCGCTCATGGGAGGGAGTTTACCCCATGGTGTGGAGATGAGGAGGTGGGGAGATGGGGAGATGGGAAGAGGGGGGCTGCTCGTGATAGCCTCGGCAGCCCAAGGAGGCTCTGTATGGTTCCGTTGATGTCGCTTGCTGTGCCGATCGTGCTGTCCGCCGTGCTCGTCTTTATCGTCAGTGCTGTGATTCACATGGTGTTGTCGTACCACAAGAACGACTTTGCCAAACTGCCGGCCGAGGACGACATCCTCGAGGCGTTCCGCCGGGCCAAGGTCCCCTCCGGCGATTACTCTGCCCCGTTCTGTGCCTCGCCAAAGGAGATGCAGGAGCCCGCGCTGATGGAGAAGATGAAGCGCGGGCCGGGTCTGGTGGTCACCGTGTGGCCGAGCAGTACGTTCAACATGGGCGCCACGCTCGGCCAGTGGTTCGTGTACCTGCTGGTGGTCAGTCTCTTCACGGGGTATGTGCTCAGCCGGGTGTTCGGCCCGGGCGCCAATTACATGGAAGTCTTCCGCATCGCCGGCACGGTGGCGTTCATGGCCTACGCCCTTGGCATGCCCCAGGCCAATATCTGGTTCCAGAAAGGCTGGGGCTCCACGGCGCGCTCGATGGTTGATGGTCTGGTCTACGCGCTGATGACAGCGGGTGCCTTCGGGTGGCTCTGGCCGCGCTGACGCGGGTTCCTGGTTCCTGGTTCCGCCACGAAAAAGGGCGGGGGCCATGCCCCCGCCCTTCGTGTGTGCGGTCCTTGCGTGGTGTTACCAGTTGAACCGGATCATCAACTGCCCCAGTCGGCCGCCCGGATCGTAGGTGTTACTCGGGTCGGTGTAGGCGCTGCTGACGCGGAAGATCGTCGCGCTGGTGCCGGGGTTGGCCACCGGGTTGAAGTTGATGTTGTCAAACAGGTTCAGCACATCGCCGCGCACCTCTATGTTCGCGGCGCCCCGGATGTTGAACCGTTTGGTGACACCCACGTCAATGCGCGTAAACCACGGCGCCCGGATGATGGTCGTGCGTGGCGCGCAGTCGCCGGCCCGGATCTGGAAACAGCCCGGGTGGTTGGCCGGCGCGATGTAACGCCCCTGCGGCGCACCCAACGAGCCGTAGCCGGTGGCCGAGGTCGCGCTGGTCGAGAACGCGCGGCGCGTGTTGAGGATCACGTCCTCCGGCAACATCCAGATTTCAGGACGACCCGTGCCGGCATTGGTACGGCGGTAGAACTTGTACATGTCGGTCAGTTCGTCGATCGACATGCCCACCAGCCGGACGTTGCCGAAGTTCATCACGCGCGCCTGGATGCGGCCTACGCCGTTCATGCTCCAGCCGCCGAGGATCGCGTCGAGCGCCGGGTGCATATCGGCCCCGAAACGCTGCCCGCGGCCCACAGGGATGGTCCAGTCCCACTGCCCCTTGATCGCGTGCCGCGGGGAGGTGGTGCTGGTGATCATGGTGCGCCCAAAGCTGAACCCGTCGAAGGCCGACCCGCCCTCGATCGCGTACTGGTAGTTGACGTTGGCCGACAGCCCGCGTGACAGGCGGCGGCGCAGTTCGATCTGCAGGGCGTGATAGTCGCTGAACGCGCCGCTGTCGATGACGTTGACGGAGTTGACGCGCGGGTTCGGGATAAAGAAGTTCGCCGGCAGCCCGGCCGCCAGCGCGTTATTGCGCCGGCTGAGGTTGCCATTGAGGTCGTTGGCCGCGCTCACCGGATTCGCGTTCGTACGCGCCAGGCGTCCGACGAACGTGCTGTTGGTCCAGTTCGAACCCGTGTAGGCGGACGGCTCGGTCGCGTTGCTGCGGCCGTTGAAGTACGCCAGGTAGATCGGCAGCGGGTTCGTGCCCGTGCCGGGCCCGAAGTACCGGAACGATCCGGACCGGCTGCCGCCGGCGGCATTGTTGGCCTGGAGGTTCGCCATCGCCAGCTTGAACTCGTCGAGGAACCCGTTGTTGAGCAGGCTCTCCCCACGAATCAAGTTGTAGTTGAGTTCCGACCACTGATCGGTGCCACGCGTGCCGACGTAGCGCGCTTCTATCGCCATGTCGCTGCCGATGGACCGCTGGAAGCCCGCCGTCCACGTTTGGCCCTTGCCGACCTGGATCTCGGGCGCGAATGCGCTGAGGCTGTCCTGGCGATTCGGCCGCGTCACGATCGGGAACGTGGGCGTCTCGTCGAAGTCGGCCACTCGCAGCCGATCACGCTGGCTGAAGAGCACCGGCCACGCTTCGCCTGGACCCACGAGCCCGGTGTCGGTGCTGCGCGTGATGGAGATGGTCGAGCCGGGGTTCGACGCGAACTGGCCCGTAAAGGTGCTCAGGCCCTCCCGCGCGTAGGACATGGAGTACCCGACCCGCAGCGTCGCCTGGTCCGGGTTGCCGAGGATCGTTCGCAGCCAGCCGTCCTGCACGTTCGGCCGCCACGCCACGCTCAACGACGGCGACACGTTATTCCAGTCGGTGTTGTACCCCTTCGTCCCGCCAATCAGCTGCGTGTACACGGGAATTTCCTTGCCGCTGTTGGCGCCCGGCTGGAAGAAGTTGCACCGATCGTAGACCCCGCCCCCGCCGATGCCGGAAATGCCGCACGCATCCTCCATCAGCACAGTGGTCATGATGTCGTTGGTCGGCGTAAACGGCAACTGCACGTCATACCGCACACCCCCCGTGACTGTCACGGTCGGGGTCATGCGCCACGAGTCGGACACATAGCCCGAGAACGTGTCCATGTGCCCCTCGCGCGTGACCGGGGCGAACGGCACATACTTATTCGTGGCCGGGTCCAGCGACGCCGAACCCGTAATCGCGGTCACCCGGCCGGTCAGCAACGCATAATACGCCCGCGCATCGCTGAGGTCCCCGCTCGAGATGCCGGGAAAGTTCGCCGACGAGAAGAGTCCGGCGGCTGGATCGTTCTGGGTACTGAGCCCCAGGCTGATACCCGGCACCATCACCTGGCTGCTGGCTGACGCGGTGGCGCGCTGCCATTCGGCGCCGAAGCTCAGGCTGTGCGTGCCACGCTGCCAGCTCGTCGTGTTGGCGATCTTGTACGTCGGCGAACTGCGCCAGCTCGGCAGGTTCGTGGAGTGCCAGTTGGTCCAGCCCAGGGGCAGTGAAACGGCGAACCCGCCGAAATCCTCGTACGTCTGCGGGCCGTTGCTTTCCATGGACCCGAATCGGGATTCGCCGCCCAACGCCGTCAGGTTGCCGCTCAGTTCGTTGACGACGTTCTGCGACAGCGTGGAACGCAACGTCAGCGTGTACAACGGCCGCTTCGAGTTGAACCGACGATAGTTCGGCGCCCCGGGGAACCGCGGATCCGCGCTGTTGAGGTAGTCCGGATCGCGCTCGGCCCAGATGATCGCCATCGTGCTGCTCAGGCGGTGCCGGTCCGTGACGTTGTAATCAATACGCGCCGTCGGCTGATGTTCGAACAGCTTCGCGGGGCTCAGGAACACGAAGTCGTTCTCGATCGGATTGTTGGTCGAATTGACCGTGCCGGTCGACTTGGTCGCGGCATCGATCTTCTGAAGGATCGCCATGATCGTCGGGTCAACCACGGAGGTCTGGCCCGGGAGCGTCATCACGTTGACTTCCCGGATCACGCCCGCGCTGGTTTCGTAGGGGAACCAGCCATCGAGCATCCGCGACGGCAGGATCGTCCGCGTCCGCGTGAAGCTGTTCGGGAAGCGAATCTGCTCGTAGTTGAGGAAATAGAACATCTTGCCGCGGCCGTCGAAACCCGGCAGGATGACGGGACCGCCCACGCGGCCGCCGTACTGGTTCAACGTCACCTCGTTTTTCGGCAAATCGTTGATCTTGTTGAAGTAGTAGGTCGAGTTGAGCGCCGGATCACGGAAGTACTCGTAGAGACTGCCCGAAAACCGGTTGCCGCCAGACCGCGTCTGGAAGGCAATCGTCACGGCGCCGCTGCCGCCCAACTGCGCGCCGGCGGCCGCCAGCGTCACCGTCACCGCTTCCACGGCATCCTGACGCGGCGTCACCGACGCGAAGAACCCGTCCGACGACCGCAGGTAGTTGTCGTTGTTGCTCGCGCCGTCCATCGTGATCTGCACGAACGAGTCGGGCAGTCCGTTGATCGACGAGTTGCGATTGGTGCCGGTCGTGTTCACGCCAGGCAGGAAGGCCACGGCGTTGAGCGCATTACGCGTGGGGGTCGGCATCCGGTTGAGCTGGTCCGAATTGAGCGTGGCCGTGACCGTCGCCGTCTGGGTGTTGATGAGTTCGGAACTGCTGGTCACGTTCACCGTTTCCGTCAACTGTCCGACCTCGAGGGTCAGATTCGCCGTCGCGGGCACGCCCAGCGACACCCGAACATTACTGACCTGCGCAGTCTTGAAGCCGGTCAAGGCGGCCGACACCGTGTAACTGCCGGCCTGTACAGCGGCAACCGTGTAGACCCCGGTGGTCCCCGTCACCGCTTCGAATGTGGCCCCGGTGGCATTGTTGGTCACAACCACAGTGGCGCCAGGAATGACGCCGCCGGCTGAGTCTCTGACGACACCCGACAGGGTGGTTGTCGCTTGCGCGAACGCGAGGGTCGAGCTGGTGGCAAGCACAAGTGCGGCCACGAGCAGGCGCCTGACGTAACGGTTCATTGGTTCTCCTCCATATAACGGACACACCGATAGCCCACCTCCAGGGGAACCAGGATTTGAGCTGTGTCAAGCTACTCCCACCCCAGTACCATGTCAACTGGTGAGGTCGGCGGGCAAATCAACCGCTTGGAGGCCCTGCGCGTGGCGGTTATCGGGAGCAGGGCTGGCCTGTACAGGGGACGAGTACGGGTCGGGTGGTCACCGGAAGCGCGGCCCAGCCCGCGTGGTAGCATCCGCGGGCATGGCGCACACGATTGCCCCGGCCCCGACGGGCCGCGCCTCATGCCGGGGATGCGGCGGGAAGATCCCAGCCCAGACGCTGCGGTTTGGCGAACGGGTGCCCAACCCGTTCTCCGACGATGGCGGGGAAACGACCCAGTGGTATCACCTGGCGTGTGGAGCCTATCGGCGGCCGGAGGCCATGCTCGAGGCGCTCGCCGGCTTCACGGACACCCTCGCCGACCGCGACACACTCGTGCACCAGGCCTGCCTCGGTGTCGCCCATCGCCGACTTCCCCGCGTGAGCACGGCGAGCCTCGCCCCCACCGGGCGCGCCAGCTGCCGGGCCTGCAAGGCCACCATCGACAAGGACACATGGCGTATCGCGCTTGTGTATTACGAAGACGGTCGCTTTGCCCCGTCAGGCTTCATCCACGCAGGGTGCGCCGCCTCGTATCTGGAGACGACGGACATCCTGCCGCACGTGCGGCACTTCTCACCCGACCTCACCGACGATGAGATGGCGGCCCTGGCAGCGGCGCTCACGCCGGCATCTCCACAAGGCTGACGGTTCATGGTTCATCGGTTCATGGTTGCTGGTGCTGTTCGGGGTTCCTGGATGCTGGGTTCCTGGTGCGGGGGTTCAGGGTCGGTGCTGGGTTCCGCACGCTGAACCAGGCCGCCGGCGAACCCGGAACAGCACCGCGGAACCATGAACCGATGAACCAGTAACCTCGTGAGCCCTAGGACACCACGATGAGCGGGTGCCGCGCGAGGGACGTGCGAGCTTCACGCATGTCGTCGCCGCGCAGTTCACGCAGGGCTGATGTCGCCAGCGAGCGCACCACCTTCTTGCGCCACACCAGTTCGAAGTCGGTGTTGTCCATCGGCTTTGCGATCGCATAGGCATCATCTGCCACCGCCGCGATGAGGTCATCGGTGAGTGCCTGCCCCGCGAGCCGATCAGCCGCCGCCGTAACTTCAAGCGGACGGGAGGCGACCGCCCCGAGCACGATGCGGGCCTCGACGATGTGCGCGCCATCGAAGCGGGCGGCCGCCGCCACGGAGGCGACCGGGAAGTCGAAGGACCCACGGCGACGCAGCTTCCAGTACGTGCTGCGCCATCCATCAGCTGACGGCAGGTGGACGGTCGTGAGGATTTCATCCGCACGGCGCGTCAGGTAGTGCATCCCGTCGTTGACGTACAAGTCGCGCAGCGCGATCTCGCGTGACCCGGACGCCGACACCAGCGTCACCGTGGCGCCGAGCGCCATCAACGCGGGGGCCGAGTCGGTGGACGAGACGGCAAGGCACCGGTCGCTGGAGGTGGCCACCCAGCAGGTGTCGCCATCCTTCTTCATGCAGAAATTGATCGCCTTGCGCCACTCGAACGTCTGGTCGTAGTAGGTGCAGCGGGTATCGAGGCAGATGTTGCCGCCGATCGTGCCCATGTTGCGCAGGTGGGGCGTCGCGATCTGCGCCGCCGCCTGCCACAGACCGGCGTACTGTGCGCGCACTCCGGGATCATGCACAAGTGCGGTCAACGTGACCCCGGCGCCGATCGCCATGCCGGCGCCGTTGGTCACCTGCGTGAGCTCCGGAATCCCGCGCAGGCCGATCACGGTGGTCGGCGTCTGCTGGCGACGCTTCATGTTCGGGATCAGATCGGTGCCGCCGGCCAGCAGCATCGTGTCGCTGGGCGACTCGGCCAGCCAGGCGGCCGCGTCCGCCACGGTGTGCGGTGCACGATAGCGGTACGAAGGCAGGCGCATCATGACGAGGACTTCTCCCACGCGGCCTTGGCCGCTCGTGCTTCCACGCCCGCGTCCACATGTCTGTTGGTGGGCCGATCGGGATCGTTTGACGCCCGTCCATCCCCGCCGGCCCATGGCGGCGTCACACGCAACGTCTCGGGCCACGGAATATCCGGGAACGATGACGGGCCTGAGCGCGCCGGTTTGCCTGCCGCCTTGGCTTCAAGTGCACGGAGGATCTTCTCGGGCGTCACGGGAATCGAATCGATCCGTACACCGACGGCGTCATAGACGGCATTAGCCACGGCCGGCATGATCGGCAGCAACGGTCCCTGCCCCACTTCCTTGGCCCCAAAAGGTCCGGCGGGATCGGGATGTTCGATCAGGTCCGTGATGACCTCAGGCATGTCGAGACTGGTGGGACTCTTGTATTCGAGGATCGAGGGAAACTTGTGCACCAGCGCGTGCGACAACTTCGCCGGCAGGCGCCTGAACACCTGTTCCTCCATCAGCGCTTCACCGATGCCCATGTACACGCCGCCCTCGACCTGCCCTCGCACGAGCGTCGGGTTGAGCGCGCGCCCGATGTCGTGAGCGATCCACACACGCGGCACGGTCACCCACCCGGTCTCGGGATCCACATCCACTTCAACGACCGCGGCGGTGTAGGAATACGTCGGGGACGGTCCGACGCCACCCCCTTTGAATCGCGCCGCCGATCGAGGCGGCGTGTAGGACCCGGTCGTGCCAAGCGTGCCGAACCTGGCTTCGGCCATACACACCGCTTCCTGGAACGTGGCGCCCTTCGCAGGATCCTGCGCGTCGAACACACGACGGTCCGCAAACACCAGGCGCTCTCTCGGAACCCCGAGCTTGGCGCTGACCGCAATCGCGATGAAATCACGGGCGCGCTCCGTCGCCTGGATGGCGGCATTGCCCATCATGAGTGTGACGCGACTTGAGTACGACCCCAGATCCACCGGCGTCAGGTCGGTATCGCCGGTGACCGCGCGCACATCAAACGGGTCGATGCCGAGAATCTCGGCAACAATCCCCACGAGCACATCATCGGATCCCTGACCGATCTCTGTGGCGCCGCAAAACACGGTGACGCCGCCGCTGCGATCGAGCTTGAGTTGCACACCTGAGTGCGGCAGGTCGTTCCAGTTGATCGGCAGGCCGGCGCCGGACAGGTACGACGAACACGCGAGGCCCACGCCCTTGCCCAACGGCAACTTCTTGAACTTGTTGCGCCAGTCGGAGCGTTCCACCACCTTCGTGATGCAGTCGGCCAGGCCGATGGTGCCCACGCGGAGGAAGTTGGCCGTGAGACTGTCGGGCGGCTGCACGATTCCGAGACGGAGGTCCGCCGGATCGATCACGAGCTTCTCGGCAATCTTGTCGAGCTGTACTTCCTGACCGAAACGCGACTGTGGCGTGCCATGCCCCCGTTTGGGGCCACACGGCGGCTTGTTGGTGAACACCCGACAGCCGCGGAACCGGTAGGTCGGGATGTCATACGTGACCGTCTGCAGCGCACCGGTATAAAACGTGCTCGCGACACCATAGGAGCCGTACGCCCCACCGTCGAGCAACGTCTGCAGGTCGAGCCCTGTGATCCGGCCGTCGTTGGTCACCCCCGTACGGAACCGCATCAACACCGGGTGTCGACCCCGATGGCAATAAAACACCTCTTCCCGGTTGAGGCAGATCTTGACCGGTCGATCCAGGCGCATCGCCGCATACGCGACGACCACTTCGTGGTTGAACGGATCGCTCTTGCCCCCAAAGCCGCCGCCGTTGGGCGTGGCAATCACGCGAATGTGCGCCGCGGGCATCGCGAGCGCCTTGGCGAGCGCGCGGTGCAGATAATGCGGCGTCTGGGTGCTTGAATACACCACCAGCTTGCCGTCCGGATCCTTGGTGGCCACGGTCGCGTGTTGTTCAAGCGGCAGGTGTGTGTTGCCCTCAAAGAAAAACACATCGTCGAACACGAGATCCGCCTTCGCAATCGCGTCGTCGACCTCGCCGAACTCAAGCGCCACCGCCTTGTGCACGTTGCCGAAGTCGCCGTACTCATGAATGCGGGGCTCTGGGTAGGCCAGACTGTCGGCGGGTGACGCAAACGTGCGGAGCGGCTCGTACTCGACGTCGATCAGATGGACGGCCCTCTCGGCTGTCGCTTCGTCGCGAGCCACCACTGCTGCAACCGGATCGCCCACAAAGCGCACCACATCACGACACAACGCGTGTTCGTCGTGGCTGACGGGCAAGATGCCGTAGGCGATCGGAAATTGCTCACCGGTCAGGACGAGATGCACGCCGTCGAGCGCCTCGGCCTTCGTCGTGTCCACGCGCAGAATTTTCGCGTGCGGCACACTTGACCGCAACAGTCGGCAGTGCACCATCCGCGGCAACATCACATCGTCGGCAAACTTCGTCTGCCCAGTGACCTTCGCACGCGCGTCTACCCGACGCCGCGCTTTTCCGATGACTGAGGTGGGTGTCGCCATCGTTACCTCTTGGCGGCGGCTTCGACGGCGTCAAGAATCTGTTGGTAGCCCGTGCAGCGGCACAGGTTGCCCGAGAGTGCTTCCTTGATCAGTTCGCGCGATGGATGGGGCTCGCGATCAAGGAGCGCCTTGGCGGTGATGAGGATGCCCGGGGTGCAGTAGCCGCACTGGGCACCACCAAGGTCAGCGAAACACTCCTGCAGCGGATGGAGGCGACCATCCTCGACCAACCCTTCCACCGTCGTGACCGCGCGCCCCTGACACTCGTGCGCCACCATCAGACACGACAACAGCGGCTGACCGTCGACCAGCACGGCACACGCGCCGCACTCGCCGAGTTCACAGCCGTGTTTGGTCCCCGTGAGCTGCAGGTCTTCGCGCAACACCTCGAGCAACGTCTTGTTGGGGTCCACCAGGGCGTCGGCAGACTCGCCATTTACTGTCAGGGTGAGATGCAGCTTCATTGCAATCTGAGAATACTATCCGACGAAGGTGCACTTGAGCACCGGAGCACTTGATCAGCTACACTGCGCGCAGCATGACACACCGCCTCCTTCATCGTTTCGGCGTCAGCACTCTGCTTCTGGCTACACTCGTGTGGCCCCTGACCATCACCCCACGGGCCCAGCAGGCTCCGGCCGCGCCCTCGGCAGCCTCGACCGTCCCGAAAGACCTGACGCCGCTGCTCCTGCCCAGGCAAAGCGAGATGCGGATTCCAGTGCAGTGGTACACGGCCGACCGCAACACATTGTCGCAGAACTATCTGCCCGGTTCCGGCGGCGGCGGTCGCAGTGGGGGCGGGGGCGGTCGCGGCGGACGAGCTGGAGGTGCCGCAGAGGCGCCGCCAGTACCCTCCACGCCCCAGATCATCGTGCCCTCACTGTCGGCCAATCGCATCGCACGCCTCAAGCGTCTCGACATGGACTGGCAGCGCGCGCTGAATCGTCTTGATGCGGCACAACTCTCCCTGGCCGCGCAGACGGATCTCGCTCAGCTGAAGACCACCATCGCCGCCAATCTCGCTGCGCTCGACGCCGATGCGCAGGTGATTGCCACCCTCACCCCGATCCTGCCCTTCACCCGCGACATCGTCGAGATCTACGAGGCCCGGGTGCGGGTCGACGACATGGACGCGCAGGCCACTGCCGGACGCGTCACGAAGGTGCACAAGGACATTGCGACGATCCGCGCGCGCGTCGAGTCGGGCGACATCCGGATTACGCCCGTGCTTGCGACGCAGGCCGCGGCAGCGGTGGCCGGCCTCCGCTCGTCGATGGAGGAGTGGTTTAATTTCTATAACGAGTACGACCCGCTGTTCACCTGGTGGATGAACCTGCCATACGCCCACCTGACTCGGGAGCTCGACGCGTACGCCACGTTGCTGCGCGACACAGTCGCCCCCGCCAATCACCAGAACGCCGGCCACTCCCCGGCTGACGCGACAATCGCGCCGGTCCCCGCGCCGCTGCGCCCCTCGGTGCCGGATCTCGAGCGCTACATGGCGCTGCCGCAGGATGAAACCATCGACATCGTCGGGGCCTTTCGTGGCGCAGGCGGTGGAGGGGGGCGCGGCGGTGGCCGTGGCGCCGCACCCGGTGCCCCCCCCGCACCCGTACGAGATGTCGCCTTCCATCAGGCCTGGCTCGAAGCGCTGAAGACCCTCGACTTCGACGCGTTGTCACGCAACGCACAGGTGAACTACCTCGCCATCAAGCGGATTTGCGAACAGCAGATCGCGCGTGCGAATTTCGTCCCGCCGGCGGACATTCCGCGCAAGACCGACACCAGCGGCATCGAGGGACCCGCGCGCGGGCGTGACGGCCTGATTCTCGATCTCGCCGACGAGATGATTCCGTATTCTCCCGAGGAACTCATCGAACTCGGCAACCGAGAGTTTGCGTGGACCGTCGCCGAAATGGAGAAGGCGTCAGCCGAGCTGGGGTTTGGCTCCGACTGGATGCGGGCACTCGAACACACCAAGAACACCGCCGTGGCACCCGGCCGCCAGCCCGAGATGATTCGCGACCTCGTCTACCACGCGGCCGATTACCTCATCTTTCACGATCTGATCACCGTCTCCCCCGTCAACCGCGAAGCCCTGCGCATGGGGATGATGTCGCCGGAACGGCAACGCGTAAACCCCTTCTTCCTGGGTGGATCGCAGATCACGGTGTCGTATCCGACCAACACCATGGAATACGACCAGCGTCTGCAGAGCATGCGCGGCAACAACCCGGGCTTCTCCAACGCCACCGCCGGCCATGAACTCATCCCGGGCCACAACTACACCAGCTACATGGGTCAACGCCTGGCCGGCCATCGCGCGAACCTCGGCATCAGCACACCGTTCTACGGCGAAGGCTGGCCGCTGTATTGGGAAACGTTGCTCTACGACATCGGCTTCCACGACACGCCCGAGAAGAAAGTCGGCGCCTTGTTCTGGCGCATGCACCGCGCCGCACGCATCGTCTTTTCGCTGAACTTCCACATGGGGCGGTGGTCGCCGCAGGAGGCGGTCGACTTTCTCGTCAACGAAGTCGGTCACGAACGCGAGAACGCCACCGCCGAGGTCCGCCGCTCGTTCCAGGGCAACTACGGCCCCCTGTATCAGGCGGCATATCTGCTGGGCGGCCTCCAACTGCGCGGCCTCAAAGCGGATCTCGTGGACTCAGGTCAGATGACACTCAAGGAGTTCCACGACGCCGTGGTGCTGCAGGGATCGATGCCCTTCCCCTACACACGTCTGGCCATCTCGACGATGCCGCTGTCGCGCGATATGAGTCTCGACTGGAAATTCTACGGAGACATTCAGGTGAGGAGATGAGGAGATGAGGAGATGAGGAGATGAGGAGATGAGGAGATGAGGAGATGAGGAGATGAGGAGATGAGGAGATGAGGAGATGAGGAGATGAGGAGATGGGGAGATGGGGAGATGGCATCTCCCCATCTCCCCATCTCACAACTTCCTCATCTCACACTGCAGCCAGCGGTACCGGAGATCATGTTTGGGACCCCATAGTCACTGACGTCGCCGCTCGTGCAGGTCAGTCCGCCGGCGATCGTGTTGGCCACAAGCGCAAGGCCGAACGAGGTGGCCGCATTACGTGACAACGTGACGCCGCCCTGCAACTGATTGTTCACCAACGCGGTGGTGCCGGTTGAGCCCGTCACCGACGTGGACCCTGCCACCGTCGTCCCGAACACCTGTACATCACGTGCGCCCGCGGCATCGAGTCGCCCGGTGATCCGGCCGCCCATGATCACCACTGAGCCGCCGTCACGCACGACCACGTCACCAGTGACCGTCGCGTCGTTCAGACAAGTCACGCCCTGGTTGACGGTCACACCCGCCTGCGCACCCGTCAGCGTGGTCGAACACACGGGCCGTGCGCCGGGCAGCACCGTCGCTCGGAACGCCGCAGCCGGACTGATGTTGCCCGCCGCATCAATTGCGCGGTGTTCCACCGTGTGGGTCCTGTAGCCGAGTACGAAGTCCGGATAGAGCTGCTCAAACGGTGCCTTCGAGACGCCACCGGTCCCCAGGTTGCCGTAGATGAGCGCCTTAATCTCGGTGCCACGCGCAGTGAACTTGTAGGGTGTGCCATCTGGCGCGTCTGGCCAGCCCTGGTAGTTGAACCAGCCCTTCTGATTCAGGCGGAATTCGCCGACGACGTAACCGGGCTGATCATCCTGAGGCGTGAGCTTCATGTCGAACCCCTCGAAGTACACATGGTGCCGTGCCGCCCCCGGCAACACGGTCAGCGGCGGCGACAGCTCGGCAGGCGCGGTCGCATGGGTGTTGTCCACCGTCCATGTCCTGGTCTCCGTGCCCACAGTGGCCGTCAGCGTGCGATTGCCCGGCGTGAGCGTGAGCGTGGACAGATTGAACGAACGCGTGTTGCCGGGATTCGGCAGGGTCACACCGTCAAGTCGCCAGGTGACCACATCAACGCGGTCAGTGGGATGTGTCGTGTCCGCGTACACGACGTGACCTGCGGCCACCGGTCGATCGGTCGGCGTGCCTCCGGTGAACGCCGCCGTCACCGTCGCCGGCGCCGTGGCGGTCGCTCCCACGACCCACTCACGCGTCTGGGTCATCGTCGGCCCCTGCCGAATCTCCGGATCGCGCACATGTTCGGTGGAATCACTCACGGTGGCGCGAACCACCGCGCCGCGCGAGAGGTTAAGGGGCGCCAGAGCCAGACTGTGGCTGTTGTGCGGATTGGGGATGGTCGCACCATTCACCGCCCACGCCACATCAAGTTCATGTGACGAAGGCTGCCCGGTCTCGACCCAGAGCACTTCGTTGGGGCCGACGGTGCCGACCGGGCGGGAGATCACCGACATGGCGTTGGTACCGCGGCGACCTGAGATGCGTTGAATCATCCGCTCATGGCTCGGCTGATCGAAGTAGTAGCCCACCCAACGCATCATCGAATGTTCGCTCGGGCGCCACACACCGGTGCCGCGCGACAGGCCACTCTCGTAGCGCCCAATCACGCCACCGGAATGGCTCTCTTCATCGAGCCATCGCCACCACTTCACCTGCTGGGCTTTCATCTCCTCGATGGTGTAGGTGGTGTGGTGAATGGAGGGCGGTTCACCACCTTTGTAGGGAGGGCCGGCCACGCCCCGAGTGGAATACGGATACTCGTCCTGCAGAGACCCGAGCGAGTGGCCCAGTTCGTGCGGACTCACCAGCGGTCCCAGCGTCGCACCGCCGGTCGTCGTCGCGTTGGTGCCACCGATGCCGCCATACGTGGTCGTGTTGGCGAGTGTGAGGGTCTGACGATTGGAGGCGTCTACGCCAGGAATCTGGGCCGCCAGCTTCTCAAGCATGTCGCCGCCGCCCGGGCCGAACGTCACCCCACGCGCATTCGGATCGGCCGGGCAGGTGCCGGCGTACTGGAGGCGCAGCGGCGTGTCACGCCGGACGTTGCCGTCATCGGGATCACACGAGATTCCAGAGACCGGCGATTCGACCTCGATCATGTACACGTTGAAGTAGCTGCGATAACTCTTGAAGGGCTCGATGCTCCACTGCACGTTCAGGTGTTTGTCCACCTCGGCCCGGAACTTCGCCATGTCCGCGGCGGTGTAGCCGTCGCCGAAGACCAGCAGGTTCAGCCGCTCACTGGCAGGACCGGTGATCTGCAGCGGCACGATCCGATTCGGTGGCAACTGCGCGAGCGCGCCTCCGGAGATCGATGTCGCGCCCACCAGTGCGATCGCTATCGCGGATAGTACAGTTCGTCCCGTCATCGCTGCCCTCCTCGGAATCGTTCGGAGAGCGGATCATAGCTCACGCGGTTCATGGTTCCTGGTTCATGGTTCCGCGGTGCTGTTCGGGGTTCCTGGGTGCTGGGTTCCTGGTGCGACCCCGAACCACGCACCCCAGCACCAGGAACAGCACCGCTGAACCATGAACCGATGAACCATGAACCGTAAAGTGCCTCTCAGCTGCCGGACGTGTCGCGTACGACCCACGTGCCGACGGCCTTGTCGTGCCAGCCCTGCCGGGCGGGCTGACCATCGGGTGCCAGGTCGTCGCTGCGCAGAATCCACAACACACCGATCCCGAGTGCAATGAATGACAACACACCCGCCAGCGCACGGACGATCGCATCCGCCGCTTCGATCGGCGCCCCCGTCGTCTTGATCACGCGCAACTTCATCACGATGCCGCCAACGGTGGTGCCCTTCCACGTCCAGAAGGCGATGAAGTAGATCAACAACAGCGGGAAGAAGAATTCCGAGTAGCGCGGAAAGACCGTGCCGCGCAGGCCTTCGTGGAGCACCGCAATGAGCATCACGTCCAGTCCGAACGCGATGGCCCGATCCAGAAACCCGGCACGCGGTAACGACGAGACTGCGGGCGGCGCTGAGGGTGGCGCTGGGGCGAGCGGCGTTGTGGCGTCCGCGGCCAGCGGCGGCACAGCCGATGCCGCGGACACAGGAGCCACGATCGGCGTGGTCGACCACGCTGGCGCGGGCGGGGGCACCGGCGCTCTCACGGGCGGCGCCGGTGGCGCCTTCGGCACTTCCCGTCGCCAGGCCGCGAGAAACGCCATCACGGTGGCCCCGAGGCCGAAGACTCCGACGAGTCCCCATGTGACAAACCCCAGCACGGGCACCAGATACACGAGCGTCAAGAGGGCGAAGCCAAGGACGAACGACCGCAGGGCCAGCAAACGGCTGGCCGGCTCATCAGGGGCGATCAGGCTGTTGCCGATCCAGCGCATGACACTCACCCGCCCGACCACTCCCGCCACCACCAACGCACACAGGAAGAACGGAATCACGATGATGCCGACGACCGAGACGGTCAGGAGTGCCGCCACGGGGGCCCACAGGAGCAATACCAGCAACCCGACCATGAAGGCGCCGAACGGTCGCCGCGCCAGCACATCGGCCGACGCACGCACCGGCTCGTGCAACAACAGGTTCACCAGCAGGTAGACCACAAAAAACACACCGACGATCGACCAGACCCACGCCAGGCTCGGCACAATCGGCCGCCCCCACAACAGGCCAGTCGCGAGCCACGGCGTCACCGACCGCATCCAGTCGCCGAGCACCGCCGTGCCGATCACGATGTGCTCACCCGCGAAGATGAAGTCACCAGGGGCATCCAGATCGCTGCCGACCGTGACGACGTCGCGCCGCACAAGGGCACCCGGCGCTACAGTCGCTTCGCCGCCGACGACGACAAACGAGCCTTCGACGACGGCCGCGGCGCCCAGATCCGCGTGACCGAAGATCACCACCAGGTCACCCTGGATGCGGCCCTCGACGCGGGCATCGCCGAACACCACCGTCACGTCACCGACGGTTTCCGTCGCCCGCAACGTGTAGTCCTGTCCGACGCGCAGGGCCGGTCGCCGAAACCGGCGCACCGACACCTCCTGCAGCAGATCCGCACGCTCGCTCGTGGCCTCCTGTGCGGTCGGCGTCGCAGGGGGTGCGGGCACCTGGCCCGCAGCGCGCGGGACCATCGTGAGCAGCGACGCCATGAACACTGCGGCACATACGCCGCGGATGAGAACGGTTCGAATCATCGGGATGCCCCTCCCAGGGCGATGCGACTCAGCAGTGCGCCACACGTGGCGCACAGTAATGCGGTGATCGTCATGCCGGCCACGAGCCAGACCACCAGTGGCTGCCAGACCGCGCGAAAGAACACCGAGACAACACGTACCCCGTCGACCGCCGTGGCGCGGTCGAGTACGCCGGCGACCAGCGGCCACGTCAGCGACAGCCCCGCAATCACCAGCACAAAGGTCACCAGCGACGCGACCTGTGCCATCACAGGCCAGTCGAACCAGGTGCGAGCCACACGCGCCGCCAGCCGTGCCTGCACGGCCGCCATCACGCGGGGTGCCAGTGTGTGTGGCGCCCGCGCCGGCGGAATGGCGCGCAGCGCCTGCCCCAGCGCGTCAGTGCGGAGTGCGTCTTCCTGCGCGAGGTCCCGGGCGGTCACGCGGACGCTCCCGGTGGGGCCAGGTCCGGCAGTGCGGCCCGCAGCGCGGCACGACCGCGATGGATGTCGGACTTGACCTTGCTCAACGACACCCCGAGACGGTCGGCGATTTCCTGGTACCCGAGATCATCGAAATGGAACAACACAATCGGCACACGCTGGGTTGCCGGAAGGCGGCGCAGTGCCGCGTCAAGATGGCGCGCACGATCAACGGCCTCCAGGTCGGCGGCCGGCGCGACCGGTTCGTGATACCCATCACCAGCGTCCTCAAAAAAACGCCAGCGGTTGCGATACCGAGACAGATGATTCAGGCACTCGTGCGTCGCGACGGTCTTGAGCCACCCCGGCGCGGACGGGTTGCCGTCGAGCTGATCGAATCGTTCGAACGCCTTGAGAAATACCGTCTGTGCCACGTCTTCCGCCTCCGCAGGAGTCCCGAGCAGACGCAGCGCGGTGGCGTACACCATGTCCTGAAACTCGAGAAGGAACACCTCGAATCGATCCTCGAGGGTCATGTCCGCCCCGGCTGCGCGTCGGTCACTACCAGACAAACACCGACGCACAGGGAAAGTTGCAACACGCGGTAGACTACCCGCTCCACGACCAAAGGAGAGACAACAATGGCGACGATGAGTTGGAGACGGGCAGGGGTGTGCGCGGTGTTGGTAGCCACAGGTCTGGCGGGATGGACGACCGCACCACGGGCCTCGTTCCAGGAGCCCGCGCAGAGCGCCACTGAGGTCCCCTCAGACCTTCGCCCCTTGTTGGCCCCGGCCCTGAGTGAGATGCGGCTGGTGGTGCAGCGCTACGCACTCGACCGCACCACGCTGAACGGCAACTATCTGTCAGGAGGCCGTCAAAGTGGGGGTGGGCGTGGTGCGCGTGGCGGTGGACGCGGCGGCGGTCAGGAAGCCACGCCGGCACCGGCGAACCCAGCCGCGTTTACCACGTCGGTGTCGCCGAACCGGATTGCCCGACTCAAACGGTTCGACATGGACTGGCAGGCAGCCCTCAAGGGCATCGACGCAACGACGCTGAGTGCGGCGGCACGCGCGGAACTGACCGACCTGCAGGCGACCATCACGACCAACCTCTCGCAGCTGGATGCGGATGCCGCAGCGGTTACCGCCGTACTGCCCGTGCTGCCGTTCGCGCAGGACGTCATCACCGTGGTTGAACACCGCATGCGGATGGGCGACATGGACGCACAGGCGTCGGCCGGCGTGATTGATGGCATCACCAAGTCAGTTGCGCGGGTCCGCGGCACTCTGGAGGCGGGGTTGCCGGCCGGCGCGCTGACCCCTGGTGCGATGCGTGTAGCGCCCGGGGTGGCACGTCAGGGCGCGGATGCGGTGGACGCGATGCGTGCGGGGCTGACCGAGTGGTTCAACCACTACCACACGTTCGATCCGCTGTTCACCTGGTGGATGCCGATGCCGTGGGCCCACGCCGAGAAAGCCCTGACCGAGTACGCCGCGTTCCTGCGAGGACGAGTGGCTGACGCGGGGCACACAAACGCCAACGCCCCTGCCGGCAACGCGACCATCGCCCCTGCTTCCGCACCGGCCATGAGCAGCGTGCCGGATCTGGCGGAGATCATTGCGCTGCCTTCGGATGAAATGGCACCCGTCGTCCAGCGATTCATGGGCGGCGCAGCCGGGGGCGGACGCGGTCAGGCGGTCCCCGCACGCCCGGTGACCTATTACCAGCAGTGGCTCACCGCACTGCGCACGCTCGACTTCGACCGCCTCAGCAGAAACGCGCAGGTGGACTACCTGTTCATCAAAAAGCAATCGGAGTTGGAAATCGCCCGTGCGGCGTTTCGCCCCGACCCGAATGCGCCGCGGAAAACCGACACCAGCGGGATCGAGGGCCCGGCGCGCGGACGTGATGGACTGATCTTCGACCTCGCCAACGAAATGATTCCCTACACGCCTGAAGAACTCATCCGCCTCGGTGAGCGCGAGTTTGCGTGGACCGTGGCGGAAATGGAGAAGGCGGCCACCGACATGGGGCTGGGCACCAACTGGAGTGCCGCCGTCGAGCGCGTCAAACACATGTATGTCGAACCCGGTCGGCAACCCGAATACGTGCGCGACCTGCTGTTCGAGGCCGTCACCTACCTGCGCAACAACGACCTCATCACCGTGCCGGCCGTCGCGAGCGAGTCATTCCGGATGATCATGCTCTCGCCCGAGCGCCAGTTGACCGCCCCCTTCTTTCTGGGCGGCTCGCAGATCCTCGTGGCCTTCCCCACCAACACGCAGGAGTACGACACGCGCATGCAGGTGCTGCGCGGCAACAACAAGTTCTTCTCCAATGCGGTGGCGCATCACGAAATGATCCCGGGCCACAACCTGGTGGGGTTCATGGGCTCGAGATTTAACGCCTATCGGGCGCGCCTGGGCAGCACCCCGTTTCTGGGCGAAGGCTGGCCGCTGTATTGGGAAACGATCCTCTACGACAAGGGCTTCCACGATTCGCCCGAAAAGAAGGTCGGGGCCCTGTTCTGGCGGATGCACCGCGCAGCGCGCATCATCTTTTCGCTCAAGTTCCACATGGGCCAGTGGTCACCACAGGAGGCCATCGACTTCCTCGTCAACGAAGTCGGACACGAACGCGACAACGCCACCGCCGAAGTGCGGCGCTCGTTCAGCGGACAGTACGGCCCGCTCTACCAGATGGCCTACCTGGTCGGCGGACTCCAGATTCGTGGCATGAAGCGGGAAGTCGTCGACTCCGGCATGCGTACGGAGAAGGACTTCCACGACGAGATCATGCGGCAGGGCTCCATGCCGGTGGCGTTCCTTCGACTCGCCGTGTCGAAGGTGCCGCTGACTCGCGACATGGTGGTGGACTGGAAGTTTTATGGAGACCTGAGCGGACAGTAAGGACGGCCACACGCCACGTGCGCTTGTGTCATCCTGAACGCGTCTGTGACTCATGGATTACATATAAGTAAGTGCTTTATTGACATTACTTTATGTCACTAATAAAGTCTGCCACGCGGGACGTACCCGTCGAATCTTTCAGGGAGTCATCCTCGTGACTACACATACTCGTCGTCGGCTTCTTCTGTGCGCGGTCGTGTTGGCGTTGGCGGTCCCGGCCGAACTCGTATTGGTCAAGGCGCTCACCACCGACGCCCAGTCGGCGTCTAACGCGTGGGTCAGCAGTCTGTCACCCGAGCAACTCGAACAGGCGGCCGCACGCATCCAGGACTACTCGCCGCAGTACCGCAAAGACATCATGCGTCGGCTGGCCCCAGTCAGGCGCGCGCAGGTGTGGGTGGACCATATCGCCGACTACCGTGATGCTCGTCCCGAACTGAGTACTGAGCAGGTGGACGCCCTCAACGCCGCGATCGAAGCGGCGTCCGCCACATTAATACTGACTGGCGACGAAGGGCGCGCGGAACAGGCCGCCGCGAACCGGGTGGTCGGCGGGCGTGTGCAGGAGTTGTTCGGCAAGGAGGTGGCCGACTACCTGCTGCATCGCCTTGGTAATAGAACGACCCGCGTGTTGGCCAACGCCGCGCCGTGGCGTCTGTCGCTTTCCGATTTTGTGCGTGAACGGTTTGTCGTGTCTGCGCGCATCGAGGACTGTAACTGCGACATGGACTACGGGTGTGACACGCTTTCAATGACGTATTGCACCAACACGCGTGCGTGTGTGATCGACGACTCCTGGCCCGCATGTGGCTGGTTCTGGAATGAGCCGTGTGATGGCGAGTGCAAGATTGGCATGATCGGGTCCCAGGACTAGCGGCCGGACGTTCGGCGGTGGTCCCGGAGGTGTTGGCGCGGTGGTTCCTGACAGCGGTGGTTGTCGTGAGCGTAGTGGTCCTCGCGGGGACGGCCGCGCTCGTGGTGAGTCCCACACTTCGCGACTGGGTGGGTGTGGGCCCCTCGGTGGTGCGTCTTCCCTACCAGACAGGCGATCTGGTCGACGTGCCCCCGGCCGTCTACCAGTCATCGGCCCGCACCCTGCTGCTGTTTGCCCGCCGTGACTGCGCGGCCTGTCAACGCAGCGAACTCTTTCATCAGTCGGCCATTGCCGCCGCCGCAACCGTTGGCACGGGCGTGGCGCTGATGTCGCCAACCACCGATCCAGCATCGGAGGCCCCCTATGCCGCCCGCTTGGGTGTGGCCCCGGAACAGGTCCACGTCATCGCGCCCGGTTCAATTAAACTGCGCACCGTGCCGACCCTCATGCTGGTGGACGCGGCCGGACGGATACAAGACGTCTGGTTCGGCGTGGTGGACCCCGCCACTGAAGCCGTCATCCTGAACGCCCTGGCTGACAGAACGAACGGACACCGGCCGTGAGGCAACTCGTTCAGGCCGTGCACGCGATCGGCTACGCCGCGCTGCTGTTGACGGCGTGGAATTCCATCGCTGGAGCGCGCCGGCATCGCGACCTCCGACGACTCGACATTCTGCTGGTCGTGGGAAGTCTGGTCGCGGTCTCTCCTGTGGGCTCCGGCGTACTGGCGGGAAACCTCGTCACAATCCGACAACTCGTGGCGTTGTTGTTCCCCTACTTCCTGCTTCGGCTGATACAGCACTTCCGTCATGTGCCGGTCGCGGTGACCGCAGTGGCGATTGGTGCCCCGCTTGCCGTGCTGCTGCTCCGAGCAGTCACGCCTTTGCCATGGCCAGCGTGGCAACAATACCTCCTGTCGGGGTACCTGTTCGTGGCCCTGGTCCTCGTGGCGTTCACCTTTTCCGCCGAGTCACGGCGCTCAGCGGGCGTCACCGCCAAACGTCTGGCGTTCGCAGCGCTTGGCACATGGCTGGTGGCAGCGATCCACTCGACGACGATCGGCGCGACCCGATGGGACCTCGACCCGTACAGCGCCGCCACCCTCTCAAAGATCCTCTCCACTGGAGCCCTCGTCAGTTATTACCTGGCCTTTGCCACGCCTCGGTGGCTCCGGAAGAACTGGCAGCAGATGGAACTGGCGCGGTACCTCGTTTCGACCGCGGATCGCGAGGCCGACGAACGCGCCGGCCACGCGGCCGACGACCTGCTGCAGGCGGCGCAGCGTGGCGCAGCGGGATCGGCGGTGTTTGTCGCGCTGCGTGACACCATCACCAGCGACGACGTCACGGTGCGGGCCAGCACCCATCAGGGCATGATCGGTGTGGCACTCGAACCCGAAGCCGGGCCCGCCGACATGACGGCTCGCGTGGCCGAGTCGGCCATCGTGCCACTCGCTTCGCTCGAGGGACAGTTGCGCGACAAGCTGGCCCGAACGGGCGAAACCGTATTGCTCGCGCCGATCTCGTCGTCGGCCCAGCGCTGGGGTGTGGTGGGTGTCGTGCAACGACGCGGCTCGCTGTTTCCGCCCGACGACCTGCGCCTGCTTGAGCAATTCGGCCAATACGCCGGCGGCATGCTCGACCATGGGCAATTGGTCACTGAGGCCCGGTTGCGCGAACGCCAGGCCGCCGATCGACGCCTGCGCGAGGTGGAATCGCGCATGAGCCTCATGCTCGACACCATTACCGACTACGCGATTCTCATCGTGGATGACCGGGGTTGTGTGGTGAACTGGCCTGTCGGGGCGGGCGTCGTCTTTGGGTTCGCCGAAGCCGACATCCTCGACAGCTCCGCCGCTGCGCTCTTCGGGATGACCGACGCGGAGTTTCTGCAGACACTGGCCGATGCCGGCCGTGCCGGAGGGGTCGCCCGCGAACATGAGTGCACGCGGCATGACGGCACCCGCTTTTTTGCGACCACCCACATCCGCCGACTGGACCCCGGCGTCGAGGACCTTCGAGGATTTGTCATCGTCACCCGCGACATCACCACTCGTCGAGACATGGAGGACCGACTGCGGCAGGGGCAAAAGATGGAAGCCCTCGGGCGCCTCGCCGGTGGGGTGGCGCACGACTTCAACAACTTGCTGACGGTGATCATGGGGTATACCGAGTTGCTGGCCAACGAGTTGGCTGAAACCGACCAGGCCCCGCGCGATTCCGTCAACGAGATTCAGAAGGCCAGCACGCGGGCCGCAGGCCTGACGCGACAGCTGCTGGCATTCAGTCGCCACCAGATCATTCAGCCGGCCGTCCTCGACATCACACAGGTCATCGACGGCGTGCTGCCGATGCTGCAACGCACGCTCGGCGAGCACATCACCATCAGGACAGAGACGGTTGGACAGGTCCCTTCCATTCTCGCCGACCGCGGCCAACTCGAGCAGGTCATCCTCAACCTCGCCGTCAACGCTCGAGACGCGATGCCCACAGGCGGCACCTTGACGATACGTGTCGCGCTGGAGCACCTGACCGCGCCGCTCGACAACCTTGGCCTCTCAGCCGGAGAGTGGGTGCGGCTCGACGTCCGCGACACCGGCCATGGCATGGACCCCGCCACACGGACTCGCATCTTCGAGCCGTTCTTCACCACCAAGCCATTCGGGCGCGGCACCGGGTTGGGTCTGGCGACGGTATACGGCGTGGTTCGTCAGATGGGAGGCGTCGTCCATGTCGACAGCACGGTCGGGCTCGGCAGTACCTTCAGTCTGTACATGCGACCGACCACGCTGCTGACGATCGAGACAGTGCCCACGGCGGAAACGAAGGCCCAGGGAGGCTCAGAAACCGTCCTGCTTGTGGAAGATGAACCCGGGGTGTCCAGAATGCTGGCCCACGTGCTCGAAGGGCACGGCTACCGCCTGCTCGTGGCCGACGCCCCCGCCGAGGCGCACGAACTGGTGCGCACACACGGCGACGAGATTGACTTGATCGTGACCGATGTCGTCATGCCCGGTGGCTCCGGTCCCGAATTGGTGCAGCAACTGCGCGAAACCCGCCCCGGGCTGCGCGCCATCTTCATTTCGGGTTACGCCGACGCGACCTTGTCGCGCCAGGGCCTGCCTCCTGGTGCCGAGTTCCTGCAAAAACCGTTCAGCGGCATCGACCTGCTGATCAAGGTCCGTCGACTCCTCACGCGCCCCTGACGACCTCGGCGATCCCGTTATAGTGGTGGCGTCATGTGCCACGACCGCCGGAGTTGCCTCTCTGTTGTCACTCTGCTCGTCTCTGCGCTGACGCTCACCGCGTGTGGTGGCAACGACGTGGTCCCCGATCCGGACATGCAGGGCGGCATGGTCGTGACCGTCCAGCCCGCACGACTCAATCTGCTGCGACAGGTCGTCACGGCGACAGGACGGGTCACACCGCATCCGGATGCCGACTGGACCATTCATGCGACGGAGACGTCGCTCATCGCCGAACTCCCGTTTGACGAAGGCGCGGCGGTCGCCGTGGGTGACATCGTCGTGCGGTTTGACGTGCCCAGCCGTACGTCCGCGATGCAGGCGGCAGAGTTCGAGATGACCCAGTCGACGACACAGGTGGAGGACGCTCGCACACGGGTGGCTGACTTGACGGCGCTGTTTGCGCGCGGATTGACGGCACGGATCGAGTTGGATGCCGCCAAGAGTGCCCTCGCTGCCGCAGAGACCACGCTGGCGGCCACGCAGGCAACGATGGCGACCCTGCGTGCTGCGGACACACGGGATACCGTGCGCGCGAGGTTTGCAGGGGTTGTCATACAGCGCTGGCACTATCGGGGGGATTTGGTCATGGCCTCCGGCCAGGACCCGGTGCTGCGCATCGCGGATCCCACGCGGCTGCAGGTCACGCTGGATGTCCCGTCCACCGAGGTGGGCAAATTAATGTCGGGTCAGCGGGTCACGTTGTCACCCCTCGGATTTGCGCCGGTCGAGTCCACGGTCCTTGCGATTCTGCCGGTGGCCACAAGCGATGCCGTCACGCATCGGGTGCTGGTCGACCTGCCGGCGGATCTGGCGGTACCGTCGCACCCGGACGCGCCGACGATCACGCTCGGGACGCAGGTCTTTGGCGAAGTCCTCGTGGCCGAAGTGCTGGAGGCGCTCGTCGTACCGACGCCGGCGATTCAGCGCACGGGCGGCACGACCTTCGTCCTGATCGCGGATGCCGCCGGCCGCGTCGCCCGTCGCGATGTGCGACTGGGCGTGACCACGGCTGAGCTCACCCAGGTGCTCACCGGGTTGGAGCTGGGAGACGTCGTCATCACCTCCGCACTCAACGAACTCGTCGTGGGTGACGCCGTCCGTTACGTCCAGTAGAGCGCAGTCCGCAGTCCGCGGTCCGCAGCTTGCCCGCCGAAGCCTTTGGCGCAGGCGGGTCCGACGTTCGTGGACGTCAGCGCGGCGTCAGGGGCAGCCGGATGGTCGCCCGACAGCCGGCCGCGCCGGTGCGATTCACCAACGTGATGGTGCCGCCGTGCGCTTCGGCAATCTGCCGACTGAGTGCCAGGCCGATACCCGAGCCGTTGGGCTTGGTCGTAAAAAACGGCACAAACAGATTCGATGTGTCCGGCAGCCCTCGCCCCTCATCGTCAATGACGAGTTCGACCCACTCGCCGTCCGTACGCCAGCCGACTGCCACCGCGCCGTTGGTCTCGAGCGAGGCGTCCACGGCATTGCGGACGATATTGATGAGCGCCTGCTCCAGTTGATCGGAGTCGGCCACCAGTGCAACATCCGCTGACGGCGTGACGGTCACCGGCAGCCGCTTCTCCAGTTCGACGATGCGCGTCATCAGCGCCGCGACCTGCAGCGGCTTCGGCTGCGGCTTGGGCAAGCGAGCCAGTTGCGCGTACGAACGCAGGAACCGTCCGAGGGCACCCGACCGTTCCTCGATGAGTGACAGGCCCTGTGACACTTCGTCCTGTCGCGGGAATACCTCCACGCGATCGACGATGCGGCGCAACGAGTGCGCGATGGACTTGATCGGCGTCAGCGAGTTGTTGATTTCATGTGACAACACGCGCACGATCCGTTGCCAGGCGGCCTGTTCCTCTTCGCGCAGCGCCTGGCTGATGTCCGCAATCACGACCAGGTGGTGGGGCCGCCCATCACGGTAGAACATGGCCCGGCGCACTTCATACCGCCCCTGCCTGCCATGAAACGACCGCTCCACCAATCGGCGCGATTCGCCCGACAGGTATTCATCCACACCGAGCGCGGCAGCACCGGACCCAAGCAGCGACGCCGACGGCCGACCGAACAATCGCTCGCCGGCTTTGTTCACGAGCAACAGGCTGTGTGTGGGATCAAACGCAAAGACCGCCACGCCAATTTCTTCCATCACGTGCGTGAGCAGCACCGTGGATTCGACCGCTTCGGTGCGTTGTCGCTGCAGGGTGGACCCGAGGTCGTTCACTTCCCGCATGACCATGGCCATCGAACTGCCGCTGCGGGCGCTCAAACCCCTGATGGAATAATCCCCCTCGCGCAGCGCCCCGAGCAGGTTGGCGACCAGGTGCAGCGAGCGCACCGCCAACTGTCTCGCCGCGGATGCCGCGGCGGTCCAGACCAGTACCACGAGGGCCGTCAGCGTCCATCGCACCTCGAGTGCCAGCGGCTCAACCGTCCACAGGAAGTACATCGCGACCGCGACCGCCGGCACCGCGCCGCCCAACACCAGCAGCGTCAGGGCCAACTCGAGGTTGCGCGCCCGGGGTGCACTCATAAGCCGAAATACTGCAGACGCCGGTACAGCGCACTGCGACTGACACCCAACTGTTCAGCTGCTTTGCGCACATCGCCACCGTGACGCGCCAGCACCTTCTGGATGAACAGTTTCTCGGACTGCTCGAGTGTCATGTCGTCAGAGGCCGCCGACGCGCCGGTCGCACCGACTGACAGTCCAAGATCCTGCGCCGTAATCTGCCCCTCGCGCGCCATCAGCACAGCACGTTCGATCGCATGATCCAGTTCGCGCACATTGCCGGGCCACACATGGCTCTCGAGCGCCTGGCGTGCGGAGCGATCGAACCCCGCGAGGGACCGTTTGTAGCGCGCGGCATACCGCGCCAGCGAGTGCTCGGCCAGCGGCAGGATGTCGTCGCGACGTTCACGCAGTGGCGGCAGATGGATCACCACGGTATTGAGGCGATACAACAGATCTTCACGAAACTGCCCGGAGGCAATCTCGGCTGGCAGGTCCGCGTTGGTCGCCGAGATCACCCGCACATTGACGAACAACACACGCGACGACCCGACCTTCTGCACTTCACCGGTCTGCAACACCCGCAACAACTTCGGCTGCAGCCGCGCCGGCATGTTCGCAATTTCGTCGAGAAACAAGGTGCCTTCATCGGCCAGCTCAAAACACCCGATACGGTCGGTCCGCGCATCGGTGAACGCGCCCTTGACGTGGCCGAACAGCTCACTTTCCGCCACGCCCTCCGACAAGCCCCCGGCATTCATCGTGACCAGCGTCTTCGACGCCCGGGTGGACAGGCGGTGCAGCAGACTGGCCACCACTTCCTTGCCCGTGCCGTGTTCGCCGGTAATCAGCACCGACGCGTCCGAGGGCGCCACACGTTCGATCGTGTCGCGCACCTGGCGCATGGCCGGCGCCTCGGCGATGAACGTGGGCAGGTCGCGGCGATGGAGCCGCGCATTCTCCTCCTGCAGGCGACGACTGCGCCGCAACGCGCGCCGCAACTCCAACTGCGTCTGCATCGCGACCAGCAACTTCTCGTCATCCCACGGCTTCTCGATGTAGTCGCGGGCGCCACGGCGCATCGCCTCGACGGCACCGGGCACACTCCCCCAGCCGGTCATCACCAGCACCGGCAGGGTGGGGTCGATGGCCTTGATGCGATCGAGCAACGCGAACCCTTCCTGCCCGGACGTCGTGTCGCGCGTGTAGTTGAGATCGATCAGGGCCACGTCAAAGTCGGCCCCTTCGAGCTCGGCGACCAACTCCGTGGGTGACGTGACCGTGGTGACGTCATACCCCTCGCCAGTCAGCAACAGCCGAAGTGCGTTGAGGACGTCGGTTTGGTCGTCGGCCACCAACACCCGACCCGAAAAATTCGCCACCAGCAGTTCCCCCCGATTCCAGATTCCAGACGACCCGAATCCCAGTATCGGGATTATGGCGCGTTCCGCACCAGAGAAACGGCCGTCTCCGCCAGTCCATTGGAAATACCGTGCCAATCTTTTCGTGGCACGGGGATTGAAAAGGCGAGGGGCATGCCTGCTCGCATTCTCGTCGCCGACGACCAGCCCGACATCCTCCAGGCCCTCCGCCTCCTGCTGGTGGACGCGGGGTATGAGGCGGACCTGGTGGGCACCGTGGGGGACGTCATGACCCGGATGGCCACGCAGTCGTACGACCTGCTGCTGATGGACCTCAACTACACGCGCGACACCACATCCGGCCGGGAGGGCCTCGAGTTGCTCGAGCAGGTGCACGCCAGGGATGCGTCACTGCCAGTGGTGGTGATGACCGGTTGGGGCAGCATTGACACGGCGGTCGAGGCGATGCGCCGCGGCGCGCGGAGTTTTGTGCAGAAGCCCTGGGACGATCTGACGCTTGTGGACGTGGTGCAGCGTGAAGTCGCCGAAGGCCAGGCCGCCCGGCGGCGGGACGCCCGCTTTTCACGCGACTACGAGGAGGCCCGACTGATTCAGCGCGCGTTGCTGCCGGCCACCATGCCGACAATGGCCGGGTGTCAGGTCGCCGCGCGCTGGACGCCGGCCGCCGGCATTGGCGGCGACTGCTACGACGTCCTTCGCTTCAGTGACACCCGCGTGGCCGTGTCGATTGCGGATGTCGTCGGCAAGGGACTGCCCGCGGCCTTGCTCATGTCGAACCTGCAGGCCGCCGTGCGCGCCTTTGCCACACCGGCCGCCGAACCGCACGATGTGTGCAGCGCGGTGAATCGGCTGTTGTGCCGCAACATCGCCTCCGGCAAGTTTGTGACCTTCTGTTATGTGGTGGTGGATTTGGCCGCAGGTGTGCTGACATACGCCAACGCCGGACACAACCCGCCCCTGTTGATTCGAGCCGACGGCCACGTGGATCACCTGGGCACCACCGGCCTGGTGCTCGGCGTCTCGCCCGACTGGACCTACACCACCGGCCGGATGGACTTCGCCGACGGCGATCGCCTGATCTGCTTCACCGACGGTCTGAGCGAAGCCCGCAGCACCACGGACGAGGAATTTGGAGAGGATCAACTCGCCGCCCTCGCCGTCGCCACGCCGCGTGGGTCAGCCAACGGGCTCGCGGCCGCACTCACGCAGGCCGTGCTCGACTGGACCGGCAATCAGGTGCAGGACGATGCCACGTTGATCGTCGTCGAGCGGGTGTCCACTGCGGCACAGGGCGAACCCCGTATAATGGCCGACAGGAGTTCCCAATGATGATGCGACGATGCTCGATGCTCGCTGTTGCCCTGTTTGTAATCGGCCTCACGCAGAGTGCCCCGCTGGCGCAGGCACAAGCCGGTCTCCGTACACCTGATGTGATCTATGTCCCAACGCCGCAGTCGGTGGTCGACGCCATGCTGAAGATGGCCAACGTGACCAAGGATGATGTGGTGTACGACCTGGGCTGCGGCGACGGGCGCATTGTCGTGACCGCCGCGAAGCAGTTCGGCGCCCGTGGCGTGGGGATCGATATTGACCCGCAGCGGATCAAGGAGTCGAATGCGAACGCGGTGGCGGCCGGGGTGACCGACCGTGTGAAGTTCAGCAACGCCGACATCTTTGCCGACAGCACGAACCTCAGCGAAGCCTCGGTGGTCACGCTCTATCTGCTGCCGTCCCTCAACGTGAAGCTGATTCCCAAACTCATGCGCGAGTTGAAGCCCGGTACACGTATCGTGTCCAACAGCTTCGACATGGGTGAATGGGAGCCGGAAAAGACGATGGAAGTGGATGGCCGGATGATCTACTTCTGGACGATTCCCGCCAAGTCGTAGGGGCGCGACCTGTGCGTACGGAGCCGACGGGCTTCAGCCCGTCGGACACCAGACGGACTAAAGTCCGTCTGGTCCGTACTGTCCAATTGTCGAGACGCCGCTAGCGCAGGTGCGTCAGCACGTCGAGCAGGCGGTCGAGCAGACGGGCCTGGCGCACATTGATCACCACGCGTGCCTCCTCCACCGGAAAAAAGGCCACCCGATCAATTTCGGGGACCTCGATCAGGCGACCGGACCGTGGGGGCCATTCGGTGGTGGTGGTGATGGAGCAGGCGCAGGCCGGGTCACAGTCGCCTTCAAAGGCCCAGGCGTGCACCACCTTGCCGGACCGCTGGGTAATGCGCCCGAGGGGAATGTAGGGGCCGGCGGAATCGAACCCGGTTTCTTCGCGAAACTCGCGCAGCGCCGCGTCAAGAGGGGTCTCCTGTCCATCCCGACCGCCCTTTGGGATCGACCAGGCGCCCTCGTGTCGCCCTGCCCAATACGGTCCCCCGGGGTGCCCGAGCAAGACCTCCGGCGTCGCCGCGTTCACGCGACGAAACATCAGTAGTCCTGCACTTTCCCGGCGCCGCCCCATCTCCTGCCCTCAGTCGTTGTTACGCCGCAGGGGCGGCCTTCGTTGCCCCTTCGACTCCGACTCGCTGCCCCAGAATCCGATACCTTCCCGTATAATCGCCCCCATGCCTGTCACCCTTACCGTAAACGGAAAGTCGATGACCGTTGATGTCCCGGCCGAGATGCCGCTGCTGTGGGTCTTGCGGGACGTCCTGAACCTCCACGGCACCAAATACGGCTGCGGCACCGGGCAATGCGGCGCGTGCACGGTGCATCTGCGCGGGCGCGCGGTGCGCTCGTGCCAGACGCCGGTCAGCAATGCAGCCGGTGCGCAGGTCGTGACCATCGAAGGGTTGTCGCCGGACGGCAGCCATCCGTTACAGAAGGCGTGGATGGAACTCGACGTACCCGAGTGCGGGTATTGCCAGGCAGGGCAGATCATGGCCGCCGCGTCGCTGCTCGCGCTGCGGCCCAATCCCACCGACGCCGACATCGACACCGCCATGAACACCAATCTCTGCCGCTGCGGCACCTACATCCGCATTCGCCAGGGTATCCACCAGGCGGTGAAATCCGTGGCCGCGGCCACCCCGACCACTGAGGAGTCCAAATGAGCACGCTCACACTCCCGCGCGTTGACCGTCGCAGCTTTCTGAAGGTCTCGGCCCTGGCGGGTGGCGGCTTCATGCTCGCGACGTATCTTGATCCCCTTGATGTGTTCGCGCAGGGGCGCGGCGGCAATCAGCCCCCGCTCGATCCGAACGCGTTCATTACGATCGACAGCAACGGCATCGCCACCATCATTGCGAAGAACCCGGAGATCGGACAGGGCGTCAAGGTCATGCTCCCGATGCTCATCGCCGAGGAGCTCGACATTGAATGGGCGAACGTCCGCATCGAACAAGGCGACCTGAACCCGGCAAAATACGGCGCGCAGTCGGCCGGCGGCAGCACCGCCACGCCGAACAACTGGGTGCCGATGCGTCAGATGGGTGGCGCCGCACGCGCCATGTTGATCGCGGCCGCGGCCGAGGCCTGGGGTGTGCCGGCTTCGGAGATCACGACCACGCCTGGCCGACTCGTGCATGCGGGCTCAAACCGCTCAGCCGGATACGGCCAGTTCGCGAGTGCGGCCGCACGCATCGCGCCACCGGCACTCGACACCCTCACGCTCAAGGACCCGTCGCGGTACCACATCATCGGCAAGCCGTTGCCGGGTGTCGACAACTTCAAGATCGTCACCGGTCAGCCGCTCTTTGGCAGCGACATCACGCTGCCCGGCATGCTGCACGCGGTGTACCAGCGGTGTCCCGTCATTGGCGGCAAGGCGTTGAGCGCGAACCTCGACGCCATCAAGGCCATGCCGGGTGTGCGACACGCTTTCATCATTCCCGACGGCCACGGCGCCAACTCCATGAGCGGCGTCGCGATCGTCGCCGACAGCTGGTGGTACGCCGAAAACGCGCGCAAGAAGCTGGAGGTGAACTGGGACTACGGGATCACCGCCAGCGACAGCAGCACCGCATTTTCGGCACGCGCTGTTGAGTTGTCCAAGGAAGCCCCCCACAGCACGGCGCGCACGGATGGCGACCCGGACGCGGCACTCGCTGCTGCGGCCAAAGTGCTCGAAGCCCACTACGAATATCCGTTCCTGGCCCATGCGCCCATGGAACCGCCGAACGCCACGGCCGTGTTCCGCGATGGAAAGCTGGAAGTCTGGGCCGGCACACAACAGCCCGGCGGCGTCGTGGGCATCATGGCCAAGGCGCTCGGCATCACACCGGCTGATGTCACCGTCCACCTCCCCCGCATGGGCGGCAGCTTCGGTCGCCGCCTCTACAACGACTACGTCGTCGAAGCCGCCGTCATCGCGAAGACCGTTGGTGTGCCGGTGCAGTTGCGCTGGTCGCGCGAGGACGAAATGCGGCAGGAGATTTTCCGTCCTGCCGGCTATCACTTCCTGAAGGGCGGTCTCGACGCGTCCGGGTCGCTGGTCGCGTGGCGCAATCACTTCGTCTCGTTCAGCGTGGCGGGTGCCCCCACCACCAATGCGCAGGGACAGCCCATCGCCCCGGCGGCCGCCGGTTCGTCGGCTCTGGGGGCCACGGAGTTTCCCGCACGCTTCATCCCGAACTTCGCGACTCACGTCTCGCTGATGCCGCTGGGCGTCGTGACCGGTGCCCATCGTGCGCCTGGTGCGTGTGCCATCTCGTTCGTGATGCAGTCGTTCCTCGACGAACTCGCGCATGCGGCCGGCAAGGACCCGGTGCAGTTCCGGCTCGACCTGCTCACACGCACACCGTTGACGCCGCAGGGCCTCGATGCCGCTCGGGCGACGGGTGTCATGAAGGCGGTGGCTGAGAAGTCGGGCTGGGGCACACGCACGTTGCCCGCCGGCACCGGGATGGGCGTCGCCTTCCACTTCAGCCACCGGGGCTACGTGGCCGAAGTGGCCGAGGTGACGGTCGACGCCAACAAACGTGTGCGTGTGAACAAGGTCTGGGTGGCCTCCGATGTCGGTCGGCAGATCATCAACCCGCTCAACGCTGAAAGCCAGATTCACAGCTCGGTGATGGACGGCATGAGTCAGCTCATGCTCGAGATCACGGTTGAGGGTGGCCGCATCACCCAGGCCAACTACGACAGTTACCCGGTGTTGCGTATGCGCCAGGCTCCACCCGCCATTGAGTCGCACTGGGTGTTGTCGGACAACGATCCCACCGGGCTGGGCGAACCACCGCTGCCGCCAATCCTGCCGGCGATTACCAACGCGATCTTCGCGGCTACCGGCGAACGCGTGCGTTCGCTGCCGCTGAGTAAACACGGATTCAGCTGGAGATAACCACCGCCATGCGTGTCAGAGTTCTCGCCATTGCGGCGTGTGCCGCCGTGTTGTCGGCCGCGGTCGTCCTCCGCGCGGACAGCGGACTGCGGACCGCGGACTGCGGACCGCGAACTGCGGACTGCGGACAGCTCACCTCCAACGACGGCATCTACACCAAGGCGCAGGCCGACGGTGCCAAGGCGCGGTACGACAAGATCTGCGCCGAATGCCACGCGTTCACCGTGGCGGCAAAAAAGAAGCCCGAAGACCTGCCGCTGGGCGACGAGCCGTTCTTCAAGACCTGGGCAGGCAAGACCATCGAGGAACTCGTCTCGGTCATCGTGCTGACGATGCCCAATGATGGGTCGGCGGTGGTGAACGAAGACGAGGCGCTCAACCTCATGGCGTATGTGCTGCAGCAGAACGGCTTCCCCGCCGGGACGTCGCCGCTGACCAAGGACACGGCGTCAGCCGTGCTCGCCAGACCAAAGCGTTAGTGGCCCTCACCGCCACGATCTACAACTTCGACATCGAACTTGCCGACACCGACCGCGGGTGTTACGAGTCACTCGCACTCCGTGTCGCGCAGCACCCGTCGGAGAGTGACGAATATCTGGTCGCACGCGTGCTGGCATATTGCCTCGAATACCAGGAGGGCCTCGCCTTCTCGAGCGGTGTCTCCGACCCCGACGCGCCGACGCTGTCGGTGCGCGACATGACGGGTGCCCTGCGCGTGTGGATTGACATCGGGCTGCCCGACGCCGCTCGATTGCACAAAGCTGCGAAGGCGGCCCCGCGTGTGGCCGTCTACACCCACAAGGATCCGGGACAGTGGCTCAAGCAGATCGCCGGTGAGCACATCCACCGGGCTGAGGCCATTGAGGTCTACACGTTCGATCGATCGTGTATCGACGGGTGGGTCGCGGCCCTCGAGCGCCGGATGGCGATCACCCTGTCGATCGCGGACCAGCACCTGCTCATCGCCATCGGCGCTGTCGTCATCGAAGGTGACGTGGGGCGCATCCCGCTCCCCTGATCGAGCTACGTCGCGTTCGACACGATGCGAAGTCTGGTGCCCCACGGATCAGGCATCACCCACCCGTGGTTCTCTGTGACTATCTCGACGCCAGCCGCGCGCATGCGCTTGCCCACCTGGCTGGCATCGGCAGCCGACGGCATCTCGAGTGTCCACTCGAGCAGCCGCGCCTCGTCGTCCTTCGCGGACGGCCCAGGCGACCACGTGTTCACCGCCAGGTGATGGTGATAACCGCCGGCCGACAGGAACAGCGCACCGGGATACGACCAGACGACTTTGTCGAGGCCAAGCGCGGCGTGATAAAACGCTTCGGCCTCGGGGAGGGCACCCACGTGCAGGTGTATGTGCCCCATCGTGCTGCCTCCGGGCATGCCGCCCCAGGGCACGTGGCCTCCGGCGGCGATCACGGATGCCAGATCAAGCGGGCCACTCGCCATCGCCAATTCCCGTGCGGTGCCCGTGCCCCGATGTTTCCAGGACGTGCGCGGCCGGTCGGCATACACCTCGATACCGAGGCCATCCGGGTCGGTCAGGTACAGGGCTTCACTCACGAGATGGTCCGCACTGGCGACCGGCACATTCAGCTGGGCGACATGCGCAGCGAAGCGACCAAGGGCGGGGCGATCCGGCAACAGAATGGCGAAGTGATACAGGCCGAACGCACCACGTCGAGGCGCGGGTCGAATGCCGGTCTTCGCGGTCAATTGCACCAGCACACGCCCGTCACCAGCCGCCAGCACCGCAGCGGTCTCGGTGCGCGACACCCGGATGAGGCCAAGCACCTCACGGTAATAGACCAGTGAGCGATCCAGGTCGGCCACCTGGAGGTGGACGGGCCCCACGACGGTTGACTCGGGCAGCCGGAATCCATCAGGGGGCGGGATCACCTCATCACCGTAACACGACCCGAAAGGTTTTTCTGGCTGCGGTATCGTTTACGGATGCGGGATGTGGGAAGCACGCAGGGTGTCGCGGCCAAGATGTCGTTTCTGGACCGATACCTGACGGTCTGGATCTTTGTCGCGATGGGCGTGGGCGTGGCCATTGGGTACGTGTTTCAGACCGGTGTCGAGCAGTTCAACGCGGCGCTCACGGTGGGCGAACACACCAACGTACTCATCGCCGTCGGGTTGATCCTGATGATGTACCCCCCGCTGGCGAAGGTGCAGTACGAGCTGCTGCCCCGCATTTTTGCCGACTTTAAAGTCCTGGGCCTGTCGCTCGTCCAGAACTGGGTCGTCGGACCCATTCTGATGTTCGCGCTGGCGGTGTTCTTTTTCGGCATCGTGGCGCCCGCGCTGTTCGGTCCCGACCCGCGATGGGGTGCCTACATGGCGGGCCTGATTCTTGTAGGCATCGCCCGGTGCATCGCCATGGTGCTGGTCTGGAACCAGCTGGCCCACGGCAGCACCGAATACGCCGCCGGGCTGGTGGCCGTCAACAGCGTCTTCCAGATCCTCACCTTCGGTCTCTACGCGTGGATCTTCGTGACGGTGCTGCCCACCTGGTTCGGCCTTGAAGGCCTCGTCGTCGAGGTCAGCATCCGCGAGATCTTCACCAGCGTGATGATCTACCTCGGCATTCCGTTCGCCGCCGGCATCCTGAGCCGCGTGCTCCTGGTGCCGATGAAGGGCCACGAGTGGTACACACGTGTCTTTATCCCGGCCATTTCCCCGATCACACTGGTTGCCCTGCTCTTCACAATCGTGATCATGTTCTCGATGCAGGGCGAACGGATCGTGGACCAGCCCCTCGACGTGTTGTGGATCGCGATTCCCTTGAGCGTGTACTTCGCGTGCATGTTCCTGATCAGCTTCTTCATGGCGTGGAAACTCGGCGCGGATTACCCGCGCGCGGCTACACTCGCCTTTACGGCATCCGGCAACAACTTTGAGCTGGCGATCGCGGTGGCGATTGGCGTCTTTGGCATCACATCCCCCATTGCCTTCGCCACCGTCGTTGGGCCGCTGGTGGAGGTGCCGGTGCTGATCGGCCTGGTGCACGTGAGTTTGTACTTCAGGCGCAGGTTATACGGCGGCTGACGAGCCAACTTGACGGTCCCGACCGCATCAGAGAGAATCACGTACACTCGTGAAACACTGGCGTGTCTCTCTGCTTGTCTGGCTGCTCTGCGTGGCGCTCCCTGTCGGGGCGGCATCGGCGGGGTTGGTCCACATGCATGCGGACGCCGGCCACGACACGGACCATCACGACGGGCGCCAAGTCCATCGCCACGGCCCTTCGGATCACGGCCACGACTCAGCACCGGACTCAGTGCCAACCGATACGGCCACCAGCGTTGCGCTCGGTCCCGTCGGCATCACCCGGGCACCCGGGGCCGACGCCGACACAGCCAGTCATCCTCCCGCGGCAGATCGGATCCTTGGCCACGTGCCGCCCTCCGGTGGTGACACACACCACCCTCCTCCGCGAGCGGACGCCCTCGCTGACATTCCCGACGGTCGCCCCGCGGCCCTGCGCGGCCCTCCGCGTTTCTGAATCCCCGCTCAACGTGTCGCTGTCAGGCTGCGGAGTCGCATGTTTCCGTGGCGTTCGTCTGCTGAAGTAAAGGAGAGAGTCATGAAACTGCGTATTGCCGTCGTGTCCCTGGTGCTGCTGTCGCTGATGGTCGCTGTGCCCCTGTTCGCCCACGAAGAAACACACAAGGGCACCGTCATCGCCCTTGAGAAGGCCGGCGTCAAGGTCGACGTCGTGGACCCGAAGACCAAGAAGATCGCGGCCCGATCCTTCGAAATCGACGCCGAAACGAAGATTCTTCGTGGCGACACGTTATTGACGCTGGCCACCGCAAAGATACAGAAGGGCGAAGCCATCGCCGTGACGGTCGACCACGACATTGATGAACACCTCGCCCTTGTGATCCGGCTTGGCGCCGCGAAATAACGCCATGTGGATGCGGCATGTCGTCGTCGCCGGCCTGGTGATGTCTCTGGCTGCGCCCGTGTGGGCGCAGTCAGCGACCCGGCCGACGCGGCAGAATCCCACGGGCCTCGTCACGCTTGCCGACGTGGTGCGGCTCGCCCTGGAGCAAAGCCCCGATTTGGCGGCGTTCGACTGGGGTCGCCGCGCGGCGGAAGCACGTCTGGTGCAGGCGGGTCGCCGACCGAACCCCGTGGCCAGTGTCACGCTCGACGATGTGGCGGGGTCGGGCCGGGCGGCCGACACGGCCGGGGCCGTCGAGCCGCAACTCACCATCCAGCTCAGCCAACTGGTGGAGCTCGGTGCCAAACGCGCGGCCCGTCAGGCGCTCGCCGCCGGGGACGAGACCGTCGCCGGACTCGACTACGAGGCGGCGCGGCTCGATGTACTCTCGCGCGTGACTGCGGCCTTCCACCACGTGCTGGCTGGCCAGGAGGCTGTCGCGCAGGCGGCCGTCGGCCTCGCATTGGCACAGCAGGTGCAACAGACGGCCGCCGCACGAGTGGCCGCCGGTGTCGTCTCGCCGATCGAGGAAACGCGGGCAGACGTGCTGGTCTCATCCGCGCAACTCGAGACCGACCGCGCGCAGCGCACGTTGGATGCCCGGCGTCGTCAATTGAGCGCGCACTGGGGACACGCGTCGCCGGTGTTCGAGCGCGTCGCCGGCGATATCAGCGTGTTGCCGCCGTTGCCCTCAATCGAGGCGCTCTCGGCCGCACTGGCTGGCACACCGGACCTCGCCCGATGGACCGCTGAGGTCGAGCGGCGTCAGGCGGCACTTTCAGTGGCGCGCGGCGCCGCGACACCCGACCTCACGGTCAGTGCCGGCTATCGGCGCTTCACGTCCCTCGGCAGTCAGGCGCTGGTGGTCGGCGTCTCGGTGCCGATCCCGTTCTTCGACCGCAACAAGGACGGCATCCGTGCGGCAGACGCGGAGATCGCCCGCGCCAGAGTCGAAGCGGATGCGGCCCTGCTCCACCTGCAATCACGGCTGGCCGATGCGCATCGTGCCTTCGCCTCCGCAGTCGATGACGCAACCACCTTGCGCACTCGCGTCATCCCTTCTGCGCAGTCGGTGTTTGACGCCGTCCGCGAAGGGTACCAACTCGGCCGGTTCGGCCTCATGGATGTCCTCGACGCCCAACGCACACTCGCCATGGCCAACAGGGATCTGCTGGCCGCACTGACTGACGCACACCAGGCTGCCGTGGCGGTTGAACGCCTGGTTGGCCGTCCCATGATTGACATTGCTCGTTAGGAAACGGATCCGCACCATGTCCATTCGACCCATCGTTGCCGTCCTTGTTCTTCTCGCGCTCGTGGTCGTGGGGTACCTGACCTTCCTCCGGGATGGAAGTTCTGCCTCCACCGCCGCCGCGGCCGCTGGGGATTATCCACGCGGTCCACGAGGGGCCAGGCTCCTGTCGGCTGATGGGTTGCAGCTGGAAGTGATCATCTACGAGACGGGTGTCGATCCGCACTTCCGGATCTACCCGTATGACGCCTCACTGAATCCGTTGCCGCCGTCGCAGGTCACGCTCACGGTGGAACTCCACCGGCTCGGTGACCGCGTCGACCGCTTTGCGTTCGTGCCGGAAGCCGACTACCTGCTCGGCCAGGGCATCGTCGAAGAACCGCACTCCTTCGACGTCAAGGTTATCGCCCAGTATGGCGGCCGATCGTTCGACTGGAGTTTCTCCTCGGTCGAAGGCAAGGTGCAGTTGAGCGACGCGACGTTGGCGAGCACAGGCATCACCATTGCCACGGTCGGGCCGAGGGAGATCACGAGCGTGCTTGAGTTGACCGGACAGATCGTCGCGGACGATACCCGCGTGGCCCATGTCGTGCCGCGGCTGTCCGGTGTGGCCGTGACGGTGGCACGCCAGACCGGCGACACCGTCCGCCGCGGTGACCTGCTGGCCGTGATTCACAGCCGCGAACTGGCCGACGCGCGCAGCGCGTATCTGTTTGCCACCTATCACACCGCATTTGCGAAGGCCGCCGCGGCTCGCGAAGAGGGGCTGTGGAAGAAGAAAATTTCTGCGGAACAGGAGTACCTGGCCGCAAAGCGTGACGCTGAAGAAGCGGAACTCGCGGAGACCACCGCCCGGCAGAAGCTGCTCACGTTGGGAGATACACCCGGGTTTCTCGACACACTGGAGAAGGCGCCGGCTGACGCCCTGCCGCGATACGAACTGCGCGCGCCTTCAGCCGGCGTCGTCATGGAACGTGATGTGACCGCCGGTGAAAGTGTCGCCACCGATCGCACGCTGTTTGTGATTGGTGACCTGTCCACCGTGTGGATTGAAGCCCCCATTGGCGCTGGCGATATTGGCGCACTGCGCATCGGACAGACCGCCACGGTGATCTCATCAGACCTCGGGCGCGAGGCCACCGCTCGTGTCAGTTACCTGAGTCCGACTCTCGACACCACCACCCGGCGGGGCACGGTTCGGTTCAGCCTGTCGAACGCAGGCGGATGGCGCCCAGGCCTCTTTGTGACCATCCGGCTGACGCAGACGTCAGCCACCGTCGCGATGGCCGTTCCGGTCGAAGCGATCCAGACGTTCCGCGACTGGCAGGTCGTGTTCTTCCGGTTCGGCGATTGGTTTGAAGCCCGGCCGCTGCAGCTCGGGCGCACCGACGGCGTGTGGGTCGAGGTGCTGTCGGGCCTCGCACCAGGCGACCGCTACGCCGCGACGAACAGTTTTGCCATCAAGGCCGAAATCGGCAAACTTGGCGCCACGCACGATCACTAAGCGGGATCCCCAATGCTTGACCGAATTCTCCGCTTTTCCATAACGCACCGATGGCTGGTGCTCGTCGTCACGCTCGGCGCGGCCGTGTTCGGCGCGTTCAACTATCAACGCCTGCCGATCGATGCCGTGCCGGACATCACCAATGTCCAGGTGCAAATCAACACCGAGGCACCAGGCTTTTCGCCACTGGAGTCGGAACAACGCATTACGTTCCCGATTGAGACCGCGATGGCGGGCCTGCCGAACCTCGAACAGACGCGCTCGATTTCGCGATACGGACTCTCGCAGGTCACGGTCGTCTTCGAGGACGGCACGGACATCTACTTCGCCCGTCAGTTGGTGAATGAACGCATCCAGGAAGTCGCAGCGACACTGTCGCCCGGACTCACACCGTCCATGGGACCGATTACCACCGGCCTCGGGGAGATCTTCCTCTGGACGGTGGAATACGACCCGCCGGACTCGGGCGAGGATGACCCGGTCGCATCCGGAATGGATCTGCGAACGATTCAGGACTGGATTGTGCGGCCGCAGGTGCGGACGGTGCCCGGAGTGGCCGACGTCAACAGCATCGGCGGATACACGCGTGAGTTCCATGTCACGCCCGACCCGTCGCGGTTAATGGCGTACGGGATGACGTTTCGTGACGTCATGACCGCCGTCACCGCCAATAACACCAACGTCGGCGCCGGCTATATCGAACGACGCGGTGAGCAGTACCTCATTCGCGCACCTGGACAGGTAGCCACGCTCGACGACCTCCAGCGCATCGTCGTCGGCACACATCAAGGGACGCCCATTACGCTCGCGGACCTTGGCACCGTGGCGCTCGGCAAGGAACTGCGCACCGGCGCGGCCACGGAAGACGGCCGGGAGGTCGTGCTCGGCACCGCGTTCATGTTGATGGGCGAGAACAGCCGCATCGTCGCACGCCGGGTGGCGGACAAGGTCGCGGAGGTCAATCAGACGTTGCCGGACGGCGTGCGCGTGAAGACGGTGTATGACCGATCGACGCTGGTGGACGAGACCATCGCCACAGTCCGTCACAACCTGACACTCGGAGCGCTGCTCGTCATCGTGGTGCTCTTTGCGTTCCTGGGCAACATCCGCGCCGCGATCATCACCGCGTGTGTCATTCCGCTGTCGATGCTCTTTGCCATTACGGGCATGGTGGAGTGGGGCGTGAGCGGCAACCTGCTCAGTCTCGGCGCTCTCGACTTCGGCATCATCATCGATGGCGCGGTCATCATTGTTGAAAACTGCATACGGCGCCTCGGGATCCGGCAACATGAGCTGGGTCGCGTGCTGACGCCGGCCGAACGATTCGAGACGGTGTTCCTGGCCTCCAGTGAAGTGCGAAAGGCCACCATCTTCGGCGAGGTGATCATCATGATCGTCTACCTGCCGATTCTCACGCTCACCGGCATCGAAGGGAAGATGTTCTATCCAATGGCCTTCACAGTGCTGGCGGCCCTCATTGGCGCGATGATCCTGTCGATGACGTTTGTGCCGGCGGCCGTGGCCATCTTCGTGACCGGACGCGTCTCCGAGCGTGAAAACCCGATTGTCGGCGTCGCCACACGCGCCTACGCCCCGTCGCTGCGCTTCGCGTTGCGGCACAGAGCGATCACGGCGATGGGTGCCTGCGGCCTGCTGTTGATCAGCGGCGTCATGGGCACCCGACTCGGCACCGAGTTCCTGCCCAGCCTGGACGAAGGCGACCTGCTAATCCACGCACTGCGGATCCCCGGCACGAGCCTGACCACAGCCGTCGAGATGCAGTACGCGCTCGAACGGAAGCTGCAGACCTATCCGGAGGTCGATTACGTGTTCTCGAAGATCGGCACCGCAGAGATCGCCACCGACCCCATGCCGCCTAGTGTCGCGGACACCTACGTCATGCTGAAAGATCCGGAGGACTGGCCCGATCCAGGTCGATCCAAGGCGGATCTGCTGCGCCAGCTCGAAACCGAACTGCTTATGCTGCCCGGCAACAACTACGAGTTCATTCAACCCATCCAGATGCGGTTCAACGAACTCATCGCCGGCGTGCGAAGCGATGTGGCTGTCAAGGTCTACGGCGATGACATGGAGACTCTCGAAGAGGTGGGTGCGGGTATCGAGGCGGCGCTGGCCGCCGTGCCGGGTGCCTCCGACGTCACCCTTGAGCAGACCACCGGCCTGCCAGTGCTGACGGTACAGATCGATCGCACGGCCATCGGCCGGCTGGGGCTGAGCCTGGCGGACGTGCAGGACACCATTGAGATCGCGATGGGCGGGCAGCAGGCCGGGCAGGTCTTTGAGGGCGACCGGCGGTTCGCCATCATCGTGCGCCTGCCGGAACCGCTGCGGACCGATATCGATGCGCTTGGCCGCTTGCCCATCGCCATCCCAGGCACGTCCGGTTTTGTGCCGCTCGGGCAGGTGGCGACCTTCGACATCGCTCCTGGGCCCAATCAGGTGAGCCGAGAAAACGGCAAGCGGCGCGTGGTGGTGACTGCCAACGTGCGCGGACGTGACATCGGCTCGTTTGTGGAGGAAGCGACCCAGCGCATCGCCGCCGACGTTGAGGTGCCCGCCGGCTACTGGACGGCGTGGGGCGGGCAGTTCGAGAATCTGCTGTCCGCACGAAGACGCCTGATGGTGGTGGTCCCACTCGCCTTGCTGCTCATCATCACGCTGCTGTTCATCACGTTCGGCAACATGCGTGATGCGCTGCTGGTCTTCTCGGGCGTGCCGCTCGCCCTGACCGGCGGCATCTTTTTCCTGTGGTTGCGCGACATTCCGTTCTCCATCTCCGCAGCCGTCGGTTTCATCGCCTTGTCAGGCGTGGCTGTGCTGAACGGACTCGTCATGCTCACGTTCATCAACCGGCTCCGCGCTGATGGGGCGTCGATTGACGATGCGGTGTTTGATGGTGCGATTGCGCGCCTGCGCCCGGTCCTGATGACCGCGCTGGTGGCGTCCCTCGGCTTTCTGCCGATGGCGCTGGCGACGGGCACTGGTGCCGAAGTGCAGCGACCACTGGCGACCGTGGTTGCCGGCGGCATCATGACCTCCACGCTGCTGACGTTGATCGTGTTGCCGGTGCTGTACCGGTTGACCGCACGTGAGCGCGAACTGGAACAGTCATGAGCCGACGCATGCACCTGATGCTGGCCACCGCGGCCCTGATCCTCGCCGCGTCCGTGTTGTGGCCCGAGGTACTCGCTGCACACAACGTCTCCAACCGTGATGCGGCGTTTGTCCGCACCGTGACCGGCCCCGTACCCGCGCCGTTCATGTATCTCGGTGCCAAACACATGGTCACGGGATACGACCACCTCCTCTTTCTTGTGGGCGTGATCTTCTTTCTGTACCGCACGATGGATGTCGTGAAGTACGTCAGCCTCTTCACGCTCGGCCACAGTCTCACTTTGATGATCGGCGTGCTGGCGAACATTCCGGCCAACGCCTACCTCATTGACGCCATCATCGGCCTCTCTGTGGTCTACAAGGGATTCGAGAACATCGGCGGCTTCGAACGGCTGGTTGGCTGGCGGCCTGACGCGCGGTGGGCGGTCTTCATCTTCGGACTGTTTCACGGGCTCGGTCTGGCCACCAAACTGCAGGAGCTGGCCCTGCCGTCCAACGGATTGTTCGCGAATCTGCTGTCGTTCAACGTGGGCGTCGAGATGGGCCAGGTGCTGGCGCTGATGGGCGTGCTGGTGCTCTTCAGCTGGTGGCGCACACGTCACGGCTTTCTGCGACACGCCTTCGCGACCAACGTGGCTTTGATGGTTGGTGGCTTCGCGTTGCTCGGATATCAACTTGTCGGCTACTTCGTGAATCGATGACTCTTCCGGTGAACTCATGACCCACACACCAACACGTGCCTCGTCCCGTCAGATCCTGCTTGCCACCGCCGGCGCACTCGCCATCGCCATCGTCGTCCTGGTGACGACGGTGTTGCCGGCTGAATACAACATGGACCCGCTGGGTACCGGGCGTGCGCTTGGCCTGACGGCGCTTGCGACGGCCGGACAGGAGGACGCGGCGACGGGACCCGATGCGCCAGTGAATGCGGACCGGCCCGGGGCGGATGTCCCGTCAGAGGGCGCGCTGGCCAGCGACACATTCACCGTGGAGCTCCGGCCGTTCGAGGGTGTGGAATACAAGTACCGCATGGAGAAGGGCGCGAGCCTGGTGTATGCGTGGACCGCGTCCACCGACGTCGGGTTCGATTTTCACGGGGAGCCGGATGGTGCACCGCCGCGGTACTCCGAGAGTTACGGCAAGGGCACGCGTGCCACTGCGTCCGGATCATTCCTGGCGCCGACATCAGGCGTGCACGGCTGGTTCTGGGAGAACACGGGTGCCGGACGCGTGACGGTCACGCTGACGACGTCCGGGTTCTACACCGCGTCCACGGAGTATCGGGACGGGGAACGCATCGAGCGCACATTCAGCGGACGCGACTGAACGCTACCGCAGCTTCGTGAGCGCCGCTCGAATCGCGTCTGGGGACGGAACTCCGTCCCGGTAGAACCGTCAAGTGGGTTGGGGCAACGGGGGCGTTGGCACGGCCAGCCCGAACACGTCGCGATTGTTGAACAGGAGGGTCGGCGTCGGGTATCCCCGCCGCACGTCGTCCGCGGGCAACGTGTCGAGATCAACAACGATGAACTCCGCCGGAGGCGTCATGGCACCCGCGGCCGTTTCCAGGTTGCCACGCATGGTGTCGGTGTCCGCGCAACCGGCGCGGGTCAGCAACACGATCCCGCCGTCGGGTGCCGGCACACTGGCACAGGCAGACATCACGAGCACACTCACTCCAATCAACGATTTCAGGCGCATTCCTGGTGCATCTTACCGCAGCGCCCCCTTTCGGTGTGCATTTGCGCACAGCCCCAGGGCGGGTCGCGGTGAGAGCATCGACGTTTGCGGTATGAACTCGGAAGGAGTCCATTATGAGTGTGAAACGAATTCGAAACGTGGTCCTGGTAGCGGTTGGGTTGGTATCGGTCTCGGCACTGGCGGCGCAGACGACGCAAACGCCGCCGATGCCGCAGCATCAAATGGCGGACCACATGCAGATGTCTCCGGAGATGGCGAAGAAGTGCCAGGCCAGGATGGCCGAACACGACAAAATGACGGCAGACATGAAGGCCGCTGATCAGAAGCTCGACGCGCTCGTGACGACCATGAACAGCGCGACGCCGTCAGACAAACCGGCGGCGACGGCCCTTGTCGTCACCGAAATCGTGGCCCAGCGTCACGCGATGCATGCCGGCATGATGAACATGCACCAGGGCATGATGAGCCACATGATGGAGCACATGGCCGAAGGCAAGGACTCGATGGCGATGTGCCCGATGATGAAACACAAGAACTGATGTGACCGATAGCGCTCCGCTCCGCCCCCGGCCGTGGCGGAGCGGCGTCTCGTGGTGTGGTGCTTCATTCATTGCTTGAGTCTCAACAGTCGCGCGTTGACGGCCACAATCACCGTGCTCGCGGACATCAGCACGGCGCCCAACGCGGGAGTGAGCAGCACGCCCCAGGCGTACAGGGCTCCGGCGGCCAGCGGGAGGGCGACGACGTTATAGCCGGTGGCCCAGAGCAGGTTCTGAATCATCTTGCGATACGTGGCCCGCGAGAGCTGCACAATCGCCACGACATCCAGCGGATTGCTCCGCACCAGGATCACGTCCGCGGTTTCGACCGCCACGTCGGACCCGGCACCAATGGCGATGCCCACATCCGCCTGCGCCAGGGCCGGGGCGTCGTTCACGCCATCGCCAGTCATCGCGACCAACACGCCGCGAGATTGGACTTCTTTCACTTTGGCGGCTTTGTCCTTGGGCAGCACTTCAGCGAAGTATTCATCCAGCCCGACCTGGTCCGAGACCCATTTGGCCGTCGCCTTGTTGTCTCCGGTCAACATCATGCAGCGGATGTCGAGTGCCTTGAGGGCGTCAATGGCTTGCTTCGCCTCGGGTCGAACAATGTCGGCCAGCGCCATCGCGCCCTTCAACGCGCCGTCGACAAGAATGAACACGACGGTCTTGCCCTGGGCCTGCAGCGGCTCCACGCGCGGATCGGTGAGCGCGATGTTCTGCTCTCGCAGGTAGCCGGGACTGACCACCTTGATGTCTTTGCCCTCGACCCGGCCCTCGGCACCTTTGCCGGTGATGCTCTTGAAATTGTCCACGGGCAGCTTGTGTTCTGAAGCGGCGGCGATGGCCTTGGCGATTGGATGCTCGGAATGTGCATCCACGGAGGCGGCGTAGGTGCGGAGCAACTCTTCGGTGATGTCCTCACCAAGAACCAAGGTGTCGGACACGCCAAACCGGCCCTCGGTGAGCGTGCCGGTCTTGTCAAAAATGACGGCCTGCAGTTTTCGGGCACTCTCGAAGGCCACACGATTGCGAATGAGCAAGCCGTTGCTCGCGGCCAGCGCGGTAGAGACGGCGACGACCAGCGGCACGGCAAGGCCCAGGGCATGCGGGCAGGCGATGACCATGACGGTGACGGTGCGTTCGATCGCGAACGCGAAGTCCCGACCCACGATCACCTGCCAGATGAAGAAGGTGATCACGCCGCCGCCCAGCGCAACGATGGTGAGCCACATCGCTGCGGTGTTGGCGAGGTCCTGGGTCTTTGATTTGCTGTCCTGAGCCTGTTTGACGAGATCGATGACCTGCGACAGAAACGAATCCTTGCCAGTGCCTTTGACCTCGACGGTCAGCGACCCTTCGCCGTTGATGGATCCGCCAATGACCTTGCCGCCGGTCGCCTTGGCCACGGGGGTCGATTCACCGGTGAGCATTGCCTCATCAACAGAACTCTCGCCGGACACAATCAGACCGTCTGCGGGAATCTTCTCACCGGGCTTGATCAGGACCCTGTCATCCACTGCCAGTTCGCTTAGCGCCACGTCCGTGACGCTGCCATCAGGCATGAGCTTGTGGGCATCGGAGGGCATGAGTTTGGCCAGCTCCTCCAACGCTCGCGACGCGCCCATCACGGACTTCATCTCGATCCAATGCCCGAGCAGCATGATGTCGATGAGGGAGGCCAGCTCCCAGAAGAACATCTTTCCAGCCAGGCCGAAGACGACGGCACTGCTGTAGATGTACGCCGTAGCGATGGCGACCGAGATAAGTGTCATCATCCCGGGACGGCGGGATGTCAGTTCCTCGACAAACCCCTTGAGAAACGGCCACCCGCCATACCAGAAGACCGCAGATGACAGGCCAAACAGTACATACAGGTCGCCTGGAAAACTGATCGCGTCGTCGAGCCCCACCAACGATTGGAGCATCGGCGACAGGACGAGAATGGGCACGGTCAGGGCCAGTGAGATCCAGAACCGCTTCCGGAAATCCGCCGCCATGTGCGCATGGTGGGTGGGTCCCACGCGGGCCTTCTTGCCGACCTCGTGCTCGTGTGCTTTCATCTCGCGTCTCCTGTCACCGGCTGTCAGTTGGCGTGGCGGAGCGGCGTATCGTGGTGTGGTGCCGCTACCTCCACCAATCCATCATGCCGCCTGTCATCATTCCGCCGCCGAAGACCAGCACGAGCAACAAGACGACGATGACCGTCCCGATGATGATCAGCACTGTGTTGTTATTGGTCGTGGTTTTATTCATGTGACTACCCTCTTTTCCTGACACTTATCAAGCCAACCCCGCGCGCACGTAGCGCTGGTCGACGCGTTCGAAGCTGGGTGTGACGCGATTGCGATGCTGACGTCACCGCCGTCGTACGCCCGGCGTTGGTCTTCCAGCTGGGAGATCGAACTCCATGAACGGCTCTGCCATGGGCGGGGTGTGCGGCCGACGATACGCGTCGTGCTCGGAGCTGTCGGACATCGAACCCTCCAAAATCCCTGCGGTGTGACAACGGCCACACGTGTCGAGGTAGGGGTTGCGTCGAGCGTAGGTGGAACACTCAGCCGATGGCTGTGCGTTTGTGAACATCCACGACTGTCAGACGCGCTGTCTCATGACGTTGAAGCCCTCGAAGACAGGCCTTTCTCCTGACGATCGCCTGGCCTGCCTCGGATTCGGCAGGACAAGTAACCTGAGCGCCCCTCACCCTGGCCCACGCGGTCAACACGTGGGGGCGTGCGCGAACGCCGCTGGTGATTTCGCGCGCCTCGACAGTAATGCATCCGAGCGGGGTGCAGAGACGGAGACAAACGGTCCGACTGAATTGGGGGTTGTGTCGCGATTGCGGGATCGTACGCACATCGATGACCCGCCGCACGCCGTGCGCTTTGAGAAGGCGGATGAACTCCTCTATCGACCACGTGGAGTGTCCGATCGTAAAAAGCACGAGCCTCCGGAAGGTCATAACCATCCGCCCTGGAATCCGGCCCGGCGCAATCCCCGGACGATGTAGGGACACTGGCGCATCAGCCGCCAGATCAGGCCTGTACGCTGGTTCTCGATCATCAAGACGATCGGTCCTTGATTGAGTCCGAAGTTCCATGGCGACACCCACCCATGGGCGTGTCCGGACGCGACTGGAAATGTCGGATTGAACGTCGCCTTGAAGCCATACGAATCAGCTTGGTCGAGCTCGACCTGATCGGTGAAGTACCGGACGGCCGGGAGCACGATCTCCGGCGCGAAGGGCAATGAGGCGACCACGGCCCACGGCGCAATTGTTCCATCATCAGGTCCGTGTGGAGCGCCGCGCGCCCGGTAGTCGAAGAACCGGCGTTCGACGCCGTCGATTTTTAATGTCGCGGGCCCGGGCCCGTCGCTCGCAGTCAGGCCCCAGCAATCCTTGCTGTAGAACGCAAACTCACGTGGATTGCGGATCGCATACTCGCGCTGCACATAGGTGGCGCGACGACTGTTTTCGAAATAGTCGAGCCCCTTGTCCCGCATGTAGACGTCCTGAATGCCTCTGAAGTCGATCCAGATGTGTGACAGCTGATGGATAAACAGCGGCCCTGCGTACACGAATTCGTAGTTGTAAATGTTCTTCCAGGCATACGTGGACAGCCAGGCCTGGTAACTTTCGGCGGGCAGCGGATACGTGGGTGATCCCAGTGCCAGCACGTACAGCAACAGCGCCTCGTCGTACCCCTTCCATCGATGTTTGAGGAAGCCGCTTCGTGGCTTGTAGCCATGCGTGAGCGTCGCCTCGTCGTGCTGCGCCCATCGCCAATCGGCACGCCGGTACAACTCGTCAGCCAGGGTTCTGATCTTGCTCTCGTCCTGAGTATCGCGGTCGATGTAGGCGGCGGCGGTCAGTGCGCCGGCAAGCAGGAATCCCGTGTCGACGGTCGAGAGCTCGCACCGCCAAGCTCGCTGTCCCGTCTTCATGTCGAGAAAGTGATAGTAGAAACCTTTGTAGCCGGTCGCATCCGGCATCGTCCCCTGCACACTGTCGCGAAAGAATCGCAGGGTCGTCAGCGTGATCTCTACGGCGGCCTCACGAGTCATGAGGCCACGCTCCACGCCAACGGGGTAGGACGCGAGCGCGAGGCCGGTCACCGCAATGCTGGCGGGCCAGCCGTCTCGCGTCTTGTCGGCAATCAGCCCATTACGCGGGTTGACCTCTTGCAGGAAGTATTCGAACGTCTCGCACTGGAGCCTGTCCAGCAGGACGTCATCATCCGATAGCGGCGGCACGGTCGGATGGGTTATTTCCGGCCCTTGGTGCGGTCAGCGTAGTCTTCAGACGAGGCTGGATCGAGCTCCCATCGGTGTTGGTCGCGGCCGGCTTCTTTTTCACCGACCTTCAACACCTCACCGTCCGCGTAGGCCACGCCCATCGCCTCGCCGATCGCATCCAGGTCGTTGCGTCCCGGGGTGGCTGTGCTGCCGCCGACCGTCTCATCTCCCCCTGACTCAGCGTCCTCCCAGCGGGCATCGACGTCGCCGCCAGACAGCGTCGGATCGGAGCCCTGGTTGTTCTTCAGGCGATCGGCGAGTTGCTGTTGGCCGGCCCCGATATCAGGAATTGGCGGCTCGATCTCGTCAGCGATGCCGTTGTCGTTCAGATCTTCTCGTTCGTCGTTGTTCATGGGCACCTTCGTTGCATGTGAATGGCCGGTGATGTTGCGATCGGTATTCGTCCGTATCTGCATCCGCTCGGCGGTTATCGCGTCCGATCTCCCACTGTGGGGCCTCGCCGCGGAATGCGTCTGTTCCATGCAGAACAGCACGTGACATGTGCCCTCCTCCGCACGACGGAAAGCACGAGTAGAATAGTGGCTTCCGAAACCCTGCAGAGGAGCCGCCCCATGAGAATCGTCCGAACACTCGCATTCACACTGGTCGTCGCGTTGTTGGCCACAGGCACGTCACACACGTCGGCATGGCAGGCCGCCGAGCTGTTTACGTGCTCTATGCACCCGCACGTTCTGGACACAAAGGCCGGCACGTGTTCGGTCTGCGCGATGGCGCTCAAGCCTCGGGCCATGACACCAGTCGAGAAGGAACTCGCGGACTTCTTCACGGCCTATGACGCCGCGTTCGTGGCCAAGGATCTCGCGAAGCTGGCCACCATGTACGCACCGGAGACGATCGTCTATGAAGGCAGCGGCATCAATCGTGGATGGAAGAACTACAGCGAGACGCACCTGGGACCGGAGTTGAAGGCGTTTGAGAACCTGGAATTCGCGCACACCAACGTGGTCCCTCACGTGCTGGGTCCCGACAGCGCGTACGTCACCGCCGACTACATGATCAAAGCCAAGACCGGCGAACGCCTCCTGGACAGCGGCGGACTGGCGACGTTCGTGCTCTCCAAGGACAACGGTTCCTGGAAGATTCGCCACACGTCAACCGCCGCCCGGCGCCGGCCAGCCGGCGGGAATTGAGGGTCATCATGCGAGTAACACAGTCCCTGCTGCTGGCCCTGGTCGTGGGCGTCGTGGGTCCAGTACCGGCCGGTGCGCAGACCATCCCAGACGACTACTCGGCGGTGCTGACGACGCTTGGCAAGACGGGTGACTTCAAGGACCGCGTCCTCAAGGTCAATATTCCCCGGAGTGACATCGCGGTCACGATCGCGGGCCGTCCGGCACCGACACCGTTTGGCTTCGGTGGGTGGGTTGCGTTCACAAAGGGCGACCACGACATGGACGTCATGATGGGCGACCTGGTCCTCACCGAGGACGAGGTGAACCCGGTGATGTCGGCGATCCTGACCAACGGCCTGCACGTGACGGCGCTGCACAACCACTTCTTCTGGGATCAGCCGCGGATGTTCTACATGCATGTGCACGGCCACGGCACCGCAGCAGACCTGGCGCAGAAGCTGAAGCCGGCGGTCGACCTGATTAACGGATTTGCCGCCAAGCGCCCGCGGGTGGCCGCTCCGGCACCTGCGGTACCCGCCGCCACGCTCGACACGGCAAGGTTGGCGACGATCATCGGCACTCAGGGTGAACAGAATGGCGCGGTCTACAAGATCACCATCGGACGGCCCGATATCGACATGCGCGAGCATGGTGCTCTCGTCAACAGTCGGATGGGCCTGAATACCTGGGCCGCCTTCACAGGCACGAATGCAGACGCGATGGTCGCGGGCGACGTGGCAATGCTCGAGCACGAAGTCACGCCTGTGCTGGCAGCGCTCCGAGCGCACAACATCGACATCGTGGCGATCCACCACCACATGACCGATACGCGCCCGGTCGTTATTTTCCTGCACTACTTCGGACGCGGCCCCGCCGTCGACCTGGCGCGGGCGGTGAGGGCTGCAGTGGACCTGACCGGCAAGACACCGCGATGAGCGACCTCAGGCGCGTCTCACCTCACGCTGAAAACGAAGCTGGCCCAGTGTACGTCCCAGTCCGCATCGGCACCGGCCGGCGCGGGGACCACATGGATAGTCCGAACGTTCCACAGACCCGCTGCACCGACTGGCAGGGTCA